>JALOTL010000042.1 GCA_025457915.1 Spirochaetota bacterium | reverse complement strand
AGGAGAAACGCGCTGGCAGCATAGAGATAGTAAGACGGGGATCTTAACCCATTACCGGTTTTCTGTTCAGGCAATGACTGACGGTCAAGATTTCTGTAAGCAAGGATGCAGAAGAATACAATATTGATTCCCTGAAAAATCGGGAATAACGGATACCACCAGACTCCATTTGGTTCCTTGTAACCCAATATAAAATAGACGATAAACCACTGGAAAAAGATTGCCCAGCTGGCAGGGATAACAGCAAGGATCAACCCTGCTTTTTTTCCAAATGCTATCAGTATCATACCAAGCGTAGATGCAGCAATAACAATAATATCCCCGATGATGTTTACATCCCAGCTAAGCCTTACAGCAATAGGCAATTCCCAGGCCAGAATGTGCAGGACATTGTAGAGCAAGGTGGCTATTGCCACCTGCAGTGGAAAATTCGCGGTTTTTAAATTCATGGCAGGCTCCTTATATTTTTTTTAGAAAACTTATTTTATATAAGGGGACTTCAAAAAACACATTTAAGGATATCCCCTTGTGTGCGGAAACATTGTAAAACCTGTATTTACCCCCTCTTCGTTTCTTCCCCTTATCGCAGGGGGAGTTAGTGGCGGTAGAAAATACAGGTTTTGGGAACCGCCCATAACAAAAAAACAATGTTTTATTAAACGCGTACAATACGCAATTCAAGCACCTGTCACAGAGGTACCTGGTAAAGAATTATCTATTAAATTAACTAAATACTATCTCCAGATTCCCGATAGTTATCATTCCACATGCGCCACGCTAAATATAAAGCCATAGCAACAAGAACAATATCAAAATATACATTCATTGTTAAAAGACCCAACCCTCCGAAAAATATCGCGCCGCAGATAATGACAAGCTCTAAAGAATGCGACCGATTTTTCTTTTCAGTATTTAAAATAAGAAAACCACATAATGCTAATACTGTTGGACAATTAACCACCCCAACTGGAGAATACAGCAAGGCATTTAAAAAAATCGGACTTTCAACTAATGCTAAATACCAGAAGCTCCCGATTAAAGAGATAGTCCCCATAATCTTATCTGCTAATGCTAGCTTGGAAAAATCAAATTTAATTTTTTTATTTATCACTGCATAGAGAATCAGACAAACAACAATAGGGAAATAAAGATAATTACTAACAATATGATATTTAAAAGCACTTGCAAACGCTCCTATGCAAAGATAAATCATAAATAGCGTAAAAACCACTTCGCGACTCTTCTTCCAGAAAAAACCGGCAAGCAATGTAATAATAAAAAGAATATGATTCATCAGGCTAAGCCATTTCATGTCACGAGTTGTGCCGACAAGTTTTTCATGTAAGGATTCAGGATTCAAAGACAGTGAATTGCTCTGAAATACAATGACAAAGAATATAAATAAAACCAGGAATAATATTGCTCCTGTTATTAATCTGGTTGATTTTTTCAAAGTTTTTTCCCCTATATAAAAAATATTTAGCAGCATGCAGTATTAAATTCAATAGCCTTTTCTCTCAGGCGGGATAACTATCAAACTTTATCCGCAAAACTATTTTTTGATGTTCATTATCATCACTTCTTTCAGAGATACTGTATCTTCTATATTTATAGCTGGCTTATAATATCCTCAAAACAATATGTGAATATTTATTCACATCGAAAATAAAAAAAATTAGCGCATAAGAGTTAAATAATTACGCCAGATTTTTTCAGCTTCAGTTTTTATATTAAAAGATTTACCGTCCATTGCCCAACTAAGTGACGTGGATTGAATTATCCCGAGTAATGTCTTTGCAGACTCTCGCGGCGATATTCCCTGACGAAAATCTCCTTCAGCAATTCCGGCTTCAATAATACCTGCCAATGTATCAATATAATTATTCAGACGAAGAGAAATTTTTTCCGCAAGTTTTTTGTTGCCAAGACGGATGTCTTCTGAAAAAATAAATCGCGGAATACCTGGATTTTTCAGGACTAAAGTAATATGGGAAAAAAAGATAGTCTCAAGTTTTTCCCAGGGCTTCCGGCTTCCAGCTGCAATAGCTGCTGCTTTTCCCATAACGGCATTACCAATGAATTTAGCCAGCGCGAAATAGATATCTTGCTTGCCGCCAAAATGCCGGTAAATATTGGATTCAGTCATATCTGCCGCTTCTGCAATTGTAGCAATAGTTAAAGCACCTACACCTTTTTGACCAATAACTTTAAGTGCGGCCTGGACAATTTCTTCCTGTCTTATATGTGTACTTTTTTTCTCTGACATATCATTATTGTGAATGATTGGTCACAATAATGATATGATATCAAATGTCAAGGAAAATATTGAATATTTTTATCTATTTCTTTCTCCTTGTCTTTTTATGTAACTTCCTCTATAAAAAAAAGTTCAATTGAACTCCCTGACCTACAGCAGACGGACTGCGGCATAATTGTGCTTGGTTCATCGAAACCTAAAGCAACAATAATTTTTTTTGACAATCAGTCTGCTGAAGGGAAATGTTTAATTAAATTTGGCGCCGCGAAAGCCAGGGGTGAATGTCCCGCAGCAGAGGAATATGCCCCGGGAAAAATGGCCGATCGATGGCACGGTGACCGGGGCCCAGCAAATATTTTCGCTGCATCACCCGTGCGGCGACGGACTGCTTCAGAGTCATACGCCTCCTGTTAAAGGCAGTTCCGACACTGACCTGATTCTATCTTTGACCTGCCGGAGAAATTCCTCCTCGCCTGGAAAGGTCATCCTGACCGCGCCAATCGGACATACCTGATAACACCGGCCACAACCCTTGCAGTCATCTGTGATGATGGCTTTGCCTTCTTTCATCTCGACAGCCGCGACGAAGCACTTCTCAAGGCAGATTTCACAACCGTCGCATTTTACCGTATCGACTTCGACTGTAATTCCCGGAAGTTTCTGATAGGCACCGTCAAGCGCCGGCCCTCTGCTTTTCATGTGCGTTCTATACAGACAATTAACATCGTCGCAGAAACAAATAAACATCAGCGGCTTGAACCTGACCCAGAAGGCTGTCATATCGATCCAGACATGGGCGATGTTGGCTATCAGTCCGAGCTGTGCGGCGCGCCTCACATGCGCCAAAGCCTCTTCTGTTGTTGCATACCGCCCGTGTGAAGGATGCATCCTCTTGATCGAAGGACCAAGGACCATGCATCCGAGATCAATGGGCTGGTTGACCGACTTCTCATGACGCCTGCAGATGCATTCGCTGATTATGAATTTCTCTTCTACCTCAGCGACCAGCCTTTCGAGGGTTCGCAGGGGAAGCGGGACACTCTTGTTTTCGGGCAGGCTCACGCCGATCGGAATCGAGGTGACTTCATTATAAGGCCTCGTGAAAAAAGGATTGATCAGCCATTTCAGGACGGGAACACCGCTGAGCTTCTTGCCGTACTTGATTATCGGCCAGGAGAGCCATAACATGATCCTGACCATTTTTCTGTTCGGGCCGAATTTAAAAATATTCGTCAATGTGTTTATCCTATTTTTCAATTATGCCATTTTTCAAAGCCAGCCACCAGGTGAAACCGAAGAGGATCGTCTTGATAAAGGCGGTACTTCCTGAAATACCTTTTTTGTCTGATATTTTTTTTGATACCAGGGGAAATTCCAGAACATGAACCGCAGCAAGGGCAATAAAAACAATCCAGGCGATCATCGACACGGACGGAACCAATATCGCGGCAAGAAGCACCACGACCCACAAACCAATCGAGCCGGCCATCAGGATATACCAGAAACCTTTTGAGTTCATTAAAATCCCCCTGATTCGAAATTTATGCGTGTTTTGATCCTGCCGTATATTTCATTCACCGCGCTTTCAACGCTGGCGATCTCGACACTGATCGCTTTCTCTTTGCAGACTGACGCGCATATCCCGCAGCCTTTGCATTTTTCCTGATCGTGAACGATCCTGCCGCCGGTAAGCTTTATGGCATCCATGAAACATTCTTCAATGCATTTTCCACACCGTACGCATTTATCTTCGATGACATCTATAGTCAGGCCTTCAAGCTTCACGATAGATTCTGCGGCTTTTTCAGGCCAGTATTTACCGGACTTGAGTATTGTGCAGCAGCAGGTACAGCAGTGGCAGAGCGTTAATAGCTTACCCCTGTCTTTCACACCCCAGATGAAGTTGTCTATCCGAACACGTCCCGTCTGCGGGATAAGGCCGTTTTCAAGCGTCCTGTGGAAGTGTTCAATCGCTTCGTCGACGGAAACGTGCCTGGCGATCCTCGGGTCGATTTCTTTCGTCCCCTCGCCAAGGAGTGTGCATCCATATTCGATCGGATGGTTCTTGCAGTTGCAGGCATCGCGGCACGTGCAGCGGTTTATTATCACCCTGTGCGACGACCGTCTTATCAAAGCCTCTACGACCTTCTCCGGCAGAAAGGATGATTCGGCTCCTTTGACTTCTTTATTTATGGGAATATAGCTGATATTGAGGTTATTGCCTGAAAATAGCGGTGTCGTGATTACCGCGAGCAGTTTTCCCAGGACAGGAATTTTAGTCATTCTTGCGCTGGTCCAGGTTATCGGCCAGACGAAAGCAAGGAATTTAAGCCACCACGCGGGCCTTCTGGACATTAGTTGTTCTCCGAATACTGATTTTATTTTTTACATATGTTAATGAACTTTGCCTTATGGACAGATAGAAGTCCGGACGGCAAACGCTTCCTGCATCACTTATTTTTTGTCTTTCTATAAAACTGCGATTTTAAAACAGAAAGTTTTCCGCAGTTCCTGTTTCCAATAAGACATAGTAAAACTCATAGGAAGTTAAAATCAACTATTATTCTTGACTCCCAGTCTGCTATCAGCAACCGTTAATTAAATTTTATAGTAAAATGAAAAACACTTTGTTATGCGGTGAGTATAAAATGAATACAAATAAAATGCACATTCTTTTCTTAACTTTCAAAGATGAAAAATTAGAAAATGAATTTATTGCTAACAATGATTTTTCAAACCGCATTTTTAATCGTCTCGGCCTTTACTTGGCAATCTCAACCTGGTTATTTATTCTAATTTTATATTACTATATGTTTGATGAAAAATCATATTCGGCAATAAAAGTCATAATGTTCTTATTAATTCCGGGTCTTATCATAAATATTGTTATTACACACTTCAGGGGATTGTTGAGATTATACCAGCCTTTTACAGCATTTTCAAATTTTATAGGTGCTATATATGTTAACTATATTGCAAATATGGTAATTAAAAATGTAGTTTTTTATTCGGCAATGATTATCGGTTTTCTATTTATTTGTTTTTTTATTTTTCGCATTCGTTTCAAAATTGCCTCAGTAGTTACCCTGTTTTATGTTTTATTATCCCAAATAGCATTATTGTATTTTTGTGTTTATTCGAAAGCTGAGATAATAATGATATCATCAGCATTTTGGGTTGTATATTTTATTGCAATTTTTGCAGGTTATTTCTTTGAGCTGGCTACTAGGGATAACTTTCTTCAAGGGAAGGTTATTCAAATGCAGAATGAACAAATCCTAAAGGAACAGGAAAAGTCTGATTCATTACTTAAAAATATTTTACCAGAACAAATAGCAGAGCAATTAAAACTACATCCCGGTACAATTGCAAATGAGTTCAAAAATTGCACTATCCTTTTTGCTGATATCGTTGGGTTTACCTTGCTTTCAGGAAAAGTATCTCCGAATAAACTTGTTGATATTCTTAATCAAATATTTTCACGTTTTGATGATATTGCTGATAAATATAAAATTGAGAAAATAAAGACAATCGGTGATGCATATATGGCTGTTGCCGGCCTACCCGAAGCAAGAGATGATCATGCAGAAGCTATCGCACAATTTGCTATAGATATTAATAGAATTATAAAAAGATTCAAATTTGCCAATGGTCTTTCTTTAAATCTTCGCATTGGAATAAATTCTGGATCAGTCATTGCCGGTGTTATTGGGAAAAGAAAATTTATTTATGATATCTGGGGAGATAGTGTAAATACTGCTTCTCGAATGGAGTCCCATGGTATTCCCGGGAAAATTCATGTTTCTGTGTCAACGTATAACCTAATAAAGGATAGCTTTTTTCTTGAAAAACGTGGTGAAATTACTATTAAAGGGAAGGGGAATATGAATACATATTTTCTTTTAAGTAAATCTTAACAGCACACTCACAGAAAGGATTTATTAGTAAATATAAGAACCCTGTTGAAAGGAGCTATATTTTAGTAATAAAAAGATTATTTTATGAGTTTGAGGAAATATTTTAAATTTTAAGTCCGGTGTCACGCACTTTTTGGCTTGTCCTTTTAGGATTTTCCGATATGAAAGCAAAAAGTTTTTCACACCACCCTGCTGATAAAGGGACATACTAAAGCTTCTTGGAAGTCAAAAGCAACTATAATTCTTTTTGACAATCAGTCTGCCAGCGGGAAATGTTTAATTAAGTTTTTTGGTTCTCGGGAAGGATGCTCTCATATCCCGCTTGTCTTCGGTTTCACGATGAAGTTATCATATGACGGACGGGACCGCACCGCCTATATATAATAGGCTGAAGATCGTCCTTCCGATACGGTGTTGCGGTAAGACCGATAAAAAAGCGGGACGGGAATCGCGAAAGAACGGACCCGGAAAAAAACAGCGGAAACGTGATGACACTTATCTATCATGACCATGTCGTGGCGCGATAAAAGCATTCAATACTTTTTACCTCTTAAAAAATTATTTTCAACATTTCTATCCATTATAAAAATGATAATTCTTGCACCTGCCACGTGCTAAAATTTAAGAAGGACTTTTCACGATATTTTTTTCCTGGGAAGGATCTTTTTTCGGGCCGGGAGCTTCCGATATAAAACTTCATGTCTGGGAAAACCCCGTACAGGTGAAAGAACCTTCCTGGATATTTAATCCAATAATTCTTTATTCATAAAAATCTTAATACAGGCAATTAGAGGATTCTCTTGATATCACCGTGAACGAAAGCGGCATAAACCCAAGCTTGTCGAAACCAGCAGATTAAAAAAACCTACCTCCAAAATTCGTCGTGCTCTTTTTCATCTTCGATAAACTCAAAAATCTCACTCACTTTCCCCGATTCAATCTTATATACAATAATATTATCCATGCAGATAGTTTTGCCGTTCCGCGCGGCGCTCCATGTATCGATGGCCGTGGCATAGCTTTTATTCGCAATCAGCTCCTTCAGCTTTACCCGGTGAGTCCCCTTTGTTTCCTCGAAGGTGATTCTTCCAATCTCTGCGATGGCCTTTTTACCCTTGTGCGTACCCGACACGGGACAGTTCCCTGCCGCGTGATAGACAATATCATCACGAAGCAGCTCCATGTAGGCGTTAAAATCAAATGATTCAATAGATTTGTAAAGCCTTTGTATAAGCGCAATATTCTCCTGCTGAATTGATTGTTTTTCCATCATTGTTTACCAGATCTCAATATTAATGTAAAAATTATATTCTTTTCCTATCGAGCCATTCTGCCGCAGCAATAATTGCCGTATATAAAACCAGCATATTTAAATAAGTTATTTTTACATTTTCCAACGGCGGAATAATTCCGATGAGAATATTGAATACAATGAGACCGATACCTAAAATAATCAATCCGTATTTTGCTGTAAAACCATCTCCGGTTGTTGATTTATAATAAATAATAAGTCCAGTGAAAAACATGCCCAGTTCTAATGCGTTTGAAATCACCGGGTAATTCCATAATCCGAATCCGAGTTTAATGCTATCGTATCCAATCAACGGCAGGTCCGGGGCATGAACAATTACATCGCAGATAAAATGAGAGAATATGCCCAGAGAAATTATCATTGCAGTTTTACGGGAACTGACTGAATCTTCTTTTTTAATCTTCCCGTAAATAATAACTGCAGCATATGCAAGAAAAGACCATGCAATCATTCCGGTAAGGCCGTGGCTTATTGGATTGTTTCCCGTCAAAGGAATCCATTTAGTAAAACCTGGAACAATTTCAACAGACTCAATACCGATTAATACCAAAATAAAATGAAGCAAATCGATAAAACTGACCGCAAAAAAAAGCAGCCCAAGCGATATCCTCTTATCCGCTTTTTTTAAAGCCAGACCTACTCCATAGTGTCCAATAAACATATATCTCTCTTTGTTTTAAAATATGCCGTCACCCTGTGCCGCTGCAATGCAGCAGCACTTCAAATCCTACTATCCAGGAATTTCCCCGGAGAACATGGTCCCGGTCACGCAGAAAATCGCCGCCGCAATGCAAATGATCTTCATGGAACGTTCCTCTTCTCAAGAAAAAAGCCCCCGCGCGGAGGCCCTTGAAATTCAATCTGTGCCATGGGCCGATACCGGAAAGGAGTAGTTTTCTATATTTTTATTTCAGTACGGCTTTCCATGTATAATGTTTCAGGTGCGATATCCTGTTCATGAGGCCAAGCGATTGTTCTTCCTGCGACTTTTACTAATTTAAAATATTCCCAGTCCTGCAATTCTTTAAAAAATGAGCTGTGCCAATAGGGAGACACATCGAAATATTTAATTTCATTTGGATCAAATGTTAGTTTCAGTATTGATGGTTTTATCGGTTCGACTGATGTTATTTTCATGTTATATCCTCACTTCAATGGATCAATTTTAAATACCTGTTCACCTTTAACTGCCAGAGCCCAGTCCGCAAGCAATTCGTCTTGATGGATTTCAATCCATGCCTGGACAAGTTTCATTTTTTTTAATGGAATTTCTCCTTCAAGCATTGAACCATCCATTATACTGACAACAACTTCCTGCCCCTGATATTCAACATGAATATGCGGTATATTGTGTTTTTTATTGTCATAGAAATATAGATAAACGATAAGTCCGTAAAACATTGATATTGCCGGCATATTTTACCTCCTTGAAATTAATTTTTTATCAGAAAAATATCAAACTGAACCGAGATGGGATTAAAAATACTAACAGAATTATTAGGACTGCCGGGCTATTTTGTAAAGGATATTAAGATTGAGAATGATAAAATTTTCAGGGACTGTTAAATAAATATCCAGAAATTTCCCCGGAGAACAGACTCCCGGTCACGCAGAAAATCGCCGCCGCAATGCAAATGATCTTCATGGAACGTTCCTCTTCTCAAGAAAAAAGCCCCCGCGCGGAGGCCCTTAACCCGGACACAGCACCCATGGCCTGGCTATATTGATTGCTTTTTGTATTTTGAAAGCAACCATATATAAATGACATCAAAAACTGTGCAGAAAAATCCTGCAATCAAAACCAGTTTGTTGTTCAATATAACTCCAAATAAAATAGTCGGCGCGAGTGTGCCGATAAATTTGGATACTGCAACAACCATCGTTTGTCCCTTTGAATTTTTCCTGGTAACGAGCATATTGATAAACAAAACAGACATCAGGAGATTTTGCAAAAAGGCGGAATACCAGGCGCTCAATCTGGGGTCAATAAAATCCTTCAGGTCGGGCAAATAGTTGGGACTGTTCGTATCGAATTCGATATAGAAACCGTATTGTAAAATAAGGGCCATAGAAAAAATAAGAAGGGACCAGGGTATGAAATATTTTTTATCTGCAACACGTTCAAATTCTTTTTTGCCGAATTTGAAGTAGCAATAAATAATAGTGAGGTCAAAAAAGCACCAGATAAAATTGACCCATGTCTGTATATTATATGGATTGTACAGGAAACCGGTAACCGTGTAGAGCAACTCCCATGCGAAATTGAGAGAAAGGGCGGCAATGGGCATACCGTAGGTTTTATCTTTTAAACTTGCATGGATGATAGAGATGTAGACAATTGTCCATGCAAGACCGCTTGCTGTTACCAGGAAAAAACCGATTGTCCCCATAATGATACTCCTTTCATGATAGATTTCAGATAGGGTTCTTCACGTTAAAGTGTGGATAAAATAAAAATGACCATCGAAATATCCGAGAATTTAAGTAACCACACCAAAAATCAGAAGAATAAACGACGGTCAAACAAGAGAAGAGTGTATCGATAAGCTGGTAAATATTCAAGGATTTTTTATTAAAGAGATAGAATACATTACTCATGAGGATTCGACCAGGATTAATATAATTATTAAACGCAAGGAACCTCGATGCCACTGTAGTTGCGGTACAATATTCACGACTTACTATGATACTGAGATCCGGGAAGCTAGAGACCTGGCTTCTGGTTGCTATGACACGGTATGCCTGATATTCAATCAATGTCGGATCGACTGTCCCGCCCGTGGCATTAAGACCGGAATTTTTGAATGGGTTAAGCCACGAGTTCGTTACACAATGCGTTTGGGAGCTGCTGTGGCAATCGCTTGTGAGGAGACCCGCTCGTTAAAGTCCATAGCCAGGCAATTTGGGCTTCACTGGGAGACGGTCATGGAAATAGATAAGAAGGCATTGGAGCGGAAAGTACCCCTTATTGGCACCCGGAATCCATCGGTAATTGAAATTGATGAATGTTCGATTCGCAAACGGCATGCATATGCCACGATTTCATTGATGTTAAAGATGCGTCAGTGCTTTATATGGGCAAAGATCGACGAGAAGAGTCTCTGAAGCGAGGCATGGGGCCTGAAAAATGCAGTTCAACCGAAGCTGTAGCAATGGATATGTGGAGGCCATACCTGAAAGCGGGTGAAGCACACTGCCCGCAGGCATTGATCGTGTTTGACCCTTTCCATATCATCCAGGCTTATTGGCGTGACGTCGTAGACAGGGTCAGGGCGGAGGAATATCGGAGAGCGAGCGCATCGGCAAAGGAAATCATCAAGGGTTCAAGGTATATCCTGTTAAAAAATAATTGTAATCTTGATCGGTCACGGAATGAACATGTACATTTGAATGAAATGCTAAGTCGTAATCGTAAAATCAGCAAGGTGTATTTCTTGAAGGACGATCTCAAAGCGTTATGGAAGCATCGAGGCGAGCCCTGGGCGCGAAAGTGGTTTGCATCCTGGTAGCGCAAGGCAATCTATCCACAAATTGAGCCATTGAAGATTTTTGCGAGAATGCTTAAACGGCATCTTGAGGGAATCATTAATCATTGCAAATATCAGATTCATGCGGGGACCCTGGAAGGAATCAATAACAAGATAAAATTTAAGTGATTTTATCTACACATGAGAATTACTGTCAAGTATAAACAGCCGATAAGAAGCAGTATGTTTCACTGAAGGAGACCTCGCGTGAAATACCGGCTTGCTGTTTTAAGCCGAAGCATTTCGCGAATGATTTCCACCTTTGTCATTTCGAAGGAGCTCTGCGACTGAGAAATCTTGACCATATGCATTGGGAAGGATTTCTCGCTCTGCTCGAAATGACATGTGGGGCCGAAACGGTCATGCGTGCGCTGGCGGGAGGCCCCCTCTGCGATGAACCCATCCCTGTCAGGTATAGTGAAGCCACGAGAGTGGCAATAAATCATTGATGGATAATCTTCACCCGGGAGTGAGTAAACCTGACAATGTCATTGTCAACCCCCACGCAGCCCGGCGAAAAATTTTTTTCAATGAAGAACATGAGAAAACTTCTGAAATATAACCGGCATAAAGGCGGAACATACCGGAAAGATAGAACTTGAAACGAGGTTGATTCGAGGTTGGTTCGAAGCTTATCCTGTGAAATGACCCGGCATGATCGCGGAAGGATGGAAGATTTAATTAATAAAAGCCGGCCGTTCGTTAATTCAATGGGGGAGTGTGATGAAAATATTCATGTAATAAATAGACGACAGTTCTTACTTGTACTTTATCTCCTGTATTTTTGCCTTTTCGATCTTCATCGTCATGTAATTCGTCTTTATAGTAATGCTCGCACGGTCCTGGTTGATGATAGCTCCCCTGATGATGCTTCCATCTTTCATGTACACGACATGTTCCGTCGATCCGGGCCCGGTTCCTTCTTCCTTTTCAGGTTTTACGGCCGGGGAGCCGGGAAGCCTGTCGACGACATGCGTGCCGGTATAGATGCCAGTTGCATTTGTACAGCCCGTTGTCAGGGTCCCTGCAATTATCATAATTGCTGCACAATATGCTTTCATGCATTTCATCGGCGCCCCTGCTTGATCATCTTTTTGATATTCTCCGCATCGACGAGAAGTTGCGCGTGCAGATCCCTGCAGGCCATACTGAGGGCGCCGAGATACGCCATCTTTCGATGATTATCACTAAAGTGACTATACCCATAGTAGAAAGCCCTGTACTCCGTTGCATATCCGGAAACCGAATATATTTTAATAATTTTTCCATCTTTTCCAACTATGGCTGCTTCTATATCTATCGCTATTGTCAATTTTTGAGCAGGCAAACCCAGAAAAAATGGTATGAATCCTAATGGAACCCCCAGTATGACATATAAACCATTTTCATTGAAATTAAACCTTCTCATGACAATACTCAGATACAATTCCCCTGAAGGATTATGAAACTTGACGCCATTTTTTATCAACGTCATTGCTTCTTGGGAAGTAGGTATTATCCAGTAATAAACTCCCGTCCCATCGTTGCATGCTTTTATGCTTTGCTCATTTACAACCACACGCATGGAGGGCACGCTCCGGTCCACGAATTCCTGCCGTTTCAGGATTGACTCGTCGAAGCTCTTGCAGGCAAAAGTGAGCAGTAATGGCGCAAGGATGAACGCGAGGGATATATATTTTTTTATTTCAAATATCATATTACCGCCACAAAAGCTGTCGGCCGCCAACGCTTTTGTATCTCGAAGAAGAAATGTCTTTCGGAGTATTTCTGCAATCTCTTCACGGTTCGCCTGGAACATCCATGAAAACTTGATCGTCCAAAATGCAATAAAGGCCTTGAAAAGAAGTGGAAATTGCCATTACAGGACTCACAAATTGTAGCGCTTTTAGTTGAAATTTTTAAACGATGAATTTCTTATAACATTAACATGCCTTTCTGTCAAGTTATCTTCAATTTTTCTAAAGCACATTCGCCTTTTTTCATCAGAGAAATAATCCCCATAATCCCTCGAACGTTGTGCCGGCTTTATATTTTCTGTGCCCTTTTTTGAATTGAATATTATTTATATCCTGCTTTGACATCCTGAGTCGGCAATGAAAAGCTCGCCGCGATCAAGTATCCGCCGGCGTACTTTATAATCATGGAAATTAAAGTTGACTTTTATGTAAAACCAGCAGTTTTTTATATGATTGATATCTTCGCTTGCGGCATATATAAAATATTTTTATCGGAATCGCCGTAAAACTGGACAGTTTATTGTAATTATTTCGCAGTTCGGGATGCGGCGTCCTTTGGTTTTACTCATTGATTGAACGGCATGCGTCAAACACGACAGGGAAACGGCAATTCGGCGGACTTTTGAAACTGACTGACACGATCCACTTGTTGAGGATCGACTTCGAGATAACCGTAAGCCCGGGAAGAAAAATTTCCGGGCTTGTGAATGTGATCGTAATTCTCGGTGACGAAATAATCCTGGTCGGGGCGCGGCAGGGGATACGGGGCGGGCTGCAATGAAGGTTTTATTCTGGGAGCCGCCTGACCACCATCAGGGTCACGTCGTCGTGAAGACGGTAAGGCTCGAGCGAGGCGAATATTTTTTCAATGATTTTATTCGCGGACAGGGCAGCGCTCTCGCTGAAAACCTTTTCCAGCTTTTCATGGCCGTACATCGACTCGTTGTCGATGACCGCGGCGTCCTTCAGATATGATTCCGTTATGCCGTCCGTGCAGAGGAGCATAACGTCGTCCGGGTCCATCTTAAGGCAGTCGTCGTGCAGCAGATCGCCGATGTTTTTTGTTATGCCCAGCCACATCCCCCTGGTTCGGACAATCTCCACGTCCCCGGAGGCCTTCCTGTATACGAGTATGCTCTGGTGCAGTCCGGAGAAGATGAGGCACCCGTCCCTGTGCGCCGCAAGCACGGTGATCGTCATGTACTTGTCGTCGCCCATCTGCTTGATATTTTCATAAAGGACCTCGTTGATTACGGTGAGCAGGTCCGATGGGTGCCGGTTCGGATCCTGGATCACAGCGACATGAATGGCCGTCTGGACCATCATCATGACCAGTCCGGCCGGCACTCCGTGGCCGGAAACGTCGCCGATTACGATCCAGTCTGTTTCCGCCGCGTTTATGACGTCGAAGTAGTCTCCGCCCACCTGTTCGGATGGCCTGGTCAGACCGTAAATCTCGTATCCCGGAATGGCGGGCTTCCGGGGAAGCAGTATGGTCTGTATTTTTTTCGCAAGCTGCATTTCACCCCAGAGCGCGTCCCTTGCCGCGGATAGCTCGATGTTGACCCTTTCCTTCTCGCCCAGGGCTTTTTCGAGTTCGAGGGTGCGGGCGCGGATGGATTTTTCCAGGTTGACGTTCAGGGCCTGGTACTGCTTTTTAAGATTGTTCAGTTTGTCGGCCAGCGCGAAAGACAGGAGCACCAGCTGGACCGTGAACCCGAACATATACCCCCATACGGTGATGAAATTGTTCGGAAGCTGTCCGGAGTTTTTCAGGGAGGTCAGGATGATTCCGGCAATAAGTATGATCCCGCCGGGAAAGTAAAACCTGGCTGATCGGTATCCCTTCAGAAGATAGAGAACGGATATGCCGAGCAGAAGCGCGGTCGAGGCTATCTGTATCTGAGTCGCGATCGTGATCGTTACGGAGTAAGGGAGGAAGAAGCAGAGCATGCTGTCCGACACGAGTAGTGCAATGACGGCGATCAGAACTTTATGGATGCGCGGCGTGTGAAGCTTCGTATCAAGGAAGGACATGGTGAAAAGCACGAGAAGCGCGTCCGCCATCGGCATGATGAATGGGATCGAATCGTTCATCCAGAGGGTGTCGGGCCACAGGAAGCGGAACCCCACCGAGTTCAGGGCCAGGGTCACCAGTATGAAGCTCATGGAGAAGAGAACGTATATCAGGTAGTCCGGATCAAACGATGAAAAGTAAATGATGAGATTGTACGCGAGCATTATAAGGAGGATCCCGTAAAAAATGCCCAGCATGATGTGAGAGTTGTAGTTGCGTGTCGTGAGCCTGTCCAGAGACCAGGCGTAAAGGGGAACATTGACCGACCCGCCGGTCTGCACGCGGAGAAAGTATGTGTGCCTGCCCGGTTTTTCACTGAGCCTGAAAATGAAGTTTTCGTGGTCGTATTCCCTATCGAAATACGGCCTGTGGTCCCCAGCCGCCCTCACCGAGAACCCCCCGCTGCCGTCAGGAACGTATAGCTCAAGGCTGTCAAGCTGCCCGTATCCCACCTCGAGATACCACTCCCTTTCCGTGTTTCCGGGATTCTCCGCCGTAAACCTCAGCCATATGGGATCCGTGGTGAAGCCGAAGGATGGTATTTCACGCTCCGATGGGGCGAACAGGAGGGATGCCCGTCCGGCCGAAACGTCCTCTATCGTCAGTCTGCCGCTGCCGTCGTCGAGGTAATAGGCAAAGGGCCCCAGCGGCTTTCCCGAGAGGGTCTCATCGTCCAGGATGATATATTTTTCCGCAGCTATTCCCGACTGCGCCGCTATGAACAGGGAAATGACTATCAGATTGATTCTCATGACTTCTAATAGACTACCTTTACAGAAAAGCATTGTCAAATAATATTTTTTACGTCAGGTGAAGCTGCATCCCCGTGTCGGAAAGGGTACGGATTACCGTTGCATAATCCGTATCCCGGTCATTGAAAAAAGACCGGGAGCGGTGCATTTTTTTATTCCAAAAAAAACTTGCATTTGGCAGTTTTACGCGGTAAAGGATGCTATAGCGCGGACGGAAAACCGCAATTTATCATTGCGCCCGGTTTCGCTGAAGATAAACTAACGGCAGGTTTAACATGAATATTTCCTTTAAATGGATCGGCGGGGCGACATGGATACTGCGCGTCGATGACGTCAAAATCGCGTGCGACCCGGTACTTTGCCCGGAGGGCCATGTGCAGGATTATAAATACTTCAAGACGAAAAGACTGAACAGTCCGGTGTACGATGAATCCGATTTCAAAAACATCAACCTGTGGCTGCTGACACACAATCATGAAGACCACCTGGACAAATACGGATTCAAAATGATAGACAGGGAATCGGCCGTTGTCTCGCATAAAAGTTTAAAGCCGTATTTCAGGGATGATAAGTTTAAAAACGTCACTTATCTCGGATGGAACGAGGAATCGAATTTTTCATCGGGCGGCGTATCGTTCAGCATCAGGGCGGTCCCGGCGATACACGCGAAGAAGAAATTCTTCAGCGGTAAAATAGGAAACGGCAACGGATACGTTCTCTGCATCGGCAGGGACGATTTCAAATATAATATTTACATTACCGGCGATTCGGTCTTCAACAGGGGAATAAAAACGTATTTCAGGAATACGGACCTGGATTTAATAATAGTCAATGCCGGTTCCGCGATGCTCGGGAAATCGTTTTTATCGTCGGTTATAGGCAGGATCACTGACAACATCGGAGATATAATAAAGATGAACGCGGTGCTGAAACCGAAAAGCATGATCCCGGTCCACTGGGGGACCTTCTCCCATTATTCCGAAAAGATAACCCCGGGATCGTTTGATAAACATGACAATATTAAAATTCTCAATGCCGGGGAAAGTATAGTTTTATCATAATTATTCTGCGGCAGCGTGCTGAAGAATGTCCGGGGATATCATCAGGCGGACGGTTCGGATAAGGGCCCTTCACCGGCGGAAGCCGGGGGATTGATAAAAAAAGAAACGTTAAACCCGCGTACAATTGAAAAATATTATGTCCACTGCGACCGTGAATGCAATGCCTGGCTCGCTCCATAATTATGTAAATCAAGATTGACTTTTCACTGAATCCGCAGTTTATTATGGGCATCTCTATAAATTAGATTTTCCATAATAAAACATTGAAAAAATCTAATTGGTGATCACAAAAACTACCGTTTTTGTGCCTGCCATAGGGCGCAAGTATTGAAAAAACCAGTTTTTTGTCTGATTGAAAATGAAAAAGCTGGTTTTTGCGACCGCCCTGATTTAAAAATTGAAAGCGCCCGCAAGGGAACATCCTGTTTTGATTATTATAGGTTCCCTTATATGAAACTCAGGCAAAAGGAGAAATTTAATTGAGTTTATTGGCGATTATCTTAGACGCCGTTCCATGGGTTCGAAATATTGATGGGAAAAACAGTTTCAATGGGTAGATCAAGCGTGAATGATAAACGAAAAACAATCCTCCTCGTCGACGATGAGGCGCTCATCGCCATGTCGGAAAAGGCAGACCTTGAAAAATACGGATACGATGTCGTGATCGAGCTTTCCGGGGAGAAGGCCATTGAGACGGCAAAAGAAAATAATGGCATCGACCTTATCCTCATGGACATCGACCTCGGAGGTGGGATCGACGGCACGGTCGCCGCAGAGGAAATACTGAAAGAACGCGACATCCCGGTCGTTTTTTTTTCAAGCCACACCCAGCCCGAAATCGTTGAAAAGACCGAAAAAATCACGTCTTACGGATATGTCGTAAAGGATTCCGGGATCACCGTTCTTGACGCATCGATAAAGATGGCGTTCAGGCTTTTTGAGTCCAGGAAGAGTCTGTACGGCGCCAATGAAAACCTCCGGCACCATTCCCAGCTGCTCGAGAACATCATTGAAAATTTTCCGGGGTTCGTGCTGTGGAAAGATCCCGAATCCGTTTTCCTGGGATGCAATACAAACTTCGCGAAAAAATGCGGCTTTTCGCTGCCGTCGGAAATTATCGGGAAGTGCGACCATGATCTTCCTTTTTTCAAAGAGGAGGTGGAGACCTTTCTCGAGGACGACCGGAAGGTAATGCGGACGGGGGAGGCCAAAATGCATTTCGAGGAAAGGGAGCACGTGGCTCACGGCGAGGAGATTTTCCTCGATACCTGCAAGATCCCTCTCTACGACGCGGAAGGAAAGGTCTCCGGCATACTCGCCGTCGCCATGGACATAACCGGGCATAAGCGGATCGAGGATGAGGTCCGGCGGACCAATGAGAATCTCCAAAAGCAGAAAAAATCGCTGTCCATACTTAACGAGATCATCAGCCTGGCGAACAACGCGGAGGATTATCATTCACTTTTCAAAAACATCCTTGAAGGATCAATCAGTCTCCTGGACTACGATGCAGGCGGAATTTATATAGTCGATCCCGATGGAAGCACCGCCCGCATGATTCATTCTCAAAATCTTTCGCCGGAATTTCTCGCTGAAACCGGCACGGTACCGACCGGGAAACCGCCGTATGACACGCTTTTCATAAAAGGCGCCCCTATTATCACGGACCATTACGAGAGTATATCGCCTGAACGCGCGTCAAGTTCCGGGATATGCTCTCTCGTAAGCGTTCCCATTTTTTTGAAGGACAGGGTCACCGGCGCGTTGAACCTTGCCAGCAAAAGAAGATACGTGGTATCCGATGATGAAAAAAAAACGCTTTCGGCGATCGGTCTGGAGCTCGGATCATTGATAAAAAGGATGAAATCGGAGGATGAATCGAAAAGGGCGGCCCGCAATTTCGAAACCCTGTTCAATTCCGTAGATGAAATGGTCTTCATCCTGGACATGGACGGAAGGATCATGCGGGTCAACGA
>JALOTL010000027.1 GCA_025457915.1 Spirochaetota bacterium | reverse complement strand
GAATCCATGGAAAAAGCCGGTCCCTTATCAGGACAAATGACCGCATATCTTTAAATATTTATCAAGACTAATTTGTGAACACGGGATTTATCGCCCCGGATATCGCAGCATTGAATATCTGAATTTCACCGGTCCCCGGACAGGCGGGCATAACACTGCCGGAAACCTGTCCGCAACTTCCTTCCTCAAGTTTTTTCAGCAATTCATCCATTACTTCATGTTCCGGACCGGCTGACGTCATATTGAATTCAAAACACTCCGCGCGCGCCCTGTGATTAATCGCACGGACGCATCCCGTTTGCAATACTATTTTTTCCGCGTGCAGTGATTCCGCTTTAAAAAATCGGTTGCATATTCACATGGCCGTGTCTTTAATCATAGAACCATGCCGATACGTATGAAAAATTTCGCCGGCATCATGTTATGTATAATGGTGAAGATCATGAACGATGTTATCATTCATTTAAAAAAAACGGCCCTGGCCGTGCTCGTAATTTCAGCGCTGATTTCCTGCTCGTCTGCTCCGAAGCGGCCGGACGCGGTAAAAAAGGGCGATTATTCATACGCCATCGAGCATATAAAATGGCTGATCGGCAGGGAGATGTCCCGCGCGAAAATCGAGGGCCTTTCGATAGCGATTATTGACGGCCAGAATGTCGTCTGGGCCGAAGGATTCGGATACGCGGTCAAATCAAGGGGCATAAAGGCCGCCAGGGACACCCTTTACCAGATAGGCTCCATCTCGAAAATCTTCACGGCGATGGCGGCGATGAAGCTCGTTGAAAAGGGGAAGCTGGACATCGACAGGCCGGTATCGCATTACCTGAAGGGCCTGGCGTACAGGAAAAGGTTCACCGCGCCGGAACCGAGAGTACGCCACCTGATGTATCATCATTCAGGCCTCCCATCCGATAACCTGGCGATGCTGTTTACCCGGAAATCCTCCATCCCCTTCACCGCCATGGCTGCGGCGCTGAAGGACGAATACGCGGCCTATCCGCCGGACCTTGTATACTCCTACTGCAACCTCTGCGTGAACCTGGAAGGCCATATAATACAGAAGGTTTCCGGCAGGGATTTCATATCCTTCACGGACCGCGAGCTCTTCCGTCCCATGGGAATGACGCACACCTCGTTTTCGAATACGCCGTCGGACGAGGCCCTCATGTCGATGGGATACCTGATGGGCGAGGAATCGGACCGGTACGTAATAAATCCGCTGCCCGCCGGATCGGCAATTTCAAGCGTATCCGACCTGGCGGAATTCATCAAGACGCTGAACGCTGGCGGCATGCGCGGTGCAACAAGGGTTCTGGCAGAAAAGACACTGAAGAAAATGTTCATAAAGCAGAACACCGGGTCGCCTTATGATTTCGATCTGGGTTTCGGATTGGGATGGTTTCTCTCCGGCCTGGATTTTCTCGCGAAGACCAGAATCAATTACGGCGGCTTGGTCGCCTGGCACGCCGGCAGCACGGTACTCTTCAACAGCATGCTGGCCGTAATTCCGGACATGAAGATCGGGGTCGTGGTCCTGTCGAACTCGAACACGGGATCCATGGCCGTTGCGAAAATCGCGGTCGAATCCCTCAACCGCGCGATCGAGGCGAAAACCGGGGAAATCTCCGCCGCGGCAGCCGCTCCTGAACCGGCGATGGAGGGTCCCGGTGAATCCGATCCCGGTTCTATCGAGGGGTATTATGCCACGGAGTACATGGGAGCGGTAAGGATAAAAAAATCCGGCAGCGGCGCGTCCATGGAAGTGGGCGGCTATTCGATGGGAATGACTTTTTACGGCGGAAAAAAATTCCGGCTGAGCTATTTCGGCATAAGGCCCGGCATATTCAGGGACAGTTATTTTACCGTGGAAAAAGTATCCGGTAAAACCCTGCTGGTCAGCGAAATCTTCGGCAGGCGATACCTGGCCGGGACGAAAGCCGAAAGGGTCAGGGCGCCGGATTCCTGGCTGAAGCGCGCGGGGAACTACAGCATCTTCGATCCGGGTGACACGGTGCAGCTTTTCGGGAAGCTCAGGCTCGGCTTTGATGACGGATACATGCTGGCGTACTACAACATCACTGGAACCCCGGAATTCATCCCGGGCATGATACTCGTGCCGCTGTCAGACACCGAGGCAGTCATCGCCGGCCTGGGAAGAAACATGGGCCAGACGATAAGGGTCGTCGTAAGGGACGGGAAGGAAATGCTGTATTTTTCGGGGGTGCTTCTCAGAAGGGAGGATTGAGCGGCCGCGTCCTTTATGTTTGCGCCGTCCCCTGCTTGATGCCGATAACGGCCATCGTGAGATCGTCGTCGAAGGAATCGGTCTTGCCGGTCCAGACCCTTATGTATGTCAGAAGGCTGCCGATGAATTTGCCCGGGGAAAGATCATACTCATCCGCTTTTGCGTCGATTTTAAGTATACCGGCCATGATCTGGCATGGCATTTGAATGACAGGTAACAGCAGGGTTGTCTTCAGTATTATTTTAAAAAAACGGAATGGATTGTCTGGTCTCAAGGCATGCACCGAATTATTAATGCTACACGATGCGCGGATTTATTTCAATAAAAAAATCCGGTCGAAAAAGACCGTTTCCGTGTCAGGCCGTCAGGCCCTGAAGCTGTTCGGCCATTTTTATCGCCTGGTTGGTCTTATCGTTGAGGTCGTTGATCATGTCGTTCAGCCTGTCGCTCATACCTGCTATGGCCTCAATTTCACGGATATGGTTGCTGATCGCGTCCTTCATCTCGTCGCCGTGCTTCCTGTTCCTCTCGATCAGGATCTCAGTGGCCTGCATGTCGTCCTTTATCATCCAGGCGAAATCACTCCTGCCGCCGCCGGCCGCCAGGTCCTTCACGGCCGCTTCAAAACCGGCAAGGCCGTCCGAGAATTCGGCCATTTTACCGCTGATTAATTCCATATCGCCTGCACAGGAGGCAATGACCGACATCTCCGCCCTCATCATGGAATTCACTGACGCCACCTCCTGCATGACCTTCCTGAGAAACCCGCTTACCACGTCCGTGTTCACCTGAGACCTTTCGGCGAGCTTGGAAACCTCGTCAGCCACCACAGAGAAGCCCTTTCCCTGCTCCCCGGCCCTCGCCGCCTCGATGGACGCGTTGAGCGCGAGCATGGACGTTTTGTCTGAAATCTCCAGGATCTCGTCCAGTGAGCCCCTGATGCCGTTGAAGGATGCCGTCAGCCCGGCCATGCCCTCCCAGGCCTTTTCAATGCGGGAGGAGGCCCCACCGACGGCAGCGGACATTTCGTCGATCCTGCCCTTCAGTCCCGTTCCGGTAAAAAATTCCGCCATGCCCGACAGCCGTGAAAGGCTTTCCCCGAGCCCGCTGTCGGACTCGTCGATTTTCAGCGTCATCTCATCGATGAAATGAGAAGTGTTCCTCGTCATGTCCAGGATGTTGATCCTGTCCTGCTCCTGCGCATATATGTTTTCCACGACGGAGGAAAGCTTCTGCCAGCCGTCCCTCGATGTTTTCACCAGCTCGTCCGAGAGGTCGGAAAGGTCGGCGCCCATGTTCATCATCTGGAATATCAGGTCCCTCTGGTTGTCCAGCGCCTTCTTCAGGCTCTCGACCATGGTCACCACGCTCTCGATAAGCTCCTTGAAAACCACGCTGCAGAACATCGCAGGGACCAGCAGCGGCGACGCGGCCCTGATCACGAAAAGAATATTCGGGACCTCGTCGGACAGGACGAAATATATGTTCACGAACTGGGCGACGGCGATGGAGCTGAACGCGAGGATCAGCCTGAACCTGTACGTCTTCCTGAATTTCGCGAGGTAATAGATTGAAAACCCGAGCATCACGATGAAGAACAAACCGAAAACGAGCTGAAGGACCGACTTCCCGAACATCATCCCCTCTGTAAAAATGGACGCCCAGTAAACCTGCATGACGGCATACACGGCGCACACGCCGAGCATCCCGAACCTTATGTACCTGTCAAAGACCTTTTTCGCGGCGACGAACTGGTACACGAAGGCCCTGGCCAGGGCCAGCACGATTACCGCGAAAAACGCGTTGAAGATCAGCGGGAAGTACTTCTGTGAAATGCTTATTCCGTAAAACGATTCAAGGACCAGTATCGCGGTGGTCGCAATGTTGATCAGGGTTATGCTGCTTGCGGCCACAAGCTTGTAGACAAGGTCCTCCCTTTTTGTTCTGAAAAACTCCGCGGCGAGAATGTAGACCATCATCGAAAACAGGGCGGTCTGAGTGAAATGAAGGAAGGCGAGCCCTCCCTGCGTTTGTAGGAATTCTATTATCTTCATCCGGATATACGGGCTATTTCAGGATCCAGAGCGCTCCCTTGTAAATATAGAAAATTCCAATTATAATCACGGCTATTGAAAATATGATTTTAAGCAGCCTCGCCGGCAGGTACCTGGAAAGATAAGGCCCTATCTGTCCGCCCAGTATGACGCCGGTGCCGGTGAAGATCCATATCTCCCAGATTATGAGGCCGGCATGGAGGTTCAGGATCGTTATTATCCAGTCCGCGGTCGCCTCGATAAGAATGGCGGTCGCGTTGGCCTTCTTGGTTTCGAGGTTCATTCCCCTTTCAAGGAGCGGCTGTGAGATCTCGCACACCCCGGTCCCTGTGGACGCGGAAAAGAACCCGGCTATGGGCGGCACCCACATGTAACCGTAGATGTCCTCAATGGGAACCCTTTCCCTGGTCCCGAAATACATTCTCGCAGCGTTGAAAAGCTGCATCGTCGCGAGCCCGAGTATGATGATGCCGAGCACCAGCTTCAGGAGATCGCCGTCGATTATCATGAGCGCGTAGTTGCCGAGAATGACCCCGGGAATCGTCAGCATAATAAGAGTAAAGCCTATGGGAAGGTCCACCATCCTGTACCAGAGATACCGGATTGTGCCGCTTGTCATTCCGAGAGTTTCAGTGGCTATCCCGGTCGCCACCGAGTTCTGGATCGGCACGTTCAGGAAGATGTAATATATCGGCTGGAAAAGAACTCCGCCGGAAAACCCGGATGAATTTGCCAGGACCGCGACCACGACCGCTATGGGGAACATGTACCAGTATTCGAAGCTCATAAATTCATCCGTGAACCAGATCACTCCTCGTAATTCTTGAATGCAGTGTCAAGCTGGGCCTGCGACATTTCCGGCTGGGAGGTGTATATCTTGTACATGTTCACGAAGGCCTGAAGGGCGGAAAGCTCAACGGACATGCTTTCGAGAAGACCCATCACGTCCCTGCTCAGCTTGACCATCTTTTTAAAGTCGGACACCTTCATTTTCCTGCTCTCCATGATGCCGTCAGCCACGTCCTCCTTGACTATCTCGTTCATCTTGTTGGTGGCCACCACGATCTGCTCCTTGTGGCGCTTCACCTCCTGCTTTATCTGCATGATCATGTCCTGGAGGTTGACGTTCATGTCGTTTATCAGCTTGCCCACCTGCCCGATCTCGTCCTCCGAAACCACCGGAACGGTAACGGTCAGGTCGCCCTCCGCGATCCGCTTGGTCGCGTCCACCATGCCGTCCATCGGCGAAATTATATCCCTTGTGAAAAGCACGAAGGCGACGAAGATGCTGACCGAGACCACCAGGAGGAAAAGTATCATGCGGTTCCTGAGCTCAAAGAGCGGCGCAAGAACCGAATCGAAGTCCAGGTCCTTTTTAAGGGACTCGATCTCGCCGGCAGGCATCCTCTTCTCCAGCTGCTTGAAGACGTTGGCCTCAACTTTGTCCTTGAAACTGGACGTGCTTACCTCCAGGATTATCTCGGCGCTTACCGAGATGGACACGATGGCTATCAGAATGAAATAGAGGAGCAGTTTCTTTCTGAGCCTCGACATTTCAATTTTAAATCCAAACACGGCCGCCTCGTAAATATGTATGCGTATTATAAACCATCGACCGTCTTTTGTCAAGACGTCATCCGGTCATACCCTGCCACTTTCGACTTTTATCCCGCCGCCGATTTCGACCGAGGAATACCTCCCTTTCCTGAAGGATCCCGAGTTTACCACTAAAACGCCGCACGACCTGTCCGCACCGTAGGCCTCGTGTATATGCCCGCAAAGGCACAGATCGAAGGGGTTGCTTTCCATGAATTCCCTGAGCGCCGGGCTGCCGGCGCTTAAGCCGAAAAAAGTACGGTCCCTGCATTTTTTCGGCGGGGTGTGCGATACAAGGACCCTTGTACCGGACTTCTCCACCATCGAGTATCCCAGCCTGAGGAATTCCGCTATCTGCTCTTCGTTGTATTCCGTGAAGGTATGCATCGGCGTCCGGCGGGAACCGCCCAGGCCGAAAAAACCGATGCCGCCCGCAATGACCCCCCTGGAATGAATCGAAGACTCGGCGCTTCCCCTGTCGCCCGATCCGGAAAGGTCCCCGGCCAGGACGACCATGTCCGCATCCCGGATAAGGTCTCCCGCCCTGTCAACGTGAAGCAAATCGCCGTGAAAGTCGGCCATGACGAAAATCCTCATGCAGCACCCCTGTGCAAGTAATATTTCACTGCCGCCGCGGGAATGGCAACACTTAAATCACCGGCCTGGAAAAAGATGGACGATTTTAACTTGAATTTGCCGGGGCATCGGATAAAAAAGCCCCGAGACTGCAGGATAAGGGGCCATTATAATGTATATAGACTCACACGCCCACTTCGACATCCTCATCGGGGAAACAGGTGCGGATGAAAAAGAAGTGATGGACGGATTGAAAAAAAACGGCGTCTCCAGGGCCGTTCAGGTGTCGATAGACGCCGGCGGACTCGGATGGTCGAGGGAATTTGCGGGAAGACATTCCGGGTCCGGGATCCTGTTCACGGCCGGGATCCATCCTTCGTCGCGGGCGGACGGGGAACAGCTGGGCGCGCTGGAAAAGTTCGTGCTGGAGGTTTCAGGGTCGCCGGATTCAAAGCTTCTTTTCGGCATAGGCGAATGCGGCCTGGACTACTACAGGATGAGGATGCCCGTTGAAATGCAGAGGTCCTCTTTCGAGCGCCAGATTGACCTTGCGGCCAGGCATTCACTGCCGCTGATCGTGCATACGAGGGAGGCGATGGAGGATACCATATCGATCCTCCGGAAAAAGCCCCATTCACCCGTGATCATCCACTGCTTTCCGGGCGACAGGAAAGCCGCCTCGTTACTGCTGGACATGGGCTGCATGCTGTCATTTGCCGGAAACCTGACCTACAGGACGGCGGAGGCCCTACAGGATTCGGCCAGGTTCGCGCCCCTTGACAGGATGCTTGTTGAAACGGACGCGCCCTTCCTCGCGCCCGTCCCGATGAGGGGGAAAAAAAACAGGCCGGAATTCGTCGCCCACACCTACAGGTTCATTTCCGAATTAAAAAGGGAAAACCTTTCAAAAATAATTGACTCGGTCAGGGAAAACTTTGATAGATTAATTAAATAACCGGAGCGGCCCAGGCTGTAAAAACGCGCCGGCCGGCAATAAAAAAACAGGCCATTAAATGAACCCAAAAAAATTCTTCTCGGATTTTCTCGTGCTTGGAACCGGCATAGCAGGCCTCAGCTTCGCCATCAAGGCGGCGCAGATAGGCACCGTAACGGTCGTCACGAAAAAGCAGGATTTCGAATCGAACACGAACTTCGCCCAGGGTGGGATTGCGTCGGTGCTGTCGCCGGACGATTCATTTGAAAAGCACATAGAGGACACACTCGAGGCCGGCGCGGGGCTCTGCAACAGGAAGGCCGTCGAGATACTCGTCAAGAACGGCCCGGAAAGGATCATGGAGCTCATGGACTGGGGCACGAGGTTTTCCGTTAAAAAGGGCTCGGCCAGCCGCAAGTCCCTCGACCTCGGCAGGGAGGGGGGGCATTCCCTGAATAGAATTGCGCACGCAACCGACCTCACGGGCAGGGAAATCGAAATGGCGCTGCTGAAGAAGATCTCGTCCCTGGACAACGTTAACCTGCTGGAAGACCATACCGCGGTGGACCTGCTCACGGAGCACCAGCTGCACACACGTACGAAAAAAAAGAACGGGACAGGCTGCTACGGCGCCTACATCCTCAACAACATGACCGGGGACGTTCACACCTTCAACGCAAAAATCATCCTCATAGCCACCGGCGGCACGGGACAGGTTTATCTGCACACCACGAACCCGACCATTGCGACAGGCGACGGCATCGCGATGGCTTACCGCGCGGGAGCGCAGATAGCCGACATGGAATTCATCCAGTTTCATCCGACATCCTTCTATTCCAGGAAAAAACAGGGCGGTCCGCTTTTCCTGATAAGCGAGGCTGTGCGCGGGGAGGGGGGCATACTGCTGAACTCCAGGGGCAGGCGGTTCATGGAGGGCGTTCACCCGAGGGCGGAGCTCGCGCCCAGGGACATAGTCGCGAGGGCGATAGACAGCGAGCTAAAAAGCCTCGGCGACCAGCACGTTTACCTGGACATATCCTTCAAGGGCAAAGAATTCCTGAAGCACAGGTTCCCCAACATCTACAAAAAATGCAAGGAGGAGGGCATCGACATATCCACGGATCCGATACCGGTCGTCCCGGCCGCGCATTACCTCTGCGGGGGCATCGTCTGCGACACCGACGGAAAGACGCCCATCAGGAACCTTTACGTGTCCGGCGAGGCGTCCTGCACCGGGGTGCACGGAGCGAACAGGCTGGCCAGCAACTCGCTTCTCGAGGGCGTCGTGTTTTCGCACACGGCATTCGAGAACGCCAGGTCAAGGCTGGCAGCGGAAAAAATAGAGACGCCTGACTTCCCGTACTGGAACAAGAAGGGCACCTTCGACCTCAGGGAATGGATACTGGTCCAGCACAATATCGAGGACGTTAAGCGCCTGATGTGGGACTACGTCGGGATAGTACGCACCGACATGAGGCTCAAGATGGCCTATAAAAGAATCATGATGCTCGCCGAGGAGGTCCATGATTATTACAGGAAAAGCACCTTGACCTCGAAGATGGCGGAGCTCAGGAACCTCGCAACCGTCGCGAAGCTGATAATAAGATCGGCCATGGCAAGGAAAGACAGCATCGGGCTCCATTTCAACATCGACCACCCGAAAACTGAAAGAAAAAAATACCATATAATTCTGAGCACTGCCAACAAGTCGGGGCTGATAAAAAAACACGAATGACCCCTGTAATAAAAAAAACGGATTGCGACGAACTGGCCGGGATTTACAGGCTCGGGATCAAATTATGCGCGGGACCGGATTGGACGCCTGATGCCATTTCAGACGTTCTTGCGGGCGGCATGGACCTCTCCTTTACGGCCATGGTTAAAAAGGAAATAACCGGCTTCCTTATCGCATCGCCAGACGGGGACCGAAACGGCCGCTGCGCGATAAAGTGGATCGCGGCTTCAGACGATTACGGCGGGGCGGTCATAGAGGAGATGCTCATCAGGGCATTCCTGGCCGGGGCTGAGGCCGCCGGCTGCACCGGGGTCTCCGTTGATGTCGCATGCGGCGGCAGGCTTAATGAATTATTTTTAAAATTTGGCTTTACTGAAAGAAAGAAATCCGTATCATTGGCGATCAATTTAGGTAAAAAACCATGAAACTCAAGCTTGTGAACAAGAACTCCCCTGAGGACCTGGTATCCGAAACGGGGAAGGCGGTCCCGCCCTCCGGCATAAGGGAATTTTTCGATCTCGTCTATTCGACGCCGGACTGCATTTCTCTCGGCGTCGGGGAGCCGGATTTTACCACGCCGTGGAGAATATCCGATACCGGTATTTACGCCATCAGGGACGGACAGACTCATTATACCCCCAACAGGGGATTGCCGGAGCTCTGCGAATACATAGCTGTCTATCTCAAGAACAAGCAGGGCCTGGATTTCGACCCGTCCAGGGATATAATCATCACCATGGGAGTGAGCCAGGGTCTCGACCTGGCCCTCAGGAGCATCATCAATCCCGGGGACGAGATAATAATTTTCGAGCCTTGCTACGTTTCATACACCGCGAACGTGATGCTGCTCCACGGGAAGCCCGTGGTCGTGCCCACCTCCGCGGAAAACGGCTTCAAAATAGACTTTGAATTACTGAAAAAATCCGTGACCGGAAAAACCAAAGCTATATTACTGAGCTACCCGTCCAACCCGACCGGGGCGTCCATCGATGAAAAGACCCTCAGAAAAATAGCGGCACTCGCCGTTGAAAAGAACCTTATAATTATTTCCGACGAGATATATTCGTCCCTCTGCTATGAAGGCGGCCACTTTTCCATAGCATCGATACCCGAGGCAAGGGACAGGGTCATTTACCTTAACGGCTTTTCAAAATCCCACGCCATGACCGGCTGGAGGCTGGGGTACGTTGCGGCGCCGAAATACCTTACCGACATCATGCTCAAGATTCACCAGTACATAGCCCTGTGCGCGTCGTCCATCGCCCAGTATGCCGCGATAGAGGCCCTGAAAAAGGGCGACAGGGACGTCGAGGCAATGAGATATGAGTACCACAAGAGAAGAAACTTCATAACCAGCAGGTTCAATGAAATCGGACTTCCCTGCAATCTTCCCCAGGGGGCTTTTTACGTCTTCCCGGACATTTCGCCGAGCGGGCTGAGTTCCAGGGACTTCGCGATCGGACTTCTCCAGAAAGAAAAGGTGGCCGTGGTTCCGGGCACCGCCTTCGGAAAATCAGGCGAGGGGCATATCAGGTGCTCATACGCCACCTCCATGGACAATATCAGGGAGGCCATGAGCAGGATCGAGAAATACGTGAAGGGGACATGCCACTCCTGATAGACGGCTTCAATCTAATCTACAAATTCCCTGACCTTGAAGAAAAAATGTACTTCGGGCTTCTCGCCGAGGCCAGGAACGGGCTCCTGGAAAAGCTCAAGGAATACCAGAGGATAAAAAAGCCCCAGATACGCGTTGTGTTCGACGGAAAAAAGGAACCCTCGAAGGACACGAAAAGCGAGAAATCCGGGAGCATCGACATCTATTATTCGCACGACTACTCGGCCGACTACCTGATAAAGGAATTCATTAAAAAAGACCTCAACCCCAGGATGACTACGGTCGTCACATCGGACAAGGACATAATTTTTTTCGTGAAAAGGTTCAGGACGGGCGTCATGACCAGCGAAAGGTTCGCCGACCTGGTGAACAGGACGATCGAGGAGGATAAAAAGCCCCGTGAGCCCGAAAAGGAGGACGATCCCCTCGTTACGGAAGACGAGGTATCCTTCTGGGAAAGGCTTTTCAGAAAAAAGAAATGACGGCTCCCCTATTTGGACAGCCTTTTGTCGAAGAACTCCATTATATCCGGCAGCATCCTGCCCCAGTATCTCCAGTCATGAGAATTGTACTTCTTGGGTTTGTAGATGATGTCCCTGGTGGCGTCCTTTTTCTTTATCTGCATCAGGCGAACGGCGAGGACGAGCGTCTGCTCCTTGGGTACGACGCCGTCCTGGTCCCCGTGCGATAGAAAGACCGGGGTGTCGGACAGCTTGTCGGCCAGTTTCATGCAGTTGTCGTCGCTCTTCCACCTGTCCTGGAAATTGCTGTAATCGCCGTATACCGAGGCAAGGAGCTTGTCCTTCGTCATGGAGAGGGGATCATAATCTCCCGAAAGGCCAGCGCACGCGCCGAACATTCCCGTGTTCAGGGCCGTGATCAGGATCGCCCCCCTGCCGCCGGTCGAAAGCCCGAATATACCGGTCCTGCCGCCGCCGTCCGCGAGGTTGAAATGCTTCCTGACGTATTTCACGAGCACGTCCGTTACATACTCGCCGCCCGGCATGGGGCCCCACTTCACGGTGGTTTCCGGGTAGTACCTGGATTCATACAGGGTCTTCCCCATGTCCGGGCAGACCACGGCGAACCCGTACTGGTTCGCGTATTTTTCGATGCCGGTGTTTTTCTCCCAGTCCCTCATGCCGCCGTTGTATCCGTGGAGAGCGATCAGCGTCCTGACGCTTTCCCCGCGCTTGTATCCCGCCGGGAAATATATCTGGAGCTTCCCGACGGCCTTTCGGCCGTCGTGTTCGTATTCTATTTCGAGGCCCCTCAGCCAGCTCCCGGGCTGTATTTCACCCTTGTACTTCATGCCGGCATGGAGCATGCCCGCGATGAAAATAATTGAAAAACACGAAGTGAATACGAGCGCTCTTTTCATCGGGATCCCTCTTGTTGACGAAATATCCGGATAAAAATATCACCATGCCGATTATTTTCAAGGACTATTTGGAGCCGGTCCTACGCAAGAATGCCCTCCTCATTGAGGCTCAGGTAGGACAGGTCCGTTATGATCACATGGTCAAGCACCGGGATGCCGATTATCCTACCGCTCTCTGCCAGCCTCTTCGTGGTCCTTATATCCTCCGCGGAAGGCGACAGGGACCCGGAGGGGTGGTTGTGCGCCACTATAATGCCGGACCCGCCCTCCCTTATCGCCTCCCTGAACACCTCCCTCGGATGCACTATCGATTCGGACACGGTCCCGACCGAAACAACCGTTTTTTTTAGAAGCCTGTTCTTGTTGTTCAGAACGAGCACCCTGAATTCCTCCTTGTGAAGCCCGGCCATTTCCGGAAGAAGCAGGCTGTATACCGCGGCGGGGGAATCGATGCTTTCCGATTCATTGAATACCGTTATCGCGCGCCTGCCCATCTCGAAGGCGGCATGGATCCTTATCGCCTTGATGAACCCTATCCCCCTCTTCCGGGAAATCTCCCTGACGCCGGAGGACCTGAGGCCGCCGAGGCCCCCGAACTCCCTGAGCGCGCCGGTCGAAAGAACTATAACGTCCTCGCCCCTGGTTCCGGACCCGAGAAGCAGCGCCAGAAGCTCCGTGTCCGAAAGGTTCGCCACGTCCTCCCCGGCTATGCATTTTTGAAGCGGCATTATGTATCCGGCGGCATCCACCTGCATATCGTCCCCGGGATTAAATTACGGACCGCTGAAAAACGGTCCGCCGGCCGCCGTTCCTGTCGCGGCGGGTCATAATATTAACGATCTTTGCCGGGACAAATAAAATTATATTTGAAATATCGGGTGAATATTTTATGCTGCTTCGAGGAGCTTATCCAATGAATAAAATTTTACTGGCCGCGTCCGTTTTTCTCCTGGCATCGGCCGCCGTCGCGGCGGCGCCTCCTCCCCTTGAGGAAACCGAATACCTGCGCATGAAGGAATCCGGCAGCTATGAAGAGGCGATCGAACTTCTGAGGAAATGGACCCTTTCGTCCGGCGATGCCAGGCTGGCGGAAACCAACTCGTTCCGGATATGGGAGCTGATGATCCACCCGGAGCTGTACGCCAGGGGGATGGAGGCCCTGGATGAAATCAGGAAGACCCGCGGCGCGGCGAACCCCTTCCTCGCCGACAGGATCGACCTGTTCAGGCTCCAGCTCCTGCTCAGGACCGGCGACGGCGCGGAGGCGAAAAGGGCGCTCGACTCCTTCGGCTACATGTCGTTCGACATTATCGGCCCCTTTAAAAACAACAGCTCTGCGGATTTCAACGCGGCCCTCGAACCAGAAAGGGACATGAATCTTTCAAAATACTACGGCGGAAAAACGCACAGGGTTTCCTGGTTCAGGTGCAGGCCTGACCTGACCGGGATGATAGACGTCGACGACCTGAGCCCGGAAACCAGGAACTCGCTCTTTTACCTCCACGGTGAAATAAGCGCCGGGAAAAGCGGCGAATACTTCATTATAATGGGAAAAACGGGATACGCGGACCTCTGGCTCAACGGCGAGAGGATATTTAAATCGCGGGTACAGCACGGCTTTCTCCAGGACCAGTATTTCATAAAGGTGTTCCTTGAAAAGGGCGTCCACCAGGTCCTCCTCAAGGCCGGCGATTCAAGGTCCGGAATAAAAATCTCCATGAGGATCGCCGGGTCAGACGGTAAAAGAATAATCCCCGCGGCAGCGGGACCTGAACGCAGGGACGCGCCCGGCTCCAGGCTGATCGAAACCGGTCCGTTCCCCGCGCTGAGGGAGATGGCCGGACTCGCGGGACCGGCGGAATTCGAGACCTTCCGCACAGCGTATCTCATGATGATGTCCGGCATGGACGGCGACGACGACAGCATGGCGGAGAAGCTTTTCTCGAAGATAGGACGGGCCAGTCCTCTCTATTCATCGGCGTGCTGCTATTCAGGCAGGATAGAAAGGCCCGTGGAAAAAAAGGACCTGATGTTCAGGCGGTCGCTGGACGGGAACCCGGGAAACATCGAGTCACTGGAAAGGCTCGCGGCGCTCAAGACCGAGGGCGGCTTCCACCTCGAGGCGTACCCGCTGATCCGGAGGATCGCCGAAAAAAACAGGAAGGCGCCGGAATACCACTTCGGCCTTCTGCGCCTGTACGGATCGAAGGGATGGGACTACGATGCCGACAGGATACTTTCTGAAATGAAAAAATCGGTGTACAGGTCCGCGTATCTGACCGCCGCATCATCGGTCCTCATGAACAGGAAGGAATACCTCGGGGCCTCGGAATCCCTCGCTCTCTACTGCGAGATGGACAGGCACAGCAGGGACGGCCTGGCGAACCTGGCCGAGTGCCTTGAAAAGGCCGGAAAGACCGCGGAAGCCGTATCCGGGCTAAACGGCGCCGTAGCGCTGTTCCCGAACGCGATCGATTTCAAACTCAGGCTCGCCAGGATCATGGAGCTGAAATACGGGCCCGAAAAGGCCGTTCCCGTTCTCGCGGCGGCCCACGTTCAGGCTCCGTACAACAGGGACGTCCTTTCCCAGCTGGGCCTCGCTTACCACAAGGCCGGGAACAAAAGGCTCTCCCTTTATTACCTCAGGTCGTCGCTTCAATGCGATCCGAACAACTTCGCCCTTAAAAGGTACATCGACATCATAGAAGGCAATAAAAACGAGCTCGACGCGCACCTTTACGCGGGCGGCACAGGCAGGCTCTCCGAAAAGGCGGCCAGGTATTCGGACGAGCAGGCGGTCATACTGCTGAACGAAACCGCGATAAAAGTCAACATCGACGGGTCCAGCGAAAAGCACGTGAGAAAGGTTGTGAAGATAAACGACAACGCCGCGGTGAAGGATTTCAAGAGCCAGGTCGTCGTCTTCGACCCGGAAAACGAGTCGATAGAAAACCTGAGGTGCGTTCTTGTAAACGGCGGCGCCAGGATCAACATATCGGAGAGGTATACGAGGTCGCTCTCCGACCCGGAAAGCAGGCTGTACTACAACCTCAAGGCGGAGATCGTCCCGGTAAACTCGATCATGAAGGGAAGCGTTCTCGACTTCAGCTACAGGATAAAGAACAGGGGCGGCAGGGATTACAGAAACTACTTCGGGGAAAGGATACAGGTCGGCGGAAAATACAGGACGATGGCCACGAGGATAATACTGCTCCACCCTTCCGGCAAGAAGGTATACTGCCACGCGAGGGGGCTGCTGAAAAAAACGGTCCGGACCGTGAGGGGATCTTCCTGGACCGCGACGCGGGTCGACGCAAGTGACACCCCGCCGTACAAGAAAGAGGAGGCGATGCCGCATTATTCCAGGATCCTGCCCGCGGTTTATTTCACGTCGATGAAATCCTGGGACGAACTCTGCGCCTGGTACCGCGCTTTTTTGAAAGACAAGATAAGGGTAAGCGGCGAAATGCGCGGCGCACTGAAAAAAATACTGCCGCCGGGCGCCGGCCCGGAAGAGAAGGCCGCCAGGATCTACTCGCACGTGACGGAAACGGTCCGATACGTGGGGTTCGAATTCGGATCCGGAAGCATTTCGCCCAGGAGCAGCGACATGACCTACCTGTCCAGGATGGGCGACTGCAAGGACACCGCGCTCGTACTGGCCGCGCTCCTCAGGGAGGCCGGTCTGGATTCCAGGATCGCGCTGGTAAGGACCAGGGACAGGGGCGCCGCTGACCTTTCAGTCCCCTTCATGGGCGAGTTCAACCACGCCATCTGCTACGTGGCACCCGCCGTTCCCGGCGGAAGGGCGTTCTTCATCGACGGCACATCCAGGCAGTCCGGTATAAGGGAACTGCCCCAGGACGACAGGAACATAGCCGCGCTCGTCATTGACGAAATCGAGCGCCCGGGGAAAACCGGCGGATACTTTTTTATGAACACGGACACCGGTTTTTACCACGAGGACGTGGTGAAGGTCGATGATTCCGTAAGCCTGGACGGAGAGGGAAACGCCGCGGTCACCAGGACCCTCCTGAAAAAAGGCGCCATCGCGCCGTCCATGCGGAGCGATCTTTCATCCCCTGAAAGGAGAACGAGAAGCATAGTCGAATACTGGAACCAGAGCTATCCGGGATCCTCGGTGGACGGATTCCAGGTCCTCGGATCGGACATCGACAAACCGGTTTCCTACAGGTACGGGATCAGAATACCCTCCTTCGCCCAGAAAAGCGGGGGCGACATCGTCTTCCATTCCTTTATCAACCGGTCGAACTTTTTCCAGAACTACGCGGTGACTTTAAGGAGGGAACACGACATAGAAATGGGGCCGCCATCCGTCACCGAGGCCTCCGTCAAATACGCGATCCCGGACGGATACCTGGTCCGCGGCCTTCCGAAAAACGAAAGGTACGGCGGTAAAAACTACGGCGCTTCTTTCTTTTACGAGGCCAGGGACGGCATCGTTTCTGTGAAGTCGAAGATCAGCATGAACTGCTACAGGATCGACAGAAGGGATTACGAAGACTTCAGGGTCTTTGCCAGGTTCGTCGACAGGAAGGAACAGGAAAGGATAGTCCTGGAAAAGAAAAAATGACTACCGCCCGTAGAGCCTGCCGAATTCCTTCAGGTACTCCGCGGCGATCTCCCTGTTGTCGATGATCAGGATGTTCTCGTCGTTTTTCCTGTCGGCGTTCCTCGTGAAATTGTATGAGCCGGTAATCACCCTCTCCCCGTCTATCACGATGACCTTGTGGTGCATCGCGTGGATGTTCCGGTCGAGCCTCACGGGAAGCCCCTCAAGCACCATTTTCCTGTACTGGCACATCCTGCTCCCCGAGCCCCTCTTTTCGAATACGCCGGCCACCCTCACCCCTTCCCTGTACTTTCTTATCATCATCTCCCCTATGGCATTGCTCGTGAAGGAAAAAGCCATGAAGTGAATCGAGGTCCTTGCCTTCGCAAGCCTCTTCAGTATTATCCTCTCGACGTCGTCCTCAGGGGCGAAATAGCAGTTGATGTCCGTCCCCTCGATGTTGACGTGGTACCTGGAGCCCAGCCAGGGGAAGGGGCCCGGGTTTTTCCTGTTGCCGAAAATCCTTGCCCTGAACATTTCGTCGAACTCGTCGAGATAAATCGCCGCCAGTTCAGCCGAGCGGACCATGATCGCGTTGTTGTCGTTTTTCATGGAGCAGTTATCCGTGGCGTTGAACGAACCGGTCCAGACGGCCTCGCCGTCTATCACGGCGAACTTGTTGTGCATGAAGGCCCGCCTTTTATCCGGGACGACTTCTATCTGCTCGCTTATCAGCCTGCTGATCATGGGCGAGTCGTAATAATCGCCGTCGGTGACGATCCTGACGTCAACCCCCCTCTTCTTCGCCCTAACGAGGGCTTCGGTTATTTCCCTGGAATTAATCTGGAAAAATGCGCCGGACAAGGACGATGCGGCCGAGTCTATGGCCCTGACGAGCGCCGTCCTCGGGCCCTGTACAGCGCACAGGCGGGGGTCGTCCGGCCTGGTGAAGTAAACGCTCCACCACCCGGTTTTACCGGCGGGAATGGAGGTGCATGCGAAAAGAAAAGCCGCCGCCGCCGCGGCCAGCCGGAAAGGAAAAATCTTCATCTGCCGACTGAAAGGGCCTCCCTTTTTACCATTATGAAATTGTCGTATTCGGTGTAGAGCAGCTGGTCGTCCTTGCCTGGGTACATCGACTTGACCTTGGATACCAGGGTCCTGAAAGGCTCAAGCCTCCTGGCATCGGTCCTGGAATCTATCATGGATTTCACGTCTTCAGTGTCCTTCCTCAGCAGGTGATGGTAAAACTCGAAAGAATCGCTGATCTCAGTGAGCATCTGCATGTTTTTTTCAACCGCGGTGCTTTTATTTTCGCCCTCTATAATTTCCCGGATGAACTGCATGATGTACTCCGTGTCGAGGGCCGATATGTCGAAATCGAGCAGGAGCTGGTTGATCTTCGACAGGTCCATGTTCCTGAGATGTATCCTGGCGAGAAAAACCGGGTTCCCCGACATGGTGTTGATGTTGATGATCCTGTCGTCCTCGGGATAGATGTATTCCCTGTTGAGAGAGTAGTTGTTGACGATGTCGATGTTGTAAACGTAATCGAGCTTGTACCTGCTCTTGATTATAATGATGTCGTTTGCTGTCACGCCCTCATCCACGGCGACATAGTCCGGGCTCAGGTTCATGTCGATTTCCCTTACCATCTGGGCGACGTTATTCACGTGCATTATCCTGGCCGGAATCATGTCCATGTTCTTGTCAGTCTGGATGAAGAAATACTTTATCCTCCTGTCGCGGTTATCGTAGTAGGGTATTATGATCGAAGAGTTCCTGATCTTCAGCAGTACATAGTCCCGGTTGTAATCGAGCCTTGGCGCGATATTGACCCCGACAAAAATAATCAGGGGAACGTCATGGACCATGCTCCTTCCCTCGCCGTCGACGTATATGGACCTTCCCTTTTTGTCAAACGCGAGGAACTGCCATTTTTTCAGGAATATCTTTATTACCAGTCCGCCGGGGGTTTTTTCCTCTACAAAATCCATGAGGACTTCAGCTCCTGGCCCTTATCGCCCTTTTCCTGAACCTGTCCAGGTCTTCCTTGAAAAACCCGGATATCTCGGCGATGTCCTTGTATTGCTTTATTGAAAAAAACAGCTTCATGAGGTCGTTGATCTTCTTGTCGTCCTTGAGGTCGGCCACCTGTTTCTCGGCGCCGGTGAATACATCGCCCGAGCCCTTGAACAGGTGCCCGATGAGCTCGTCGGCCGGCTTTGAAAGTTTGTTGAGCGGCCTCCCGGTTTTCCTGTAAATGTTCTTGATTATCAGGGCTATCAGGTTGATGACCTTTCTGTTCCTGTCGGCGGAAACGTCCTTCTTCATCTTTTCAAACGCCTCGATTATGCTGGCGTTCTTGTCCTTCATCTCACCCATTATCTCGAACCTCACGTCCTCCGGCAGCTTCGTGAAGGAGGGGGGGTGGTTCGAATGAAATGCCTTGAGAAACTGCTGGGACAGCATAATCCTGCCGGAAAGGGATTCGTTCAGGCTGTCGGATTCGATGTAGCTCTTAAGCCCTTCGATGTCGATGTCGTACAGGGTCATCTTTCCCTTGAGAAACGGGGGCGCTGGAAAATCCCGCAGGAAAAGCTCCAGGTTCCTGCTCGCGAGGGACTCCTTTTTGTAGAAGTAAACCGAAAGGAGCTTGACGAACATCATGCCTGCGTCGCCGGCGCAGTCAGGGTCCTGCTCCAGCTGGAGGCAGAGATCGATCAGGTTGTTGTACTTCTCAGTTTTCTTGATCGGGGGCATCATGGAAAAATCCGCACCTCTTGCGTTTGATTCATGCCGTCATATATATATACGTTTCGAATACCACGAAGTGAAAAATAAATCAAGCAAATTCCTTCGCCATTACGTCCAGGCCGAGGCCGTCGCTTTTCCCGGAAACGTAGTAGCGGTATCCGAGCCCGGCAACCATTGCCGCGTTGTCCGTGCAGAGGCCGGCCGAAGGGAGCAGTACCGTTTCGTCCTCGCGCCTTGACTGGCCGAACATTTCCCTCAGCCTGCCGTTGGCCGCCACGCCCCCGGCCACGACTATCCGTTTTATGCCGCGCTCCCTCGACGCGGCCAGCGTTCTCCGCACGAGAAGCTCGAGCGCCCTTTCCTGGAAGCTCCAGGCTATGTCCGGCAGGGGCGTACCGGGATTTTTCCTGACGTAATTGATGAGCGCGGTCTTGATACCGCTGTAGGAAAACCTGAAGTCGCCCGGCCCGGGAAGTATTTTCGGGAAAAGCGCCTCCCGTTTTTCCGCCCTCTCCGCGAGCCTTTCTATGGCCGGTCCTCCGGGATACCCGAGGTCGAGGAACTTCGCGGCCTTGTCGAAGGCCTCTCCGACCGCGTCGTCGGTCGTCCTTCCTATGACCTTCATGTCGCCGGTCCCCCTTACCTCGTACAGGGCGGTGTTGCCGCCGGAAACGAGCAGTCCTATGAATGGAAATTCCCGCTCCGCCCCCTCGAGAAACGGGGCGTACAGGTGCGCCTCGAGGTGGCTGACCCCGATAAGGGGTATGCCGAGCGCGTATGATATCGCCTTTGCGGACTGGACCGTGATCAGGAGAGAACCCACAAGCCCCGGCCTGTTTGTTACGGATACGTAATCGAGGTCGCCGAAACCGGCCTCCGCCTGTTTCAGCGCCGCGTCAATGAGGTAATTTACCGCTTCGAGGTGGGCCCTGGACGCGATTTCCGGCACCACCCCGCAGTATTCCCTGTGAAGGTCTATCTGGCTGGATACCGCGCTCGAGAGGATGGTCCTCCCGTCCGCGGCGACCGCCGCGGCGGTCTCGTCGCATGAGCTCTCGAGACCGAGCCCGAGAATTACGCCGTCCCGTCCCATTTCAGGCCGGAATGGCGGACGGTTCCGCCGGCCGCAGCTGACGCATCATTTCCCGCCCAGGAGCTTTACGGCGTAAACAAGCTGGTTGTCGAACTCGAGATCGTAAGGCGGCTTTTTCCTGAACTTCATTATCCTGTTTTTCAATACGAAATCCGCGGTCTTTTCCGAGAGCTTTATCTTGCCGGCCGCGAGGAAATCCCGGAAGGCCTTCCTGGTCTGTTCGTTGTATTCGGTCCCCTCTTTGACGAACTTGTCGAGCAGCTTGCCCCTGTCCATGTTCCTGAGATTCCTCATGTCGGCCTCGGTCATCTTTTCCACGGCCACCACGTGGTCGGGGGTGATGCCCTTCTTGTGGATCAGCTCGCCGGACGGCGTGTAATACTTGGCAATCGTTATGGCGACGGCTATGTTCTCGTCGAGGTTGTACGTCTTCTGGACGGAGCCCTTGCCGAAGGTCTTCTCTCCGACCAGCTTGCCCCTCTTGTTGTCCCTTATGGCACCTGAAAGTATCTCGGCGGCGGAAGCGCTCCCGCCGTTGACCAGCACCACGACCTCGCCGTTGTATATCGGGTCTATCGCCGACTTGAATTCCTTGACGTTGACCTTCCCCTCCCTTCCCCTTGTGGAAACCACGAGGGAGCCCTTCTTCAAAAACAGCTCGGATATCTCGACCGAGGACTCGAGGAGCCCTCCCGGATTGAAGCGGAGGTCTATTATGATCTTACCGATCTTGTTTTCATTGAAAAGCTCGAGGCCCTTTATCACGTCCCTCGTCGTGTCGGACCCGAAGCTGATTATCCTGAGATACCCGATGCCCGGCTCCTTGATTATCGTGTACTCGACGCTCTTTATCTTGATCGGCGCCCTTTCTATATCGAAGTCTATGAGCCTGGCGAAACCCTCCCTCTTTATTGAAAGCTTTACCCTGCTCCCGGGGATCCCCTTGATGAGCTTGATCACGTCAGTCATCTTCTTGCCCTTGATGGGCGTATCGTTGACCCTGGCTATCACGTCGCCGGCGTTGATCCCCGCGTTCATCGCGGGCGATTCGGCTATCGGGGTTATTACCACTATCTCGTCGTCCTTCTCGGTTATCTCGACCCCCACGCCCACGAACTTTCCGGTTGTGATCTCCTTCAGCTCGTTGTAAGCGCTCTCGTCGAGGAACCTGGAAAACGGGTCGTCAAGCGCCTTGATCATTCCCTTTATAGCCCCGAAAAAGATTTCCCTCGTTGGGGGCTCGTCGACGTACTCGGTCCTGATCAGCTGGTAGACCTGGTGGAAGTAATCGAGGTACTTGTGCGCCGGCTCGTTGGCCGACGCCACGAAAGAAATATTTATTCCCAGGAATAGGCCCGTCAGAAATGCCAGTATCAGCAGGTGCAGGCTTCGCTCCTTTATTTTTCGAAACATCTGGTTCTCCTTGTCTGTATTTTCGTTATATGAATTTTCCCGAAGTTAAAAAATGTCAATAAGAATTCCCGCGGCATTCCGCGGGCCCTGCGCCAGCGGCTCCGGGATTGTAATCAGTTGCGCGGTTATTTGGATTTGAGCGTGAAAATGCCGTCCCAGCTCCTGGGATTCCTGGAATATTCCTCGCAGAGCCCGAGATACTTGATGCTTGGACCGTCGTCGGATACTATCTTCAGCCCCTCCTTGAACAGCGCCCTGGCCCTCTTCCATTCCCTCTTGTAGAACAGCCCCAGCGCCTGGTTGTATTTCTCCAGCATCCCGTACATCCTGTCGGGAAGGGAGCCCTTCTTGCCGAGAAGCTCGTAAATGGAAACCGCCTCGCTCTTGCCTACCACCCTTATCACGCCGAGCTTTCTTCCTTCTATATCGTCCTTCGCGCCTTCATAGGTCGTTTCGCTGATCATGGCGTGCGTGTCGAAAAACTTGTTGGCCCCCTCGAGCCTGGACGCGAGGTTTACCGAATCGCCCATCGCCGTGTAGTTCATCCTGGTCCTCGATCCCATGTTGCCGACGACCGCCTCGCCGGTATTCATGCCCATCCTGGCGAACAGCGCGTCCCTCCCGATCTTCTTCCACTGCTCCTGCATTTCCCTGAGCCGCTTCTTCATGTCGATCGCGGCCATGCACGCGTTGAGCGGGTGCCGGCTGTCCGCGTACGGCGCGCCGTAAAAGGCCATGATGGCGTCGCCCTCGTACTTGTCCACGGTCCCTCCGTACGACAGTATGATGTCCGTCATCTCGGAGAGGTACTCGTTCAGCAGGGCCACGAGCTCCTTCGGATTGAGCTTCTCGGATATGGTTGAAAACTTGGCCACGTCGGAGAAGAAGATGGTGATGTTCCTCATCTCGCCGCCCAGCTGCAGGGACTCCGGGTTGACTATTATCTGCTCTATGACGCCCGGGGACAGGTAGTGCGAAAACGCGTTCTTGATGAACCTCTTCTGCCTTTCCTCGCCGATGAATTTGACCCCGGCTATCGTCAGGGACGGGAGCAGGAGCGAAAGCATCGTCCCCAGCTGGTCGATCCAGATGTCGAACAGGGCGAAGACGCCCATCACGATGATATTGATCCCCGCGAAGGATGATACCATCACGAGCATGGACTTCCTCGCGTCGAGGAGCTGGACGAAAAAACCCATAAGCAGCGCTATCCCGAGCATGATCATGTAATTCAACAGGGGCCCGGCCTTCTTGATGTAGGCGCCGTGGAGTATGGTATTGACCGTGTTATGGTACGTCCCCACCAGGGCATAGTCCTTGGTGAGGGGTATTATCCCGATGTCGGTACCGCCGGTGGTCGTCAGCCCGGTCACCACCAGGTTGTCGGAAAGGTCCTCGACCCGGCTGACCAGGTCGACCGCCTTCAGGTCGTCCTGCGCGAGCTCCAGCTCCTTCCTGCCTTCGGGGCCGGCGTTTTTGGCCGCCGCCTTCAGCCTCCCGACCTCTCCCTCGAGGTCCTTCTTGTATTCGTTCTTCACGGACCTTATCTTCTTCTTGAGCGCCGATATCCCGGCCCAGATCTTCGACCTCTGCAGGCCCTCTCTTGCGGACCCGTATTCGGCGCGGGCGGATTCCAGCTCGGCGGCCAGGTTGTCGAGCTCGCTGTTTCCGCGCCTCTGCTGGGCGCTTTTGAAATAATCGTGGACCGCGTCCGCGTACGCCGAGTAATCCAGGAGGGCGAAAAACGGGATCACCTTGAACGACTCCTCCCTTTTATTGTGCTTCGCCCAGTTGACGTACATCATCCCCCTGGAGTCGATGGGAATGGATATGTCGCCGGAGGCATGGGTCCTGGGGTTGACCGCGTTTTTGAGCGTGATGCTTTTCCCCGGCACGACCTCTATCCTTTCGAGGGGCACGCCGCACGCGTCCGCCACCATCATCAGCGCCAGGTTGAAATAAAGCCTCCCGTTGAACAGCCTTACCAGCCTGACCCTTCTTATCGCGCCGTCAATGTCGGTGTCCCTGTTCACGAAGCCGAAGTTCTTTCCCGAGGCCATCAGGCCCGGGATCGGATAGGCCAGCGCCTTGATCTTTTCCTCGCCGAGGCTCCTGTAGTCCGCGAGCATTTTCTCAGGGACCTTTATCGTGGCCAGCCGGTTGAACCGCTTTTCCGCCTCAAGGAATTCCTGCTTCTTCTGCCTTTCGACGACGTCGGCGACGAGCGGGTCCTCGCTGAATGAATATGCCAGCAGCACCCTGCCGGACTGCTTCACCGACCCGGAGAACATCCTGTCCATGTCTATGGCGGCCGAGTCCAGGTCCTTCCTGTTCAGCCTTCTGCCGGCTTCGGCCTTCGCGGTTATTTTCCTGAAGTCCTCCCTGTTGAGCTGGAGCGGCGTCTCGTCCAGGAACATGATGTCCATTGTGGTCTGCGAGGCCCCGACCCTGTCGAGGGACTCGAGCCCCCTGGCGTAGAGGTTCCTGGGCCAGGGATACTGCCCGAGGGTGGTGACGCTGTTGTCGTCTATGTCCACGAAGGTGAGCCTGTCCCATTCGCCGACGGGCTTTTTGATGAGGAAGCGTATGTCGTAAAACTTGACCTCGAACCTTTCGTAAGCGTCGGTGAAGCTGAAGAGCATTACGACCGCGAAGGACACGGCCGCGATCGCCACGCCGGAAAAGCGGCTCCTCTCCACGAAGCCGCTCGCCGCGTCCAGTATCCCCTTAAGCCTGTCTATGCCCGGTATCTTCATGCCTTTTCAGAAACTTATGTTGAATCCGACCATCGTGAAATGCCTGTTCGATTCGGACGCGGGATACGCGGGCCCCGGCACGAATATGGCGTAGTTCAGGAACGCGGACAGGTCGGAAAAAATCAGCCACCTGAGCGAAACGTCCACTCCCTGCCCCACGAACCTGTTCTTCTTCAGGGCGTCGTTGCCGCCGTTTATCGCCGCGGCCGCCTTGTTTTTCAGGTAGAACGAGTACTTGGTCATGAAGCTCATGCTCCTCAGCCAGTTCGCGTCCGACCAGGAAAACGGCGATATGGCAAATCCGCCCCTCAACGTATGCAGGTTCCCTATGAGCGGCCGCAATGCGTAGCCGCCCACGAATGTTCCGAACGGTATGAACCCGAAGTCCGAGCCCTGCCCGTTTCCGCCCGGCTGTTTGTAGTTGTTCCTGTGCCTGTCGCCGGTACCGGCCGAGTACTGGAAAAGGAGGACCGGGTTGAGCGCGGCGTCGAAATAATAGCTCAGGTTGAGCGCGCCGCCGTATCCCTTGATCTTCTCGCCCTTGCTTATGTAGACGTAGCCGTTCTGGGTCGGCGCGGCCGGGTTGGAAAGGTAAACGCTCCTGTTGATGTAGCTCTTGCCCCTTTCCGCGACGAATTCGCCGTTGTAGACGAGGCCGCCGAAGAGCACGCCCTTCAATCCGACGCCGTAATACTGCGAATTGTAATGCGTCCTGTATACGCGGTCCTGCATCCCGTAGTCGATCTGCCCGAGCGCGAGGAAGTACAGGGTCTGGTTGTAAAAATCATGGAAGACCTCGCCGCCGGCGAAAAGCCTCCTGGAGCCGTCCGTCAGGTCCCTGTCGCTCATGCCGTACGGGTTGTCGTCCTTGACCAGCCACCCGGTGTACGAGGCCAGCGCCTTGACGTTGATTATCGGCGAATAAATATCCACCTCGCCGCCGTCGCCCCTCCCGTTGAGCACGAGCCCGCTGCCGAGTATGAAATACTTCCTTCCCACGGTGACCTGCGCGGTCTTGCCGCCGAGGTTCATCGACAGGAACCCCACGTCAAGGTCGACGGAATGGTTGGCCGTTTTAGTCCTCAGCTTGTGCTGGTTGTTGAGCTTGTACAGTATGTCGAGCTGGCTTAAAAGTCCGCTCGAGGCCATGAGGTAATAGTTGTAAAGGTCCATGTAATTGTCGTTGCTTCCCCTGCGGTCGAGCGCGGCCGTGAGGTTGTATTTCCCCCTGGCGTAAACGTACGCGCCGTCCCAGAGGTAAGACTTCATCCACACCCTGGCCGTGTCCACGGTGGAGGTGTCGGACCTTTTCGAGTTCTGGCTGTTTATGAAGACCGGGGTGAGCCACACGCCGTACTGGAGCCCCTTGTTGGACAGGCTCTCTCCCGGCGAGGCGTCCCTTATGTCCTCGTCGGTCTGGAACTTCGGGTAGAAGCCGTCGTCGTCAGCCGGTTTTTCCTCGGCCTTTTTCTGGACGGGCGGTTTGTTCTGGGAGTACGAGGCGGCGGGCAGCATAAGTCCGAGCGCCGCGAGGAGGCATATCAGCTTTTTCATTTCTGCACCTCCAGCCTGTACTCGACCGAGGACATGATCTCAAGGAGCTCCTCCCCGCTGATGTCGTCCCATTCGCTTCCCTCGGCCTCCATGAGCCTGGCGGCTATGCACGCGCGGAAGGCGTACCTTTCAGTGCCGAAGATATTGTAGAACAGGGAGTCGCCGAGCTTGAGGTGCCTGGCCACCATGTTCGCTATCATCCCCCTGCGGAGGGGCGTGTCGGCCTTATAATCGTTGTCCTTGAGGATGCCCATTCCCGTCAGGGCCTGGACGTCGATGTTGAACCCCTTCGGGTCCTTGCCCAGCGTTAAAAGATAAATGGTGACCGCGTCGCCGAAGGTCGCCTGCTTCTTGTCGCCCAGCTGGTTGACGAAATTTACCGGCGCGACCGCCTGCGACCAGGCCGTGCCGGCGGTCATAATCAATGTCAATATGATGAATAATTTTTTCATGTTGGCCACCTTCACGGATTCCATCTGATGAACACGAAGATGTTGGACATGGACGCGCCAGCGCCGTTGTCTCGGCCGTCCTGTCCCGGTCCGGTACCCGGAGCGCTATGCCCGCTCACACCGTTCCCTATGCCGACCGTCAGGTTGCCGGTCTCGTTGCCGAACATCCCGTAGGCCTGCTGTTCCGCGGGCGTGAAATTGAACCCCCTGCCCATGATGTCCACTATCGCCTGGTCTATGACGTCGGCGAGAAGGGGCTCGGGATAGGGAGTGCCGGACTTCTGCCTGTATATCAGCCTGCCGGTAAGATACTTGTTCGCGCCGTTGGTATTGTTGCCCTCAACGTCGCCCTGTATGACCCTTATCACCATGCCGAGCCCGGGCCCGTAGGAAATGATCTCCTCGGTCCCGCGGACGCTGGACGTAGCGACCGGCGTGGAGACCTTGAACACGGTCTTAACCCTCTTGTCCCTGTCGACCGACGCCCTTACCATGCCGCGCCTCAATCCTATCCTGGTGTTAGAGGAGTCGGCCGTGTCCCTGCTTTCGGCAACCTTTATCATGGTGAGGGGCCTGACGGTGAGCGTGTGCTTGTTGATTTTTAGAACGACCGTGGATGACGGGCCGGTGCTGATCTTGGCCCCCTCCTGCAGTCTCATCATGTTCTGGAGGGGAACCCACTGGTTTCCCGCTTTATATGATGCCTGGCCCTTTACGGACTGGACCACGATTTCGGCGTTTATGCCGGTGGAAAAAAGAAGCAGGGCCAGAACGGCCGAGCAGTTGATTATCGCCTTCATACTTACCTCCACTGAGGCTGTTTTTTTTATATCAGCAAGTATAAAATGGAGTCCTGCCGATTGCAATACTTTTTAAAAGAGCGGGTATTAAAGTAATATAAAAATTAACCCGGCGGTTTCAAATTTTTTCTGAATAAAACCGGAAAAACTTCATCTTTGCCGTGGATTATAAAGCGATACGGAAACCGCTGAAATTTTATCGGAACCCGCAACATTTGACATATTTTTAAAAGGAGGCATCTAAATAAAGCAGCACATCAGTTTCTGCAAAATTGGCCAATATTTAAAATATGTAAATTAAATAAAAATACACGCGGATTAATTTGATATTCCCCCATCGAATCAATACATTTTAATAATTTTTAAAATACTTTAATATTGAGAGGATGCCATGAGGAAAATAATATGGGCGCCGGTTATGGCGGTTTTCTTGAGCCTCTCCTGCTATGACGGCGCATCGGACTTTTCAAGGGTCCTGCTCCTTACCGGCAACATGCCGGCTGACACGACAAGACTGCACGTGGGCGTTTTCCTGCTTTTCGTTTCGCCGGAAACGCTCATCACGGAGGCGGATTTTACCCCCAGCACGGCCATCCCGATGATAATACCTTCAGGTACGCTGGTGACCTTCAGCATATGGGCCGAGGGGCTGAACGGCGGAAGGACGGAGATTCTTACCCACGCGGGCGTATCGCTTCCGGTAATCCTCAACGGGCAGGCCCTGACCCCGGTCGCGCTTGAACTGGCCAATATTACAGGCTCGCCGCTGGGTCCGTTCGCGGATTCAAGGACCTTCATCGTGAGCTGGAACGCGATACCGGGCGCCACGGGCTACGAGCTCCAGGAATACAACGCTAACGCCGGGCTCTGGGAGACCGCGTACAGCGGGCCGTTTAACAGTTTCAACCCGGGACACCAGCCGGGATCGCTCAGGGCCAGGGCCTATTCGACGGTCTTCAGCCTGTCCACGGCCTGGGAATATCTCAACTGGTGACCGGAACAGGTATAATACGAAATCCGCGGCCGCTTTTTTTAAAGATAAAAAAACTTTGAAAAGCGGCGATTTTTTTATACTATATTAATATACTTTCAAATAAATAGACCTTTCCGGAGATAAATCATGAAAAAGGCGCTGGCTGGATTTCTGATCATCGGTGCTTCGCTGTTTTCCTGTTATGACAGCGGTTCCGAGTTCTCGAGGGTTTTGCTTCTGATCGATACTCCTCCAACGGTGAACATCAATAAATTGTACGTCGGGGTTTTCCTGGGGGCCGTCACCCCGCAGACCCTGATCACAAAGATCAGCTTCACCCCGAGCAACATATATCCGCTGGTGATCCCCGGCAACCAGATCCTTATTTTCGTGGTATGGGCTGGAGAAACGATACCACCTAACGAAGCGGTCACCTATTTAGGCTATTCACCCCCGCTTCTCATGCAGGGGCAGGATTTCGCGCTGGTCCCTCTAACGATGAATCAAGTTTATACCGATTATTCCGGGCCCCCGCCAAACACGATGAATTTCCAGGTAATCAACGGTCAAAATGACGCGATCTGGAGCCCCGTGCCCTCGGCCGATTACTACGAGGTTTATGACGGCTTCGGCGCGCTGATATACCAGGGACCGGGTACGTCCTGTCATTTTCCGTCCCCCGTCAGTTCCGCGCGCGCCAGGTTCTGTTCCTCTGTGTTCGGCATATGCAGCGACTTTGTGCAATTCACTACTTGATGCAAAATTTATCCATATAAAAAAGCGCTTCAGGGATTAATCAATTCCTGAAGCGCCTATAAAAAAATTTGAAATTCCGGGAATTCATCTTATTATTGAATATATATACCCGGGGAGATAAATCATGAAAAAGGCGCTGACCAGCGTTTTATTAATCGGCATGTCCCTATTCTCCTGCTATGATAGCAACGGTGATTTCACGAGAGTGATGCTTTTAATCCAGACGCCGCCTACGGCTAATATATCTACACTTCACGTGGGAGCTTATCTCGGCGCTGTATCCCCCTCCACCCTGATATCAAAAAGCTCCTTCCCGACAAGCTCGATTATCACCATGATAATACCGAACAACCAGATAATCGTTTTCGGAGTGTTCGCTGAAGAGCTGCTAAACGGTACGACATGGCCGTCTCCCACATTCCCCCCTTATCCCGCGATAACTTATTACGGCTACTCGATACCTGTAATCATGCAAGGCCAGCCTTTCGGAGCCGTTTCGCTTGATATGAACCCGATCACAGTGAATCCGCCGTTTGTGACTTATAATACAGACACATTCCTCTGTACCTGGAGCCCGTTGCCGCTGTCGGATTATTACGAACTCCAGGAGGACATGTCCGGCGATTATGACTGGGGAATAAAATATTTTACAACTTCCACAAGTTACAACATCGGTCATATCGTCAGCTCTGTAAGACTCCGTGGATGTTCCGCGTCAATAAACGCATGCACGGATTGGCTATCGATATTTTAAAACATGTTTTTTTCGGCAGTATTAAAAATTTCATATGAATGCTCTAATGAATTTGACTCTGAGATTTCAAAGATGGTTGAAATTTATTTAATATTCGCAATATCAATGTACATATTTATTATTTGTGGAGATATGCTATGAAAAAGGCTCTTGTCGGCATTTTAATAATCGGTATGTCCCTGTTCTCCTGCTACGACAGCACGTCGGATTTTTCCCGCGTCATATTGCTGATACAAGCTCCTCCCACGGGGGGACCTGTCACGATCACCAGGCTCCACGTGGGCCTTTTCGCGGGCGTTGTCTCCTCCGCCACTCTCATATCAAAGGCGGAGTTCACCCCAAATACCGTGATAACCCTGATCATACCGAACACAAGGATCGCGACCTTCATGGTGTGGGGGACCGACGACACAAACGTGGCCTCCCACTACGGCGTTTCCCTGCCGATCGTCCTTACCGGCCAGGAATTCACCGCGGTGCCGCTGTCCATGAACTCGATACCGGACACGATCTTCAACCTTGCCTGGTCAGGCGCCGACAACTCCATGAACTGGAGCGCGGTCGGCATACCGACTGCGGACTATTATGAATTACAGACCATGCCCTTCGGCGCGCTGGACTTTTCCAGGGTGGTTTTCGGACCTGTCACGAAACACCTTTTCGGCGGTTATGTGCAGGGAGACCACAGGGTAAGGATTTATTCACCGGCATTCGATGTTTACAGCATATGGTCTGCCGTCTCAAGCTCCTGATTTACCACGGCTTCAACGACCCTAAAATCTCCAAAAACTGGTTGAAATTAATCCGGCTTTCCTTATAATAGTGTACATACTGATATTTCCGGAGATAAACCATGAAAAAGGCACTGGTCGGCGCGTTATTAATCGGCATGTCCCTGTTTTCCTGCTACGACAGCACGGCCAATTTCGCCAGGGTGCTGCTTCTGATCGGCGGAGCGCCCTCAAACACCACTAAACTCCATGTAGCGGCCTATGCCGGGTTCGTTTCGGACGCGACCCTTATAATGACCCAGTCATATGAACCTACAAGCATAATAGCCCTGATAATACCCAACGCCAGGATACTGACCTTCGTTGTATGGGTTGAAGAAACCGTATTAGGAACCCAAAATACAGTCGCCGGGCACGTCGGGGTATCTTTCCCGGTAATTATCAGCGGCGAAGGTTTCGCTACCGTCGCCATGGAGATGCAGAAAATCTCCAGCACGACGATGCCACCTCCAAACAATAATGCCAATGCATTTTTCAACATAAACTATACCGCGCAGACAGGCGATGTCGTATGGACTGGTGTGCCTGGGGCAAACAAATATGAACTGGAATACTGGGGCGGAAACATGTGGATTGACATCAGCAATCCTGTATTGAATATTTACCATAACGGCTCTCTGCCGACTCAGCCATGGCATGTTCGGGCCTGCTCCAGCACCTTCAACAACGTCTGCACGGAATGGGGCGAATCGAGCTGGTAACAGCTGACTGATTTATCGATTCTAATCGAGATGCAAAACAGGTTTTAATGCGATAATCTGTTTATAAATAAAAAGCATTCCCGGAGATAAACCATGAAAAAGGCACTGGTTGGCGCTTTATTAATCGGCATGTCACTATTTTCCTGCTACGACAGCACGGCCAATTTCGCCAGGGTCATGCTGTTGATCGGAAATCCTCCTGCCAATACCACAAAGCTTCATGTTGCGGCCTACGCGGGTTTCGTTTCAGATGCGACCCTTATAATGTCGCAGGTCTATGACCCAGTAAGCATTATAACACTTGTAATACCCAACGCAAGGATCCTGACCTTCGTGATCTGGGTGGAGGAGTACGGCTCGGTAGGTGCCCAGCCGCCGAGATCTTTAATAACGCATGCGGGAATATCGCTCCCGGTACTCATAAACGGTGAAGGTCTTTCCGCGGTCGCGATGCAGATCCAGAAAATTTCGGATATTACATCTGCTACTGCGGACGCGTATTTCAATTTGAATTATAACGGACAGACGGGCAATGCGGTATGGACGGGAGTGCCGGGCGCGACCTATTATTACATTCAATACACGCCGGTACAGCCATGGGAATACATGACTTCGACCACCATGAATTTTCTGCATACCGGAACCGCTCCGACAGATCCATGGCGCGTGAAAGCCTGTTCAAGCGCCTTCGGCGATGTCTGCACGGATTTTGGAAATGACAGCTGGAGATAGGGACCCGGTGATTTAATTATCAAGAATACTTGTCTTCAGCAATTAAACACATTACATCACTTGTTTTTCAATTATTTTCCAAATCCCCCTCCTGTTATCAGAGGGGGATTTGATTATAATTTTTTAGGATTGTTCCTGAACCAACAAGACATACTATACGTTTTAAACCCGGACATTCATGCGTTTCAAAATTTTTCCTTCATCTCCTGATAAAAACTCTACAATTTCCTGTAAATTAATTTGACATTAATCCATATACGTTAATATAGAGTTAAATTATATCTTAAAATACCATTACGTTAAATCGTTCAATAATTAAAACGGACTTTATCATGAGAAATATCCATAAGATTCTTATCTTATCGACTCTGTTTTTAAATACCGCCTGCAACAACCTCTACCACGGCCTGACCCAGATCCCGCTGTTCGCTCCCATGTCCGCGTCTTTTAACCAGGCGCTCAATATAATCTATACCTATCCTTCGAACAATGAAAAGGGGGTCGGGACAAACAGGTCAGTGCTCGTTTCGTTCAATAAAACCATAGATGAATCATGCGTATACGACGGCCTTGTCACTGTCGCGAAAAAAGACGGCGTCCGTGAACAGGCGGCGGTAAAGGGATCGGCGGAGCTTTACGAGGGGAGCCTCCTGATTTTCACCCCGGAAGAAAACCTCCAGCCCTCGGCTGACTACAGGGTCAGAATAAACGGCGACATAAAGGACTTCAGCGGAAATAAAACAGGAAAGGGACGCTCCTGGTGTTTCTCAACTTCGGCGCTGACCGACACGGTGCCGCCCGAGGTCGTCGGATTTACGCACGACAACAAAAAAATCCAGGACCCTGACGAAGGAATGTTCCTGTATTTCAGCGAAGATATCGATCCGTCCTCGCTCGGCGGGATAGTCATAAAAGATAAAACCTCAGGCGAAAAGACAGGGCTCAACTGCGATTATTCCGGCGAAGACAGGGCCGTGATAATAAAGCCGCTCGGATTAAGGGACAACAGGCTTTACGCGCTTGAAGTCTCAAGCGGACAGGTAAAGGTGACGGACATCGCCCGCAACCCCATGACGCGGGCATACGCCTTCAATTTTTCGACAGGAGAGCTGAGCAAGAGGACTGACAGGCTGGAGGACGCGTCGAACCTGGATCACGGCTTCGGAACGTTCGGAGACTGCGACGGATCGGGCCCGATGATAAGGGGCCATGTTTTAAAAGACGCGAGGGAGAACGTGCTCCTGGCAGGGTACCCTGCCGAACGGATGGACTTGAGTCGGATTTTCGATTCCGGCGTTGAAGGAGAATATGGCAATCTCTCTGATGGAAAATCTTTTACTATAACAATTAATGGAAAAAACCCCGTTACAGATTTGGGGATGACTCCATTGACAAAACTGATTGATTACAACAACATCGTTTCACCTCCCCCGAAAGAGTTTAATGTCGATTTATCCAATGGTTCTTTTATTTTCCAGAGACCTTTTTACTGGTGCAGGATGGAAAGCATCGATGACATTATTAATCCAACCATCGCCCCTTATGGAATCATACCTACTATTGAAATGAGCGGAACAGGATCAGCAACATCCGAATTAATGAAATATAATTATGGTTTTGGTGCCAGGGGTTATTATAATCTTTTTTTTCAATACCCATTTTTCATCAATATTACACCTTTGGGCAATAAAAATTATAATTTGAATAAAGTAACACTATCTGCTTTTATAAGACTTACAGGAAGATCTTTCACATATTTAACAATATATATTGGCAACATCCAATATCATCATAATTATGATACTCATAGTTTATATATAGATTTACCAGAAAATTCAGAATTTAATCCAACTCAACCACCTGAATCTGTATGGTGCAATACAAATCAAATATATAAATTACATCACCTTTATTTACTTATAAATAATAATGGTGACTTTAAGAAAAATACTGTAAAAATATATATTGATGGTATAGAAAGGTTAAGAACAAACAAAAAAATTAATAATGATAACGCCAAGATAAAAATAAGTTTAAAAGGATTTGATCTTGATGGTTGCGCATTAATCGACAACCTCAAGATCTGGCAGGACGTCGTTTCCGATGGCCCGAACGCAGCGAAATGGGAATATGAAAATCAATACGAAGACGGTCTCCATCCCGTATACGGCAAGCGGTTCAACTACAGGCCGGAATACGTGAGGGTCGGGTATTACAGGTAAACTTTCCTTCAACTCCGTTATACAATACTCACTGATGACATCCGCGACTCTTCGGACATCACCATCCGCGTAAACGCGTCTGCCCGTTTAATTAACGAACGGCCCCTGATGATTGAATAATTATTACCGGTATTTACAGCCAGGCGCTTCTTTCTCCAGCCATGGTCCGGATCAACCTCGAATCAACCTCGTTTCAACCTCTATCTTTCCGGCGGTCCGGTTATTTCCTCCGGTTTATTTAATTTTATTTTTTTTCTGTCCCGGGGATAAAAAAATTCATTCCCTGCATCGTCCCGCTTCGCGATACGCGGGTCGTTCGCGTTCAGCTTGCCCTCTTCGCGGGAACGAAATGGCTGAATAGATCAATTGTTACATAGCCCTAAAAAGCCCGGACAGCCCGGACCCGTACGTAGCTGCTGGCCTTACTGACGTCGCTCTGGAAGCCAATGTCGAAGCCCTGGAGCCACGCATTGCCTGCATCGTTCTCCGAAGAACTCCAATAGTAGCCAGCTGCGAACCCGCCAACACCGTTCTTTTGCAAATTTGTATACATCAAATTCAGTTCATCTTTTGACGGCAGAAACCAGTCGCTCTTCCCGCCGCCGCGAAAATCAGCGCACAGCTTCGCGGCTAAACCTGCTTCACCGCAGCCATTCACAATGGCCCTGGTATTGCTCCTTCCGGTCCCTATGCCCGTACCGCTGGCCCCTGAAATGGATTGCTCGTAACATCCCCATTTTACAGTGCCCTGATCGGCAGGAGCGGCTTCCAGGTACCGCCATCCGTCGGAAGTTTTTCCTTTATCATAAAATATCCAGCCGCCAGCAGGGCCTTTGTCGCCGATCCTGTACGTTTTATTCTTCGCATCGATGCCGGATACCATGAACACCGCTGCCGCAACCAGCAGAACCGCTGTGAAAATCTTTCTGTATGCTTTCATTGTTTCTCCTCTCCAGAAAATGCCCCTGCGCGAAGGCCCTTGAATCTTCGATCACACGCCGATTATATCTTCGCAGGATTTTTAACAGGGAAATACAGGAGGAGCCATACACAGCCGATTCTGGGGTACAGTGAGCTCAGCTGTCGGCTGTTGAACTTATGGGTACCTCGAAAAATCAGGATTTTCATTAATCACACAAATGGGAAATCCTGATTTTGACAGTGCTTGTATTCACAAGGAAACCTCCAAAATATTATCAGAGGTTCCCTTATGATACTGTCCAATTTTCTATTTTTAAGTTTTTTACTTTTTCGAATTCTTTTATATTATTTGTCGCAAGAGTTCCATTCTTAGCCAATACTGTTGCGGCAATCAGGTAATCATTTGGTCCAATAACAGCCCCCTTCAACTCCATCGCCGCCCGTATTTTAGAATAAGTAATTGAGCTTTCATCGTCAAAAGAAACAATTTCGAAAGGTTCAAGGAATTTGAAAATATTGCTTAAATTTTTTGTTTTATTCTGACTTTTCTCCGCACCATAAAGAAGTTCTGCCTTTACGATCGAAGGAATTTTAATGTTATTCGGATTTTTAGTCTGAATATTCTCTAATATCGATGGGTATAGACCTTTAAGAAAATATACGCAGATATTTGTGTCCAGAAAGTAAATCATAGACTTTCTCTTTCGGAATCATGTTTAAAAGATAAAGCTTTAATCTTAAATGATTCATCTGCTATTGATCCGAATAATTCAAAATATCCTTGCGGATAATCATCTTTGATTATTTTTTTTATGTGTTTGCCGACCCATTTGGAAATAGAAATCTTTTCCTTGCTGGCGGCTTTCTCTATCTTGCTCAATGTATCCTTGTCTATATATAATGATATTTGCGGCATAAAAACCTCTTGAATGAAAAATACCAAAAGGCGGGGAAAAGTCAAGTATATTTACAAGTATATCAATACGATTGCGGATAGCCCTTCAGGTAAACCATAAGGGACACAGAACTATTTCAGCCGTTTTTAAAAAAACCACGCACCGATCATCCTTCATGTATTTTTAATATCCCGGAATTTCCTTTGAGAACAGGGTGCGCTGTCCTGTGCGGAGGCCCTTAAAATCCGGCAACCGCTGTGCCAGTGCTGACCACGGGGCCAGTCTTTTCACATCCTTGTCAAGACCGGAATGCGCAACATCCTGTTGAGCCGGATGCAGGTAGGCTCTGACCCCCTATTGTTCGATCCCCAGGTCCCCCTCCGGGGGATACAGGGGGCCGTATGCAATGCATTCTGAATCTTCTGCAGTGCCAGCAGAAAATATTAATTAGATTTTGTGTTCAGCTCGTTAATGATTTCAGCTTTTTATCAAAGGTTATAATTTCACTCTTCTGAACCAGGCTGTATCCGCAAAGCAGCGCATCAACGTAATCAATGGTTTCCCGGCTATAAACATCGAGCGCTGCTTCCATAACCGGTTTGTTGTTCATTATTACAGTGTCACTTCTGATAAAAAGAACGAGTACATGGCTGATCTCTTTTCTGGTCACCCTGTATACTTTTTCAAGGACATAGACAACTTCTGCGAGAACCTCGCCCGCAAGAAAAATCTCATTATTGCTGATGATATCCCGCGCAATAGCCGCCTGATCCGGAAGATCTCCAAGAAGATACCTCAGAATAACATTGGCATCAACGTTTTTCATGTTTTTCCTGCGCAGCCGATTCCCATGCCTGTTTTTCTGCAGATATTTTTGCATTGTCAGCATAGCCGTTAAGCACGCCGTATAAATTTTCCTTGTGGTGTAAATTCGATGGCCTGTTTTCCGAAGACAGTATTATAATCTCAACTTCCTGTCCTGCGAAACGATCAAGACCCTCGATGAGGATGCTTGATGATTCGATTTTCTTTATGTAGCGGGCTGCTTCCATGAATTTCACCTGCACAGTATGTTTAAAATAATAACATTTTATGGATTTGAATAAGGGAACCTCTAATAATTACATTTTGGAGGTTCCCTTGTGGATATAAATACTGGTAAAATCAGGACTTATCATTTGTTTGAATAATGAAAATCATGATTTTTCGAGGTACCCTTAAAATAAATCTAAAAATATATAAAACAATATATATTCTTGCATATCAAATTGCAAGACAAATTAGATTTCAAACAAATCATCAGGCTGCCGCAGTTCGCTCATTGAGCAGGCGGCAGCCGTGTCGAAATGAGTTTCATCGGCAAAAGTCTATTTTTTCTTTCAGGGAATTTTCCGCAAAAGCGGCTTGAAACCAGATTATATTCCGAATGCGCCTGATCTTTACCATTGATATCCAGAACTTTTCTCTGAGAACAAATTGCACTGTCCTGCGCGGAGGCCTTTTAAATCCGGCAAACGCTGTGCCAGTGCTGACCACGGTGCCGGTCTTTTAACATCGTTGTCAAGACCGGAATGCGCAACATCCTGTTGGGCCGGATGCAGGTATGCTCTGACCCCCTATTGTTCACGTATGCAATGCATTTTTGATCTTCTGCAGTGCGATGAGACTTTCTGCTGTTTTAGCGGAAAGTCCTAAACGGCAACCTTAATACTTAATAGCTTGGCGTTACAATTGCTAAATCATTTGCATTTATGTAATATCCAATTCCTATTAAAGCCGCCCACCATTTCACCTTTCGCTTTATTATATTCAATTTTATCCCTCTCTCCATTTGGATATTGGAAATATATTTCACCATTAATAATAATTAATAAAAATTCAAGAACAGCTTCTCCCGGTTGTATTTGGCATCCGGACCTCACCTTTCCTTTTTTATTATCATATATTGATGCTGTAAGCTTAAATGTATCATCAACAGCGCAGGGAGTGTGTGCAATTTCGCGAGTAACATAGACAGAATAACACCAATCCCCAATAAGATCCTTGAGTAGTTCAGCATCTTTCTTCTCCGCCACAGCCAGCATCTCCTGTTCCTTCTTGAACTTCGCGATCTCTGCTGCGAAATCGATCTCCACCTTCCGGCGCGGTTCCTGCTTCTCGACCTCCTCACGGGCTTCGCGGAGGAGCTTCGTGAGACTGTCCTCCTTCTCCTGCGGAGGCCTGTACTCGCCGGCCGCGCGTTTCGTGATCCGGGTATCGTCGACGTCCCCCTCCTTCTTGAACGACTCCTCGTCGCTTTTCGCGAAAGAAGCCAGTCCCTTCTCCTTGAGGTCCTTCACCACTTCACGCACCCGATCATATCGTTTCTTAATCGAATAGGAGATGGCGGGATATGGCATCTCTGATACTTTTTTCTTGGTATAGCTCTCGATATCATCCCACCATTTGTCGGTCCATTCCGCGACGGAAACACCGGCGAGGAGGGTGAAGACGAACAGCATCGCGATAATCAGCGTCGGTACCGTGTATTTCTTCATGTCAGTTTCCCCCTGCTTCAATGAGCGACCTTGTGAATATCGAGACCTGCCACTTCCCCCCGAACTTCCTGCAGTACGCGGCGTCCTTCACGGACCCGTCCGTGCTCGCAAGCTCGATCCGCGCGACCGTTCCGTCGCTCACCACCCGCCCGGGCTTGAGTGCGGCCGTGTACGCCCGCATCGTGGTCGATGTGACGATCCCAAGATACGCGTCCAGGGCCCGCGTAAGCTCCTCGTCTGTTACGGGCAGGAGCCCGGCTCCATGCAAAAGCGAGCGCAGTCTCGCGTTCGCGGCAATCCCCTTCGCGTCCCGCTTCGCGAGCGCGGCCGTGAACTTCGCATACGCGTCAAGGATCTTTGCAAGGTCACCCGCTCCCGCTTCCCTGCCGACCGCCAGCGGACGGTCATGGCGTAAAAGGGCGCAGAGCGACACACCGCGCGCAATGCGCGGGTCGTTCGCGTTCAGCTTGCCCGCTTCATGGAAACGGGCCATGGCGGAATCGTATTTTCCTTCCAGGGCCAGGGCATTCGCGATGTTGATCGGCCCTCGTATGTCCGCGGGATTCTGTCGGGCAAAATCCCCGAACTTAAGATATGCCGACTTGTAGTCGCCCTTCTTCACAGCGGCGAGTCCCTCGTCCAGCACAGACGAAGATGACTCACTCGCGGTCTTTTGCCCGGAGCCGCACGCGATGAGCGTGAGAAGGATGAGTATTGATATAAGAGCTCTTTTCATATGTGGTTCTCCTGTTTAAAAAAATCATGCGGTATAACTATAGGACAATAATGTAAATTTTCATCTATAATACAGTTTCGATATTTTTTTACTTTCTTTTTATACACCAAATCCTTCGTATTCTTAGCATACCCGGTACTCCTATTTCAGACATAGTATCACCTTCAATTACTTTATCTGGACCTCTCGATAAAACAGCATCAACAACATACAGAGGTAGATTTTTATATTTTGGGCGGGTTATTATATAATCACGTGTTACAGGTTCTTTAGCCATGCTTCTTACCGTTTCTCGATCAACATGCACTCTTGGAAGATCAATACAAACTGTATCCTGAGGACATTCAGGACATTGATTTTGCTTGACCTCCGTTTCCTTCTCCGCCGCAGCCAGCTTCTCCCCCGCCTTATCCCTGAGGTCCTTTGGCGCGAAGGGATTGTTCTTCACTTCTTCGAGCACCTTCGGGTCTTTGCTCGCGAGCTTGCCCTGCATCTCGCGGTTATACTTCGCGTCGTCGAATTTCTTCTCCTCCTTAGTCGCGCCCATGAACCTGTCGACCATCGCGTCCAGTTCCTTCCCCTGGGGAGAATTCTTCCACGCGCGTTCAGAGAGGGTTGTGGTGTCCACCTTCACGTTCGGGTACGTAAATGGGCCGGAGTCCTTGAATACCTTCTTCTCCGTATCGATGAGTTTGCGTTGTTCCTCGGGGACATCCTTTTTTGTGCTCGTCCAGTCGGATACCTTCAGCAGAGCACGGCTCACAATATTGGATTCGTGGGTTATCCTCCCGACCTCCTTCATCCCCTTGTCATCGAAGGGATTGTAATCCTCCGAATACACGGATGCCGCAAGCATGACTACGCATATCGCGATTATCGACGTCATCACCTTCTTCATTTTGCGCCTCCAGTGACGATGGAACCCGTAAACAGGGCGATCTTCCACCTGCCCTTGTCTCGTATCAGGTATACCTCATCGGTTGCCGATCCACCCGCCATTTTGAGCTTTACTTCCGCCACATTTCCTTTCACCCGTACTCCGTCCACGGCGAGTGATTTAAGGTATATATTCATTGTTGCTGATGTGATAAGGCCGAGGTACGCATCCAGGCTAGTCCGTAACGAGGCATCATCAGTCACAAGAGTACCTGAACCATGCAAAACGGATAGAGCAGATACGGAACCAGTGATCCCTTTCCAGTCCTTTTTCTCAAGCATCGCGACAAAATCGCCGTACACCTTCACGATCGTGTTCTTTTCCCCGCCATCAGCGGATTGTGCACCGGAAAGCAGGAACTTGTATTTCTCGAGGGTGCAGCGCGCCACCCCGTAGGACGCCCGGCTGTCGCCCTTGTCGATCTCCGCGACCTTGTAGAAGTAGCGGACCGCATCGTCGTACTTCTTCTCGGAAAGCTTCTGTATGCCCGCGTTGAGGTACCGGTCGCCCTCATTCGACCCGGATGACCTGGTCCCCTGCCCGCCGCAACCGGCGAGGGATATAATGAATACGGATATGAAGATCAAACCCGCGAACCGTGCCTGGATTTTCATCTTGTGTGGACCTCTTTAAATTAAAGTAATTCATGAATTAATTGACAACGATAATGATTATGAGTATTATCAACAAAAATCAATCACAAAACGGGTGTGAATTCAGTAATTATTCCTGAACCAGAAAAATGGAAAGAACCAAATACATCGATAAAGAAGAAAAAGACTTGGTCGAATCTTATTCCGGCATCGACGGGAAAAAATCAAAAAAACTTCCCGACAGGTAATTCCCTGCATATCCGCCCTTCATCAACCCTCAACCCGCATCAAGTTTTACATTTATCAGACCATATTCGTTAAATTAATGACGGACCCGCGGAAAGGCCCGCCCGCGTAAATGTATTGACTATGTGCGCACAAATGAATATATTG
>JALOTL010000003.1 GCA_025457915.1 Spirochaetota bacterium | reverse complement strand
AATAAGCTTTATTAGGGAAACATATGATTTAGATTGTGATTTAATTGCTGTGGATAGTTTGAAATCAGGATGTGCGATTTATAAAGCATCACGGATAAAAAAACAATAAACTTGATTTTTAAAATTATGGTATATATAAAAGCTTCTGTAACCAATAATAGCTCCGGATAAAAAGCCTCCGTGTCATGTATCTGACTAAATCCTTTTATAATGCATTTTATAATCCAAAAAGCGCTTTTCATACAAATAAAATGACAAGGTTGCAATTCCAACTGTCAGAATAACTGATAAAAAATACAACAAAATATATCCATGAAGGCTTTCAATTTCTAAATCAAAGTACATCATAGTCTTCAAAACTATTATTACCATAAATGGATGAAATAAATATATACCGTAAGAGATTTTTCCGAGATAATTGAAAACCCTGTTTTCCAGCTTGAAAATATTTTCTTTATTTGCTGCCATATTAAGGATTATTATTATGAACATGATGGAATACATCAAATGACTAAATAAAAGGCCTTTTGTAATCATAATTAATGTTATACATAAAACGAATACCTGCATTGTGCGCGAAAAAAACAGATCCAAAAATTCCATTTTATTATTAATCAGAATAAATGCGCCTATAGCGCCGACAATTAAGCTGTCGATTCTGAAAAACATAAAAAAATTATTTAAAAAACCAACAAGATTAACGAGAAAATCATTATGGAATATATGAATTATTTTATTACCTTGTATTAACAAATCAACTAGAATGCCGTGTGACAGCAATATCATGCAAAATATAATTATAATAAAGATGCCAATATGTTTTTCAACACGTTTAATCAAATTTGGCCAGAATAAATAAAACTGCTCTTCAACTCCTATCACCCACGCTACGGCAATATAGGGAACGGGAGGAAAAAGCGATAATGCAAAGTTTGGCATGATGAATAAAAATAATAAAAGCTTTAAAATGAAATTGTCTTTCATCATTGAATTGTAGTTGGGTAAATTGAAATAATCAATTTGGGGTATGATAAAAAAACCGAAAATAACAATCAAAAAATAAAGCGGCCAGATGCGAAGGATTCGTCTTTTATAAAAACTCCTGATATCTATTTCACCATATTTTGCTTTTTCTTTCAATAAGAAATAAGTCACAAGAAACCCGCTTAATACAAAAAACAACGTGACTCCCGTCCCGCCGAATCCGCCAATCATAGGGTTTTCGAAAAGGTTGTCGAGGCCAAACATCTTCTTTGATTGTTCAATGTGATGTATGATTATTATCAATGATGCTAAAAATCTCAGGCCCATGAGATTGGGAAAGTATATATTTTCATTTTCTCTCATTTTATTACCCCTAATAGAGAATCGTTATACTCTGATGATGTTTTATTTATTGTAGAAATATCATTAATAGCAGTCAATAGAATTAAATCATCATCAATAAAAAAATCCTAATGTGATATAATTTTCCGCTTCAAACCCTGTAAAGTATGTCCATGTACCTGTCCAGCAGGTCCGAAACAATGCTCCTGTCGGGAAGCGTCGCCGCCATGCCGTATACGGGAGCCATATCTCCCCTCTCGGAAGGGTGCTTTTTCACGTGGGCGACCGCGCTTCGAAGGTCCCTGATAAACCTGGCGGCAACTCCCGGCTCCGCGTGCCTGAGGGTCACGCAGATGTGGACGCAGGAAGGCCTGTGGAGCCCGTTGAGGCTCCATCCGAGTCCGGTCATGAAGTCGAGGACCCTGTATATGTCCAGCTCGTCTGAGGCGAAAGCTATGTTCCATAGCGGATTCCCCAAGATGCGGAGGCCCGGGATTCCCGCTATCCCCTTCTTTATCTGATCTGCGGTTTTCAATATTCTCCCGGCCGCCTTCAGGTAACCGTCTTCGCCCAGGGAAACCATGGCGGCCCAGCATGCGGCGCTGAGCGCGCCCGGCCTTGATCCCGCGAAGGTCGGGGAAAAATAAAGACCGCCGGGCCAGTCGGTCGTCTTGTAAAACTGGTAATGGCGCAGTTCCTCACCCCGGTATAGCACGACGGATGTTCCCTTGGCCGCGTAACCGTATTTGTGCGTATCCGCTGAAATGGAGGTCACCCCGGGCAGCCTGAAATCGAACGGCGGCACATCGTATCCCAGCCTCTCGGCCCAGGGAAGGATGAATCCGCCCAGGCACGCGTCTACATGGAACCCTATCCCCTTTTTCCTCGCCGTCTCTGAGAGCTCGGGTATCGGATCTATCGCGCCGTGCGGAAAAGACGGCGCGGAACCCACCAGCGCGACCGTATTGCTGCTGATCGCCTTCGCGGCTTCCCTTATGTCCGCCCTGCAGGATGAATCAATCGGGACCCTTTTGATCTTTATGTTGAAGTACTGGCCGGCCTTGTCGAAAGCAGCGTGCGCCGTGACCGGTATCACGATTTCAGGACGCCTGATCCCCTTTTCCTTCCTCGCGCGGTCCCTGTAGGTCTTCATCGCGAGCAGTATGCTCTCCGTGCCGCCGGACGTGACCGTCCCGCATATTTTTCCGGGTCCACTGGAATCCGCGGCGGTAACGCCTCCGAGCATCTTCCCGGTCATTGATACTATTTCAGCCTCGTACTTGATCGCGCTCGGCCATATGTCGGAATGCAGGGGGTTGCTCTGGGAGTTTATCGAATAGGCCTCGTTCAGAAAATCTATATGTCCCCTGTCGCCGTGATATACCGCGCCGGAAACGAACCCCTTCTTCCACCTGGACTCTTCAAGGTTCTTCAGCTTTTTCATGAAATCCAGGATATCCCTTCTTTTCATCCCGTTTACCGGCAGTGCCCCGATTGATCGGAACCTTTTCCTGTACGGCTTGACGGAATCCTCTAAGCCATCCAGTATCGGGCCGTACTCCTTCTCGGCCAGCGCCGCGATCTTCCTGTCTATGTACGGTATCTTCCTGGCGAGCTTCACTACCAGGGCCGCGATCGCCGGGTTCATTTTCCCCAGCTTCTCATCGACGATTTCCATTATATCCATATTTCACCTTTAATCAGAACCTGTTAAGCCTTGAATACATCTTCCTGTTGGCCCTGTAAATATTGACGAACTCCCTGAAAAGGCCGTCGTAAACCGCCCTGTTGTCCGGATCTGGTTCGTAGACCCGGGAAATTTTCACAAGGTCGGGGATCTCATCGAACGTCACGTGCCCGAGCGCCACGGAAGCGACGAAGGCCGCTCCCCTGAGATTTGCCACGATCGGGTCTTTCACCTGTTGTATTTTCCTGTTGAAGACGTCCGCGTAAATCTGGCACCAGATGTCCGAGTTTGCTCCGCCGCCGATCATGTTCACGTGAGAAAACCTTCTTTTGATGAAACTCTCGACATAACCGAGAAGCCATCTCGAGTTGAAGGCGACACCCTCGTAAACCGCCCTGATTATATGCTCCCTTGTCGTGTCGAGCGAGATGTTGCTTATTGACGCCCTTACATGCTCGTCTTCGATCGGGGACCTCTCGCCGAAAAGCCAGGGCGTGAATATCACCCCGCCGCTGCCGGCGGGGACCCTCGCCGCCATCCTGTCGAAAATCTTGTAAACATCCGGCTGTTTTTCATTTTCAAGCAGTTCATCTTTATGGTAAAGGATATTGTCCTTGATGAACGTCAGGCATTCACCGGCGGTTTCCTGCTCCGTGGCGACGATATACCTGCCTGGTACCGCCGACGGTATGGAAGCGAAATTGTGGAACAGGTCGGTCTTCTTGAATGGAACGTGGCAGAGGAGCCAGGAGGAGGTGCCTATGTAAACATGGGCCTCGTAATCGCGCACGGCGCCTGAACCGATCGCGGCGGACTGGAGATCAGGCATTCCCATCACGACCCTGACGTCCTCCCTCAGTCCCAGCTCGCGCGCAGCCTGCTTTGAAAGATTGCCAAGAACGTGTATGGGCGGCCAGATATCGGGAAACTTGTCCCTGTCTATGGTCGAATATTTCAAAAGCCTGTCGTCATATTTTATTTTCGAAATGTCCCTGTTGTCCGTCACCCAGTGAAGGGTGATCGAATCGAAGGACGAAGCGAACTCACCGGTGAGCCTCAGGTTTATGTAATCCATCGGCTCAAGAAACTTATATGTTCTCCTGTAGATCTCGGGCAGCTCGTGCTTGATATATAGAATATGGGCGATGGAATCCTTGCCCGTAAGGCTGGGGGCGGCACCGGTCAGCCGGATCCACCTCATGAGCTTTAACAGTCCATATCCCTTTATCCCCACCAGGCCTCCGGCAATGGACCTGACATGCCTGGCGCCCCTGGAATCAAGCCATATTATGGCATTCATGAGATGGTTGCCTTCCCTGTCGACGGGCACCGTGCCCGCCCATTGGGTCGTGCAGGATACCGCCTCGATCAGATCGGCGGGAACGAGTTTTCTCCGCAGCAGCCTCTTCACGGCCCTTACGATGGAGTCCCACCATTCATCCGGCCTCTGCTCGGCCCCCCCGTCATGATGGAGGATCAGTTCGTTTTTTTCAAACTCGTGCCCCAGCACCTCTCCTTTCGCCGTAACAACGGCGGCCTTGGGTCCCGAGGTGCCGAGATCTATTGCCAGGATATATCTTTCTTTCTTTGACGCCATTTAACCACCGTTTTAAAAAATTGTCCGGTACAGGCAATTCATGAATTGCTTGTACCGGGGCTAAAAATAAGGCCGCCCTTTGGGGACAGCCTTATTTTTTTTATCTTCAAATAAGGGAACCTCTAATAATCAAAACAGGATGTTCCCTTGCGGGCACTTTCAATGTATAAATTAGATTCTTTCAACGGTTTTATTATGAAAAATCCAATTTATAGAGGTGCCCATAATTAATAATCACGCGGTCGCAGTTTTCGCGCCTTTCTTTTTCACCAGGATAACGGCGATGACGGCCACAGCCACCAGAATCAGCCACAGCCACCACAGCTTTATCAGCCAGTAAAATACAGTGGCCAGGATCAGCGCGGCTATAGTCAGCACCACCCTTATCAGACCGGCCCCCAACCCGCCGAGGAAAGGTATGAACTCGAGCAGCGTCGTGATCGGACCGGCCATCATGTTGAGGCCAATGGCCATCAATATGAAGCCCCCGAAGAAATACAGCATGCCGGAGAGCTTGTCGCTCGACTTGAGCTGTTTCAGCAGGTCCTTGAACTCGCCCTGGGCCGCGGCCAGCTGGGATTCCTTGTCGGAATATTCGTATGCGGATATCTTCTTTCCGCTCGCCGTTCCCGCGAAGGTATACTGCTGTCCCGACGGATACACGACGTAGTTTATCCTCTTGTCTCCCAGTTTGGGAGCATTCTTGTTGCCCTTTACATACAGGGTATCCTGGGATTTCCCGCCGCTGTAGAATTTCGCGGAAGAAAGGTCTACCGAATACCCTCCAACCGTACAGTTCTTGGCATTGGTAGTTTCAGACTTTTCATCCATGACCGGATTCGCAATCCTGGGATTGATGTTGTTGCTGTTGGCGTATTTCTCCCAGAATTTCTGGTTGAAGTCAGAAACCTTCTGGGGACTGTTTGTCCATTTCAATTCGTATGAATAGGTTGTTGTCGTGGTTGTTTCTTTTGTTCTCGATATGCCCTTTCTCTTGGTATCGCTCTTGGATTCTTTATTCTCGACATAGGCGTAAACCTCCGGGGTCTTTTCGATCCTGAGGTATTTACCCTTGGCGAGATGCTGGTCCCCGATTTCCTCCGCGGTCGCAATGCCGGTCAGGTATGAGGGCTCGCCCTCTTTGGCCTTTTCGATAGGCACGGCCTTTTTGAATACCTTGGCCCATTCCACCCTTGTGGCCCCGCACCACAATACAACGAAAGACAGAATGAAGCAAATTATGCCGGCAAAAACATTTTTTATCGACGAGCCGATCTGGCTTAAAGGCCCCTGCTCTTCGACGGTGGTTTCACTCATGCCATTATCTTCATTATCACCCATAAACAAACCTCCTGTGCAAATTTTTTACAGGCAATTGATATTGATACTGCATTATCAAAAGCCTGATAACATACAGCTCCGGAAATGAAAAGGAACGGGAAATGTGATTATTGAATTATATTTAAAACACCATAATTTTCAGGCATTGTCAAACATTAATTCAGGATTCAAATAAAAACATATGAAATTGAATAGTCATGACCCTGAACGGACGTTTGGTGATAGCGAAATAAAATATTGTTAAATAACTCAGGAAACATAGCCTGAAGCAAAACCCTTCAAGGTTCAGCATTCGAATGGCGGCCGTTTCAAGAAACCCGCAAAAGGACGCAGCGTTATTATTAACGGATCACGGACCAATAAAGTATAAGAAACCATTTGATAATCAAATCAGGATGTTCCCTTGCGGGCACTTTCAATTTTTAAATCAGGGCGGTCAGAAAAACCAGCTTTTCATTTTAAAACAAACAAAAAAACGGTTTTTCAATATTAGCGCCCTATGGCAGGCACAAAAACGGTAGTTCTTGTGATCGCCCATAAGATTTTTACAGTTGTTTAATAATGAAAAATCTAATTTATAAAGGCACCCATAAATGTGTCTTGACAATCAGCTGTCGGATTATTAGAAAAATGAATCACGAAAATTATCGGTACCAGATGGACAACAGATTTTTAAAAATAATTTCCGGATTAATTATTGCTGTATCAATCGGTTATTCAGCCGCATATTTCAACTACTTTGAAACGCCGACGGCCGATTATATAGGCAACATCAGGGACAGGGTCCTGGAATACAGGGCCGGCGATTTCCCGGGGTCCAATTATAAATTCCTGCCGGCATACCCGCTGGTTCTCCTTTTCGTTTCAAGCTTCGTCAGGCCTGATGTCCATGATCATATATATTTCTGCGCAATGATCATCAATATCATGCTTCTTGTTCCCTACTTGTTGCTCGTTTTTCTGATCTACAGGAGGTTCCTTTCCGGATGGGGGCTTCCAGCCGCGATGCTTTTTCTGGGCGTGAACATCTATACGGTCTATACGGCGGTGAATTCAGAGCTTGAAATGCTTCTCAGCCTTATGGTTGTACTGTCGATGTACCTGACGATGAAGGATTCCAGGCTCGCATATATCCCGGCATTCATCGCGTCCGTCACCAAATGGGACTCGGTTTTCGTGATTCCAGCGGTCATGTTCAGGGACTTTTTTTACAGGAAAAAAAGAATTGCCGCGCTGTTGCTCGGCGCCGCGGCATCGGCCGGACTATGCGCATGGCTTGTCCTGAGCGTCATTAAAACCGCCGGATACGCAAACCCCTACGTGGGGGAAATCGCGAAGCGGGGGCCCAATCTCTATCGCTACCCCGCAGACTGTTTCCTGATAGCGTCGGGGTACGTCCAGTGGATGGCCATGCAGGCCTATTACATGGACTGGTCCCTTCTCAAAGCCGCACTTTTCTCGGTTGCGGCAATTTCCATTCTTGCGGTCACGTCTTTTGTGATATGGGGAGGGGCCCTGCTGTTTAAAAGAAATAAAAAAGAATTCGCACCCATATTCATCTTTTTTGCGGGTTTCGTGCTCATACATCTCGTTTACCAGAATACAAAAGAACGGTATGTCCTCCCGATCCTGTGGATACTCGTTCTTTTCATGTTTTACGGTCTGAAAGAGGGATTCATCCCGTTCGTTTCCGGCATCAAGAAAAAAATCGGGCCGATCACTGAAAAAACAGCGGTGATCGCATTCATTTTCCTGTCGATTTCATTATTCCTTTTATCGGTTTTTTTATTGAAAGACTCCCCTGTTCCGGCGGTTGCCGCCTCGGTTTTATTCATTGCCGCATCAACCGCGCTTGTCATAGCCGAAACAGGAAGAAAAAAAACCGCGGCCGCCGTCCTGGTCTCGCTGATTGCCGCATCAATGATCAATCTCAATGTCTCATACGGCGTAATGATGATGGACCACTACAGCCTCAGAAACGTCGAATTTAAAAAAGTCGCACTCTGGTACAGGGACAATGCCTCGACCGCCGACAGGATGCTTGTCACTGAAATCAACATGCCCAAGTACTATACGGGTTTCGGGGACGAAAAATTCCTGAGCGCATATTTCATATCGAGCATGGACTACAGCGGACTGTTAAGGGAGCTCGGGGACAAATCAGTCACTTACGTCTTCGTCGACGATTTCTACATCAGGCGCTACAGGATAAACGATAAAAACGCGATTGATAAAAAGGCATGGCTCTTCATGGAAATAAGGGACAGGGGTGAAGCGGACGGCCGTTTTAAGTTGATAAAGACATTCGATACAAAAGGCGGGATAAAGAGCTATCTTTTCAGGTTTTTGCCTTAACTCCATATTATGATTAAATCGAGGTTACAATGAAGCTAATCATACAGATACCCTGTTATAATGAAGCCGGCACCCTCCCGGTGACGCTGAAGGCGCTTCCGAGAAAAGTCAGGGGGTTCGACAGAGTGGAGTGGCTGATCATCAATGACGGAAGCGACGACAATACCGCCGATGTCGCGAAAAAACACGGCGTCGACCATATAGTTAATTTCAAAAAAAACCGGGGCCTTGCCGAGGTGTTCATGGCCGGCCTGGACGCATGCATTTCCCACGGCGCGGACGTGATCGTAAACACAGACGCTGACAACCAGTACTGCGCGGACGATATTCCCGCCCTCATACAGCCCATACTGGAGGGAAAGGCCGATTACGTCATCGGAGCCCGGCCCATAGCCGAGATCAAGCACTTCTCCCTTGTAAAAAAACTGCTGCAGAAATTCGGCAGCTACGTCGTCAGGAGGGTGAGCAAAACCGACATCCCGGACGCCCCGAGCGGCTTCAGGGCGATCAGCAGGGACGCCGCCCTCAAGCTTAACGTGTTCAACTCCTATACATATACCCTCGAGACGATAATACAGGCCGGAAGGAAAAACATGGCCATTACATGGATCCCGATAAGGATCAACGAAGACCTGAGGCCGTCGCGGCTCGTCAAAAGCGTCCCGATGTATATAAAAAAATCCATCATAACGATAGTCAGGATATTCGTCGTTTATGAACCCTTCGTGTTTTTCATAAACATCGGTTTATTCCTGTTCCTGTGCGGCACGGCCATAGGCATTCGCTTCATATATTTTTTCACCACCGGTTTCGGACAGGGACACGTTCAGTCCCTCATCCTCTCGAGCATACTCATGGTAATCGGATTCATGTTCATCCTTGCCGCCCTGATCGTCGACCTGCTTGCCGTAAACAGAAAGCTCATGGAGGACATACAGTACCGGATCAGGAAGATGCAGCACGAAAGGACCGGGAAAAAATAGGAAGGCGCGTACAGATTCATGGAGCTGAATAACGGACCGGGAAACGTCAATGAAAACGAGATAATAACCGAACGCAAGAAAAGAATCTTCAGTCTCAAGACGCTCGTTTTTTTTATACTGTCCGCTTTTATTGCCGGGGTCCTGATTTACAATCTTGAACTCGACAAAACAGGGGAAATCCTGAAAAAGGCCGATCCTTCTCTCATGGCGGCCGCATGCCTCATATATTTCCTTTCCAACTTCTTCAAGGCCCTGAGGTTTTTCCTGCTTCTGAGACAGGAGGACATGGGCCTGGTTAAAATCTACATAATCACGAGCTTCCATAACTTTTTCAACATGATACTTCCCGCGAGGACCGGAGAGCTGACATTCGTCTTTTACCTGAAAAAAATCGGGGGCGCTAGCGTTTCAAGGGGCCTGCACCTTCTGGTCGTTACAAGGGTCTTCGACTTCATCACGATTTCAGCGGTTTTCGTGTGCGCGATTATACTGTATTACGGGGCGGGAATATCGATATTAATGCTCTCACTTGGGATATTTTTTCTCGTCATGTCGATAATAATGCTTTTCAATCTCAAGCGCTTCATGATCCTTTTCCGGAACATTTTCAGCGCCATGGTCTCCGCGTTTAATCTATCGGAGAATACTTTCGTGAAAAAAATTTCTTTAAAAATTGACTCCCTGGCCGGTGAATTCTCGGATTTTGAGACCATGAGACACATTCCCGGCCTGGCCTTTTCTAGCATCCTTACCTGGATGGCGCTTTATTCTATGTTCCATGTAGCCATTCTTTCTCTGGGAATAGAGATGGACTTCCTGGGTTCCGTTCTCGGTTCTACGGGAGGCGTCCTTACGAATGTACTGCCGATTAACAGCTTCGGCAGCTTCGGAACCCTCGAGGCGGGATGGGCCGGGGGATTCCTTCTGGTGGGGATGAGCAGGCAGGACGCGATCATATCAGGATTCGGATACCATGCCCTGAGTTTTATCGCAAGCGGAATCGTGGCACTGATAAGTTATGCCATATTTAAAATAAAAAAATATAATTGATTTTATTTACGCGTTATGGCCATAATGAGAAAATCCAAAAAAATGAATCAAACAGAGAATAATATAAAGTAATGAATTTAAAAAACTCACTGGTCAGCGCCATCAGGGCCTTGAAAAAAAACAAAATGCGGACGGCGCTTACCAGCGTAGGCGTCATCATAGGCGTTTCATCAGTTATCGCGATGATAGGCATCGGAAACAGCGCCAGCACCACCGTAAAGGACCTTGTGCATACCTTCGGGACCAACGCGATTTCGGTTTTTTCCTTTCAAAAAAGATTCAGCATGAGAGAAATCGATCAGATAAAACAGTCCCTCCCCCAGGTGAAATACATTACTCCGATCATTTCCCACGATGCATCGTTCATCAAATACCGGGGTAAAAGCAGGATGACGCGATGTTTCGGCGTGAACGATGATTATTTCAAGATACTTCAATGGAGTCTGGGCGAGGGCAGTTTTTTTCAGGACAGCGACTATGTAGCCATGGAAAAGGTCGTCATTATCGGAAGCACTATAAAAAAGGAATTCTTCCCGTATGAAGACCCCCTGGGAAAGGTTTTATTGATAAACCTGGTTCCATTCCGCATCATAGGCGTAATGGAGGAAATGGGTTTCGCGCTTTCCGGAAGGGACACTGACAATCCCGTTTTCGTACCCTATACAACAGCTGAAGTCAAAATTGTCGGGAAAAAAGACTCCCATATGATTAACATGGCGGTTGAATCGGAACTGGACCTTGAATCGACCGAAAAAAACCTGAGAAAATACATGAAGAAAGCCTTTAACCTCGAAGAATCACCAACCTTCAGAATTGTAACCAGTAAAAAACAGCTCGAAACATTCACTAAAATATCCACAACGCTGTCCTATCTGCTTGCCGGCATCGCTTCCATTTCATTGTTCGTCGGCGGCGTCGGAATAATGAATATCATGCTCGTTTCCGTCAGTGAAAGGACCAGGGAAATCGGAATCAGGATGGCGATCGGCGCCAAGGGAAGGGACATACTGATGCAGTTTCTGGTGGAATCCGTTATGCTGAGCTCACTTGGCGGCGTAACCGGAATAATGTTCGGTCTGTTTATTTACTTTACCATCACTATAGCGGCTGATTGGCCATATATACTATCAGCATCTTCTGTCATATTATCATTCCTGTTTGCAGCGGCTGTTGGAATTATTTTTGGATTCTACCCCGCAAAAAAAGCATCGGAATTGAATCCCATAGATGCTTTAAGACACGAATAAATACCGCTTGAATAATAAGCGGCCGTTATCCGCCAATTTTTAAACTGTATCACAATCGATAAACTTAATTCTTTACCGACGCAGACATTCTCAATAAACTCATGTTGCAATAATGATACACATCTTAAATTTAATGATACATATCATTAATAAATGCTCAAACCAGATAAAAATTTTTTTACCTCTTGATCCATTCAATAGTTATCAAATAAAAAATACTCGTATTGGTATAATAATTGCATTATATACATTAGATATATATATTTCGGAGAAAAATAATGAATTTTTCATTTCTTGAATTATTTCTGATTATTTGGGGCGCTATACTTCTCTGGATACTCATAGAACTCTTCTCAAAAAGGGCCCAGAACAAAAGATAATCTCGTTATTACCGTCCAAGGCTTCATCATATCGAGGAACATGAAAAGAAAAATAACCGGCAAAAAGATTAAAGTGGCTTTATTCACCGACGTCCTTAGAGAAAACCTCGACGGAGTGACCCATACTCTTTATAATATTATTGAAAGAATACCGGAAGACAGATTCGAGTATCTTTTTATCACGCCTTATCCTCCGTCAGAAAAAATCAATCTTCCCTTCCCGGTATATACATGCACCTATATCAAATTCCCGTTATACGACGCCTACCCGTTTGCGCTGCCGTTCTTCAATCCCGGCCTTAAGAAGGTCCTGGATTCATTCTCCCCTGACATCATCCATTTTACCGGCCCCACACTCCTGGGACGCTATGCTGTTAAATATGCCGAAAGCAGGAATATCCCTCTAACAAGCACTTATCATACGCATTTTCTCGCCTATGTTGATTACTATTTCAAGAATATACCCGGCCTGAGAAGGCTGATGAAATACCTGGCAAACAGGATCATGAAGTTCCATTACAACAGGTGTGATATAACCTTCGTGCCCACGTCCCCCATAAGGGATGAATTAATCAAATCCGGAATCGATGAAAAAAGGCTGCTGATCTGGGGCAGGGGCATTGATCTGCATGAATTCAATCCGAAATTCAGGAACGATTCATATATAAACAAACTGAGCGGCAAGGGCATTAAAAGGATCCTCTTTGTAAGCAGGCTTGTATGGGAGAAAGAAGTAAATACCCTTATTGGCATTTATGAACAGCTTGCCAAAACAAGAAACGATGTCAGGATGATAATAACAGGCGACGGCCCGGAAAAAGAATACATGGAAAAGAAAATGCCTGGAGCAATCTTCACAGGGAAGCTCACTAACAGGGAACTCGCAAGAGTCTATGCCTCGTGCGATATTTTCGTGTTCCCGTCAATAACTGAAACCTTCGGCAACGTTGTCCTCGAAGCCATGGCTTCGGGTCTGGCAGTAGTAGCCGCAGACAAGGGGGGCCCCAAGGGTATAATCAAGGACGGTCTTACAGGGTTCCTGGCCGAACCCAAGAACCCTGACGATTTCTGCATTAAAATATCCAGGCTTCTTGACGATCAGCAGCTTTTCAGCCGGATAAGAAAAAACGCGGTAAAATATGCCATGTCCCAGAAGTGGGACAACCTCTGCGTGAAGATGTTTGATACCTATGAAAAAATAATTGAAGCCCGGAAGAATGAGGAGCAAGAGGTTCTTGATGAAGTTGCCGTCTGACATATCAGATTCATCACCCGGCAAGCGGAAAAGCCTCACCGTTACAATTATTAAATACTTATGCCTGTCCGCGGGACTTATTCTCGTCGGATGGTTCATAGTAAATTCCAACCTCTCGAATATTTACTTACAGCTCCGGACAATTAACATTAATTTCATATTTCTTCTTATGGTTACCCTGTTCGCGTATTTTCTCGTTTCAACGGCCTGGTATTTATCTTTCAACGACCGTCCCGGGCATATCAATCTCTGGGATATGTTCATCATAAGACTCATAGGTGAAAGCCTCGCGCAAATAAATCCGACAAACGTAATCGCCGGGGAAGCCCTGAAGGCGGTGTTGCTGAAAAGAAAAGGGGTTTCCTTAAAAAAAGGCGTCGCTTCAATAACGATTTCACGGTTTCTGATTGTTTTATCATCAGTAACGCTGATTTTTCTCGGCGCTGTTTTTCTTGTCGATGCTCTAAATTTGAGCGGCAACCGTATGATAATTATGTTCACAACAATCACTTTTGTATTGTTTGCAATAATCGCTTTATTAAAAACAGGCAAAGGAGTCCTTTTTCTTCCGATTTTTTTATTGCAAATTTTGGAAAAAAAGATTAAACAACCAAAAAAACTTACACAAACCATCGCTCACATGGTAGAAATTGACAGGGAGCTGATTGATTTTTACAGGTATAAAAAAACAAATTTCATTTTTGCATATATTCTATCCCTTCTCAGCTGGATAGCAGGAGCGGGGGAATTTTACTTGATTCTTTATTTTCTTGGAATAAACCAGTCATTCATTTCCTGCATTATTATAGAAATCGGAGTGATGGTTTTTAAAGCAATGGGAGCGTTTGTTCCGGGACAGATCGGTGTAGAGGAATTTGCAACGAAAAAAATGCTGGAAGTTACAGGGGTTGCCGGATCCGAAGTCTGGATCACGGTCGCCATACTGAGAAGGACACGGCAGATATTCTGGATAGCAGTCGGTTTCATCGCGTTCTTACTGGTTATGCGAAAAACCAAAGGAGTTGGTAATGGAAGCGTTGTTTATAACTCATAAATATCCGCCATCAATCGGCGGAATGGAAAAACAGAGCTATGAACTGATAAGCGGCGTATCAAAGTCATACAAGGTGCATACTCTGATTTACGACAATAACACCAGCAAATTGAACTTCTTCCTGTCGTTATCGTCAAGGGTTAAAAAAATTCTCAAAGAAAACCCGGGCATTTCCGTTATACACCTGAACGACGGCCTTATGGCCCTTTTCGGACTTTTTTTACGAAAAATCACCAGGGTGCCCATACTTGTTACATTGCACGGACTGGATATAGTATTCCCGAGCAAAATATTCCAGAGCACGGTCGAAAAACATTTTAAAAAATACGACGGGCTGATAGCCGTAAGCAGGGCGACAGCCGAAGAATGCCTTAAAAGGGGATTCGACAGGGAAAAAATTTTCGTTGTAAGGAACGGAGTGGATACCGATCTGAGCGAGATCCATAAAAAAAACAATTACAGGTCGATCCTGGAGAAGAAACTTCAGATATCTCTGGAAGGCAAAAAAATTCTGGTTTCCGTGGGAAGAAGCGTGATAAGAAAGGGCTTTTCCTGGTTTCTGAACAAGGTGATGCCCAAACTCGACAAGGATGTGATATATATTATCATAGGCCCGCCCCAGAGACACATAAAAAAAATATTCCTTTTCTTAAGCCTTCTTCCGGAAAGAATAGCGCTCCAGATAAGCCTTGTCTTCGGGTTGGGCATGGACGAGATCTATATAAAAAAGGCCCTGAAGAAACCGGAGCTGAAAAACAGGGCCTTCTATCTCGGCAAACAGCCTTTCGAGGAGATGGTACAGATCCTCAAGCATTCAGATCTTTTTATTATGCCCAATATAAAAGTCAAGGGGGACGCAGAGGGATTCGGTCTGGTTGCGCTGGAAGCCGCCATATGCGGGCTTCCCGTCGTCGCATCGGCAATAGAGGGAATAACCTGCGCCGTCATAGACGGCGGCAACGGGTTCCTGGTTCCTCCGCAGAACCCGGATTCATGGGTCAGCAAGATCCATTCCCTTCTGTCGGACATGAAGGCGCTTAAAAAATTCGGGGAAGCGGCAAAACATTATACGATAACCAATTATAAATGGGAACGAATGGTAGAGGGATACATATCCATTTTCAAAAAATTCCAGCACAGGCAGCCCCTTTCCGCAAAAAAGGTATGGAACATGGAAAAAAGGGATTACCCGGAATTTTCAGAGTCTTTCAACTGGAACAAATTCGTCAGGAAAAATGCCTGATGAAAATCCGAATCCTGATTTAAAATTTCTTATCCGGGATCAAAATGTTCGAATACCTGAAATCCCTTTCTTCGAAAAAATACTATTGCTTAATCGTCGTTTTCGCGTTCATAGTCCTTTCGGCAATGAGGATCGCGTTCATAAACGCCGACGGTCCGCAGGACATATCGATATCCGCAGCCACCTACACCGATGAAGGATTCAAAACGTATGCCTCAAGGAACATGGCTCTTTACGGCGACTGGAGATGGTCCGACGAGGACGAATACGCCCACTGGCTCGAACGGGGCCCTCTCCCGAATTACACCTTTCTCTGGATATTCAAAACCTTCGGGGTGAGTTTTGCCTCGATCAGATCGGTTTCAATAATATATTCTGTTTTTTCTTTGCTGCTTCTGTTCGTTTTCCTCAAAAGAAATTATGATGACTTAACCGCTGCTCTAGGCCTTCTACTGGCCGGAACAAATTTTTATTTTACGATGTACAACCGCCTGGGCCTGTATGAAAGCCATCTGATATTCTATGTCATCCTGGCAATGTTCTGCTTCGCGGAGGTCTTCATGCCATGGAAAAAGACACCGCGCTTGAAAGGTTATGGCGTCTTTCCCGGCATCTTATCCAGGACGATTTTCCTTGCCGGAGGATTGGCCGCCCTTATCGCCTGCTATAACATAAAAAAATCCTTCCTGGTAATTTTCCTTTCTGTCATACCGGCACTGATAATATACGCCTGCGGCAAATCCGTGATTTTGAAAAAGTACGCCAACGCGGTCCTGATATCGATCCTCAGCGGCATCACGACCATGTATCTGCTTTTCGCGCATGTCACCATCTTCAAGATGTACATGGCAAAATTTTTATTTGAATTCACGGTTTTCGGAAAGCCAGTAATCGAGTTCATACCATTCTGGATGTTCGATCCCCTGCATATAATGCTGGGAAAAAATTTATACAATGAATTCATTTTCCTTCATCCGGTTACTTTTTTCCTTGCCGCCTTTTTCTCTATTTACATCCTCCATGAATTCATAACGAGATCCGAAGGCCGGCTCATCGATCTGATCATGGCCTCATGGCTGGTTTTCGGATTCATATTCCTTTCACTGATGTACTACCACCCTTCAAGGTATTATCTGCTCGTTTTTCCTCCAATGATGATAATCGCATCCAGGGCCGTTTCCACCCTTGAGGACGGGAAGCTGCAGTCTTTTCTTTTCGGGAAAAAAAATCCTCCGTACAACATCCTTGCCGCGTTCCTGTGGATCACGGCCTTTCTTTATTCGGCAGTGGTGATCTACGTTATGGTCATTCCCGCATGGACGAGGAACAGCCTGATTAAAAAAATATACCCATATTTTGAAACGGGAGGAATCTCCGGTGCATTGCCGGTTCTCGCGCCCATGGTTTTAACGGTGGCGGCCGTGCTGGTCGTGATCTTTTTAAGCAGGAAAAGGGTCTTTTCATTCATCAAGAGGCCGGACTTTAACAAAATGGTATTAATAATAATTGTGGTCATTCAGATGTTTCAATACGGGAAATGGTTTATTTTCCACGACAACAATCTCTTCGAGGCATCAAAAAATATCGGCTCCACGCTCCCATCAAACAGCATAATTGCCGGGAGCTGGTCATCCGGGCTTACGATTGAAAACAGACTGAAGCCGCTGATCGTCCAGTGGCAGGGAGAATACAACCACAGGCTGGTCGGCAAACTCATCAGGAATGAACCCGTAAGCATCAATACCCATTCCGGCGGAAGTCACGGAAAAATAATGGAAAAAAACATACCCCTTTACATAGCGGTTTGCAGGAACGTAGTGTTCGAGAGGAAAATAACCGAAAGATACAGGGATCTTTTTATCATGGACAATCTCGTCCGAACCTTTCATTTTGGTTATTTCGATGTGGAGCTTTATAAAATCAGATAACCAATTATCGCGGCACCTGGAGCAGCGGAATCAAATGCATGCCACTAAAAAATTCAGCATCATAGCGGTCCTTGCGACCTTAATTACGGTATCGGTATCTATATCCGGACAGATCCCGGACGGCAAAACCGAACATCAGTACGAGTTGAAGGCGACAAAGGGCGAAAGCGAAGAAAACATTACCATAAGCTGGCGCTCAAATGATTGCGGGAATTATACATTATACAGATCGGCCTTTAAAAACGGACCTTATGAACCGCTGGTCAATACCGGCTCAACAAGCTATACCGATACGACCGCTGAACAAGGCATTAAATACTGGTACAAGGTAAAACCGGAAACCGGGCATGAAAGATATTCAGACATGATCGATTCCGGGTTTAGAAATCCGCCTGCCCCGAAGGGATTGACACATGACGAAGTTATAGACGCCAGGACAAAAGACAGGCCGCTGCCTCCGGCCAGGGAAGAGGATTCTCAGAAAGAACAATACCACCTCAAATTCCTTTCTTTTTTTTATGAAAATTATTTTATGTGCACGTTTATATACCTTGTCGGAAGGATCTACGTTTACAGGGGCGAGCTAATAATCTACAGGGACTTCGAAAACTACCACCTGGACCGGAACAAGGTCACCATTTATCTGACAAAACCCAACATCATGAGGGTAAAGTTCACCTCAAAAAGACTTTTCCGATTCATTAAAACAATGGACGTTCTCAACATCCAGGAAAAAAATCTTCTAGACCGGCTTATCAGAAATGGAATTGTTTTCTGCATTAGAAGGGGCGTCTGCGAGACCGTTCTTCCGGATAAAAGGATCAGGATAATGCCGCATTTCGAGGCAGTCGGCTTTTCGACTGAATATTTCAGGGATTATAAGAAATGGAAATCCAATACCGTCATGTTCGGGTCGAGCGACAAGGAGATGGACAGGAGGATAAAAGAGGCCCATAAAAAGGGACTGTGAATAAATTCACCCGCTAAAGCTTCATCCCTCTCTTGATAAAATCCCTGAATCCCTTCCGCTCATACTCGAGAGCATCAGAGCATGAACGGTCATTACTGCAATCAATGAGATTCCTAATCGTCTTAACCATTTTCATATCCAGGGTTGCTATATCAGAGGCGATATGCAGTGCCCTCGCCATCAAATCGGCCTGGGGAACGACCTCGTTAACAAGCCCGATCCTCAATGCATCGGCTGCCGTCAGGAAGCTGCAGGTCAGGGACATCTGCTTGGCCATTCTTCTGCCGACCGCCTGCTGAAGGAGCTGTGTCATTCCCCATCCGGGATGAATCCCCACCTTCGCATGGGTATCTGCAAATGACGCATTTTCTGACGCGATGAGAAAATCGCAGTTGAGCGCGATTTCAAAACCGCCGGTTATAGCATGACCGTTTATGGCCCCTATGAGCGGTTTTCCGCAGTCCGCAAAAGCGTCGGGAAGGTCCGTGCCATCCCCCCTCGGATCAAACAGGTTGTCGGTCTTGATTGACTCCAGATCTATCCCCGAGCAGAATGACTTCCCGCTGCCCGTCAGTATTGCAGCCTTTATTTCATTGCTCGATGAAACAGCATCCAGCGAGTTGTACAGGCCGACAAGAAGGTCCTGGTTTATGGCATTGCGTCGTTCAGGCCTGTTCAGGGTTATTATGGCTATCCCGTTTCTGGTTTCAAACAATACCGATTTATCCATCCAGTCCTCCGGAACCACTCAGTGTAATTACAGGCTCTTCATCCCGGAGTTTAAGTCAACAATAAAAACAGATCTTCCATTTTATGAGGCATCAATAAAATTAAAAAATTTGATATGAATTAAATTATTCTTGATAATAATGAAGTTTGTTGCGTTATTAAACAATGAGCCGGAAATCGATCATAGTCATAATATTTTCAATACCCCTTGCATTATTAATACTGGCGGAAATGTCGCTCCAGGTACTCGCAGGAATAAGCCCTGAAAAACAATATTTCGGTTTCGAATACAATAAATACCGTCCGGCTCCCCGATCCGGTCGCTTCGGGTTCAGGCTCAATTCTTCGGGCTTTAATGACACGGAACACCGGAAGGAAAAAAAACCTGGCACCTTCCGGATAGTAGCGGCAGGCGATTCAATATTCTTCTCCGCCGTGCCTTACGGAAAATGCAGCCTGTCCGTAACCGAAGGACTATTCAATAAATCAGGGAAAAAAACAGAAATCATCAATATGGGAATCCCATCGATAGGGCAGAAGGATATTCTTGCCCTTCTTCTTAATGAAGGACTGGCATACCGCCCGGACATGGTGATTATCACTTTCTTCATCGGAGATGATTTCTCCGGAAGCAGGATAAAACGGATACTTTCAAAATTCAGAACGCCGTTTCTTGCAGACCACATAAGAGGCATTCTCGTAAAAACCGAAACCATCCCTTCATCCGGGATCGAAAATTACGATGATAAACGGCCCACCTTCCCGGAAGACTATTATCATCAGATACTGAAAAAAAGAATGAAGCTTTTCTGGAAAAAATCCGGATTTCTCAAGGAAAATTTCGAATGGTGCACAGACTTCCTCGTAAATGCAAAGCGTACCTGCGACCGGCTCGGGATTCCCTTCATGGTTGTGATCGCTCCGGAAGAAATGCAGGCAGACAGGCCATTGAGTGAAAGAATAGCATTCCTTCTCCGCATGAGCACGGATGAATGCGACTTCAGTCTTCCCAACAGGATGCTTCATGAAAAGCTCGGCAGATACGGAATCAGATATGTGGATCTTCTGCCCATTCTTGAAAAAAAAATCCGGGAAGGCGAAACCCTTTACAAGCCCCTTGATACCCACTGGAATATCATGGGAAACCTCTTAGTCGGAACAGCCATGCATGATGCAATTTCCGCCTATCTCCGCGATTTAAAAAAATGACGGGATTTCATTCAACTTTAATAAAATAACCTTCCTTCGCTCCGAGTCCTGCCACTGCCCCATTCCTCCAGACAAAATCAAAGAGCTCGCCCTTTTCGTTCTGACCCGGATATATATAGACGAAGGTGCTTCTTGACATGGCGGCAAGCGGGTATTGCTGGTAAGATATGGATTTCCTGGCAAAAAGAGAGTCATTTTCATTCAGCCATACGTTTATGGTGCTCCCGTCGCCTTCATTTTTATATGTGCCTGTGTAATTCTTGAGATCGTTCCCGTCAGGTTTAGTCGGAGTGAATTCAAGCGGGTCCATCTCGTCTTCCATCAGAAGAGATGCCAGCTTCAGGAGCCTGTATTTCATTCCCTGATAAAATCCGTAAAATTTTTCCGTTTCATAAACCGGCGGGTTGCTGATAAAGGCATAGGCGACGCGCGAACCGGGAAAGATCTGCATCCATCCCCCTGCCCCGTCCATATGGGCGGCATGGTTGAAGGAATAAATGCTCCCGTCAGCGTTCCATATCCTCCAGGCAATGCCCCTGTATTCCTTGTTTCTCCCGGGCGGCGTGAAAACCGATTCTCTGAAAATTTCGCTGAAATATCTGTCTGATAATATCCTTTTCTTTTTATACACCCCGCCCGAAGCAAGCATGCTCAGGTAGTTGCCAAGGTCCCTGATTGAACATTCTATTCCCGCTGCGCCCTGCGTATTGTCCGGGGCTTTCGAATCCTTCATCTCCAGCGGCAATATTATGTTATGCGTCACGTAATCGCCGAGAGGTATGCCCGTTACCTCGAAAATCACGTGCCCGAGTATTATGTATCCCTGATTGCAGTAGCTGAAAAGGTATCCGGCCGGGTATTTCTGTTCGGGTATATAAAACGGCATCGAGTTGCTGGTCTTTTCACGGCTTTCATTGTCGACAAGTCCGGATGAATGGGTCAGCAGCTGCCGTATTGTTATGGGATCGGTTTTAAGCTGAGGGTTTTCGAAACTAACGTCGATATACCTGCTGACATGGTCGTCCAGGGAAAGTATCCCCTTTTCCGCCAGCTGCAATATGGATATCGCGGTAAAGGTCTTCGTGAATGAAGCTATCATGAACAGCTTGTCGGGAGCGCACCTCAGAGTATTCATATACATGACTTCGCCGTTTTTGACCATTATGACGCCGCATGAAGGTATTTCAGGATATGATGCGCTCGCCTGTATCCATTTCCCGAATTCCTCCTTCTCCTTTTCAAAAAGATGAACTCTTCTGTAGTGAGCCTCGAGTTTTTTTTCCTGTTTGATAGTGAACTCGAGTTCCTTCATGCTGGAATTGGAGGCGGCAAAAAAGACCATGGTAAAAAATGCGATTGAGAGCGGCTTGAATAATCTTATCAGGATTTCATTCATAATAGTTTATGCGGGTTGTCGGATCAGCCGGACAGATTAAAAAATGCCTTTGAACTGGAAAAGCCCCGGCATATCCATATGATCTGAAATGCAGGGAACCGGATAAAATCAATAAGATAATTCGTAATAGCCGCCATGTACGGCCAGTCCGATTACCCTGCTGTTCTTCCATACAAAATTATGCAAATTTTTTCCGCTGTCAACGAGAAATCTGTTGGAGGTGAAAACTGAAAGCGGTCTGATGGAGCCATTAATTGTGCTGAAGAGCCTTCCGTCCCTGAGAAAGATCCTCACGCTGTTACCGGAAATTGAATTCCTGTATACGCCCTGGTATCTTCCGAGCTCGGGCGGCGACATCGCCGGCCACCTGGTGCAGAGACTCTGGTCCCCGGATATATTTCTCACAAGCGTTCTCAGGATGCCGGTAAGTCCCTGCCGAAAATTCATGAAGTTCGATGTCAGATGATGTGGAGGATTGCAAAGGTAGATGAGCGCTATTTTTTTATCCGGGAAAACCTGCAATCCAGACGCCCCGCCGAACCACCTGCCGGCCTTGTAATAGCTGTCGATTTTCCCGTTTACGGTTATTACTTCCCAGCTCAGCGAATAATGATAGTCTATGCTTGTTCTGGGCAGCTCAACAGTTTTTTCCATCATTGCATGGAAGGAATCCGCGGAGATGATCCTCCTGCTTCCATAGGCGCCTTCGTTGATGAGCATTACGACGTACTTTGAAAGATCCGAGATATTTGTTACAATACCGCCTGTTCCGTTCGAGCCTTCTGCCGTGCTGGATTTCATTCCGAGCGGTTCAAAAATTCTGCTCCTGACAAGATCGGAATAACTCTTCCCGGCGGCAGACTCGATAACATGTTTCATTATGACATAGCCCGCGTTGGAATAGGCGTAGCAATATCCGGCAGGATACGCCTGCTTCGGAACGGAAAATGACCCGCCCCTGGCATTCGATATGGAACAGTCTGATTCGCCGCTCGGGATTCCGGATGTATGGGCAAGCAGGTGCCTGATGGTCACGGGACATGATTTCAGCTCGGCCCTTTCGATGACGACGCCGGGGAGATATTTTCTGACCGGATCGTCGAGCGAAAATATACCTTCCTCGGCCAGACGCAGCGCCAGTACGGCCGTGAATGTCTTTGTTAAAGACGCCACGTCATATCTGGACGAGGCACCGGCGTTTGCGCCGTGATAATAAACAAGCCCCTCTGGAGTAACGACTCCAGCGACGGCCGATGGCACGATTGATGTATTCAGATTCGCGTCCATCCACGATGAAAGAGCGCTGCCGTATTTTTCTATCCTGGCGGCCTTTTCTGGGTCCGAGGGGGCCACTCTCGCAAGGTCTTCGCCGTTCAGTCCGCGGGCGTCCTTGGTGGTCGCCTTTGAAATGCCGTAATGGTAAAACAACACCAGCGATAGTATTGATAATATTATGGCCGCGCTAAAAAGTCTTTTCCTCATTTCATCTCCAGTATGGATCGCAATAGTCTATCTGACGCCTGTTAAAAAGGGTCTCATCATCCGGGAATATCCTCGGAAAAATCTCTCTTTTATCGGAATTTATTAACAAAAATTATCGGATATGCAGTGTCAAGAAAAATTTCATTTTAAAAAGTAACAATGAAAAACCTCCTGCAGGATTCTGATACTTTTCTGTTTATATTTTCGGTAATAATCATAAAATGCATGAACTATGAACGCGTTAACACGGCACTTTGCATCAATACTGGTTTTCTTATAAGCATCACGGGCCTATTTATTTATTGACATGTTCCGCAATCCTGATATCATATTATTGTACTGCCGGCAGACACCGGCATCCCTTGTTTATCAGATAAAAATATTTTTATTCCGCCAAATAAATGAACCCATTTTCGTTAATTCCCCTGGGATCCTTCATCATAAACCTGTTCATATGGACCTATATATTCGCAACAAGCAGAAAAAACAGGACATCGGTCGCTTTCCTTCTTTTTTCAGGGATGCTTGTTATATGGGAGATAGCACAATTCTTCACTTTTTATATAAAGGATGATGATACACTGCTCCTGGTTCTGAAAATACTGGCCCCGATCTACATGTCGTCCGGATTCTTGCTGATTAATTTTATATTTGAACTGGCCAATAAAAAAAGAAACCTTTATTACTATGCATACTCATCATCGGTCGTAATATCAGTAATTCTATTTTATCTGACGGATTTATACATCAGGAAAGAAATACAGCACTTTGACTCTGGCATGATTCTGACTCCAGGCAGATTCTATTTCCCGTTCATATTTGTATTATACATAATGCCTGGATTTTACGGGCTCTACATAATCTGGAAAACATGGTCATCCGCCGGCCAGGCGATATTAAAAAAACAGCTCAGGCTCGTTTTCACCGGACTCTCGTCAACCCTCATCCTCAGCTTTATAACAAGCATATTTCTCCAGAACATCATGGGCATACAATCCCTGCCCAAGCTGGCTTCTTCGCTCACAATTATACTGTCCATGTTTGTCTTCATCGCCATGGTGAAATACAAGTTCCTCTCGCCCGGTATAACTCATACGGCATACGAGCTTTTCTCGGGAACGACAGACTGCGTAATAATATTCGATGAAAACCGCAGGGTCCTGGAGATCAATGAATCAGGAAGGCTTCTTTTCGGTTTAAGTTCCGATGATGCTATACGCATGACCAGCACTGACATTTTCCCGGCCAGCTACTCCTTCGATGAAAATTATAAAAACCGCGAGCTGGAGTTTTCAGTCAAAAACGGCAGGCTGACGATGCTCGTCACACAGAGCCCCATTCTTCTGGGCGGCATACTGACCGGTAAACTTGTAATCATGAAGGATATAACCGAAAAGAAAACCGCGGAAAACGAGCTTTTTGTTTCCCGGGAAAAATTCTCAATGGCGTTCCACTCAAATCCCATGCCGATGGCGCTGATCAGATTTAAAGACGGAAAATACGTGGACGTCAACGAGGCCCATGTAAGGCAGAGCGGCATCAGCAGGGATGAATTCCTGGCCAACACCTTAAAAAGCCTCAAGCTGATCTTTGATGAAGATGAATATAAAAAAATGATCGGATTGATTCTCAGTGACGGGAGGCTGAAGGATTTTGAATGTAAAATAAGGATCAAATCCGGGGAAATAAAAATAGGCAACATGTCGGCCGACGTCATCACCATCAACGGCGAAAAATATATGATAGCCTCGGCGCTTGACATAACTGAACGGAAATTAAACGAACTGAAAATACAGGAGCAATACGACAGGCTTGAAAAAATGAACCTCGAGCTTTCCAGTACGCATAGCGAGCTTCTTCATATCAATGCAAGGCTTTCGAAGGAAAAAGACAGGCTTCTCACGACCCTTGCATCGATCGGTGAAGGTGTCATTACAATCGACGGAAACGGACGGGTCGAGCTCATCAACAGGATCGGTGAAATGATCACCGGGTGGAAGCAGGAAGAATCCGCCGGTCTTGATGCTGGAATCGTCCTGCCCCTGCTGAATGAAAAAACCGGCGAGACCTGCGCGAATCTCGTGGGAAAGGTACTATCAAGCGGTTATATAGTAGAGATGAAAAGAAACACATGCCTGACAAACAGGAAAGGGCAGAAACTGTTCATCTCCTCGATAGCCGCGCCGATTAAAAATGACGCCGGCGACACGGAGGGCGCCGTTCTCGCTTTCAGGGACATCACTGAAAGGATAAAAATGGAGGACGAGCTCATAAAAACATCGAAGATAGAATCCATCGGCGTGTTCGCAGGAGGGATCGCGCATGATTTCAACAATCTCCTTACGACGATCATCGGGAACGTTTCACTCGCGAAAAACAACTCCGATGAACACGACCCGAACTTTGATCTCATGTGCGAAATCGAAAAGGCATCACTCAGGGCAAAGGACCTTACCATGCAACTGCTCACCTTCTCCAAGGGGGGCGCGCCCATAAAAAAAACCACATCCATAAGGGACCTTCTCATCGACACGGCCTATTTCGTGCTGAGCGGATCGAGCATATCGTGCGAATTCGACATACAGGACGAGATATGGAACGTAAACGTGGACCCGCCGCAGATCAGCCAGGTCATACACAACCTGATCATAAATTCGTTCCAGGCCATGCCCTCCGGAGGCAAAATCACCATCACCGCCTCCAACGAAACCATTAAAAGCGGAGACGTAATACCCCTTTCACCCGGGGATTATGTACTGCTCAGGGTCATTGACAGCGGAAACGGCATCGAAGAAAAAAATCTGCCGTTCATATTCGATCCGTTTTTCACAACAAAGGAAACCGGAACCGGGCTCGGTCTATCGATTACATATTCCATAATCAAAAAGCATGAAGGGCATATATCAGTCAAATCAAAGGATGGACAGGGCACTTCGTTTGAAATATATCTGCCGGCATCGAAGGAGGAGATCCTGTTTGAGAATATCATTCCACGCCAGTGGAAAAAAAGATCCGGGACAATCCTTCTCATGGACGACGAGGAGATGATCCTTGACCTAGGGAAAAGGCTCTTCGGATATCTCGGCTTCGAGGTAGCGGCCGTAAAAAACGGCGAGGAAACGATCGGCCTCTACAAAAAATCAAAAGAAAACGGAAAACCGTTCGACCTTGTCATCATGGACCTCACCATCCGCGGCGGAATGGGCGGAAAAGATACAATAATGCATTTAAAGGAGTATGACCCTGAAATCAGGGCCGTCGTCTCAAGCGGTTACTCGAACGATCCGGTGATGTCTGAATATAAAAAATACGGATTTTCCGGGGTCGTAACAAAGCCCTACAGGCTTGAAGAGATTGAAGAGATGATCAACAATATACTTCCTGATTAAAAGCAAAGAGCACGATATTAAAAACCCGGGATTAAATACCGCAGCTTTAACGGGAAGCCGCTGAATTACGGGCATATATCCTCGAGCGGCATGACAAATGCACAGTAATAACATCACACCCGCAAGGATAATAAATATTTGTACTTGACACCGGGTCTTTGCAGTCGGAAAAAATGATCTGGGCCGAAATGGCCGTGATACAAATTCGAAGCCAGGGAATACTATGAATGATAGAGAAAAATGGATCGACTACCTCAGGCTGGTAGCCCTTTATCTGGTCGCATTTTACCACAGTACTGCCTTTTTCGGCACCCCGATATTGACTGAAATCAAGACGGTCATCAATGTAATCAACGTGCCGGTATTCTTCCTGATATCAGGTTATCTGTTTGATCCGGAAAGGAACAGGGACATAAAGACGTTTATCATTAAAAGATTCAAACTCCTCATGGTCCCCTATTTCGCGTTTTCCTTTGTATTGTTCTTTTTCTGGATCTATGTGTCATCCCAGCAGACCGGGATCGTCCTGACGACAAGGATTTACGTCAAGGCCGTACTTGACGTGCTGAACGGGATCCCTTTTACCATGGCCAGGCCCCTCTGGTTCCTGCCGTGCCTTTTCTTCATCGAAATCATCTTCTACCTGGTAACAAGGTACACGAGGAAGACAAACATCATAATAGTATTCCTTTGCGTATCAACCGCTATAGGGTTCGCGATGAACCATTTCAATATTTCACAACTGCCCTACTCGTTCAACGCGGTATTCAGCATGATGGTGATCTACGGCGGCGGTTATCTGTTAAAGGATAAAATTTCCGAAAAAGTCAGCGGCTTCGGATTCAAGAAGGCCTGGATCCTCCTGCCTTTCATAGCGGTCTGGCTGTTCACTTCGATTTTCAACGGTGAAGTAGACATTCTGGGACAGAGATACAACTACATGTCGCTGTTTTATATATCATTCGCCGCCGGATCGGTATTTTTGATAGGATTCAGCACGCTGATCAGGAAAAATTTCATCATGAATTTCCTTTCAACGAACACGGTCATACTTCTCGCCCTTCACAGGCCGATGAGCATAGTCCTGATAATGGTCCTTACTGTCATCGGCATCCAGATCCCCATGGTCAACACGGTCCCGGAATACCTGTTCGTACTCTGGCAGGCGTTTTACGTAATGCTGCAATTCTTTTCAATCATCCCGCTGATCCTCATCATCAACAGGTTTTTCCCGTTCATGCTGGGCAGGTGGTACAAAAAAAAGACCGTTGCAGAAAGAACGCCTGATATTGAAGAAGAAAAAAAATAATTGTCTGATAATGATGAGGGGTTGGTTCGAAGGTTATAATGCGCGCCCGGGAGGAGTCGAACCCCCGGTGACTGAATAAACCTCTGCCCGCGTTTAACTGTTACTGTTCCTTCGCCCCGGCGGCTTTCAGTAAGATCACTACCTCTTTATGCTCATAGTATGAAGCAAGTCCCAGGGCCGTGAAGCCTTTCCCATCCTTCACCTTCACATCAGCGCCTTTCTCGAGAAGGAGTTTTACTATATCTTTATGGCCTTGTTCTGAAGCGTATATCAATGCTGTTCTGCCTTTTTCATCCTTTGCGTTCACGTCGGCACCTTTCTCAAGCAGTAGTTTTACTATATCTTTATAGGCAGATACTGATGCCATCATCAGTGCCGTGTGGCCATTGTCGGGCTTTGCGTTCACATCAGCACCTTTCTCTATAAGGAGTTTTACTATTTCTTTATGGCCCCTGTATGAAGCCCACATCAATGGTGTAAGGCCGGTATTATCGTTCACATTAACATCAGTGCCTTTTGCGAGTAGAGATGCTACCTTAACCTTATTTCCCTGTTCCGAGGCTTTTAATAAATCTTCCTTAATTCCAGCCCATATAGATAAAGGAAAAATCAATAATAGTATTACAAATAATTTTTTCATCTTATACCCCCGGACAAAGTGAGAATAATAAGTTATAATATTTATTGACAAATAAGTCAATAAAGTATTCCAACAATTTACCACCTTTTCCGTTTATATGAAATAGCTAAATCCAAACGGCCCCAATATTCCTAGCATTACGGTTCAATCGTTGGGTGTTCCTTTTTTGAAGGTCCGCGATGTAAACGAATTTCCGGGTTTCGGAAGCAGATATAAAAAAACCGGTTTTTATTTTGTTCTTTAAAAAGGAATAGAGTGTAGAGTGTTTTTTAACCGGTGCCGTAAATAACTCCTTTCAGTTCCGCGTTCATGCAGCGAATTTGCCGCGCGTTTGCTGTTTTATGGGGCAACTCCAGTCCGCTGATTACAAAAATTTCGGGACACATCGGGTGTTATCAGAAGTACTTCCGTTGACACGATCCCATCCAACCCCAAAAACCCTTTGATGGCGGCCTTAGAAATTCAATCTCCCGCCTGTCATTTTGAATTACAGAACATCGAGTACAACCATGGTGATGTCATCTTCGTAGGAATTGCTGCCATTAAATATTTCCAGTTCCTTCATCAGCTCTTTTGAAAACTCAACAGCTGGTTTGCATGAATAATCTTTGATGATTTTCCGAAGGCGTTCCTCACCGAATAGCTCCCCGGAATAATCCATACACTCAGTTAAACCGTCGGTATAGAGAATTATGCGGTCGCCTGAATCGAGCTGAATTGTTTTTTCATCTATCTGAACATCTTTGAACCATCCGAGCGGTTTTCCTTTAGTTTTAAGTTCAATGAATTCATCGTTTTTTTTACGATACAGAATAGGCGAAACATGACCCGCACTGGCATACCGCATGAGATTCGTATTGATGTCGATTGTAGCAAAAAAAGCTGTTACATAATTACTCTGCACAGTGTGACGAAGGATAACATTATTGAGAAGATAAAGCACCTTGTTTGAGCTTGTCCGGACAGATATATTTTCGAGGGCGATTTTCGTTACTGTCGCCAGAAACGCTCCGGGGAGACCATGCCCGGAAACATCAGCAATGAAAAGATTAAGTAATCCGTCACGGTTTTCAATATCGTAAAAATCGCCTCCGATTTTATCCATGGGGATATATATAACGTGTTCATGATATCCGGAAATCTCCGGCATTGATGAGGGAAACAGCCGCTGCTGTAGCAGACGCGCCACTTCAAGTTCACTTTCTATATCAGCGTTGCGACGGCTGATGATCTGCTGAAATTCATAATTTTTCAGCAGGGAAGCGATCCGCGTTAAAAGCTCCATCGAGTTAAAAGGTTTATGTAAATAATCGTCGGCACCGTATTCAAGACCTGCCACTTTGTTCATAAATTCCGTATCGGCAGTGAGCATGATTATCGGGATTATCTTAAGCTCATTATCATTTTTGATGATTGAAGTCATCTCAAAGCCGTTCATCACCGGCATCATGACGTCCGTAACAATCAGGTCCGGTTTCAGTATCCTTGCACGGTTAATTCCCTCCTCGCCGTTTTCGGCGAGTATCACCTTATAATGTTTCTGGAGCAGTATTTTCATAAAATTCTGCATATCCTCATTGTCATCAACAACCAGTATGGTCTTTTTTATGCCAGAGAACTGCGTTTCCCCGCCTTCTGCATGACAGTCTAAAATTGAATCACTAATTTTTAATGGCTCTATCTCGCGAAGTCCGATTTGCCGATAATCCTTCACCCAATCGTCAAGATTCCTCTTTTCAACAAATTCAACATTTGCCCTCTTCTCAAAATGTTTTATTCCTTTCGGAAGAATCACCGTGAAGGTTGAACCGTGATCATCGGGATATTTTTGGATATGTCTGCTCTCGACCGAGATGGAGCCTCCGTGCAGTTCCACAAGCTCCTTTGCCAGTGCGAGTCCGATGCCGGTACCCTCATGCTTTCTGGGTGAAGTCCTATCCGACTGGCAGAAACGGTCGAATATGTTGACAATATCTTTCTCTGAAATTCCATCTCCATTATCGGACACATTGATCAGGCAGTTGTCTTCATCCTCGGAAAGTGTGATCGAAATCGATCCCCCCTCACCGGTAAATTTCAATGCGTTTGAAAGAAGATTCATAAAGACCTTGTCCAGCCTTTCCGGATCAAAGCAGACTATGATAGAACCGGAAGAGGAATTAAAAAACAAATTAATATTCTTTGATTTCCCGGCCAGCCGTATACTTTCAAGATAATGACGGGCGAAGTAAACTATATCACCCTCCTGTACCCGCAAAATCATTTTTCCAGCTTCAATTTTAGAAAAATCAAGAAGATTATTCACAAGTTTAAGAAGGCTCAGAGTATTCCGGTGAAGGTTCTTAAAAAATTCATTGTCGACCTCCTTACCGTAATCTCCATGGAGTACGGACTCGATAGGCCCCAGCATGAGGGTGAGCGGAGTGCGTATTTCGTGTGAGATATTGGCAAAAAAATTGGTTTTTGCCTCCTCGAGATCGCGCCTGGCCTCCTCTGCTTTTTTGAGAGCGGAAATGTCAAGGGCAATGCCGTAAAATTCGATTTCTCCCTCGTTGTTTCTGATCATACGGACGGTTTGCCCCACCCATCTGGTTTCATTGTTTTTTATCAGTATCTGGAATTCACAATATGTTGTTTCAATATTATCACTCACCTGCTTCTGATAAAATTTCATCTGCTTCTCACGATAGTCCGGATGCACGATAGAAAGATAGTGTGTACCGATCAGATCATTTGGAGGAATCCCGGTCAATCGGGTAACGGCCGGGTTGATATATTTGAAATGTCCATCCAGTCTACAGATGAAAACACAATCGCTGACGTTTTCCATCAGCTGCTGATAGCGCATTTCGCTCTCACGCAGCGCGTTCTCAGCGGCTTTTCTGTCTGAAATATCCCTTATAACTCCGAAAAATTCTATCTCGCCAGTATCGTTCTTCACCATGCGCACAGTCTGACCTACCCAAATAATTCCTCCATGCTTTGTAATAAAAGGGTATTCATGCACGCTGACCTCAACATTCTCCTGTACCTGTTTTTTGTACAAATCAAACTCGCCTTTCCGGCAATCAGGATGGATAAAATGGAGATAGTGTGCATTGAGCATTTCTTCCGAGGAGTAGCCTGTAATCCGCACAATAGTCGGGCTCATGTATTTCAAATGTCCGTCAAATTTGCAGATAAAAACCGCATCGTTGACGTTCTCCACAACAAGTCGAAAGCGCTCCTCGCTCTCGCGCAGGGCATCTTCAGCAGCTTTTCTGTCCGTAATATCATGAACGATGCAGTCGAATTCAACAATACGCCCGTTCTCATCCTTGATAGACTTCACATCCTGCACGATCCATAGAATCCTTCCGGATTTTGCGAGAACAGGAAGCTCGCGATGGGATTGGTCGGTTTTATTTTTCAACTGACTGCTGTAAAAAGCAAATTCATCATCCCGGTTATCAGGCGGTATGAGGTCAAGATAATGCAGATGGCGTATTTCCTCGCTCGTATATTCAAACTTTTTATGAAAAGCAGGATTCGAATAGATAAAATAACCGCGCCAGTCTGCCTTGTATATGATATCATTCGCATTTTCTATCAAGTTCCTGTATTTCTCTTCAGAATCACGAAGTTTCTTTGTCCGCTCCTCCAGTGTTTCTTCAAGCTGCTGGAGTATTATGACATTTTCAATATGCGGACCGAGATTGATCCCGAGCTGATAGAGAAATCCGGTTTCATTACTGGAAAATACTGAAGCGTCGATTTTAACGCCAAGCAGAATAAGAGCTGATAAATGGTTTTCAAAAAAAACAGGCAGAATTATCTCAAACTGCCGCAGCGGATCATTATAATCAACAGCCAGCTCATTGTTGAGGATGCAGAATTCAATTTCCTCCTGCTTCATATATGAATGTTTTATCCGAATACAGTCGAGCAAAGGATGGCCCGGGTCGATATTTATCGACTGTGAATTTTCCATAACAGGCAATCCATGCATGAATTCAATCTGATTATTCCAGAGTTTTTTCCCGGTATATTTATTCAGGTTTTCTTTATATATCAACACCGCACATTGTACGCAGTCAAGATCAGTAAAAAAAGAGCGCGAAATGCATGCTTCTATCTCATCGAAACTCCGGGCTCTGGATAGTTTGTCGCTCAGGTTTTCGAATGCGATTTTTAATTTATCGGCATGCCTGCCGGAAACATAATCACGCAGCCGACGGAGAAAAAAATTAAACACGAGGATACTGAAAAATGAGATGCCGGTGTATACCGGCAAAAAATCGTCTGAATGATTCAGGGCCAGAACCCATACAGCGGCAAATACTGCCGCCGATATCACGCCGTAATACACAAACATCCCGGAAAATCGCATTATCTCAGTGATATTATGTCTGAAAAGCGCCACAGCAAAAATTGCTGCCGGAATAAAAATAAAATTTCCCAGCGGATAAATGTCATACCCGTTCATTGCAGGGACATTCCCAAGAGACATGACCGCAGTGCTTGCTGAACCTATAAGAAGAAAAAGATACCGGCTTCGTAAAAAACTGATATTACTCTGCCTATAGGCAGCCAACAGGATCAAAATGTTATATGCAAGAGTCAGGGTCGCAAGAACGCTCATCAGGTCAAACAGAATTGCTTTTCTGGCAAACTGCCCCCATGAGTATAAATACATTCCCTGAAGATAATAATCTGATTGTGAAAACAGCAATAATATAAAACATATCAGGTAATTGCCGTAAAGGAGACGGGTTTCGGATTGACGGTCGGTGACGCTCCTCATGAGATGCATCCCCAGAGCTGGAATAAAAACGACAAAAATATGACTGAATCTGCTTACCCGCAAACCGATATATGGATCATTTATGATGCTGTTGAGATATATATCAATACTTAAAAGCGCATATACAAGCATCAGAATGCTGAATATTATTGAATCTTTTCGGTTTTCACCTAACCGCAGTGAGAGATAAGACAAAAAGACACAGCATATAAACGACAGAAGCGGAGGGATTCCATAAGGTATTATTCTAGTGAAAATATGACTCAAACTGTAATTAGCTAATGCCCACCAGCATACCAAAATTGCGGCAATTAGTCCGGCTGTGACAAACATCCTCACAATGGCACCGACAATACGACGCTTCGAGTAAAGGTTCATCTTGATAACATCATGCCGGTATATCCCCCATGCCATGAACAGCATGGATATAAAGGCGAAGTTTCCCGGCGGATAAATGTCGATGCCATTCATGGCCGGTATGTTGCCTGTAGTCAAAACGGCCATCGATATAATGGCAATCATGATATATTTTATTTTCAGTCGGGTATAGTCATCAATACCCGTTTTCATTTTTTTCATGATCAGTATTATACAATAAATTATACAGCAAAAACTGTACAGGCCGAACAGATCAAACGCTATGCCGGCCCTTGCTATATATCCCCATCGGTATTCCAGCATTACGTTAAAATAATAATCAGTAAATGTGAACAGAGAAAAAATAAAACTAAGGACAAATGCCGCTATCTCAATGCCCCTGTTCTTTTTATTAACCATTGAATGTACAAACAAAATAACGATCGCCGGCAGATAGACATACACGAAGTGAACGCTGCGTTCAATTGTCAGGATGAGCGGTATGTTTCCCTTGAAGATATGGTGGGACATGAACACCGGCATAAGCAGCGACCACCAGAAGCATATAAGGGCGAATAGAATATTTTCGAAGTGACGTTTTCCCTTTATAAGCGAAAAAACGCCAAGAGAAACCCCGGTAATTAAAAACAGTACGGGAGGTATTAGAAAAATATTGAAGTTATCGAATATTCGCGGCATAATTTATTCCAGGCGGAAACATCTTGCTAATAATATGATGCAAAAAAAGTGCATAATTGACTGTCAAATAGTGGGTTTGTTCAAGGAACCGTATCATTATGATAATAAAAAAAATTATTGCAGGGGTAATGACATGGTAAATTCACCGGAAAAGCAAGTACAAAAATGTTCAATTTCAGATGAATCTGGACGGCTGGCAAGATCTTTAAAGCAATGGTTAATAAATTAAACCTAGAAATTGAACCATGGCAAGCGAAAAAGAGATCCCTGCAGAATATACCTCGATTTTTGCCACAGACAGGGATTTCATCCAAACCCGTTTACAAATGTAGAAATGATTTTATAAAATCCGGGAAGTCAATACTGAAAAAAAGTGACATCCGATCCGAGAACGAATCTCTAAAACAACTGATGGCCGGACTCAACCTCAAGAACAGGGTTTTCAAAAAAATTGAAGGGTTTGAAATAGGGCTGAACCTCAATCTGAGATATACTCATTTCAAAATCTTTCATTGGGAATGGTATTACCTGTCGACTGTTCCATATGTTTTTTCACTTTATATTATCACATGTCAGCTATGCAAAACAATGAGCTCTGATGATGTGAGATCTGTATCGGGTGTGGCAATTGATCGAACCGGGGTGACTCGAATATCTGAATATTGATGAGAGTTTTGTAATCCCTGATAGATTCAGGAGTTATAATGCGCGCCCGGGAGGAGTCGAACCCCCGACGCACGGATTCGAAGTCCGACGCTCTATCCAGCTGAGCTACGGGCGCATTTCCCTGTTATTTGCAGTCAGGACATTCCCGTGTCAAGTATTTATTTCAAAAATACCCTGACAGGGCCTTCTTCCAGACCATATATCCTTTTCCGTTCAGGTGTATCCCGTCATACGTCAGGCTCCTGTCGAGAAGGCCGTCCTTATCGGTAAAACGGTCGTATAGATCAATGAATTCAACGCCCTTCTCGCCGGACATTTTCTTCAATTCCGTTCTCAACTCCAGAACGGTCCTGTTGAGCTCCATGACCGTGCACGGCAGGTTACCCTGCACGAATATTTTTGTCGAAGGGGAGTTGTTTTTTATCCTGTCGATGATCCTGGAGTAATTTGAGATTACCTCCGCCTGCGACGATCCGGCAAGTATATCGTTGCCGCCTATCATGATGAATATACTGGAGGGTTTCTTGGCCGAAACGTCGTCAATCCATTCCAGGACACCGGACGTCGTCTCGCTGTTTATGCCCCTGTTTATGATCACGGGATTTCCGAACAGCTCCGACCACTCGCATCCGTCGGTCAGGCTGTCGCCCAGGAATATGATCGCGTTGTTTTTTACAGGCAGGATTTTAAAGAGGGACCTTTTTCCGTAAACGTATGGATTCGCACCCGCGGATTGCCCTGGACCGGGACGGAACGTGACCGCGATCATATATACAAGCGGAACGGCCAGTAAAAAAGCCGCCGCTATCAATATACCGTGAAAAACGCTTTTTTTCAATCGGGCACCCCTTCACTTGTAATTGAAAGGCATCACCTTCCTTGTCTTTTTATAATAGTCCATCTGCTCTTTCAGGAACCCGGCATACCGCTCAACGTTGTCTTTCGTGACATGTATGCCGAAATCACCCGGGACCCTGGCGATATTCTCGTTGAAAATCCTTGAAAGCATCATGTCCCCCACGACGGGCCGGTAATGAAGTATGTCAGTAAAATAATAAAAGTTGGTGCCGATCGAATTGAAGCCGCTGAAGTCCCAGTAATCCCTCACCCCGGCAACCCTTTTTTTCATATCAACAAAAAGGTCCATGTCCTCAAGTTCATAGTTGAGGCTTATTATCGGATTGAAGACGAAAATGAGATTGATATTGTTTTCCCTGCAAAGCCTGTCGATCTCTGTGATCTCGTACATGAAATCCTTCACCCGGTTGCCCCTGTTTTTGACGCCGTGAATGAACACCCCTGAATTCATGTGCGCCTGCGGGTTGAGCTCTATGTCCCGCTCAAGCTTCCTGAGATAATAACATCCGGTCTTTTCAAAATCGAAAACGAGTCCCCACTTTTTTATGGGCTTGTACATGTCCTTGAGCTCGATGAGGTCAGGCTGCTTTACCATGTATTTAAAGAAAAAATCCGCCCTGTCGGTAAAGGTCTCTGGGTAAAACGTGAAAAGGTACTCGTCATATATAGGGCCCCTGTCCACCGTGTAAGAATATTCATCGATGGCCAGCATTATGTTCTTGATCCTGACGTTGTTTTTCAGGAGCACCCTCACGGTTTTAAGCCATTCCGTGGGTATCCCCATCCAGTAAAACATATTGTACCATTTGCCCTCTTTCAGCTTGTACGCGTGTATATGGGCGGCCCTGGACGATCCGAAAACAAAAGAATCGAATTTTTCCTTGTTGTTCAGGATGTAATTAATTTTGACGTATTTGTCGTTCGGCGTGACCTCTATCTGGTTTATGTTCCTCCTGAGGACGGAATAGCAGTCAATGATATAATTGTAGAGTATTATGCTGCCGAGAGAAGCGACGGCCAGCAATGCGGCTTTGACTATTAGTTTCCTTATCATTTACGGTCCTCTAGAACTGGAAATAAATGAACGACTTGCTTCCGAATTCCCCGAAAATCAGGATCCAGAGCAGAAGTATGTAATAAGCCGAAAACCTTATGTAAACCGGCTTTTTTGATATCATCTCCCTGACGCTTCCCTTCCTCTGCAAAAATTCCACCGCGATCAGGATAATTATGGATATGATCATTATGGTCGCCTTCCCCCAGCTCATCCCTATATCCATCTTAAACGACGTGATATTCAGCAGCTGGCCGCCGAGTCCATTGAGCAGGTTTTTTACAATGTATGACGTCTCGCCGATGTTCCTGGCCCTGAATAATACCGCGCCGAAACCGAATATGAAAATCGTGACGGCTATCTGCCATATGCTTTTCAGCACCGGAAACTTCTCAAGTCCGATCATCGTTCTTATCCTGTCCCTGATGCCCCTGGTATTCGTAGAGATGATTATCAGGATGCCGTTGATGAAACCCCATATGATGAAAGTCCAGTTCGCGCTGTGCCAGAATCCGCTTACGGTAAACGTCACGATGGTATTGAAATAATGCCTTGTCTTCGAGACCCTGTTGCCACCGAGCGGGATATAGAGGTAGTCCCTGAACCACGACATCATCGACATGTGCCATCTCCTCCAGAGGTCCACGATAGATTTTGAAAAAAGCGGCCTGTTGAAGTTTTTAATTGTTTTGAATCCGAGAACATCGGCCGCGCCGATTGCAATGTCGGTATATCCCGAAAGGTCGCAGTAAATCTGTATCACGTAGAGCCACGTTGCGAGGATGAGGGGCAGGCCATGGTAGGCCTGGAGATTGTTGTATACGCCGTCGATGAAAATTCCGCACTTGTCGGCTATGACGGCCTTTTTAAAAAAGCCCCATGCCATGAGCTTGAAACCGTTTGAAACCCTCTGGTAATCGAAATTGTGGTCCTCGTAGAACTGCGGCAGAAGATGCCATCCCCTTTCGATGGGGCCAGTTATCAGCTGGGGGAAGAATGAAACGAAAAGCGCGTAAGTGAGAAAATTCTTTTCCGGTTTCACGGCCCCCTTGTAAACGTCGATCGTGTAGCTCAGGGCCTTGAATGTATAGAAGGAAATCCCTATCGGAAGGAGTATCGACAGGTTCTGGACGCCCCACTCGAGATTGATCTGCTTTAACAGCCATGTTATCGATTCGTTGAAAAAATTAAAGTATTTGAACACGCCCAGCAATACAACATTCAGCACCACGCTCAGGGCCACGTACAATTTTTTTCTGGATTTGCTTTCCGTCATCCCGATCAGGAGCCCTGAAACATAGGTTATCGCGATCGAGGCGAGGATTACAAGGACATACTTGGGGATCCACCACATGTAGAAAAAAAAGCTCGCGGCGAGGAGCAATATGTTTCTGATCCTGCGGTCCGGCAACAGGAAATAAAAAAACACTATAACCGGAAAAAAAATGAGGAAACTCAATGAATTAAATTGCATGGTATCACCGAATAAAATACTATAAAACAGTCATTAATTTCAATTTGATCAAAAAGTAATTAAAGAGGGCACAAGAATATTAATGTCAAATATTATTTTTGATTTCCAGCTACGGATTCAGTGAGATTTGACTTGATCCGCGTTTCCCTGGGGAGAAAATTTTTTGCTTCCAGAACGTTCGTCTTTTATCCAGCTCTGGTTGTCAGTGAATATGACTCTTTTTACTGAGAAATCCTTGACCTTGACCGTGCCGTCAAAACCGCTCAGTAAAACCGTGTAGCTTCTCTCGTTTTTATCAATCGGTATCTTTTTTTCCTTGCACACGGTTTTTTTGGTCTTCCATGACTCCCCCACCCATTCCTTCTTGCAGTCGTATTTCTCAATTTTATAAATGAGGTTTTTCTCTGCGGGGATAACGTCCCCCTTCACGGTAAATATGTAATTATTATTCCCGGCATTGTATCTCCTGACCGGGTTCCCGTATTTATTGAAGCAGCTTACCTCTATCTCGAAATTCGCCACATCCTTCTCCGACAGGTTTATGACGGTAAGCCTGATCTCTGTAGTAAAAACATCATTTGTGCCGATCCTCATGTCCTTGACTTTTATCGGGCAATGTTCATCAACGGATACGGGTGCCGTAACCATATAAATCGCTGTTAATAAAGTTAATACTTTCATAATTTAAATAAATTTATACATTCTTTTATTATTATCTATAAAATAATATTATCATCTTTATACAGCAATGTCAAGATTTTTGTTTAAATTCCATGTGATGACGCGAGGGAAAAATACGAATGATTATTCAGCAAAATAAAAATATAACCGTTTGCATTTTTTACGGCAAATGAACTCTCCACTTAATAGATCATGCATGTTATTCATTTCAGGCCTGGTAAATCACAACTGCAGGATATTTTACCGGTTTTACGGTCATTTGCCTCTTTTATTCTTTGATTTGCTACTGCCCGGAGAGTCGTTTTTTTTCTTTTTATTAAAACCGCTTTCATTGGGAATGAATTCGATAACCGTTGTTTCTTCTTCCTCTATCGTTTCGATAATTTCCTCTTCTTCCGGTTTTTCCTCAAGATCGATGTCGTATTTCGGCCTGAACTTGCTTTCAATGAATTCCCTGAACCTGTCGATATAACCGAATATAGCCGGTACGACGAAAAGGGTGATCATCGTCGATACAACCAGTCCTCCCACTATCGCGATACCCATCGCCTTTCTGAATGAAGCGGCCTCTCCCCATCCCAGTGCGACCGGGATGGTGCCGGCTATCATTGCAAAAGTCGTCATGAGTATGGGCCTGAGCCTGACAACGCCCGCTTCCAGGATGGCCTTTTCCCTGGTTTTCCCGGATCTCACGTTTTCGAGGGCGAAGTCGACCAGAAGAATTGAATTCTTCGTTACCAGCCCCATGAGCATGATGATCCCTATCATGCTGAGCATATTGAACATCTCTCCCGTTACAAAAAGAGCATACAGCGCGCCTGACAGGGCGGGCGGGATCGCCGCGAGGATTGTGATTGGCGTAATGAAGGATTCATAAAGGCTTGATAGAACGAGATATATGAAAATAAAGGAAAGGGTAAACGCGAGAATCATGTTATCAATTAGCTCTCCGAAGCTCTCGGTCTGTCCAATGAATGAATAGGTCACGCCCTTTGGCAATGGATAGTCCTTTTTCATTATATTGACGACCTTGTCGATCGCATCTCCAACCCCGCCCGAAGGTGATATGTTCGCGCTGATCTGTATGGCCCGAATCCTGTCCTGCCTCAGTATGTAGGAAGGGCCGAGCTTTTCAACAGGGGTGCTGATGTAAGAAAGCGGAATGAGCTTGGAATTCGTGTTCGGCACCTTGATCTGGTAGTAGGAGCTCTTGATCTCCCTCTGTTCAGGCCTGAGCCTGAGCCTGACATCGTATTCAAGGCCGGACTCGTGGAATTTTCCGACAACGCTCCCCGCAATATGGTTCCTGAGTTCCATTCCGACCAGGCCGGAATCACAACCGACCTTTTCCATTTTTTTAGGATCGAGCTTGATCTGGAATTCAGGCTTTCCGCTCTGGAGGCTGGTCGTTATCTCCATCAGGTCAGAGATCTTGCCCATTCTTTTCATTAGTTCCCTTGAATAGTTTTCAAGGACCTCGAGGTCGTTGCCCTGGAGGTTCATCATGAATGGATATTTCTGCCCGCCCGACATGGTGTAATTGCTGACGGTCGGCTTCGCAAACTCAAAATCCTTCATCATCTTTCTTACGGCTTCCTTGATCTCTATCGATGTCCTTTTCCTGTTTTTTGCTGTGACCAGGTTAACCCCTATGACACCTATGTTCGCCTCTCCCTGGTTCCCGCCTATAACTACGGACATTGTATCAAGTTCCGGGACCGATTTAAGCCTGTCGTGTATCTTCAGGGCAACTACCTGGGTGCCGTCCAGACTGGTGCCCGGCGGCATTTCAATATTTACCATGAATTCCCCCTGGTCGCTTTCGTTCATGAATGTCTTCTTGATGAACGGAAAAGTGAGCAGGCTCAAGATGAATACGGCGGAGGTGATGATGATGACTATCATAGGCTTTTTCAGGGTGAAACCGATCATTTTGCCGTAGGTTTCCTCGAGCCATTCCTGGAACTTCTCGAACCCCTTGACGAGCCTGTTCTGATGGGCATGCATCTTTCCGGCGAAATAAGCGCTCAGGAGAGGGGCCACGGTCATCGCGTCGAAGAGGCTTATTATCATCGCGAACACGACTGTAAGACCGAACTGTTTGAAAAACTGGCCCACGATTCCCTTTAAAAATCCTATCGGGAAAAAGACGGAAATGACGGTCATTGTCGTCGCGATTACCGCGAGCGCCACCTGCATGGTGCCTATCTCCGCCGCATCGACGGGATGCATACCCTCCTCCATCTTCCTGAAAATATTTTCCCTTACTACAATTGCATCGTCAATCAGAAGTCCGACAGTGAGGGAGAGCGCGAGAAGGGTCATGACATTGATTGTGAAGCCCATTATATACATGAGGATGAAAGCTCCCAGCAGGCTGTTCGGGAGGGCGATTCCTGTTATGATGGTAGATCTCACGTTGCCGAGGAAAAGGTATACGACTATGACGGCAAGCAATATGCCGATAAGCATGGTTTCGAAAACGTCCTTGATGTTTATCCTGATCCACTTGGCGCCGTCATAAACGGTCATGACTTTTATTTTGGCGTCGCTGTCCTTCATCCTCTCGTTGATTTTTTCAATCTTCTTCATGATCCCGTCCGCCACTGCGACGGTATTCGACCCTGATTGTTTGTAAACGTCGAGAAGAAGGGCGGGTTTTGTGACTTTTTTAACCTTCCCGCTATTGCCGCTGGGATCTTCAAGGGGAGCATAAAGAAAGCCCCGGCTCGTCTCATCCTCGGACCCGTCTTTTACCGAGGCCAACGATTTAAGCGTGACGCTGCCTATGTCGCCCGCAAATGATGCGGGGATATTTTCTATCTGGCCGAGCTCCGTGAATTGACCGATAGTCCTGTACACGACCTCCGACCTGTCCTTTTCAAACTTGCCTACCGGAACGTTAACGCCGGAGCTCTTGATCTTGTTTGCGATAGAATTGGCCGAAATCTCATACGTGTTCAGCTTGTTCCTGTCGAGCTCTACCTGGATTTCCCTCCTCGTGCCGCCTATGATCAGGACCGATCCGACGTCTTTGACCTGTTCGATTTCGGACTTTATCGTCTCCTTGGCGAGGTCATACAGCTTTGTCGGCGGCAGATTGGCGGATACAGCCAGGCGGATTACCGGAATGTCTATCGGGTCGAACCTTTTAATGAGCGGCTCTTCGATCCCGTCAGGAAGCTTCGGCCTTACAAGGGCCATCCTGTCCCTTACCTGCTGTTCCGCGTATTTGATATCGGTTTCAAGGGTGAATTCGACGGTGACAATTGACATGCCGTCCATGTTCCTGGAAGAAATTCTCTTCAAACCCGAAAGGGAGACCATTTCATCTTCAACGGGCTTGGAAATGAGGTTTTCGATTTCTTCAGGCGCAGAACCCGAGTATATGGTTGTTATGGATATTATGGGAAAATTGACTTCCGGAAAAAGGTCAACGCCGAGCCTGTTCAGGGATATCATTCCGACAAACATCAACAAAATGACAAGACTGGCAATGAAGATGGGCCGCTTTATTGAAAATTTTGCAATATTAAATGAATATTTCATGGATTAAAAAAAACTGATATCAGGATTATTTAAATTAATCAATTAATTAACAATGTGTTTTTAAATATCCACAATTTTTTTTTTAAACCCGAAAATTATTAATATTTTTTTACATCTTGGACAACCTGTGGTGCAGAACGCTATGGTTCCTTCCATATCCGAAATAGATCACGAAACCTGCCAGCAGCCATATTATCAGTCTCAGCCAGTTTTCAGCCGGCAGAGAAAACATAAGCACCAGACAAAAAATTATACCGAGAACCGGAACGAGCGGAACAAACGGCGTCCTGAACGGCCTGTGGAAATCGGGGTGGGTTTTTCTTACTATCAGCACGGCCGTGCATACCGTAACGAAAGCGAACAGCGTGCCGATATTTACGAGCTCAGCAAGGATCCTAAGCGGCAGAAACGCGGAAAGCAGGGCAACGAACAAACCCGTAAGTATCGTGGATTTCCACGGGGTCTTGAACCTCTCGTGAACTGCGCCGAAAAATTTCTGCGGAAGCATGCCGTCCCGGGCCATCGCAAGGAATATCCTGGGCTGGCTGAGCATCATCACCAGCAGAACTGATGTAATGCCGGCAAGCGCCCCGAGCGATATCAGCATCTGCGCCCATGGCATGCCTACCTGCTTGAAAGCGTCGGAAATAGGGGCGTCGATGTTGATTCTGTCGTAATGAACCATGCCGGTCAGCACGGCCGCCACTGCGATGTAAAGCACCGTGCAGATGATCAATGAAAGAATAATCGCGATGGGAACGTCTCTCTGGGGGTTCCTGGCCTCCTCGGCATGGGTGGATATGGAATCGAAACCTATATAGGCGAAGAATATCATTGCAGCACCCGCAAGCATCCCAATGGGGACCCCTCCCATACCGGTCTGCCCTATGACGGTATTTCCAAAAAAGCTGATTCCGGTATAACCGAAAGGAGCGAAAGGAATCCAGTTGTCAGTATTTATAAAAAAAATCCCCACGCCTATCACGAACAGCACGATTACCAGTTTTATCGCAACCATGACCGCGTTGAACCTTGCGCTCTCCCTGATTCCCTTAACAAGTATCGCCGTGATGATGAGGGCTATTATTATGGCCGGCAGGTCCATCACCGACCCGGTCTCCGTCATGAGCCCGGTCTTTACGTCGAAATCGAACGGGGCCCTCTGGAAACAGATCGGCAGCCTGTATCCAAATATTCCTATGAAATCCTGGAAGTAATGCGACCATCCGTGAGCGACCGTCGCAGAAGCGACCGCGTATTCAAGAATGAGGTCCCACCCGATGATCCAGGCCATCAGCTCGCCCAGGGTGGCGTACGCATAAGTGTACGCCGAACCGGCAACAGGAACCATTGAGGCGAATTCGGCATAGCAGAGGGCGGCGAAAATACAGGCAAGGCCGGAAACGAAAAATGAAAGCATGAGAGCGGGACCGGCCTTGTCGTGGGCTGCTATTCCGGTTAGTACAAAAATGCCGGTTCCTATGATCGCTCCTATCCCCAGTGTGGTCAGGGTTACTGGACCCAAAATCCTGTGAAGACGGTTTTCGTCCTTCATCTCTTCGTGCAGCAGATGAAGCGGCTTTTTCTGGAACAATCTTTTCATATGGATCTCCTGGGGATCTGGTTAATCGAAAAAACGACCGATTTAATTAATTGTCAATTAAAAAAGAAGCCTGTTCGAGCGATGAAGCATTGATTTATTTGTTTGTAAGAAAATAAAAAGGTGATAGCTGAAAATTAAACATGTAAAAATGTTTAAATTTTTTATAATTCATGTTTTTTATGTTTATGAACGTTGAAGCGGGCCATTTTGAGCCACAACATGGCCCGCATTTGATATTCAGCGGATTTTATAAAAAAAATATGAATGTAATCAGAATGAACGTCGGGATCAATACCAGCCCGGAATATATCATGTATCCGAAAAAGCTTGGCATTTTGACACCCTGCTCCTCAGCGATTGATCTCACCATGAAGTTCGGCCCGTTACCGATGTATGAATTCGCCCCTATGAAAACCGCGCCGCAGGATATGGCTGCCAGCACGCTTGCAGATATGCCGCCTCCGTCATTAAAATTGAACCCAAGGTCATTGACCATTTTAAGGCCCTTTGCAAGAGAGACGAAGGTCAGATAAGTCGGAGCGTTATCGAGGAACGAGGACAGTGACCCTGCCGCCCAGAAAAACTGCCAGGGCTTCGGGATTCCGACCGATAGATCGACAATCTCCTCGAACTAGTCCGCCTGACCGGCAAAAACCTGGGTCGATCCCATCACTGTTCATTTTTGCTTTATAAATAGAGATGAAAAATGTTTTCTCCAGAATTTCATTATAAACAATAACGCATTATATCTGATTTTAATTCGAATAATCAATATCATAATAATGAATGTTGTTTTATTTTTATGGGAAAATGCTTTTTTTAAATTATTTATTAAATTTTAGATGTTTTTTTTAAATAACCTTTTTTAACTCATGAATAGCCATAAACCAAAAATTCAACCCATCATAGAATATTTGAATCCCGTGAATCAATTATGCTTAATATATATAATTATTATTGCTTATAATACATAATAAAAGTGACACTTTTTTCATTTTTGATTGTTATATAAGATAAATCATAATTAAAACTACTGGAAAAAAATTATTAGTGAGAAGTTTATCACGTCTTTAATGAAAATTATCATCTTTCATTATCTTTATTAAAGTTATCACCCTGATATTAACAAAACAAAGAGATATTTTTTGTTGATTTTTTAGGAGATTGAAAACTACTTGTTTCATTATTTAATGCAACCTGATTAAATCCCTATTCACAGCAGGAGATGGTATGATATCATTAGTTGAGTACGGTGAAATTTTCGTTTTTCTATCGCTATTATTTGCAAGCATATTGGCCCTGTCGGTCGGAATCGAAAGGGCCCTCGTCTTCAGAAAAAACATGTCGAAAGAATCAAATAAATTTTTAAGGGAACTGGCGGGTTTGCTTAGAAAAGCTGACATGAAGGGAGCCAGGGAATACCTTAATAATACGGATGAAAACATCTACTCCCGGTTCGCTGAATTCTCCCTTACCCATTACGATGACGGGCAGGAAAAGCTGACCAATCTCATGTCCGGGAAGGCCATAGAAGAAAGAATCGACCTTGAGAAGAGACTTCCCATCCTGAGCACCCTGGGAAACAACGCTCCATTCATCGGCCTCCTGGGCACGGTCCTGGGCGTAATCAAGGCCTTCCACGGACTTGGCACCCTGGGAAATACAGGCGCGGAGGTCGTAATGAGAAGCATTTCATCGGCGCTTCTCGCAACCGCGGCGGGACTTTTCGTAGCCATTCCCGTCGTCATGGCCAATAACTATTTCACGAAAAAGGTGAAGATAATAATACAGCACCTCGAGATCCTTTCAAAGGAATTCATCGCCAGCTACGCATATACCGCCTCCAGGAAAAAATCACACAGGAGGGGTGAATAACATGGGCTTCACTCCCGGACAGGACGACGACGAAATCGCCAACATCAATATAACCCCGATGGTCGATATAATTCTGGTCCTCCTGGTCATATTCATGGTTACCGCCAATTTCCTGAAAAAAGAATCGGTGAATATCAATCTGCCGAAAGTGGCGGCTTCCGATCCGAACGTCGCGCAGTCGGTGCAGATAGCAATAACGAGGGAAGGCAAGATACTGAAAGAGGGCCTCGAGGTTGATGAAGCCAGGCTGGTAAATTCCCTGGCAAGGGAATCGAAATACAGGCCCAACATGCGGGTAACTCTCTCCGCGGATGAAAAGCTTTCTTACGGTACCATAGCGAGGGTGATGGGTCTTATAAGAAAATCAGGCGTTTCAAAAATCGCCCTGTCCGTTAAGAGATAGACACCCCATGCCTGAACCCATCAAAAAAAAGCTCCGGAGGCTGTTTTACAAAAACCTCTTTCTTTCCTGTTTCCTTATCTCCGCCTTCATGCACGGGTCCGGGTATCTCGCGTATTTCATATCAACGCTTCCATCGGAATACATAAGCTCCGACGTAGTAAAGCTGGAAAATGTCGAGGTGGATTTCGATGACATCCCTCCGGAACTATACGGGGGATCATCGAACCCGGCACCGGTTGAAAAACATGAATGGGTGGAGGGAACAGGGAATAACACGAACGATCCGGTCGAAGAAGATATTAATTACAACGCCGTTTCCGGCACCGGCACCGACAAGGACGGATACCTCTTTTCATTCAACGGCGACAGGCCGCCTCAGCCCATAATTGATTTTGACCTGAAAAAATTCTTCCCCAACGAGGCCAAGTGGGCGAACATCACGCAGAAAACGGTTATCGTAAGGGTCCAGGTCGAGGCGGACGGAAAGCTGACAAGCGCGAAGATCGTATCAGGAAAGGCCGGCTATGGATTCGACGAGGCCGCAATGCTGGTAATAAACCGCGCCAGGTTCGTACCCGGCTATCTCAAGGGGAAGCCTACAAGAATGGTCCACGAGCTTCCAATACGCTTTGTTCTTGAATGAGTAAAGGAGCGGAATGGAACTACACCGCAATCGCATTTGTTACGATTCGACCGGAGGATTCAGGCCCTTTCCAGAATATCAAGATAATCCCTGAGGCTGGCCTCAGCCGGCATTCTCCAGGACCCCCTCGGGGAGAGATCAATGCTGCCCACCTTGACCCCCGCGGGAACGCAATCCCTCTTCCACTGATTCTTGAAAAACCTCTCGAGGAAAACAGCGAGCCAGCGTTTCAGTGTCTTTTCATCATACTCCACCCTGAAGGCCGCTTTCGAAAGAAAGAATATCTTGTCTGGAGAGAAACCGAACCTGACGAAATAATACAGGAAGAAATCATGAAGCCTGTAAGGGCCGATTATCTCCTCGGTCTTCTGCGAAATGTTTTTCCCGTCCGGGGGCAGCAGTTCCGGTGTAATGGGCTGTTCCGCAATACCGGACAGTATTTTCGCCGCATCGCCCTCGAACTCATGTTCCGCGACCCTCTTTATCAGAAATTTCACAAGCGTTTTCGGTATGCCGGAATTCACGTTGTACATGCTCATATGGTCGCCGTTGTAGGTGTTCCAGCCCAGGGCGATCTCAGACAGGTCGCCCGTGCCTATGACAAGGCCGTTTGACCTGTTAGCAATAGTCATCAGGACGTAGGTCCTGGCCCTTGCCTGGACGTTTTCATACGTGACGTCGTGGTTTTTATCATCGATCCCGCAGGCGGTGAAGACCTCCCCGGAAAGATTTTTTATATCCACTTCCCTCAGATCGATCCCCAGATTTTTGCAAAGCAGCGTCGCGTTTTTGTAGGTGCCCTCGGTTGTGCCGAAGCCCGGCATCGTTACGGCTATTATATCCGACTGCAGCCGGTCCAGCATGCCGAGCGCGCGGATGGAAACGAGCAGCGCAAGGGTTGAATCAAGCCCGCCGGATACTCCGATCACCGGCCTTGCGCCTGGAACGGACTCAAGCCTTCTTGCAAGTCCGGAAGCCTGGATGCGGAAAATTTCGCCGCAGCGCTCGTCAAGCCTGTCCCTGTCCTTCGGCACGAACGGCATCGGGTCAATAACCCTCGTCAGGCTGAAGGACTTCCCCTGGCCGGTGAACCCGGTCCTGACATAGCCCGAGCCGGTCCCCTCGAAGGAATTCATCTTTATCCTTTCACCGGCAAGCCTGTCCACGTCGATCTCAGAATATATTACCTGGCTCTTCCTGAGAAATCTTTCCGATTCAGCCAGCACCGTCCCGTTCTCGGCTATGGCTGCGTCGCCGTCAAACACCACGTCGGTGGTTGATTCTCCCGTGCCGGACGAGCAATAGACGTATCCGCATATGCACCTGGCGGACTGGGCGTTGACCAGGTCCCTCCTGTACTCATGCTTTGCTATGAGGGCGTTGCTCGCGGAAAGATTGCAGATAACGGTGGCGCCGGCAAGCGCATGTCCGCAGGACGGGGGTACCGGGACCCAGAGGTCCTCGCAGATTTCAACGGCCACGGCGTGGTTCCTTTCATTTTCATCGCAGAACAGGATCCTTGTGCCGAAGGGGACCCTCTGGCCGCAGAGTTCGATCTCGGGCATGTAATCCGAGCGGGAGCCTGAAAACCATCGCGGTTCGTAAAATTCCCTGTACCCCGGGATGAAGGATTTCGGCACGATGCCGAGTATCCTGCCCATGTTGATCACGCACGCGCAGTTGTATAAATTGCTGCCGTTAATGACCGGGAGTCCGACCATTGCGAGAATCGGGAGCTTTCTTGTCGATGACAGGATGCCGGACAGGCCCTCCTCGCACTTACTAATTATTGTCTCATGCTGGAACAAATCGTTGCAGGTGTATCCGGAAACGGACATCTCCGGAAATACGACTATTGACGCGCCGTTGTCCGATGCCTCGTTGATCTGGCCTGCAATTATTTCGCAGTTCTGAGAGACGCCGCCTATGCTTGAAAACGGCACGGCGGCCGCTGTTTTTATAAATCCGTAATTATGGCCCATATCTATATAATATGCCTTTTCTTATTTTTATCCATGCAAAATTATACATCCGGCGGTTTTTTTTTCAATTCTAAATTTAAGAGGGAATGCCTGCCTGGATCAGCCTTGGAATGTAAGGTTTTGCAATCCGATACCCATGAGACCGCGGGCGGAAAATAAGGTAAGGCTATTTATAATTAAAGATTCTTGCTGAGCTCTTTATACAGCATTTCGCCGAGCCCGAGACGCGAATTTTTGGAAACCTTCATGGCATACTCGTCATAAAGCATGTCTTCGAATATTTCCTCGGCAAAGCCGCCGTGAATCCATTCATTCTTCTGGACGTTTTTTCTCATCTCTTTAAACAGCCGGGAAACGAAAAGGGATTCCATTTCAGTACATGCGTCCATGAGCCTCTTTTCCTTGTCCCTCTTTTTCATTTCGCCAAGGGCACTGTCGAGGTTTTCACTGAAAGACAGCGTTTTTGCCGAAGATAAAACCCTGTTCTCCGCGCCGTTTTGCGGATTGACCATGGGATTGATTGCCGGATTCAACCTGTCTATCATGATTCACCTCACTATTAATTCCGCGTGCAGGGCGCCCGCGGATTTCAATGCCTTAAGAATTGATATTATGTCCGCCGTGCTGGCGCCTATGGAATTCATGGCCTCCACGAGGTCCTTGACCGAAGGCGAATCCTTGATATGCGCTACAGAGACTTTTTTCGCCGTCTTGGGTATCTCCACCGTGACTCCTTCCCTGCTAATCATCGCTTCTGATATCTTGACCTCTCCCCCGGTCACTATCGTGCCGTCGCGCTCGTTCACGACCACGCGGGCCCTGGTGCTCGGCGCTATCTCTATCGATTCTATGCCCGCTATGAATTCCGGCAGCGGCGTGTTCTTGACGACCCCGATTTTTATCTTGCCGGAGCTGAAAAGCTCAGGTTTTGATTCCGGGTATTTTTCCGCTATCGCTTTCAGGATGCTGTTGGCGACCGTGTAGTCCCAGTTCTTTATCACGAGCGTGAGCGAATTTTCGCTGACGATCTCGGACGGGATCTCTTTTTCAACGACGCCGCCCCCCGTTACGACTGAAGAGCTCTTGATCTCCTTCCTGTTTCCGCCCTTGATTCTGGTCACGGTCAGCGGGCCCTGGGCCGCCACGTATACGGCATTGTCGGCGCCCTTCAGCTGCGACTGGATCAGCATCCCGCCCTCTAGCGATTTCGCGTCGCCTATCGATGAGACCGTTACATCCACCCTGTCGCCCACCCTGACGTAGGGAGGCAGCTGCGCGGTTACGAGAACGGCCGCCGAGTTCTTAAGTATCAGCTCTTCGCTTTCCATCCCGATATTTTTGAGCAGGTTCTTGAGAGATGTTTTCGTCAGCGGCGACAGTTTCGAATCGCCGGTGCCCTGAAGCCCGACGACCAGTCCGTAGCCGAACACCTGGTTCTCTTTCATGCCTTCGAAAAACGATATGTCACGGACCTTTACCGTGACCTCGGCGAAGGAAGCGGATGAAGCGATCAGTATGACCGCGATCTGCATGAAAATCCTCTTGATCATTTCGTCAGCTCTCTAATAATTTTCTGCAGGTAATCGATGAATATCCTCTGCTTCTCATCCTCTGTGAGGTTCGTGTCCAGCTTTTCACCGGGCTTAACGTTAGGCCTCGTGATGTTTATCCCGGTCTTTACTTCACGTATTTCCAGCGCGAGGTCCGCTATGCTTCTTGAATCAATTGTGCCGCCCTTGACGTGAACGGGATCCACGAGTCCGGTGACCGTAATTATGTTGCTCACGCCGTGGAAGTTGAAGGTCTTTGACCCGGTTAAACCGTACTGGCCCTGCTGCGTCCTGTTCGCGATTCTTGCAGCCATGGAAAACCTGATGTCGCCCTTACCGCCGAGCTCGATCTTGTCGTCATTATTGATTTTCTTGCTTGAGGAGGCCTTCGGCAAAAAACCGGTTATAGTCGAATCCGGGCTGGAGGAGATGGCGGACATGTTCTTGCTGGAAAGAGACATTGAGAATCTCATGTTCGACAGTTCATTGACGTTCACTACTATTATGCTTCCGACCTGCAGGTTGGCGTCCGTAGCATAGAGATTCTTTTCCTGCCAGATTGTTTTCGAAAACAGCGCGGAAGGCACAAAGAAGAGACAGATTATCGCAGCCTTTCGGATCATAGTTCCAACTCCACCTTCCTGTCTTCCGTAATCTTTCCCGAGGCGGTTTTGTTCTTCCTGAGCCTGACGGGAATTACGTCTCCGACCGCCCCGTCCCTCATGGCCGTTCCGGTCAATTCTATCCTGATCCCGTTTTTCATCGCCGTGAATTTAACCTGGCTGCCGTTTTTAACGGCCGTTTCGGCTTTTTTCCCGTCATCCTTTCCTTCGCCGGAAACGGGCAATATTCTTGCCGCGCTCCCGTAAATATTGATCCTTTCATCCGTCTGTTTTTTCAGCAGCTGAAGCAGCTCGGCCCTGTCCACATAGCCGTCTGAATACAACGGTCCGTTAATCTCCACGTCCTTTATTGCCGCGGACTCCGCCGGGCAATCGACAGACGCTATATCTGAAACCTTCAGGCCCTCTTTTTTCAACTCGGAGCTGGAATGAATATAAACGTTTATCTCAGCGAAAACTCCTGACGGGACGGCCAGAAATACCGCTAGAAGGGCCGACCTGATCATTTTATCCACGCTTCAATCCTATGGCAGTACCGAGCATGGAATCAGACGTCTGTATTGCCTTTGAATTGACCTCATATGCCCTCTGTGCCACTATCATGTTGACCATCTCCTCAACGATCTTCACGTTCGACATTTCCAGAAATCCCTGATGGGTCCTGGCCATCCCCTCTATGCCGGGCTGGCCGGGAATCTCTTCTCCGGATGCCGGGGTGGTCTTGTACAGGTTCCCCCCGATGCTTGAAAGGCCTGCCGGGTTGACGAACCTGTATATCTCGAGCTGTCCCACTTCTATCGGATCGTCCTCGCCGACGATCTTTACCGTAACCCTTCCGGTCTGGCTGATGGACAGGGTATCCATGATAAAGTTCTCCGGAAGCACTATGGGCGGCTCGAGAAGATATCCGCTGGAAGTCACTACCTGCCTGTTTGAATCAACCTTGAACGAACCATCCCTCGTATATGCCATGGTTCCGTCGTAAAGCTGGATCTTGAAAAAACCCTCGCCTTCAAGCGCAAGGTCAAGCTTGTTCTCCGTGGCCTGCAGGCTGCCCTGCTGGAACATTTTCTGGGTTGCCGCGACCTTTACCCCATGCCCAACCTGGATCCCGGTCGGAACCTCTGTGACCTCGGTCGCAGGAGTTCCGGCCATAAGCAGCGTTTGGTAAAGCAGGTCTTCGAATTCAGCCCTCTGCTTTTTAAAACCGGTCGTATTAACGTTCGATAGATTGTTTGAAATAGTATCGATATTGAATTGCTGTCCCACCATTCCTGATGCTGCAGTCCACAGAGATCTCATCATGGTTGTTCACCTCTTATTTTTATACAAAAAATATATAATGTTTAAAAAAAATTGTTTGACAACTTCCCGTTAATCAATAAGTTTAGGCAAATTTTTTCCTAAGTTTATTTTCGGACAAAAACGCCTCTAACTGTCATACTTTTTGTCGAAAATCATGATCCTGTCGCTTTTATACAGCATCATGACCAGGATCAGTTGTATAAAAAGGAGCAAAAAATGAGACCGACTTCGCTGATATTTCTTTTATTGTTTTCTTTAATAATTTCCTGCGCTGAAACCAGGCAGGTTGTTGTCGATCCGGGATTTAAAGACATAGTCCGGGACCTCCAGTTCCAGCCTGACCAGAAAAACGGCCCGCAGAGCATACTCTGGACGGACGGTTCGCTGAAGGCTTCAGGGCCCGCCAGAAACTCAAAAAAGAACGGGACCTGGAAAATTTTCTACAAGGGGACCGCTGGAAAAAGCATAATGGCGGAGGGCGGGTTCTTCGACGATGTCCTTGACGGGGAATGGAAGGAATATTCATCCGACGGTAAAATAAAAAACAAGTTCATCTACAGAAAAGGACTCCTGACTTCCACAATGAATTTCTATGACAATGGAATGGCCAGGAGCGAATTCTATTTCAAAAACGGAAAGGTGAACGGCAAATCGATGGAGTATTATGAAGACGGCAAGCCGAGGGAAATCTGCTGGTACGAAGAGGGAATAAAGCACGGCCAGACAAACATCTTCTACCCGAACGGCAACAAGAAGGAAATCGGCAGGTATTCAAAGGACAGGAAAGACGGCAAGTGGATGTTATACAACGAAGAAGGAAGGCTTGAAAGCGAAGGGAACTATAAAGACGGGAAAAAGACCGGAAAGTGGGTTATATACGACGAAAAGGGCGTGAAAAAAGAGGAAAAAAATTATGACTGAAAAGGCCCTCAGGATATTACTGATGGGCCCACCGGGCTGCGGGAAGGGCACCCAGGCCTCTGAATTGAAACGCCTGTTTTCACTTCCCCATGTCTCATCCGGCGATGTTCTGAGGGGCGAGGTCGGCAGAGGCTCCGAGCTCGGGAAAAAAATCAAGGAATTCATGGACAGGGGAGAAATCGGACCGGTAGAGCTTATAACAGGGGCGATTATCGGCCACCTTAAAAATGAATGCGCTGATGGATTCATTCTTGACGGCTTTCCCAGGACCCTGTACCAGGCTGAAAAGCTGAGGGAAAATTTTAATATAAACTTCGCGTTTCTTATCGACGTAACCGGGGATGCGGTAGCAAACAGGATCGCTTCACGAAGGATCTGCCGCGGCTGCGGAGCGATATACAGCCTCAACGACAATCCGCCAGCGAAAGAAGGCATCTGCGACATCTGCGGCGGCGAGGTTTACCGCAGGACCGACGACAACAGGGATACGATAATCAACAGGATACGGGTTTACATGGAAGAAACAAAGCCCGTTATCGAATTTTACGGAAAAGAGGGAATTCTTCACGAGATCGACGGTGAAAAAGACAGGAAATCGGTATTTGACGGTATAATCTCCATCATTAAGGATGGAGTTAGAGCTTAAACTTCTTGAGGCTCTCGTTCAGGGAAAGCGCCATTTCCTTGAGGCTCACGGACGAATCTGAAAGCTTGTTTGATTTCTCCACGAAATCCTGCGCGCCGCTGTTCACCCTTTCAATGGTTTCCGTGACCATCAGGGCCTTTTCAATCTGGCTGATCATAGACTCGGAAAGGTTTTTCGAAAATTCGCTTATCGATGATATGTCGGTCCTTATCTGAACGATCTCCCTTACCCTGTCGCGGATCATTTCTATGAACCCCTTTACAATCGTGGCCGTATCCGATATGTTTTTCATGATCTGGGTAAAAGAATTTTTCATGTCCAGGACCATGTCCTTGTCCTTCACTATCTCGGCGCTGCCGCTCGTTATGAGATTGGTTATCTCCTTGACGCTGGACCCGGTCCTGTCGGCAAGCTTTGAAATCTCTTCAGCTACCACGGCAAATCCCCTGCCGTATTCCCCCGCCCTCGCGGCCTCAATGGAAGCGTTAAGGGAAAGAAGGTTCACCTGCTCCGCTATGTCGGATATGAGCTGTATCACCTCGAGTATTCCATTGTAGAATTTTTCGATGTTCTGTATGCCCTGGAACGTGTTCTGCACCAGGATCTCGCCCTTCTGGGCGTTGGTTTCCATCTCCTTCATCGCATCTATGACCCTTGTGGCGTTTCCGGAAACGTCGTTCATCGAGCTGGTCAGTATGTTTATCGTGTCCTCGAAGCTCTTTATTCTGTTGCTCTGGCTTTCGGATTCCTTTGTTATTCGGGAAAAGGAGCCGGACATGGATTTAACCAGTTCGGTTGATTCTCCCAGTATCTTTGCATTCGAGGCGGAAGAGTCCTTGATGTACGCGCCGGTCCCCTCGATGGACTGCGACAGATCCAGCAGGAGGGACGACAGGTCGCCCGACTTGATCATGAGGCCCCTGACGTTGTTCACGAATGCCGCGAATATCCTGGTGAAGTCCTCCATGATGTCGCGTGATTTTACCAGGGTTATGGTCTGCGTCAGGTCGCCTTTTGACGCCATGGTGATGGCCGGCATGACGCTGTCGATCGACCTCGATATCCTTTTCACCCTCCAACGTACGACGATCCAGATTATGAAATTGAAAATGAAAAGCGCTATAGTCTGCGCGGCAATGCTCTGGTAGAATGATTTGTAGGCCTCCTCCTCCGAAAAGACTGCAAGAATGATTTCACCGGAATCCTTGTTTTTCCGGTAATAATAAAGGGAATGGGTTTCATCATAAACACCGTCGAAAAATCCTGAATCCGTGTTTTTCATACCCTTTAAAGAAGTCTTCGTATTATCATAAAGATATTCCGCAATGTTTCCCTTTTTTATATGGCTTAAAAAAGCCCCCTTTTTTGCGGCGCTATCGGGATAGATTATCTCCAGTTCCCCGTTAAGAATGAATACCGCACCTTTTTTCTCCTTCAGGGATTCCGGAAGATCTATGCCGGAAAAAACGGTCCCGCCTTCGATCTGGTATGCGACTATCTTCAATCCGTCAAGGATGCTCCTGTCCGTCTCATGCGTGATGATCCGCCAGTTGATCGAATAAATCATGACTGAAATGATTACGGCGACGATGAGCACGATGGGCAGTACGAGGTTCTCGATCTTGCTCCCGAGGCTCTGGATGAAAACCGGGATATTAAACTTTCCCAGTGGATATGTCCTGACGAACCACACGTTCAGGGAATAATAGCCGAGAAATAGAAAAACGAAGCCGTAGATGAATATTATGTAAAAATGATAGTACAGGTTTGTGTATCCGAGTTGGAAATATAAAATGAGCGTTACAGGGATATACGATGTCCAGAGTATAAGGATATTCAGGTAAAAAGTGAGCATCGAAATCTTTTTATACATTTTAATGGATTCTGACACATCCGTGTTCCCGCCACCAGCATATTTCAGGAGCCCTTTTATCCTGTACATATAATAGGCTAAAAGCAGCATGAAGTTAATCGGAGATACGACGAAGACCAATACAAGCAACCTTAAATCTTTGAAAACAGGAAAAGAAATGGAATATACGATTATGAATACCAGAATGTTGAACGCGATAACAAATGAAGCGTACCTGATGAAATTAATGTATAGCTTTTTTATTAATTCATTCACTGACTCTTCCCCCATGAAATTCCATGCCGTATATATTTATGCATGTTTCCGATAATATAGTGTTTTAAAAAACTGGTTCAAAGATCATAAAATGAACTTAATATTATAATTTTTTTCTCATTTTTTCAACCCTTTTTTTTACCGGGAAAAAATGAATATTCCCGCTTGAATTTTAAAGAGTACAGTACGGAAGGGGGGGAGGAATTAAACCGGCGGTGAAAAGCTGATTGCCTCTTTTTTAAATAAATACTGTTATTAAACAAGTTCGGAAAGATTTAAAATGAGCTTTTCCGAATCCTCCCAGCCAAGGCAGGGATCAGTAATTGATTTCCCGAACTCGTTCCCGGAAGGGTCCTGGGAGCCCTCAAGGAGATAGCTTTCTACCATGAATCCCTTGACCATCTCCTTGATGGACTTTGAATTCCGCCTGTTCCGCATCACCTCCATGGCGATGCGGGGCTGTTCCCTGAATCGTTTCCCGGAATTAGAATGGTTGGTATCGACCAGCACGGCGGGATTTTTCAGCTCGCGCTTTTTATAGAGCCCGGCAAGCTGGTGCAGGTCCTCAAAGTGATAATTCGGAATATGGTTGCCGCTCCTGTCATAGGCGCCCCTTACCACGGAATGCGCGAGATCGTTGCCATCGGTAGAAACCTCCCAGCCGTTGTAGACGAAGGTATGGGATTTCTGGGCGGCGAATACCGAATCCAGCATTACATTGAAATCACCGGATGTAGGGTTCTTCATGCCAACCGGGATGTCGAGCCCGCTGACGGTGAGCCGGTGCTGCTGGTTTTCCACTGACCTGGCCCCGATGGCGACATAGGCGAGCAGATCGGACAGGTAGGAATAGTTGTCCGGATACAGCATTTCATCCGCCGCGGAAAGATGGGACTCTTTCATGGCCCTTATATGCATCTTCCTTATGGCAATGAGCCCCCTGGTCATGTCAGGCTTTTTCTGGTGGTCCGGCTGATGGAACATCCCCTTGTATCCCATGCCTGTCGTCCTGGGCTTGTTCGTGTATATCCTCGGGATGAGGATGATGCTGTCCCTGACCTTTTCCTGTACCTTTGCGAGCCTTGACGCGTATTCGCACACCGCATCCTCCTGGTGGGCGGAGCACGGTCCGATCAACAGGAGGATTCTCGGGTCTTCTCCCCTGAGGACGGCTGCGATTTCTGCGTCCCTGTTCTTCTTGATGGCGGCGAATTTTTCCGGCAGCGGATATGCATCCATCACCTCTTCGACGGACGGAAACTTCTTTATATACCTGAAAGCCATTTTATTAATCTCCGGGTCTTGAAATCATTTGAAATAATCGACCGCATTTTTGAATATTGCGATGCCGTCGGAAAATTCCGGGACAGGCGATCCGTTTCTTGCGTGTTTATCCCTCAGGAACGTCCAGTCATCCCTCTGGTTGAAAAAAATGCCGCGTTCCGGATGGGGCATCATGCCCATGATCCTTCCGTTGCCGCCGCAAATCGATGCGATATCAAGCGCCGATCCGTTCGGATTATACGGAAACTCCCCTCCCGCCGGCGTACCGTCCGGTTTCACATAGCTGAGGGCGACCAGGTCGCCTGCCAGTATTGAATCGAGCACGGCAGGCGGAGCGTAAAAATTCCCCTCGCCGTGCGCCACCGGAACGTGAAGCGTTTCAATTCCCCTGGTGAAAACGCAACATGAATTCCTGTTCACGGCCAGGTCCACCCACCTGCATTCATACCTCGATGTCCTGTTGTTTTCAAGCGAAACCTCTTCCCTGCCCGAGAAGCCCCCGATGGCCGGTATTAGGCCGATATTCACCATGACCTGGAAACCGTTGCAGATGCCGAGCATCAGCGTGTCCCTGTCGATGAACCTTTTTATCTCGTCCATGAGATTATTCTTGATCCTGTTCGCGAGGGCCCTCCCGCTTCCGGTGTCGTCGCCGTAGGAGAATCCGCCCGGGAATACGAACACCTGGAATGAATCCAGGATCCCCCTGCAGGTGATAAGATCATTTATATGAACAATTTTCGGATCGGCTCCGGATATTCTGAAAGAGAACGCGGTCTCCTCTTCGCAATTTATCCCGTATCCGGCCATTACTAATACTCTGGGTTTTGCCATTTCTTCCCCGGTTAAAATCCCTTGAATGTGGACCTGTACGCCTCGTTGAGCTTCGACACGCCGGTTTCGGCGACGTATTTCCCGTCGGGTCCCTTAATCGCAACCCTGCCACTGGTGACCGTCCCTATTTTTTCGAACGCGAGCCCGGAAAAAACAGCTTCGAACTCACCAGCGCGATCCGGACTTACGGAAACCAGCAGCCTGCCCTGTGATTCGGAAAACAGCAGTCCGTCCGTCCTTGCTACTCCGTCCGCAGGCAGGCGGGACAGTTCTATCTCGAAACCAAGCAGGCCTCCCATAGCCGACCTGCAAAGTGCGACGGCAAGCCCTCCCCTCTCCAAACTCAGCGATGACGAAAGAAGTCCCTTCCCGATCGCCTTTTCCACGGCAGAATACGAGCGCAGGAATTCACCGGGATATACCCTGGGAACGTCATTTCCCGTGTATTTTTTTCCAGAGATCCTTTCGCCGGAATAAGCGAGGTATTCGCTGCCTCCAAGTTCGTTCCTTGTGGTTCCTATTATATAAACAAAATCCCCTGGGAATTTAAAATCCAGCGTCTGGCAAAAGGAAATATCCTCAATCACGCCTATTGAAGAAATCAACAGCGTGGGAGGCACTGAAATCATTATCTCGTTGAAATCCGGACCATACCCCCTGAAATCGTTGAACATGCTGTCCTTTCCGGAAATGAACGGCGTGCCGTAAGCGACGGATATGTCGTAACAGGCCATGGCCGCGTTCTTCAGCTCTCCGAGCCTTTCCGGGTTATTCGAATCGCACCAGCAGAAATTGTCAAGTATGGCGAGCCTTTCAAGGCGCGCCCCGGCAGACACCGCGTTGCGCACCGCGGTGTCGATCGAGCAGGCGGCCATCCAGTAAGTATCGATGTCGCTGTAGGACGGATATAGACCATGGGAAAGCACAACGCCCTTTCTTGAGCCGAGAACCGGCCTTATCACGCTGACGTTGCCGTTGACCCTACCCTTTCCCTGAACCGGCTTTATGACGGAATTACCCTGGACCTCATGATCGTACTGGCTCGAAATGAATTCAAAACTCGCGGTGTTCAGTCTTGATATCATGTCCAGCAAAACGCCATTAATATCGGATGGTTCGGCGAACACGGGGTGTGCGTTGTCCCTTTTCGGACTTACGGAACCGAGTTTTTTCCTGGGGAGCCCGTTGTGGAGGAAATCCATTTCGAGGTCGAATATCTTCCTTCCCCTGCTGGTGACGACGCCGCGTCCTGAATCATTGAAGCGCCCTATGACCGTGCATTCCACGCCCCTCTTTTTCATCAGTTCACCGAACTGAACGATTTTTGATTCCGGGACCGCGAGGGTCATTCTCTCCTGGGATTCGCTCACCCAGACCTGCCATGGGGAAAGACCATGGTATTTCAGCGGCACCCTGTCAAGATCGACCTCGAAGCCGCCCGATTCCCTTGCCATCTCGGCAACGGAACACGAAAGTCCGCCCGCGCCGTTGTCGGTTATGGAATTGTAAAGGCCCAGGTCCCTTGCCTCTTTAACAACAGCGTCGGAAAGCTTCTTCTGGGTTATCGGATCGCCGATCTGGACCGCGGCGGCCGGGCTCCCGGATGTCAGGGCTTCGGATGAAAAAGTCGCCCCATGGATCCCGTCCCTTCCTACCCTTCCGCCGATCATCACCACAAGGTCGCCCGGCATGGCTTTTTTCTTCACAGAGGCCTTTCCGTTCACGACTTTCGGAAGCAGGCCGACCGTGCCCACGAAGACAAGGGGCTTTCCTTTATATCTTTCGTCGAAATAGACGAAACCCTGCGGAGTGGGGATGCCGGATTGATTGCCGCCCACATTGACTCCGTGTATCACCCCTTCCATGATCCTCCTGGGAGACAGCAGTTTGCTTTCAGCTTTCCTGTCCCTGAAAAGAGGGCTTTCATCGAACGGGCTGGCAAAACAGAAGCCGTACCTGTTGGCGACAGGCTTGGCGGCCATCCCGAAACCGATGGCGTCCCTGTTGACACCCACTATGCCGGTGATGGCGCCGCCGAAGGGATCGAGCGCGCTCGGACTGTTATGCGTCTCAACCTTGTCGGATATGATAAATTCATCATCAAACTCGATCCCGCCGGAATTATCCTCGAAGACGGAAACGCAGAAGTCCCCGTGGCCCTTCTCTCTTCTGATCCTCATCGTGGCTTCCTTGATGTACCGCCTGTATATCCCATCCTTGATGTCGTCAAGCTCGGCTGAAAAAATGGTATGCTTGCAGTGCTCGCTCCAAGTCTGGGCAATGGATTCCAGTTCGACGTCGGTGGGATTTCTTTTTTCCCTGCCGATGAAATAGTCCTTTATCACGTTCATCGACGCCATGTCCAGGGCCAGCGGGCCCCTCCTGCTGCCGTCCGGATCTTTAATGCCTTGCTTTGCCATGAGGGCAAGCTCTTCTTCCGAGACATCGAGATCAACTACATCGGCATCCTGGTTCTCATGGATCTCGACCACGGGTATGAAATTGTCCATCCCGCCGGTCGCTGCATAATCACCGACGGATTTCAGGCTGATTCTCTGGATAAGGGGATTGTGCAGCTCCATTCCGATCCTCAAGGCTTCATCCGATGATCTTAACCCCTTAAAAAAATAGGTTGTGGCGGTAAAAACAGACTTTTCTGGATCCAGATCGATCTTCAGAAGATCCTCGATCGATTCCCTCACGGTGTGTGCCACATTATCAGTCACCCCGGGAAGATATCCGATCTCAAGTGCATAATCAAAATCCATGCGTGAAAACGGCTTATTGACGATATATCCCTGTGTGACCGGGTTGGTCAGCATTTCAGCTATTCTGTTAATATCCCTGTCGTTGAATTTGGAATTGATAAGATAACTGTCGGCGATGTGAACTGCATCTACAGTAAATCCAAGCCTGTTTAACCTGTCCTTTAAAACATGGCTCCTCGGATCATCAATGGTTTTATATACATCTATCCTGTAAGCGGCCTGCATCATACATCCTCTCTGGAATGTAGAATTGCTAAAACATCATCCAAAATTGTCCAGAATTTTTCATTGCATGGTCCAATAATTGGAAGAATGCCGTTTTGATTGAATGCGACCCGGAACTGGTCAAAAAATAGATTCCACCGGCATATAAATGTGAAAATATGGCGGGACAAATAATTAAACCATCATGACCCGGGATTATTACATCCAAGTAAATTTATTTTTCTTCCGGAGCGGATCCATCCTGTCATTTAATAATATTGTCAGATAAAAAATCATTGATTCCAGGCAAGACCGGTTAATAATGATAATGAAAATTCAAGGATTCTCCGGTTTTTTTCACAATGATTCGGCAAATAGAAGTATCCGGAAATCAATCTATCATGCCCTGGTAAAAAATTGGAATTCAAAATTCATAAAATCACCGGACAGATTGAAAATATATTCATCGCCGAATACGAAACCGGTCTGCTTATCCTGGACGGCGGAAGCAGGGGCGACGCTTCAAGGATAGAAAGATTCATAAAATACAGTCTCGGGAAAAGTGCGGCCGATATACGGCTCTGCGTCGTTTCTCACGTGCACCCGGACCATGCCGGCGGCGCACTCCTGTTGAGAAAAAATTACGGGATCCCCATCGCGGCGCACAGGGTGATCGACATGTGGTATTCCGGAATGGGGGGGTTTTTCCAGCACCTCCTCGATACCATTTTCGCGGACGCGGTTTCCCTTAAGATGGGAAGGCCGTTCAGGAGGATGTGGCGGCCCAGGAAAATAAATCCTGATTTCCTGCTTGATGACGGTTCCGTCCTTCCCTTTTTTACGGACTGGCGGGTGATTCATTCCCCGGGCCATACGACCCACGACATTGTATTACATAACGAAAACAAATCCATACTCTATGCCGCGGACATCATTCTCAGGGTCAATGGCAGACTCATGCCGCCTTTCCCGGTCCCTCTTCCGGATTTATTCAAAAAAAGCCTGGAGAAGCTTTCCACGCTGGATGTGAACAGGATTCTCCTGGCGCATGGAGACGCAGAGGAAAAAGGGTCCGATATTTTTTTAAAAATACTTCCGCCGATCAGAAACGTTAAAAATCTTACCCTGAGACTGGTAAAACCGTTTACAGAACTCTCGCCGGAGGTATCAAAACATAAAAAATAATATCATCTTAATGCGCTTAAAGTACTTGACCTTATCTCCCGGTGAAAAAAAATAACTGAACGCACGAATGCGGAAAACGTTCCGCATCCGGAGAATAAAATGGCATCGACCCAGAATAAAAATCCCGTAAAAAGCAAACCTCGAAAAATATTAAAAAAGCCGGGAAAGGACGTATATCTCGAAGCCCGCGAAAAAGAGGAAAACGACCCCGATGCCGTCAAGCGGGGCGACGTACCCATGACGGTCGTTGGTCATCTGGACGAATTGAGGAACAGAATTATTATCTGCGTGGCCGCGCTCGGGATTCTTATTGTTGCCGCTTTTTTCATGTCTGACTACCTGCTCGGATTCATCAATGAACCCTTCATAAAGACAGGAAAAAGGCTGAATATCTTCGTCGTCACCGGCGGTGTCTTTTTAAGAATGAAGACCGCCTTCATCAGCGGGGTTTTCCTGGGCATTCCGATAATATTTTACCAGATCTGGAAATATATAAAGCCTGCGGTTTCGCTTCAGGAAAGGTCTTTTTCCAGGATCACCCTGCTGTCTTCGATGTTTTTCTTTTATTCCGGATCGCTCTTCGTATTTTTCATTCTGCTCCCTGTGGCCATCAAGGTCCTGCTCGGCTTCATCTCTGATGACATGAACACGATGATAGGAGCTGACGATTATATCAGTTTCATAGTAACAACAAGTCTAGCGGCCGGATTGCTTTTCGAGCTGCCCATCCTCGCAATGATACTGACCAGGATGGGTATTCTTACGCCGGCGTTCCTCATTGAAAAAAGGAAGTATTCTATAATAATAATCTGGATTACCGCAGCCATCATCACGCCGCAGGATGTTCTGTCTCAGTTCCTCGTGGCCCTTCCCCTTATGCTGATCTATGAAATATCAATAATCGTGTCGAGGCTGGTGATGCTTCGCAGCAAAAAACGGATCCAGGCCGCTGAAAATTAATCTTGACTTTTAATTGATTTACTAAAAAAATCATGTGGGTGACGGCAAATTCCGGCACGGCAGACAACCACAACGCGTCTTCAAATAATAGTGGGGTATTAAAATGACTATTAAATACATCGATCAGATCGATATCAAGGGTAAAAGGGTCATCCTCCGCGTTGACTTTAACGTACCGTACGACGACAACATGAACATCACGGACGACACGAGAATAACCGCGACAGCCCCAACCATCGAATACTGCCTGAAAAACAACGCACGGCTGATCCTCATTTCACATCTGGGCAGGCCCAAGGGAAAATTCGTCCCTGAAATGAGCCTCAAACCTGTGGCAAAAAGACTGTCTGAGATTCTGAAACGCGAAATCAAATTTCTGGACACCCCGCTGGGCGATGATTTGAACAAACAGGTCCTGGATCTGAAGGAAGGCGAAATCGCGCTTCTGGAAAACATAAGGTTTTACCCCGGAGAGGAAAAAAACGACGACGATCTCGGTAAAAAAATAGCATCGCTCGGCGAGGTCTACATAGATGACGCCTTTGCCGCGGCTCACAGGGGCCACTCATCAAACGATGCTGTGACGCGCCACATTGCCGCTTGCGGCGCGGGCTTTCTCCTCAAGGACGAAATCGAATATTTCAACAGGGCCATGAAAAATCCGGAACGGCCCGTCTGCGCGATTATAGGAGGGGCCAAGGTTTCCACCAAGCTCGACGCATTGCGGAACATACTGGTCAAGGTTGATTCGATACTCATCGGGGGGGGGATGGCATTCACCTTCCTGAAGGCCAAAGGCCTCGGGATAGGCAAATCCCTGCTCGAGGAAGACCTTGTTGATACCGCGGCCCAGATAATGAAGGAGGCCGAACTGAAAAAAGTAAACCTTCTTTTACCAATCGATATAGAAGTAGCGAACGAATTCAACAACGAATCGCCGAGCAGGGTCGTCCCTGCGGATGACATCCCTGAAGATACCATCGGCCTGGACATAGGTCCGGAAACGATAAATCTCTTCAACGATGTCATTGCCAAATCCAGGACGGTTATCTGGAACGGACCGATGGGGGCATTCGAGATGCCGAACTTCGCCAATGGAACCAATTCCATCGCGCAGAAACTGGCCGAAAGCAGCTGCCTCAGCATAGTCGGGGGCGGTGACAGCGTGACAGCCGTCAATCAGGCAGGCGTTTCCGACAAAATCTCCTATATATCCACCGGAGGAGGGGCATTCCTTGAACTTCTTGAAGGCAAGACCCTGCCGGGACTGGCCGCGCTGGATAAATAATAAACCGGCACTAAAAAAGCCCCCGTTTTATCAACGGGGGCTTTTTTTATCCTGACCTGTTATTGACTTATTTTTTTTCCTCGGCCTTTTTCTTAATATTGATCTGGGCTATAGCGAGTTTAGCCAGAGGAATTGAATATGGAGAACAGGATACATAGTTGAGACCTGTATCCATGCAGAACTGAATGTTGTCGGGATTCGCTCCATGTTCACCGCAAAGTCCCATTTTGATGTCCGGCCTGGAAAGCTTGCCTCTGAGTGCCGCTACACCGATCAGTTCCTTTACCTCTTCCCCAAGATATTTGAAAGGATTAAGCTTCATAAGGTCGAAAAGCGAATAGCTCGGGAAGAAGGAGTTTGAATCGTCCCGCGACAGGCCGTAGGTTGTCTGCGTCAGGTCGTTTGTACCGAAGCTGAAAAATTCAGCATACTGGGCGATATTGCCAGCCCCCAGGGCCGCAGCAGGCAGCTCGATCATCGTCCCGACCTTGTAATCCAGATCCTCGATCCCGTATTCGTCAACCACCTCTTTCATGATATCCCTTATGCCCTTTACCTCTTTACCTTCAATCTTTTTACCGATTTTAATGAATTTAATTTCCTGTTCGCTCATTACTATCGGGATCATTATTTCCGGAGTGACCTTGATCCCTTCCTTCTTGAGCATGCAGGCCGCTTCAAAAATCGCCCTTGTCTGCATCTCATATATTTCCGGATAGGTCACAGCCACGCGGCAGCCCCTGTGCCCGAGCATCGGGTTCATCTCTCCGAGCTCCTCGCACCTTGTCTTGATTTCAGCGGCCTTTATCCCTTTTTTCCTGGTATTCATATACTTTATGAATTCATTCATGCTGGCTTCCGACCTGGGTAAAAACTCGTGCAACGGCGCGTCCAGCAGCCTAATCGTCACCGGATAACCCTTCATGATCTTGAAAAGATCATAAAAGTCAGATCTCTGCATCGGTAAAAGGATATCAAGGGCTTTTCTTCTCTCGGCTTCGCTTTCCGCGATAATCATCTCCCTGAATTTCATAATCCTTTTTTCGTTGAAAAACATGTGCTCCGTTCTGCAGAGCCCGATCCCGATTGCCTTGAAATCCTTGGCAACAACGGCGTCCCTTCCCTGGTCGGCATTTGCCCTTACATTGAAGTCGCTGATATGTTTCTCTACTATATCAAGAAATTCAAGAAGGCCGTTGTTTTTAAAATCAGGCTCAATCAGTCCGACCCTTCCGATATAGATGGTAGGATCATCATAATACGGCACGTTGATCGATACGTAGTCGCCTTCCTTTACAGTCTTACCGGAAAGGGTGAATGAATTGCCCCGTATCTTCATATCCGGCTGCACCATGGCGACCTTACCAAGGCTTCTCGCGACAACGGGAGCATGCGATGAAAAACCGCCTTCTGAAGTTATAACTCCCTGGGCGACTTCAATCGCCTTGACGTCTTCGGCATACGACGCCGGCATAACAAGTATTAAGTTGGTATCAGCGCCCTTCATGATCGCCTTCTTGTGCTCCTCGAGCAGTTTTGGCGTTGAGAAAAACACTCTTCCTATGGCCGCACCAGTTGATCCTGCAATGCCTCCCTTGATGCTCTTCATGGCCTTGATGGTCCTGGGATCTATCACCGGGTGCAGGAGCTCATTCAGCTGGTTTGGTTTTATTGATTCTATCAGATAGGTGTCTGCCACAACCTTTCTTTTCGCCAGGTCAAGGAGGGCCTTTATCTGAGACTGGGTGGATTTATCGTCGGCTTCCTTTTGTTCGACAAGCCAGATATCACCCTCTTCAATAGTAAATTTGATGTTGCGGATTTCCTTGAAATTATCCTCAATCTTCCGCGCGACATCGGTGAAATTGGCATAGAATTTTTTATCAATCGACTTGATTTCCTTTACCTTGCCCCTGCCAAAATCAAATTCATTCTGCAAAAAATCGCCCTGGATGTCCGAGTTGCCTGTTATGATGTTTCTGGTATAATAATTGCCCGCGTAGGAATTGCTTCCGAAATTCCCGTAAACCATGGCCTGGACCATTATTGACAGCGAATTATCAACATCTATGTCGGAATCGCAGTATTTGGCCGCTGACCCCTTTATTATAAGACCAAGCTGGTCATAAACGTCCTCGCTGAATTTCTCACCGTAATATTTCTTATAAGACTCTACGACCTGCTTTACGCTTTCCCTGGTTGCTTTTTTACCCAGCGGTTTTTCGATCTCCTTGAGATCTTTCGGATCTACGGTATAAATGTGCTTCGCAAGATTCCTGAGAAGAAACAGATATTCGCCGTATGCAAAGTCGAGGCCGGTGCTCTTACCGAACGCTTCCACCGTAGTGCTGTTCATACCTACATTGTGGATCGATGGGAAATGCGGGACATTAAGATCGGAACTCAAAACAACCTTTACGGTAAGGGGCTTGGTTGAATCGCCGAATTTTTTCTTCATGTCCTTTTCCATCTGGATGATGTTGTCCTTAAGCATCTCCTTGATGTTAATCTGGGGAAGGGTTTTGGTCATATCCGAATCTATGATAAAACCCGGGGCTATCGGAAGACCCATGATTGCAAGGTCAACCGCCCTCCTGCCGCGTATGCCGAGTTTGGCATGAAGCTTGCTATCGACGCTTTTTAAATTTTTATTGAAGTATATGACATTTTCCATTTTACAGCTCCATTAAGGGTTTTTAGAAAAGATTAAGAACCTGGCCGACGCCTATTTTCAAAAACTGTTCGAATCTTGGGCTGGCGCCTTCAAAAAGATATTTCTGAAGCTTGGATACTCCCTTGATGTCCTCGCCGGCCACCTGGAAAAAAATTGAATCTCCATGTTTGACTTTTCCCCACTTGAAGAGGGCATTGATATCGTTAATAAGCTCCCCCTCGAAAAATATATACACGTCCAAATCCTTGAATTTAGTCTTAAAGCTTTCAACGATCTTTTTCCAGGCCTCGACATTTCCGTTATGGAACAGCTCGTTGGATACCTGTACGGCATATTTGGGCGTGAAGTTTTTCTTGACCTTTGATACCGGTTCCGCAGCAACCTTTGCCGGTCCAGGACCGGCGGCTACCGGTGCAGCAACGGGTTTGGGGGCCGGTTTTCTCTGTACAACAGTGCTGTCGATAAAATCCTTATTTGTAAACACGTCCCTTCCGGAAAGCATTTCCTCTATCGCCGTTATGGCCTGCTTCTCCACCTTTTTATTTTCTTCCTCCTTGCGGTTTTTGACATAGATAACCGCGAGCTGGTCATGGAAGATCTCCCGGACCATTTCCCAGTGGTCTGGATTCTTGGGATTGACGACGAAGGTTTTACCGCTCGGATTGTAATAAACGATTACAATATCCAGCGCCGTCCACTTGGATGTCTCGTCGGTGATTTTTGAAAAATCCGAAACCGTCTGGGGAAGACTGTATGAATGATAGCTGTATCCGTACTTGTCCCGGATAACTGCCCCGACAATCGGAAGGATCTGGTCACTGGCGATTTCACCGCTGTCTATATCATCATTAATTGAATCCGCCAGGTTTCGTCCGTTATCAATATCATCGACTACGTCGTTTACCTTGAAAAAATGCTTTAACGCCTTGTTGAAATTTCCCTTTGATGCGAGGGAATAGTAGGTGGTTTCCATATTTATCTCCTGTTTGATTATGGGAGTTTCTATATTCCATTTTTGATATAATATAAAAATCAATATTAATTTCAAGCATTTTGTTTGAGATTTTACCCCATTGAAAATAAAAAAGGCTGCCGAAAGGCAGCCTTTTTATTTTAATCATTGTTTTTTTAAAGCTCTTTCAGCCCGCCCCTTTTCTTCGCGGCCGGTCTGCTCGGAGAAAGATTCACTGAACCCTTGATTTCCCCTCCATCGGAAGTTTTGTAAGCTTGGGCAAAAAGGTTTTCCTGCGGGCTTTCTTCAGCCTCGAAGGACTGTTCAATGTCATCTCTCTGAGTGGACCTTCTTCGTGCATAAGAAGCGAAGGCAGCATCAGCAAAGCCCTTGGACACGCCGAACAGAAACTCGTTCAGAACGTTTGCCATGCCCTTGAGCATATACTGCTTTCTCTTTATGGTCGTGATATCTATATCAAGAATCAGACCCGGCTGTATGTGGTGAGGATTCACGAGGTATGTGAACTCGTTGAATCTCTTTTCCATGAATTTCAATCTCTCGTCAAGAATGACCCTCTCGACCGGGTTCTGGAACCCGTGCATCTTCTGAAGAAGATCAGTAAGGAATCTCAGCTTGCTTTCAAGGTTGGCAATCCTGTCCTCGTAAGTCCTGTTGTTCTTCTCGACGAATGAATTTTCGTTATACATTTCACCGACTTCGCTCCAGAGAGGCATGTCGGGATCGTCTTCCCTGTCCTTCTTGGCCCTCTTCCACTGCTTGCTCATAAGTCTGTTTGCGAGGTCGTCGAAATCCTTGAGAGACCTGAATCTCTTCTTTGATTCATAATGGGCGTGAGTTACGTCCCATGCCATTTTTATCTCGGATGTGAAGGCTTCCATTTGCTTGTCGTATTCCTTCTTCATCTCCCTGAGCTGGTTCTGATCATAGAAGGCCAGCTTCATTGCATATCTTTCATCCGGAAGAATAGTGGAATCCGTTTCCTCATACTCCCTGATATGGCAGAGTCTGGCATTCTTCATGTTGTTGCAGACCTGGTAGCCGAGCTTACTGGTATCAAGGATCGAGGTGATGGAGTTGATCGCCGTATTGTATCCCCTGTTCCTTATGTTTTCCTGGTCGATGATGTATTTGATATTCTCCCTGATGTTCAGCGGATCTATCTCTTCTACATCAATCTCGGCCCTGAGTCCTTCTATCTTATCAAGAAATTTCTTGGCCAGGATGGTATATCTTCTCGATTTCTCATCCTCTTTATCGTCATCAGTGAAATTTTCTATCCTCTTGATCTTTTCGAACATCTTTTCGCTTCCGCTAAGCTCCTGCTTGCCCTGGTCGAGAAGCTCATCATTAAGAGTCTGGATCTGGTGATCTATCAGATCCTGTATATGCTTCTGGATGGCGTCTTTCAAGAGAGACTCGATCGTCACCTGGTAATGATACATCGGGCTGATGAGCTCGCTTTCGAGAACGTTTATCGAGAGCTTGACATCATAGACATATTTGGGTCTCAATTCATTGTCTTTGAAGACGCACTTGAGTATCGCATACGCGTTCTGACCGCGGACAAAAGCTCCGACGTCTGTCTTCTGCCTCAATATCGAGTTCGTCTCGGTCTCAAGGTCATTGACTCCGCGCTGGATATGTCCCTGGAGGTGTCCGAACATGTTGACTATCGATTTCTCTATCTCACCGGTATGGAATTTGTCTGCGCCGCCGATCTTGTCGAGGAGCTCAATTATTTCTTTCGGCGTATAACGTGCGAGTCCTTTTACCTCTTCCCTGTCGACGAAGTCCCTGATCTTTTTCATGAACTCGTCTTCCATCGTCACGGTATACCTGTTGAACATGTTGACGTAAGTCTGGTTTACATAATTGTATAGCTTTTCTTTCAAACCGCCCATGATATCGAATTTAGAAGCGATATCATCGGGAACTTTTGTCATAACCTGATTGATGACTTTATCAGTGACCTCATCGACGATCAGTTTCTGTTCGGCGATTTTATCTCGACCCTCTTGTACAAGGGACTCCCTCGAACCAACCGCACTCGGAATGGTCGGGTGAAACTTGTTGGGGCTTTTTGGAAATTGAGCAAGTGACATTGACAAATCCTCCTTTTTTCAAAAACGCTTTATTTATGAATTTTCTTCAAAAAAGAATAATAAATTGATGTGAAAAAATAATTAATTGAGATATTTTAGCACCAATACTTTTCCTGTCAAGAGATATTCGGAATTAATTAAAAAAACACATTCCGCTGCTTTATCAGGCAATATTCATATATTGTTTATTTATCAAGGTACTTAAAAGTGTAATTCCCCACTTTAAAGATATCTCCATCCTGAAGAACCTCACCAGCCTCCCTGTTGACAAATTCTATATTCACACCCTGATCTGCCAGTAAAGAAGCCCTTATTGCGCCCTTCTCCCTGATGGCCTTTAATCCGAACCTGCTCTTTAGTTGATAATCCCTAATATTGAGCTGACAGCCTGCGCCCTTACCCACGGTTAAATTCTTCAGGTGCCTCTTGCTGATATCAAAATGCTCGATATACGGGCTGAGCACCTCGTTGTTCCAGTATTCAATGACGCCCTTCAGGATGAGCTGTGAATTTCTTTTTATCAAAAACAGCACGAGAAGCAGGGCAAGTACCACAATTACAACGATCAGCCATGGCGACAGAAAACCTCTCTGGGATTCAAGCTTTTTAATGTCTTCCGGTATCTGCTTACCGATAATCTTTTCCGGGCTTCCGCTCGCGTCTATCACTTTTCCTTCTTTAGTTAAAAGCGCAAGGTCTTTTTCGAACTGTTTCCTGACCGCAGAAAGTCTCGGATCATTCTTTATTTCATTGAAGCTTACCAGGTATACCCACCAGTCTTTCTTGCCATACGGATTCAATACTTTTTTGATGTCCAGCCTGCTTTTGCTTGCAGGAGGGGGATCATCAAGAGCATCCGTCATTATTACTATTACGGTCTGCCTTTTGTCTCCGCCCTTCTCTTTTTCCAGATCATTGGCCTTGAGGAGGACTTTCTCCATCATGAGAAAGGTGTTTGTCCATTTCCCGGTTGCCTGAGTCATGGAAATATATTTTTTTATGATGTCCTTGTCGTTGGCGTCGTCGACCAGCACCGTGGGGAATGTTTTCACCTTCTCGTCAAAGGTCATGAAAGTGACCTTGTCGCCGTCATCCAGCTGTTCGATATATTTCTGAATGCTTTCCTTGACCCTTTCAAAAATATTGCCGCTTTTATATCCCGCTCCTCCGGTACCGATCATCGACAGAGATGTATCCAGCACAAGGATCACGTTCTTGCTCCTGGCGGCAAAAAGCCTTTCACTGAACCCTATATTTATCATCAGACAGAACGTGATAAAAAACAATACGGCCTTAAAAGGTTTTGCTTTCAAAATATTTCTCCTCGTTATTGCTTTTTTAAAAGGGAATTTCTTTTTCTGCCCGGCAGTCCAAAGTGAAATTAACCGGACTTTATTTGTAAAAAATTATATCAACAGACAATATTATGTCAACCATATTAATACTGTGTTTATTAAAATATTAATACGTCAAATAACCGTCAGTATTCCTTGTAAACCGTGTCATTTTTTATGTATTTCCTGAGATCCATCGAGCTTTTTTCGTCAATATCCAGGTACTCATTCATTAATATGCAGAACCACATGCAGGTATCATTCTTGCTTTCAATGGCGATGAAATTTCTCTTTTCCCTCCAGTTTTTAACAATGATTCCCCTGCCGAGAACCGCAAGCAGGTCCATTTCCTGGGAATAATCAATTCCCTTTGACATGTAGTAATTAATGATGTCGTTTTTAAGTTCCATGAAAGTATATGACATTCCTGTAGCGATTATAAAGGAAGGAATGTGCTTCTTTTCATCCCCTGTATCTTCCTGGGCGAACATATTAAGCTTCTTGACTGAAATTATCCTGTTCAAAACCTCGTGAAGCGTATTCCTGTCAAGCTCTCCGACTATGTGAAATGTTCCATAGACAAGCTCGCACGGCACATACCCGCCCATAAGCTTCATGATGTCCCTGCAGTAGCCCTTGAAGGCCACCAGATCAGCGCCCTCCGGAGAAAAACCGGAACTGTCTATGGGCCTGATGGAATCCACAATCAGGTATGAAGGAACTATGCTGTTGACCTGTTCCTTCAAGGCATTCAAATCTATCGTCGAAGAGGAGGACTGTTTGGCCGGTTTTATTTTTGCAGTATCCCTTGTCTTGCCGGCGGCTTTTTTCACCGGTTCAGCCTTGGCGGATTTCGTCGTCTTAAGAATCTTCTTTTCAAAATTTTTAAAATATTCTGCTAACATATGTCTCCTCGTAATATGGTTGTTGTTTGGTCTCTACCGCCCGGTATCAACGGAATTCTTAACCATCCGTCATGAAAGTGGGATAATAGGCAAAGGATTTAAAAAGTAAAGAAAATTTCTTGATTTCCGGCGTATTAATTTGCTATATTAATACAGCCTGCGTTGCGCGTGATAGACGCGTTGTATTTTTGAGCCTAACTTTTTTGATTGGGATCTCAACATTTGGATGCTAAGATCAAGCTCTTTCACAGAGAAGATCGGACCCTCCTTGAGGGAACCCACCTGGTTAACCAGGTTCAAAAAAGACACGCTACACGGCATCGCGGGTTACTTTTAAAAATACGCCATTTCGGAAAAACGGCATCTTATGGAGAAGCAATCTTTTTCCACATTTCGTAGGTAAAAAAACCCTCGGCAATACTTGAAACGGCTCCGATCAGATGAATGTTGTAATTTTCATCGATCTCCACGTCGATGATTCCGCCCGGCATTTCAACCGTAACGCACCTGTCCACCAGACCGATTTTATATGCAGCTGCAGCGGCGGCGCAGCTCGAGCTCCCGGAGGCAAGCGTATAACCAACGCCCCTTTCCCAGATCTCGATTTTTATTTTTTTCCTGTCGATTATCTCGAGAAGCTGAACATTGATCCTGTTGGGAAAAAGGGCGTGGGTTTCCACCATCGGTCCCATTTCCTTGACAATCTGCGGGGTTATACTTTCAAGAGGAATTACACAATGAGGATTACCAATCGAAAGGCAGATCACTTTCACTTTCGATCCATTCAGATCAATGATTTCATTCACGACCTCGCGGGGGTCTCCGCTGACCGGTATGTCCGGACTTGAAAATGAAACACTCCCCATGTCCACTTTAATGAGAGTGGCGTCGTCGTTCAGCACTTCAATTTTCGATTCACCGGCTACTGTATTTACGGAAAACGCGTTCTCAACAATATAATTCGCATTGATCAGATACCGGGCAAAAATTCTTATCCCGTTGCCGCTGGTTTCCGCCTCGCTTCCATCGGGGTTGTAGATCCTTAAATAAATCTTTTCATCGTCGAACATTGGACCGAAAAGAATACCGTCGGAGCCGATACCGTAATTTCTGTTGCATATCAGGGAGATGTTATGCGGATTGAGGTCAAGATATGTTTTTTGGGGATCAATTACTATGTAGTCGTTTCCCAGGGCGTGATACTTGTAAAAATCCATCCGCTACTCCAAAATAGGGGTTTAATGTCCGGGATTCAAAATCCTATAATTAATTCCCCGTCACCGCACTTTATAAATTGATTTTAAGTCCTCAAGGCTGAATTAGATACGACTTGCTTTTCAAGTGCCAGTTTTACATACCGACCCTTGAAAAGCAATTAAATTTCATTCCGTGGTTTCTTTCAAACGGACTTAATTCCAGCACCTGCGAATGGCATCCTCCGCGGTCGCGAACAGCCGGTCAGCCACTTCAGGATATTCCCGCTTCAGGGACGCACGCATACCTGACCTCACCTGCAAGGAAATTCCTGAACCTGGTCCCTTCCGGTTCACCTGAATCAAAAACGAACGGATTTCCAAATTCCCTCTCCATCTGCGGGTTTTACCTGTAAATATGACATTATCCGCACTGCTCAGCTCGCTTTTACTCCATCCGGCTTTTTCCCATGCCCGAACGCAGCAGGTAATTTATGCATGGTGTACAGGCTATTATCAGGTATGGATCCGGGAAAGCTTCCGCCTCCATGAATGCCTTGATATACCGGCCCTGATTTCCGCCCATGGCTAAATGCACCACATAAACGTATCCGCAGGAAATGGCCATTATGGCGGGATACTTTCCCCTTATGCTCTTTCCTGCCGCCCTGAATTTTACCGCGGCGGCGGGCCGGAAGGATTTTGACGACTGGCCGCCGGAATTGGAATAGACCCCGGGATCCGTTACAAGAAATTTTATATCCTCACCAGATGCAATGACGTGGTCTATGACACCGTATCCGACGTCATAGACCCATGCGTTCCCGCCGAAGGATCAGAAAGAAAAAAATTTTTGCAATTTTGGCATTTTTCCGGAATGATAAATCATCTTTTCAAAAAGCAGTCCGGCTTCATATTATCCTCAGCTTCGCTACCAGATCCGAAAGCCTGTAAGGCTTCTGGATGAATCCGCTGATGCTTCTGCCGGTGAACCTCTCCGAGACCTCAACTTCATTATACCCGCTCGAAATTATTATTTTTACATCCGGATTTATTTTTCTAAGGGCCTCGAATGTTTCCTCGCCGCTCATCATCGGCATGGTGAGATCCAGAATTATGCATCTTATCCCGGAGGTCTGACCGGCCAGTATATTCATCGCGTCATTTCCATTACAGGCGGTAATTACAGAAAACCCGATTTTTTCAAGCATCCTTTTCCCGACCTGAAGTACTGACTCCTCGTCATCCACAAGGAGAACGGTTCCGATGCCCCTCCAGCCGTCAACTTCTATCTCGCTTTTCCGGATTGATTCGGCCTTGATATCAATTGCGGGGAAAAGGACCATGAACCTGGTCCCCCTGCCCGGATCGGTCGTTATTTTTATCATGCCGTTATGGCCCCTTACTATGCCCAGTACCGCCGCGAGACCGAGGCCCCTTCCGGCGAATTTCGTCGTGAAAAACGGTTCGAATATCCTGGACTTCGTATCCTCCGACATGCCGCTCCCGGTATCCGACACCTCAAGATAAACGAAACGGCCGCCGGACCGGCCGTCGCCGAAAACGGCATCCGAAATAAATGACGTTTCGCATTCGATGGCGCCCGTGGATATCGTTATGTATCCGCTTGAATCGACGATGGACTCGGAGGCGTTGATCACGAGGTTCATGATGACCTGCCGTATCTGGGTCTGGTCGGCCTCGATTGACGGAAGATCTTCGCCGAAATTGAATTTCAATGCGGCCTTTTTCGAAACGGATATTTCTATCAGATGGGTCATGTCCATCAGGAGCTCGTTGAGATCGAGAGCCATCACCTCGAACCTTCCCTTGCCTGAATAGGCCAGCATCTGCCTGCATAGCTCGGCCGCCCTGGTGGATATTTTCTGTATCTCCATTATGTTCATCATGGCAGGCGATCCGGCCGGTATGTCGGTCCTCGCCAGGTCGGCGTTACCAAGTATGCCGGTAAGCAGGTTGTTGAAATCGTGCGCTATGCCGCCGGCCAGAACCCCCAGGCTCTCGAGCTTCTGAGTCTGCCTGAGCTGGCTCACCATCCTGAGGTTCTCTTCCTCTGATTTCTTCCTTATGGTGATGTCCCTCGCTATTCCCAGAACGGAATCGATTTCGCCAATTTCATTCTTGAGCGGTACGAGATAATGGTCGAACCAGAATTCCTGGCCGTCCTTGTAAAGCATGCCCTCCGACCTGGAAAATTCGCCGGTTTCAAAAACAAATTTCAACCGTTCCTCCTGCCTGTGCGCGATTTCAGGCGGGAAGAATTCGCTCCTTTTTCTGCCGATTATTTCTTTTTTATCCCTACCCAGCAAATCCGCCCCGGCGGTATTGAGGTAAAGCACGGTGCCGTCGCGACCTATGACGAAAATAAGGTCCTGGGAGGCCTCGGAAAGCGACCTGTACCTCGCCTCGCTTTCAAGCAATGCCTGCTGGGCCTTTTTCAGCAGTGTCACATCCTGGACGGCGCCAAGGATCTGTGCCGGCCTGCCTTCAGGTGTCCGCGTGAAGATCACGTCCCAGGAATGCACCCATCTCCAGCCGCCGGACCTGTCCTTCATGCGGTATTCAAGCTCGAGCACGTCCGTATCGTTTGAGTTGTCGAACCTGTGGATATTGTCCGGCAGTTTTGCCATGTCATCCGGATGAAGCAGATTGCCGAACATTCCATGACCCATTTCTTTAACCTCATCAGGAGTATATCCGATGAGCTCGTATATGTTCTTGTTAGTATATATATTCCGGTCTTCCAGGAGATCATAGATATATATGGTCATCGGGACCGTATCGGAAATTTTCCGAGAAAAATACTGGTTTTTCCTGAGTTCGTCCTCAGACTTCTTTCTTTCTGTGATGTCCCTGGATATGATTACCAGCCCCTGGACAGCAGGATTGTCTAAAAGATTTGTGGCAATTGATTCAAACCATATATATGAACCGTCTTTATTTCTGTACCTGAACGCTGTCGGTATGCCGGGATTGGTCCTGTTAAAAACTTCCTGCAAATCTTTAATGACCGTATTCAAATCATCCGGGTGGACCAGCTCGATTCCGGGCTTACCGAGTAAATCATACTGTTTAAATCCAAGATGTTTCTCAACTGACGGAGATATATAGCTTATCTTTCCTTCCCCGTCAAGGACCGTTATGATGTCATATATGTTCTGTACAAGCGTGCTCCACCTTTCCTCGCTCTTCCGAAGTGCATCCTCCGCGGACTTTCTCTCGGTTATGTCGGTCAGAACACCCTGGAAAAATTCAATTTTTCCGCCATCACCAGTAATAACCATGGTGCGGTCATAAACCCAGCGGATTTCACCCCCTGCCGTGATGATGCGGTATTCCTGGCCGTATTCCTTCCTTGCATCGATTACATGCCTGTTCACCTCATCTATGATCCTCATCAAATCATCGGGATGTATGATGCTCGAATAAAACCTGCCATCTTCTGTGAATTCCTTAGCGGTATATCCCCAGTGTGAAATGTTCTCCGATACATAGACGGCAGGCCAGTCTTTCTCGTTTCTCCATTTGAAAAGGATCACGGGGCTGTTTTCAATTATGATCTTGGCCTCACCCGCTTTTTCCTCGAGCTTTTTCCGCTCGGTTATATCTATGTTGAATTCGGCCACGTATGCGGTTCCGTCGGGATCCGTGTAGGGAATGGTGTGGACCTCGATGACCCTGTTGTTTTCCTTGGCGAGGATTTCCTCCGTCACAATGGAATGCCCGGTTTGCATCGCAGCGGGTATCCCGCATCCGTGGCAGATTGAGCTCCGGTCCATGAAATACTCAAAGCACTTTTTTCCGGCAGGATCGCCGTAAACCTTTTTCCAAGCCGGGTCGATGTAAACGATATTGTAATCGGAGTCGATGATGTCAACGCCGGTCCTGGTGATCCCGACGATATATTCAAACTGGCGTTTGAATTTTTCAAGGTCCTCAACCTTCTTCTTGAGGGACCTTTCTGATGATCTGAGCCTTGATATCTCCTTTTTCAGGGCTTCTATACCGGCCGGCTCTTTTTTTTCTTTTTCTTTTTTTGCCATGACAACCGACTGAATAAGCTCTTCCTGGAATGCTTCCGCATGATCCGGCAGCGTCTACTGCTCCTTGATGGTCTCCTCAACTGCCATCCCGAAATGTCGTCCTGTCTTTTCAGAGAAACCGAGGACCTTGTCGCCCTTTTTGAGCTTCACCACGCTTACCGGTTTCCCGTCAACATCCATAAGCCTGATCGTCTCGGCATTCTGGAGAACAACTGAATGCTCGTTCCCTTCGGGATCTTCAGCGAAAAGAACCAGCAGCGGCCTCTTTTCTATCTTGGATCTGCCGACGTGCGCGGTATAGCTGTCCCCCCTGCCGTTGATTATCAGGACCGGGTCGCCGGTTTTAAGCTCACCCAGGTATCTAGTCCTGTCTCCCGGTATCCTGACATAGGAATGCACGGCTCCCGCGTTCACCCTGAATGGCCTCGGGGAAACGTATGGATTTTCTATGTTCTCCGCGTGGACAAGGAAAAGTGCCTGGCTTGAATTCCCGACAAAAAGGCCCTCCCCGAGCTCAAGGTTGCTGCAGGTATCCACGCAGACCCTGTCGCCGAGGCCGATATTTTTTACCTGTGTTACCGTAAAGATGGAAAGGCCGAAACTCTCACTCTCCAGGTTTTTAATGAACTTTACAACCCTGGATATCTCTTCCCTGCTCGAGGTCTCCAGGACGACTCCGGCAACGCCCTTTTCCATTATTCCCGCAGCGAGCTTTGCGTCTTCCAGGTTCCTGACGAAGGTGAACAGCCTCTGACCGCCCTGCGGGATCAGGTTTTCAAGTGGAATAATGTCCCAGTCAGTGGTCCTTACAATGACGGTCCTGGATCCGAGCGACCTTGCGGCCCTGACCTCGTCTTCCTTGTTGTTTATTATGATAACCTCGACGTCTTCCGGCACCTTTTTGTCGCCGGTCTCGGGGCACACAACCATTATCCTCCCCAGATCCCTCACCCTTGCGGCAAGTTCCTTGGTGGTAAGCACGGCATCTACTCCGGTTTCTATCGCTTCAGTTACGAGTTCCTTTTTCCATTTATCCAGGTGGAGCCAGATCTCCTTCATGCAAGACCGCCGTGCACGATTCCAGATATCCTTTTCACTATATCCTGCGGATCATCGTGCTGGAACACGTTTCTGCCTATCGAAACCCCTGCTCCGCCCGCCTTTATGCATCCCCTGACCATATCGAGAATCTCGTCGTCGGTCTCCATCTTCTCCCCGCCGGCAATAACCACCGGGACCGGGCATCCCGCCACGACTTCCCTGAAGCTTTCTATCGATCCGGTATAGTTGACCTTTACAATATCCGCGCCCAGCTCAGCGCCGACCCTTGCCGCATGCTTGACCACCTTGACGTCGTACTCGTTCTGGATCTTCGGCCCCCTGGTGTACATCATCGCGAGAAGCGGCATTCCCCAGTCCCTGCAGGCCCTGGATATCTGTCCCATGTTGAACAGCATTTCGCTCTCCGTCGTGGCGCCGATATTCACGTGGATTGAAACCGCGTCGGCACCGAGCCTTACGGCCTCTTCGACCGAGCAGACCAGGGTCTTGGCGTTCGAATCCGGCGAAAGCACGGTGCTCGCCGAAAGGTGCACTATCAGCCCGATGTCCTTTCCGCTCGATCTGTGGCCGGTTTCGACTAGCCCCTTGTGCATCAGTATGGCGTTCGCTCCACCCCCGGCAACCTTGTCCACGGTTGAAGTCATGTCTATCAACCCCGGGATAGGTCCTATAGTCACACCATGATCCATGGGCACTATGATGGTCCTCCCGTTATTGCGGTTTATGATTCGCTGCAGCCTTATTTTCTTGCCGATCATATAAGCTCCTGAAAGTAAACATTTAAAATGTAATTTAAAGAAATTCCCTTGTTTTATAAAGAGTTTTTGTACAATATTTTTTTTTTGATAAAAAGTCAAGAAAATTGATGTGCTGAACTGTTAAAATTGCATTCCTTTCCACTAAATATTTGACTTCTATGAAATTATGTAATAATTAGTTTAATGACGGCTGATTAAACCGGCCGGTTCCATCCGTCAACCGGGATCATCAGGTGCGGCGTGATGAATCGGGAATAAAATATGAATGAAGAAATCCTCCAATCCGAACCGGGCCGGGTCTACAGGGACCTCTGGAATCACAATATCCAGACAATTAATGAGCTCCACCAGAAAATCTGCGCATCAGTCAGGGAACTCGAATCAGATTACACGGATTTTGAACATTCATACCGCAAAATTGAAGAAATGATAAAAACCCTTTCATCAATATGCGCGGGATATAACGTGATCGAGGGCAAGGACTACATCCTGAAGCTCAAGGCGCTGATCGAGCATTACAGGAAAAGGTATACCAGGGAGGGAATCAGCTTCGATCTTATCAACTTCCTTCTCGTGAATATATCCGATCTGAGAAACAAAAGCCTCGAACAATTCCCCTATATGGAACACCAGCTCGGTTTTGATGCGGATGAAAGTGGCCCTGGGGCCATGGAGACTCAGTCACTGACGGCGCACAGATGGATCACTTTTTCACGCAACAGGTCATGGTTCATACTCCCGTACGGGGATGCGCTGGTTATAGAAAAACCGGAATTCGAAACCAGTGGAAGGCCCGGACCCGAGCGAATAGAGATAGTTTATTCAGGAAGGGCGTTCACGGCAAGGGACCTCATGTCGAAATTCACCCCGAACCCGCCTGACCCAGGAATTATTATAATGACGGACAGGGGAAGGGAAAATTACGCCGCCGATGAAATCGGGAAAAGGATAAACGCGGACAGGGACTTCATCTGGCAGATGATAAGACCACTTGACAGGTCTATTCCCGGAAATATTCTCGCCGGCAGGGTCAGGATATTCGGGAAACGGCATTTCTTCATAAATCCGGCATGAATTTCAGTCGGTTTATTGTCCTGCTTTATTTTGTTTTTTCTCACTTCATCGGTCTACCCTTCGGATTGGCGCAAAAAACCCGGTCCGGGGCGGGAAGTAAAAAAAACTTATTGATATTATCCGGCATCTTTTCATTATTCATTCCATCGACAAACCGGAGAACACTGTTATGAAAATTTACGCACACCGCGCGTTAATAATCCTGGTATTTATTTTATCCGCTTCATCGCAGTCCTGCCTCACGCTTACAGGATGGCAGAAGGAGGCATGGAGCAGGCTCGACAATAAAAAATTCGTGCTGTGCTCGGTCTGCTATACGCCGAATGACGTACTCATGGGCAGGCTTAAGGACCAGGAGCTTGCCAGGCTCTCGCTCACGCAGGTCAATTACGAAAGGATCTGTGAGCTTCTTTCCAGGGAGCACGATGTGGATATTTCCCATGAAGAGATATCTTCAGCGGCAAAAATCGGTTCACTCGAGATCAAGGAAAAAAAAAGGATGCTCGGAAGGGACTCCTTCTGCTGGAGGTCAAAGAGTATCGAGCCGAAAAACCCGTCATCCAATACCGTTTCGATTGAATTCAACGTCATCAAGGAACAGAGCGACGGATACTGCATCTCGGCAGACATAAGGCTCAACATCAGGGACAGGGAGGCGGCCACGTACGAGGTGTCATATCCCCAGTACTCCGACGTTCTTTTCCGCGACGGCCCGGACAGGGAAAGCCTTGCCGGCAGCCTTAAGACCCGGTTTTCGGAAATCCACCGTGAAATCGAATACTCTGTCTGCTACGACAGCGACAGGCTGTACGGCTTCAACAGAAAGGGACTCAAGGGCCTTAATCTTTCAGGAATGGGCCCGGTCGACGCCGCAAACAAGTTTGACTCGTCAAGCTTCATGGGTTTATATCCGCTGCAGAAAAGTTTCGGGGAAACCTTTTTCAGGGGGTCCCTGGTTTCAAAAGTTTTTACGAGCGAGGAGACACCGGTAATGGTCGTGGATATCGACGGCAACCCGGTGCCGCCTTACCGGATCTACATTCTCACTCCGGGCCAGCACAGGATCAGGGCCAGGGTCCAGAGGGGCAAGGGGATCGACAACTATTACCTGAATGTTCCCATCATAGGCAGCTCCACGATAACGGCCGAGCCGGAAAGGATAGTCGAGGAAGCGAAAGAATTTACCGGCGGAAAAAATTATATCATGTACGCCGTTAAATCGAAGGATGATAAATACAGCCTTGTAATAAAAGAGGAGCAGTTCAGCAGGGAAAGCATAGAGGTCCACTGAATCAGTGGGCCTCGTCCCAGTTGTTTCCCCAACCGACATCGACGACTATCGGCACCGACAGCCTCAGGGCGTTTTCCATCTCGGTTTTTACCAGTTCCTCTATCCCCTCCCTTTCTCCGGACGGGACCTCGAATACCAGCTCGTCATGAACCTGGAGAATCATGCGGGAACCCATCCCGGCACGGACGGTCTTGTCCGCGATGTTGATCATCGCTATCTTTATCATGTCGGCCGAAGTGCCCTGGATCGGGGTATTGATCGCCACCCTCTCGGCCCCCTCCCTTCTGAAAGAGATGTCCGAGGATATGTCCGGTATGTACCTTCTCCTCCCGAGAAGCGTCTGCACGTATCCCTTTTCCCTTGCGAACGCGATTGTCTTCTCGATGAACTCCTTGAACCCGGGATAGGTCTCGTAGTAGATCCTTATGAACTCCGCCGCCTCCCTTATTCCGATATCGGCCTGCTGTGAAAGCCCGTACGGCGAGACGCCGTAAATCGTGGCGAAGTTTATTATCTTCGCCTGTCTCCTCATGTCCGGGGTGACCCTGTCTATCGAAACGCCGAAAACCGAGGAGGCCGTCATGTTGTGGATGTCAATCCCGGATTTGAACGCGCTTATCATGTTCTTGTCGCCGGAAAGATGCGCCGCCAGCCTGAGCTCGATCTGGGAATAGTCGGCCGACATCATGACGAACCCCTCCGCAGGGATAAACCCCTTCCTTATGTTTTTTCCAAACTCGTCCCTGACCGGTATGTTCTGGAGGTTAGGATCGGATGAAGAGAGCCTCCCGGTGGCCACGACCGTCTGGTTGTAGGAGGTGTGTATCCTGCCTGTTTTGGGCGATATAATTTTCGGAAGGGAGTCTATGTAGGTGTTCTTGAGCTTGCTCAGGGTCCTGTATGATATAAGATCGTCGATTACCGGATGGACTCCCTTCAGGTTTTCCAGGACCTGTATGTCCGTCGAGAAGCCCGTCTTGGTCTTCTTCTGCGGCTTGAGTCCCAGCTTTTCGAAGAGAATGACGGAAAGCTCCCTCGTGGAATTTATGTTGAATTCCTGCCCGGCTGCCCTGTATATCTTCCTTTCGACCTCGGTGAGCATTTTCTCGTTCTGCCTGCCGAGCTTGGCGAAGTATTTGGGGTCTATCCTCACTCCCGCCTTCTCCATTTCAGCGAGGACCGGCACAAGGGGCATCTCGATATCGTAAAACAGTTTTTCCATCTCCTGCTCCCCGAGCCTGTCCATGAAAATGAGGTAAAGCCTCCAGGTTATGTCCGCGTCCTCGATCGCGTATTCCGCCACCCTTTCCAGCGGCACCTCGACAAGCGGCACGGCGTTCTTTCCCGTCCCGGTGAGCTCCTTGTATGTTATGGTTTTATAATTCAGGTGCTCCTCGGCCAGGTCGTCCAGGTTGTGCCTCCTCTCCGAGGGATTCAGCACGTATGACGCCACCATTGTATCGAAATACACCCCCTTCATCTCCATGCCGTGGTTCGAGAACACAATGATGTCGTATTTGATGTTCTGGCCTATCTTCCTGATTTTCGGATCCTCGACCATGGGCCTGAGCAATTCAAGCGACCTGGAAGGATCGATGTGCTTTTCCGAGAACATTCCGCCGCTCATTACAGGCAGGTACCAGCCCTCGCGCTCCTCTATTGAAAAGGAGGCCCCGACGAGTTCAGCCTCCACCGGGGAGATTGAAGTCGTCTCAGTATCGATTGAGACCTCGCCCTTCGCATTCACAAGGCGCAGCATCTCCATGAGGTCTTCCTCGGTCCTGATGATCCTGTAGTCCTTTTTCTCCGGCTTCCTGTCCGGCTTTTCGACCGGAGTCTCCCCGCCGAAAAAGTCCCTTATTATCGAAGGCATTTCCATTTTTCGGAAATATTCCTTCGTTTCATCGTTGAATATTTCCGGGATTTTCATTGATTCAACGTCAAGATCGACCGGGATATCGGTCTTAATCGTGACAAGGGTCCTGCTCAGGAACGCCATGTCCCTTTGCGCGATAAGGAGTTCCTTCTGCTTGCCCTTTATTTCATCTATCCTTTCATAGAGTTTTTCCAGGCTCCCGAATGATTCAATCAGCTTCTGCGCTGTTTTTTCGCCGATGCCCTTGACGCCGGGAACGTTGTCGGAAGAGTCGCCGGTAAGGGCCATGTAGTCGATCACCTTTCCCGGGGGAAGGCCGAGTTTGGACTTCACCTCCTTCTCGTCGTAGATTTCATATTCGGTAATCCCCTTTTTATTGGCGTAAATCCTGACATTCGGGCCGACCAGCTGATAGGCGTCCTTGTCGCCGGTGACCAGCATTACCTCCATGTCCCTTGACGCAAGATTTTTCGCGACGGTTCCGAGGATGTCGTCCGCTTCGTAATCCATTTCCATCAGTCTCTTGATTCCAAGAACATCGACCAGGTTCTTGATCTCCTCGACCTGGCTTTTCAGGTCCGGCGGCATCTTCTGTCTGTTGGCCTTGTATTCAGGATAGAGCTCGAACCTGAATGATTTTTTGGGCGGGTCGAATGCTACTGCTATATAATCCGGCTTTTCTTCTTTGATAAGTTTTAAAAGCATTCTCGCGAAACCGAAAATGGCGGACGTGTTCTGTCCGTCTGAATTGATAAGCGGATTTTTGATGAAGGCGAAATAGGCCCTGTAGCAGAGGGCATGGCCGTCAACGATATATAGCTTTTTTTTCATCTGGCTCTCCGGTCGATTAATGGATGTTCCATACCATAATAAGGCGGCCGGGGCAAGCAATATTTGGCGGCGGTAAGCGCTGAAGAATCCAGATAAAATGGAATTATGCCGGCCGTCAATGCGCCGTATATGGACTCCGGACGGCCCGGTTTTCATTTACCCTGGTCCGTCCGGGCAGGACAGGTTTCATGCGGCCATGTTGATTTTTTTCTTCCGGTCGCGTTCCTTGTAGCTCTTCATCATGTTCAGATACAGCTTTATTAGCGAGCGGTCCTTGAATATCCAACGAAGCAGCATTTTTATTATAAATCTCGGTTTGAAGAAGGCGTCCAGAACCTCCTGTCGGGCGGTAATCGCCTCCTCCTTCGTGAAATTCTTAAACTTGATGGAGGGCATGTCTTTCCTGACCTCGTCCCAGTTGCGGCTGATCCTGCCCTCTTTTTCGAGGTCCTTGAAGAACGGCGTCCCGGGCCAGGCGGTCGCGAAGAAAACGCGGGGATAATCCACCTTCGCATCCTTGAGGGCCTTGATGAGTTTTGCAGGATAATACCTGTCGTGGGAGTCAAGTCCTATGATCGTTGAGGCTATGACAGCGATGTTGTTTGAATGAAGCTTTTTTACGAGGTCCTTGTAATCAAGGCCGACGTTGTGGTTTTTGCGGACGAATTTCAGGCTTTCCTCGTCCACGGCCTCGAAACCTACGAAGACGGCGCGGCAGCCTGCCATGTACATAAGCCTCATGAGTTCCTGGTCCTGCGCTATGGTCGTGGTCGTCTGGCATCCCCACATGAACTTGTAGCGGCGTTTTATCATTTTCTCGAGGAGGATCTTTCTGTCCTCCCTGTCCTTTTCCGAATAGCCGATGAAATTTTCATCCACCAGAATGACAGCGTAGCTGTCCTTTACGGCGTCAAAATCAGCAAGTATTGTTTCGTGGGGTATCATCCGGTAGCTCCTGGAATCGAACACGGTCAGATAGCAGAATGAACAGCTGTAGGGGCATCCTCGGGAAGTCAGCACCGATGGAAACTGGTAGTTTTCATGGCACATGTCCCTGCGCGGAATTCCAAGGTTGTGGAGCGACACGTTCATCGGGCCGAAGTATTTGTCCTTTTTCCTGCCGTGTTCCACATCGGCCAGGAACTCCCTCCACGGGCCCTCGCCCTCGCCGATGCAGACGCTGTCGTAATACTGCAGCGCCTCGTCCGGGAGAGCGGTGACATGGGCGCCGCCTATGATGGATTTAATCTTCCTTTTTTTGAGTTTTTTTCCTATCTCGTAAGACCGGGTGATGCTCGGCGTAATGGCGGCCACCGCGACTATGTCGGCGTCGACGTTATCGGCATCGAACACGTCCCCGGCATATTCATCATATAACGTTATCTTATATTCGTCAGGGGTATGGGTGGCAAGGTAGCCCAGAGCAAGCGGGCAGTACAGAAGTATCTCCCCGGTATGAATCGTGTCTTTCGCAGGGTAAACCATTGCGATTTTAGTCATGGCTGTCTCCTAAAAATTGAATGATAAAAAACAAATTCTGGCTTTGAATCAGGAATTGCTATGCGATGATGCGGGGAATGTTAATGTAACTGATCCATTTGTTTTTAAAATAAAAGCAAAATTTACATTTTTTCCGGTTTTTACAAGCTTATTATTAACAAAAATAAAAATATTTTAAATATGGTTTAATAGTCAGTATATATATTTTCTTATAATTAATATTTTATATAAAATTCATCCCTGAAATATTGAAACAGTGTGTTTCATCATGATTCCGGAGGCTCAACATCACGCATACTGAATCAAAAACCATTTTTATCCCGCATCCCGTAACTTTTAATATCCAGGAACCAGTGCCTCCAGAAACCGTCCCTCAGCTCACTGCGCACTTCCAGAATGTCTATCCGCCGTTTAAAAATCGGGCCGTCGACGACAAGGGTATGGTATTCGCCGTTTTCACCGCAGGGGCAGATATTTTTTGCCTTTAATTCCTCAATCATCTCCCCGTCCACTGTCCTGCCGACAAAATCCTCACCGAGTTCCTCCCTGCAGCTTACGACCACGGCCTTGAATCCCCTTGCTATGAATTCCCCGACCGTCTTCCCGGCTTCCATTCCCCACAGTGGCTCCAGCGCGGCAAGACCGGCATCGCCGCAGACACGCTCCACCCATTCCCTGTGTTCGTCGAGATATATATCCCCGAAAACAACGCCATCTATGCCCGTGTCCTTCAGGCCGGAAAGGACCTCTTTGAATTCCCTTTCATAATCATTCATGCCCTCGCTCATTTCTTTCAGGAGGAGAGGGATCCCGACCGCGCCGGCCTGGTCTCTGATCAGTCCGTTATCCAGTCCGTGAAAACAGCAGCGGAGACTCCCTTTGGATATCAGGTTCAGCAGGCAGGTTACATCATGGCCCGCCCTGATCGCATCATGACACGCAAGCATACTGTCCTTCCCTCCGCTCCATGAAACGGCCAGATGCATAACGGCGATTCCTCCCTGTCAAATATATATCCTGACGTTGACGCGCGGCCACCGTTACGGCCTGGCGCAGTCGAAAATAGTCGCGGACCCGAACGTGAGCCCGGTTACACGCACGGATGAAAAACCGCCGGCAAGGATCTCTTTCCTCAAGGTGACCGGATCCGCGAATTCCCTTATTGTGTCCGACAGATATCTGTACGCGTGCATCCTGCCCGAAAGCGCTCCCCCGATGAACGGCAGGATCCTCCCCAGGTAAAAGCCGTGAAGCGCGGCCGTGATCCCGCTCCGGGGCCTTGTCAGCTCGAGTATGAGCAGCCTGCCGCCCGGAGCGAGGGCCATCAGGCAGTCCGATATGAAGTTCTCCCTGTCCGGTATGTTCCTTATCCCGAAAGCAATGGTTATGAAGGCGAAGGACGAATTCCTGAACGGAAGGCGTGAGGCGTCCGCGCATACCGGTCTCTCGATCCAGCCCCGTCCCTTTCCCGCGGCAAGCATCGGCAATGAAAAATCCAGCGACACCACGCTGAAGCCTTTTTCCCGCATCATCCGGCCGAGGTCGCCAGTCCCGGAACAGGCATCCAGCACGGCCGCACCGCCTGCTTCGCCCATCAATCCTAACAGCTTCTTCCTCCAGCCGGTGTCGATTCCGAACGAGAGAACCCTGTTGAGAAGATCATACCCGGGTACGATCGAATCGAAAAGCGACCTCACGTATTTTTTTCGCTCGGAAATGTCCCGGGCCCGTTTCAAGTCCGTCACCGGAATGTCCTTATGGTCCTGTAATCCGAGTCCCTCTGCACCGGGACCCTGCCCGCGGCGCGGATAAGGCCTATGAAATCATCCATACCCGCGATTCTTTCCACCCCGGTTGCCTTTACCACAAGCTCCTCGGTCAGTACGCCCCCCATGTCGTTTGCGCCGAATGAAAGCGCTATCTGGGCCAGCCCGAGCCCTTCGGTGAGCCAGCCCGCCTGTATAAATTTTATGTTGTCGAGGTATATCCTGGCGATTGCAACTACCTTCAGGAATTCAATCCCGCCGGCGGGGACCATACCTTCAAACCCTGTGTTCCCTGGCGAAAATGACCATGGGATGAAAGCGCGGATTATGCCAGTTTCGTCCTGGACGCTCCTTACGAAATCAAGATGCTCCGCCTTTTCCTCAATACTCTCCCCCATCCCGTATGTCATGGTGGCGCTGGACTTCATTCCGTTTTCCGCGAGAGCAAGCATCACACTCTTCCACTCGTCCCTGCTTATTTTATTCGGACTGACGATTTTCCGAATCCTGTCGACAAGAATATCTGATGCACCGGGAACCGACTCAACGCCCGCGGACTTAAGTCTTGCCACGCATTCGTTCAGCCCTACGCCGCTCTTCCGCGACATGTGAATGATCTCTGCAGGCGAGAAAGAATGCAGAACGATGTCCGGGAACCTTTCCTTCACGGCCGCTGCCATGGCCTCGTAGTGTTCGAGGCCGCGCTCCGGGTGCAGTCCGCCCTGGAGCATCACCTGCGTGCCCCCCATCCTTGCCAGCTCGTCGATCTTTCCGAGTATCCCGTCAATCCCGAGCTCGTATGGCTCCACGAATCCAGCCCTTGCATGGTAGGCGCAGAAGCCGCACTGTGCTTCGCAGATATTCGAGTAATTTACGATCCTGTCCAGTATGAAGCCTACCGTGTCTTCGGGATGTACGATCCTCCGCCTTGCATCGGCCGCGGCCCCGAGATCGAGAATGTCCCAGGAAAACAGACCGACTGCCTCGGACCGGCTGATCCTTGAACCGGAAAAAATTTTATCCCGAAGCGCGCTTTTTTGCATGACGGCATCCATATGTTGATTAAAAAAAATATCGATTTAATGATGTCAATGATATTATAATTACAAACAAAAATCATTTGTCCGGTTCAACATAATTAATAATTTAATATAAACAGGAAAAAATATGATTATGGCTATTTACCGTATAATTTTTCGCGAGACAAATTTTCTGCATTACTCTTATATAGCGCATGAAATCATACGATGAAAAAGCTTTTCATGACATTTATTTTCATTTTTCTTTATCTTCCTAACACATACTCATTAACCGTCGGCAGCGGTCCTGTCGGGTGGTACACGTGGTGGATGCCGTGGTTTGAAAAAAAAACAGCCTAAAACAGACGGTGTTGATTTTCCACTTACCCTCAGGAGAAGTTTTAAGACAAGTCCCTCCCTGATGTGGGGACCGGCCCTTTCAATAAAAATCAACGAGCTTATAAGTCTTACCAATCTTTTTGCAATGAGCAGGGGTTTTAAAACCACGCAGGGATATTTATTACGGAATAACGATTTCGGCGTTCCGTATAATCAATTTCGGCGGAAAAAATGAATCAGCGAATTGAAGCCTGGAACACCCTGCATATGAAGGAGGGTCCGGACAGGCTTATTGATAAAAATTTATTGAATTGACCCTTTCAAGAAGCCCCGCATCTGCGGCGGACTCGAAGAAAAACATCAGGGCCTTCTTGAGATCGTCGGAAAACTCGAATTTCAGCAGCCTGTAATATCTCGCGATGTCGTACTTGATATCCGGATACATCCCCGACGCACTGGACACAACAGCGTCCTCATTGTCCCTGAGTTCGGCCAGCGAACTCGTATAGGACCTGATCACCCTTTCCACGGAATCCCTTTCATTTAAAGCGGCTTCATCCCTGACCGCGAAAACCGCGAAGACCACGGGGTGCCCGGTTTTTCTCAGCCAGAGGTCTCCGACATCGTAAATATATTCGACCGGAACGGTTCCTTCAAGCATTGCCTCGTTGCCGATAACGACGGCCGCATCCACGGCTTCCATGTCCGGAACCGGCTTCACCGGCACGTATTCCGGCCTCAGCCCGTAATATTTCTCGAGAAGGATCCTGACAAGCGTAACGGACGTCCTGGACGCGGTGGTGAGACCCACGGTCCTTCCATCCAGGTCCTCGATCGGGACCCTCGATGCGAGTATCACAGACCTGACGTATCCGATGGAGCTCAGGCAGAATCCGGGAAGCATGAGGACGCGGTCGCGCATTCCCGGATAGGCGGCCGAAGATATGGGGCTCACGGAAAGTTCACCGCTGGCCATCATCCTGTTCAGATCCTCCGGGTATGCCGGAACAACGTCGATTCCTTCAAGCGGCTCCTTTTTGAACATATGGTGGTAGAACGGATAGCAGTTAAGGTAATTGATATATCCGATTTTCATCCGCGTTTTCCTCCGTAATCCGCAGCCGTCCTTACCGGGTCCCTTCCAGCATTTTTTATAAGCCTGAGAAGAAATTCCTCGGTCCCGTAGTCCGGGGTCGACGCGCCGGCTGAGTGAACGACCTTTTCATTCGCATAGGTAGCGCCTATATCGTCCACCCCGAACCTCAGAAGCACCTCGGCCATCTTCTCCCCGAGATACATCCAGAGGGCCTTTATATGGGGGATATTATTAAGAAGTATCCTGGCCGAGGCGAAAAGCCTTATGTCGTCGAAACCGGCCCTCGGCCCGCGCGCCGGTTTAACGCGCGTGTTTTCCTCGTGGAACGGCAGGGGGACGAATGACTTGAAGCCGCCGGTTTCATCCTGGAGGCTCCTCAGCCTGATTATGTGGTCGATTATATCTTCCGTCTCCTCGACGTGGTTGTAGAGAAGCGTGGCGTTGGTCTTCAGGCCTAGCGAATGCGCGGTCCTCATTACCTCGAGCCATCTATCACCTGAAATCTTGTCCGGTGCTATCAGTCTCCTCTTGTCCGGCGCGAAAATCTCCGCCCCGCCTCCGGGGAGCGCGCCGACGCCTGCGTCGATGAGCCTGCTAAAGACCTCCTCGATAGGGATCCCGTTTACCTTCGAAAAAAAATCATACTCCGCGGCGGTAAAGGCCACCACGAATATATCCGGGTCCACTCCCTTTATCCTTCCTATCATCTCCTCGAAGTATTCCAGCTTCAGGTCCGGATTAAGGCCCCCGACTATGTGGACCTCGTCGATCCCGGACCCGGAGGCCTCCCGGACCCTCCGCTCGATTTCGTCAAGGGTGTAGGTATATGCGTCGGAGTCGCAGGCGTCGCGCGAAAAGGCGCACAGGGGACAGCGGAGGGTGCAGATGTTGGTGTAGTTGAGGTTGATGTTGACCCCGTAGAATGCCCTGTTCCCGTTGATGGATTCCCTGGCATGGTTGGCAATTGCGCCGAGACCTATTATATCCATGGTGGAAAAAAGTTTCCCAGCGGAATCCCGCCCGACCGGTTCGCCAGCCTCCACAAGATCCGCTATGAAATTGAGAGCCGGATCGGCAATCAGGGACCTGTCAATCATCCCGGCCCTCCCTTTCATCCCATTTCCGGTACAGTTCATGCTCGAAGCCGAGAAGGGAAAGGATTTTCCCCACTGTAAAATTAACGATGTCGTCCACGCTTTTCGGGTGCGTGTAGAAGGCCGGAACGGGCGGCAGTATGTCCGCGCCCGCCATTTTAGCCCTCCGCATGTTTTCTATGTGGATGAGGCTCAGCGGCGTCTCCCTGGCCACGAGTATGCATCGCCTCCCCTCCTTCAGGCAGACATCCGCCGCCCTGGAAATCAGGCTGTCCGAATATCCGTTCGCCACTGATGAAAGGGTCTTCATGGATGCCGGGGCTATTATGACCCCCCTGATTACAGATGTACCGCTCGCCGGCGGAGCAAAAAAATCCCTGTTCGAATATTCCTCGAACCTACCTGGCGCAGGCCCGGTCCCTCTCATCGCGAGGCAATCGGCTATCGAACCCGTTTTTTCCCCACTGCCATACAGTTCATAGTTCATGGTACTCAGGCCGGCATCGGATATTATCCCGCCGACCCTTTCGCCGGTCTTAAGCAGCTCCTCTATGAGCCTGATCCCGATGATCGATCCGCTGGCCCCGGTGATTCCTACTATATACATGTTTCTTTCCTTATTAAATACACTTCAGTAAATATGGAGACGGGGACGACGGGTGTCAATAACAACACTGAATAAAATTGTTGTTGCCTTACTTCCGTGCCCCGTAATATTGACACTTTCTTTAAAATATTAAATTTTAAAAAAAAGGAAACCTTAAATAATCAAATCAGGATGCTTATGGCCTCATTCATTGTATAAATCAGGTTTATTCAGTGGTTTTATAATAAAAAATTAAATTTATTAAAGATGCAAATATTAAAGTAACCGGTGTACGACAATTTTGACATATAGATCAAGGATATGAAAGACAGATTAAAAACAAGGCGCCCGGACCTGTGGAGCCATCCTGAACTGAGAGAGGTGCTCCGCCACGAATCCATCAGATCCATGGGCGAATTGAATCACCACGGCAGAACGGACTGCCTGTCTCATTCAATCAGGACCGCTGAAAGGGCCTACAGGATGGCAAGAAGACTGAGGCTCGATTTCATAGCGGCCGCCAGATCGGCGCTTCTGCACGACCTCTATCTCTACGACCTGAAAGGCAGAAAAAAAGGCATGCACATCTTCAGGCACCCCAGGATATCGCTGAACAATGCGGAATCCATATTCAATCTTACAAAAAGGGAGAGAAACGCGATCCTGCGGCACATGTGGCCCCTTACCCCGGTGCCGCCAAGGTATCCCGAGGGAATGATCGTGTCCCTAGCCGATAAAATCGCGGCCCTCCAGGACTATTTCGACGGCATAAAAAGCAGGGTGAGCTCGCTTCGAACGCGGAGAGGCGGTCTGCGCAGGGCGTTCAGAAATTATCGGTCTGGAATGTAAAAACGAACGCCGCGGCCATGACGCTTCCGTCAACGGCCGTTATGCCGGTATTCACGGTCACCTGGTAATCGATAAAACTTATATCGAGCGGTCCGAACCCGCTCAGCCTTATGGTCTTGGGGCCCATGTCGAAAAAAACATTGCCCGCGGCTATGGGTACCGTGGCCGCCGGTGCGGTTGTTCTCCTGAGTACGATATTGGCCGCGACGGTCGCAGCAACCTGGTTGATGTCCTTGTTAAAAATAACCACGATGTCCGTGTCCCTGGGAATTGCGGGAGTGACAGGGTCCGCGTCCTCTACCGTAAGATTCAGCGTTCCGGCGCTTCCGGAGGTGTTGGGGACCAGTATCTCGGTTGGAATAACGGTCTTCGCGTCGTCGAAACAGCCGGACGCGTAAAACGCGACCAGGGCGATCCATGCGGTTTTTATGATTATGGCAGAAACGGCTTTCATGGACTTATAAATTTCTTGATTTTTTATCACGAGCCCTTTAATTGTAAATTAGCCATTATTATTGGTCAATGCAATTAAAAATTCAATGAAAAAATTTCCAAAAATAATCCTGGCGGTACTTTTTACGTTGTTTGCCGGCCGCGAGCTGTCCGCGACCATAAACAGCGTCACGGTAACGTCCGCGGCCAGGACGGCCATGTCCGGCGGAAACTTTTACATAGCAGGCAGCCCGGCACCGTACGAGTTTCAGGTCCTGGTGACCAGCACTGCCGCGGCCCTGGCAGACTATACCAATGTCGATCTCTACATAGAACTCAATGGCGCAGGACAGTTCGTGCTGTTGACATGGACCCCGGGGGGCGGCTTTGCGGTGAGCAACAGTTGCGGCGGAACTGTTAATATCGCCACGTCAGCGCAGGGAGGCACTCCGGCAAACCTCGACCTCAGGTTCAGGGCCACATTCGGATGGGACATCAATGACGCGGCAAATTCTGACGACGTCGCCGTGAGGGTTATACAGGCGACCGCTGTCGACAACCTGGTGGACCCTGCACCGCACACCCTTACCGGAAACGACAACCAGATTTACGGCTTCTGCAACAGGATAGGGGTCGTAAACTTCGCCCAGACAGACAATCAGATAAATCCTTACACTTATTCCTCAACGATAACCGGTACCGTGTGCTACAGGCTGGTTGGATCGGCTGTGAACATAGCGGACGCGGTCAATACAAGGTCCCCCGGTCAGGCAGCAAGCATTGCGCTCAGGGAAAATGGAAATGCAACCGGATGGGGAAATGTCGGCGGCGATGTCGTCAATGCAACCATCACCAACCCGTATGCGGGGTTCCTGGGCGCGGCAAACCTCGGCAACCATAACTGGACGGTTTTATGCAACATGAACGGCCCGGGCGGGGCAAGGATATCGAACAGCCCTGGATTTATCACGGTTCAAAGAATCAGGGTAACCGGCATGACCGTGACGCAGGGCGGCGGAAGGGACGCGCCTCCAAATCACTGGAGGTCCAGCCTGCAGGGCGGCACGGTTTTCACCCTGACGGCAGTCAGGGACACGGGCGGCGGACCGGCTGCGATGAACGGCAACACCACCTTCACTGTAAACTGGAACGGGGGGGCGCAATTCACGGTTACGATAAATAACGCTGCAACTACGGGAAGCGTCATGATCCCGGCCGGTTCAATTCCCAACCCGGGCGCGGGCACCACCACTCCGCTCAGGAACTATTACATAACACAGATACAGAACGCCAACTGGGGAACGCAGGGCGATGGAACATTTGGCGGGGCGATCAATCAGATCACGGATACGGTCAATTATCCGGTCGCACTATACCCAAACTTTATCTCCCAGGGATTATTCTGGGAAAACACGGACCCTCCCAACGGCGCGGCCATTGCTTCCGCCGTGCTGTCCACCACGGCCGATACGGCGACCATCACCTGGCTTAAAACGATAGATACGCGTACGGCCCTTCCAAGCGCAGACGCCGATTTCCATGAATACAGGGTTTATTTCAGGGAAACCCTTGTCGCAGGCGCCTACAGGATATGGGGCGGAAACAACGATGCGGGGCTGAGGTTCGCTCCGCCGGGCACAGCTGCGGCGGGAAACATTACGACCATCCTGACTTCCCTGAAGATATTCACCCAGTACGACTACTACATAACAGGGGTCGACATATTCGGAAACGAAACCACCTACGCGGGCGGCGGCACATCAGCCGCTCCCCTGACCTTCACCACCCAGGCCTTCACCCTGACTGCGACCGTGGGCGACGGCATAACGTTTTACACGGACTTCACCTCGAACAACCCCGTCCTGAGGCCGCTCAGGGAAACGAACGTCCGGGTCGATGTTTCCATAGTAACCGCGACGGGACAGCCGGACAGCGTAACGGTCTGGTTTACCAGCGCCTTTACGCCGACTGTCGGCCCGCCGCCGCACTACCTGCCGGATATAGTCAACGACCTGCTGGTGCCATGGAGCATAAACACCGCCGCTTTTCCGAATGCCGCTCCCGGACCTTACCTGTATTCCGCGGCGGCCGTGCGGGAGGCATCCAACAGGTGGGTGGCCTACCTGCCCACGACCTGTCCTCTCATCAGGCAGGGCAACAATATCAGGTTCATCATAGAAATGAAAAAGGCGGGCGCATCCACCTTTACCGACACGAACACCGTAACGGACGGGGAACCGAACCACAATCCGTGGGCATTCAACATCAGCATGCCGGCGATTTTTTTCCCGTGGCCCACGAGGGTCCTCAACAATGTCATAACCGATCTCGCGCCTATAGCCTACCCGTCCTATTTCCTTTTAACTGACGCCTTCGTCACGATCAGGGTGTACGACATAAAGGGCAGGCCCGTGGTGACAATTCTTGAAAACGCCTACCGGAAGGGGGGCCAGAACATCAAGGAGCTGGGATGGGCCGGAACCAACAAGCACAATAAAAAATGCGGAATCGGACTTTACTACATGCATATACAGGCCAGGAGCATTTTCGGGGGGAAGATAATACTGGACAAGATAAAAAAGGTGGTTATTGCCCGGTGATCAGATCCAGACCGGTTTGATTTCATGGACCGGCCTTATCCTGTCCTTCAATCCCCTTGAGATGTAAATGCTCCCGTCCAGACCAATGAGTATGACCATCAATTCCGGGTGTTTTTTCAGCAATCCAACTGTTCCCTCCAGTCCGAGCACAAAAAACGCCGTTGCATAGGCGTCGGAAACGACCGCGTCCCTGCTTATGACCGAGACCGAGGAGAAGGTCTCAGTCGGTTTTCCGGTCCTGGGGTCGATGATATGATGATACCTCTTCCCGTGATAATCGGCGCGCCTTTCGTAATCCCCGCTCGTCGCTACGGATTCGCGGCCTTCCAGGTAAAAGGCCATCAGGATGTCTCCGCCCCTCGGGTTTTTCAAACCCGTGAGCCATTTCTCCCCGTTCCTGTCGCCGACAACCTGGAGGTCTCCACCGGCCTCGACTATGGCCGACCTGATCCCCATTTCTTCGAGAACCTTGACGGCCCTCTTTACGGCATAACCCTTCGCTATCGCCCCAAGGCCGATTTTTACGCCCTTTTTTACGAACCCTACCGTGGATTCCTTATTGTTGATAATGATGTTCCTGTAATTTACCAGCGGCAGCATGGTCTTAATTGCTGATTCGGCAGGCGGAGTAAAATTTTTTTTCCTGTAGTCCCACAACCCTGCGATGGAAGCGAAGGTTATATCAAAGGCCCCGCCTGTTTCCGATGAAATATTGCCGGAAAATTCGACAAGAGAAAGGGTTTCCGCGTCGACCCTTACTGGGGCATGTCCGGCCTCGCTGTTTATCCTGTAAACGTCGCTTTTATTTATGTACGGACTCATCAGGGCCTCTATCCTGGCTATTTCTTTGAACGCAGCAGATGAAGCCGGTGCGGCCTTTTCTTCATCGCAGACGAGGGTAAGATTGACTACAGTTCCAAGAAGCGGCCTTGCGACCCTGTGGACTGAAGATTTACCTTTTTCGCACGCAAAGACAAGCGTCAGCAATAAAATAAAAAAAACTTTTTTCATGGATATTCCCCGATTTCAGCATCTGTGTTAGCCCGGATTAAACCGTGACGGCCGTAAAAAAAATACGGCTGTCTCAAACCAGGGGTAAACAATTTTTTTATTTTTTTTAATAAAAAAAGCTTGCAAAAAAATGTGCACTAAATTTATTAAACAAAATGTTTAATTGTTTAAATAAATTATGAAAACCATACTTTTAATCAGACCCCGTTCGACCACTGAAACCTTCTGGAACCTGACAGGCCTGCTGTCGCTTACAGGAAAAAAGGCGGTCATTCCTCCAATCAGCCTTGCGACCCTCGCGGCGCTTACACCTGAAGAATACAGGGTAATTATCTCGGATGAAGAAGTAGAAGATATCGATTATGACATGGAATGCGACCTTGTAGGGATAACCGGTTTCACAATTCATAAAAAAAGAATGTTTGACGTGGCGCGTGAGTTCCGCAGCAGGGGACGGCTCGTTGTCGCGGGCGGCCCCTTCGCGAGCGAACATACTGACGAATGCGGCGATCATTTCGACGTCATAATAAGTGGAGAGGCCGAAAGGATCTGGGGCGAATTCCTTCAGGACTGGACACGAGGGGATTATAAAAAAATCTACAAGGATCCGGAAACCGTTGATATGGCCATCACCCCCGCCCCGCGGTGGGACCTGCTTGATCTGGACGATTATTCAGGGGGCATGGTGCAGACATCAAGGGGATGCCCCCACGACTGTGAATTCTGCAATGTCGTTTCACTTTTCGGACGAAAAATGAGATTGAAGCCCATCGATCACGTAATCTCGGAGATAAAAAAGCTCACCGAAATGGGCAAATACGACATCTTCATCAGCGATGACAATTTCATCGGCAACAGGAGATACGCAAGGGAGCTCCTGGCCGAAATCATAAAGCTTAAAAAGAAGCTGCCGAAAACAATCAGGTTCATGACGCAGCTCACCCTGAATGTTGCCGAGGAGGAAGACCTTCTCGATCTCCTGACCGAAGCCAATTTCTACTGCTTTTTCATTGGGATTGAAACCCCGAACAAGGACAGCCTGAACAGCATCAACAAGGGGCATAACGCAAAACTCGACCTTTTGAGCTCCATAAAAAAAATACATTCCCGCGGCATCTTCATAATAAGCGGGATGATAGTCGGCATAGACTCGGACGACAGCGGAATTTTCGACGCACAACTCGATTTCCTGTCAAAGGCAGGCCTGACTCTCCCGATGCTGGGCATGCTTATAGCCCTCAAGGGCACCAGGTTATGGAACAGGCTCGAATCCGAGGGAAGGCTTCTGGCTGACCTCGAGGCGGGCGACATGTTCGCGGTAACAAACGTCATACCGAAGCTGATGGGCAAGGAAGAGCTGGAAAGGGAGTACAAGATCCTCCTCAAGAGAGTTTACAGCCCTGAAGAATTCCTCATTCGCTTTCAGAACCTTATCGAACAGATAGACGTGAAAAGGGCATGGAAATTATCGCCTCTCCTGGAACAGCTCAAACCTGTAAATTTCCAGCTTTATTACGCGCTGACCACCTTCAGGGTTCTTTCACATTATCTTTTCAACAAAGACAGGGACATACGCATCATGTTCAGGAAGGCCATGAAAATCGTCTTTAAAAAAGGCAGGATTTCATTCCCCTGGCTGATTGAACATTTTCTCTATTTCAAGGCGCTCAATGACTTCGTCTCCGGCCTGGAGATCGATGAAACAGACGACAGTCTCCTGGAAATGGAGATTCGTGAAAAAGTTTTAGTCCCCTGATTAATACATGCATTTCCGTTACCCGGGGCAATACCGGCGTCAACATGCCGGGGTGATTCCCCGGAAACCCGTCCCTGTAAAAAAATCAGGCCTTGATTTATGATCCCTGTTTTTCCGTAAAGGGATGGGGATTCATCCACATTCTGGCCGTGATATAAATCGGGAATATAAGCCAGGGAAGGTTTGCCAGCCAGACCATCAGCCTTTCGGGCGTCCTGTGGGGTCCGACCATTTCCTCGAACATGATTATCACAACGTTCGCGAAAAGCACGCCGGAATAGAATACTACGGGTATCCTGATCCATTCCTTGCCCTTTATGAAGGCGTATAAGCCGGCGGCATACAGCGGGCCGAAAAGTATCGCGTCCAGCCAGATGGTCGCCCTCCACCATGGCGGCCTGGCCAGCTGAAGCGGATCGAAGGTCTTCCCCCACCAGTGTATCACGTCCACCATGAAAGGAAGCGGCCATATGGGATATTGAAAATTGGATGGATCGGCGATCACCAGGTTCTCCAGGTCTATGATATAGGTCACCAGGAACAGGTTGATCGCGAAAAATATCACTATTGGTATGTCGAAAGGTCTTTTTCTCAAAGGAAGCACATTCATAATTTTCTCCTGATATTATTAATCGTCGCTGAAAACCGTTACGCCGAGCTTCTTTCTCGCTGTCGCCGCCATCCCCCTGGCTATAGATAGTCTGATGAATGCGATATTTGATAGCCATGAGCCGATTTTTTCAAGAAAACCCGAAAAAACAAGCGTTTTCGGTTTTAAAACAAGCCTGACTATCTGATCTGCGACGTCTTTGGCCGGTCTGGGCCTTGTGAATCTTCTTGCAATGAAATTCTGGTCCGGGTTGATGAATATGTCCTGGGGGACCGGGCCCATGCCGGATTCCGCTGGAGAATCCGTCTTTATATAGCCTGGAAAGTACTCGCTTACTATAATACCTGTTCCATACCATTCAGCCTGGATCGTTCTTGTCCATGCGGTCAGGGACGCCTTGGAGCATACATACGGGGCGTAAAGAGGGATTCCTATCATAAAACCCGGTGAACCCACATTGATTATGTGTCCCCCGCCCTGCCTCCTCATGTGCCTGACTGCCTCCCTGGTGGAGACCACCGGCGCAACAAGGTTGGTCCTGAAGGACCTGACGAGATCATCCGGCCTCACCTCGTCGGCCCTGGAGACTATGATGGCCGCAGCGTTGTTCACCAGGACGTCTATCCGGCCGAAATGCTTCACGGTTTTTTCCACGATCATCGCGGCCTGTTTTTCGTCGGAAAGGTCGGCCTTTATAACGAGGGCGTCCTTCATGCGGGAAGCGGTCTCCCTGAGGTTCTCAACCCTCCTCGCCGCTATCGCTACTCTTGCCCCGGCTTTAGCAAATGCGAGGGCCACCGCCCTGCCTATGCCGCTTGACGCTCCGGTTATCAGGACTACTTTTCCTTTCAGATCCATTTAATTTATTTTTCTTTTTTTGAATTCAGCGTGTACAGAATTGCTTCTAATCGCGCCGCGATCAATTACTTTTTAATGGGCGTTTAAAAAAGCGCGGGGATTGATTTAATTGCCGCCTGACCGCCGGTGACGGACCATCAACAACCGCACAGCAGCCTCAGTCCCATGACATTTTTTTTCCGGGCCGAATACCTCGCCGTGGCTTCAACATCCCGGGCGATCCGGTCCATCATTTCAACGCATTTATCCGGGTATTTACCGACCGATGTTTCACCTGAAAGCATTATCACGTCGGTGCCGTCATACACCGCGTTGGCGATGTCGCTGACGTCCGACCTGCTGGGATGCGGGTTGTCCATCATCGATTCCAGCATCTGCGTCGCGGTTATAACGGGTTTCCCTGCAGACATGCATTTTTCAATCATTACCTTCTGCAGCTCCGGAAGCCTCCATGGATCAAGCTCCACGCCGAGGTCCCCTCTCGCGATCATGATTGCGTCCGTCTTTTCCAGTATCTCGTCAAAGTTCGCCACCCCCTCGGGGTTCTCTATCTTTGATATGACCTTTATCCCGGTGCCGGAAAGCCTTTCCTTGAGATCGAGCACGTCATCCCCGTTACGGGTGAATGAATCAGCGATAAAATCCACGCCGTTTTTTACAGCAAAATCAAGATCCGGGATATCCTGGGGCATCATGTAGGGATATCCGACTATAGTGTCCGGGTGGTTCAATCCCTTTCTCGGCCTGATGACGTCCCCGTAAACGACTCGGCAATCGATCCTTCCGGATGAAACCCCTTCAACGACCAGGCCGACGTAACCGTCATCGATGAGCAACCTGTGCCCTGGCCTTACGCATTCGTCAAACTTATCATAAGTGACGGGGATCCCTTCGTCCGTATCCCCTGTAAATGGATAATCCGAACCGGACGGCTTCGGCAGATCGGTCCTCAATATCAGCCTGTCCCCGGATTTTATCCTTATGGCCTCGGGGAAATCGCCGAGCCTGATCTTCGGCCCTTTTATGTCATAAACTATATACCCGCCCGAATCGGCTTTTCTTGAATTTTCAATGGCCCCGAGATGCTCTACCGGATCGCCGTGGGAGCTGTTTATCCTGATCCCCGCAAGGCCCGCGGCATAAAGTTCTCCCACCCTGTCAATGGATGCCGGGCCTATCGTCGCAAGTATTTCTGTTCTGGCCATAACTACCCCTTCCCTTTATTTGACAGCACTTCATTTATCTTGCAAGCATTTAATAAGATTACAGTCAAAAGAATCCGAAACACCGTCAGGATCTTTTCCCCTTTTTTTAATTTGTTGATATCAGGCGAATTCCTTTCAGACCCGGGTGATATAATTTTCAGATGATATTTTTTATGAAAAGATAGTTTTAAAATTATTGGTATATTTTTCAAATATCAAGTTAGTTCTTGACTTTTAATTATGGAATACTATATGGGAGCAAAAAGAAAGGCCCAATCATATGTTCAACCTGGATACGAAAGAGTATGATAACATGGATGCTGAAGTCATTCACCATGGAAATGACGCCGATCTTGGATTATTTAACCAGCTCCTCCAGATGATAGAGGGCGACTGGTCGGACTCCGTTCAGGGCATCTGCGACCATATCCTGGATAAATTCAAGGCCCTGGCCATATTTCTTTCCGTTTTCGATAAAAACTACAATGAATTCATCTACATCAGCTATTCCATAAAGGACGGGATAGATGAAAAAATAAAAAAATACAACATGAAAATGAGCAGGGAAACCGTGCTCGACATACTTAAAAAGGTCTCTTCCAGGGAAAAAAGCATTCTTGAATACGGATTATTTTCAGGTGAAGGACTGTTTGATCTGGCCAAAATATATTTCGACGGACAGGAAAAAATCACAAGAAGCATTATTGAAGATACCGGCGTTAAAACTGTATACGCGATACCCGACCTGGACGCAAATAAGGATTATACCTGTTTCTTCCACATTATTACGCCCAGGAGTGTCAACGAAAATGAAAAAATCCTGGTAAATGAATACCTTACACAGCTGCACGTGGCCCTCGAAATCGTATTCCATGTCAGGGACCTTTACATAAAGGCCACCCATGACGGCCTTACCAAGCTCTTCAACCACAAGCAGGGTCTTATACTCCTGAGAAAAGAGATGGACCGCGTGATCCGCAACAAGCAGCCGCTCTCGATTGCAATGATGGATATAGACCATTTTAAAATTATCAACGATACCCACGGTCACCTTGCGGGAAACATGGTACTTGAATATATCAGTTCTCTTCTTATGGACAGTCTCAGAAAATGCGATATAGTATCGAGGTACGGCGGGGAGGAGATCCTGATCATACTCCCTGATACAGAAACAAAAAGCGCGCTTATCGTGCTCAAAAGACTCAAGGATTCAATCCAGGAGCATGTCTTCAAATCTCAATCCGGGAAATTTCATGTCACAGCCAGTTTCGGACTTGCGCAGTTCAATCCTAAAACGCATGATGATGTTGATTACTTCATCGATTCCGCTGATGAAATGCTGCTGTCAGCAAAAAAAAATGGAAGAAACCGCATAGAATTGAAATTTTTAGATAATTGATCAATTTTTTCAATCCACACAAAGAAATAAATTCCATTTATTAAATTTTTTTTCTTGCTTTATTTATAAACAAGTATAAAAAACATACAGTAAAAACAAACCGTCTGGTCGTTTTTTATCTAGTTAAATTTTAATAATAAAAACTATGATAATCGGCCGGATTTTAAAAAAAGATAAAGAATCAGAGGAGGCTTAAAGTGAAAAGGATAATCACGGTTATTCTGGCAGTAGCATTTCTTATCACCCTGAAATTCGACCTTCAGGCCGGCGGCTCATCAAACGAAAAGTGCAAAACCAAACACCCGATCATGCTCGTGCATGGCTTCATGTTCAGGGACAGTACTTTCGGAATCGATTACTGGGGAACAATTCCCTCCAAGCTCGAAGAACAGTCAGCTAAAATCACCAGGGGCGGGCAGAACGGCTGGGACAGCATGCTCGGCGGAGCGGAGACCATCTGGGCCAACGTGAACAAATATTTCATCGAGCACCCGGAAGCGGAAAAACTGAATTTCATCTGCCATTCCCAGGGCGCGATACAATTCAGGCTCATGTACGCGATCTATAAAGACCAGCCCGTCAGGGGAAAACCTTTCAGGGACAGGGTCGCATCATTCACCTCGATAACATCCCCCCTCAGGGGCACCAATATCGTTACATTCATTGAAGACGCCGCGGTAGGAATAGTCGGCGAAGCAAACAGGAAGTATGTCGGTTATTTCATCGAGATGATTGCAAGGATCGAGGGCGACACGAATCCAAACGGCCTCGGGCCCCTGGATATGAGGCCCAGCAGGATGACAATAATCAACCAGCAGATAAAGAACCTTCTCGGATACGACGACCTGGCCCCGGGGAAAGGCATCACCGGTGTTTTCTGCCAGAGCTGGATCGGCAGGGTTCTGTTCCCGCTTACCGCGGATCCGACTATAAATATTGGAAACCTCATACTCAATTCATACGGCGACAGGCCGAATGACGGCGTCGTCCCGGAAGCATCGGCGCCATACGCAATGGTTAAGGGCGTTGTAACCGGACCTCTCTGGGGTCCGGGCATGGGGCACCAGGCCATGGTAGACAGGGGACTTCTGGGTCTCTTCCACGGAGGCACCCCCGGTTTCGATGTCCCTGAATTTTACGTGAACATGGTCGCGGACCTAAAAGCGAAAGGATATTAAAATAGCATTTCATTGATTAAAACAAGCCACTGCCCCCGGGCAGTGGCTTTTCATATGACAGGAATGAAAAAATGGACATAAAAAAAATAACAGCGTTCATTGCGATACCAGCGGTCGTGCTGATCATTGTTTATGCCGTTGCCTTCCGCGGAGGGGGAAAGGAAGAGATCTTCGGCGGCAACAAAAATATAAGGTTCAAGGACGTGAAACTGTTCCATGCCCCAGTCGAGTTCAACGATCCTGAGGCGAAAAATTACTTTTCATCGACTGCGGCCAATCCCCACACCCTGAGGTATTTCAAGTCTCTCCAGACCCACTTCCAGGAAGAAAAAACACTTGGAGATCATTTCGCGGCAGTGCATGAATATATGCTCTCGATACTCCCCCGGGAAAAGGCGGAGGAACTTTTTGCATTATACAAAAAGTTCACGCAGTACGAGATAGACGTGAACAGCGAATTCCAGAACAAAAAACAGCCCGGGAACACTTCAGAAGCTATAACCGTACTTTCTGACCTGCAAAACTACAGGAGGGATTATTTCGGCAAAGAGACCGCGGATTCCCTCTTCGGTGCCGAGGTCAAGACCCTTGAATTCGGCATCAAGCGGGAAAGCATAGTCAACGACGGCAGCCTCTACGGAAAGGACAAGGAAAAACGCCTGAAAAACCTGGGCGGCCAGTTCTGGGGCGCAGACGCTGAAGAGGCCGAATCATACAGAACGGATCCTTCCGCGAGGTGCGATGAAAAACTGACCATTTACAAAAAAGACCTCAATGAAATGAATCCCGGACAGCGCGAGGCAGCCGTGCGGAAAATCAGGGAGGAATTCTTTGCTCCTGCAATAGTGGACCGGCTGGAAGGGCTCGACAGGAAGTTGGCCCAGCAGAAAAAAAATGAAGGGAGCTACCGCGAAAAGGAAAAAGCGGTTTTAACGGAACCGGGCCTGTCAAGGGAAGAAAAAGAAAGCAGGCTGGAGACCCTCCAGAATGAAATGATGGGCGAAGACGCGGATGTTTTCAGGAAAAAAGAAGCCATAAGAAAAGCCCTCCAGAGCGGGACTGGAAAACGGTAATCTTTATTTTAACCGGGGAGATCCCGGCCTCCTATTAATTCTTGACTAATATCCGGACTTGATTAAAACGGTTTCCCGGATAGGCAGGAATTGGATATCTCCGTAAAAATAGGAAAACTTACGCTGAAAAACCCGGTAACCGTGGCGTCAGGGACGGCCGGATACGGTGAGGAGCTTTCCGCGTACATTGACATCTCCAGGCTGGGAGCGGTTTTCACGAAGGGCCTGTCGATCAAGCCCAGGGAGGGAAACAGGGGAAACAGAATAATAGAAACCCCGTCCGGTGTCCTCAATTCAATCGGCCTCGAAAACGTGGGACTTGATGAATTCCTGAAGTTCAAGCTCCCGTTCCTGCTGAAATCAGGCGCAACAGTCATACCCAATATTGCCGGGCATTCCGAGGAGGAAAACGAGGAGCTCTGTGATGTTCTTTCCCACACAGCCGGGATAGACGCGGTGGAGCTCAACGTGTCCTGCCCCAACGTCAAGCAGGGCGGCATGGCTTTCGGCACCGATATCACAATATTCACCCGTCTTCTTGAAAAGGCCCGTAAAAAAACCGGGGGATGCCTGATTGTGAAGCTCTCGCCGAACGTCACTGACATAACAGAATTCGCCGCTGCAGCCGAACTCTGCGGAGCGGACGCTGTCTCCGCGGTAAATACTTTCCTGGGAATGAAAATCGATATAAAAACCAGGCGACCGCATTTCGAGAACAAGGTCGCCGGCCTGAGCGGCCCTGCCATCAAACCGCTTGCCGTCAGGGCGGTATACCAGATTTACGAAAAGGTGAACATCCCTGTAATCGGGATCGGCGGCATTTCCGGCACGGAAGACGCCCTCGAGTTCATCATGGCGGGCGCTTCCGCGGTTTCCATTGGTACCATGAACATGGTGGATCCGAAAATATCGGTTGACATTATAGACGGCATCCGGGAATACATGGATTCCAAAAAAATCGGCGGCCTGGCGGAAATTAAAGGCATCGCCCACATCCGCAGCGGAGAATGAATTGAAATTCTGGAACAGCAAACTGAAAAACTCGACCGAATACATACCCGGCGAACAGCCGGGAGATGTCGATACATACATTAAGCTCAATACAAACGAGAACCCCTTCCCGCCTTCGAAGGCCGTGCTTGACGCTCTCAGGAATTCGTGCAATGAATCGCTCAGAAGGTATCCCGATCCGGAGGCAAAGGATTTGAGATCGGCCTTTGCGGCAAAAAACGGGCTGAAGGCTGAAAACGTATTCGTCGGCAACGGGTCCGATGAGATTTTTTCCCTTATCTTCAGGGGGTTTATTGAAGGAACCCAGACGGCCGCCTTCCCGTATCCGTCGTACTCCCTTTACAACACCCTCGCCGAATTCAACGGGATCAAATATGAAACCGTAAACCTGGGAAAAAACTTCGAGTACAATATGGACGGGTTTCTAAAAAAAAAGTATTCGCTCGCGGTGATAGCAAACCCGAATAACCCAACCGGCACATTGTGCGGCATAAAGGATATAAAATCGTTCCTCGGAAAATTCAAGGGCCTGCTCGTAATCGACGAGGCGTACAACGAATTTTACGGCGACACCGCACTGGACCTTGTCGAAGATTTCGACAATCTCATAGTCACGAGGTCATTCTCGAAATCCTATTCCCTGGCGGGATTGAGGATCGGACTCGCCGTGGCCTGCAGCGATATAATCAAAGGATTTCTCAAGATCAAGGACTCCTACAACATCGACAGGCTGGCCCTGGCCGGCGCTCTTGCCGCGCTAAACGACACGAAGGGCTTTAATTACAACATACAGATGCTCAGGAACAACAAGGAATACATGGAGGAAATGCTCCAGGCCCTCGGTTTCACGGTTGTTCCGTCAAGGGCAAACTTCGTCCTGGTAAAACACGGAAAGAAAAAAGCATTGGAACTGTATGAAAGCCTCAAAGAGAAAAAAATCCTGGTAAGGTATTTCACATCGCCTGCGGTATCGGATTATATAAGGATATCCGTGGGGACCATGATGGAGATAAAAACCCTGGTAAAAGAGCTATCGGTTATATTGGAAGCCTGACCGGCTTTCCGGCCGTGTTGATTATATCGCTTTTCTGTATCAGTTCCTCGAAAGTCAGCTTTTTCTCTTCAAACTGGATCATGTCGCCCTTTTTCAGCCAGATATTGAGCTGCTCGTCCCTGCCGCCGTCCCTCCATTTCCAGCCGATGACCGCTCCCTGGACTTCGCCTTCATAAAAAATGGTCTTGCATGAATTCATCGTGTGAACGACGGCCTTGAGGTTCTTCTTTAAAATCTTAAGCGCAGATGCTTCGAAACCGTTATCCATATTCAGGGAGGTGTCTATGTCCAGGCCCAGGTAGAGCACATTCGGGCTCCCGGATTTCCTGTCGTAATAAAACCCGACGGTTCCTTTTACTATCGTCATGTTTTTTTTCTCGATAAGGTCTGCTGCCACGGCTATGAGATATTTATAGAACTTCTTGTGATACATCCCGCCGCTCGTCGTGTATCGCGATTCATCAACCAGGAGGGCGGCGTACTTGTCGCTCCTGGACTGGCTGTAATTGTCAAGTATCTGCTGTTCCCTTTTTTCGCTTACAGACGAAGCGCATGTTGATAGAAAGAAAATTACCGCGATGAAGAAAAATTTAAGTTTCCCTGAGAAGTCCATATCCTTTTCCTGAATGACTTTCTGTGCTGTTAAAAAACATATTATAATATTCTGTCAAGCAGGATTATTACTTTCTTGACACCTGCAACTTGACTTGAATATATTTGTTTTTTTCACCGGATGACGCTTTAACTAATCCATATAAAATTATATCTTCAAGCTACGGTCAAAAATGGCATCTAACTTATTAATCCGATCATTTGCTTTTGTGCTGCTTGCGGCGATTTCATCGTGCTCGGGCAGCAGGGGTTACCATCTCAATTCAAACGGCCCGAAGGTCAAGACCGGGCTTGAGGTTTTCATAAAAAAATACGCAAGGGACTACAAGGGCAAAAGGGCCGTCCTGGTAACCAACCATTCCGGGGTGAACTATAATCTGGAAAGCAACATCGGTTTATTGAGGAGCTGCGGGATCGACGTGGCAATGATAATGGCGCCGGAACACGGCCTGTACGGCTATGAAAACAAATACGACCCCAGCCAGTTCTACTTCGAAAGCAGGGTGAAAACCGTTGTTTACAACCTCCATAAATTAAGCGCTGGCGACGTCAGGTATCTGACTAAAAAGGCCGATATCGTTATTTTTGACATCCAGGACATGGGCATGCGATGCTACACCTACATCACCAATCTTAAATTCATAATGGATTGCCTGAACGGGAGCGGTATCGAACTGATAGTCCTTGACCGGCCCAACCCGGCATCATTCCTGGGTGTGGACGGTGCATTCCTTGAAAAAAGGTTCACCACCAGGTTCATCAGCGCCTTCCCTTCCACCTTTCTCTACGACATGACAGTGGGGGAATCGGCCGAATACTACAGGGGGGAATACGCGAAGGAAGTGAAGCTCAGGGTAATCAGGATGAAAGGCTACGACAGGGACATGATGTATACCGAATCAGCGCTCCCATGGGTGCCGCCGTCCCCCAATCTTCCGACATATGAATCATCGATCCTGTACACATCGATGGTGCTCATGGAGGGCATAAACATCTCACTAGGAAGGGGAACGCCCAAACCCTTTGAATATATAGGCGCGCCGTGGATAGAACCGGTGTCGTTCTGCAGGGGCCTGGAAGAACTGGGCCTGAAGAATTTCAGGTTCAGGCCGGTCTATTTTCTCCCGACATTCAGCAAGCATTCATCAACCAGGTGCGGAGGCGCACAGATTTTTTATCTGGGCGGCAAATTCAGCCCCACCGAGGTGTCGTTCAGGATAATTAAATACATAATGAAAACCTATCCCCCTGCAAGGTGGGACAGCTTCGGGGGGAGCTATGAGATTGACAGCCTCGCCGGCACGGACAGGCTGAGGAAGGCGGTAATATCAGGGAAGGATTATTCCGAATTCAGAAAAGAGATTGAAAAAGAGTCCTCGCTGTTCAATAAAAAAAGAAAGAAATATCTCATCTATTGATTGATTTCATATTTTTAAAAACTCGATATACTTCTGTATCTTGTCCGGAAAATTCCCCTGTTCGTCCTGGTATTTTTTGAATTTTCTCTCTGAAGCCTCGACGATCCTTTTATTCACATTCTTGTACCGGTTGGCCGCCTGCGTGAATGCAGGCATGTTCTCAAGCTTGTCCCTGGTATCCTTCCTGAATGGTATGTGCTTGAAAAACATCTCCCTGACCACGGAATTCTGCTTCATGATGCCGTCCTTCTCGAAAAGGACCCACTGGATGTAATCGTCCGCGAACCTGTCCCTGTTCGTCCTGAGGGACCTGAATCTTTCAGTGATCCTCTCCTTCGCCTCCTGCGACAGCTTCGACATCTTTTTGTACGTATTCACGTAATCGAAATACTCGCCTGTAACTCCGCCCTCTATCGGGTCCCCCCACATGGCGCCCTTTATGGTCCTGTTCAGCTCCCACCTGAAGCATGCGAACGAATGGGCAAGCATCCTCGTGAGATCCCCCATGAAGAATATCGGTATGACGATCCTGCCCCTGCTCCTCTTGTTGATGCCCGTCAGCTCCTGCCAGAGCATGGTCTTTGTGCCGTATACCGGCAGCAGGATGAAATAAGGGGTGATCTCCTCCTGGATTATTTCCCTGGCCTCGCCCATCTTCAGAACGGTTTCACGGTAAAAAACGGAATAATCAACGTCCCTCAGTCCGTTTACTATGGTTTCTATCTTGTGCTTGGTGGTGAAAAGCGGTTTCAGGCTCCCGCCGAGAGCCCTGGAATTCAGGATGGGAAACGCCGTAGCTGTCGAACCGGAACATACGGCGCAGGCGCTTGCCACCCTCTGCTCTATCTCGAACAGGGCTTTTTTAACGTTTTCGTCTTTTATATCATCACGATCGTCTTCTTTCTTTTTGCTGTGCTTCTCCTGTTCAAGCAGAAATGCCTGGTAGGTAAGCCCCATCTCGGTTATGCTTGGATCCTCCTCGCCGGCGTGTATCCTTGAAAGGAACTCGTTTTCGACAACTACCTTTATATTGCCGGTCCTCTCTTTGACCCTTGCCAGGTCGTTCAGCTCGTTTATCTGATCCCTTTCAAGAAGCTCTTCATCAAGAAACCCATACATCAGCATTAGATACGCTGGCTTCGGCAGGGTGGATTCCGTCTTGCTCCTCAGGTAGACCTGCTTGTACAGGTCCCAGTACATCTTGGTGATGTGTCTCCTGACCTTTCTTCCCTCGATTTCGGTGTCGAAAGGGTCCTTCATCCTTTTAAAGTCGTTCATCATCTTCAGGAACCTGTTCTGGAATTCCTTGTCCGCGATGGCGAACTCGAATATCTGGTGCATGGACCGGCCCATGTTGCCGCCGCTTATGATGCCCGGCGATCTGTGGGCCGTTTCAGTTTCACCGCGTACAGGCTGCAGAGGGGTCTTGCCGCCGGATTTGATCAACGCCAGCTTCCCGATTCCAGGCAGCGCGTCAGCCGGGTCTTTACCGTAAAGATCAGTGTGGACCGACGCGATCTTGGCCGTCAGGCCCTGGAACTGCTGAAAAAAATTCGGCGACAGCCGTCCGGAATCGTTCCAGTCCTCGCCGCCGTGACCGTCAACAAGGTACGAAACCCAGCTGTCCCTCAGCCCATACAATTTCGACAATTCTTCTGAAATGAAATTGTAAATGGTTTCAACCCTCTCGAAACAGTTTGAATACGCCGATGTAAGAGTTTCGAACATGTGAACCGCGATGGACTGGTCAGCCTGTATGACGGTTTTAAAGACCGAGGGCTCCATTTTCAGAAATTTAATTATGAAATCGTAATTGCTTTTATCTATCGCCCCGACCATGGACCCCTGCGGGAATTCATAGTTGCTGTTCAGGTACCGGGAATTGTCCTGGATGAGAAACTTCGCCTCGATCTGGGACGGCATGGAACCGCCGGATTTTTTAAAATTTCCCGACAGCTCCGCAGAGGCGGAATGAATCTTGCCGGACGCGCCCTTCATTGAAAGGAAGGAATAAATCAGCCCGAGGTTGTCGCCGAGTATCCGAAGGTTTCTGTACAGGCCCAGATATCTTCCCTCGTCTCCCATGGCCGATTTCAGGCTGTTGTATAAATGCCTCAAAATGGAAATGGCCTGCGCGGGATCCGATGAAGTAATTGCCTTGTATCCCCCGGTCTTGATGGGATATTTGGATATTACTGAGTCTTCCATCGCCCTGACGGTCTTTTTAAACGGGGAGGTCAGGAGATCACTGAATCCCGCTATCAGGGTTTTATCCTTAATCATCCCGACCCTGATGCTCTTGGACAGGATGATGCTTTTATCAAGGCCGTTGTATTCCCTTGAAGCCGAAAGCACCTCCATGGATCCGCTCTGGAGCATGTAAATATATTGCGGGGTTTCGTTCTGCAAAAACAGCACGCTCCCCTTCTGTATGCGATCACCGCCGTCAGCCATTATGACCAGCTCCTTTACTCGCTCTCCGCCGTTTTAAAGCCCTTCAGGTATTCATCCCATTCGGAGGGGAGCAGATATTTTTTCTTGTTATTGCAGTCCTTGCAGGCCGGAACAAGGTTGTTTTTTTCGGACTTTCCTCCCCTCGACAATGGAATCTTGTGATCCATTGTCAGTTCGGGGGACTTGAAGGTCTTCCCGCAATAGTAGCATACCCCGGACGAGATCTTTTTTTTCCACCACGGGGTATGACGGAGTTCCCTGGCCTTCTGCTTTTCCTTTTTAATATCGCCGTCAAGCTCCCAGAAAGACGTGTAGAACTCCTTGTTCTTTCCGGTTTTCTTTCTATCCGACAATATTATACCTGCAATGATAAGAAAATAAAAAACAGTGAAACACTAAGCCCCGCCTGAAATGTTTCATTCATACTGAAAAAATAAAAAATGCCGGGCCTGTTTTCTTTAACAGTATCTTTAAACAGATTTTGATCTTTTTGTCAAATAAATATTGGTAATCATTTCGAGGAAAACGCCTCACCCGGACCGATCCTGTATCCGTTTATAAACGAAAGGGAATCCATGGTGCTTTTCGTTTCAGGCTGGAGTTCCAGAATCTCGATAATACCGTCCCCTGTACCGGCTACGAGCCTTTTTTTATCTACCCTTAAAGCCATTCCAGGCTCAAGGTCCAGCTCAAGGTTGATCGGAAGCCCCGTCATCCATATCTTGACGACCTTTTCCCTGAAAAGCGTCCACGCGCCCGGTTTGGGGTTCAATCCCCTCACGAGATCGTGAATGCGCCCCGCAGGCAGCCGCCAGTCTATGCGGGCAGTTTCCCTGTCGATCTTCCCGCAGTGGGTTGCTCTGGCCTCGTCCTGTACCGTGAGCCCGGCCTTCCCGGAAGCGAGGATCCCGATTGCCCGGTCAAGAATCGCCGGACCGGTTTCAGAAACAATCCTGTTCAGGTCGCCCGCCGTGATGCTTTCAGCGAGGAGAATCCTGTCCTGGACCACTATATCTCCCGCGTCCAGCCTGTCATTGATCAGCTGGACGGTGATCCCGGTTTCCTTTTCGCCGTTGATGATGGCCCACTGCACGGGGGCGGCCCCCCTGTATTTCGGAAGAAGCGACGGGTGCAGGTTGATCGTTTTAAGCGGGGGCAGATTGTAGACTTCTGGCGGTATGAGTTTGCCGTAGGCCACAACGACATATATGTCCGCATCGTATTTTTTCAGTTCACTGATAAAATCCCCGTCCCTTAGCTTCGCGGGCTGGTATACCGGTATGGAGCTTTCAAGGGAAAATTCCTTTACCGGCGGAAACAGGACCCTCTGCCGTCTTCCGGAAGGCTTGTCCTCCTGGGTGACTGCAAACAGCACATCATGCCGCTTGTTCAACTCCTTCAGGCATTCCAGTGCGAGAACCGGGGTCCCGAAAAATCCTATTTTCATACTGCCCTGTTGAGTTTTTTGATCATCTTGAGCTCTGCCCTGAGTTCTTTCTGCTTATATTCCTCGAGACGGTCTACAAACAGTATGCCGTTTATATGGTCTATTTCATGCTGAATCACCCTGGCAAGAAGGCCGTCAGCCTCGATCCGGATTTCCCTGCCGTTGATGTCGAGGGCCCTTATCAATATCGCCGAAGGCCTTATTACATCGCCTGTTATGCCTGGGACCGAGAGGCATCCCTCTTCATAGGGCTCCATCCCGTCGGATCGCTCGACTATCTCAGGGTTGATTATAACCAGCGGGGGGACCTTTTCGTAATCGCTTATATCCAGCGTGATCAGCCTTTTCGAGATGGCTATCTGGGGAGCGGCAAGACCTATGCCCTTCTCCCTGTACATTATATTGAACATGGAATCCGCGATCCCGGCCAGTTCGGAATCGATATTTCTAACCTCTTCCGCGACCTTTTTAAGGGTATCGCTGCCGTAATATATGAGTTTGTGCGCCATAATTATTTCACAGAACCTCTGAAATATGAAAATCAGATTCATGTTATGTCAAGAATTATTATTCTAACGGTCATGGTCAAGGCAAGATGCCCAACCGGAAAAAAAATATTCTTTGCTAAAATAAGTATTGGCATTTCCATATTTATTAATTTAATTTAATATACTGATTCTTATAGACAATCAGGATAATAAATATCCGGGTTGTAAGATTTAAATCTACTTATAATAAACGGGTGTAATAAGGAAAAAGATTCATCGGCGGCTTTATCTTTAATATTTTTTCTTTGATTTTTGATTGACATATATTCCCGTAATTGGTCAATGTATTTTCGATTCAAGGGGTGTTAGCTCAGTTTGGTTAGAGTGCCTGCCTGTCACGCAGGAGGTCGCGAGTTCGAGTCTCGTACACCCCGCATATAAGTTCTGAACTGTTCAGGGCTTATGGAACTACCGGACAACCGGCGTTTCTCAAAACCCAAAAATGTGAGAACCTTTTCACAGGGAGGACGAGAATGGCCGGTTTTTCTATTTTACAGGTGATCGCAAGAATGGGAAACCCTTTTTTTCAATAAATTTAAAACACGCGCCGCAAAATGAAGTCCGCCAAAAACAACAAAATACCGCCACGTTATTTATTTACAGGCGTCCTCGAGGTTTTGAGCCCATCGTAAAGTTTCCTGAATTCATCATTGGGCGCATTCCCCTCGCCGTTTACCGAGAGGGCGGCCCTGATCCCTTTCACTGAAAACACATCCACCACACCCTTGTTTTTGGCCATGATCTTGCCGCGATACTCCATGTCAAAAAAATCCTGCGCCGCTTCCAGCGTTGTATTTGAGATATTCACCTTGCCTGGTTCGCCGGACGATTCAATGCGGCTGGCGATGTTCACCGCGTCTCCCCACACGTCGTAGACGAATTTCTTTTCGCCGACGATCCCTGCCACCAGTGCGCCGGTGTTTATGCCGATACGGATATTCCATGGCGGTTTGCCAACCGCCTCTTTCGCCCTGTTGACCCGGCCCATGTAATCAAGCATTTCGAGGGCGCCCATGACCGCATCGACCGCGTGCGTCGAGTTGGTCTCCGGCATGCCTCCCGCATACATGTAGATATCGCCGATGGTTTTTAATTTCTCCAGATTATACATCTCCATCATCGAATCAAAAAAGGAGAAGTACTTGTGCAATTCAAGAATGAGATCGTCCGGGGTCATGGTCTCCATTATTTTTGTGAAATCGACGAAATCCGTGAAAACTATCGTCGACGAGCTGTAACAGATCGGCTTCACATAACCCTGGTTCTTCAGCTCATCGGCTATTGGCGACGGAAGCATGTTGAGAAGCAGTTTGTCGATATTTTCCTTGTCCTTGATAATGTCCATTTTCTGGTTCTCTATCATCTTCGATTTCTGCCAGCTCTTAAAGCGGATTTTGTCCAGGATGTATATGAATATCGATGAAACTAACACCGTCATGATGATGTCATTGAGGCTGTACCTCTCCTTCATGGTCACAAATTTCATGCCCCTTGAAAGGCCGGCGGCAAAAAAAACAATCGCCGAGCCTGCCACCAGGCCCCATTGCATGATACGCGGAAAGGGAACGAGTGGAATGAGCATGAGAATAAAGAGATAGCCGCCTATATAGACGGAATCTCCGCCGCTTAGCCCGGTAATGACCGCGGTCGCGAGCTCGAGATACACGCCTATGATCACCATCAGCGCCAGACCCTTCTTCTTGAAATAGGGCAGAAACTGCAGAACAAGCATGATGACGCCTAGAATGCTCAGCCCCAGCCGTATATACAGGAACAGCGGCTCTTCAGGATGCAGCATGGTATCCAGTGATAAATACGGCAGCCAGGCGAAGATGATGATGACCGAAGATGCCAGTACGATCCTGCCGCACTGGTAATTCAGCTCTTCTATAAATGTCTCCGGATATTTTTCATCGCGGTCGAAGAGTCTCAATTTATCTTTGAAAAAAGACATAGGAAAAACCCTCTTCGGAATTATTCGCCTGAACGGTTTTCGCGGACCAAGTTAAAACAATAACGTCGACATAGTGGGACTATTACCGGACAAAGTCAAATCAAAATCATGGGGCTTGTTCCTTCACGCGGGAATCTGCCGGTAAAGACCCGTACATAACTGAAATGCCCCCTTCAACTTCCTGAATCAATGGATAATAACCATAAGGGAACATCTAATAATGAAAAATCTAATTTATAAAGATGCCCATAATAGGTTTGACTCTAATTAATCTGGTTGTTATAAAAGGAATTGTTAAAATTAAATTTGGATGTTCCCTTGTGGACGATTCTAAGTAAATAATAGGTTTTTTTCATTGTTTCAATAATGAAAAAAATTTTATTGAGGCGCCCATAATTAAACCGGAGGCAGCATGAATATGAAAATATATAAATTATCCGCCATCCTGATCCTTTTAATGGTCTTCCAGCCTTTTCTATATTCCGATGCCGCGCAAAAAAAACATTCAAAAAAACTGTCAGTCGGGATCCTTCATGATCCGCCCTTCACCTACAGGGATGCCGACGGCAAATGGACCGGGATTGACGTGTACCTCTGGAAGGAAATTGCCAGGGAATTGAAGCTTGATTATGAATACAGGGTTTTGACACCGGAAAAAATAATGAAAGCCCTGGGCGAGGGAACAATTGACCTCACGATAGCCGCAGTTCATATCACGACGGAAAGGGAAAAAAATGCGGATTTTTCGATCCCCTTCGGCACTTCCAGGGTCGCCCTTGCAACAATCCCCGATAGATTCGCTCATCCCTGGACCGAGGCCCTGAAAATCTTCTTTTCATGGGGAATGATCAAGGTGGTAGGATCGCTCGTCGTCATTCTGCTGTTTGCCGGAGTTATTTTCTGGCTGATAGAGCGAAAGCACAACCCTGAGCATTTCGGCGATAACGGCGTCAAGGGCATAGGCGCGGGAGTTTACTGGGTAAGCTCTACCCTTGCCTCGGGCAACTGCAACGGCGTCATCCTGAAATCCGTCTATGGAAGAATAGCCGGCATTTTCTGGATGCTCGTCTGTTCCCTCGCCCTGAGCGCCTTCGTAGCTTCGCTGGCTTCGTCACTGACGGCAAGAACGTTTACCGAAAAAATCATTGACCTTCAGTCGCTCAGGGACATGGAACTGGGAACGGTGAGACATGACGTCGCCGACGGGATTGTAAAAAAAATAGGGGGTAGATACAGTCTGTACGAGACAGAGGAGGAATCGCTGAATGCCCTGATTAATGAAAAAATTGACGGCTTTTTATTCGACGAGGTAACCCTGCATTATCACGCCGACAGGGCCTACAGGGGAAAAATATCCATATCGGCCACTGACATGAAAAGAATTCCTTACGCGTTCGGCTTCCCCCAAAACAGCCCTCTGCGGAAAAAAATAAACATCGCCATGCTCAAGATCATGGATGGACCGATATGGGAGGCGATACTGAAATATTACGGACTCGGGCAGAACATGGAATCAATCGAACACGTTTTCAAACCGAAGCTGTTTAAATAACCGGTGGAGAAAAACCCGCCATCATTTATTAAACTTATCCTCCCGGGAATATACAGACAACGGAGAATTTAAAACCGGTACACCAGCTTCATGAGAAGCCCGGGATACCTGTTGACGAACTGAAGTATATCCTCCGCCCTCATGGCAAAAAGGGACACCGGCCCGTCGTGGGAATAGGTATAACCGCTCTTCTCGCCCCTGTGAACATTCTGCAGGCTCCCTATGAAATCGCCCTTCTTCAACAGGGCCACCCTTTTGCCGGATTTCTTGACATCGACCTCGCCGGCCCTTATGAGGTAAATGAAATCGATGTCGCCGCCCTCCCTGATGAGCTTCCCGGATTTTAACTTATCGACCGGTATCAGGATCGACTCCAGCCATGTCTTCTGGGAAGAGGTGCAGTACTGCATCAGCGGGTTCATGGCCAGGAGGTTCCAGGTCTCGCTGCTCCTTATCTTGGCCAGCCTCTTCAGGGTTTTCTCAAAATCAGTCCCTATTATGAAATTGAGGAACTTGTACCTTTCGATGGTGAACAGTATCACGTCAGTTTCCGCGATGACGTCCGCGACCCTCGTCTGGTCGGTTACGAGCGCCACCTCTCCGAAAGTGTCGTACGCGCCGTATATCTTATTCTGCTCTAGCCCGCCCGAGTCTATGGAAACGTTGCCGGAATAAATGATATAAAATTTGTCGCCCTGCCCCCCTTTCCTGATTATGACCTCGCCCTTTTTGAACCTCTCCTCCTCGACTATCTCGATGAACTCCTGCGCCTTTTCAATGGGAATATCGGTGAAAAAATCAAGGTGTTTGAAGACGCTCAGTATCCTGAATGCCGATTCAAACCTGGGAGACTTCGTCTCGAAATACAGGGTATTCTCGATGCCGAATCTGGCAAGCGTTAGAACCGTTTCACGCGGAAAGTCCTTTTTCGCTATGTGGTAGATAACGGTTTTTCCCCTTATTTCATCCGGCAGCGAGTCCAGATACCTTATCGGCGTATGCAGCGGAGGCACTCCGGATTCATGGTATATGACCTTCGAGTCCCACGGAAAATTCCTGAGCTCGTCATATCTTTCCCTGGTGATGGTCCCAGTTTCCAGCAGCTTCCCGTGCGTTTCCGGATCATTGTTGTGGTCGGATGAATACACGAATGTCTGGTCCTGGAAGCTCATTTTGAATCCCATGGTAGGGATCGAATGAAGCGTATAGAACATCCTGAATTCGCCCCCGTTGATGTATACAGGCGTGCCTATTTTGACCGGATGGAAATTGAAGAGCTTCATGAGATACTGCACGTCCACGTCGCTGAGTGCTGAATACTTCCTGAGAAAGCTCATCATGACCGTTTCGGTGGAATAGATCGTTATCTTACCCTCCTCCAGTATCTTCTGGAAGGTCCCGGCGTCGTGGTCGGCGTGGCAGTGCGTGAGTATGATGCTGTCGATGAGCTTCGGGTTGACGTTGGAATCCTCCAGCCATTCCGTGGAGTTGACCGGCGGATCGACCATTATACCCTGGTGATTGAGCCAGATGATGAAGCCGGAAGTGTTTTCCTCCGGGTCGAACCCGTGGCTCGGCCCCAGGCACGTGACGCCGAAAAGTGGCGGCGTATAAGGCTCGGAAAGCCTCTGGCCGATCTGGTAAGTGGGTTTGTATTCGACCCTGCCGGGGACTACGGCAATGCATGATTTGCCGTCGTATACCTCGTAGTTCCCGGCGGAATTGATATGAATCGTTATTCCCTGGATATCGAATACCCCTTTGCGGAAGATCCCGAAATTCACAAGGTCTGAAAACTTAAGGTTATTTCTGAAAAAATTCATCTCCTTTTTTATGTCCGGCACGCTTGGCTGGATTTTTTCGAAATCCTTCGATATGTCGAATTTCCTCGGTCCGAAAAGAGATTCCTGCAGGACCTTCTTCATCTTCGCATACTGTTCCTCGGTGCAAATGACATTCGTCTTCTTTTTTCTGATAAAAAAATTATAGTACAGCGGGAACTCTATCTCCGCCACGCTTATCCCTTTTTTCCAGTTGAACATTTCGGCCGAAAGGACGTAGACCAGGGGAACATTGCCGGGCATGAGCATGGTGTCCTTGATCGTTTCGGGAGGGGATCCGAACTGTATGCCGCCTATCGATGTTTCCACAAGGTACCCGCCCCTGGGGAGGGGTTTAAAATTTTCAAGGGGCTTTGTCTTCTTTTCCATAAAAAATATCCAAGTTTGAATTTTTTAATGATTCCATAACCGGGAGCCGCATATCGATTAAAATCATGATTCCTGTCATATTATGGGCACCTCTATAAATCAGATTCATCATTATAAAACCACTTAAAAATCCAATGGGTGATCACAAAAACGGTAGTTTTTGTGCCTACCATAGGGCGCTAGTATTGAAAAAACCAGCTTTTAAGTTGCTTTAATATGAATAAGCTGGTTTTTGTGACCTCCCTAATTTAAACATTGAAAATGCCCACAAGGAAACATCCTGATTCGATTATCAAAGGTTCCCTTATACCATTTTAACCCGCAAGTAAAATAATCAGATTCATTCACTGCAGGTATAAATCAACATGAAAATGATCTCCAGCATGTTACAGTTTAAAATATTTGTCAAAATAATAATTAACCTGCCGGTCAAAGAATCTTCATTGACACGGACGGGGGTACGTACCTATTTGTCTTTTCGGTAGTCAACAGTGAAAGGTTAACACCGGCAGCAATTCTTAATCGCCTAATAAGGGTTTTTTAATGGATAAAATAAAAAATATAGCCATAATCGCACATGTCGACCATGGTAAAACAACGCTCGTGGACTCAATATTGAAACAGGCTGGCGTTTTCAGGGAAAACCAGCACGTTGATGAAAGGATCATGGACTCAAACGACCTGGAGAAGGAAAAGGGAATAACCATATTCTCGAAAAACGCGTCGTTCTCATACAATGGATACAAGATCAACATAGTCGACACACCCGGGCACGCAGATTTCGGAGGCGAGGTCCAGAGGATACTCAGAATGGTGGATTCCGTGCTGCTTCTCGTTGATGCCTGCGAGGGGCCCATGCCCCAGACAAAATACGTTCTCCGGAAATCCCTCGAGCTGGGACACTTCCCCATCATTGTCATAAACAAAATCGACAGGCCCTCGGCAAGGCCGAAGGAAATCCTGGAGCTTATCTTTGACCTTTTCATAGAGCTGGACGCTTCGGACGAGCAGCTCGATTTTCCCATAGTCTATGCTTCCGCAAAGGGCGGGACTTCATCAATGGATCCGGAAAACAAGGGCGAAAACCTGATTCCACTCTTCGATACAATTTTAAAGCACGCAAAATCCCCGGCAGGCGATGCGGAAAAACCCTTCCAGTTCCTGGTTTCAGCAATTGAATACGACAACTTCCTCGGCAGGCTCGGCACGGGCAGGATACACAACGGCACCGTGAAATGCGGCGACGAGGTCGTTCTCATAAAAAGGGACGGGGAAAACGTGCCCAGCAAAATCACCAGGATCTATTCATTCTCGGGGCTGAAGAAAACCGAGGTGCCAGAGGCAAGGGCCGGGGACATCGTGTCCATCGCGGGCATCGACCGCATAGACGTGGGCGAGACCATAGCCGACGCGATGGCGCCGGTTCCGCTGCCTTCGATAAATATAGACGAACCGACCATATCCATGGGATTCATCGTAAATGACTCCCCCTTCGCCGGGAAGGACGGGAAATACGTCACATCCAGGCACCTGTGGGAAAGGCTTCAGAAAGAGGTGAGGACGAACGTCAGCATCAGGGCGGAAAGGACCGGCCTGCCGGACACCTTCACGGTCAAGGGACGGGGCGAGCTCCAGCTTTCGATCCTGATAGAAAACATGAGGCGTGAGGGCTACGAGTTCCAGGTATCCAAGCCCGAGGTCATATACAAGACGATTGACGGCGCAAGGTGCGAACCCATGGAAACGGCCATAATCGACGTTCCGGAGGAGTACGCCGGCGCGGTTATAGAAAAGCTCGGATCGAGAAGGGGCGAGATGATCAACATGCGGAAGGGCTCCGACGGGTACTCAAGGCTCGAGTTCAAGGTGCCTTCGAGGGGCCTGATCGGCTTCCTGAGCGATTTTCTCTCCGATACGAGGGGGACCGGCATCCTCAACCACCTGTTCTCTGGATATGAACCCTTCAGGGGAGAAATACCCAAAAGGAACAGGGGCTCGCTGGTGCAGATGGAGGACGGTATTTCCGTCGCCTACGCGCTTGACAATCTGCAGGATAGGGGGAGCCTCTTCATAGGGCCGGGGATAAAGGTATACGAGGGCATGGTAGTCGGTGAAAACAGCAGGGAAAATGACATGCCGGTAAACACCTGCAAAACGAAAAAGCTCACGAACATGAGGGCCGCGTCTTCCGACGACAACATCAGGCTGACGCCCCCGAGAAAATTCAGCCTCGAGGAGGCGCTCGGATACATAGAAGACGACGAGCTGCTTGAGATTACGCCCATGAACATCAGGATGAGGAAAAAAATACTGAACGGCATTGATAGAAAAAAGTCCACGAAGCCTGCCTGACTCTCCCGCGGATACATAATCGCCGCTTCCGGCGCAATGGATCTCTTCCAGTCCGCCCTATCGTCCCGGCAGGAACTGCGGCCTCTTACAACTCAGCGGCCCTGTTTTCCGGAAGGGCCTTTATCCGAAGTATGGTATAGCGATACCATATTCCTTCCCCCGTTTTTTGATTCATAAAGGGCCGTGTCAGCCATGCCGATAAGCTCGTCCGATCCCTCTGGCGCAAGGTCCGGTACCGACGCCACACCGCATGAAACCGTTACGGAAAGCTCGGCATCATCGAGAAGTATCCGTGCATTTTCAACGGACCCCCTGACCCTTTCGGCGAATACAATCGCCTCGCTGTTCCTTGTCTCCGGAAGTATCACTGCGAATTCCTCCCCCCCGCACCTGCATGGTATATCAATCTCCCTGCAGTTTGCCATTATCCGGTCGGCTATTTCCTTTATGACCCTGTCTCCGCCGCGGTGCCCGTAGGTATCGTTTATGGTTTTGAACCTGTCGATGTCGAACATGACAAGCGAAAGGTTCTTGCCGTATCTCAGGGCCCTCTTCCACTCCTCCTCGAGCCTCTTCCTGAAATACTTGTGTATGAAAAGTCTGGTCATCCCGTCCCTGATAGCCATGTCATAGAGATCGGCGTTCTTTATCGCTATCGCCGATTGGGTGGAAACGTATTGTAGAAGCTGGAGGTCGAACCCGGTAAAACATCCCGTGGTTTTATTTATCGCCTCTATCACGCCGATGATCCTTCCGTCGACGGTAAGCGGCACGGCAAGGAGGGTCCTTGTGACCATGTTCGTGGTCTTGTCAGCCAGCCCGTAAAACCTGGAATCGCTCTGGGCGTCGTTTATCACTATCGGGGAACCGTTTGCCCATACCGTACCGGCAATACCCTCCCCCATTTTAAGACAGGAATCCTTGAGCCTCTCCTCATCCTCCTCCTTGCTCAGATAGGCGAACTTCAGCCCGCCCGCCTCATCATCAACGAGGAGTATGCTGCTCATCTCGCATTCCAAAAGCTTCTTGATCTGGTCCAGTATCCTTTTCAGGACCTCGGTCTTATCGAGGGAATTGGTGATGTAGGTGTTGATGTCCACGAGCATCCTCATCCTCTCGCCCCTGTCCCTTTCCGGCGCCAGCTCGGTTATCTTCGATCTCAGTCCGCTTATCCTGTCCCTGAGCCTGATCTGTTCGGCCTCCAGTCTCAGGATTTTATTTTCATTAACCAGCGGGTTTTTTGCCTTTGTGCTGTTTCCGGGCTTTTTGGCGGTTGTTTTTTTATTTTCTTTCATTATCACAAAATCCGGCTGTTTGATCTGGTGATGATAATCTCCAGGAGGGAATTGTCAATTTAAAATGGTCAATAAGACAGTTTATAAACAATAAAAAATCGTTGATAAATTGTTTCCACCGAGTAATTTGAAAAAGGCGGTTAATCATGACGGCATACGGGTTCCTGGACATTTTCTTTCTTGTTTTCCATTCCGTCTTTACTCTTTTCAACATGTTCGGATGGATCCCGCGGATTACAAGAAGGGTACACCTGGCGACGATATCGGCCACGGCCTTCTCGTGGTTTATACTGGGCATCCGTTACGGATGGGGATACTGTTTCTGCACCGACTGGCACTGGATGGTAAGGGAAGCCCTTGGCAGGCCCGTAAAGTCGGATTCCTACATCCATTTCCTGATCCTGGAGATCAGCGGGATCAACCTCGATCCCGCGCTGGTCGACTGGTCGGTAGCCGGCATATTCATATTCTGCGCGGTCATGAGTTCCTGGCTGAACATCAGGGACATCATCAGGAAAAAAATGCGCAGGATTGACGCTTCAGGCCGGACAAGAAAAACCGTTTCATGAGGTTTCCAGGAACAGCCCCTTCATGAATATGCTTACAATCTTTTCCGTGATTTCGTCAATATCGACCCTGCCGTGCCGCGGATTATCCGAGAGGAAATAGTTATAGGATATTCTGAAAAGCGCTCCAGCTATAAGGTTGGCCGTGAGTTCCGTGTCGATATCCTTCCTGACGGTGCTGTGCTTTTTGCCCAGTTCGATGTCGCCTTTCAGGAGCTCCATTAATTTATTCTCGAAACGCCTGATGAGATGTCCGAATTCCGGCTGAAGCCCCTGTGTTATTCTCAGGACTATGCTGCAAAGATCCCTGTCGCTGTAAAAATATTCAAGCGTCCTTTTGATCCTGTATCCGAGGTACGATCCGGGCCTGGCCATGTACTTTTTCACCTCTTCCGGACTGATGATGATCGAGCCCTCCAGGCCCCTGTACAGGGAATCAAGAAGGCTGGAAAACAGGTCCTCCTTGTTCTGGAAATACTGGTAAATGGTGCCCCTTGCTATGCCGGCCTCGCTGATTATATCGGATATCTGCGTATTATGATAACCGTTCTTGGAAAAAAGCCTCTTTGCGCAATCAAGGATCCGGTTTTTTCTTTCTTCTGGTTTCATTATTCCCGCCTCTTGATTTTTTTTTTTATTTCTTGACATATAACGCATATTTTTAGACTGACATGTCAGTCTAAAAATTATAGCAACCTTGTAAAGCATTTTTCTCCGGAGGAATTATGAATTTGAGATTCGATTGGAAAACGGAATACAGATCAAAAAAGATAACCGCTGAAGAAGCGGCAAAATACGTTGAGAGCGGCGATTACGTTGGCGTACAGGGCGGAACCGGAATCCCGCCCGCCTTCGGGGAGGCCCTCGGGAAACGAAGCGGCGAATTGAGCAATGTCACCGTCTGCCAGGGATTCGCGACCGCCCTGCATGAGTACATGAAGCCCGAGAGGAAGGAGAGCTTCAGGGTGGAGAGTATTTTTATCGGCCCGGCAGAGAGGTTCTGCCTCCAGCATGCAAACGCGGATTTCGTGCCGGCCCACCTCGGAAACCTCGGAGGCTGGCTCGATGAGAGAAGGCCCAGGGTTGTGGCCACCATGGCAACCCCCCCCGATGAGGAGGGATTCATGAACCTTTCGTGTTTCGGCGGTCTTTCAACCATGGAAACATTCAGGAACGCGGAGATACTCATAGTCGAGGTCAATAAAAACATCCCATGGCTGTGCACTGACACCCTTGTCCTGCACGTCTCGGAGGTGACCGCAATAATCGAGAACGATTCGCCGTTATTCGAGTTTCCTGAAATCCCGATAACCGCAGTGGAGGAGAAAATCGCGGGGCACATAGCATCCCTTGTCGGGGATGGGTCGACCCTGCAACTGGGCCTCGGCGGACTCGCCAACTGCATCGGACATTTTTTAAAGGATAAAAAAGACCTCGGCATCCATTCCGAAGTGGTCTCCAACTCGATAATGGAACTGGTAAAATGCGGTTCGGTAAACAACAGCATGAAAAACCACCTGACAGGAATTTGTGCCTATACATTCTGCATCGGCACAAAAGGACTCATGGAATTCCTCGACAGGAACAGCGGATTCAGGGCCTTTGAGATCGGCTACCTGAACGATCCGAACATCATCGCCAGAAACGATAATTTCGTCTCGATCAACAATGCACTGATGGTCGACATGACCGGCCAGGTAGCGTCAGAATCGATTGGACACACGCAATACAGCGCGACGGGAGGCCAGGCCGCATTCGTGAGGGGCGCCCAGATGTCTAAAGGAGGGAAAAGCATCATAGCCCTGCCGTCCACCTACACTGGAAAGGATTCCAGTACCGGGTCAAGAATCATGACGAGCTTCCCCCCCGGGACCGCGGTCACGACTACAAGGTGCGACGTTGACTGGATCGCGACCGAATACGGGGCGGTCAGGTTGAAAAACGAACCTGTTTCCGGCAGGGTGAAAAAGCTGATATCCATAGCGCACCCCGACTTCAGGGACGGGCTGACCTTTGAGGCGAAAAAGCTCGGATGGATTTGAACGAAAAAAATCCGCGCAATCACCCGGGCCTTCCGGCACCGGAATCATACAGGCTTGCCAGATCTTCCGGGAACGGACGGAAATAGGCCTGCTGCTCAAGGTATCCTGTCCCGTGCCTGGCTATCCAGGCATTTACCACAGAGGTGCAGGCTGACAGGGGAATAGTTCCCTTCCCGAACCTTTCAAGGGCCGACAGGAAATACCTCTTTTCATTCCCGGCGAGGGATTTCGAAAAGTATCCCATGGCGTGCATCAATACGTTTACATGGGACCTGGCCCTCGGCTGCCTTGAAAGAGCCCTCAGGAGCAAAACCCCGTAGCGGGAAAAAACCTCGGTCGGTCCCAGCCTGTCGTGATTAGCCACGCACCTGCCCATCTCCCTCATGGCCGACTGGTTGTATGCCATGAGGAGAAGCTTGTATTCGGAATGGAACCTTACAAGGAGGTCCATGCTGCCGATGCGACTGGCGTACCTGAATCTGGCGAGCGCGAAGATGCAGGAAAGAAAATGTTCCCGGATGGACATGCTGGTGAGCCTGCCCTCGCTTTCCACAGGGATGCCGTGAAAACGTGAAATCACCCCTTCGGTAAAAAAACCGCGTACCTTTTCAGGAAGGGTATTGCCGTTTTCCCCGTACAATTTCACGTCCCTGTTGCCGCACGATGGGGACGCCGCCTTCAATATGAACCCGTCCACCCCGCTCAACCCCTCCAGGAATGAATCCGTAAATCCCGTCATCTTCCCGGTCAGATCAAGACCTGTTTCATGTTGTACAAGACGGTTTTGCCCGGAAATTCTGATAATCCTGACGGGTTTCCTCGGGATCCCCAGCCCCATATCCGACTCCGGACAGACCGTGATGAAATTGACATGGGGCTTCATTTTTTTTACTTCATCGCTGCTTATAATCCCGGCATTCCATCTGCATCTCTCGAATTCGATGCACCTGCTGATGACAATGTTCGGCGTTTGAAATCCGTCCCCGCTTTCCATATTATTTCCAATAATGCTGATATATGTAAATTTGATTAAAAATGATGGAAAATCAATAAAAAAACCGGAATCGGATCCCTTTTCAGCATGCTATTTTCAGTCCCGGTATTTTTTATTACATAAAATTCCGGCACTTCATGATCGCATAACATCAGATTCAACTGTCATTGATAACCATCTTCGTGAAAAACACGCTTCGGAAATCTAAAATCAGAATCCAAAATTTAAAATCTTGACTTTTAACGACAAATTATCACAATCATGTTAATTTCAAATCGGAAAATGAAAACGACAGGCAATTGACCCATAACCGATCCATTCGTTATCCAATTCCCGAAAAAATAGACCGGCTTGGTATTTTATTCATGGGGTATAAACAGTATGGCGTTAAAACGGCAGAAAAATCCAGAGGATATAAAAAAAGAAATTATAATCAAGGCCAGGGAGATCCTTTCAAAAATGGGGTACAAGAAGGCGAGCACGGAGGAAATCGCCAGGTCGCTGAATAAAACCAAGGGGGCCCTTTACCATTATTTTGAAAACAGGGAGGAGATAATCCTTTCAGTCATCAAGTACGAGGGCGAACAGATAAAAAAAAGCATCGAAGAGGCGATAGAAAAGGAAAAGGACCCCAGGAAAAAGCTCCAGGTCTATTTCGAGGAAAGGCTCAACAAGATCCACGAGCTGTTCGATTTCTATAAATATGTAATAGAAGAATATTTCAAAAAATACCTGTTTATAATGAAGGCACTAAGCGATTACAACCTCGAGGAATACACGACCGTCCAGAAAATACTGCACGAGGGGGTAAAAACTAAGGTCTTCCAGATCCCGGACGTCAAGATGGTTTCAAAGACCTTGATTAAGGCAATGAAGGCCTACGATTTTTTCATGTTCCTCGAGGAAAATTACGAGGACACGAGGAACGAAATGAGTGCAGCGTTAAAAATCTTCATAAACGGCATTGCCAAAAAATGACCGGCGGGGGGTCATTTACGCCTGCAGAAATCGTTAAAAACCTCCTGCTGATTTCAATCCTTCTTTACGCGGCAGGCTGCGGAAAATCGGTCAGGCCGGTCGACTGCCCGGAAAGCGGCCTGGTCTCGCACCTGAGCTTCGCCGGGAATATAACGGTAACCAGGGTCGTTGAAAATTCAGCCATAGCAAAAATAAATAAAAAAATGCTCCAGACCGACAGGGACATGTTTGTCCTGTCAAAAAAATACTACGATGATGGAAAATATCAGGAATCACTGGGGCTGGCGGAAAAATTATATAAAATCCATCCTGAAGATCTTTTCGTAACGGAGTTTTACGCCAAGGTCCTTTACAGGTTCGAAGACAAACATGACAGGAGTTATGCCTTATACAGACTTCTGATAAATGCCGTTAACAGATTCGGCTACGAAGAGATCGCCTCGATAAAAAAACGGCCTGTTGACAGGGAAAAGGAAACCGTGATAAACTTCACCTTTTTAGAAGCCTACTGGAAGCTCGGCTGCCTTCATATGGACTATGGAAAATTCATGGATGCATTGAATGAACTGCAGAAAGTGGCCTTTCTCTTCGGGACGCATAAGAATATCATGGAAGAAAACAAGAAACTGGCTGAAGACTGTTATTCATATATAACTGAAGCGGCATTTCATCTCAAACTCGTTGAAAGCAACAGATATTTTTACTGCAGGACCAAGTCCGTAAATCCCTCAAACACCTATGTTGACAAATACCGTTTTGAACAATAGTTAAAGAGGGAGGACCAGCTGTTCCTCGTCATCTTCCGGTGAACAATAAGCCGTATCAAGGTTGGAAAGTGTCACGCCGAGAAGCCTGACCTTTTTACCGGTGAAATCAACCGAACTTAAAAGCCTGCCGATATTTTCCATTATAATATTATTATTTGAAATGTACGAACCGATCGTAACGCTCCTGGTGATGCTGCTAAAATCCCCGTATTTTACCTTGAGGGTTATGGTCCGCCCCTTCATCCCCCTCTTGTCCATATATACTGAAACGTTCTCCGCAAGACCGGATAATACTTCCAGCATGTTTTCCCTGTCGTCTATGTCTTCGGGAAGGGTTGTTTCATTTCCAATTGATTTTCTTATCCTGTAGGGCATGACCTCCCTGTCGTCTATTCCCCTGGCAATCTCAAAATAATAAATCCCGGTCTTTCCGAAAAGACTGACGAGGTCGTCTTTTGTCAGCGATCTGAGGTCCTCCCCGGTACTCACTCCCATTTCCATAAGTTTTTTTTCCGTTACCCTGCCGATCCCGTAAAACTTTCCCACGGGAAGAGATCCGATGAATTCAAGGGCCCTTTCCGGGACCACTACCGTAAGCCCATCTGGTTTCCTGTAATCGGAAGCCACCTTGGCCAGGAACTTGTTATAAGACACTCCCGCGGAAGCGGTAAGGAGGGTCGTTTCAAATATCCTTTTTTTTATTTCCTTCGCGATCATGACCGCGGACGGGATCCCCTTTTTATTTTCAGTGACGTCGAGGTACGCCTCGTCCAGGGACATCGGTTCAACCAGTTCGGTATAATCATGGAATATTTCACGAATCTGCCTTGAAACCCTTTTATACTCCGCGAAATTGCCGCGTAAAAAAACCGCGCCCGGACATAGCCTGTGAGCGGTGCTTGACGGCATTGCTGAATGGATGCCGAATTTTCTGGCCTCGTATGAGCAGGTGGAAACCACGCCCCTCTCGTGCGGCATTCCTCCGACGATAACGGGTTTTCCCCTCAGCTCGGGACGGTCCCTCTGCTCCACAGAGGCATAAAAAGCGTCCATGTCTATATGGATTATTTTTCTGCGCATAAAAAGTCCCGGAAGATAATATATAACGGCTCCCGGAGATGTCAACAAATGTTTAGTATTTTTTTAAAAACGCGCTTAAAGCCGTCATGGCAGCCAGGCGCATCCTACCTGAACATAAAATCCGCCAGGAGCCTGATGTTTAAAACAGTCACGATAACTCCGATACCTGAAAGCAGGAACAACATGAACCGCGAATTGACGAATCTGCCCATCACGGCTTCCGATGAAGTCAGATAGACCTGGGTGAAAATAGTCACCGGGAGCTGGATGCTTAGAAGCATCTGTGAAATGATGAGGCCCCTGAATGGGTCGCCGATGATGAAGATCACCGAAACAGCGGCCAGCAGCGATATCAACACCCCGGCCCTGGAATGACTGTCGCTGATATCGTAGCTTTCACCGAATAAGCCCGCGAAGATCGTCCCCCCGGCCATGCCCGAGGTTATGCTCGATGAAAGCCCGGAAAACAGGAGCGCCAGAGCAAAGACAAGTGCGGCGTTCGAGCCGAGCAGGGGCTGAAGAATCGCCGCCGCCTGCTGGAGCTCTCCTACACTGATTGAATTATTGAAGAATGTCACCGCGGCAAGGAGGATCATCGATCCGTTTATCGCCCATCCCGCCAGCATCGAAAAAAGGGTATCAAGGAATTCGTAATCAAGCTGCCTTTTTATTACAGCTTCGTCCCTGAGGTTCCATTGCCTGCTCTGTATGATTTCCGAATGGAGAAACAGGTTATGGGGCATTACCACCGCGCCGAGCACGCTCATTATGATCAGCATCGAGCCATCAGGAAATGACGGCTTCACCGCGGACACGGCCGCGGCTCTCCAGTCAATCGATACCAGCGACAGCTCATAAATATAGGATAGGCCTATCAGCGAAACGAAGCCTATTATCCATCTTTCTATTTTACGGTATGAGTTAGTAAAAAGAAGTATTATCACGAACAAAGCGGTCAGGACTGAACCTGCGAGATACGGGACGCCGAAAAGCATATTGAGCGCGATGGCCGCGCCGAGCACCTCGGCAAGCGAGGTTGAGACCGAGGCTGCCATGGCCGAACCCAGCACCGATCTGGACAGCCACTTCGCCATGTGCATGTTGGCGGCCTCCGCAAGGCAAAGGCCGGAGGCTATTCCGAGATGCGCAACGTTGTGCTGCAGGAGTATGAGCATCAGGGTTGAAAGGGTGATCACCCATAACAGGGAGTACCCGTAATCGGATCCCGCGGAGATGTTTGCCGCCCAGTTCCCCGGATCGATGAAACCGACCGTTACCAGCAGGCCCGGCCCGATATACTTGAAAATCTCAAGACCGCCGAAAGCGGGCTTATGTCCTTTTCCCCGTATCCTGTTAGTTAATTCACTGAGTTTCATATGACAGCGGACCCGTCCCGCCGGGCACATCATTCGGCGATTATTTGTTCCTGACGACCTGCTTTATGCTGTAGGAACTGTCCCTCGTGGTTTCATAATAGGTTTTGGCGATAATATCCGACATGAGCCCGGTGACAAAAAGCAGAATACCGGTCATAATAAAAAATACCGAAAACAGCGGCCACGCGGTATGACCGACCTTGCCCATAGTTATGTAATAATAAACGGTTATTGCCGCTGAAATGCATCCTATGGAAATCGAAAAAATCCCCATGCCTCCCAGGAGGTGAAGCGGTCTTACGGCAAACTTGTTCCAGAACCATACAGACACCATGTCTATGAAGCCCTTGAACGTCCTTTTCCAGTTATATTTTGTCTTGCCGGCAGTCCTTGCCCTGTGATTGACCACAACCTCTCCTATCTTGAACCCCTTGATCTTCAATACGGCTGGAATGAACCTGTGCATCTCGCCGTAAAGATTTATATTTCCGAAGCACTCTTTCCTGTATAATTTCAGGCTGCACCCGCTGTCGTGAATACCGTCGTCGATCAGCACCTTCCGTAAAACATTGGCCCCCCTGGACACGAATCTCTTCATGAAAGTGTCCTTTCTGTTTTTCCTCCATCCGGACACGATATCGAGGTTGTTATTTTCCATGCAATCCATCAGCTTCGGTATATCGTTGGGGTCGTTCTGCCTGTCGCCGTCCATGGTGACAATGTATTCGTATTTGGCCGCCTTAATTCCCGCGTCCATTGCAGCGGTCTGTCCGAAATTCTTTCTCAGCTGGATTAACACGACCGGCGAGAGCTTTCTGATTATTTGAGGCGTCCTGTCCGAAGATCCGTCATCGATGATGATGATCTCGTACCTGAACCGGTTTTTCACGCAAACGCTTTTAACCTCTTCGTGCAAAAGGGCCACGTTTTCCTCTTCATTAAAAACCGGAATGACCACCGATATCTCTCTCATTACAAACCTCTTCATCGCTCCACGATGCTTATTCTGCTGATTTTAACGGCGTTCAGGGCGCTAAAGTCTTATCCCGGCGAGGCCGAAATATCTGAGGCTGTGGAATTTCCTGTCCCTGTAAAATATGCTGAAGTAATCCACGCCGGTTTCAATATAAAACAGCTTCAGGAAGATGAATTCAAAAGAGACCCCGGTTTTTAAATAGGGGTCATACGACCTGAGCGTGCCGGGAAGGAAAGGCAAATCCTTGTTCAAAAACCGCACATATTCCTGCCTTGTGTCCGCGATGCCGCCGCCGGCCCTGAATATCAGGTTGAGCGGCATATCGAGATTGGACCTGAAAAAAAGGTTCCCGCCGTACGACATGTCGCGGAGGCTTGACCTGATATCCAGCCTGACTTTCTGGGAGAACCTCATGTATCCCCATTCACCCTCGAATCCGGAATGCCTGAAAATAAAATACCTGCCGAGGGCTTCGATCCTGCCGAAAACGAACCCGGCGTTTATAAAAATATTCTTGTACGAGTTGCGGTAAAGCCTGTTCCACCCTGGCAGTACATGCACATAGGACATGCCCGCCCCCAGCTTGATGCCCAGGTTCAGAAGGTATCTTCCCTTGAAATATGCCGACCTGTCGATCTTTTTAAGCTCAAGCTCCTCCCAGTCGGTCCAGTATTCAATCTTGTCGAATTTGTTCATCGCGGCTATCCTGACCCTGTACCTGCCGGGCTTCAGTGAAAATTCTATGAAATCCGTTTGAACGAACCTGTCAAGGACCAGCTTGTCGCCGTCGTCCCTGACCTGCACCCAGTATTTTTCAATACCATCCTGCTTCTCCCAGTTGATCTTCTGCTTTTTTTCAGAGGCGTCTTCCCCGGCAGCAGCCGGTGAAGCTGAAAAAATCAGCGCTGCCGCGGACATCGCGGCCATCAGGGATTTCATCTTCATGGATTTATTCAATATAGATAACCTTCGGGCTCTTCAGCTTTATCTTTTCCTTTTTTTCCTCGAGTTTGATGGAAAAAATTTCCTTGCTCTCGTGGCTCTTTCTCAGTATCTTGCCCCTCCCTGCTCCGCCGACTTCGAGGGCCTGGACTGTCCAGAAAAAATTTCCGACATCAAGTTTCTTCAGGTCCTTGAGAGCGAAATACGTATTGTTAGTTTCAGCGAAAAAAACGCCATTATGCAAGCCTTTTTTTGTCTGGTACAGGCCGATTTTATACTTGTTGGCTCCCTTGACCGGCTTCCATGTAAAATTCAGAGAGTCTTTCCTGGTCATGTCAATGACCGTTCCCTGGCCCGGACTGACCGCCACAGGTTTTTCCAGCCAGTCGATGACCTTGAATGAAAAAGCCTGGCTGCCGAGCAACACCCGCTTCGATTCATCGACCAGCCTGACCCTCCAGTAGTATTTGCCTACCTCGAGGTCCTTGACCGACGCGGTCAGGTCATCGGATGAAACATCCCTGTATATCCTTGCAAATCCGGGATCGCGCGACACCTGGAGCAGGTACCTTCCGCCCGTATCCCCGCCATTCCATGAAAAACTCACGGATGTGGACCCTTCGCCCGCCTCGGGAAAAACATCCGCGCCGTTCGCAGGACTGACGAGGGTGACCGCCTCCGCGTTCGATATCCTGAAGCTCCTGGCCTGTGAAGGTCTCGTCTCTTCCTTTGAATCGGCGACCCCGACGAGCCTCCAGAAATACTCACCGTCCTCGAGGTCTTCGGCCAGTTTAATGTAATCCACCTGGATCTTCTTTTCAATGATGCTGGATGAGAAATTCCTGTCCCTGGATACCGCGATCCTTGTTTCCTTTATTTCCTGGCCTTTTCTCCAGGTGAAGGTCATTCCTGCCTTTTTAAGCAGTATCCTGCTGACGCTTTTGCCGTCCGGCGGATAAACCGGTTCGGGAGGCATGAGTGTTCCGCCCTTTTTCACGCTGAACCTGAAGGCATTGGACCATGACGGGGCGGCTTCCTTTTCCAGGCCCACGATGCTGCTCACCCTCCAGTAATAATCGCCCTCGGCCAGGCTTTCGATGAGTATGGATCCCGACTGTGATGAAAGCTGCTTCAAGGGTTTGGCAAAGGATGGGTCGTTTGAAATTACGAGTCTGTAGCCGTTGCCGATATCGTTTTCGGACCACCTGAAATTGACTGACGGCAGCCTGTCCATGTAAGAAACCACGGAATTATTCGCCGGATATATGAGGCTCAGTGGAGCGTCGTTGATAACCGACAGCCGCCTTGTTTCGCTGTATTCAAGTTTCCCTGTGCCCCTTTCCACGGCCCTCATCCTCCAGAAATAGGTCCCCTTCCCGAGTTTCGCTATTTCCGCGGTTTTATACTGTTTCCGCTTTAAAACAAATTCCGTAAAACCCGGGCTGTTTGAAATTTCCAGGAACGAGTCATATTTTTTCTCGATGGGCTGCCATGAAAAATTGACCCTGGCGGGCACGACTGCTGAAACTATGTTCGCGTTGTTTTCCGGCCCCACGAGCTTGAGGTTGTATTCATAGAGCCTCATGCCGTCCCTGGATGCCGTCAGGCTCTGGTCCTGTCCGATCTCCCTGTCCTTCCCGCCGGAGGATATCGAGGCCTTCCCCCTGTTGACGGTAAGGCTGAGCTCATTCCCCTTCGTCTGGGTGAGGCTCATGTCGCCCTTACCCAGCGAAACAACGGATTCGCCGGAATCGATTCTCATCTTCCTTGAATCCGCGTCGCTCACGCCGTCCCTCCTGGTTGATATCGAACCCTGTGTGAACTTGATGTCCACCTCGTCCCTGGACAGCGACAGGAGGATCATGCTGTTCTCATTTAACGCGATTTCCGTCCCGTCCTTCAGTTTAACCATGGCCTCTGACAGCTCGGAGGTTCTGAGGGTGTCGTAATTGTATATCGGCTGGTTCTGGATCACGTCCTCCCATACCACCTGGGACGTATACTTCCTCTGCGCCACCTTTTTTTTGAAAGTGATTGTGCCGATCACCTCGCCGGAACCGGCGAGTCTCTTCGTGATGTCGCTGTAAAAAAGATAGGAAAAAAGGATGATTATTGAGGCGCCTATTGCGACGGCTGCGGCGTCGCTATTCGATAATCTCATATTTTACTTCGCTTTCCTCGTGTGTTTCCTGTCCGTTATCCTCTTCATCGGAAGGCGCCATGCCTACCAGGGCCCTCATCTCTTCAAGCGATTTCGGGCATTGCGGATCGTCGAGCCTTCCGAGCACAGCGTAAATCTGCTGCGGATCCTCTTTGCCCTTGACCCTGATCTTTTTCATCTTTTCAACTGAAAATATCTCTTTCACCAGCTCGTACGCGTCCTGGCTTACGAGGATATCAGTCCTGAAGGGCTTGTTCAGCGCCTCGATCCTGGACGCGAGGTTGACCGTGTCTCCGATTACCGTGTACTCCATCCTGTCCTCGGAACCTATCTGCCCCGCCAGGGCCGGCCCCGTGTTAATCCCGCAGCCTATGTTGATGACGGGTTTTTTCGGGCCGCCCCTGTCCCTGTTGAATTCTATCAGTGCGCCCCTCATGGCCAGGGCCCCGTTTACCGCGTTTTCAGTGTCGTTCCCCCTGGACAACGGCGTGCCCCAGATCGCCATTATAGCGTCGCCTATGAACTTGTCGACTATTCCGCTCGTCGATTCGATGCATTTCACCATCCTGGACATGTACTGGTTCAGGAACTCGACGACCTCTTCCGGCTCAAGCTTTTCGGAAATCGAGGTGAAGCTTCTTATATCGGAAAAAAGCACCGAGACGTTCTTTCTTTCCCCGCCCAGGTGAAGCTCGTCCCTCAGGGCGGCCTCGGCTATCTCCTTGTTGACGAACTTACCGAACGCCGACTTGATCTTCTCCCTCTCCTCCAGGCCCTTGCCCATCTCTATGAACGTGCTGGTGAGCTGCCCGATCTCGTCCTTGGTGGTCGGGGTTATTTCCACGCTGTACTGGCCCTGTATGATCTTCTTCGTCGCTCCGACCAGCCTGGTGATCGGGGTCGTGATGGTCTTGCCGAAAAAGAAGACGATGAGAATGGCGCTCGTGAGGACGATAATGGTCAGGTATATATTGCGCCTCTGGATGTTGTAGACCTCCTGGAACGCAAGGTCCTCGTCAACCGTCGCTATTACGCCGCATCCGCCGATGCCTATCTTCTTGAAGGACCCGAGGTTGGCCCTCCCCTTCTCGTCCCAGAACCTCGTCTGGCCGTTGTCCAGCTTGCTCTTCATCATCATCTTGACGATCGGCAGGGACGATATGTTTCCGCCGGAAAGCACGATCCCGGGATCCGAATGCGCAATGATGTCGCCCCTGTCGTTGATCATTATGGCCTTCGTAATCCCCGTGGTCTTGAAGGTGTTGAGCATGGGCTCGAGCCTGATGAAGGATATGATTACGGATTTCACCTTTCGCGCCGCGTCCCATTCGAACGGATAGCTCACCGCCATCACGGGGCGCTCGAGATAAGGCGATACGTTTATCACTACCGTGTCGCCGCGGAACGCGCCGAGAAGCGCATCGCCGGATGAATTGTAGGCGTTCTTCACGTCATCCCTGGTAATCTGGTTCTTGCCCATGACCCTGGCATTGAAAAAGGACCTGCCGGAAATCTGGTTTTTCCTGTTGCCGTAGCCCATTACTGCTGAAAAGACAATGTCCTTGACCCCTTCCTGCTCCTCGAGGTCACCCGCCCTTTTTTTAGACTCCCTGAGTATCTCCTTCGATACTATCTCGTATTTCTCTATCTCCGACTTTATTTTCAGCGAGATGATTTCCGATATCTTGTGATTGTTTTCCTGTACCCTTATTTTATTGTCTTTTTTGAAAAAATAGGTGGCGAGAAAAATCATGCCGGTCATGGAAAAAATTATTATCAGGGATATTATCGATATGAGCTTGAACCTTATGGAGGTATAGAACTTTCCATATTTAGCCGTCATGTCAATGGCGGCATCGTTCATTTTATCCTGCTTTGATATTGCAGGCTTTTCTTTTTCCTTTTTATCTCCAGGCTGTTTTTTTCCGGCTTCAGACGGTTTCTTTTCTTTTTTTTCATCGGCATCAGCACCGGATACCGGTGCGGGTGGAGCCTGCATCTGATTGCCTTTCACGGCAGCACCAGTTTTTTCATCCGCCGACGGTTCCTTTTCGGAGATGAGGCTTACAGCGGAAGACGCGATCGCCACAGCCGGCTTTCCAGCAGCGGCGCTGCCGCCGCGCCCGGAATAACCGGCAAACCCGGAAATAAAATCGACCGGCACCGTACCTTCATTTTCACCGGAGACCGAGAGCGAATTCCTGACCGCTTCGTCCGAAGGCATGCCTTCATAAGTGTAATAGCAGGCGAGCATTACGGCCGCATTGCTCCTGCCGTAGGACAACATGAGGAATCCCCCTGATTCCGCGGAGGTATGCATCTCGCCCGCTGTCTTTAAAATGGACCTGAAATGGTCAGTGCTGATGGAATCAAGATACAGGTTGTAGACCTTTATCCCGGAGGCGGCGTATCCCCTTACTATTTTAAGATAGGAGTCGGTATCCACGGGCTCCGAGGAAATTATAAAAACCGATTTTATTCCTCCCCCCTTGAGACGGTTTATCATTTCCCCGCCGATTATGCTTTGAGGTCCGGATAGATTATCGTTTTTTTTGTATGAGGCGAATATCAGTTTTGCTTCAGTTGTATCTTTCATGGTTTTTCATTTTTTAATATATTAAATTTAACGCTTTCTTTCAATCATATTTGAATTCCAGATATAATCAAATGAACGGAAATCCTGAATTATGTCAATCATGGTCATATCCACAAATCAGGATTTTCATCAACATATTAACCATACCCCCCTGATTCTAACATATATTCTCTTTGACGTGCATGGAAGCACTAATGCCGCGACTACACGGATGTAGAGAAGCGTCCACAGGGAATATAAAAAAATGTAATTTGTTAAAAGTCCATTATGATTATTATTTATATAGAAAAAACCAAGGCTGCAGATATGGCAGCCCGACCTGTTTTAATACCCTGATTAAATTATCGAAAATTCCGGCCATGAACAAAATGAATTAATGGCCATGCACTTTAATAATGCTGTTTTTTAAGAAAATCTCATGTAAAGTATGATATAGATGGTGATATCCGCGAAAAAATGGGTCGCGACAGGAAAAAATATACCCCTTGAAGAGTGCTTTATAAACCCTAGAAAGATCCCGTAAACGAATGCCATGGACATCCCGGAAAAACCCCTTGGAAAACCGGCATAATGTATAATCCCGAAAAAAACCGCCTGAAAAATATTGACGATTATGACGCTGCCGAAAACGGCCGTGAGTCCGTCCCAGAGAATGCCCCTGAATATGAATTCCTCGACCAGGGAGTTGAACACGGAAAAAAACAGGCCCGCGGTTATAATAAAAAAAATTCCGCCCCCGGGGATTGAGCCTGCCAGGTCCGGAAGGACGGGATCAGACAGGCCCGCCCATAAAACAAGGGCTATCGAGCTCATTACTATCGTTGACAGCATTATGGGAAGTGTCTTTCCCTCAAGCCTGCCGAATACCGGCCACGAGGTCGCATCCTTTACTTTTTTTGACAGGAAAAGGATGACAAGATATGCCGCCATGGGAACGACCAGGCCGAAGGGCCACGGCATTCCGGACATCATGCAGATAAAAAACAGGACCCAGAAAAATGACAGGCAAAAAAGCCGGTACTCATACCTGAAAAAAAGAAACTCCACCGCGATCATCGGCGCAAGAATAAGCCACATCAGCGGCAGGCAGATGAAAAAAGGCAGAAAGGATGCGGCGGCAACCGCGATGAATAGAATACCGCTGATTTTTTTATTCATTCATCCACCTGGAAATCATTATTTAATTTGTATCAGCCTGATACAGCATTTATTGACCGCGCATTATCCGGTCAGGATAATGATGCCTGTCATTCCCAAAACCGGCAGGCTGTTTTAGAAAAGACCGGAGAATTGATCTTGATACGGCCTGCCCACTGTTAATATCATCTGATAAAAAAATCAGGCTGGCAGTATAACTGATAATATAAAATTCACCGTGAAATTTTCCAGCGCTTTTTTAGCGTTTGTAATTTTAATGTGCACCTGTATATTCGAAAAATCTTCAACCGCGCCCGGGAAGGCCGGTACCGAAAAGGCCGTGATTGCGAAGGAAGGCCTGCGGCTGAGGGAATCGCCGGACCAGCCGTCGAAGGCGGTTGACCTGATTCCTTTCGGGGAAAGGGCGACTGTGTTTCAGAAATCAGGCAGGGACATCGCCATCTCTGGAGCGACCGGTAAGTGGTGTAAAATCAGGTGGAAGGGAAAAAACGGATGGGCCTTCGGCGGATTTCCCGGCAGGGTTGAAGGCGCATCGGCCGGGGATATTTCCGGAACCTACATGCTGGAGAAGCACGGGTTCAGCCATGAACTGGTACTTTTCGATGCAGATGAATTTCCGTGAAGGCTTCGACAGTGTGAAAGGAAGCTACAGGCATGACGGTACCGGAATTTTACTTTCTGAAAATCAAGGGAACAGGAGGGATACCTGGGGGCCGATCTGAAGGAATACCTGCTCGAGCTTCTACCTGACGGAAGTATCAGGTTTCTGGCGGATGTGGGCTGCGTCCCGCGGAAAAATGACGTATGCCGGAAAATCAAATAATACCCGAATGATCAATTTTTCTTGACTTTATCCGGTGTTATTTTTATTATTCATTTTTATTAAAGGTTTTAAAAATCATTTGGAGGATAAAATGTTTAAGAAAATTTTTATATCCGTTTTTGCGGTCATTTTCGGCCTGGTCGGCAATCTTTATTCCCATTCCGGCGGACTGGACAGCGAGGGCGGACACTGGGACCACAGTAAAAAAGAATACCACTACCACAAAGACGGCCAGATAATCGTCGACAAATCCAAGAAATGGGAAGACAGGGAAAAGAAAAAGGACGCGAAGGACGACAAGGAAAAGAAAGACGAGAAAAAGCCCAAGAAGGAAAAAGAAAAGAAGCCGCCTAAACCCAAGAAAGGCAAAGAGAAGGCCGAGAAAGAAGGCGACGATAAAGAAAAAATAAAAGACAGCAAGGAAAAGAAGACCGAGCCCAAAAAGATAAAACCCAAGAAAGAAGATAAAGAGCCCAAAAAGGAAAAAGAAAAGAAACCGCCCAAGCCCAAAAAGGTTAAAAAACCAAAAAAAGGCGAAGCAGAGGGCGACAAATAATATCTTAATAGATATATTACAGAAGGACAGGCATTTGCCTGTCCTTTTTTTTATAAACATTATAGCAGCCTACCGTGAGGCCCCGATGAAGACGCGAATAAAAAAAACAACCCGAACAAAAACCTTCATTCATTAATAGCCGACATCTTTCAGGTAAGGCCGCGTGTATATGTGACCACCGGCGCGGTCTTCGCGGACTAGGCGCAGGGACCGATGGAGGTCACCCCCTATCCGAAAAACCTCATCATATTCGGGAACAAGGGGCCCGCGATGGACACCGTATGCTGCACGCTCATGGGATACGACCCCATGAAAATCAAACACCCGCCATGCCGGGCAGGGCCGGACCGTTTCACCAGGAATTCCTGTGTATCATTTCCCCGTGGAACTCGTTCTTCCTGTCCTTCTTCTCCCCCGGCAGGCCTATCGGAAGCAGGGAAAACGGCACGATATTTTCCGGAAGGGAGAATATTTTCCGCAGTCCCCTGACCCTGTCCTCCCTCGGGTAAACGCCGAGCCATACGGACCCCAGGCCCCTGTCCGCTATCTCGAGAAGCATGTTTTCGGTGGCGGCCGAACAGTCCTGTATCCAGAACCCCTCGTGCCTTACCCTGTCAAGGTCGCAGCACACCAGAACTGCGACCGGGGCCTCCCTGATCATTCCCGAATAGGGATGCACCTCCGGTATCCTGTCCAGAATATCACGCCTGTCTATCACCACGAAGTGCCAGGGCTGCTCGTTTCCGGCCGAGGGCGCGTTCATCCCGGCCCGGATTATCTCTCCCAGGTCTTCTTCACTGACGGGGCCTGGCGAATATTTCCTTATGCTTCTTCTGATGTAGATCGCTTCCATGCGGGCTCCTTCTATCTGTAATAATTACGATTTTTGATATCAATCATCTGTTTTAAATCAAGAAATATTTGAGATACGGCTTTAATCCCGCATTAAAGCGAACATGCACCGATATGCCGAATTAAAAGGATTTGACAAAATGACAAAAGAGTATATCATGAGATCGAAAAAACATTATAAAAAATACCGGAGGAGTTATGAAATTCAGAATAATTATCTTATGTCTGATAGTGGCAGCATTCAGTTTCGGATGCAAAAAGGCCGTTTCAGTAAAATGCGACGACAAAATTAAGGATGCGAGCTCGAATGCCGCCATCGGATCGTCGTTCTCAATAGCCTGCCCGTCAGGATGCGGAAACGGTTCGGTATGGGGCACCGACACCTATACTACGGATTCATCTTTGTGCGCGGCTGCCGTACATGCCGGAGCGATTGACGCGGCAAAAGGCGGAACGGCCGTGGTCACTGTCACAAAAAGCCTCCCCTCCTACAAGGGAAGCGCCCGCAACGGCGTGAAGACCAGGGACTGGGGCACATCCTGGGGGGATTCGGCTTTCAAAGTATCTAAATAATCCTCACCATGACAGAACATTAAATGGGCCGTATCACAGTATACGGCCCATTTAATTAACCCGGCCGGCATCCGAAAACCATACCGGGATCCGTTTCACTTTTGCATTGCCGATTGACGTTCCTGAAAAAATATACCGTCCTGAACGATAAATTCCATGAAAAAAGATTTCTTTACAAACAGGTATTTTCATTACTTATAATATATCATCAATGCAGGCCTCAAAAATCCGGCACTGATAGTCAATAATTTTCAAAAGGAGATTTCATGTCCGGTCCCTTACATGGATTGAGAATCCTGGATTTCACGTCCCTTCTCCCCGGTCCCTACGCGACCATGACGCTCGCTGACCTCGGCGCGGACGTGCTGAGGATAATTTCCGGATCACATCCCGACCTGGCCGGGTTCATGCCGCCCATTATCGGCGATACGGGCATCTCCGCGGCCGCCGCGTACCTGCAGAGGAACAAGCGCTGCATATCGCTCAACCTGAAGGATGAACGCGCCGTAAAAATCGTCCATCGCCTGATTGACGGATATGATATTTTGATGGAACAGTTCAGGCCCGGCGTGATGGCGGGGTTCGGCCTCGATTACGGGAGCCTGAAATCCGTAAAGCCGACGCTCATCTACTGCTCCCTTACCGGCTACGGCCAGACCGGTCCGCTCAGGGACCGCGCTGGCCACGACATCAACTACGTGGCGCGTTCCGGGATACTTTCCTATTCAGGCAGGCGGGACGGAGCGCCGGCGCCGTGCGGCATGCAGATAGCAGATATAGCGGCCGGCTCCTCCAACGCCGTGATTGGGATACTGGCCGCGGTAATATTCCGGAGTTCATCCGGGGCCGGCCAGCACATCGACATTTCCATGACCGACGGAATGACCGCCTTCAACGCCATGTACGGCGCGTGCTTCCTGACGGACGGCCGCAATCCTCGTCCCGAGGGCACCCTCCTGAACGGCGGCTCCATCTACGACGTCTACGAGACATCCGACGGGGGCTTCATTTCCGTGGGCGCGATCGAGCCGGGATTCTTCGTGAAATTCTGCGGCATCATCGGACGGCCCGACCTCGCACCCGGCGGCGTATGTCCGCCTGACGTTTTTGAAGTAAAGGAACAGATAAAAGCCATTTTCAAATCAAGGACCCGGGCCGAATGGGAGGACGCGTTCCGGGACGCGGACGCCTGTGTGGAACCGGTGCTGGACCTGTCCGAGGCTCTCGGGAGCGAGCACGCCGGGGACCGCGGCCTCGTCATCGAGGTGCCGCTGACGGACGGCACGATGGTAAAACAGCTCGCAAACCCGGTAAAGTTTTCAGAATCCATGCCCGAATACAGATCGGCGGGCGTCACACGCGGCATCCATACCCGCGAGGTGCTGGAGGAATTCGGATACTCGGCGGCCGAGATCGAGGTCTTCGAAAAGGAAGGGGTTTTAAGCTGAAACCGTCAGTTTAATCCTTCCTGGCCTTTCTTATTTTTAAAGCAAACTGCAGCTGTTTTTGAATCATTAAAATCCAGCAAATTCCAATCGAATATACAGTTTCCATGCTCCCGAACATTAATTTCATCGAAATCACCTTTTTCACGGCCTCGGATATATCTAAAAAAACCACAGGTATGCACACCCCCTGCCCGACATGGACATTCAAAGGGTATGTCCGCGTAAAACATCATATTATATTTCCCATGTATACAAAGCAATAATACCATAATCCGGCGCACACTGCCGTTTCATGGTAAAAAAGGAACTGTAATAATTCTCTTTAAAAATTCGTTCCCGGTTCCGGGCTGAACCGGATCCGGGAACAAGCCTGCCGGCAAACGGACCCGGCAGGGATTAAGACCTTCTTAATGCTTACAAAACCGGAGGAACAAAAAATGTGGAAAAAAGCATGGGTGTTGGCGAGCTTCATGCTGTTATCTCACAGTGACTGGTACATGCTGTACCTTGAATTCAGGGGATTTGCAATCTGGCTTTTACAGCATGGAGGTGAAGTATGTTAAAACTTAATTATGGTGGAAGTTTTGTATATGAGGTGACCGAGGGTAAAAATCTTGAGGAAATTTACGATACTCATTCCGGGGTCCAGGATGGGTTTGAGAGAAGAATAAAGGCGGCTATTGATGCGGACAGGTTTAAAAAGATTGCCGTGCTGGAGCCGAAAAGCCTGAAGTTTTGTCCTTCAGTTTCGGGATCAAGGGGGAGCATAAAATTTAATTTTATATTTTCTCCAACGATAAGGGGATATTTCAGGTTGATTTGCGTTGATCTTAAAAATATTGTCCGGTCATTGGCCGGCAAAGAGTTTCTGGATTTATTGCATGATATATTTTAAAAAAGGAGCAATAAAATGAAATTATTGAAGATCGCGAACGGAGCTTTATGCATTATGCTTTTTCTCGGGGGGTTTCTGGCGCACAGCAGTTCCTATTTAAATCTTCTTGTTTACCCGGATTTGATAATAAACTATCTGTCCGATGCGGAGTACACGGTATGCTGAGAATCGAATTGAATCTCAATTACAGAATTGATTTCAAGGGAGACAAAAAAAGCATGTTCGATACCTGCGAATTATTTGAAAAAAAAATAAAAGGGCTCAGGACGGACGGTAAACACAGAATAAACTACTCGAACGTATTTCCATACATAAACGGCGGTGAGATGGGGATTATCGTGAAGATGGGGGTAACGCTTGGCCCGGCACAGGCTGCAAAATTTTTCATCAGGAACCACCTCGGATGCAAAAAAAAATATAAAGCCTATCTGGATATCATTGATTTTTAAAATCCGCGGGAACGCATAACGGGCGCACGCTTCCGGAAATGGAGGGCCCCGCCCGCCAGTTAATCATGTTGATATATACGGTTTTTCATGCGTATAATATCCATGGATTTCATGATGATCCGGCCAGGATCTGCTTCCCGGACGGGCCGCGCGGAACAGGGAATACTTTAATTATATGTTAGCAATGCCGTATTAAATGCGCCCCGGTTATTTCATCTGAAAGGAATCTTATCCGGAAATTTCCGGCTTCAATCCACGGACGATCCTCCCGCTTCCTCCTGTTCGTCCTCAGATACGTCCTCGGTACCGTCCTTTTTTTTCAGCCTGTTCTGGCGCTTCTCTTCCTGCCTCTTCTGCCTTTCTATCTCTTTTCTTCTTTTATCGCTTTTAAATGCATTGCTGGTTTTTTTCATTATGATCTCCTTACATTATATTGAGCGGAAAAGTATACCTGTTATGAGTCTTACAGGGCTTTACCTGAATTGACAGTTATGATAAATCCGGCTTTTCATTGCCGGATAACCGCCGTTGAGGGATACAGATATCCATTCACATAAAATCCGTCATATGTCAAGCAGTTCCGGTGAAATTTATGGGCCGCCCGGGAAGTGAACAGGATAAATTTTAACTTGAATAATTTCCCGCGTGACTGGTTCATGGCGAATCGGGGGCGCGATGAATACGCATGATAATGCTACAAGGGTGATCTGCACCGAATTAAACCTGAGGGCCTATACGGCAACCACCGCAGCCGCGGTGAAGGGAATATCCTCGATCCACGGGACAAATCCCATCGCGACCACCGCCCTTGGCAGAACCATCACATCCGCGGTCCTCATGGCATCCACTCTCAAACCCGAATCCAGCCAGAGCGTATCGGTAAAGTTCTCCGGAAGCGGGCCCATCGGTGAGATACACGTCCAGGCCGACGCGGCCGGCAATGTCAGGGGATACATATCAAATCCTGACCCGGATGTCTCCGCTGAAACCGGCGAAACCTGCTTCTCGAAAGCAATCGGCGCGGGCTTCCTCACAGTGATGAAGGACCTCGGGCTGAAGGATCCATATTCAAGCGTAACCCCGATACATTACGGCGATATAGCGCCCGACCTCGCCTATTACTTCGCGGCGTCCGAGCAGGTGCCGTCGGCCATTATTATAGGTCTCGACCTGGATGAAACTGGCGGGCCCGCATCGTCGGGCGGCATCCTCATACAGACTTTCCCGGAAACCCCCGGGGACAGCATAAGCATAGTCGAAAACAACATCCAGTCCATGAAGAAACCGCTTGGATTGCTTCTGCGCGAGGGATCCGACATACTGGGAGTGCTGTCGGATCTTTTCGGCGGCAAAACGATGAACATCCTGCATTCGAACGGGATCAGGCATTCCTGCAGGTGCGATAAGGCGCTCATCGAAGCCATCCTCGGAAGCCTGCCGTCCGGGGAGCTGGAGAGCATGGCGTCCGAAGACAGGGGGGCAAGGATATCCTGCAGTTTCTGTAAAAAGGATTATGTTTTCTCCGAAGACGAACTGAGGGGGATACTCGCGGGGAAAAAACCCTGAACCATGGAATAATTCATCTTCAAAGGCCGGCGTTTATAAATAATATTTGACACGACCCTGAACTGTTATTTTAAAATAGATCCCGAAGTAAAAAACATGGAAAGATACGAAACACAGGCGGTTGTAATAGGAGGCGGGGCGACAGGGGCAGGCACCCTCAGGGACCTTTCCCTTCGCGGGATAAAATCGATACTGATAGAAAAGGACGACATCGCGTCCGGAACCACCGGCAGAAACCACGGCCTGCTCCATTCGGGAGCAAGGTACGCGGTCAAGGACCTGGAATCGGCCAGGGAGTGCATTTCCGAAAACCGGATACTGAAAAAAATCGCCAGGCACTGCATCGAGGACACGGGCGGACTCTTCGTCACGCTTCCGGAGGACGATCCGGTCTACCATAACGAGCTCCTTGAAGGCTGTAAAATCTCGGACATAAACGCCAGGGAGATAAGCATCAAGGAGGCGCTCAGACTCGAGCCCAATCTCAACCACAACATACTCTCCGCAATCTGGGTGCCGGACGGAACCATAGACCCGTTCAGGCTCGCCGCCTCCAATATACTTGACGCCAAGGAACACGGCGCAGGGATACTGACGCACACGATGGTCACGGGCCTCGAGCTGAAAAGCGGCGGAAACATAGTAAGGGCGGCGGACGAAAAGGGCAATCAGATCGAGATCCGCTGCGACCTTGTCATCAACGCCGCGGGAGTATGGGGACAGCATGTCTGTTCCCTCGGCGGCATAGAGCTCAAGATGTTCCCGTCGAAGGGATCCATGCTCATTATCGACTACAGGATAAACAACATAGTGGTGAACAGATGCAGAAAGCCATCCGACGGCGACATCATAGTCCCCGGCGATACAGTCTCGCTGATCGGCACCACGTCAAGGGAGATAGACTATTCAAGGATAGAGGAACTCCGGGTGGACGACGACGAGATAGACGTGCTCCTGGAGGACGGTGAAAAGCTCATACCGAACGTTTCGAAGACCAGGGCCCTGCGCGCCTACTGCGGGGTCAGGCCCCTCGTAGCCATATCGGGCGAAACCATGGGAAGGAACATAAGCCGGGGCATAGTGCTGATAGACCACAGCGAGAGGGACGGAGCGGAAGGACTCATCACTATCGCCGGGGGAAAACTGATGACCTACAGGCTCATGGCGGAAATGACGGCCGACCTCGCCTGCAGCAAGCTCGGCACGGGCGGAAGGTGCCGCACCGCGAAGACGCCATTGCCTGGATCCGAAAAAAAAATCTCTGAAAGGAAAAACGTCAGGGCATTCACCGGCATATCGCAATCCGTGGTCGGATCCACACTCTACAGGCACGGACTGAGGGTCCAGGACATATTGAAGAGAGACAAGAAAAACTACAGGCTGATATGCGAATGCGAGATGGTCACAGAGGGAGAGGCGGAATACGCCATAAAAAAGCTCGACGTGAAAAACATCATCGATCTAAGGAGAAGGACGAGGATAGGGATGGGCCCGTGCCAGGGCGAGCTGTGCGCCTACAGGTCCGCCGGCCTGTTCGCCGATTTCGGCATATACCGGCCGGAAAAATCCATCGAGCTCCTTTACAATTTCCTCGAGGAGAGGTGGAAGGGCATCAAACCTGTCCTCTGGGGTGACGGGCTCAGGGAGTCCGAATTCACTTACTGGATATACGAGGGTCTTCTCGGCATAGGTGAAATAAAATTCGACGACGACCCGGGTGACGGCGATGGCGTATGACTGCATCATAATCGGCGGCGGTCTCTCCGGCCTGACCTGCGGAATAAAATGCGCGGAAGATGGCCTCAGAACGGCCGTAATATCTTCCGGGATGAACTCCCTTCACTTCTCTTCCGGGTCCATAGACGTTTTCGGATACAGGCAGGGCGGAGGGAAGGTGTACAGGCCGTTCGATTACATGAAGGAAACCGCGAAATCGAATCCGGCGCATCCCTATTCAAGGATAGGCTCCAGGATGGTAAGGGAATCGCTCGAATTCTTCAATGATCAGATATCCCTCGCAGGGATCAGCCTCCACGACAACGGGGATGAAAACCATTTCAGGATCACCGGCCTTGGCGTAATGAAGCCCACTTATTTTTCCCAGGACAGCGTATTCAACGACAAATTCAAGAAGGCCGTCGAGGAAAGGGCCTCAATTGCCGTGCTCAACTTCGACGGATACAGGGACTACTACGCCGAGCTGACCGTGAGCCAGCTGCGTAAAAATCCCATCTTTAAAAGAACCGGGATAATCACCGGGAAGGTTACCCTGCCCTTCTACACCAGGACGGAAAAAAACCTTCACGAATTCAGGTCAATCGACCTGGCAAGGGTATTCGACACGGAAAAGTACCTGCCCAGGATCGCCGAAGAGATAAAAAGGGCGGCAAGGGGCGCAAGGGTCGTCAGCCTTCCGGCTTTCATCGGGATAGACAACTTCGCCCAGATACATAAAAGGCTCGAGGATCTGACGGGATGCCTCATTTACGAAATTCCCTCCCTTCCCCCATCGATCCTCGGACTCCGCCTCGACAATGCGCTGAGGTCCAGGTTCGCGGCGCTGGGGGGTGAATATTCAGGCGGAGACAGGGTGAACGGCGGGGAGATAATGGACGGGGAGCTGGACCACATCCATACTGAAAACTACGGCGACACTCGGCACAGGTCGCGTTTCTACGTAATGTCAACGGGTAGCTTCTTCAGCGCCGGCCTTCGCAGCGGATTCAACATGCTGGATGAACCCGTTCTCGGACTCAGGTTTTCCGGATCGAACAGGAGGAGCGACTGGTATTCCGCAAAATTCTTTGATAGAAAGGGGCATCCGTTCCTGAAGTACGGCGTCGAGACAAACAAATACTTCAATCCCTTCGGGAGCGACGGAAAAGCGGTTAAAAACCTCTTCTGCACGGGAGCGATGCTTTCAGGCTATGACCCGATCAGGGAGGGCTCCGGGGGCGGCGTCGCAATATCCACAGGATATTTCGCGGCAAAGAGAATCATCGGGGAAATGAAAAAAAATAAATGATAAAACTCGAGAACATCAGCTTCGACCACTGCATAAAGTGCACTGTATGCACCATATACTGCCCCGTGGCAAGGGTTACACACCTCTTCCCGGGACCGAAGCAGTCCGGGCCGGACGCGGAACGCCTGAGGATAAAAAATCCAGGGCTCGTCGACGAGTCGCTGAAATACTGCACGAACTGCAAGCGTTGCGAAATAGCATGCCCTTCGGACGTCAGGATCGCCGACATCATACAGGACGCGAAATGGAAGTACGTGAAAAAGGGCTTCTTCAGACCGAGGGACTTTTTCATGAGCAGGACGGATCTTGCCGGCAGTCTGGGAACGATCTTCAGCCCTCTCGCCAATTTCCTGTTTTCCTTCTTCCCGGTAAAGATACTCATGGACCTTTTTCTTAAAATACCGTACAAGAGGTCGTACCCGGCCTATGAAAGGGGCACATTCAGGAGAAAATTTAAAAAACTTGCAGCCAGACAGAAAACCTTTGAAAAAAAGGCGGTCTATTTTCACGGCTGCTACGTAAACTATAACAACCACTCTCTCGGAACGGATCTTGTAAGGGTAATGAACGCCATGGGCGTGGGCGTAGAATTGGTCAGGGAAAAGTGCTGCGGCGTGCCGCTCATCGCCAACGGATACCTTGAAAAGGCGAAAAAAAACGCATTGTTCAACATATCGAGCCTGTCCGGGGCCGCGGCCGGAAAGGGTCTCAAGATCATATCTACCTCTTCCAGCTGCACCTATGCACTGAAGCACGAATACTCTCATCTGCTGGACATGGACAATACCGGGATTTACAACAGCATTGAATACGTTACGAAATTCATATTCGACAGGTTTGAGGAGGGCGCCAGGCCTCCTCTCAGGCCCGTGAGCATAAGGGCCGCCTATCATTCTCCGTGCCATCTGGAAAGGCTCGGCGGCGTCATGTACACGATAGATCTGCTAAAAAAAATTCCGGGCCTGGACCTTATCATCCTCCACTCGGAATGCTGCGGCATATCCGGCACATACGGATTCAAGAGGGAATATTACCAGATATCCCAGGACGTCGGCTACCAGCTTTTCAGGCGGATAGAAGAGGCCGATCCGGAAATCGTCATAACAGACTGTGAAACGTGCAGGATGCAGATCGAGATGAACACTAAATACCGCGTAATGCATCCCGTAAGCGTCCTGGCCATGGCACTCGGGGATGAGCGTTAAAAAATTGATTTACTCCTGGCACGGGATCCCTCATAATGATCCCGCCCTTTGATAAAACTTCCATTTGAACGGTATAAGACATGGACATGGATTCCAGCTTCATTTATCTGTCTCAGATAATAAGCCTCCCCGTATACAGTTCCGAAAGCGGCCGGAAGATAGGGTATATCGACGACGTGTCAGCGGCGATAAAAAGGGCATACCCGAAGGTCTCCGCCCTTATAATGAAAAAAAAATTCAAGCGCGGGACATACTATGTCCCATGGGACTGCGTCGATAGCCTGGAGGCCGGCAGTGGCGCCTTTATCAAAGGCGAACCGGATGTGCTGGAAAACCAGATAGACCCGGCCGGCAGCGAGATGCTGCTCAAGGAAACGTTCTGGGACAACCAGATAGTGGATACGGCAGGTTCAAAGGTCGTCAGGGTAAACGACCTGCACCTGATGAAGGACAAGTCAAACCTGTGGCTGGTCCATATCGACATAGGATTCTCCGGCTTTCTGAGGAGGCTCGGCTGGCACGGTCACATGAACAGGACCGTCAAATGGCTCTTTGATTATAATCTCAAGGACAGGTTCATTTCCTGGAAAAACATCCAGCCCATAACCACGACGAACATATACGGATCCATATCGCTTAAAATCCCTTATTCAAAACTGTCGGAGATGCACCCGGCCGACATCGCCGACGTCCTGACCGAGCTCGGAACCGACGAAAGGATCATCATCATGAAATCCCTCGACAGGGCTACTGCGGCGCAGTCCATACAGGAGCTGCCGCTCAACATAAGGGTGCAGACAGTCGAGATGCTTGGAATAGACGACCTGAAAAAAATAATCGAGGAAATGGACATAGACGAGATCGTCGACCTCTTCAAGGAGCTGTCCGAGGACAAGCTCCAGTCCCTTTTCGCCGCGCTCCCCCAGGAAACGGTAACCGAGATAAAGGCTCTCCTGATACACTCCGAGAGCAGCGCAGGGAGCCTGATGAACACGCAGTACGTTTCCGTCCAGCACGATGCGACGATAAGGGAGATACTTCTGAAGGTGAAGAAAGAGCATGACGAGTCCGAATCGATATACTACATTTACGTGCTTAATGACGACGGAGGCCTTGCGGGCGTTTCAACCCTGAGGGAAATCCTGGGATCGAAAAAAAACACGCAGGTATCCGAGGTAATGCACAGGAACATGATAAAGGTCAAAATCGACACCGACGTTAAAAAAGTCGCAAGGGTCTTCTTCAAGTACGACTTCGTAATGGTCCCCGTGGTGGATGACGCCAACAGGATGATGGGCGTCATATCCATAAAGGATGCGCTCAAGTCCGTATTCCCTGAAATGGACGAGGACAACGAATAAAAAATGAAGATAATCGAAAAAATCAGGGCAAACGACGGATTCAAGAGGATAGCGCTTTTCCTTTCAATAATGGGCCCTGGCATTATAACGGCCAACGTCGACAACGACGCGGGCGGCATCACCACATACTCCCTCGCAGGCGCAAATTTCGGATATACACTTCTCTGGACCCTGATCCCGATAACCATAGCGCTGATTCTGATCCAGGAGATGTGCAACCGGATGGGCGTCGTGACCGGTAAGGGCCTGTCCGACCTCATAAGGGAAAAATTCGGAGTTAAGCTGACATTTTACCTCATGATACTCATACTGGTTACGAACTTCGGCAACATCATTTCTGAATTCGCCGGCATCGCGGCGAGCATGGAAATTTTCGGCATCAGCAAATACGCCGCCATACCGCTGAGCGCAGTACTGGTATGGTACCTCGTCGTCAAGGGAACATACAGGTCAGTGGAAAAAATATTCCTTGTGGCCTGCATGTTCTATGTAAGCTATATCATCACCGGACTCATGATAAAGGCCCCGTGGAATGAAATCGCAGGGGAGCTTGTCAGGCCCAGAATCAACCTGAGCCCGGACTACATGGTGCTCTTCGTATCGGTTGTCGGCACCACGATCGCCCCATGGATGCAGTTCTACCAGCAGGCCGCGGTGGTCGAAAAGGGCATCACCGTCCAGGATTACACCTATTCCAAAATCGATACAGTCATAGGAAGCATAGCCGTAAACATTGTCGCGTTCTTTATAATAGCGGTCTGCGGCACCCTGCTGTTTCAGAGCCACGGCCAGCAGCCGATACAGACCGCGGCGGACGCGGCCTTGGCCCTCAAACCACTTGCCGGAGAATACGCTTCGATGCTGTTCGCATTCGGTCTCCTGAACGCCTCGCTTTTCGCCGCATCGATCCTGCCGCTGTCGACTGCCTTCAGCGTATGCGAGAGCTTCGGCTGGGAAACCGGCGTGAATAAAAGCTTTTCAGAGGCCCCCCAGTTCTATATCCTGTATTCGCTTCTAATACTCACCGGAGCCGGACTCATCATGTTTCCCGACATTCCGCTAATAAAAATAATGTGGATATCGCAGTTCATAAACGGCCTGGTCCTGCCGATAGTGCTCGTGGCGATGCTCGTTATAATAAACGACAAGAAAATCATGGGCGAATACACCAATTCCAAGTTTTCAAACGCGGTGACCATCATATTCACGGCCGGCATCTCGGCCATATCGCTGATACTGGTTTTCGTTTCGATCTTCAAGGTATGACGCGTGAGCATGTGATATCAATGAAGAAATGCATCCTGCTCGCCCTCGCCATATCATTGACAGCGTCTTCCTGCGGCACATGGCGTGAAAGGGACTCGAGGGGATGCGCCGCGGTTGAAATCAGCCACAAAGGACAGCAGAGAAAATTCCTTCTCCATCTTCCCGCGGACTTTTCCGGATCAAAAAAAATTCCGCTCCTGATAATTCTTCACGGTGGCGGCAGCGGTCCCGAAGGCATGATCCGCCTTACCGGCGGAAGATTCAATGCCCTGTCGGACGAAAAAGGCTTCATCGCCGTTTATCCTTACGGCCTGTACAGGCACTGGAACGATTACAGGAAAGAGCCTATCGACAGGGCCCACAGGGAAAAAATGGACGATGTGGGATTCATATCGGCATTGATAGACAGGATGACCGCGGATTACGGCTGCGACCCTGAACGGGTTTTTGCGGCCGGCATATCTAACGGCGGATTCATGTGTTACAGGCTCGCGTGCGAACTGCCGGGAAAAATCAGGGCGATCGCTGCGGTATCCGCCACCAATCCGGCAGGCACGGATTCCATATGCAGGCCGGCACGCGGTGTGGACGTTATGATAATCAACGGCACGAAGGACCCGCTGGTCCCCTACGGCGGCGGAAGGGTCAGGGTTTTCGGAATCGACCGGGGCGAAGTCCTTTCAACCGGCGAAACGGTAAAATTCTGGGCCAAAGTCAACAACTGCGGCATGGCCGAAACAATAGAAGTTCCCGGTAAAAGTCCTGCAGGCGCTACGAGGTTAACAATACTGCGGCATGCATGCCCAAACGGAAGGAGGGTGATTCTTTACTCCGTCGATGGAGGCGGTCATACATGGCCGGGCGGCAGGCAGTATCTGCCTAAAAGCATCATAGGCGAAACGAACACGGATATCGACGCCTGCGATGAGATATGGAATTTTTTCAATACATCCAGGTAACGGCGGCCTAATCCAGCTGCTGTATCTCTTCTATTTTATCGAATTTACCCAGAATGATTAAAACGGAGTTTTCAGGAATAACGTCGTCCGCCCTGGGTGCGATTTTCGTGTCCTCCATGCCGGTAGTCCCTGCAACGGTGATTCCAGAACGCTGATACTTTATTCCCAGTATCTGGCATCCATACCTGGCCCCGATCTGAAGCTCCCTTATCTTTTTTCCCACGAAGCTTGACGGTGGCCTGACGTCCATGATCGCGTAATCCGCCGTCAGCGGGAGGTAGTCCAGGGCGTTTTTCATTGAGAGGGTCTTGCCGAGTCTTATTGCCATGTCCCTTTCAGGAAAAACAATATCCGATATGCCGAGCATTTCAAGAATCCTGTAATGGTCCTGCGATATCGCCCTCACGATGATTCTATCCACCCCGATCTCCTTTAAGTACAGGGAGATCAGGATGCTGGCCGTCATTTCCTGGCCGATACTGACAACCGCGCCGTCAAATTCCTTGAGCGACAGCGCCGTAAGGACCGACCTGTTGGTGGCGTCGCCTATCACGCCTTGCGTAACGAATTCCTGCGCCTTCTGCACGTAGTCCTTCTGTATGTCTATCCCGAGGACCTCGCAGTCGTTCTCCACGAGCGTCTTGGAGATATTCATCCCGAAATTGCCCAGACCGATAACGATGAACTTTTTCATTTACAAACCTCGTTTTTTCATCCGATCATGACGTGTTCTTCTGAATATTCTATCGGAACTTCCTTCTTGTTTATCGTCAGCGCGGTTATAAGGCTGAGAGGCCCCAGCCTGCCTATGAACATCACGAGGACGATCAGCAGCTTGCCCTCCGTTAAAAGTTTCGGCGTGATGCCGGTTGAAAGCCCCACGGTCCCGAAGGCCGAGGTGACCTCGAAAAGCGCGGAGGAAAGACCGGTCCCCAGGTCGAAGGCGTCTATCGCCAGGAGGAAAAAAGTGGAAAAATAAACGAAGATCCCGGAAAGAATGAAAAGCGTGGCGGCCTTCTCCGTGGTGTCCGGATCAAGCGCCCTGTTCCAGAACAGGACCTGCCTCTTCCCGCTGAACTTCGTAACCAGCATACCCAGGAGAACGGTTAAGGTCGTGGTCTTTATGCCACCTGCTATTGATCCGGGAGACCCGCCGATGAACATGAGCGCCGTCATCATGAGAAGCGTGCTTTCCCTCAGGGCGCCGACGTCTATCGAATTGAACCCGGCCGTTCTGCAGGATGTTGAATGAAAAAAAGCCGTGAGTATTTTCGCCTTGAGGCTGAAATCCTTTACCACGAAATTCCACTCCAGTACAAGGAACCCGGCCGTCCCCAGAAACAAAAGGGCGATTGTTGTAATCAAAACTATCCGCGTGTGGAGCGACAGCCTCACGGCGGTTTTTTTCTTTTTTATGTGCCTGTAATTGAACAGTTCCGAAAGAACGAAAAATCCGAGACCGCCCATTATTATCGATGCGCTGAGGGCGAGTATTACGATGGAATTGTCGTAATAGCCGACGATATTGTCCGAAAAGGTCGAAAACCCGGCGTTGCAGAAAGAGGACACTGAATGAAATATGGAATGCCATACGGCGGTTTTAAAATCGAATTTTCCGTAAAACTGGGTGAATAAAATCCCGGCAATCCCCAGCTCTATGGAGAACGTGTACATTATTATCCTCTTCAAAATGCTTTTCATCGACAGGATCTTGATCTCGTTGTAAAAGGACTCGAGGGTGATGCGCCACTTTATTGAATAATTTCCGCCAAGCAGGGCTATGATCGAAATTGAAAACGTCATGATGCCCAGCCCGCCGAACTGGATCAGCATTATTATGACCAACTGCCCGAAAAAGGTGAAGTCCTTTGCGGTGTCGAGAACGGTAAGTCCCGTTACGCACACAGCGGACGTAGAGGTGAAAAGCGCGTCGACAAAGGAAACGCCGCCGGTCGAAGAAACGGGAAGAATCAGCAACAGGGCCCCGGCCAAAATCAGGGTCATGAAGCTTATTACGACTTTGTGGATCGGTGAAAGTTCGATCCCGATTTTTTTTAACCTTTCATTCATCTGAATTTTTACTGTGGGGGAGACTATTTTGTAAAATACCTGATCTTCGTAATGCCCTCTTCTATGCTGTCCGCGAAGATGAAAATATTGTACACGTCCATCGTTTCCGCGGTCCTAGTAAAATCCTTGCTGGGCCACAGGAATATCAGCCTGTGTCCCTTGGACTTGGCATGCATCGAAATTTCAACCAGGGACTTCATCCCGGACGTCGTTATGAAACCCAGGTTTTCCAGGTTAAGGATGAGGCTTTCCCTCTCGACGATGTTCTTCATGGAAGACATGAATTTTTCCACCGCCGCCGTGCTCAGGCTCCCGGCAAGCTCCACAATTCTCGTTTCGTCCTGGATTTTTATATTATAGTTCAGCATGGGCTAGACGCCCCTCCTTACGGCAAGATAATCAGAAAGCGATTCGATGATGGTCTTCTCGTCCACCCTGACGTTGAATTCAGGCGAGCCCAGCGACCTGAGGAGCACGAGGTTAATGCCGCCGCCCGAATTTTTCTTGTCGAATCTCATGTGGGACAGCACATCACGCGGATCAAGATTGAGGTCCGCGTCAAGGAGGCCGTACGAACGCATGACGGAACCGATCCTTGACAGGTCAGCGTCCCCAAGCCATCCGTTTCTCCTAGAAATCCCGGCCTCGACGATCATCCCGACGGCCACGGCCTTTCCGTGGGGTATCCCGGTATAATCCATAAGCGATTCTAGGGCGTGGCCCACGGTGTGCCCGAAATTTAAAATCGCCCTGAGCCCGACCTCCCTTTCGTCCCTTTCAACTACTGAAAGCTTGAACTCAACCGACGCCGAAATCAATTCTGTCATGACGTCGCTGTTTCTTATGGAAACAAGGTCGTTCGACTCAAGGATCTCCAGTGATTTCCCGTCCCCGATCAATCCGTGCTTCAATGATTCGACAAGGCCGTTTTTCAGCTCATCGTCGGGAAGAGTATCGAGGAACCGGATATCCATCAAAACCGAACCGGGTTGATGGAAGGCCCCGGCCATGTTTTTTCCTTTTGAAAGATTAACCGCGGTTTTGCCGCCGATGCTTGAATCAACCATTGACAGCAAAGTAGTCGGCAGATGATATACAGGGATTCCCCTCATGTAAATTGATGAAAGGAAGCCGGCGAAATCCCCGACCACCCCGCCGCCCACTCCTATCACGACGGACTTCCTGCTCAAACCAGCCTGTATGAACTTATCAAGATACATTCCGGCCAGGGCGTAATTCTTGTTTTCCTCGCCGTCATCCATCATGAAAATCTCTAACCCGGGAAAACGTGCGAAGAAACGGTCAAGGGTCTCTCCGTGCAGGCCGTATACTCTTTTGCTGACTACAATGGCGGTCTTGTCGGCGTTCCGCGGAATAAAATTTCCGGTTTCATCGAGATCGATTATGTCTTTTCCTATAAGAATCCCGTATGAAGAGGAGCCGGTCCCCGCCATCAATTTCTTCAATTCAGCCATATCTTTCCCAGATAGAGGGGCAGTTTCTTCATTTCCATTATGGACTGAAGGTGCCTGTTTATGGGTGGAAAAATCTTGATTTTCATCAGATCCTTTTTTTCAAAAAACGCGAAATCATGAAGCCTTCGCTCCCTGCCGATGGTGTAAATGCCGCCGTTGTAATTGCACCTGAAACAGATGTTCAGAATGTGCCTCTTGCCGCCGGGATCGATTGAATCGCATATCAGGGCGGGTTCATTTACTTCCACTCCGATGTTGAGCTCTTCAAAAAACTCCCTTTTAAGAGCATCCTCCAGTGATTCACCGAAATTTACCCCGCCTCCGGGAAGCAGCCAGTAAACCTCCCTTTTCTTTTTATGGGCTATCATCAGCAGCCTGTCGTTGCCGATCAGGATTCCGGCCACCCTGACCCTCATGTCTTTGGATAGGAATCTCAAATACTTATTTCCCCGTCCTCTATCTTTTTCAGCGCGTCCATGGCCGCATTCATCTCGGCCTTCCGCTTGCTGCTGCCCTCGCCGGTCGTGATCTCCCTCCCGTTGACGAGAAGACGGACGACAAACTCCTTTTTATGGTCGGGCCCCCTCTCCTCTATGACGTCATATACCGGTCTTTCCTTGTATTTTTTCTGCACGAACTCCTGGAGGTTGGTTTTAGGATCCCTGAGATAACTCAGGCTGTCTATCCTCTCTATGTCCCTCTTGAGCATCGACAGCACAAAGCGCCTGCATTCCTTCAGGCCGGAATCGAGAAAAAACGCGCCTATGACCGCCTCAACGGTGTTCGCCAGGATGGAAGCCCTTTTTCTGCCGCCGCTCTGTTCCTCGCCCTTGCCCATCAGTATATAATTGCCAAGATCCAAAGACCCCGCAACCTTGGCAAGGGTGGTCTCAGAAACGACAGCGGATTTTATTTTCGCGAGATTGCCCTCCCTGTAATCCTCGTAGTGCCTGAAGAGGTACTCATTCACCACGAGCGCGAGAACGGAATCTCCGAGATACTCGAGCCTTTCGTTGTCTTTCATTCCGGGGACGCATTCATTGATATACGACCTGTGGGTGAGTGCCCTGTTCAAAAGACTCTTGTCCTTGAATTTAGCCCTTATGAGCGACTGGAGCTTCTCGAGCTCCCTGTATCTTTTTTTCCTGTTGTATTTATTATCCGGGGATTCCATAACCGCCCCATGAAATGATCGGATACCTAAGACGTTTAGAACTTCGATTCAATGTATTTGACGACATCCTCAACTTTCAGAAGCTTTTCCGCATCCTTCTCCGGTATATCGATGCCGAACTCTGTCTCGAAAGCAATAACGAGCTCAACCATATCTATCGAATCCGCTCCGAGATCATCGATGAAGAGGGCGTCCATGGTGACGCTCTCTTCATCGATATTCAGCTGTTTTATTATTATTCTTTTTATTCTATCGAAATCGATCTTCATGTTGTTCTCCGCGAAAAAATAAAAAATAATGGAATGGAATGAAACCCGACCGACGCGCAGCCGCATAATGAATCGAACAACTTCACGCGCCGGGCATCAACCCAAAGATTATTAAAAAAAAGGCCGGTGTCAAGAAATAAATAAAACGGTCCCGGCTCATTCCCATGCCCGGTAAATAAAGAGGGGATGCCCAAACCGGCATCCCCTCTTTATTAATAAATGATTGCTTGATTTTATTCCTTGATTTTGACCTTTTTTTCCACGATCTGTTGTCCTTTATAAAAACCGCATTCCGGGCAGACCCTGTGCGGAAGGTTATAGGCGCCGCATTTCGGGCATGGTCTCAGATTGGGAACCTGAAGGGCATCATGAGATCTCCTCATTCTGGTTTTTGATTTGGATTTTCTTCTCTTTGGTACAGCCACTTTTAAACTCCGTTATCAAGTTATTCGGGATGGTGGATTTACAATAAATAACCCGGAATCTGTCAACATTAATTTACAAATAACATTAAAAATCAAAAATTTCAAACTTGAGGCAGAAATAACATCCGGTCATGAAAGATTTAAATATTCAGATGAAATATCCTTGCCGGACTGCAGGTTGAAATTATTTTCCCCCGCCCAGGAGAAAAAGTCTCCGCTTGGCTTTTTCCATGAAAAGCGAACCGGGATAGGCCGCGATGACCTTATGGTAATATTTTTTCGCGTTGAAGACGTCTTTCTTCGCCGCGTATAACCTGCCCATGTTATAATAAATCTGGTCGGAAATGAAACTGTCGGAATAATCCTCCTCGAGCCTGTTGTAGATGCCCATGGCTGATTTCAAATCTCCCCTCTGTTCGGCGCTGATGGCTGCCTTCAAAAGAGACATCGGCGCGAATACTGATGACGGTGCTTTATCGGCGAACTTAATAAGATAGATACCGGCCTCACCGTACATTTTCTCTGCATAATAAATATTACCGAGCGCATAGAAGGAAAGCTTGTGAGTAGCACCAAAACTCGTCGAATCCGCGAACGCCTTGAGCTCGGAAATGGCCCTTTTCTTTTCATCGAGGTTTCCCCTGGCTGACTGCTCCATGTATGAAGTCATTATCTTTTCAAATTTGACCAGGTTATCTTCATTAACCCTGTCAAGGTAGACTATGCCGGACATTGCCAGTATAATCACTACAAGCAGTCCAATCAGGCCGTAGAGCACTGCCTTCCTGTTTGCCATGACAAATTCTTTAATGACAACGAGAAACTTCTCGGTGAAGCTGCTTCCTATATCTATGTCCTTTCTGACCCCGGTGCCCACGTTGATCCTTCCCATGTTTCAATCATTCTCCGATTTTAATATTCACCATGTCGCCCAGAGTAACAGTATTGGGCTTGGTGGTCTTCATTATTTTGTCGAACTCTTCCTTTTCAGAAATGATCTCGTAGGACTTGACGCTGAGCGACAGCCTTTTTTTATCCACGTCCACACCGAGAATGACGGCACTTATCCTGTCGCCGACCTTGAAGTGCTCCTCGAGGTTGTCGATCCTTCTCCTGGAAACCTCCGAGATGTGCACAAGGCCTTCGACGTTGTCCTCGATTTTTACAAAAATACCGAAGGGCGTGATTCCGGAAACGGTCCCCTCGACCTTCGATCTCGGAGGATATTTATCGCTGATCATCTCCCAGGGCGACTTGATCAACTGCTTGATTCCGCAGGCTATCTTCATTTCGTCCTTTTTTATATCAAGGATCTTGATGTCGACCTCGTCGCCTATCTTGTAAAACGAAGACAGGTCCTTTAAATTCTCATCCCAGCTCACGTCTGATATATGAACCAATCCGTCGATATCGTCTTCCAGCTCGACGAACATTCCGAACTTGACTATCTTTTTTATTCTCTTCCTGTGGATGGATCCGGCAGGATACCTTTCGACTATCGATTCCCATGGATTGGATACAAGCTGTTTGTATCCGAGGAAAAGCTTCTTTTCATCCTGGTTTATTCCCAGGATCTTGAAATCGTATTTCTGTCCCTTTTTCAGTATGTCCTTCGGGTTTACGGCCATCTTCGACCATCTCAGATCGTTTACATTGACGAAACCTTCGACGCCGTCCTCGATTTCAACGAAAGCGCCATAACCGGTTATGGTCACGACGACCCCGGAAACCGTATCTCCGTTATTGAACCTGTCATTTATATTTAGCCACGGATCAGACATGAGCTGCTTCAGACCGAGGGATATTTTTCCTTCTTCCCTGTTGATGTCCAGTATCAGAAAATCCCTTTCCTCGCCGATTTTGACTATCTTTCTCTGCTTGAACACCTTTTTCCATGACATGTCGTTCCGGTGAAGAAGGCCGTCGATCCCGTCTATCCTCACAAAAACGCCGAATTCGACGAATTTAACTGGGGTTCCCTTCACTATGTCCCCGACATTGTATTTGGAAGAAAAACTATCCCACCTGTTCCTGTGCTCCTCATCCAGATAATCCTTCCTGGACACTATTATCGATTTCTTTTTTTCATCGAGGCTTTTTATATTGAACGTATATTCATCATCAGACTGGCCCCTGTTTTTCAGATCTCCCGTCAGAGAAAAAGGAAGAAAGGCCGTAACGCCCATACAGGATATGATTTTACCGTTGCCGGTTGAGCTTGTGATCCTGCCTTTTATCTGTTTGTTTCCCTGGCCGTACCACTGCATGAACTCCTGCCAGCCCTTTTCCTCGTCAGCGGCCTTTTTTGAAAACTGGAACATGCCGTCCACGAATCTTTTGCTCTGCAAAACGACATAAATCTCCGAACCGACACCCGGCTTCTCATCGAACTCCTCAATAGGCACCCTGCCGTCGGACTTGGTCCCGACATTTACATAAACAAAATCATTGTCTATAGTAACGATCTCGCCCTTTACGAGCTGCCCGGGTTGAATATCGTCAAGAGCCGAATCGGCGACATGTTCCATGTCGATGGATTCGCCGATTTCATGCGTTACATTGTCCATATCCGTCCACCTATTGTTATGTCTATTTGAAGAGCTGATAATCAAAGTTTACCAAATCGGTTCCGGCAGTGATCTTCTACGCTGTTTTATCCTCGACAAGCCTTTTAATCATGGATTCGACCTCAGCCTGGTTTAGATCAGAGGTATCGATATATATCGCGTCATCCGCCCTGACCAGCCTGCCGTAAGGACGTTTGCCATCCTGTCCGTCCCTGAGTATAATCTGGTTTTTGACTTCATTTTCGTCAAGATATTTTCCCGACTCCCTATACTCCAGAATCCTTCTTTCGGCCCTGACCTCGATCGAAGCGTCCAGGTAAATCTTCAAATCGGCGCCGGGAAAAACAACGGTCCCTATATCCCTGCCGTCCATGATTATAGATCCGTTGCCCGCCCATTCCCGCAACAGGGAATTGACGAAATCCCTCACCCGGCGATCGTCGGACACTATGCCAATGCTTTTATTGATACTCTCGTCCCTGATTAGATCCGAAACGTCCCTGCCGTTCAAATACGTTTTCGAGGTCCCGTCGGACTGAAAATCCTGATCGATATTGATCTTTTCCAGCACACCGGACAGGTCAGAGCCTTTTGCAAGAGCCCCTTCCTTTTCAAGAAAAAAAAGCGTTACAGCCCTGTATATCGCGCCTGAATCAATATATTTCAGCCCGAGATCGACCGCCACATGTTTGGAGACACTGCTCTTACCCGAGCCGGCTGGGCCGTCTACGGCCACTACAATCTTCTTCACTTGATCCTGTCCCTGCAATTCTTTGATTCCGTGAAAAATTTTTCTATCGAACCTGCATCAGCGCGGTCCGAAATCAGCTTGCGGAACCTGTCGAGTTCATCAATGAACAGCCCGATGGAATCCGATATGTTTTCCGGATTCAGTTCCACTATGTCCCTCCACATTTCGGGCGAGCTGGATGCGATCCGGGTAACGTCACGGAACCCGTTGCCGATGAATGGAATGACCGTGTCAAAACCTGTACCATTCGAAGCAAAGGATTCAAAAAGCCTCATCAGCGCCGCCGATATGATATGTGGCAGGTGGCTGGTATAGGTTACGCACAGATCGTGCATCTCGGGGCTTACAGTAAAAACATTGGCGCCCATCATTTCCCAGAAATCCTTTATCCTTTCGATGTCGCGCTCAAGATTTTTTTTATGCGGGGTAATGATGACTGACGCCCCTTCGTACAGATCAGGCCTGCTGTAATTATAACCGATTTTTTCAGAACCGGCCATGGGATGGCACCCGATAAACCTGGACGACGATGGATGTCCTTCAATCGCCCTTATGATTCCGGCCTTGACGCTTCCGACATCGATGATTATTGCTTCGTCTTTCAAATCGGTCCTGGAAAGAAGATTTTTTATGATTTCCATGGAAGAAACCACGGGTGTCGAAACTATTGCGAGGTCAATGCCTTCGAGGGACGCCCGGTCCATGGTATCGCAGAAATCCACCGGACCGTTTCCACGGGCCTGTTCGAGCTTTTTTATGTCCCTGCCGTACGCGGATATTCGGACGTCCGGTTTTATTGATTTGATTTTCCTGCAGACGGAACCGCCGAGAAGTCCCAGACCGAATACGGCTATTTTTTCAAAACCCATTTTATTAAATCCGATGACAATGGATGCGCCCAAAGGCGGGTGGAGTCAGCTGCCAATGGGATACGAGCCGAGGATCTTCAGAAACAGCGTTTCGTTTTTCATCTCCTCCAGGGCTCCGACCACCACCCTATCATCCTTATGTCCGATGAAGTCAATGAAAAAATTATACGCCCACATCTTTTTCTTGTCGGGCCTTGACTCTATCCTGGTCATGTTGATCCCGGCACTGCTGAAAGGCGTGAGAAGTCCGAGAAGGGCCCCGGGGCTGTCCTTTACAGCGCAAACGATCGAGGTCTTGTCCTCCCCGGTGGGGGCGTTGTCCCTTTCCCCCATTATGAAAAACCTGGTAAAATTCTGACGGACATCCTCTATGCCGCTTTCAATAATATTGAGGCCGTAGATCTTGGCCGCAAGATGAGACGCGACCGCGGCCGTTTCGGGATCTCCCATTGCAAGCCTGGCGGCCTCGGATGTCGAATCAACCCCCTGGACGTCGGCGTTCGGGAGATTGTTCTTGAGCCACCCCTTGCACTGCCCCAGGGGCTGCGGGTGGGAATATACTTTTTTTATTTTATCCGGGTCTTCGGAAAGCGAAACAAGGCACAGGGATATCCTGACGTATTTTTCGGATATTATCCTCAGGCTGGTTTCGAGGAGTTCATCCATCGTGTAGGTAACGGCCCCCTCAGTGCTGTTTTCTATGGGGACCACGCCGAAGGAAGCGCTGCCGGATTCAACCTCGCGGAAAACATCCGATATAGTTTTCTGGGGGAGCTCCTTTGCATAATCGCCAAAAACCTCTTTAAGCGCGATGTTCGCAAAGGTTCCCTCCGGCCCCAGATAGGCCACCCTGACCGGCATAACGGAATCCATGCAGAATGAAAGCAGGTCCGTGTAAAGCTTCTTCATGAATTCGGCGCTCAGCGGGCCGGCGCTGCATTCTTCAACGGCTCTGAATATGGCATCCCTCTCCCCCGGATCAAAAATATCCGGTGAACCGGCTTTCGCCTTGAATCCGCCGATCAGCTCCCCGGCTCTTTTCGACAGCAGGCCAATTATCCGTCTGTCCAGGTCATTGTTTTCAGCCATTTTATTCCTCGCCCTCAAAGGAAAATTCCTTGATTTCTGAAAGCTTCGGCAGGTCTGTAAGCCTGTTCAGGCCGAAATACTTCAGGAAATCGTCCGTGGTGCCGTAGGCCAGCGGCCTTCCCGGCAGTTCCTTTCTCCCGACCGGCCTCACAAGGTTCTTCTTCATGAGATTGGCCACCATAAGCCTGGACGATACGCCCCTGAGCTCTTCAATCTCGGCAAGTACGACGGGCTGCCTGTATGCTATTATGGAAAGGGTCTCCAGCATTCCTTTTGTCAGGCTCTCCCTCCTCTTGAATCCCAGCGCGCGCCTGATCTGGTCCGCGTATATGGAATCGGTCACAAACTGATACCCGTTGGATATCTCTGAAAGCTTTATCCCGCCCTCTCTTTCTTCGTATTCATCGACCAGTGAATCAAGGATGATCTTGACCTGGGTCCTGTCGACGGAGAAGGTCTTCTCAAAAAAAGCGGTGGTAAGGGGTTCGTTGCTCAGGAACAGTACCGCCTCGAAGAGTCCTTTTACCGAAGACTCATTCCCCGAAACATCCATTGAGCCGCTTTCATCAGGGAAAAGTGTCGCCTCTTCATCCTGATCAACCGCACCGCCTTTCATTTCATTCGTTTTGTCTTCTTCACTCATAACAATCAACCTGCATATCAACTGAGGCTTTGAACTGTAAAATTCCTTAAAATCCTTATACTGCCGAAAACCCTGTGCTGCATTATCTTTATCAGGGAGGTTTTCGTCATTTCAAGTGTCGCGAGAAATGATGCAACTATTTCAGCCCTGTTGGGCGAGCCGGAGAATATTTCCTCGAATAATATCGAGTCCCTCTCCTTGAGCAATCCCGTTATGTGTTCTATCCTGTCGCTTACCAGGACTTCGTCGAATATAATTTCTTCCTTTTCAACGGTCGCAACGGATTCCATGACCCTCGCAAAGGCGCCCAGCAGGTCAAACAGCGTCACCTCAATATATTCCTCTTCGCCTATTATCCCGCTTAAATCGCTGGTCCTTGAAAAAATATTTGTCTGGCTATCGTACAGTCCTTTCATATCGAGAGAGGCCTTCTGGAACTGTTTGAATTCAAGCAGTTTTTTTATAAGTTCCGGCGGCAGGGGCGGAACAAAATATTCATCCTCCATCTCAGATGCCGGCAGAAGCGCCCTGCTCTTGTAATAAAGCAGCTCTGAAGCCATCCTGATGAAATCCGTCGCGATCTTGATGTTCAGGCTTTCCATGAGCTTCAGATAGGAAATATACTGTTCAGTTATGTGCGATATCGAGACCTCGGTTATGTCGATTTTGGATTTTTTGATCAGCTCCCAGAGAAGATCGAGCGGCCCATCGAAATTTTCGATGTGCAGAAGATATCTGTCCTCATTGGACATGGATTGGTTAGTTTCTTCGGGCATAAAGAAGGTCCGTTTAATTCATTGGAAAATAAAACAAAAACCCCTCTTTTTGTCAAGAGGGGTTTTTATACGATCAAGTAAAATATCAAATCACGCAAGCGCTTTTTCGGCGGCTTTTTGCAGCCTTTCAGGGGGAAAAGGTTTGACGACGAAATCCTTGACTCCCAGTTTTATGGCTTTAGTAAGAAGGTTTTCCTGTCCGAGGGCGGTGACCATTATTATTCTTGCACTGGTGTCTATCGTTAAAATCTCTTCAGCAGCCTCTATGCCGTCCTTTTCCCTCATGGTTATATCCATGGTGACTAGATCCGGTTTCAATTTTTTATATAGATTAACGGCCTCAATACCGTTTTCCGCTTCGCCGACAATTTCATGACCGGCAGGAACCAGGGCGTCCTTAACCAGTGTTCTCATGAATTTTGCATCATCTACTATTAAAACCCTAGCCATCAATGTTCTCCATGAATACTAGAATGGAACCTATATTTATTTTCGAAGAAACGTCTTTTTTTATAAACTAATAAATTAAAAATGCCGGGCAACTTCTTCATATCTTTACTAAAAGATAACAACATTATTTAATAAAATAAAACATATATAAAAAAAAATAGTTTTTTTCAATAAATTATCTTATTATCTACAGGGTCATTATACTATTACATCTCATATATATTCAACTATTTTTTTTGGAATTTCATACAATGGCAAAACCTCGTCAATCGCTCCGAGCTGTACAGCCACCCTGTTCATTCCATAAACAACCGATGTATTCTCGTCCTGGGCTATTGTACGGCCGCCGGATTTTTTTATTTTGAGGATGCCCTCGGCACCGTCTTTACCCATGCCGGTCATTATTACCCCTATGGTGTTGTCCCCGCATTCCTCGGCAAGGGAGTTGAACAAAACATCTATGGACGGCATGTGCCCGGAAACCTTATCGCCTTTGAAAACCCTTATGTATTTTACATTGCTGCGGTTCTCGACTCTTATATGAGAATGACCGGGTGCGATATAACCCCATCCGGGATTGACGGGATCTCCATCCTCGGCCTCCTTCACCCTGAGCTGGGAACTGCTGTCCAGTCTTTCCGAAAACGCCTTTGTAAAACCCTCGGGCATATGCTGGACCACGACCACCGGGGAGGGAAAGTTCGCGGGCATGCTTTCGAATATATTTATGAGCGCCGAAGGCCCGCCGGTCGAAGTGCCGATCCCTATAATCTTGCTGCTCGTTTCCCCCTTATCGAACATTTTAAGCCGTTTTTCCAATGGTGACCGTGGATCGCCGGAACCATCGCCGGATGATTTTCTCGAGGTGCTGATCTTGGAATGATAAACCGACTTGACCTTCGATATGAGCAGACTCCCGATCTCCTCCAGCGTCAGGGACAACAGTGAAGAGGGTTTTGGTATGAAGTCTACCGCCCCGTACTCCAGGGCCTTGAAGGTCGCCTCGGCGCCGTGCTGCGTGAGCACGCTCATCATTATCACAGGCTTCGGGTTGGTTTCAATGATATACCTGAGCGCGGCAAGACCGTCCATGATGGGCATCTCTATGTCCATCGTTATTACGTCCGGATTGAGCTTGGTGTTCTTGAAGATGGCGGTCTTTCCGTTGTTGGCCGTACCGATGACTTTTATCATCGGATCGCTTTCCAGAATATCGGTTGTTATCTTTCTTACAAGAGAGGAATCGTCTACAACCAGAACCTTAATTTGATCCGCCATTGGACCCCATACGATCGACTATGATTTTCAAAGATTCGGCCTCCGGGAGCAGAAGGAGATTGCCTATTATCTGGTCGTTTTCAAAGAAAAACGCTGTATCCATGACAACGGCGTAGTCGTTCACGAGGTTATGAAGCACCAGTATGGAATCGATTACAGACTGCAGATAATCATGGACAATAGATGGAAGATCCGGTTTGATTTTGAGGCCGGTCTTCTCAGCGAAGACATTTATTACCGATGATCCAAGAATGTTGGTGAGCTCCTGCAGGGCGGATTCGCCGTCCTCGGTCAACTCCTTGGTCTTGCTGGTCTGCGTACCGTAAAGCAGGTCTATCAGTTGAAATCCGACATCTTCATTGATGATAAAGAGCAATGTCCCCTTGGCGTCTCCTATCATGGGAAGCATGACCCCCATGTAGATGCTGTCGATGTCGCCGATGAATTTCGGTATCTGCTCCGTGGGCATTACCGTCACCTCGGGAATCGTGAGATCGATCCTCTTGTTTATGATTTTAGACAAAGATTCAGCGGCATTGGCCGCTCCTATGTTCGCTATGACCTGGAAATTATTCAGGTCTTCCTTTGTTATGGACAGGGACGCTACCATGTGCTCGGAAGGGCTGCCGGTGTCCATCGTGGCCTTTATATTGTCCCTGAGTTCCTTTTTAAAATTCTCGAGCGCTTCATGGACCTTTTTATCCACATCACCATCATCCCCGAGTTTCGTTACAGGCTTGGGTGAATCATCGAACATCTCCAGTTCATCGATGTCCCCTTCCGGCTTTTTTTCTTCCATTTTCACCGGTGTCTCCGGGATCGGGGCCGGTTCCTGCGCTTTCGGCTGGAGCTTTTCCGCTATTGAAACCCTGCCGGTATCGGTTGTAAAGGACGACCCGCCGGACTTCGGGGCATCGGCCGGTTTATCCGGCTTGGTCGGCTCCTGGATCAAATCCGCGGTCTTTTCAACTTCGGCCTCCCCTGCCTCTATTATCCTCTGCCTGTCCATCCTCGAAATCTTTTCCTGTTCTATGATGACCTGATTGATCATTGATGATATGTCGAGAATCAGGCATATGCTTCCGTCACCCAGAATGGACGCTCCCGCAAAGCCCTTTACCGTGGTATAGTTTTGCTCGAGGGATTTTATTACGATCTCCTGCTTGCCCTCGAGATAATCCACGATGAGGCCTATCTTTCTGTTGCCGAAGCCCACCACTACAACGGGGATCTTCTGGTCCTTTCCGAGGGCGGTCTTTATCCCTATGAAATCGCAAAGCCTGAGGAGCGACAATATCTCGCCGCGGAGATTTATGACTTCGTGCCCTTCAATCGTAGTAACGTCGGACTCGGAAATCTTTATGGTCTCGATGACATCGGAGAGAGGGATCGCATAGGTTTCCTTTCTCACCTTTGTCATGATGGCGGGTATAATCGCAAGGGTAAGCGGGAAGGACAGGACGAATCTCGTCCCCATGCCGGTCTCGGTCTCGATGCTGACATTCCCGTTAAGCTCGCCCACTATCTCCTTGACGACGTTCATGCCGACTCCGCGTCCTGATATGTCCGTAATTTTTTCAGCAGTCGAAAATCCGGGAGTAAATATGAAATTGTAGATGTCGTTATTGTCCATGGAATTGATCATGTCTCTGGTCGCGAGGTTCCTTTCAAGGGCCTTCTTTTTTATCATTTCGAGATTCAAGCCCCTGCCGTCGTCTATCACTTCCACGAATATCTGGTTACCGCCCTGGTATGCGTTCAGGGTAACGGTGGCCAGCTCGGATTTCCCCAGCCGCTTCCTTTCATCGGACCCTTCTATGCCGTGGTCTATCGCGTTTCTGATGAGGTGAAGGAGCGGCTCGCCTATGGAATCTATGACCTTTTTATCAAGCTCGGTTTCCTCCCCCTTGGTCACGAGCTCCACCTTCTTGTTGAAATCCCTGGCAAGGTCCCTGACAAGCCTGTTGAATCTTGAAAATACCTGACCGATAGGAACCATCCTCGTCTTCATTATGCCGGTCTGAAGGTCCTTTGCGATCCTGGACATCTGCTCCATTCGGCTCTTGAACTCGTTAATCAGGGACTTCTCGATGACGGTCTTGCGGACCTCTTCATAGAGCTTGTAGAATCCGGAGTTTGCTATGACCAGTTCCCCGACGTTGTTAAGAAGAAGGTCCAGCTTGTCAATCGAAACCTTGACTGTTTTGAGGACGGTGATTTTCTTCCTGTCGGAATCCTCCCTTTCAGCAGGCTTCTTTGCGGATGACTTGGACTCAAGCTCGGCGTTGATAATAAGCTCGGTAGGATCCTCCTCCTCTTCTTCGGAATCGGAGGAAAAATCGCCGTCATCTCCCTTCGACAGCGATGATTTGAAATCGTATTGCTTTTCATTTTTCTTGTCATCACCGCTTAAAAATGTCTCGTTCTGTCCGAACTGTATGACAAGCTTATCTTCCTTGCGGGAGATGGTTATGCTTTTTATATCGATCCTCGTTACCAGGTCGATATTGCACGCCCTCTTGATGTCATCGATCGAATTGTCCGTAAGATATATCACCTTGAAGACACCGCTCATGACGTCATCTGTGAGATCCTCGGCGTGCGGCATGGTGCTCACGACCTTGCCGATTTTTCCAAGATTGCTGAGGACCAGCTGGGCCTTGACCCATTTCATCTGGGCCGTTTCATCGATGAAAACCGTTATCTCGCTGCAGCTGTTTCCGGAATCAAGCCCCCGTTTTATGTTTTTCCTGTCATCCGAAGCGAGGACAGTCTTTGGAATCATGTCTTCCCCGGACATGGCTCCGCGGGTTGTTCCGGTTTTTGCTTTCTCAGAGCCGTCGGGTTTGGCCTTTTCGCTGACTGCCTGAATCTCATCCATAAGCCATGTAAGGTCCTGCTTCGGCTCCTCCCCGGACGACACGGTTTCAATTACGCCGTTTATCTGGTCGAAACATTTAAAAATGATGTCGACGACCTCTGGTGTTATATCCAGTGTTTTATCCCTGATTCCCTGAAGGAGGTTCTCCATCTTGTGCGCGAGATCGCTTAAATCATTGAGGCCGACGAAGGCGGCTGAACTCTTGAGTGAATGGGCGGCCCTGAAGATGTTGTTGATAATCTCTATATCGTCGGGATTTTTTTCCAGTTCGAGCAGGTTTTGATTCAATTCCTGAAGCTGTTCATCAGCCTCTTCAAGAAATATATCCTGATATTCCCCAAGAGTAAATGCCATAAAGAGACGCTCCTAATACTGTTTATCCGAACCGGTCTTCTCCTCTTCCATGAAAAGGATATTGGATATGTTTAGTATGACTATCAACCTGTCTTTAAGCCTGCCGATTCCGGTTATATATTCCTCGGAAACGCCCTCTATCAATTCGGATGGCGGATCAATGTGGCTCTCGGGAATTCTTACCACCTGGTAAACATTGTCGACCAGCAGTCCAACAAGCTTTTCGGTCGTCTCAATCACTATAACCCTCGTAAGGTCCGTGACCTGCGCATCTTTGTAACCGAAACGCTGCCTGACGTCAACAATGGGTATTACATTCCCGCGAAGGTTGATAACTCCCTTGATGTATTCTGGCGTGTTCGGGAGCCTGGTAAGATCAGGAAACCTCAGGATTTCATGCACCGCGAGGATGTCGACGCCGTATTCCACTTCGTCAAGGAGAAAACTGACCAGCTGAATAATCCTTCCCTCTGTAAGGATATCAATTTCCTCGCCGGCCACTTCTTTTTCCACAGTTTTGCTAATCAGGTCCTGTTTATTCAGCAGTTCGTTCAAATCCATAAATGTTTCCGACAGACTTAATATTTTTTATCTTCAATATACAATACACAAATTTTTTTAATACTAGGTTAAAAAACACCTACATTTCAAGCATTTTTTAATTAATCTAAACATTTTTATGGGTAATGGCATCGTCATTTATACCGGTTAATTATCCATAATTGAAATATGTAATTTAACATGCAAATGCCTTATTTTTTTTCAATAAAAAGATTTTACCATTGAATGATATTTTCATTATCGGATATGGAAGGATTTAATGAGAGGACGGATTTAACAAAAAAGAGCAGCGCGGGTCAGGGTACGCTTTAAACCCGCTTAAATTAATTGATTCCGGCTCAATAATTGTCAGATTCCCCGATCAGAGGGAAGGAATATTCATGATTCCGGATTTATCATCGGAGCTTTTAACTCTGTATTTCTCAGGGACGCCGCTATTATCCAGTGTCTTCTTTGCCCCTGCCGGAGCCGGATATTTTTTCCCGGGTTTGCCTTCAATCGCGGCCTTCATCAATGAATTCCCAGCCTCGGAAACGGTGCCGGTTTTCCTGTCTATTTTATACAGGCCTTTCCCGGAAACAATGATGTTATCCATTGTAAACAGAGGCGAGCCGGTCGTCCACCCCGGAACAGCGGCCCTCCATGACTGGCCGTCATTGTTCAATTTGACCAGACCGCCATCGCCAGTTATGAAATAGATCTCGCCTGAATCAGCGATAAATGACCTGCCGGACCTGGAATAGTCATTTCTTTTCCATATAATAAATTTTCTTGCCGGATCGATTCTGTACAATGAACTTCCCGATGCGGCGAAAACTGAATTGCCGGCCGTGGCGATCGATCCGACGGCTTCGCCGATATTCATAGAGTATCTCTTTTGCCCGTTTGCGGGGTCCACGCAGAAAAGCATGCCGTCGTCAAGCGAGACATATAACGACCCGACGCCGATTGCCGGTGATGCAAGAATCGGGGAATCGAAAAGGCTCAGCCAGAGGATTCTGCCGTTCTTTTTTATCTTATAGAGATGTTTCGCATCCGTGACAGCATAAATTGCGTCATTATCCATGCCCAGCGCGTCCCCGGACGGCGTTCCGATTGTTCGAACCTGCCATTCCACGACGCCGCTCGCCGGATTCAATGCTATTATCCTGCCGTCATTCGTGGGGATATAAATCAAGCTCCCGTCGTATGCCGGCCTCACCGACACGTTCACGGAAAGATCCATCACCCAGCGATTCATAGTGGAATCGGATAACGAAACCCGGCCTTTACCGGTTACGGCAAGTATGCCACCCCCGCCCTTTTCAGCGAACATGTATGATGGAGAATGTTCGCCTGACAAATCACCGCCCTGCATCTTCTCGAGATTAACTGTGACATCCTGGTTCATCCACCCGATTTCGATATTTTCCGTTTTGCCGAGATAACCGTCCGCCAGAACGCTTATGCTGTGAACTCCCACGGTTACCGAGAATTCACCTCCGCCGGTCCGCCTGTACATTCCGTCAATCATTACCATCGCGTCGGCCGGGTTCACGAAAACCCGCAGGGACTTGAGCCTGCCGGGTTGAACGCTTTTTATGGAAGACAGGAAGCCGTCGGTCTCTTCCCTGAGAACAGGCTTGCCCTGCAAAGACGGCACCACCCTGATGTCGTATTTTGGGGCATCACCTGATTTTCCCGCGGTCTTTTTCGCTTCAACGCTGCAGACAGAATTCTCCGCCACGTCAACGGACCCGCCCCCGGACATTCCCGTATCAGCGGCGCCTTCAAGGTCCGCCTCCCTGACCCTGATTTTTCCTCGATATACCTCGAACCTGGACCCGGAAGCATCCGTGACCGCGCTGAACACGGTTCCCGTCACGAAAGCGGTGGAATCCGGCGTCTTCAAGGCGACGGAATCGCCTTTCACGAGACCGTCGATCTTCAGTATCACGCCGCCTTCGACGAGGCGCGCCGTGAATTTATTATTACCGCCGGAAACGGATTCATCAACCGTGAGCCTGCTCTCACTGACCAGCCTGATCCTTATCCTGTCGCCGAAATTCAGATCGGCGAAGGATTCCTTTGCCGCAATGACGACATCGCCCGATTTGATCCTGTCGCCGGTTTTCAGCCGCGAGGTACTCCCGTCCCTGGCAACTTTCACATCGCCGAATATATTGTAAGCGATGCCACGTCCGAAAAAATCCGGGAAAAGAGGCTCAAGAATGCCGTTCATTATCAGAACGGCAGACAGGGCGGCGGTTGCAACCGCGGAAACGGAAGCCGCTGCTATTCCCCGGGCATGCGATTTAAAAAAGCCTGTGCGGGCCCGGGACTCCCTTCTGATGGCGCTCTTTATTTTCATGAAGGCCAGTTCTTCATCAAGCAGGCCTTCCGGAACATGGAGTTCCGCGGATCCGAAAAAAACTTCCAGTTTATCCGTATCCATGCCGCTGAAGGCTTTCTTCCGGGAAAGCTTTTTAATTATGCTGCTTATTTCTTCGTTTCTTTGCATGGTTTAAACCAAGCCCTTGTCCCTTAATTGCCTGGCAATGATCTCTACGGCCTTCTCCATCCGCCACTTGGCCGTTCTTTCTGAACAATTGAGTATCTCGGATATTTCGCTGTACATCATCTTCTGGTCAAACCTCAATAAAAACACGTCCTTGAACTTGTCCTTGAGCCCGTTAACCGCGGTATTGAATTCCTTCATTTCAAGATCGTTTATAAGCTTCATGTCCGGAGAGTCATTATCCGTGTTTCTGTCGACGATCCTGAATTTTTCCTTTTCTATTAAATCGTTTTGTCTCCTGTTCTTCTTGATCTGGTTTTTGCAGCAGTTGACGGCTATCTGATAGATCCATGATGAGAATGCCTTGCTCATATCGAAGCCGTCTATATGCTTCACGACCCTGATAATCGATTCGTGAAATATATCGTTGACCTCGTCAGCGTTTGAGGAATAGAAATATATGAGCCTTTTCAGCCTGGGGGCGAATCTCCGGTAAAGCTCATTAAAAGCTTTTTCATCGCCTTCTTTGTAAAGGCCCACAAGATCCTCGTCGCTTAAAAGGTTCAGCTCTGGCATCTCTAGTACTTAATACTTGTTATTTTTTTAAAGGTGTAATTTTTTTTATTTCATCAATATGAAAAAAAAATAATTTCAAGGTGTTTTTTATTTTTGGGCCCGATTAAGGCGAAAAAGAGACATCAGGCAGCTGCCATGGTTCATGAATGAACCCCTTTTTCAGGCATGCCTCTCAGACAAAATACCCATTATGACTGGCGTTATCGGCTGGATTAATGATCCGCTTGATGTATGGACTCAGCCTTGTGGAAATAATCCCCTATCAGTCCTTCATCCAGCATGGATATCAGCGCCATGGTCTTCTTTTCCATGACACCTTCGATACCGGACGTGATTTTTTTCATCTGAAAATACTCATCTGCGATGTTGAGGGCGACAAGTATGGCGGTCTGGTTAAGGTTGTAGCCGGGGTTGGCCGAGCTGACTTCCCGCATTTTTTTATCAACATAATCAGCTATCTGCTGGATGTATTCAGCCGGCGCTTCTCCGTTGATTGTATATGAATGTCCGTAAATTTCTACTTTTACCTTGTTTTCCACTGCAGGCCTCCCGCGGATTTATCGCTTCCTGCCCTTGTTGAAATCGTCTTCCTCGACTATAAGAAAATCGTCGTCGTCGATCTTCTTTGCGGTCTTCTTCCTGGTTTCGGACTCGTCGATTATAATCTTTTTCGAATCAACGTCGTCTATAACGATTTCGTCTTCATCGTCATCGAGAAGGATTATTTCCTCATCGTCATCGGAAACGGCCTCCAGAACTACATCGCTGCCCTTTCCTCCCTCATCGTCGATTATTATTATATCGTCATCTTCTTCCATCAGGGGTTTTTTTCTGGAAGAAACCTTTTCAACCTTTATATAGTCTTCAGGTTCAAGGGCCGATTCATCAACGACCATCCTTTCGCGCTTGTCAGCCACGCCGGCCGGCCTTGTTGGTTTCGAGTAGCTCCTGGAAGTGTCGCCAGCGGGTATGCCGCCTCCGCCGGATTTGAGGCCGTCCAGCTTGTTTAGAAGCCCGACAACCTTTCGCTCGAGTATCTCCTCTTTCTCCTTGAGTTCCCTGAGCTCCCTGGTCGACTCGTCGAGTTCTTTTTTGATCCTCTCTATTTCCTGCTCCTTTTCCTCAAGACTGAGCTTGGATTCTTCGAGTTCGCCCTTCAGCTGCTCGTTATCGCTTTCCAGTTTGGAATTTTCAGTCCTCAGGTCTCCGATAAGCTGCAGTGCTTTGACCACCCTGCTTTCAAGTTCCTCGAGCTGCTGCATTGATATCATATGGCGTACCCCCTTTACTTTCTAATTCTTATAATTGCCAGACGGATATAATATGATGCCTTATAATTTTCGGTAAAACCCTCAATATATATTAATACATTATGTATCAAATATACATTGTTTCCCAAATATGGCAAATCTAATCGATTAAGTCAAGATTTATTTGACCGCCGTTTAAACCGGATCCATGGTCAATACTGCATGCTGAACTCTATGCCGTAAATCCCCCTCAGGAATTTTTCCTGCATGAATGGATTGAAAACGCCGTACAGACCCAGGTAGGTAAACCGGCTGAAAAAATACCTGATCCCGCCGGACAGTAAAAGCACGGGATTTACACCGGCCGCTTCAATTCTCAGGGCATTCGTATCCGAATCGCATTTCCCCGGCCGCACTGAACCGTATACTTCCGCGAACGGCACAAAGGGAAGCAGCCTGTCAGTGTTAACCGCAAGGGAAAAAGTGAAATAATCGTTACCCAGTCTTTTCCTGTTGAAAAAAGTACCTTCCTTGTTCGGGTTGAACCCGAATGCCTTTACCCATGTCTCCTTTTCAAAAATATTGATGTAAAAGCCACCGTAAAAATTTTCGCTCTTCCCCTCCCTGAATGTAAAAAACGAGTTCAGGTGCAGGAAAACCGACCATGGCAGGTCAAACTGGAAATAGGGCCCAAGCCTGAATTCATTTTTACCCAGAGCCAGGTTCCTCCATTCCTGTGATACATACGCGTTTCTTCCGGAAGGGAACCTGAAAAAAAACAGGAAGCCTGCATGAATGGAATCGCCCATATAATCCCCGATGTAATACTTCAGTTTTACCTGGAAATCGCCCACATCGCCCTTCTTCGATTTCAGGATGCCGTCATGCATGTACTGGAACCTCATCCAGGCCGAAAGGTTCGCGAGGATCCCGAATCCGAGACCCACGACATCGGTCCGGTAGAATTTTTCCGTCTGTATGACTTCCTGTTTCAGGCCGAACTCTATTTCATCCTCGAGAAGCGAATAGATGGTTTCCGTCAGAGGGAGAGAGGCCTCGGATTTTTCCGCGGAGTAAAAAAAAATTAGCGCCATGAAAATGGCGCTAATCGTGCAGGCATAATAATTTTTCATTATCGCATGTTTGGAAAAATACGGTCTTTTATTTTACCTTCTCAACGATCATCTTAAATGCGGTGATGTCCCTTACGGCGATATCCGCCAGCATTTTCCTGTTGATCTCAATATTGGTTTTTTTAAGACCGGCAATCAGCTTGCTGTATGATAATCCGAACATTTTAGAAGCTATTCCAATTCTTACAATCCACAGGCCCCTCATGTCTCTTTTTTTGCGCCTGCGGTCTATATATGAATGCTGCAGGGCTTTTCTCCTGGCATCCTTTGCAGTCCTGAACAATCTGCGCCTGCCGCCTATGAAACCCTTTACATCCTTGAGCACCTTCTTGTGCCTTTTATGATGAATTCTTCCTGTTGTTGCCCTGGCCATATTACCCTCTTAGTATTGAATAAACGTTTAAAATTATAGATAAGGAAGCAATTTTTTTATCTTTCTGGCTTCGGATTCGCTCGTGACGCCGGTGCCCCTGAGCTTTCTTTTTCTTTTCGAAGTTTTTTTCTCAAGGAGGTGGCTCTTATAACCTTTCGCGGCGACAATTTTTCCGGTTTTTGTCACCCTGAACCTCTTCTTTGCGCCGCTGTTAGTCTTCAATTTTGGCATCTTCATTAACCTCAAGATTGTTTTTTGCTTCCGATTTTTTCTGAAACAACCATCGTTATATTTCTTCCCTCCTGGGAGGGCCTTTTCTCAACCTGCGCGGTTTCCGCCAGAGTCTCCTGTATCCTTTTCATTACATCAAATCCAAGATCCGGATGCATCATCTCGCGTCCCCTGAACATCAGGGTGAATTTCACCTTGTCGCCCTTTTCGAGGAAGCTTATTGCGTGTTTCACCTTGTGCTCGAAATCATGCTGGTCGATATTCGGCCTCATCTTGATTTCCTTGACGTGGATGACCTTCTGTTTCTTTTTTACCTCTTTGGCCTTTTTAAGCTGTTCGAATTTAAACTTGCTGAAATCTACAATCCGGACTACCGGTGGTTCCTGGTTTGGAGAGATTTCAACCAGATCAAGGGCTCTTTCCTTTGCCATTTCAAGCGCCTGGCTTGTCGGCAACACTATCGCTTCCGATCCCTCTCCGACCAGCCTGACATCCTTGGCCCTGATCTCATCGTTTATACGGAACTTATCGAACTTGTCTATAATATTGGCCTCCTTGTTTTGATGCAATATTAATTGAAATTTTGCCAGAGTGTTTCCAAGTATAGTATTTTATCAAGAAGTTTTCTGTATAAATCATTAAAAAAATATTCCTTTTTGCTACAGGCATCTTCCTTCTGTTGAATACTATATCATGATTAAGGAAAGGGGCGGCAGAAAAGGCATTTTTATCCGGTTTTTTTTGCGCGGCTTTCTCTATCTGTAATTCCTTACTTCCTCGTCAATTATCTGCGCCAGATCATCCAGCTTCATGAGCGTGGATTTATTTTCACCGTGCTTCCTCACTGAAACGACCCCCTGCTCAATTTCCTTTTTGCCGAAGACGCAGATATAGGGGACCTTTCTGGATATGGCGTCGCGGACCTTGTATCCCATGGACTCGTCACGCAGGTCCATTTCCGCCCTTATCCCCCTCCCGTTTAAATTTTTTCTTACGCTTTTCACATGATCGGCCTCGTCACCGGAGACGTTTATCAGCATGGCCTGGACCGGCGCCAGCCACAATGGAAATTTGCCCGCGTAATGCTCTATGAGTATTCCGAAAAACCTCTCTATCGACCCGAGCAGGGCCCTGTGTATCATGTATGGTCTGTGCTTCTGCCCGTCCTCGCCTATATAGTACATCTCGAACCTGTCGGGGAGATTGAAGTCAAACTGTATGGTCGTCATCTGCCACTCGCGTCCTATCGCGTCCCTGACCTTGAGGTCTATTTTCGGACCGTAAAATGCCCCGCCGCCCGGGTCCATTTCAAAGCTGAGTTTTTCAGACTCCACGGCCTTCATGAGTGATTTCTGGGCCTGCTCCCATCTCTCCTCGTCGCCGACGCTGCCCTCCGGCTTCGTGGCAATGTACGCCTTGATGTCGCTGAAGCCGAGGGTCTTCCATATCCTCATTGAAAACCTGAGCACCTCGAGTATCTCGTCCACCATCTGTTCGGGGGTGCAGAAGATATGAGCATCGTCCTGGGTGAAACCCCTGACCCTCAAGAGCCCGTGTAAAACACCGGACTTTTCGTACCTGTAGACCGTACCGAGCTCGGCCCATCTTAGAGGGAGATCACGGTACGAGTGAAGGCTCGTCTGGTATATTTTTATATGGAATGGGCAGTTCATGGGCTTGATGTAGTAATCGTTTTTATCGATCTCCATCGGGGAATACATGTTTTCCTTATAGAAGCCCAGGTGCCCAGAGGTTTCCCAGAGATTTGCCCTGCCTATATGGGGCGTGTAAAGGATTTCGTATCCGTTGGCGTAATGCTCCTTCCTCCACCAGTCCTCCAGCAGTGTTCGGATCCTGCCTCCGTAGGGATGCCAGTAGATGAGCCCGCCTCCCGCGTCCTCGTGCACGCTGTAGAGATCGAGGTCCCTTCCGAGCTTCCTGTGGTCTCTTTTTTTCGCTTCCTCCAGAAGGCTGAGGTAATCATCAAGGGATTTCTTGTCGGGATAAGAGGTGCCGTAAATCCGCTGGAGCATCTTTTTGGATTCGTCGCCCCTCCAGTACGCGCCCGCCACAGTCGTGAGCTTGAAGGCCCTGATGAGCGAAGTGCTTTCAAGGTGCGGGCCCCTGCAGAGATCGACGAACTCGCCCTGCCTGTAAATGGAAACCATTGCGGCGCCGAGATCCTCTATCATCTCGACCTTGTAATCCTCGCCGAGATCCCTGAAGAGCCTGACGGCGTCGCCGTGTGAAAGCTCCTCGCGCCTGATGGGCAGATTCTCCGCCACGATTTTCTTCATCTCGTTTTCGATCCTGACCAGGTCATCGGCGGATATGGGATCGACGTCGAAATCATAGTAGAAGCCGTTGTCAATTGAAGGGCCGATCGCGCATTTCGCCTTTGGAAACAGTCGCTTGACCGCCTGGGCCATGAGGTGAGAGGTCGAGTGCCAGAAAATATCCCTGCCTTCGCGGCTTTCGAAGGTGATGATTTTAAATTCCGCATCGCCGGTCACGGGCGTATATAGATCTACCGGATTGCCGTTGACAACGGCGGCAATGGTTTTTTTATCCGGGTCAAGGCCGAACTTCTCAATTATGAATGATGCAGTCAGGCCTTTTTCTGCGGTTTTGACCGTGGAGCCGGGAAGGGTGATTTTGATGTCGCTGCTCAAATTGAAATTCCAAGAAAAAGGTGTTTGGGCGATATTGGAGTTGAACCAACGACCTCCTGCGTGTCGAGCAGGCGCTCTAACCAACTGAGCTAATCGCCCCGGTTTCCCCAGAATTAACCGGAGTAACGGAAGTTACTATTTTTGAGGGCCGGGTATTGTCAAGAATTTTTTGAAGAAAGGACCGGCCGTTCATTTTATGATTCCGTTCCTGAACACCACTGAATTTCTGATCTCCGATCCGTCGCCGATATCTGATCCGGAAATGATGACCGAATCCTCGACACGGGCCCCCTTCCCGATCCTGCATCCGTCGGCAACCACGGAGTTAAACACCGAGGCCGTGTCGTCGATAACGGCGCCGGGCGATACCGGCACTGGCGAAAAACCCGTCGAGGCGGCGATCCTGCCGGAAAGCGCCGGGTCCTTCAGCAGCCCGAGGTTCGCCTTAAGGTAATCCCCGGGCGTTCCTATATCATACCAGCCGCCCACGTGTTCGTAGCATGCCAGTGAATGGTTCTTTACCAGGCCGGTAAGGCCGGTGTAAACCACGCTGGAAAAATCACGGCTGAGGTAATCAAAAATCAACGGCGAAAGGACCGCGATGCCGGTGTAATCGAACTCCGGGCGGGTTCCCGTGCCGAGTGAGTCCCTGAAATCCGCGACCCTGTTCCCGGCCGCGGAAACGGTGGCCGTTTCGGAACCGGCGCATCTCCTCACCGCGACAAGACCAGGCGACCCGGACCTCTTGAAAGCGCCGATGACGTCAACCAGCCTGATGTCGCAGACAAGGTCGCTGTTCAGCATCACGAATTCGCCGTCGAAAAAATCCCTGAAATTCATGAGACCGCCGCCGGTGCCCAGTATCTTCTCCTCGTATGAAAACCGCAAATCCAATCCGAAAAGCCCGTTATCCTCGAGAAATGATTCTATCTGCCGCGGAAGGTGATGGAGATTGCATGCAACCTCCCTGATCCCGGCCTCCTTTAAGAGCATTATCGAATAGCAGATCGCCGGAACGTTGAGTACCGGAACGAGGGGTTTGGGAATGTAATCCGTAACGGGTTTCATTCTTTCCCCGTATCCTGCGGCAAATAAAAAAGCCTTCATGTGTTTTCCATTGATGACAACCGGCTTCCTTCCTGGCGGGATATTCCCCGGACCGATCAGACGCGGTTTCCTTTTTCGCCCGTTATCGACTACCGCGACCTGCGCTTTTAATCAAGAACAATATATTCCATGAGCGACGGGATAAAACAAAAAAACCTGCGTTCTAAAGTATAATCCCCCTGTTATCGATAATAGACAATATCAACGCCCGAGAGGAATAAAATGGCTAACGAAACCCAGGCCGTAAACGCATTAGTGACGGCGGCAAAATACGACATTTCAAGGGGAATGAGAAGGGATGACGTCCTGAGATCCCTTTCAAGGGTGATAAGCAGGGACCTTCTCATGAAGGTCATCGACCGTTTATAGATGCGGCGCACATTTCATTCCGCTGTCATTAAATGATGTTTTCAGGAAGCATTTTTTTCAGGATGCCGTACGCCTTTCCCAGCACGGCCCTTCTTTCCGCATAGTCCCTGATGTATCCGAGAGTGGGCCTGATAAATTTTTCATAAAAGGGGTTGTTCCTGTAAAAAAGCTGGTAACCGAAGGTCCCCACGGCCTTGATGTTCCTCTGGAAAGCAACAAGATCGAAAAAAAGCTCGAACTCGTCCCTTCCCATGCTGTGAATGCCTTCGTCTTTTGAATGGGTATAGTAATAACCCTTCATCAGCCCGAAAACATCCTCATCCAGCCTTACATATGAATCCCTGAGAAGCGATGCCAGGTCGTATTGCGGCATGCCCATTCTCGCGTCCTGGAAATCAATGATAAAGGGTTTGCCCTCCCGCAGTATGATGTTCCTGGAATGGAAGTCCCTGTGCGTGAACACGAATTGATGCGGCCTGTCCAGCTCCGCGGAAATTTCAGAGAACTCCCTGCGCAGCTCGTCGAAGAGCAGGGGTGATTTTTCAGCCGCCGCCCTGTACAGGTAATGCGCCGTGAAAAAATTGAACTCATACATGAGCCTGCCGGCATCGAACATCATGGAGAAAGGCCTTTCACCCCTTCCCCTTATTTTTTGTATAGGGACCAGGGCGTCTATTATCCCCTTGTATATGCCGATTATCTCGGCCTTGCCCAGGGAAGGGTATAGCACCTCCAGAAGATCGTCTCCGCAATCCTCAAGAAGGAATATGCCGTTCACCGGGTCCTGACCGATTATCTCCGGAACAGGGATACCCGAGGCCCTCAGATGCCCGTAAACTATATTGTAGGGATAGTCGTCCGGCGCCTTGCCCGCCGCAAGCTCGTCAAGGCAGATTATGTAGCTGCCGTTAAAGCCGTTTACCCTGAAGTATGACCTGGAGGAAGCGTCGCCCGGAAGCGGAACAATGGACCTGTACCTGCCCATCGTCTTTTCCATGAGATTGAATGCCTTGTCGTTAAACTTCATGACGGCCGGTTTAAAAACTCGGGGGCGCCGACGTGAAGCCGGGCGCCCCGGGATAGTTACAGTCAACGGTCGGGAGGCTGATCATTCCACGCCCCTTCTTAAAAAGGCCGGGATTTCAAGGTCTTCGCTGTTATAGTCCTTCAGCCTCTTCTTTTCATAATCCAGGGTAAAGGTGTTTCCAATGGCCGGCACCTTCCTCTGTTCCTTGTCCTGGTTGCCCTCTATGAGCGTCAGGGAGGTTCCGGTTTTCCTGTCCAGGTCGCCCGCGCCGGGCTTTCGTGAAAGCATGTTCCTCTTCCTGTCGAATCCGGTCGCTATGACCGTCACCCTCACCCTTTCATCCAGCGCGGCATCGATCGTGGTGCCGAATATGATGTTGGCTTCAGGATCTACCTGCCTTGTTATGATTTCGGTCACCTCGTTTACCTCGTGGAGGGAAAGGTCGTTGCCGCCGGCGATGTTGATGAGGACCGCCTTTGACCCCTCTATGGTCGTTTCCTCCAGCAGCGGGCTTGCTATGGCCATCTGGGTCGCTTCTATCGCCTTGTTCTCGCCGCTGCCGATGCCGACTCCCATGAGGGCGTCGCCGGTTTCCTTCATGACGGTCTTGACGTCCGCGAAATCGACGTTTACCAGGCCGGTCACCATTATAATGTCGGCAATACCCTGGACTCCCTGCCTGAGTATGTCGTCGGCAAGCTTGAAGGCGTCATCTATAGGCGTTTTCCTGTCAATAATCTTCAGTATGAGATCATTAGGTATGGTGATCAGGGTATCCACCTTGTTCTTGAGGTTAAATATCCCCTCCTCGGCCCTTGATGACCTCTTTTTCCCCTCGGCCTTGAAGGGTTTGGTTACCACGCCGACGACTAGGGAACCGTTTTCCTTCGCTACCTCCGCTACAATCGGGGCGGCGCCGGTTCCGGTTCCGCCTCCCATGCCGGCGGTAATAAAAACCATGTCCGCGCCCTTGAGTGCTTTCTGGATCTTGTCCCTGTCCTCGTTGGCGGCCTCCCTGCCTATGTCAGGGTCCGCGCCTGCGCCGAGGCCCCTGGTCAGCTTGCTCCCGATCTGGATCTTGACCGAAGCGAGACTGTCCCTGAGCTGCTGGGCGTCGGTATTGGCGACGATGAACTCAACACCGTCCATCCCTGTGGCGATCATCCTGTTTACGGCGTTGTTTCCCGCCCCGCCGACGCCGATGACCTTGATGACCGTGTTCACGGGTTTCTCTTCCTCTAGTTTGAACATATTACCTCCCATTGACTGTATTTATATTATGGGTACTTCGAAAAATCAGGGATATCATTGATATCATAAATCATAACTCCTGGTTTTTCATATATACTGCCTGCAAGGGAACATCAAGAATTTCATTTATAAAGGCTCCCTTATTGGCGATTTAAAAAGCCGGTTTGCATGGTGAAGTGCTCCGGATTTTTTAAATCATTTCTATTGACATGAAGGCGTCCTGAACCTGGATGAAGCCTTCTTATGTCTCATTAGATATTACCGGTATCTATAAAATCAGAAGCTGCATTGATATCATGAATCCAGATTCCTGATTCCATCAGATACGCTTACCGAAAGGGAACATCAAAAAATTTATCAGGGTTCCCTTATGTCGCATCAGCGACTATTATATTATTCGGCACAAAAAGATGAAATTATACCAAAAAATCAGCGCCGCGGACCCATCCGCCTGCGGCGATTGACCTCTAAAGATAATCCTCGAGCCACTTCTTTATCTTGCTGAACACACCGGCACCGGACCTCTCGAACCTCGCCTTGCCCCGGAACCTGCTCATCCTGGCCCCGTAAATAAGCAGACCGACCGCGTTGGCGTATTGAGGCGTTGCCACCTTGTCCTTTATGCCGGCTATGTCCCTCGGAACCCCTATCCTTACGGGCATGCTGAAGACCTTCTCGGCCGATTCAACGCATCCGTCCAGCATGCTTGCGCCGCCCGTCAGAACAACGCCTGCCGCAAGCATGTCGCGCTTGCCGCTTTTCAATAGCTCCTGGTCTATCATCTCCATTATCTCGGTCATCCTCGGCTCGATGATCTGCGTGAGCTCCTGCTTGAAGAGCTTCCTGGGAGCCCTTCCCCCGACCGACGGGACCTCTATCGTTTCCGACGCGTCCACAAGGTCCAGCACCGCGCACCCGAATTTCTTTTTTATAAGCTCGGCCGATTCTATCGGCGTACGGAGCCCGATCGATATGTCGTTAGTGACGTGAATTCCACCTACCGACAGGACCTTCGAGTAGGATACGCCGCCCTCAAGGTAAACCATGAGCTCCACCGTGCCGCCGCCGATATCGGCCAGCGCCACCCCCAGGTCCCTTTCGTCCCTTGAAAGCACTGCGTCGGCGGACGCAAGCGGATTGAATACTATGTCCTGGCACTGGAAGCCGGACTTGTCGACGGCCTTGATCAGGTTCTGTATCGTCGTCACCTGCGCCGTGATTATGTGGACCTCGGCCTCGAGCCTGACGCCGCTCATGCCGGTGGGGTCCTTGATCCCCGTCTGGTCGTCGACAGAAAATTCCTTCGAGAGGACGTGCAGTATCTCCCTGTCGACCGGTATCACTATGGCCTGCGCCGCCTCGATGACCCTTTTTATCTCCACGGAGGTTATGGTCCTTGACCTGTTGGATATGGCCACCACGCCCCTCGAGTTTTCCCCCTTTATGCCCTGGCCGCTGATGCCCACGAAAACCGAGCTGACCTCGTGTCCCGCCATGAGCTCGGCCTCGTCTATGGCCTTGGCTATCGAGGACGCGGTATTATCTATGTTCACGATGACGCCGTTCTTCAGGCCCTTGGACGGCGCTGTCCCGACCCCCGTGACCTCGATCTGGTTGTTTTCATTAATTGATCCTATCACGGCGCATGTTTTCGTTGTGCCAATATCGAGGCCGACTATTATATCATCCCTAATTTCGCCCTTCATCTGATCACCACCCTGTCATTCAAGAGATCTATCACTTCCGGATAACGTCTCATCCTGTCCAGGTACCCGGCAGTTACGCCCAGCCTTATAAAACCGCTCTCCTCGGGTCTCAGGAGGAACCTGGTTCTTCTTCCCTTAAGGTATACGCTGATGATCTCGGACCCGGCATGGATTTCGGATATCTCCCTGAGAAGAGACGGACTCAATTTCCCGACCCTCTTCAGCAGGGCGGAGTACTGCCTGGCCCTTTCTTCGATCCTTCCCCGCTTCAGGTCCTCTTCGCCGAGAAATATCACCGGCAATTCGGCATGCGATCTCCCGGCGGATATCAACTTGAAATTGCCGTCCAGCTCTATCGGGACCACCCTTTCGCCTTTTCTTACCGCGATCAGCAGCGCGGGCTTCTTCTCGATTACGGTCACGATGAGCTTTCCGTCCGACATGGACAGTCCGTATTTTTCAAGGAAAGGGGATCTCGAAAGATTCTTCCCGAGGGCATCCAGATCAACGAGCAATCCCGTCCCGTCGGAACCGATGGCCCCTTTTGACAGTTCGAATTTGGAATACGCGCGCAGGCCCCTGAACTCGACCGAATCTATCCTGGTGATTTTACCCGATTCGGCCGGCGTGTCAAGACATATTGCCGCAACCGCGCATGCCATCGCCAATCTGACTCCGCATCCCTTCATATCATCCCCTGAGCCTCTCGAGGATAGTCCTCCCGGCCTTGTAGATGTCTCCCGCGCCGAGCGTCAGTATGACGTCGCCTTTCTTCGCTGTTTCCATCACCCGGTCCGCTATATCCTCAAATTTCGAAATGATCTCGACGTCCCTTCCCTCGTGTCTCTTAACCGAGTCCTTTATTAAAGCGGATGAAACGGCCTCTATGGGCGCTTCCCCCGCGGGGTATATCTCGGCAAGGAAAAGCACGTCCGCGTTCGAAAAGCTCTGTCCGAATTCGTCCCAGAGCATCTGGGTCCTCGTGTACCTGTGCGGCTGGAAGACAACCACGATCCTCTTTCCGAGATTCTTCACGGCCGAAAGCGTGGCCCTTATCTCGGTGGGGTGGTGGCCGTAATCGTCCATCACCATTATGCCCTTCTCCTCCCCGATCAGCTCAAGCCTCCTGCCCACGCCCTTGAATTCCTTCATACCCCGGCTAATGGTCATGTGGTCCAGGCCGAGGTCAAGCGATATGGCAATGACCGCAAGTGAATTGACCACGTTGTGGTTTCCAAGAAGCCCTATCTCGAAATTTCCGAGGGGCCCGCCCCTGTAAAGGCAGGCGTACCGGGTGCTGCCGTTTTCCATCCTGATGTCCACCGCCCTGAAGTCAGCGTCCTCTGACAGCCCGTAGGTCATATAGGGCCTTTCGACCCTGGGCAGTATCTCCCTCACCGTTATATCGTCCGTACAGAGGACGGAGTAGCCGTAAAAAGGTATATTGTTGATGTATTCCAGAAAGGCCTCCTTGAGCCCCTCGAAATACTTGTAATGGTCAAGATGGTCTGAATCGATATTGGTCACCACCGCGATGCAGGGGAGAAGCTTGAGAAACGAGCCGTCGGACTCGTCCGCCTCGAAGACCATGTACTGCCCCTGGCCTATCCTGGCATTGGTGCCGAAATTGAGGACCTTGCCGCCTATCACGGCCGTCGGATTGATGCCGCCGTGGTAAAGAACGTATGACAGGAGGGAGGATGTCGTGGTCTTGCCGTGTGTGCCGGCTATCCCTATGCCGTGCTTGAGCCTCACGAGCTCGGCGAGCATCTCGGACCTGTGTATGACCGGTATCCTTCTCTTCCTTGCCTCGAGGAGTTCCGGGTTGTTGGGATTTATCGCGCTCGAGGTCACAACCACGTTGTAATCGCTTATGTTAGACGGGAAATGCCCGATAAACACCCTGGCCCCGAGGGACTTCAGCCTCCTGGTCTGGTCCGACTCGTTCAGGTCCGAACCGGACACCTCGTATCCGAGGTTGATCAGGATTTCGGCGATGCCGCTCATGCCTATCCCGCCTATCCCTATGAAATGCATTTTTTTTGATTTTCTAAACAATTCCCGGACCCCCGATTTCCCTCATGATGTCGTCCGCAATAACGACGGACGCGTCGGGTTTGGATATCGTCCTGGATTTCTCCGACATTAAGGCCAGCACCCTGGAATTCCCGAGGAGATCGAAAATTATCGGCGCGATCTTTTCCGGGACAGCGTCGCCGTCGCTCACCATGACCGACGCCCCGGCATTAGCGAACACCTCCGCGTTCTTTTCCTGGTGGTTCATCGCCGCGAACGGATACGGGATCAGGATCGAAGGGATGCCCATCGCCGCAAGCTCCATCATCACGCCGGCCCCGGACCTGCTTATGGCCAGGTCGCATGCTTTGTAGGCGGCGCCGACATTGCTTATGAACGGGGACATGTATACAGAACCCTGGTCCTTCATCTCCTGTAGCTTTTCCCTGTAGGAGTCGTAGTTCAGTCCGCCGGTGCTCCATATGATTCCTATGTTTTTCAGGTCGTCAGAGTATTTCTGCTTGAGCCCGAATATCAGCTCGTTTATCCTCGTCGCCCCCTGGCTCCCCCCGATCGCGAAAATGACCTTTTTACTCTGGGTGAGATGGAACAGCTTCTTGGCCTCATCCTTCGTCATGGCAGTGACGATGCCCTTCCTGATGGGATTGCCGGCATGGAAGATCTTTCCCGGGAACTTCAGGTAATCCGCCGATTCGGCGAATGTGGAATAGATTTTTCTGGCCGTTTTTTCGAAGAGCCTGGTGACCCTGCCCGGGACTGTGTTCTGCTCGCACAGGAACAGCGGGACCCCGGCAAACCTGGCCGCCATGAGCGCGGGGGCCGAGGCATACCCGCCCATCCCGATCACCGCAGACACGGAATTCTTTTTTATGAGCTTTTTAGTCCTCACAACCGCGGATAAAAAATTAATGGAGAAAAGCGGCAGTTTGAAGGGATTCTTCGTCATTGACGGCGGGTTATAATAATGAAGGTCGCCGCCGTTGATCTCGGACAGGGAGGAAAACCTCGCGTCCCTTTTCCCCGTGAGAAAAAGGGTATTGATTCCCCTGTCCCTGAATTCCGAATAAAGGGATATGCCGGGGCTTATATGCCCCCCGGTTCCTCCTCCAATGATCAAGACGCTCTTTACGTTCACTGCCATACCTCTTCGTTTATCTTTACGCCCTGGTTCGCGGCCTCCCTGTACCTCGATATGTTGAGCAGTATCCCGCCGGAAATCATGTTCACCAGAAGGGACGAACCGCCGTAGCTGATGAAAGGCAGCGGGAGACCCGTGGCCGGCAGGCTGCCGATGACTACACCGATGTTGATGAATGCCTGGACGACAATCAGCAGGCCCAGCCCGAGGGCTAACAGCCTCCCGAAATCGTCGGGAGCGCTTATGGACACGACCACGCTCCTCCAGAACAACGCCAGGAAAAGCCCGATCATGCAGATGGTGCCGACCAGGCCCATCTCCTCCGCGATCACCGCGAATATAAAATCCGTGTGCGGCTCGGGAAGCCTCGATATCTTCTGGCTCCCGAACCCGAGTCCCACGCCCAGCAGCCCTCCCTTCTTGAAGGCGATGAAAGACTGGATCACGTGATATCCCTTGCCGAACCTGTCGCTCCACGGGTTCTGGAAGGCCAGTATCCTGTCCTTCCTGTAGCCGACCTGGTATATCAGGAGATAGAACATCGGTATGCTGAGGATGAAAAGTCCGGCTATATAAAGGAACGGAAATCCGGACATGAACAGTATCAGAACGCTGACGATCAGGAGGTCCATCGCCGTTCCGAAATCCGGCTGCATGAGGATGAGCATGAAAACCGCGGCCACTACCATCATCGGTATGAGGAGCTGGATCACGTGATTGCGGCTGTTTTCGGATGAGAAGACCTTTACAAGATAGATTACCATCATCAGCTTGACCATCTCCGACGGCTGGACCGACAATGGACCGATGGAAAACCATCGCACCGATCCCTTTACGCTGTGGCCGATGCCCGGCACAAGGACAAGCCCGAGAAGGGCTATCGATATGAATAAAAACGCCTTTGTATATTTCTTGTAAATCTTGTAGTCGATTTCCTGGAAAACGAAGAGGGCGACGAGACCGGTGACAAACCATAAAAGCTGACGCTTGAGGAAATAAAACGAATCACCGAACGTCTTCTGGGCGTACACGGCGCTGGCGCTGTAATTCAGCGCTATGCCGATGCCGGCCAGGACGAATATCAGCGCCATGAGGGCCAGGTCCGGCTCCCCCCTCCGCCTGGTGTCTATGAGGGATTTCAGGTCCAAGAAATCACCCCCTTCTTCAGCTTTTCAAACGACGCCCTGAACGCCTCGCCCCTTTCCTCGAAATTCCTGAACATGTCGAAGGAGGCGCACGCCGGGGAAAGCAGAATCGCGTCGCCGCGCCCGCTCAGGCTCATGGCCTTTGCGATCGCGTCATCCATGCCGTCAGCGAGAACGTGCCTGAAACCGGCGAATATGCCGGAGAAGGAATCCTTCGATTCGCCGATCAGCACGAGGGCCTTTATCCTGCCGCCGATGGAACGGGCCAGCCTGGAGTAATCGTCTCCCTTTGTCCTGCCCCCGAGTATCAGGATTCCTTCGGAATCCAGGCTCCTCACCGCCATCTCGACTGCGCCGACCGTCGTCGCCTTGGAATCGTTTATGAAAACCCTCCCCTCGTACTCCCCGATCCCCTCCATTCTGTGGGGAAGTCCCGTGAAGGAACATACAGCTTGTGAAATACCGGCGTAATCCGGGCTCATGCCCATCCTTTCCATTATGGAGGATACCATCAGGACCGACGCCATGGCGTTCTGCACGTTGTGAAGGCCGGGTATCCTCATCCCGGACCGGTCCAGGACCTCGACCCCGCCCTTTTTCAGGACGACCCTGTCGTCCCTCAGGAAGATGTCAGCGTCCACGTCCGCCAGGGAAAAAGAGAGCCTCGCCGAACGGGCCCTCGCGGCACCGGACACGGCCAGGGGGTCGTCAAGGTTATATACGAAAACGTCGGACCCTGTCTGGTTCATCGCGATCCTCAGCTTGGCGTCGAGATAGGATTCCATGCCGTCGTACCGGTCAAGGTGGTCCGGCGTCACGTTCAGCAGGCAGGCCGCGTCGGGCCTGAAGTCGGTTATGGTCTCGAGCTGGTATGATGACAGCTCGACCACGCTCACTGAATCATCGGAGGTCTCTCCGACCAGGGAAACGAGCGGTATCCCGATGTTCCCGCCGACCACGGTCTTTATCCCGAGCTCCTTGAGCACGTGACCGGTAAGGGCCGTCGTCGTGGATTTGCCGTCCGTGCCGGTAATCCCGATTATCCTTCCCCTCATGAACCTGTACGCGAGCTCGATCTCGGAGATCACGGGAACTGATTTTTCGTACGCCCTGGCCACCAGCGGTATCGTCCTTGGCACGCCCGGGCTGAGTATGAGGGCATCGAACCCGCCGTCGATCAGTCCAGGGTCCTGGAGACCGAGAACCGTCTTTACCCTGCGGTCGATCCTGGAAAGCACGTCGGCCAGGTCCCCCTCGGCCTTTATGTCCGACGCGGTGACGGAAACGCCCCCTGCCGCTAGGAAATTGCACGCGGCAAGTCCCGACCTGTATCCCAGCCCGACAACCAGCGCCTTATTGATTTCAAGTCCCCTTGCGTTCATTTTACAGTATCTTCAGAGAGCTCAATCCCAGCAGGGCCAGGATTATGCCCACGATCCACATCCTCACCACGACCTTCTGCTCCGGCAGACCCGAGAGCTCGAAATGGTGGTGAAGAGGCGCCATCTTGAATATCCTTTTTTTTGTAAGTTTGTAATACAGGACCTGCATGATCACGGAAACGGCCTCCAGCACGAAGACGCCGCCCACGATGAACAGGAATATCTCCTTTTTTATCATCACGGCCACTATGCCGATAATGCCCCCGAGGGAAAGCGACCCGGTATCGCCCATGAAGACCGACGCGGGATTGCTGTTGAACCAGAGGAACCCGAGCGACGCCCCCATTAAAGCCGCCAGGAACACCGTCAGCTCGGCCCCGTCCGGCACATACGGGATCCTCAGGTAGCCGGCTATCTTGACGTTGCCCGAAAGGTAGCACATTATGCCAAGCGAAACCGCGACGCTCATGACCGTCCCTATTGCCAGCCCGTCGAGGCCGTCGGTCAGGTTGACGGCGTTCGAGCTTGACACGATGACGATCACAGCGAAAACCACCCAGGCGTATCCCAGGTCTGCGACCGCCCCGTTCATGAACGGGACGAAGAGGTCGGTTGCGTGGTCCCTGTTCGAAGGGTCCCAGTATATGTAGAGAGCCACTCCCGCGGCTATCATCATCTGGACCAGGAGTTTCACCCTGCCCGGCACCCCGGCCTTCTTCTTGAAAATGGACTTGATGTAGTCGTCCACGAACCCGAGAAGGGTAAGGAGCGCTGTGGCGAAGCAAAGCGCGATCAGGTAATGCTTGTTGAAGTTGCCCCAGAGAACGATCGAGACCAGGACGGAGCCGATTATGATGATGCCCCCCATGGTCGGGGTGCCGGCCTTCGCCCTGTGGCTCTCCGGCCCGAGCTCCCTTATCTCTTCCTTGAACCTGAGATTCCTGAGCCAAGTGATTACGATTTTTCCGAATACCAGGACGATGACAAGGGCGGTCAGTGCCGCGCAGGCCGACCTGAAGGTGATGTACTGGAAAAGCCTCAGGTACGAGAGGTATTCCTTTAACGGCAGAATGAAATGGTAAAACATAACCCTCCTTAACCGGCCAGCACCTTTACTATGTCCTCCATCCCGGTCGACCTGGATCCCTTGACGAGCACCACGTCGCCATCACGGACCAATTTCACCAGGTAGCTCTTCATCTCGCCCTTGTCCCTGAACCTTATCACGTTTTCATTCTTCATCCCCGACTTGACCGCGCCCCTGGCAAGTGCGTCGGACATGTCGCCGCATGTCAGCAGCATGTCGAAGCCGTTGTCCGCGACCTCCCTGCCGGTGTCCTCGTGGAATATTTCAGACGACTCCCCAAGCTCCTTCATGTCAGAAAGTACCGCTATCTTTCTCCTGCCTGGAAAAATGTCCCGGGCGGAAATCAGCGCGTATCTCACCGAGAGGGGATTTGCATTGTACGTATCGTTGATAACCATGTAGCCCCTGTCCAGGATCTGGCTCCTGCCGCCGACATTGACGAATCCGCCTATCTCCCCGGCTACATCGGCGGCGCTTATCCCGTATTCCGAGGCCGCCGCAAAGGCGGCCGTTACGTTGTATACGTTGTGCAGACCGTACAGAGGAACGCTCATCCCGGATCCGCCGATATCCATCCCGATACCGTCCACCCTGAGCTCAAAATCAGCAGGACGGACGTCGGCGCCGGTGGAAAGCCCGAAGGTCTTGACTGAAAGGCCCATCTGGACCGCGCGTGACTTCAGGAGCTCAAAATATTCCGTGTCCCTGTTTATGACCGCCATCGAACCCTTTTCCATGCCGTGCATGATCTCCGATTTGGCAAGGGCGACGTTCTCGACGCTCCCAAGGAACTCCAGGTGTCCCTCTCCCACGTTGGTTATCAGCGCCATCCCGGGCCTGGACATAACCGAAAGCCTTTCGAGCTCTCCGGAGTGATTCATGCCCATCTCGATAACGGCCATCTGGTGCGACCGCTCAAGGCCGAGAAGGGAGAATGGAACGCCTATCTCGTTGTTGTAGTTTTTTTCGTTCTTGTGCACCCTGTATTTCAGGGAAAGCATGAAATGCAGCAGTTCCTTGGTGGTGGTCTTTCCGTTTGTGCCGGTTATGCCTATGACGGGAATGTCGAACGAATTCCTGTGTGAAGAGGCGATTCTTCCGAGGGCCTTCAGGGTATCGTCGCATCTTACGGCCGCGATCCCGGCCGAATCCGCGATCCCGCCGAATCCGTCTCTCATCGTCAGAAAGGATTTTATCTCCCCGTCCTCCGCAAGCCCCTTGATGAAATCATGACCGTCGAACTTTTCCCCGATCAGCGGGATGAAAAGGCTATCCGCTCCAAGGTCCCTGGAATCGGTGGAAATGCTGGCAATCCTCACGCTGCCGCTCCCGGAGATGATCTCGCCGCCGCAACAGCCGGCGATCTCGCCGACCGTGGATTTATAAAAGGCCTTCAACCGGCCCTCCTCTCGCTCATGAATCTGACCGCCGTCTCCCTGTCGTCGAAATGTATTTTCTCGGTCCCGATGATCTGGTAATCCTCATGCCCTTTGCCCGCAATGACTATGACGTCGCCGCTCCTTCCCATAAATACGGCCCTGCCTATCGCCTCGGTCCTGTCCTGGATGACCTCGTAATTATTTCCGGAAATCCCGGCCCTGATTTCGTCGATGATTGCCAAGGGTTTCTCGGTCCTGGGATTGTCGCTCGTCACGATCACGAAATCGGAATTTTCGCTGGCAATGGCACCCATCACCGGCCTTTTCGTCCTGTCCCTGTCCCCGCCGCATCCGAACACGGTTATGATTTTGCCCCTGCAGACCTCCCTGACGGACTGAAGGAGCTTCAGGAGGGCGTCGCCGGTATGGGCGTAGTCCACTATCACGCTGAAGCCGTTACCGGACGACAGCACGTCGAACCTGCCGGGCACCGCCTTGAGGCCGGATAGACCGGACACGATCTTTTCCATTGGAATCCCGAGCTCCCTGGCGGCCGCTACCGCGGCGAGGGAATTGTAGACATGAAACCTTCCGGCCAGCTTCAGTCTGATCTCGGCCCTCTCCGGGCTGCCCAGGAAATAGTGAAGGCCTGATATCTCGTTTTTAATTGAACCTTTTTCCGGACCGTAGTGCGCCCCGTTTTTCAGCCCGAAATCCGTTATCCTGTAGGTGAATTTTACCCTGTCGGCGATTATCCTCATGCCGTATTCATCGTCGCCGTTGACCACTCCGACCCGGGTCTTTTTATCTGAAGACTCCATCAGGTCGAAAAACCTCCTCTTTGCGGAGTAGTAGTTCTCCATGTTCAGATGGAAATCCAGGTGGTCACCGGTAAGGTTGGTGAATATCGCCGCGTCGAAGTCGATATCGTCGGCCCTGTTGAGCTCCAGCGCGTGGGACGAGACCTCCATTACCGCCGCGTCGACTCCGTCGTTCCGCATTTCACGGAGGATCTCCTGGAGGTCCCTCGATTCAGGCGTGGTGTTCGGGGCCGGGATGGATTTCCCCTTCCACCTGTAATTCACGGTGCCTATTATTCCGGGCGTGAACCCGGCGCAGGCGAGGATCGATTCAAGCATGTAAGTTATTGATGTTTTCCCGTTAGTGCCCGTGACGCCAATCATCAGCATCTCCCTTGACGGCCTGCCGAAAAACGAAGCTGAAATGGAAGACATCGCCTTTCTCTGGTCGCCGTAGGAAACCACCGGTATGCCCTTCCCGCCAAGGCGGCTTATTTCTTCCGCCCTGTCTCCTGATGCGAGCACCGCAACGGCGCCCATTGACACGGCCTTTTCTACATAATCATGGCCGTCGGTCCTGAAGCCCTTTACGGCGACGAAAAGGCTGCCCGGGACGACCTTCCTGGAGTCATACTCTATACCGCCGATCAGGACGTCTCCTCCTCCGGAATAAAGGCTGACCGCGCCGCGGGTCCCGGCTATGACATCGCCGAGAGTTTTATTTGCATGGTTTTTATTCATTGCCCTTTTTAATCGAAATAAGCTCTATGTTTCCCCCGGATATCTCCTTCAAGCCCCTGGCCTGCGAAAACTGATCCAGGTTTTTTATCCTTCTCATTTTCTCAATCTCATATGTAAGCCTGTCGTTCCTCTTGGCCAGCTCTTCGGTCGCCATGACCTGTTTCCTGAAATTCAGCTTTATCTTCATCACCTCGATATTCTGCCATGCGTATATGATGAACAAAAGGCATATGGGAAATATGAAAAAAAAATATTTCATGAAACCGGTTCCATTATTCTTTCGCACACCCTCAGCTTGGCGCTCCGCGCCCTGGTATTCCCGGCTACCTCATCATCCTGCGCACAGAGCGGCTTCTTTGTCAGGATCCTTACGGTATGACCGTCGTCAGCCATCCGCCTGAAGGAATTCTTGACCAGCCTGTCCTCGAGGGAATGGAATGATATCGCCATTATTCTACCGGCATTCGAAAGCAGGCCGAAAGCCCCGGAAAGCCCTTTTTCAATCGCGGCCAGCTCGTCGTTTACAAAAATCCTGAGGGCCTGGAAGACCCTTGTCGCGGGATGAATATTCCTCACCCTGTATCTTGCCGGTATTGCCGAGAGGACAATCTCGGCGAGATCAGTCGTGGTCTCAATCACTTTTTCCCTTCTCCTCGCCGCTATGTAAGAGGCTATCCTTCTCGACCACCTCTCCTCCCCGTACCTGTAGAATATGTCAGCCAGTTCCTTTTCCGTAAGACCGTTCACCACCCTCGAAGCGTCGCGCCCGGCGCCGTCAAGCCTCATATCAAGCCTCTCGTCCCTGCTGATGGCGAAACCCCTTCCGCTCCTGTCGAAGTGATAAGATGATATGCCGAAATCAAAAAGAATATAGCCGATCCCGCCGGCCATTTCCCCGATACGATCTGAAATGTTTGAAAAATTATCATTTATAAACTCTATCCTTCCGCCGAACCCCTCCAGCCTCTTTTTTGCAACATCAAGGATCTCGGGATCCCTTTCGAAGGCCAGTATTTTAATCCGGCTGAATTTTTTCAGGATAAGCTCGCTGTGGCCCCCCTCGCCCAGCGTACAGTCCACCAGCACTCCTTCTCCGCGCAGCGGGGAATCCTCGATGAAATGCAGGACCTCCCTCCACAGTACCGGTTCATGGGAGAATTCTTCGCTCCCTGTATCATCCGTATTATGTCTCATTAGAAATCAACCATTAACCCTACAATCCGAGATCGCCGGCCAGAACATTGAGCGATTCGCCGCCCGGCTTGTATTCGCCGTATATCTCGCCCGACCAGATCTCGATTTTATCATAAAGGCCGAGGATCACCACGTCCCTCTTTATTTCCGCATAGGCGAGCAGATAAGACGGGATAGTGATCCTCCCCTGCCTGTCCAGCTCGCACTCCGTCGCTCCGCCCAGCAGCACGCGCATCTTCATCCTGTTCGAGGGGTCAGACTGCGGGAGGGTGATGAGCCTGTTTTTCACGAAATCCCTCCAGTCCTCCTCCCTGAACGCCATTATGCATTTATCGGAACCATGGGTTATCACAAGCCTGTTTATGACGGAATCTTCCCCGAAGGCCCTTCTGAGCTTCATCGGTATCGCCACCCTTCCTTTTTCATCCAGGGTGGGATGATATTCACCCATAAACATTCTGTTATCGACCTGTTATTTTTTTTCCCGCCCGGTATTTCACTCCCCCATCGCCGGAGGCGATGGGGGACAAGGTTCGGCCCGGCAGAAAACAGGCGTGATTCGATAAAATTGCCTGATTTTTGACCGGACATTTTTAATTACCCAAAAGGAGGAATTTTGTTACACAAATCCCCACCTATCCCCACTATTTACCAAATGTGACATAATTGTCAAGTAAAAATCGATTTTGCCTATGCAAATTTAAAAGATAATGTATAAAACAAAATTTATGTCGGAATCTTTCGCTGAATAAATTTTTCTTGACTCTTTAATGCATGCCGATATTTTAGGCAGTCCATGCGGGTGTAGTTCAGTGGTAGAACTTCAGCCTTCCAAGCTGATCACGTGGGTTCGATTCCCATCACCCGCTCATTCTTTCCTTCAACCGGCAATCAGAAATAACGGAGAACCCCCATGAGCGCAGTCGCGGAAATTGCATTATTCCCACTCGACAAGGGTGAAAGCGTCAGCAGGCATGTTGCGGCGGCCGTCAGGATAATTATGGACAGCGGACTTGAATACAGGGTCGGCCCCATGGGAACATGCATAGAAGGCGAACCCGAAGAGGTCCTGGATGTAGCCAAAAAATGCATGCTGTCCATATGCGGCGAATCGGAAAGGGTCTACATGGTATTGAAGATGGATTACAGGAGGAAAGCCTCCGGCATGATTAAAAGCAAGGTGGAATCACTTGAAAAAAAACTGGGCGAAGAATTGAAAAAATAGCCCTCCTGGTCTTTATACCTCGCCTGTACTGCTCCTTCATGTTCAAAACAACCGTCCCTGGATGATTCGGATTTTTCAATCAAGTCGGTCAACAACGAAAAAAAAAGAAAAATTTTGTTTACGACATAATATTAATTATATTAAATTAAATGAGGCATACAATGCAGTCTATTATTTTAAATAGACAATACAGGCCGAAATGTAAACTGCCAAACATGTTGATCGTTTCCAGCCTTGTAGGGATTACGGTATCTGCCCTGAGAGAGGCAGGAAAAATCGATGACATGAGGGAATTTATAAATTTAGTTAAAACCGAAAACGCCATACTTGATTATTACAGGATACTCGACATGGCCTCCAGGTATGTTGATTTTTACGATTAATTGCCGGCCGTTCATCTGAAAATACCCCTTAAAACTGCATCCGCCGATAACAAAGATCAAATTTTTTCTTTCTTGAAGCGGTAAATTATATTAAATTTAAATATTAAATTAAGAACAATGATCAATTAAGAAAGGATCATATATGGGATTAAAATTCGAGATCTATACGGATAAAAAAGGCGAATTCCGGTTCAGGCTGAAATCTTCAAATGGAAACATTCTTGCTTCGGGTGAGGGCTACTCCTCCAGGCAGGCCTGCATGAAAGGGATAGAAGCAATAAAAAAATTCGCCTCATCGGCAGTGACCGTGGACCTTGATGCAAACAGGGATCTGATAACGGCATGCGATAAAGGCGACCCGGCAGGAATCAGGAGGGCTCTGAAATCTGGCGCTGACCCCAACGCCAGGGACGATGAGGGGGAAACCGCGCTGATCGAGGCGGCCGAATCGGGAAACCTTGAGGCTGTAAAAATACTGGTTAAACTTGGAGCAAATATAAACGCCAGGGATGGTGAGGGAGAGACGCCCCTTCATGAAGCGGCCGAAGAAGGAAGGGTCGAGATAGTCAGGTACCTGATAAAACTCGGGGCCGTTCTCAACCCCCAGGATGAAGACGGCAATACTCCGCTGCACAAGGCCATCGAGAAAGGCAACCTGGCGGTAGCGAGTTTACTGAAAAAGGCCGGGGCAAACATGAATATCAGAAATAAAAAAAGAAAAACTGCAAAAGATATGGCCGGAAAAAAGAAAAAAAATCATTTTGATGATTAGCATGCCCCTGACGTCCGCCGAAATACCCTTCAGTACTAATGCATTTAAAACCGGCCTTAATAATAGCATTAAGGACGTAATTCATTGAGGGTAAACACACTGAACATGGAATCAAATTATGCTTGCGGTTGAAAAAAATGCGGATAATCTCGGACAAAAAGGCGGGTATTTATGAATAAAAACAAACTGGTTGCGGCATCTGTAATAATATCACTGGCCATACTTTTCTACTTCGTATGCGTTAAAAAATCAGCCAATGAACAGGCCAGGTCCGGAAATCCCGGCGAAGGAGTCGCGCCAGTATCAGAAGAAGCCCGCGAGAAGAGCGGAACCGGCAGGGACTCCAGCGGGGTCTTCGGCTTTTTAAATACGGTTTTCTCATCGAAACCCCCAACTCCGCCCTCGAGGCCCACCAACGAGCTGCTGGACCTGATGGAGGAACTCTCAAAGCAGGAAGAACTTCCCCAGGTGGCTTTCATACCTACGAGCTATGAAAGCGAGGACATTAAGGGTTTCACCGAAAACCTGAAGCGCATATCCCTGTTGAGTAAAAAAGTGAGATCATCAGACGCTTCAAAGGAAGAAAAAAAAGAGCTGTTGAACATGAAAATCACGCTTCTTCAGAAAAAAATCGCCAATATCAAGGACTTCATGAATGTCAAGGATGACTACACGCCGGAAAAAAACGAACCCAAAAAGGAAAAGGATGAGGACGCCGAAAAGGCGAACAAAATGATCGAAACACTTGAAAAAAAGATCACTGAATATAAATCGGAACTTTGATAAATACTGTAAAGTTTCGAATCGACCCTCAGGGCTGATTCCGCGGACAAGCTTTCACAATAGTGCTTCAGCAAGACCCTTGTAAAATAAAGAAGCCCGTCCCGGGAGACGGGCTTGAAAAATATCACGGGAATATCTGACTATTCTTATCTTAAAACAGTTGCGGCTTTTGCGGCAACGGCTGAATCCCTTACAAGGTCATAATGGTCGTTGCCCCAGAAGAACGCCAGGGTATTCGAATCGCCGTTATGATTGTCAACACCCGAAAGCATCGCAGACTTGTGCGACACAAGACCGTCATTGTCGCCTTCTGCCGCAAGAAGTATCGGCCACCCCGCGAATAGTTCGCCTCCCCATCCCCAGCAGTCATATCCGTCCGCATCGCCTACGATCGTCCATACCTTCTGGCCGTCCGCAAGGGGCGTACTCCATAAAGGCGCAAGTGAAGTATTAAAAGTGCCATTAACCCATGCAGGCTTCAGGTGCTCCATCGCATGCTGTGCGCCTAAAAAATAGTCGAGGAACATG
>JALOTL010000013.1 GCA_025457915.1 Spirochaetota bacterium | reverse complement strand
CTCCCGATACTCATTAAAGACGGCAGCGTCATGTGGGTCGGGCAGGTCGTGAGCATCGTTACCGGCGCGGACGGGAAAATCGAGTTTTACAGCATAGCCCGCGACATTACTGAAAAGAAAAAAGCGCTTGAAGCGCTTCATGAGAGCGAGGAAAAATACCGTTCGATCCTCGGCAGCATCCAGGAGGGATATTTTGAGGTCAACCTGGACGGCACCCTGGTCTTCTGCAACGAGGCCATGTGCACGATCTGGGGGCGTTCAATGGAAGAGATGATAGGCCTCAATTACAGGCAGTTTACGTCTGAAAAGACCGCCGCTGAAATGTTCAGGGAATTCAATAAGGTGTTTAAAACCGGGGAAAAGGGGATCATCGTCGGATGGGATATAACCAGGCAGGACGGAAGCATAAGAATTGCCGAGACATCGGTCAACCTGATGGCCGACGATTCGGGGAGGCCGTCCGGCTTCAGGGGAATGGTCCGCGACGTCACCGAGAGAATGAAGGCCGAGGAAGCGCTGCGGGAGTCCGAGGAGAAATACCGCACGGTCGTAAGCAGCGCCATGATCGGATATTTTGAAATATCATCCGGCGGGACAATATCTTTTTTCAATAAAAACTTCTCTGATTTCGTCGGCTACAGCGAAGATGAGCTGATGGGAATGGATTACAAGAAGCTGATGTCGGATGAAACGGCGAAGAAAGTGCTCTCGGCATACGCGAGGGTCTTTTCAGGCGACCAGGTAAACAACAGCGTGGATATGGAAATAATCAGGAAGGACGGCAGCAGGGTATACGGTGAAAATTATGTAAACCCGATGACCGATAAAAACGGGAACGTTATCGGATTCAGGGTGCTGGGGATAGATATAACCGAGCGAAAAATGGTGGACGAGGCGTTGAAGGTCGCCAAGGAGTCGGCAGAGTCGGCGAACCAGGCCAAGAGCAGGTTCCTGGCCAGCATGAGCCACGAGCTCAGGACTCCGCTGAACGCGATCAACGGAATAGTGGACCTCCTCAGGTTCGGATCGTATGAGCGGGACGAGGAGATCATCAACGAGATGCGGATGATATCAGAGAAGCTCCGGAAATCCAGGATCAGGGATGGGAGGGACAACTCGAACCAGATTCTGGAAAGGATAGATTCATTTACTGATCACCTGTCCGCGGACGGAAACTGCAAAAGGTATTATTTTTCCAGGTTGAAAGAAGACTTCATGTCGATGAGTCCGGCCCGCAAAAAGAAATTCCTGGAGCACGTCGAGAACATATTGAAACTCGTGGACGAGGAGGAAAGGGACACCTTCAGCTCGTACAACCGCATTAAGGACGCGGGAGATTACCTTCTCGGCCTGATCGACACGATTCTCAACCTGTCTAAAATAGAGTCTGGTAAAATAGAAATAAGAAAGGCTGAAGTTAACATCCGCAACATGGTCGGTTCGGTAATCACCGACGTGAAGAGTTACGCGAAAACGAAAGGAAAGGAAACTCTCGCGATCGGATTTGATGTCGGAGGTTCCGTTCCGGAAAAGATTTCCCTGGACAACCAGAAGACCAGGCAGGTGCTCCTGAACCTTTTGTCCAATGCCGTCAAGTTTACCGAAGAGGGCTCCGTGAGGCTCACTGTCGGGCTTAACGGGGGCAGGGTGATGTTTGCCGTCAGCGATACGGGGCACGGGATCAGGGACGAGGACAAGAACAGGATTTTCATGGAATTCGAGAGGACTGAAACCACGAAAAACATCGAGGGAACCGGCCTCGGCCTTGCCATATCAAAACGGCTCATAGAGCTGCAGGGCGGGGGAGTGGGGTTTGAATCCAAATACGGGGAGGGCAGCAGGTTCTGGTTTACGCTGCCCGTATAATTTTTTTCAGAATAAGGAGGGAGTAATGCCCAGGGTACTGATAGTCGACGACAAGGAGGAAAACCGCTATGTCCTCAAGAATTTTTTCAAGCTTTTCGGCATGAATTCCGGGATCGAGATTGAAGAGGCCTCATCCGGCACCAACGCTGTGGAGCAGGCGAAAAAATACAAGCCCGACCTGATAATCATGGACGTAAAAATGGAATCGGATTACGCGGGTCTTGACGCTACAAAAGCCATCCGGTCAGACGAGGTGATAAAAAACACGCCTATCTGGGCGCTGACATCGCAGGCGATGGAAGCCCATGATGACGAAGAGGGCGACAGGGATAAATGCATCAAGGCCGGCTGCAACGACTATATAACAAAGCCCTTTGACCAGGTTCAGCTGATCCAGAAAGTCGCGAGACTGCTGAAACTTGAAATTCCGCAAAAAACCAGGATGAGAATGGGAATTGAATGATGAAAAGAATGCCTGCTGGTTATGATTCCCGGGACGCCGATTATTTTTTACGGGAGGCGATATCAAATTTAAAGGGCAAGATAGATTTCCTTTACTACGGCGGCCTCGATGGAGAGGATGAAACGGGAACGATCGAATTTTTCGAAAAACTCAAGGTCAGCACCGATACGCTTTACAGCATGCTCAATTCCAATATCATCGAAAAGGCGAACAAGATCAACCAGCTGCACAGCATTCTTAAAAGCGACCTGGAGCTCGCGAAGAAGATCCAGGAAAGCATCCTCCCCGAGCAGAAAAAGATAGACGGTCTTGACGTCTGCGCCAGGTTCATTCCGATGTCAGAGGTCGGTGGGGACATTTATGATGTCACGCAGATCGGGCCCGGCCTGGTCAGAATTTTCCTTGCGGACGCGACGGGTCACGGCGTCCAGGCCGCGCTTGTCACGATGATAATCAAGGCCGAATATGAAATGCTTAAAAAAGACATCCCCGGCCCCTCCCGGGTGATAGAATCGCTTTCCAGGGAATTCTTCCATCTGTACAGGAACATCGGCTCGTTTTTCACCTGCATCGTCGCGGATATAGATCTGAATAATAAAAAAATAATTTATTCGAGCGCCGGCCATCCCGTACAATACCTGGTATCCGCCGATGGGAACATCAGGTCCATGCCCCACACGGGGAAGATAATAGGCGTTTTCGATCACATGCACTTCAAAGAAATCGAGATGCCAGTGGATCCGAAGAGCCAGCTGTATTTTTTTTCCGACGGGATTTACGAAGAATTCAATGAATCCAATGAAGAATACGGCGAGCACAGGATCAGGTCCCTGCTCGGCAATTGCGCCGGCACACCGGTAAGCGGAGTAATTACGCGCCTGCTTGATGACGTTACGAAATTTATCGGTCCGGGGACCCTGAACGACGACATCACTATTATCGGGGTCGGAATTTTATAATACCCTCTCCCTGTCCCGGCGAATCAGTTATAAAAATTATTTATATCTTTTAAAAAATAGTCATTTGTAATGAGACATTATCGGGTATTTTTGATTTCTCAGACGGTATTGATTGATCCGGTGCCGGGAGAATATCAGCGCTGAAAAAAATATTGCATTAAATATCTGCATTTTATATTATATTTCAATAAATTGATTATATAAGGATGCAGGCAAATTTTTCAGCGAAAACACGGAGAATTAAGAAATTGAAAAAGGCAATGAAGTTCATCCCGTTGATGTTATTGTTTTTCTGCGCGGCGTGCGTTCAGACAATTGCACCGGATTATCCCCTGATCGCCGGCATGAATATATCCGCGACCAACTACAACGACGCCGCCTACCAGGCGAATATCGCCAAAGCCGACCTTGCCGTGCTGGGATTTTACAAGGGATGGAATCTCGGCGGAAAGACCATTCGCGAAACAGTGCGGGCCATAAAGGCCCTGAATCCGGATATACTGATCGGGCAATACACGATTTTGAGCGAAATGTACGATTATGCAAACCCCTCAACAGATGAAATCCGCGCCAAGCTCTACGCCGAGGGATGGTGGCTTTTAAACGCCGCCGGAAACAAAGTCCAGTGGACACCGGCGTTCAATACCTGGGAGGTTAACTTCACTTCATACACCTCCCCTGACTCGGACGGCTACAGGTATCCCCAGTGGATCGCCCGGATGTATTATAATAACTTTTTCCAGCCCGTCCCGGAATTCGACGTCTGGTATTTCGACAACGTGTTCCCGAAGCCGAGGGTCACGGCCGATTACAATCTTGACGTCGTCGACGATTCACCGGACGATGCGGTCATCAAGCAGGCATACCGCAGCGGAGTAGTTGCTGAATGGACTGCTGCAAGGGCGCTGAAAAATTCGACGATTTTCATCGGGAACGTCACGGACCTTTCCTCGACGGAATACACAAAGAAGCTCGACGGTGGGTTCCTCGAAGGCGCTATGGGGAAAGCCTGGTCGATAGAAACGACGGGCACCTGGTCCGCCATGATGGACGGCTACAGGAGCGCGATCGCGAACGTTAAGAATCCAAAAATGGTGATATTCAACGTGTGGGGCGCCTCCAATGATTACGCGCTCATGAGGTACGGCCTGGCCTCGTGCCTTCTCGATAACGGGCATTTTTCCTACACGGACTCCGCCGTCGGCTACGGGGCGATTCCCTGGTTCGACGAATTCGACGTATCGCTCGGCGCGCCCCTGGATGCCCCTCCGACCGCGGCGTGGCAGAACGGAGTGTTCAGCAGGAGATTCGTGCGGGGAATGGTTCTGGTGAACCCGAAGGGTAATGGCGCCGCCACCGTTACAGTGGATCCGGGATACAGGCGGATTTCCGGGACGCAGGACCCGGCGGTAAACAACGGCCTGGATGCAGGGAGCATCACCCTCAATGAAAGGGACGGCATCATCCTCCTGAAAAAGTAGTATTCGGTGCTATATTCTGTCGGCCATGTTCATCAGCCTTACTTTAACGGGAATAAAAAAGAGATACGCAAGCATCATGCCGTAAAGCACCGTAATTACCGCAACCGCCATGTACGGTCCGATATTTTTAGGATCCATTAAATTCACAAGAAGCATCACTACGCCCATGATCAGGCCGATGAACCCGCCGCCTATCGAACACCTGGACATCAGCCCGAAGATTTCCGCAGCGGCGACCAGTTCCGCCTTTGTGCCGCGGACCTGCTTTGTGAAAAGGCTGCTCAGGCCGAGCCAGAAGGGTTTGATCCCGTCGCACACCAGGAGCGCCCCGAAATCGAAACCTAAAACGATAAGCGCTGACGGCAGGTCCCAGAACAGGAGCAGGCTCCCGCCCGCGAATAAAATCCCTGATGCCAATATTGCCAGGGCAACAAGTATGCCGATTATAACTATCATGCGGGCCTCCATTTAAAGATTTAGTTATTTAAATGTGGAATCTTAAGTGTAATCAGACTGATGTGCAAGAAATATTCCGGCATTGGCCTTTTGCTGGATCCGGTTGATTCCCGCTGATATTTTAATAGAGAAATTAATTCCGTCGCTGCACATCCCGTGCAGCGACGGCCCGGAGCATTCACTGTGCCGGCTTACGGCTTTATCTCGTCGATAAGCGACAGGTCCTCCTTGTTCAGGACCATTATCTGGTTGTTAGCCCTGTTTATGTATATATAGTTCTCGAAGAAGCTTATGAAGGTGTTTTCACTCACCTCCTCCTTTGACCTGGCAACGAGCTTCAGGGTCCCGTCGAACCTGCCGAGGTAGTATTTGCCGTTTTCCGCTGTGAGGGCGTAAATGTATCCGTCCCTAATCTCGATGAAGCTCCTCCAGAACACGTTGTCCTTTCCCTCGACCTTGGCGGCCAGGGTCTCCTTGTCTATGAGCGTAAGATGGTGACCGGCCTTGTGGTTTCCAGTGTGCGTTATCACGACGACGCCGCCCGAGAAGACGTCGTACCTGCTGCCGCATATGTTTGTCACCGGCGATTTGAACAGGACCTTTCTCTGGGAAGCGTCTATCATGTACATGTCGTTGTTGTAGTGTCCATCCTCCAGGTATTCCTTGATCTTCAGGTAGTAGAGCTTCAGCCCGTATATGTTCTTGTCAAGGTCCTTGTCCCTGAGTTTGTCTTCACGTTTATCGAGCTCTTTTTCCTTCTGTTTAAGGCTGTCCGCGTCAGGACCCTTTTTCTCGTCCTTTGCTATCTCCTTTTCCTCTTTTTTTATCTGCTCTTCCTTCCCGGCGGTCTCCTTCTCCTCTTTCTTTATATCCTCTTTTTTCTTCTCTATCTCCTTTTCTTCTTTTTTGACGGTCTCTTTGTCTTTTTTTATCTGCTCCTCTTTTTTCTCTATCTCCTTTTCCTTTTCCTTCCTCTTCTCTGGTTCCTTAATCTCTTCGGCAGCCTTTTTTTCCTTTTTTATCTGATCTTCCTTCCTGGCGGTCTCCTTTTTCTTTTCCTCGATCTGTTCCTTCTTCTTCTCAATCGCCTTTTTTTCCCTGTCGATTTCGGTTTTCTCTTTGTCGACCACCCTCTTCTTGATGTCGACCATGTCCTTTCTTTCCTCTATGGCCTTTTTATCCTTCCGTATCTCGCCCTTCGTTTTTTCATCCCCCAGGATGAACGGGTCTATCGAATCGAGCTTGCCGCGCTTTGCCTCTTCCGTGAGGGGTATTATCAGTTTCGTCCGGCCCGGCCATTCGTAGTAGACCGTTGATATGCCGGCGTTTTCCTTGGTTATGTTTCCCATCACCACTTTTTTATACTTCGTGGAATAGTATTCGAGATTGCCCCTGTATACCGCGTTGTAGTATAGGGTAAAAAGGGCGAGGGTGTTGGCGTTTTTCTCGGAATAGGAATACATTGATTGCAGGTAGCCCGCGAGTATTCTCTGGATGTTTTTAACGTGGTCCACCCTTGCGTCCCTGTCTATGGATATGATGTCCGCCGACAGCCTGCCTGGATCGTCCTTGGAAATGGCCCTGACCACGGAATATTTCATGTGGTACCTGAACCTGTCGTTGATGCTTTTTTTGCTTATGCCCGCAGCGAGCTTGCCGCCTATCTCCCTTACCTCTCGGGGCGTTTCAAAGGTCCTGTGCTTCCCGGTGTAATTTATGAAGTTGACCTTTTTCGTGTTTTTTATTTCGTCCACGTCGACTTCAAGGGCGAATCCCCTGATGCCGGACAGAAGAATGGCTAAAAATATCACTATTGACTTTTTCATCGAGTCCTCCGTGAAAATTTTCGTTGATAATAGGCGGTATTTTTATGAATAATAGTCATTGTTTTTATTAATGTCAAGCGGTATATTGCCGCGTCAGCGGCATGGAGGGCGCCATGCGAGGGGAACCGGCTGTTTTCATAAGGGGACTCGGAAAATTCACGCCTGTCGCGCACAGGGGGGCTTCGACGGATTTCCCGGAGAACACCGTGCCCGCTTTCAGGAGGGCGCTTGAAATCGCGCCGGGCTGCATCCTGGAGACGGACGTGAGAAAGACCCTCGACGGCGGCATAATGATCATGCACGACGGGCTCCTCGAGTCCAATACGGACGGTTGCGGGCCCGCGGCCGGGCTTCCGGCCGCTGAGATAAAAAAACTGGACGCGGGATACAACATCAGCTTCGACGGAGGTAAAACCCGTCCCTTCAGGGGGCGCGGGTTCGTCATGCCGTCCCTTGAAGAGGTCCTGGAGGAATTCCCGGATTCAAGGTTCTCCATAGACGTCAAGGACGATGATCCGGACTTCGCGGACCGGGTAGCGTCCCTCGTGTCCCGGATGGGGGCGGGCGACAGGGTGGTCCTGGCGTCGTTTCACGAGGCCGTGTCTGGCCTGCTGAGAAAAAGGCACCCTTCGATAGCGAGGTGCTTTTCGAGGCGCGAAGTCATCAGGTTTTACTTTCTACACAGGCTGTGCCTTGCCGGCTTTTTCCGGGGAAGGGACGACGGCATGTTTATTCCTGAATTCACCGGTCCCGGACTGCACGAGTACCAGGGGGAGGACGCGGAACAGGGGACCAGGCTCGTGACGCGCAGGTTCATCGCCGACGCACATTCGGCCGGCATTCCGGTGTTCGCCTGGACCATCAACATGAGGGAAAACATGCAGAGGCTGATGGAATGGGGAATAGACGGGATCGTCACGGACCGGCTGCATCTTTTAAAAGAGGTGATGGACGGGGCCGGCATTTCGCGGTAAATTATCACCGGGATATGTAAAGTGACCGGCAGGATCGAAATATGGGCCGAGTGCCATTCAGGCCACAGGGCGGGGGCGAGGCATTGAGGTTCTTCATGAGGGGCCGTCGGCATGACAGGCATCCTGGGCCGGTGGCACGGGCCGGGACGCGGACTTTTTGAGCGCGTCGTAACAGCAGTAACTGAATACGGTATTCAGCGGCCCGAGAATGATCTGCATTCCGATGTATGCGATCTGACCTAATACCGGTATAAACCCGACTATGCCGATCCCGATGCCTATGCCGAAAAATATGAGGGTTATAGCGAGAACAATCCCGAGGACCTTCCACCACCTGCCGCCAGTGAGTTCCCATGACCTTTTCATTGATTCTACCGCGCCCCTGTTTTCAAGCACGATGACCGGGAAGAGTGGATACATGCGTATGAACAGGTACAGCATGCCGGCCATTCCCGTCAGCAGCAAAAGGGCTCCGGCTGCAAGCATCTCTCTCATGCCGGCCATCACGGCCAGGCCCGGCGCGGCGCAGATAATCACGCAGGCGACATATGCCATGACCGCGCAGAGCATCACCGGGAGTTTCCTGAATCCGTCCATGAGCGAGTCCTTGATCTCCCTTTTTTTATCGCCGTGTTCCGCGTAATCTTCTATCAGCATGTACGATCCGGCGGTCGCGGCAAGCGAAACGGCGACGGCAGCTATCACCGCGGGTACGGCGGCGGCCACGATCGATTTCACAGCGGGCAGGCCGAAATCCGGGCCGAAAAACGCCGCCGCGAAAATGATCATGAGAATCACAAGGGCCGCCATCACCGAGAACATGATCAGCTGCAGTATTATCAGCGGCCCAAGGGCCTTGATCCAGAGTCTGAATCCGGAATCGATTATCGCGTTCACGGAGAATGCTATGCCGTCGGGAAACAGTCCTGCTCCAGTTACTGGCTGGACGGCGGTTGCGCCCGCGTTTTCAGCAGGCGCGCCGCAGAACCCGCAGACGTCGGCCCCGGCATCAATCTCTTTTCCGCATTTCTGGCAGTTGTTCATTTTTTTATCCTCATAGATTTTTTACGTCACTAAGACTGCCGCTGGCGACGTCCCGGCCGTTATCTTTTTACAGCGGCCATGGCGTATTCGATTTTTTTCATGGGGACGTCGTAAATCTCGATTACCTCTGAAAACCTGTAGCCTTTCGCCCTGACGTATTCGGACATGGCCGGATAGACCCTGGATATCCCGAACAAGATCGAAAGCCATGTCCTGTGAGGGAACTCGGCGTAAACGCATTTTTTCTCGGGGAGGTCCATAATTTTGAATTTTTTTCCCGGGACCGGAATTTTTCCATAATCCTCACTTTCAAGCACGCATCCGACCCTGCTCCTCAGCTTTTCCGCCGGCACTGTTTTCGGATCGTCGTAATAGATGCCGAAACCCTTTTTCGTCATGATCCCGGCTGAAGCAAGTTCGCGGTAGACCGTGTTCTGTATCCTTCCGGATTCCCTGTAATCGCCGACATGCTCTTCGTAAACGAGTTTGAGCGGCCCGATGCTTTTCTCGGTGATTACGACTCCGGTGAAAAGACCGCTGTACACGGCATAAGCCGCCGCGGCGGCGATCAGCGCTGCTGCGCTCGCGATTATTATTTTTTTCATACCGCCTCCGGGGTGAAAGTCACTGGTATTATCATGAATGATGCGCCGCGGTCAAACATTAATTTTGCGGGCCGCGCTGCGGGAATTCTTCCGTGTCCATGTTTTCTTGATGTGTTCGATAAAATTTGAATATGAACCGGCCGGAATTTTTTACGGATCATGGAAAAGAAACAAATTTTACTTGATTAAGGACATTATTTATTTATAAAGTAACGTGATAATAAAGCCCGGGGGTTATATAATTAATGTCTTCCATCAAAAAAAATATAGTGCTCGTTGCCGCGTTCCTTTTTTTCGCATCCTGTTCAGAAATAAAAACCTACCAGGGTGAGCGGCAGATAGTGGCCGTCATGCCTTTCGTGAATCTTACAGAGAGAAAGATTTCCAAGAATTTTCTCGAGGGCATAACCGACCAGTACATCGCCGGGCTCATCAAAACAGGGAGATTCGGCGTGGTCGAAAGGAGCAGGATCCAGGAGATCATCAAGGAGCACAGGCTCGGCCTTACCGGACTCATGAAGACCAACGAGGCCATAAGCCTTGGCCAGTTTCTCCAGGCCCCGTACATAATACTGAATTCCATAAGCGCCTTCAACGTGGAGAAGAGCAGGATAGGGGATATCAATATCAATTTTAACGTTACCAGGGTTTTCATCACGCTGAATTCAAGGGTGATCCAGACCGGGACCGGCGCGGCGGTCGGGGCCGCCACGCAGGAGCTTGTTTTCAGGACAAACCAGTTCAAGATTGCGATAGATGATAAAGATTCGTTGATAAACCTGGGTGATGAAAAGACCGTGGATTCCAGCGTTGCCGAAAACATAAACGACGCCATTAAAAGGCTCACGGTGGAGATTTACAGCCAGAAGTTCTGATCCCCTGCCTGATGCTCAGGGCATCAGCTTTGCCCTGATTTTTTTTATTATCTCTCCAAGTTCCGCGTCCGGTACCGCAGACGTGTCAATCCTTCCGTTTTTTATCATAGGGGAAAGGGCCTTTACCAGGTCCCCTGACAGGCTGCCGTACTGGCCCAGGAACGACGAGAGCCTCGACTCCAGGCTGTATTCGAGCTTTTCCCTGGGCGACAGGCAGAGATAGGAATCTATGATCCCGAGCATGGCCTTCCTGTCCGCGGGGAGTTTGCCGAATACCGGGATCAGGTTGGAAGCGCTGTCGCTTGCCAGCTCGGTCTCGCAGGAGATTCCCTCGACCATTGTCCTTATTTCGCGTACCGCTTGCTCTTCCGAGGCCTCAATGAACCTGCCGTCCCTCGTGTCTTCCTCGAGCGGCGTGCCCGCGAATACCTCAAGCGTCCTCAGCCTGATGAAGTCCGGTCCGGCAGCATTCAGCACCCTGACTGTTTCCTCCGCGTGGTCCCCGGATAGCGCGGAACCGCCAAGCCCCGGCATTACGTAGACCGAACAGGAAATCCCCGCTTCCTTAATCCTCAGGCAGCCGGTCACATGGTCTTCCGCGTTCGAGCCCTTGTTCATCATGGAGAGGACGCCGTCGCAGCCGCTTTCCAGGCCGAAATGGACGCGGTCGATCCCTGCTTTTCTGAACGCGCGCAGCTCGGCCGGGCTCCTGGTGCGTGCGGCCGTTCTGGTTTTTCCATAAACGGTGAACCTTGCAATGGACGGGAAACGGGACTTAATGTAATCCACCGACTCTGCGATAAAATCCGGCTTAAAGATGAGGGAATCGGAATCCCCGAGGAAACAGGTCTTTCCTCCCGCGATCCTCCAGCCGAGGATGTTGTTGATCCCGTCCTCGATCGTCGGCCTGTCCTTGAACCATGAGAGGAACCATTCCAGCCTGGGGTCGATGGGCCGCGGCAGGAGCGTTTCGCCGTCGCAGTCGTCATCGATCATGCCGGCCTCCCATTTCGCGCGGCTTATTTCTTCCGCGAGCGATGCCGCCCTCGGGAAGTCGGATTCGGAATAGAAGGGGTGTCCGATGCCCCTGTCGAAGAGCAGGTCGTCGATCGCCTTCGCTCTCCGGACGTCCTCCCTGACCTCATCGATGCTCCTTTTCGAGAATTTTGATCCAAGCTTGTACACGGGACAGAACCGGCACCCGTTCCAGTAGCAGTTCCTTGCCAGCCTGAAGGTAAGGCTCGAGTTTTCAGTGGGGGGTCTTATCGAGCATATCTCGAACGGTTTTATATCCAGCAGATCCATGGATGAAAATCTAACGCCTGCATTCTGCCGGTCAAATTAAATTTTCCAGTATCGCTTTCCTGTTGTTTCCGTGTGGCACCTGTTCGGATCGTGTATTTGAAATTATCCTGCACAAATGGAATGGTTTTTGTCGTTTTTTTTTGATATTAAGGCCCGGCCGCACCCGGGATGGAATTTTTTTTGTTGTAATTTTATATTATTGGCGCATAAAATATGCCCCGGAGAGCGTTATTGTTTTTTCAAATTCTCCACCGGCCGTTTCGGCGGACCGGTCTGGCGCAGGGATTATATAGACCGAAGGGGAATAGGATCCTGGCGCGTGATTTGAATTTCACGATTATCAAGGCCGGAGGACCAGCGGTTTTACTTCCGGCCAAAAAATTTTAAACAACAACAGGTGGTTTATGGCCAGTTACTACAAATCTATAAAGGGCAAAAAGTATGACGGCAAGATGATTGATATCGCGGACAGGTCCATTTCCGGGAAGGGCGACGGAAGGATATCCATCGGCGACGCGAAAAGAATCCTTGCGACGGTAAAGGACTCGGACGATTACACTGACGTTGAAAAGAACACGATGAGATACATCCGGGACCATTACAAGTTTACGGCTGAGGCGGACAGGTGGTTCAGGATGGAGATAAGAAAATGGGCGGCAGCGAAGGCTGGGATAAAAACCGCCAAAAAGCCGCCGGTAAAACCCAAGGCGAAAACCAGGCCAGCCGCCAAAGTGAAATCAAAACCCAAGGCGAAATCCAGGCCGGCCGCCAAAGCGAAAGCGAAACCCAAGGCAAAACCCAGGCCGAAATTGAAACCAAAACCAATTCCGAAGCCGAAACCTAAAGCGAAACCAAAATCCAAAACGCCGGTGAAAAAGGCTCCGCAGAAACAGGCGTTTTTTCCCGCGCCTGCGGCCCAGGAGCCCAGGGTATCCTATCCAGTGAAAAAGGAAAAATCCGGCCGCTCTCCGGTCAAGATTATTATAATACTTCTGGTGCTGGCGCTGATCGCGTTTCTCGGGTACAGGTTTTTTCCTGAAATAAAAAGCGCGTTCCAGAAATTCGGCAAGGCCCCCGAGACAGCCGGCGTAAAGGAGGCAGTTCCTGAAAAGCAGGCCGAGGTCGCCGAAGAGAAAAAAACCGTCGAAGAAAAGCCGGTTGTGGAGCAAAAACCCGTCAAGGTTGAAGATGAGTCCGGCTACTACGTTGTTCAGCCAAAGGACAGCCTCGTCAGCATCAGCGAAAGCATTTCCGGAAAATACGACGACTGGAAGAAGCTGTTTGAAAACAACAAGGACCGTATAAAGAGCCCTACGCTGATATACCCGGGGCAGAAGCTGAAGGTGTCGGGCATAGAAAAGTCCGAAAAAAAGTGATTTATTGATGCGCCCTCATCCATTGCAGCACCAGCGGAAAATGGTCCGCTGGTGCGTCAGGATGGGTCATCATGCTTACATGATCGTAGTCGTGCCTGTTTCCGTATTTTTTGCCTATGAGTACGAACCTTCCGCCGCCTCCTGACTCCTCCATGAAAAACTTCACGTCAGCGGGATTCCCCAGGCACATGTCGTTTTCAGCGGCCAGGTAGAGTATGGGCGGCAGGCCGGTTTTTTTTACCGCGGAGCCGTAGTCGAACCCGTCGTCCCTGTCGACCCAGCCGGTGTTTTTCACCCAGAGCTTGCAGTGGAGGTGCGACCTGTCGGACTCGTCGTCCGAGCCCATCCTGAATTTTTTTGCGGGCAGGTATCCCCAGATTTTTATGATCAGCCTCGAGAGGTGCTTCCACGCGAGGTCTATCAGCAGTATCTTCTGGATATTCCAGACCCTTACCATCCTTTTGGATCCGAAATAGACCATGGCTTTTATCGAGCCGGACCTTTCAGGGTAGCGGGCGATATGGGACGTCAGCAGGACGCCGCCCCAGGAATGGGCGATCCAGAAATCGGGCCAGCCGCCCCGGATCAGCCTGATTTTTTCCAGGAAGGCCGGGATGTCCGTGTTGATAGCCTCGTTCTGGCCGTAATCAGAACCGCGTCCGACATGCGGCCTGCTGAGCCCCCTTCCCCTGAGATCGGCGGCGTAGACGTCGTACCCGTTTTCAGCGAGAAAAGGGCCCAGTCCCTTCCCGTTTTCGGAATAGAATATCTGGGCGTTTTCCACCGCTCCGTGCAGCATGAAGACCGCCGGACCCGGCTTACCGGGACTTATCCTACGCATGTGGAGCACTTCCCCGTTTTCAACTGGGATGAATATCGATTCCTGTATAATCCGGTTTTGGGAAACTTTTTGCATGAAGGTCCAGGCGGCAGTCAGTTCATGTTCGCCGGCTTTTTCGATGCCTTGTGCCGGTACATCTGTTCATCGGCCTCCCTTATCAGATCTTCGACCGTGACTTCGCTTGCCGGGTCGAAGTTGATGATCCCCCAGCTCATGGAAAGCCTCGCAGGTCCGGCGGTGGAGGAATTTATTAAGTCGATGTTTTTCTGGAGCCTTCCGGATATCTCCTCGCAGGAGATCCCTCCTGCGTTCACCATTAACACAACGAATTCGTCCCCGCCCCATCTTCCGATTATGTCAGAGCTTCTGAAGGTCCTGTGAAGCACGTCGACCGCCGATATCAGGACCGAGTCGCCGGTTTTATGGCCCATCGAGTCGTTTATCCCTTTAAGCCCGTCAAGGTCCAGGAAAAGCATGTACATGCCGCTGTTGGTCCTTCTGGCTATGTCTATTTGCTTTGCTGAAAGATTGATGAAGCCGTGCCTGTTGTAGGTTTCCGTAAGGACGTCCATGATGGAAAGCTCGCGCAGGTTCTCCTCGTGCTCCTTCCTGTCTGTAACATCCTGGATCTGTATCAGGAAGCCGTTATAGGCCCAGTTCCCGTCGGATTTAACCGTTTTGACCAGGATCTCGAGAAAAATCATTCCGTTCTTCGAAGGCTTGTTCCATCCCGTATTCTGAAGCTCGAAGTCGAAAGGAATTTCTATCCGGAACTGTTCGCCGGAAGCGAGTTTCTCTTTGAAGATATGGATGACGTCGGGGTCCGTGAGGAGCCTGTAATCCATGAGTTCTTCCAGGCTTTCGGCTCCGAAGAGGTCCATCAGTGATCTGTTGGCGTTGATCAAATCCCAGTTGTCCGAATAAAGGGCGAGTCCTATGGGCGAGCTCTCGAACACGGTCCTGAATTTTTCCTCGCTGTGTCGGAGCATCCTTTCTTTTTCCTTGAGTTTCTTTTCTAGTTCCAGCCTGGCAAGGCCCATCTCCACCGTGATTTCCAGCTCTTTTTTCTTGAGCGGCTTCAGTATGTAGCCGTAGGTTGATATTTTTTTGGCCTTTTCGATCAGGGGTTTATCTGAATAAGCGGTCACGAACACGACCGGTATCTCGAATTTCTCGCTTATGAGCCTGGACGCGTCAATGCCGTTGATTTCGCCGTTGAGCATGATGTCCATCAGGATCATGTCGGGCCGGTCATGCTCTATCCGGTGGATCGCCTCGTCAGCCGAATAAGCGATCCCGGTGATGTCATGACCGTTTTCTTCCAGGATGTGCTTGATGTCCCTGGCAACTATCCCCTCGTCCTCGACTATCATGAACCTGCCCTGTGTCATATGGCCTCCTTGTTCATTCAGGAAAGTAGATCCCGACCTCCGTGCCCCCGCCTTTTTTGATTTCAAGCCTTCCCTTGATCTGCTTCGTGAGAATTTCAACCAGCTCGAACCCGAGGGTTTCCTTTCTCCTGTTTTCGAAGTCTTCGGGAAGGCCCGAGCCGTCGTCCCTGACGAAAAGGTACAGTTCCACGCCGTTTTTCTTGAGCCCGATGGATATCGTTCCGGTGCCGGTTTTTTCGAACGCGTATTTCAGGGAATTCGTTATCAGTTCGTTGAAGATGAGGCCGGCCGGTATCGCCTTCTCCATGGGGAGGGTGAGATTTTCGTCTATGTTGATTTCAATTTTTATCCTGCTCTGGTCTATCTCGTATCCCCTGAAGAGGTTGATGATCATGGTGTTCAGGTACTTGTTGAAATTGATGCTGGTGAAATTGTCCGTCTGATAAAGGAGTTCGTGAATGAGGGCCATGGAGGAAACCCTTTCCCTTATCTCGTAGATTTCGTGCCGTATCTTCTCGTCAGTAATCAGCCTGGCCTGCAGGTTTATCAGGCTTGAAATTATCTGCATGTTGTTCTTGACCCTGTGATGGATCTCGCGCAGGAGCACTTCCTTTTCCTTCAGGGACGCCTTGATAATGTCCTCGATCTTTTTCCTGGATGTTATGTCGATGAAGGTTATCATCACCGAGGATTTCCCCATGTACTCGATTTGTATGGGCCTCGTCTCCACGAAAATCTCTTCACCGTCGGGCTTGACCAGGCGCTCCTCCAGTGGGTGGGGAGAGCCGTCATCGAGGTATTCCCTTATCCTTTTGTAGTATCCTGGCTTTACCTCCTCGGGCAGAAAATGGTCGGGTTTTTTACCGATCATTTCATCCGCGCTGCCGTATCCGAGTATTTTTACGCCGGCGGGATTGATGTAGGATAATGTCCTCTCGGGGAGTGCCGTTATCGCGATGCCGAAGGGGGAGGTCTCGACCAGGCGCCTGTACCTTTCCTCGCTCTCGCTCAATGCCTCGTGGGCGAGCTTGAGGTCCGTTATGTCCTGCATCGCGCCTATGATCCCGTCGTATGCTCCGTCCGGTTTGTAGATCGGGGCCTTGTTGAAGATGACCTGGTGTTTTTTCCCGTCGCGGTCTATGAATTTAGATTCGAAGACCAGTTTTTGCCCCGTCTTCTTCAGCTCGGCGTCGGACTGGGAATAGAAATCCGCCAGTTTTTTCGGCACGATGTCGAACACCGTTTTTCCGACTATTCCCTTTTTTTCAATGCCGACTATCCTTGAAAAGGCGTCGTTGCATCCTATGTATCTGTCGCCGGCGTCCTTGTAAAATATGGGGATGGGGATGGTTTCGATGAGCTTCTGGAGAAGCGAGAGGTTTTTCATCAGCAGCTCCTCGCTGGCCTTTCGTTCCCGCTGGTCGATGTTGATGCAGAAGAGCGTGGGCTCCTTGTCCAAAGTCCCGATTTTCATGTGTATCGTATGGACCGGAACGGCGTCTCCGTTCCTGCCTTTCAGGCTCATGTCGCCTGCGGGCATGAATTCGCCCGAGCCTTTGAACTCGGAACCTGAAACAAGGCATTTTGAATAGGCGTCACGCATGTTTTCCGGGACGATCAGTTCGCCGATGTTCCTTCCCTCCGCCTCGTCCCTGCCGTATCCGAACATGTCCTCGCTGGCCCTGTTCCAGTAAATGATGCCGCCGCCGGGCCTGTATCCTATGATGCTGACTGCCGGGAGAAAATCCATCAGGTTCCTGAATTTCTCTTCGCTTTCCAAGAGTGCCTTCTGTGCGGCCGTATTTTCCTTTTCCGCCTTCAGCCTGGAGAGAATCTCGCCCATCTGGACACCGGTAGATTCCAGTATGTACCTGGATCCCTCGCGTATTTCATCCGCGGCATGCGAGCCGCAGTTCAATACAGCCAGGAGGACTCCGTCGTGCATTATGGGGATCACCGCCAGGGACATCAGGCCTTCATCCCTGTATGCGGGCATAGACATGGAAGGATCCCCGTGTTTCACGAAAAACGGCTTGCCGGACCCGACCAGCCACATGCTTTTTGAATCCGGGTTGAAATGAAACACGTCATGTATGAATTTTTTCGAGAGGCCTGTATGGTAAACCAGGTCCAGGCCCTCGTCGTCGCTGTAAAGATAAATCCCGCCGCAGTCAATGTCTTCAAGAGTAACCAGCGAGTCCACTATCAGCTTGAAGGCCGCATCCAGCGACTTTACCGATGCCAGCTCCATGGCGAGGTCGCGCTGGATCCTGAGAGAAGAGTCATGGGACCTTTCCTCGCCAGGGGTCATCAGTATGCACTGGGCCTGGCTGAAGCTGTCCCCGAAGTCGTAAGAGGCCCTGGCGCTGAAGTACGCAGGCAGGACCGAGCCGTTTTTTTTCAGGAGCCTGATGCCTGATCCTGACACGAAGCCCTTCGATATTATCGTCTCCATGGTGCGGTTGAATTCTTCAATGCTGTCGCTCGTGAGGAAATTTCCGAACCACCTGCCCGCAAGCTGCTCCTGCGCATAACCGGTGATCTCCATAAAGGCGCGGTTGACGTTCATGATGTTGGCCCGCTGGTCTATGGAGACGTATGAGAGGGGAGCGTTTTCAAACAGCCCCTTGAATCCCTCGTCCTCCTGCTTCAGTTTTTTTTCAAGTTCATGCCTCTGGATTGCGTTCAGGACCGTGATGTATACGTTTTTTTCGTTTACCGGTTTTAAAATAAAACCGTAAGGGGTGGTTTTACTGGCCCTGTTGAGGGTGTCGAGTTCGGTCTGGGACGTCAGGTAGATGATGGGAACGTCAAGGAACCCGAGTTTTTCCGCGGCCTCTATGCCGTCCATGTCGCCTGAAAGCAGTATGTCCATCAGGACCGCGTCCGGCGAAAGGATTGCGGCCTTGCTCACCGCGTTTTCGCCGGATGAAATGACCGGCAGGACCGAGTAACCGAAACCTTCAAGGATTCTTTTTATGAAATGAGCGGTTACTGAATCGTCTTCGACAATCATTATCCGCTGTTTGCCCATGATATTACCCGACCATAATAAATCAATATTTGCAATCATAATTTTTACCGGCGGGACCCGGGAAGTTTTCATTCATGAATCGGGGGTATGGACGGCTCGCCGGGTCAATTTTTTTTGATAATGATGACCGTGAGGTCGTCGCCGGGAGGCCTTCCTTCCGTGAACCCGTGGAAATCTCTCAATATCCGATCGAGGGCCTCTCTCGCCGTACCGTCCCCGGCCCTTTCGAAGGAAGAAATGACCCCGGATTCGCCGTATTCACGGCCGGCGGCATTGACGCTTTCAGTCAGGCAGTCCGTATAGAGAAGCAGGGAGTCCCCCTTTTCCATTTTGAATTCAAACGAGCCGTAGGGCCTGTCCATTTCTCCGAACCCGAGGAAGTAGCCCTTGTTTTCCCCGGCGTTCCCACCCGCCCGCTGGACCCCGCCGCCAGCGGTCCTGCGCAGCATGTCGGGATGACCGGCGTTTACGTATTCGATTTCTCCGCCGGAAAGCCTCAGAAGGACGCCTGTGAGATAGTTGTCGAGGTTTCCTATTTCCCCTATCAGGCTCCTGTTTATCTTCCCCATTACCTCTTTCAGGGGCCTGTCCTCCATCCTGGTAAAGCACCTGTGAGAGACGGACCTGGCGATCATGGTGATGAGCCCGGAGGCTATACCGTGCCCGGAAACATCGAAAAGGGAAACGCCGCCGAGGAGGCCGTCTTTCATGTAGAAGTCGTAAAGGTCGCCCGAAACCCCTGACATCGGTCTGAACTCGAAAGCCACGTCCCATGCGTCCGAGGCAGGGGGCGTCTTTGGGAACAGGCTGGCCTGCACGTTCGAGGCTATTCTCATGTCCATCTCCGCCACCCGGTGCGCCGTTTCAAGGAGCTTGTTCGCATCGCTGAGCCTGGTGTTCGCTTTTTCCAGTTCCTCAGTCCTGTCCATGACCATGATTTCCAGCCTTTCCTTGATGTCCGTCAGGTCCTCGTACATGATGGAGTTCGAGAGCGCGATTGAAAATGCCGACCTCACGTTGTTTATGAACCGGACCTCGTCCTGGGTGAGCTGGCGGAGGTTGAGTTTTTCGGGAAGGATGACGAAGCCCAGCATCTCGTCGTTCTGGATGAGCGGTACGATGTAGCAGCAGCCGAACGCGCCGAACATCGGCAGCAGCCTGTCCGCGACCTGCGCGTAATACGGGTTCGTTTCAACCATGCTCCTGTCGGCGAGGTGATTGGCGCCCATGAACCATTCAGTTATGTCCGGATCCATCGCGAATTCAAGGCCGTCCATGCTGCGGTAAGACCCCGGGCGCCCTTTCCGGATGAATATCTCGGCGGATTTCATGGACAGGGATGTCTTCAGTATCTCGGAGAATTCCATTATCAGATCTTCCAGACCCTTCAGGAAGGAAATGGCCTCGATGAAGTCGGCCTCTTTTTTTCTCAGGTCGAATTTTCTCCTGTTAAAGAGCTGGTCTATCCTGGGCTGGTTTTTCCTGAGATACAGGTGGTTGATCAGGAACCATAACAGGAGCACCGCGAAAAGCGTCATCTGCGTGAACAGGCTGAAGTAGGGCTGTATCAGAAGATAGATGGCCATGTTTGGAATTATTATAAGGGACGATGTGATCCCCCAGATCAGCGTCACGTGAAGAATGCTCCTCACTTCCATGAGCCTGTATTTCAGCACCCCGTAAGCCATGAAGGCGAGGGGGATGAATATCAGGTTGCCGAAGGGATAGAAGTCGATGCCGTTGATCGCCGGGATGTTCATCAGGCTGAGGAACGCGGATATGATGAATGAAAGAAGGATATATTTCAGCTTGAGCCTTTCAACCTGGTTGCCGGAAATTTTCAGCTGCTTCACGAGGAAGTATATGAAGTAGATTATCGACAGGAAAGAATACGCTCCGAATGCCTGGAACGCCGGGCCGCCCTTTGCTATGTAGCCCCAGTCGTATTCATGCAGGCCGTAGAAATAGTAATCCGTCTGCGTGAAGATTGATATCACGAGGCTGACCGACAGGAAGACCGCCAGAAGGGGCCTGTTCCTCACCTTGAATGTATAATGAAAATACAGCAGGTTGATCAGGGGGAGATAAACGTAAAAGAAATGTATGATTCTTTCTATGCCGAGTATGCGGTCCGTCTCGCCCCAGAATATGAAGTGCGAAATGAATGCCGGCGCCAGCAGGGCCCACCAGAGACAGAGAAGCGAAAAAAGGACGTTTTCGGTTTTGAATTTTCCCCTTACGACCGACACAACCGAAAGGGTGAGGCCCACCGCGAGCGACAGGAGCGGCGGGATGATGAACGGACTGAATTTGTTGATCAGGCTTTCCATGCGAGCATTAATTATTTTTTTTTAAAATTGTAAATTGATTTTTTATAAAAAGCATCCATAGTTGTCTGTCAGTATCAGGAAAATTTCAAATAAAAGTCAGGATGGCGCATGAAACACGGTAAAGGCTCTATAATCGAATTGATAAGGGAACGCTCCTCGTGGAGGAGCTATAGTTCCGAGGAAATCGGCGCGGACATCGAGGATGAATTGAAGACGTTCATGTCCCGGCTGCCTTCCCCGCCGTTCGGCTCTGACGCCAGGTTCGGACTTGTCGACGCGAAAGTGCCGGAAAGGGGGGAAGTACTGGGGACGTACGGAGTGATAAGGGGGGCGCGAAAGTTCATCGCGGGCGCCGTAAAAAAAGGGGAAAGGGATTACGAGGATTACGGTTACCTTATGGAATCCATAATACTTCACGCGACGCATCTCGGGCTGGGGACCTGCTGGCTCGGCGGCACGTTCCGCAGGAGCCGGTTCGCGGCCGCGATGGAGCTCGGGGAGAATGAGAGGATGCCGGCAGTGTGCGCGGTCGGATTCAGGGCGGGAAAGAGAACAGTGGTGGACAGGATTTTCAGGACCGGTGCCGGATCCGCGGGCAGGAAAGGCCGGGACGAGATTTTTTTCGACGGAGAATTCGGTATCCCCCTGGATGAAAATAAAACCGGCCCATATGACGTGCCCCTCGAGATGGTCAGGCTCGCGCCTTCGGCCTCGAACAAACAGCCCTGGAGGATCGTGGCCGATGAAGGGACCTTTCATTTTTTTCTGACAAGGAGCAGGGGATACGACAGGTTGATAAAGGCGGCAGACCTGCAAAGGGTGGACATGGGGATCGCGATGTGCCATTTCGGGCTGGCCTGCGCGGAACTGGGCCTGCGCGGCCGGTGGGTCGGTGAAAACCCCGGGCTGGATGTTCCCGGGTTGACCGAGTACGTGGCCGGCTGGGAATCCATGCGTCGATGAAGAAGGCGGAGAAAACAGGTTCCCTGATTGAAAAGTTCTTGTAATTTTTTGAAAAAAGCCGGTGTTTTATTAAAACGGGATAATTTAATATACGGGAGGTTTGCATGGCCAGACTTATATCCTTTAAATTCCTCAGGCTGAGCCTTGGATTGTTTTTCATCATACTCGGAATCATCGGGTTTATCCCGAACGTCCAGGAGAGCGTGTTCACGCTCAACGACAGGCACGGACTGGAGATCGCTTTCGGCATCGTGGAGGTGGCGTGCGGCCTGCTGCTAATAGTAGGGCTTTTCACTTTCATGAGAAAAAAAGTCGTGTATGCCGCGAGCCTTGTCGTCCTCATTTTCTGGACGGCCAGGATTTTCCTTTCCAAAATCATATGGGGATTGAGCTTCAGCAATCACGGACTTCTTTTCATTCCGCAATTTTCCACCTGGCTCCTGGTTCTTGCCGCGGAGCTGGTGATAGCATCGGCGCTGTTCGTGATTTTCAGGGCATATGAATAAACGGTCCGTCATCGCGCTATTCCTGCTGCTGCATTTTTTAACGATAACCGGGAGCCTTGCGGGGCCCGACAGGAAGACGATAATTGATTCCGCGAAAAAATACATGGGGACCAGATACAATTACGGCGGGACCGGCGCCAACGGGTTCGACTGCTCCGGTTTTGTACAGAGGGTTTTCGGGGAAAACGGAATAACGCTGCCCCATTCATCCGAGGCCCAGTTCGGGGCAGTGAAGAAGATAAACCTGGAAGAGGCGCTTCCAGGGGACCTTGTTTTTTTCAGGATCTACAGGAAGAGGGTTTCGCACGTCGGCATATTCATGGGCGACGGCAAATTCATTCATTCGCCGAGCCGCGGGAAGAGGGTGTCTGTTGCGGACATGAACATACCGTACTGGGCCAGGAGGTTCGCCGGCGCGGGAAGGGTTCTGGATCAATGATCGTTCACGGGAATTTACGGATAATGGTTCCATGATGATCCATGCCGGTATTTGTTGAAAAATCCCGGGCGTGCCTGTAAAATGCCGTTCCAGGATTTAAAAAAATATAAAAATTTTCTGGAGATATGGAGGTAGATATGACCAAGAAGCCGGTCAAAAAAGCCGCATCTAAAAAAGCATCGCCGAAAAAAACCGCTACTAAAAAAGCCGCGGTGAAAAGGCCCGCGGCCTCGTCCGAGAGGACGGGACTCATGGTGGACCTGAAAAAGATCACGGACATGCTCGATGAAACGTCGCTGAGACAGCTCATCAGGCAGGCCCTGATCCTCCAGCATAACATGAGGGTCGACGAGATAAACAAGGGCATCAAGGAAAAGACTGCCAATAAGCCCGGGATGGACAGAAACTCCATTGACGTTGTTGAGGCGGACGACGGTTCGAGCTTCGTGCTCGTGGTGAACAGGTCAAGGAACTTCTTCGCCCGCGACGAGATGAAGAGGATCGTGAATATCTGCCACGCGGCCAGGGACGAGAGGGACGGGATGATAAGCCTCTACAACTTTTTCAAGAGGGAGAGGATTGACGTCATCAACAATACGGAGATCTTCAGTTCAACCGATACGGCGCTGAAGACCATGTACAATTACATCATAAACACCTATACTGTCAGGAAGTGATTCTGTTCCTGCCGAAGTCCCGGGCGAACCCGGTCCTTTTTTTAATGGAGGGGTGGCTGTAGAAGAGGAATTCAGCCAGGGGGTGGGGGTCCCTGTCCGCCAGGTTGATTTCGGCGAGCTTTTCCATGGACGATATGAAGGCCGTGACGTCGCCGGATGCTTCGAGCGCGTAGGCATCGGCCTGCACCTCGAAGCGCCTGGATATCCAGTTCATGAGCGGCATGGTGGCCAGGCCCCAGACCGACAGGTAAAACAGCAGTATCGGTATTGCGGCGATGTCATGGACTTCCGTGAAGCCCATCGCGCGGAGCGACATTCCGTACGCAAGGCCGCAGGGGTACAGCGATGAATAGGTCACTGCCACGCTTATCGCGATATTCTTCAATATATGCCTTTTTCTGTAGTGGCCGACCTCGTGCGCGAAGACGGTCAATATCTCGGCATCTGTGAATTTTTCCAGCAGGGTGTCGCTCAGTATTATCCTCCTGCTCCCGCCAATGCCCGTGAACCCGGCATTCGCCTTTTTCGTGTCCTTGCTCATGTTGAAGGAATAGACCCCGGTTGTTTTTTTCCTCATGTCACCGAGGAGCGAGAGCAGTTTTTCCATGAGTTCTTCATTTTCGATTTTTTTGAATTTGTAAAAAAGGGGAAAAATCACCACGGGCGCGATACTCGCCAGCACCACGGAAAAAAGTATAACTGCCGTCCCGAAAAACAGCCACCACAGTCCGCCGGCCGTCCTCAGGAAGAAAAGGAAGGCGATGGACAGGGGGGCCCCCAGGACAAGGCTTACGGCCGCGGCCTTGATTTTCTCCGCGAGCCATTTAAGGACTGTCTGGTTTGAAAGGCCGAACCTGTGTTCAAGAACGTATCCCCCGTAGAAGTCCAGCGGCAGGCCGATCAGGGAAAATCCCGCGCCTGCCGTTAAAAGGAAAGCCATGAACTTGAGATACTCGTTTGAAAAAAAACCTGAAACAAGGCTCGCGATCACGGCAGAAATCCCGCTCCATGCCAGCACGGACAGCATCGCGATCGTCATCACGATGTCCGTGATTGAGAGGATGATTTTTATGCGGTTGTATTTTTTGGATTTCTGCGTCCTGCTGTCGCTTTTATCGAATATGTCCATGAAGTTTCACAGCCTTTAGAAATTCTGCCGTCATCCGTTTCAACGGCGTAAAGAACAGCGTATGACTGGTGTTTCGCACGGTTTCAGATCTCGAATGAATAAAGCGCCATCAGGGTGATCCCGTAGAAGTGGTCGTACAGCCTGTCGTCCGGGGTCATGTTGATTCTTCTTTCCGAAATCTGCGCGTATGCCTTGTCCAGGAGATAGGAGTAGGGTGTTTTGCCGAAATAGGTCGCGTCGATCCTCTCGGAATAGTCCGCCGGGATGTATTTCAGGAATTGGTATCTGAATCCAACTGAGATGGTAGTGTTGATGGACCTGATTTTGTAGGACAGGGTAATGCCGGTGTTGCCTCCGCAGGCGTTGTATTTGCCGACCTCCTTCATCCAGTACGAGTCCCCGGAAAGGTACGCTTCCTTAAAAGAGTATGCGGTTGTGCTCCTCAGGTAAAGCCCGGAAAAATTCACCGAAAGGTTCAGGGCGTCGGCGACGGGAATGATTACGGCCGCCCCGAGGCCGAATCCCGGGGCCCTGGTCTGATATGATATCCGCCTGATGTTTGTGCCGGTGAAATCCAGCGACGGGACGATCCTGGTCTCCGGATATTTGTATCTTTGATACTTGAACCCGCCGAATACGGAGAAATTATCGGATATGATATAAGACAGGGTTGCGTCCAGGTCGTATTTGGTTATTTTTAAATTGTGCGTGTTGTAATAGGTCTCGTCCCTGAAAAAATAGTATGTCCCGTACCTGCTTTTCATGTGATACCCGTCCCCGTAGATGAAAACGCAGGACAGTCTGAACCTATCGAGGAAACCCAGGGAAACCGCTGGCCCGTAAAGGAATGAAGGAGTGAATTTATAACCCGAGCCGGCATTGATGTAGCCGTTGGGGAAGTATCTTTTTCCGGTGAAATCATCCAGCAGGAACGGCTTCCACCAGGCATACCATACGACCGGGCCGATGCTCATGTCCAGGGCACGTGATTGTACGTTAAAAGAAAAAATCAGGACGGCTGCCAGTAAAGCTTTTTTTATCATAATACCTTGCTAAAAAAACAGCATTGAGATCAGGATGACTTCATCTCGCGGCCAAGTTTGAATGCCTTGAGGTTCATTTCCACGAACTTTTCCTTGACCAGGGATTTTATCGCCTTTTCCCACTGCTCGTCCGTGAATTCCAGGAACCTGGACAGAAAGCCGAGCATTACTATGTTCAGCGCCTTTTTTGATCCGGCCTCCTTGAGCGCCCCGACGGTGTCCACGAAATGAGCCTGTTTCACCCTGGACTTTATCCATTCCTGTATGTCGTTCGGATATGACATGGCGCCGGTCTGGACTGGCGCTGGGTCTATCTTTTCCCTGTTGACGATCACCGCTCCGTCTGGGGACAGGTAATCGATTTTCCTGAGAATCTCGAGCTCCTCGAGGCTCACGACGTAGTCGGCCGTTCCCTTCTCAATGAGCGGCGAGTAGACTTTTTCGCCGTATCTCACGTTGCATTCCACGCTGCCCCCCCTCTGGGCCATCCCGTGGACCTCGGACTCCTTCACGTCGTACCCCCTGTCCTTGGCTACTTCCATGAGAACCTTGCTGGCCAGTATCACTCCCTGGCCGCCTACCCCGGCGAAAATCACGTTAACCATATAAGCACCTATTTCTTCAGTATGCATTTTCTTAGGGATATGATGACCGACGGCTCCCTTGCCGCGGTCTCCTCCCTGACGACCCTTTCGAACTCTTCGGTGTTCTTCGGATCAACCTTCACGACCCGTTTGACGCCGCACGCCCTGGCCAGGAGCTCGAGATCAAGCTCGTGGGTTTCCTCCCCGTTCGCGGTCTTACCCGTGGCCGGGTGGTCCTGGTGCCCGGTCATGGCGGTGCTCCTGTTGTCGAGAATGATCACCGTTCCCGTGCCCCTGTTGTAAACCAGGTCGATCAGGGGGGTGATGCCGGAGTGGACGAAGGTCGAATCTCCTATAACCGCGACTGTCTTGCGCGCCATCTCCTCGCCGTGGGCCTTTTCGAATCCCAGCGTCATGCCGATGCTGGCTCCCATGCATCCCTGCGTGTGCATCGCGGAATACGGCGGGAGAACGGCGAGAGTATAGCACCCAATGTCGCCGTTTACGTTCAGGTCGAGCTTCTTGAGCACGTTGAATACGAACCCGTGGGGGCAGCCCTGGCAGAGCGCAGGCGGCCTTGGAGGTATCGGGGTCTTGTAATCCGATACGAGGCTCGTTATTTTTTTGCCGTTCAGGGCCTGGTCCACTATTTCCGGGGTAAGCTCGTTCAGCAGCGGGATTATCTCCTTGCCGACGGCCTTGATGCCCAGCGCCTTTACGTAATCCTCTATGAAGGGGTCGAGCTCCTCCACCACGTAAAGCTCGCCGACGGCGGCCGCGAATTCCCTGATGACGTCGTCCGGCATGGGCCAGACCATCCCGATTTTGAGGACAGAGTCTTCCGGGCAGGTCTCCTTCACGTACTGGTAGGCGACGCTGTCGGTTATGATGCCCCTTTTTTTATTTCCCCATTCAATCCGGTTGATGCCGGATTTGTTGGAGTATTCCTTCAGCTTTATGAACTGTTCCTCTATGAATTTGTGCCTGGGGCGGGCGTGCGCCGGTATCATGACGTACTTCTGCGGATTTCTCACGAATTCCCTTACCGGCACGTTTTTCCTTTCGCCCATCTCAACTATGCCCTGCGAGTGGGCTATCCTCGTAGTTATCCTGACGATTACCGGCCTGTCAAACTGCTCGGACAGTTCGAACGCGAGCATGGTGAAGTCCTTGGCCTCCTGAGGGCTCGACGGCTCGATCATGGGGATCTTGGATGCCCTTGCGAGGTGCCTGTTGTCCTGCTCGTTCTGCGAGCTCCAGGCGCCGGGATCGTCGGCGTTAAGTATGACGAGTCCGCCGTTTACCCCGGTATAGGAAAATGTGAACAGCGGGTCGGCGGCCACGTTGAGACCGACGTGCTTCATCGAGGCAAGGGCCCTGGCGCCGGCGATGGACGCGCCGGCTGCGACCTCAAGAGCGACTTTTTCATTTGGGGACCATTGCGACCTGATGTCGGTATACTCGCGGGCTATCGTCTCGAGTATCTCCGTGCTGGGGGTCCCGGGATAAGACGTCGCAACGTGGCAGCCGGCCTCCCATGCGCCCCTGGCGATCGCCTCGTTTCCCAGTAAAACCTTTTTCATCTTTATTCTCCGATTATATCAATCCTCTTGACTATTCCGTATCCCTCTTCAGCAAGGGCCTGCTTCGCGGCCTCGATGTCGTCGAACCTGAATATCATTACGGCCTTGTCCTGCCTTTTCTCGGTGAAGGCGTACATGTATTCGATGTTTAGCTGCCTCCTTGAGAAGGTCTCGATGGCCCTGTAGAGGGAGCCCGGCTTGTCGTCGATCTCGATGGCAAGGACGTCAGTTATCGAGCAGGTGATATGGTTGTCCCTTAGCGCCTTCGCGCCATTTTCGGGATCGTTAACTATCATCCGGAGAATGCCGAAATCCGAGGTCTCCGCGATCGTCAGCGTCACGATGTTTATGTTCGCCTCTCCAAGAATTTTCAAAACCCCCTGAAGGTGGCCGGGCTTGTTTTCCACGAATACCGACAGCTGTGTTACGTTCATTGTTGTCCTCCTGCCTCAAATTTTTCTTTTGTCGACGACCCGGACGGCCTTGCCCTCGCTCCTGGCTATCGTCATCGGCTCGACGAGGGTGATCTTCGCCGAAATCCCGAGAACGCTCCTGAACCTGTCGCTGATTTTTTTCGACAGGCCGTCAAGGACCTTGAGCTCGTCCGAAAAGATTTTTTCGCTGACCTCTACCATGACCTCGACGTCGTCCATGGCGCCCTTCCTGTCCACGATGATCTGGTAATGAGGCTCTGTTCCCTCGACCTCCATGAGGACGGATTCTATCTGCGACGGGAACACGTTCACGCCCCTGATTATCAGCATGTCATCGGACCTTCCGCTCACCTTTTCCATTTTCACGAGCGTCCTTCCGCACTTGCAGTGGTCGTGGTAAAGGCGCGTGATGTCGCGCGAACGGTAGCGGATCGCCGGGAAGGCCTCCTTCGTGAGGGTGGTGTATACGATTTCGCCCTTGGATCCCTCGGGGAGAATGTCGCCCGTCTCGGGATCTATGATCTCAACGTAGAAATGGTCCTCGAACACGTGAAGGCCGGATTTTTCGGAACAGTCGCATGATACCCCCGGGCCGATTATCTCGGAAAGACCGTAAATGTCGTACGCATCTATCCCGAGGCGGTGTTCGATCTCTTTGCGCATGTTCTCGGACCACGGCTCCGCGCCAAGGATTCCAGCGCGCAATTTCGTGTCCTTTATTTTGAAGTCCGGCCTTTTCTTTTCGATGTAGTCGGCGATGTTAAGCATGTATGAAGGCGTGCAGGCTATCATTGTGGTGCCGAAGTCCTTAATGAGCATCAGCTGCCTTTCGGTGTTACCGCCGGATATCGGAATGGTCATGGCGCCCAGCTTTTCCGAACCGTAATGAAGTCCGAGACCGCCGGTGAACAGCCCGTATCCATAGGCCACCTGTATTACGTCCTTTTCAGTGGCGCCGTAGCTTGCCAGACAGCGTGCCACGACCTCTGCGAAAACGCCCACGTCGTTTTTGGTATACCCGACGACCGTGGCATTGCCGGTTGTGCCTGACGATGAGTGGACCCTGACCACCCTGTCCATCGGAACGCAAAACAGGCCGAAGGGATAGTTGTCCCTCATGTCCTGCTTGGTGAGTAACGGCACCCTCTTCATGTCGTCGAGCGTCTTGAGCTGGTCCGGATGGAACCCGGCCGCATCGAATTTTTTTTTGTAGAAAGCGTTGTTTTTGTAGGCGTGACCGGTAGCCCACCTCAGCCTTTCGAGCTGGAGCTCCTTCATTTTTTTAAGCGGCATCGCTTCAAATTCTTTGTTGAACATGGCGCAACCTCTCGTTTGACTATGACGGTTATATGATTTTTGTCGAGTAAGGCAATCCTGTCAATGAAATTTTGGCCGTGCGTCCGGTCTGCGACGCCGGGACAGGATTACTTGTTTTTCAAGGGGAATATCATCGTTGAAAAGGCCTCGTCGATTGAGTCAAATGAGATATAATCCTGCTGAACGAACCTTCCGTAATAGAGCCTGGATCCCGGATCGGTTGAAACAGAGTAATTCATGAGGAGGGACGAGCCGTCCCTGCTGAAATAGCAGCAGAGCGAGGTCTCCGCTACAGGCTCAAGGGCCTGCCCCATCGACCCGTTGTACAGCGTAGACACCCCGCCGTCGAAGGGCTTCTGCTCGGTCTTTCTGAAATAACTTGCCACCAGGCTTTTTTCAATCATCGGTATCTTGAAGTTCCCTTTGTGGACCAGCCCCCATTTCCAGTTTTCCATGACCGGGCTTATGGTCCTGCTGTAATGCCTGATGGTTTTAAGGAAAGCCCTGTCGAAAACATTGTCCCTTGTTTCCGTGTTGTATGTTGTTATGTCGTCAAACAGTTCCGAGGCGTTTGCCCTGCAGAGCTCGTAGAACCTCGGGAGCAGGAGATGGTAGCTGGCCATGGCATTGTTTGCATTTTCCTTCAGGTTGTCCCCGATCGTCTCCAGCATGAACTTGTGCAGGAGCATCTCGAAGATAGTCGGCGATACGTCCCCGGAGGTCATGTTGAGGTCCCAGTCCTGCAGATATATCCTTGTCAGCCTGGCTGACGTGATCGGATTGTTTTTCAGGATCCCGATGAATAACGGGAGGAACCTTTCGGCCCAGACCGAGTACCTGTCGCCCAGGATCGCCTTTATGTCATCCGATCCTATATTGCTGTCTTTTTCCATTATGACTTTCAGTCTTTCAAAAGCGACGGGGTTCAGGGACTGTTCGGCCAGGTCGGCCGGGAGACCGTCCAGGCACTCGCTGCCGATGATGGCGGGCCACTTCGCGGCCGCGCTGTAAGCCGACAGGTCGACCGTGTTGTTTGCGGGGGGGATCTCCGCGGTTTTAAATACATTCCTGTCCTTTCCCGGCTTAATGGCCCTGCCGCAGAAAACCCTGTAGCCGCCCCTGTCGCTGAAAAAAAGATAAGTCCTTGGAAGCGAGCCCGTATTTTTCAGCATCGCGGCCGCGGCCTCAGTGCTTTCCGCGAAAGGAAGATCGAAGAGGCGGGATATGTAGTCCTCCCCGGGAAGAAGGAACTTGATCGTTACCACGTTTTTCCTGTAGTCTGAATCCTCCGCCACGTCATTGAGAACTATGCCGTAGTCCGTGGACCAGATTATAGCCTGTTTCGTCTTGTCGTTTTCGTAGACGGGGTTCCTTATCGCCTCGAAATTTTTCCATCCGGCCGGCGTCTGGTACTGGACGGCGTCGCCTGTTTTTTTTGTTTTCAGCGTGTAGAATTCCTGCGTATCAAGATTGAGCGGGAACCCGAAGTAGGTGAAGACATCGCTGCTTCCGTGGTAAATGAACGGGAGCCCGGCCTGGGTGATCGCCTTGATTTTTTTGCCGTCGATTATTATGTGAACCGGATACCAGGCGGGGTAGAGGCTGATTTCGTCTTGAAGACTGAGCGCCATGAAAGGGTTTTCGTTTTCTGTTTTTTCCGCCGGGACAAGGAACGCGTGTCCGGAGCAGTAGCGGCCGATTTTTTTACGGACCCCTTCGGCAAGGTTGCGGAGTATTTCAATATTTTTTTCCTCCCCCGTCCTGTAATGATACTGGAGCTCCTCGGGAATGATTTCCGCGATGATCCTCGACCTGTCCGATTCGGGGATCTGGAAGAGCAGCTCCCTGTTAGACAGGAATGCCGAAGCCCATTCCTTCATCAGCAGCACGGAAATCACGTCGGCCGGGGTCCATTTCACCGGCGAAATTTTCCAGTTGCCGGACCTTTCCCTGTAAATGTTTATTCCCTCTGTGTAGGATGTCAGGTAAGACAGATATGGTTCATGAACCAGTTTTACCAGTTCCTGTGATTTTCTGGAAAACCCGGCGGCATTGGACAGCCTGTCGATCATGCGCGATTCTTCCCCGACCAGTTTTTCGGACCTCGCGCCTGCCGCGGCCCGGAAATATTCCATGAGGTTGAACCTGTCCTTGGCGTGGAGGTATCCAAGGGCAAGGTAAGCGTCCTCCGGGGTTTTCGCGGAGATTTCCGGTATGCCTGATGTTCCACGTTTTATCTTGACGGGGTTTTCCACGCGGGCCTCGTGAGTTTTGCTGTAAGATACATGAAAGGCGGAAAAATATATATAGACGGAGATTCCGGCCGTTACGGCCAGGGCCGCCGGAATGAAATATTTTACTGGTATGAAGAGAATTTTTTTAGGCATAAATCCGGCTGTGTGAAACCGGGTGCATCCGGAAAAACCCGGACCCTTCCCGGCGTTTTGACGCGCCCTTAATTGAGTGAGGCTATTACGTGCGCGTTTAAGTTTTTCAAGAAAAATGTCCCAAGCTTATTTTATGATGATCTTGGCTTCAACGATCTCGATCTTGGTATAGTATTCATCGAGAAGGGTGAAGAATCTTCCGAATTCACCGATGACGTCTATCCTGGTTTTTCCTACATCAAGCTTGGATACCTTGTTTACGTTTCTGGTGTATATGTAGCACTCCACCAGGCCTTTTTCGGTCGTAACGTCGGTTATTATGCAAAAATCATAATCGATGTTGGTTGAGGGGGTTACCTGCTTTACGAGCACGTCGTTAAGCTTTATGTTTTTATCGCTCAGGTCCTCTTTGATGACGTACTGCTGGGCCGGATTTTTGGATGCGTCGATTTTTACCTTTTCTGCGAGCGCGTCGTTGATGGTTATTGTAGACCTGAAAAACCCGCAGGAGGCGAGCAACAGAACTGCCGGTAGTATAATGGCGAGGACTTTTTTCATTTAGAATCTCCTAGGAACCGAATATGGCGGACGGCTGCCGCCCTGAAACATTTCAGCGTTGGCGCCCGCAGCTGCGGGCTGGCGATAATGATAATAAAGATCGCCCAAAAATGTCAAATAATCTTTTTCGGCTGGAAAAATATTTTTTTGTATGAAAAGGTTTCTGGCCCCTACCTGTTTATTTTCAAAAAGGGGAGGTTGATGCGTTCCTTGATGAAATCCAGGTGAGTGCCGATGAAGATGACGGCGTAAATGCACAGTATCAGGCTCAATACTATGCTGACCGGAATCTCGATATGTTTTCCGTAGAACGCGCTGAGCCATTTGAAGGATTCGCTGAATGAAAGAATGAATACGCCGCCCAGCATGATTAGCCCCGCGCCGAGCCAGTTCAGGTTGGAAACTCTTTTTCCATGTGAGGCTCCTGATTGCATCAGGCCGGTCATTACGGTCTCGGTAATGTCATCGGCGGGCTCGAAAGGAGAGCCTGCCCTGATGTCGCTGATTGAGTCCTTTAAACGCCTCATTTCAGTCCTGCACCTGCCGCAGAACATCCTGTGGATGACCGCACGGGGCGGCAGAGCTTCGCCGTTGTCGAGTTCGAGAAATATTCCCATTATTTTTTCACAGTTCTTCATAATCCTCCGCGATCGTTCCCCTGAGCATGTCCCTGAGCTTGACCTTGGCCCTGAGTACGTTTGACTTGATTGTGTTTACCGGCATTCCGGTAATTTCGCTGATCTCCGAGTACGCAAGCCCCATGTAGAAATAAAGGTCTATGCATACCCTGTATTTTTCCGGGAGCCTGTCCATCGCCCCGCATACGGCGTCCCTCAGTTCGTTCTTTGCGTGTTTCTCTTCGGGCCCGTCACTGGAACTGGGTATCGAATCGTTTATGACGCACTCCCCGTCGAGTGAGCCTATCCTGTCGATGCCCAGGTTGTAGGCAAGCCGCGCCAGCCAGAACCTGAACGGGGCAAGCGACTTGTACGATCCGAGGTTTCCGTATGCCTTCAGGAAGACTTCCTGGGCAAAATCGTTGGCCTCCTCGCTGTTTTTAAAGAACCGCATTCCAAGGCTGAATATTTTTTTCCTGTAGCGGTCAACGATTATCCTGTAGCCCTCAATATCTCCCCTGAGCACCTCCCGGATTATTTTTTCATCCGGAGCGGCCCCGCCTGTCATAATTGCCAGTCTTCATCCTTATAATAAAAAAAATGATCATGCCCGTACCGATAAAAAGCGGCATCAACCCCCCCAGAAGCCCGTAGCTTACCCCTTCTTTTACAAGGAAAAAAAGCGTGAGCCCGGCGCCGACGCAAAATAGCAGCAGACCGGCAAAGAGGCTGAAGGAATCAAGATCGAATTCGGTTTTTGTGAAAAGATTCCTTTCGATCAGGAGCATCTTGTGCCTGTAGTTCCACAACATGTAAAAGAATATCACAACGCATCCCATTACGATCCCCACTATCGGTATTATCGATATTATCACTTGCGCCGCTTCAGAGGGCATGGTACCTCCTTTATTCCTGCATGAATATAGCTGTTATAACAGTTCCGCGCGGCAATGCAAACCATTTTTGTCGACCGCGCCGGGTTTTTTATTCAATGACCCCCTGGGAGGGTCCGGATTTCGTGGCGTCGCATCTCGCGTAAAATTCATCCATCTTCCCGGCAACAAGGGCCTGCACCTCCCTGTCGAGCCTGCCGTACGTGGCGGCGATGTTTTCCTTTATTCTGCTGCCGGTCCCGGCAAGGGATGATTCCCCGGCCGCGGCGCCGTCCCTGACGAGTGATTCGATCCCGGTCTCGAGAAGCCTGCAGCTCCTGTCAATGTATTCCTTGAATTCATTCGCCCTTATTATATCGCCGGTTATCTTGAAGAAATGATACCCCTTTATGGACAGGTTGAAGGCGGCCGCCATGTTCCAGGGATTAAAAAGAAGGGTCTTGATTATGAACGCCAGGTACCTGTGGCCGTAACGCGTGAATGACTGCTTCGCGAGGGACATAAACAGGGCCTTGATGTCTCCCCTGGTTACGGGCCTTCCGGCCAGTTTTTTCTTCGGGAGCCTTTTTATGAGAGTGAAGCACCTGTCGAAATACCTCGAGGGCCTGTAGATCTCAGATATGACGCGCTTGTAGCCGGCGACCAGTTTTTCCACCGGCATGGTCGGTATGAAGTTCAGCTCGAACTCGTGGGTATTATTGCCGTGCGTCCCGCCCCTCAGCCGTCCCTCCCTTTGCAGTCTCCTGTGGAGCTGGGTGTTTGGAAGCGCCATCATGAGCCCGATCATGGCAAGGGGTATGCCGGACTTCCGGATGAATTCCAGCTGCAGGTCGAATATGTTTTCCGGCTCGTTGTCGAAACCCAGTATGAATCCCGCGAGGACCTCTATCCCCTTTCTCTGGATTTTCCCGACGCTCTCCATGATGTCGGTCCTCACGTTGTGCTGCTTGTTGGTCATCTCGAGCGTTTCCGTGTCCGGCGTTTCGATCCCTATGAAAACCATGTTGAACCCGGCCTCGACCATCATGTCCATCAGCACGCCATCCTGCGCGAGGTTGATGCTGGCCTCCGTGTAAAGGGAAAACGGGCGGCCGTTCTCCTCCTGCCAGACGATGATCCGGGCGAGGATTTCCTTCACTTTTTTCCTGTTGCCTATGAAGTTGTCGTCCACGATGAAGAGCGGACCGGTGTATCCTGCGCCCTTCAGGGCCTCCATTTCCGCGGTCAGCTGTTCCGGTTTTTTATACCTCGGCGTCCTGCCGAACATCTCTATGATATCGCAGAACTCGCAGTTGTACGGGCAGCCCCTGGACGACTGGAGCGCCATGGATCCGTACGCGTCGATTTCGAGGAGATCGAACCTCGGGACCGGCGTTTTCGTAATGTCCGGCTTGGTTTCGTCAGTGTAAATCCCCGCGGGCCTTCCCGCCTGGTAGTCGGCAATGAACTTCGGCAGGGTCACTTCGCCCTCGTTGAGAATGAAATGGTCGACGCCCCGGATCTCGTCATGAGACGTAGTCGGATACGGTCCGCCTGCGGCGACGGGCCTCCCGAGTCTGTTGCATGTTTCCACGACCCTTGCAAAGGAGTCCTTCTGGACGATCATGGCCGAGATGAAAACTATGTCGGACCACAGGACGTCGCGTTCATCCAGACGCGAGATGTTCATGTCCACCAGCCTGATTTCATAATGCGCCGGAATCATGGCGGCCACTGTTATGAGGCCCAGAGGGGGCATGAGCGCCTTCTTGCCTGCAAAGGGCATGGCATGCCTGAAGCTCCAGTAGGTCGTGGGAATTTCAGGATATACCATCAATATTTTTTTCTTCATAATTTCCGCATTATCTCCCGTTTATTTATTAAGACCGGACGCTGTCGGATACGGTTGCAAAAAAAGGGAGGGGCCCGTAAATATTATTGACACGCGGCCCCGGATCGATGTTTATTAAGTCATTGGAAGAGGATGGGATCTGGTGGTCTCCGCGGTCTTCAAAACCGTTGGCTGCAATTTATTGCTGCGGCAGGTTCGATTCCTGCCCCTTCCGAAAAAAAACGGACCCGATCATGGAAAACGACAGGCTGAGAAACATACCGCAGGTCGAGAAACTGCTTCAATCCGCCGAGCTTGCGGGATACATAAAGGACCTCGGGCGGGGGACGGTGCTTGGGATAATAAGAAGCGCCGTGGAGGAATACAGGAGGACCGCTTCATCCGAAACGGACGGCCTGATTCCTTCCATAAAAGAGTCCTGCAGGGAGAAGGGGCTGCGCAGACTGCAGAGGGTCGTCAACGGCACCGGGATCATCATACACACCAACCTGGGGAGGTCGCCCCTGCCGCAGGGGATATTGAAAAAAATGCAGGGCGTCCTGTCGGGTTACTGCAACCTGGAGATCGAAGTCTCATCGGGCGGGAGGGGCTCGAGGGGAGGGTTTGCGGAGGAGCTGGCGGCCGGGGTTTGCGGGGCTGATGACGCCCTCTTCGTGAACAACAATGCCGCGGCCGTGTTTCTGGTCCTGAGCGAGTTCGCCAGGGGGCGCGAGGTGGTGGTTTCCCGGGGCGAGATGATGCAGATCGGCGGCGGCTTCAGGATCCCCGACATCATGAGCCAGGCCGAGGTTTCGCTGGTGGAGGTCGGCACGACCAACATCACCACGATCGAGGACTACCGCGGGGCCATCAACGAAAATACGGCCATGATTTTTTCCGCCCACTCTTCCAATTATAAAATCGAGGGCTTTACTTCTTCGCCGACGCTTGACGATCTGGCGTCGCTGAAGACGCAGAGGGTCATGCTCGTAAGGGACCTGGGAAGCGGGAACCTTTACGGCGGAGGGGGCGTTCCGCCGTCCTTCGAGGCGACCGTTGCAAGGGAGCTCTCAAGGGGACCGGACCTCATCTGCTTCAGCGGGGACAAGCTGCTCGGAGGGTGCCAGGCCGGGATCATTGCCGGGAACGCGGCCTTTATCGCGGCCATGAGGAAGAATCCGATCATGAGGATGATAAGGCCGGACAAGATGACTTATTTCATCCTGCAGGAAATCCTGGTCTGCTATCAGAACGGGCTGCTCGATGAAATCCCTCTCTGGGGCATAATCCTGGGCGGCAGGAAGGCCGCGGACAGAAGGATTTCGAGGCTCGTCAGGAGCGTCAGGAACCAGGCCGGCAGGAGTTTTTTGAAGAAAACAAAAACCATGTGCGCGTTCGGCGGCGGGTCGATGCCCGGAGCGGAAATGGAAAGCTCCGGCGTGGCCGTATCGGTACCCGGATTTTCGGCCGACGCCGTATATAAATATTTTTCAAGGCTCGAGACCCCCGTCATCGGAATCATCAGCGACGGCCGCTTCCTGCTGGATTTTTCCACCGTTCTGGACGAGGACGTTCCCGTCCTGGCATCCGCGATCGAAAAGCTGGCCTCCGAAAAGGTGTAGGGAAAATGTACATAATCGGAACATCCGGGCACATAGACCACGGCAAGACGTCCCTGATCATGGCCCTGACCGGAACGGACTGCGACAGGCTCCCCGAGGAGAAGGCGCGTGGGATGACGATCGATATCGGGTTCGCGGGCATTGATTATGCCGGTTTCGGCATGGTGGGAATCATTGACGTGCCCGGCCACGAGAGGTTCATCCGGAACATGGTGGCCGGCGCATGGGGAATCGACGTCGGGCTCCTGGTCGTGGCGGTCGACGACGGGTGGATGCCTCAGACGGAGGACCATTTCAGGGTCCTTGCCGCCATAGGGGTGGAGAGGCTGATCGTCGTGCTGAACAAGACCGACATCGCCGACGATGAGACGATAGAAATGGTTGAAGCCGAGATAACCGAAAGGCTGAAGGGGACCCCGTACGAGGGGTCGGAAATGTGCAGGGTCTCTTCGAAGACCGGCAGCGGAATCGCCGAACTGAAGGCGCTCATCCTGAAAAATCTTAAAAAACTCCAGAAGGCCCAGGATTCGGGCAAGCCCTATCTGTTCGTGGACAGGGTTTTCGCGTCGAAGGGATACGGTACCGTCGTCACCGGGACCCTGAAGAACGGCGCGTTCAAACGGGACGAGGACGTGACGGTGCTGCCGCTTAAAAAGGGCGCCAGGATCAAGAGAATAGAGAGCCACGGCGCCGTGCTTGGCGAGGGAGGGCCGGCCCAGAGGACCGCCCTCAACCTGTCGGGCGTGTCCGCGGAGGAATTGCGGCGGGGGCACATCATCTGCGGCAGAAATTTTTTCACAGAAACGCGTGAATTCTATGCCCGTATCGAACTTTTCGACGAGGGGAGGGGGACGAGGAACAACAGCGGCATCGAGGTCCTGGCCGGGACCTCGGACCTGAAAGGCAAGCTGATATTCACCGGTGAAATAAACGGGCGCTCGGTCAATGCCAGGATCAGGCTGGACGGACCGTGTCACCTTTTCCCGGGCGAGAAGTTCGTCATCACCGCCCCCGGGGGTTTCAGGATTCTCGGCGGCGGCACGGTATTGAAAACCGGGGCCGCCGGCAGGGCGTCAAGGAGCGTTTTCATGGCCGAGCTTGCCGGTCTGCGGGATTTTTCCCCCAGGGGCATCCTGTCCTTCATCGTGATTTCCTCGGGGTGGATATCCAGGGACCGTCTAGAGGCCGGTCTTCCTTACGCCAGGAAGTGGATTGAAAAAACGCTCGCGGAGCTTTCTGATGCCGGAGCGATAAAGCCGGCCGGGGATTACGTTCTCTCGCCCGGATTCATGTCCGCGAAGGTCGAGTCGCTCACGGCGATGGTGGAGAAGGGCTCCGGCCTCAACATCAGGGAGCTCTCCGATTCGGCCGGCATAGATGTTGACCTGTGCAGGATTCTCGTCGAGCTGGCAGGCGATTCATGGATAGAAAAGGACGGTAAATATTTTTCATCGAAAAATATTTCGGAGGACGACCTTTCCGCGGACAGGAAAGATCTGCTCGATGGCGTATATGAAAAGGGAGCGGCCGGCGTTGAGATCGACAGGCTCGCCGATGATCCGATAAAGAAAAAGATCAGGGAGCTCGTAAGGCTCGGTTTCCTGGTAAGCCTCGACGGCAACATCGTTTATCACAAAAAGACCTACGAGGGCATGAAAAAAAACGTGATGGCCCTCTTCGAATCAAGGGACAAACTGACCGTGCCGGAGGCGAAGGACGCGACGGGGCTTTCCCGCAAATACGTGATTCCGCTTCTCAACAAGATCGAATCGGAGGGACTGATAAAGAGGCTGGGCGACTTCAGAATAAAGAGCGGAAGGGGCTGATGTTCATCGGCTTCGACATCGGAAACACCAGCACGATGATGGGCATCCACCGGGATGATTCGCCCGTTCCGGTGAGGACCTTCAGGTTCAAGAGCGACAGGTCCTGTTCCGCGGACGAGGTCGGCGCGCTTGCGAAGGGCTTCCTGGATATGTCGTGCGGTTGCGAGATGGATTCGGTGCGGGTGAGTGGCATGGCTTTTTCAAGCGTCGTCAGGGAGCTTAACCCCGCGTTCATGGCGATGTCGATGCCTCACTTCGGGGCCGAAATCTACGAGATTACATCATCCAGCAGGCTAAGCATCAGGATCAATTACGGCGACCCGGCAGAGCTCGGGGCGGACAGGATCGTCAACGCCGAGGCCGCCTTCAGGGAATACGGCGGCGGGTGCGTCATAATCGACATTGGCACAGCCGCCACTTTCTGCGTGCTTCTCGAGGACGGCGTCTTCGATGGCGGCATAATCGCGCCGGGCATCGGAACCACGATATCCGCCCTGTCCGAAAAGACGTCCCGGCTTCCGAAAATTGAATTCGGCAGGCCTGACCGGCTGGTGGCCAGGGACACGGTCAACGCCTTGAAATCGGGCTTCTTCTACGGATGGATTTCGCTTGTCGAAGGAATCGTTTCAAGGATAGAATCTGAATACGGCAGGAAGTTCAGGGTTGTGCTTACGGGCGGATACTCCGGCGAGATGGCCCCGCATATCGGGAGGGAGACTATTCTCGACCCGCTATTAACCATGAAGGGAATATGGCACGTGTACAGGATGAACAGGGGCGGGTGATCTGCTGCCGCTCCGCCGTGGTGGGCGCCGGCCCGGCCGGCCTGATGTGCGCGATCAGGGCCGCGGAAGGCGGAACCGCGGTCATAATCGAGAGGAATAAATCGGCCGGCAGGAAGCTTTTGATATCCGGCTCGGGCCAGTGCAATTTCACACATGACGGCGAAATAGGCGGGTTCCTGGAACATTACGGAAAAAACGGCAGGTTCCTGAAGCCCGCCCTGTATGATTTTTCGAACAGGGATCTCGTGGGGTTCCTCGAGGAAAGGGGCCTGGGCGCGGTCACCGACAAAAACGGAAAATTTTTTCCCGCGACCCTTCATTCGCGCGATGTGCTTGACCTGCTGGTCATGGAATGCGGCAGAATGGGAGTGAAAATCCTCTTCGGCGGCCCGGTGAAGAAGATTGAAAAAGACCGGGACGGTTTTTCGCTGACAACAGGCCGCGCTCAAATCAAATCCGAATTTCTTATACTGGCCACGGGTGGAAAGTCCTATCCCGGGACGGGGTCCGCGGGAGACGGCTACGCGTTCGCCGCCGGGCTCGGTCACACCATAATTGATCCCGCCCCGGCCCTTGCGCCGGTAATAGTAAGGGACCACAGGCTCGGGAAACTGTCCGGGCTTTCCTTCAGCGGATCCGGTATCGAATTATGGAGGGACGGGCGCAGGGTGATGTCGGCCGCCGGGGATCTCCAGATAACGCACAGGGGCCTTTCCGGCCCGGTCATCCTGGATTCAAGCAGGTACATGAGGAAGGGCGACATGATCAGGGTATGCCTGGCCGGATCCGGAAACGCGGAGTCCTGCCGTTTCGATTTATCGGCAAGGTTCCGGAAGGGCGGCCCCGGGACGGTGAAGGGTGTTCTTGCGGGAGCCCTTCCTGCAAGGCTGGCCGCTGCCGTTCTTGAAGAGGCCGGGGTCCCGGCTTCCATGAAATTATCAGGGCTGAAAGGGGCTTCGCGCGACAGGATAATCGCCCTTGCTTCGGGTTTTCCTTTCACCATAGAATGCCTGGGCGGTTACGACGAGGCCATGGTTACGAGGGGCGGCGTATGCCTTGACGAGGTCGACCGGAAGACCATGGAGTCCAGGATCGTGAAAAACCTTTTTTTTGCCGGAGAGTTGCTGGACGTCGACGGCGATACCGGCGGATATAATATCCAGGCCGCTTTTTCCACCGGCTCGCTTGCGGGCAAAACCATCGCTTCTAGAAAATAAAATCATCGGATTTGAAGATGCAGGGGGGAGCGGCCCTTCATTTAAAGGTCACGACCAGCAGCTCGTTGAATCCCTCGGTTTTGTCGGGCAGCTCGATCTTCGAATGCAGCGCCTGTATGACCCCCTTCGGTATGGAAATGGTATTGGCTTCGTTTCTGCCGATGCACTCGTCCAGCCCCCTGTTGAGGAATATCGCGCCTATGGTTTTGCCGTTTTCCTTTGCGAGGTCCACGAAGCGCCTGCGGGATTTTTTCGTGACGAAGGTGTTGATTATCAGGATTTTTTTCTTGATGAAGATGAAATGCTCGATCGCCTTCCTTTCGATGTGCTTCACGAGCGAATCATTTTCCTCCGTGAACCGGTCCGGCGACCATTTTTCCCCGAAATGAGTCATCTCGTACATGCTTTTTCTGATGTCGGACCTGCTTATCCTGCCGCGGTCCCTGTCGCCGAAGAACTTCACTGCGAATTCATTCTTGCCGGAGCCGTATAGTCCGCACACAAGGATGATGTCCAGAGAATGGAATTTATTCAGATCCATGGATGATTGGCCTTTTATTAATCATAAAGCATATGATCCCGAAAAGTCAACAAAAAATGATTAAACCCTGATCCATGAGGTGTCCCGTTTTCTTATCTTCGCTTTCCGTATTTATTTTTTTTTATCGTCGGCTGAATTACTCCTTCTGCGATTAAAAAATCCCTCATTTTGCAGGTTTTCAGTTTGCACGCCTTTTCGGCGTCCGCGACGGCGTTGTCGCTATCCTTTAGCTGATAATATGCTATCGCCCTGTCGTTATAGGCGTTCGCGTATCCGGGGGACAGCTTTATGGCCGATGTAAAATCCGAAACCGCACGCGAATAATCCCCCTTGAGCCTGTATGCCGTACCCCTGTGGTAATAGGAACTTGAGTCTGCCGGATCCTTTTTAATGGCAGTGTTGAACTCCTCTATTGCTTCGTCATAGGCTCTTGCCTGGTAAAGCGCGTACCAGCCCCTTCTCGCATAACAGTCGGCAAACCGGAAAACGAAACATACCGCACTGTCGATGGCGTCTTCCTTGTAGTCCTCATAGACCCGTCCTATCCCGTCTATCTTTTTCACGCCCTTGTCCACTTTTTCGACCGAGCATGACGTCAGGAAAATCGTCGCCGATGCCGCGAGAATGATCAGGCTGAAAAATTTTTTATTCATGATTGTTTTCACCGGTTGAATTTTGCTCCATGCGCAACATTATGAAAAGCGTACCGGGCCGTTTTTATTGTTTCGGTCTGCCGACCGGTATGACGTAGAGGGGCAGCTCGCCTGTTTTCATCTTGACGATTTTTTTCACGCGGTCGTCGTCAAAGGCCCCGATCACTACCGTTCCCAGGTCGAGCGACACCGCCTGAAGGCATATGTTCTGGGCTGAATGTCCCGCTTCCATGTCGGCGTACCTGATGCCCCGCCCGCGGTATTTTTTCGCGTTCCTTTCATATGCCGATGCGATCACTATCACCGCCGGAGCCAGCCTTACCGGGTCCTGCCCAAGCGACGCCTCGCAGAGGCCGTTTCTTTCATCGCCTTCAAGCACCTGTTCCAGCCCGTGGCTTCCGGGAAGATACCTGTAAATCCCGGGCCTTAATCCGGTTATGTTTCCCGCTACGAGAAAAATTTCCAGGGGGAAAAGGGCGCCCGCGGACGGCGCGGTCCGGTAACGGCCGCCCAGTGTCGTTCCCTGCCCCGCCCAGAGCAGCTGGGCGGCATCGCGGATGTCGATGGGCGCGTCTGAAAATATCCTTACAGACCTTCTTTTTAAAAGCGTTTCTTCGATGGATTGTCCGCCTGACAGTTTCGGCTCAGGGAGTTTGATGTGCATTCCTCCTCCGTACAGAAAGCTGGAGACCAGGACCGCGAGGAGCGTTCCGATGATTTTCCTTTTCCAGGGATCCCTTGATTTTTTTCGCCGGGCCATTATGTGAAACAAAAGGCCGGCCCCGTTTATCCGGGCGCCGGCCTGCATTGCGCTACATTTCAAGGGTCACGGCGGTTCCCATCCCGCCGCCGATGCAGAGGGTGGCCAGGCCCTTCTTCGCGCCCCTTTTCTTCATCTCGTGGACGAGGCTGGTGAGGATCCTCGCACCTGATGCGCCTATCGGGTGGCCTATCGCTATGGCACCGCCGTTTACATTGACTTTTTCCGTATTCCATCCCAGCTCCTTGTTGACGGCAAGGGCCTGGGTCGCGAAGGCCTCGTTGGCCTCGACCAGGTCCAGGTCCGCCGGCTTCCATCCGGCCTTTTCAAGCGCCTTCCTGCTGGAGGGAATCGGGCCGGTTCCCATGATTTTCGGATCGACCCCGGCGGACGCGTAGGAGGCTATCCTCGCGAGCGGGGTGATGCCGAGCTTTTTCGCCGCGTCCGCGGACATCACCACTGCGGCCGCAGCGCCGTCGTTTATTCCGGACGCGTTTCCGGCGGTGACGACGCCGTCCTTTTTAAATGCCGGCCTGAGCTTGGAGAGTATGTCCATCGTCGTGCCGAATTTAGGGAACTCGTCTGTATCGAAGATCTTGGGATCGCCCTTTTTCATCGGTATTGCTACAGGGACGATCTCGTCCTTGAACCTTCCGGATTTTATCGCGTTTTCAGCCTTCTGCTGGCTTGCCATAGAGAACTGGTCGGCCTGGTCCCTCGTTATGCCGTATTTTTCCGCCACGTTTTCCGCCGTGATTCCCATGTGGTATCCGTTGAATGCGTCCCATAGGCCGTCTTTGATCATCACGTCTATTATGCCGGCGTCCCCCATCCTGTATCCCCACCTGGCGCCTGCCATCGCGTATGGGGCCTGGCTCATGCTTTCCATCCCGCCAGCGACTATGATCTCGGCGTCTCCCGCCTTTATCATCTGGGCGGCGAGGGACACCGCCCTGAGCCCGGACCCGCAAACCTTGTTTATTGTAAGGGCCGGCACCTCCATCGGGATCCCGGAATTTATGAGCACCTGCCTGGCCGTGTTCTGCCCCAGGGCCGCCTGGAGTACATGGCCGAGGATCAGGTTTTCGACCTGCTCCGGTTTGATGCCTGATTTTTTTATCGCCTCTTTTACGGCTATGACGCCGAGCTCGACTGCGGACAGGTCTTTCAACGCCCCTCCGAAAGAGCCGACCGGCGTTCTGACTATGGATGCTATGACAACGTCTTTCATAAATACCTCGCAGATGAATGTTTCTGATGATGATGAGACATTTTAGAAAAAATGAAAATAATTTGTAAAGAAGAAATAGGCCGCGGGCTTAAATTAGTGGTTGAACGCCGGAAGGGGCTGTGATTGACTTGCGCCCGTTCCGGAGATTTGGATAAAATATGACAAATATGCACGGCTGGACAGGTAAAATACTGCATATAGACGCTGGTTCCGGCGCTACCTATATTTCAAGGCCGGATAAGTCCGTATATGAAAGATTCATAGGGGGCAGGGGCCTGGCGGGCTTTTTTTTAAGGGAAAGGGCGGCCGGGCCCTGGGATTCTCCGGACATGCCCGTTATTTTCATGACCGGCCCCCTGGTGGACACTCCGTCCCCAACCTCGGGAAGGATGTGCATAATGTCGCGCTCCCCGCTTACCGGCGCCGTCTGCGATACATCGGTCGGCGGATTCCTGGGCGCCGGGATAAAAAGGGCCGGGTGGGACGGCTTAATCGTAACCGGTAAAAGCTCCTTCCTGTGCGGCATAGAGATAGACGACGACAGGGTCCGGATACTTGATGCCGGTTCATTGAAGGGCGCACTAACCGGCGATGTTTTCAAAAGATTTCCGGAAGGATCTACGGCCGCAGTCGGGCCAGCCGCGGAAAACGGGGTCCTTTTCGCGAACATCGCCGTCGACGGTCATTTTTTTTCCGGAAGGGGTGGACTGGGCCTTGTGCTTGCCGGTAAAAACGTCAAATACATCAACGTCAGGGGCAGCGGGAAAACCGCGGTTTTCGACAAAGAGGAGCTGTTGAAGGCCAGGGAGGAGATTTTCAGGCTCGTGTCCGCTTCATCAGTGCTGAAGGGGGAATTCGGCCTGTCGGAGTTCGGTACCGGGGCCCTGTATGACCTGATGCACACCAGGAGAATGATGCCTACCGCGAACTTCAAGCGGACCAGGTTTGAAAATGCCCCTGAAATGAACGCCTGGAACTATAAAAACAGGTACGGGCAGGTGAGGTCCGGATGCGGGGGATGCCATATACAGTGCAAAAAAAAGACATCGGACGGGAGGCCCGTGCCGGAGTTCGAGACTATGTCGCACTTCAGCGCGCTGATCGGAAACACGGACATCGAGACCGTCGTCGAGGCCAACAGGCTCTGTAACGAATTCGGGATGGACACAATAACCGCCGCGTCGACCATCGCCTGCTTTTCCGAAATCGAGGGCTTCGAATTGCGGCCCGACAAGATTCTCGGCCTGATCGGGGACATGGGACTTTCCAGGGGCGATGGGGAAATCCTCAAGCTGGGATCCAGGCTTTACGCCGGCAAAAAAGGGCATTCGGCCTCGTCGATGAGCGTAAAGGGCCTCGAACTCCCGGCATACGATCCGCGGGGAGCTTACGGCATGGCCCTTTCATACGCGACCTCGACCAGGGGCGGATGCCATCTCAGGGCGTACCCGGTATCCAGCGAAATACTCAGGAAGCCGGTTGCGACCGACAGGTTCGGCTGGAGCGGCAAGGCCAGGATAATCAAGCTTTCTGAAGACTTGAACGCGGTTGTGGATTCCCTCACGGCCTGCAAGTTCATATTTTTTGCAGCCTCGCTCGAGGAATACGCCAGGGCGCTTTCCGGCGTCACCGGGTCCGGATTCGACGCGCAGGACCTGATGAAGGCGGGAGAGAGGATATACTATGCCGAAAGGATCATGAACGCGTCCAACGGTTTCACGTCCGACGACGACGACCTCCCTCCGAGGTTTTTTTCTGACGGGGGCAGCGGAGGCGGGGGGATTGAAGTGGCCGCCCTTTCGAGGGATGATTTTTTAACGGCGCGTTCGAATTACTACAGGGTGAGGGGTCTTGATGAAAAAGGCATGCCCCTCAGGGAAAAATGCGAGGAGATCGGTCTTGAATGGACAGTCTGATAGATAAATACGCGCGCAAGCTGGTGTCGCAGGGACTCGCGCATGAAGGCGAGCCGCTACTCGGGCAGGTCGACGCGGATGTCGAGTGGAACAGGGAGGCCCCGGAGATCGGGACGCTGACCGGGGTCATGGGCTCGCTCAACATGCTGAGCATCCTCTTTTCGAGGCCGGCCGAGCCCTACGGTTCGATAATAGATGTCCTGGCGGAGCGCGCCCTTTTATCCGGATCGGTACTGCGCCCGGAGGACTCCGAGTCCAGGACGTTCCTTCACGAAATACCTGTCATCGATTCGTTTTCCGAAAAGGCCCTTGTCGAGGCCCTGAAAAAAAGAAAAACGGTCATCGTCAGGGGGAAGGGCGTCGTCGCCTACGGCACCGTCAGCCCGGAACAGGCCTTCGTGCTTTTCAGTTCGGTTTGTTTTTCGAGCTATGTGAAATTTTTCGCGGACTACTACTTCAACAGGGACGAAAGTGCGGCGGGCCTGGTCGAAAAGGCCATCGGGTCCTACGGCGGCTTTATCGGTTCGATGGATTACGCTCCGAAGGCAAGCGGGCCCTTCGGCAGCGTCGGGGAAGTCGTGTCCGCGATTGACGAAGCCGGGTCGCTTACCGTAAGCTCCAGGATGGTAGATTCCTTTTTCGGCAACGTATCCTCCATTTTCGGCGACACGATTTATATAAGCCAGACCGGCAGTTCGCTGGATGAGCTCGCGGGACATATAGATCCGTGCCGCCTCGACGGAAGGTCTACGGCCCCCATCACGGCATCGAGCGAGCTTTCGGCCCACAGGGCCATATATTCGACGACCGGCGAAAAAACCGTTCTCCACGGCCATCCGAAATTTTCAGTGATAATGTCGATGCTTTGCGATGAGGCTAATTGCAGAAACAGGGGCAGGTGCCATGTCAAATGCGAAAAGAAAAGGTCGATAAACGACGTGCCGATAGTTCCGGGCGAGGTCGGCACCGGACCGACGGGACTCTGCAACACCATGCCGCCTGCGATAAAGGGGAACAGGGGGGCGATCGTTTACGGACACGGCCTTTTTACAACCGGCAGGCTGGATTTTACCGATGCCTTTTCAAATCTGACGGGCATTGAAAGGATGTGCCTCGAGGAATACGTTTCCGCCGTGGGAATTTGATCCGCCGCATGGATTCGTTTATTTTTCGAAAATCCCGCATTTTATTGAGTTTTTTCCCGCGTTTTTCACCTCGTACATGAGTGAATCGGCGAATCTGACCATTGAATCGACGTCCTCCGGCATTGTTTTATACGCCGCTATGCCGGCGCTCACCGTTACGGGGTAGCCCGTTTCGCCCATGATTTTTGCGATGTCTCCGGAAATTTTACGCACCGCGGTTTCGGCCCTGTCCGATTCCGTTTCCGTGAAGATGACGGCGAACTCGTCGCCGCCCATCCTGGCCGCAAGGTCCGTTTTTCTTATTCTGCCCGTGATGCATCCGGCAACCGTCTTAATGACGGCGTCGCCGGCGTTGTGTCCGTAATTGTCGTTTACATGCTTGAAATTATCGAGGTCCAGGTAGGCCATGCTGAACGGCCTCCCGTATCTTTCAAGAATGACCCTCTGGTGCTCCGCGACCTTCATGAAGAATCTCCGGTTCCAGAGGCCGGTGAGCTGGTCCCTCCTGGCCAGATCCTTCTCTTTATCAAGAAGGGTCCTGACCCGGATTATCAGAATGGATATTGCCTCGTAAAACGAAAATATTACAGCGGTCCTCCAGAGGCCCTGGAGCATGTTCCATCCTGCGGAGTTGAGATATTCTGCGTATATCCACAACGATGACGAAGCGGCCGAGAGCACGGTCGCCATTACCCTGTTTCTCGCGTTCCAGGCGAGGAAGGCTGCGGGGAGGGCGTAGAAAATCGACATGTCGGGTTCAATGAAGAGGTCCGCGGCGAATATCCCCGCGGTCATCGCGGCCGATGCCAGGAATACCCGGACGGGTTTCATTTTCTTTATCAGCGAGTTCGGCATCGGTTCCCCCTTGTTTACTCTGCAATCATCGGTCCCGGCCCGGAATTTCAGGAATTGATTTCCCCGCCTTCCGGAATCAGACCAGGTCGAGCACTCTCATGCAGTAGGGCGAGTCCACCATGTCCCTTGTTTTATCATCGTGCCAGGCGACGCCGTGTTCGGCGCAAAGCGTGCCGTGCCTGCATGAAAGGCATTCCTTCGAACGCCCCGTCTTTTCCCTGTAGACGACGGAGGCGATAATTTCTTTCAACGCCCCCTTCCTGTACGTCCCCAGGCGGTCTCTCGAGGAGTGGTGGAGGGTTATGCTTCCGTCCGCCAGGACAGCCAGCCGGCCGTGCCTGGCCCGGGAATGCGATGACGGCATGTATCCCAGCCCCATTTTTGAAGCAACCGCGTTGGCCAGCGGGTTTTCCATGATCGAAACGGGAAGGCCGTAAAGGCCAAGCGAGGAAACGGCCGCGACGAACCTGATGAATTCTTCAGGGCCCAGCAATTCGCTTCTGACGTCGAATGCGTCGCCGTGCACCCTGATCATCTGGATGAAGGTCAGCGACTCAATCCCGCAGAATTCCCGCGTCACCATGTCGGCGAACCCGGGCAGCTCGCCGAGGAGCCTCCTTCCCACCGTGGAAAAAATCATGGTCCTTGTTCCGGAGTCCAGCGAGTTCCTTATCCCCGCCATGGCCGCCCTGCAGGATCCGTCGCCCCTCATCGCGTCGTGGATCCTTTCGCCGCCGTTCAGGCTTACCGACATCATGATTTTACCGCCGAGGGGCGCCATGCCGCGGCAGAAGCCTGTATCCGCCAGGGACCCGTTCGTGTTGAAAAAAACCGTGCCGTACCCCATCTTCGCGGCCCTGAAAAGAAGGGCCCTCAGGTGCGGCCAGAGAAGCGGTTCGCCGCCGGTAACATGGAGACGCCCGTATCCCATCTCCCTTCCCTCTACGGCGATTTCAAGCGCGGTTTCCAGGCCCATGCTTGAAGGCGCGGCTATGCCGGCCCTTGCGAAGCAGTTGGAGCATGCGCTGTTGCATTCCGTGGTCGCTTCGATCGTCAGTATTTCACCGGATAGATTTCGCATTCGGTCTGCCGTCAACCGGTCCTGAATTCCGCGAGGGGCCTTCTGAGCGAGTCGTATTCCGACGCGAGGCCGCCAAGCCCGATTCTTTCGGCAAGACCGGCTGCGGATGCCAGCTCCTTTTCCGCCCTCAAAACCAGGATCTCGGCGGTCTGGTTTTCATACATGATGTCCACCAGCCTGTCCAGGTTTTTTCCCTTTCCCCCGGCGGCGCCCGACCACAGCTTTTTCCCGTCGCCGGGAAGTATATGGTAGGCCGCCGAACGCTCGGAATGGATTATATCGCTGTCCAGGTCGTTCAGGTCGTCGAGTATCCTCCAGGCCATGCCGAAAGATTCATACGCGGCCCTGAGGTCTTCGAGCCTGCCGTCCCCCATGCTCCTTCTGGCGGAGATCAACGGCATTATAAGCCATGTGGCCATCTGCTTTTTAAACAGGCGGAGATATTGCTCCAGCCCGTCAGTTTCTTCACAGCTGCATATCCCTTCGTAATAAAGGTCTATGAGGTCGCCGGCGGTTTTCTTCGATGAATCGTCGCTTTCCGAGAGCCTTGAGATGCATTCCGACAGGGCGGACCAAGCGGCGCTTCTTATGAGAAGAATGAGATGCGTCGCCCTCATGTCGCCGTCGTTTACATGGTCGTCGAGCGAGTGAAGGAACATGCTCATCGCCTGGCCCCTTATCGCGTCCGCCGCTTCGGGGTTGCCGTCGATGCCGGGCCGGGCGCCGCCGGAGGCATGGCATATCACGCTCCATGCGGGAATATAATATTTTTTGAAGAAATCAAAAGGCTCGCCCGGGGAAATTTTCGCGTAGCTCATCAGGAAATTAATGGCCTCGGCCTGTACTGAGAGGGGGAGATCCTTGCAAAGGGACAGAAGCGATTTATTGAGGTGCTTATACGCGCATTTCATCCGGTCCGATATTTCAACCGCCCCGAAGGAAAGGTTCTTCAATTTCGCAAAATATTTATCCCTTCTAAATTTCATTTTACCGCCGGATGCTGAAAGCTTTGCACCTGTTAAAAATATAATACCGGAAGAGGGAAACTCATCATCCATTTGGGAAATTTAAAGCAATATTTGCTGAAAATTTGCTCCCGGGCATCGGTAAAAATCCCGATGTATGCTTCCAAAAAGGATTAGGGGGTCATCAGCGATACTGCTGATTTCAAAAAAACGAACACTGGTTATTTTTAAAAAGAAAAACGGAGGTATTCAAATGGTGGGATACATTGATTTCGTGGATTTTTTATCTTCAGACAGGTCCCTCGGGATCGAATTTAGCCGGATGCTGAAAAAATCATCCGCCGGGGAGCTTTCAGGGTGGTTTATCGAAAAAGGCTTCATGGTCGGCATTGAAGAATGCGAGAAAATCCTAAAAAACGGGAGAAAACTCAAGCTGCACGCGGTTGCCGCGGCCTGGCCCTATTGATGAATAAACGGCGGATTATTCCGCCGTTTATCTGTAAATTCATCAACGGCATGAAATCAATAAATTTCTGATGAACACGGCCCGGATTTTTGTCCTGAATCGGGGACGGGTTGTTTTATTTTTTTCTATTTTATCAGCAGCGTCTAATTAATATTGACATGCCGTTTTTCATATCCAGATTATTCGTCAGTATCGGCTTTCGGATGACCGCCGACGGAACAATATGAAACACTCTGATTTTCGGAAAGGCGTTTTGATGATGGATCCAGGCCGCTGTCTTATCACCCTCAACCGGCTGATATCGCGATTTTCGGCCCGGGTCGTTTTTTTGTTCATGGTCGTGGCTGTCATTCCAGTCCTATCCATGGCTGTATCGGCCGATATGAAGGCGGTCGTCGTTAAACCGGGACCTTTCGTCATGGACCTCTCCGGGGAATGGAAATTCATCCCGTCCGACAGGTCGGACTTTTCGGACCCTGATTTTCCCGACGCGGACTGGGATCTGGTTTATTCCGGAGACTCCTGGACAAGCTCCGAAAAATATTCCGGATACGAAGGCGACGCCTGGTACAGGCGGGACATCCGGTTCGACCGGAACCCTGACAGGGATTATTCGCTGTTCCTGTCCTGGCAGGGGCGGGGATCCCGGGTCTATTTCAACGGAAGTATGCTCGGTGAAACCAGGTCTTTCGACGCCAGCGGTCGTTCCGAACCCATTGTCGGAAAACCGACTCTTGTTTACATCCCGGCCTCATTGATAAGGCCGGGCAGGAACGTACTGGCGATAAGAACCGGCATCCTCAATTACCTGGGAGGGCTGGGTTACCCGTTAATATTCGGCGACAGTTCCAGCGTTAAAGAAAAATGCGTCATGTACGTAATGTGGAACAGTTTTCTGTCCGCGGTCAACATTTTCCTTTTCATATATTTTCTCTTCATGTACGGGAAGAGGAGGAATGAAAAATACTACCTTTACTTTTCCATCCTGTCCCTTTCACTCGGCCTGTGGATACTTGGATACAGGGGCCTTGTTCTTTTCATCGCCGACAGCCAGCTGGCGTTCATCCTGGCGACCTATGCCTGTTCGGTGATCGCCCCGCTCATGTTCATCTGCTTCATGTTTTCATTTCTCGGGATCAGGACCAACAGGGCCTTTGCGGCATTTACAGCGGTTTACGCCATCCTGCTCCTCTTCCTCGTGACCGAAATGATTTTCACGGGGGGCATCAAGTTTTACCAGAAATACTGCTACATGGGCTTCATGCTCGTAACCACCCTGACCATAATTTATGCGTTGTGGCTGGCCTTTGATTCCGTAAAAAAGAAAAGGCCGTTTTCGAGGAGGATACTCCTGTCGGTGGCCCTGTTCGGCATCGCGTACGTGATGAGCCTTTTGAGCTTCCTGGACATAACCACCATGGAGCCGGTGCTTCTCGAGGGCTTTTTCCTGATGACCGCCATTTTCGCCTCCATACTTGCCTCCCGGTTCGCTCTCGTGCACAGCGATCTCGAAAGGTCGAATGTGATCCTCCTTGATATCAACAGGGAAAAGGACTCGGCCATTGAAAACCTTAATATATACAAGAACATCGTATCCGCCTCCCGCGACCACATGGCCTTTATTGACGGAAGAGGCAGGTTCGTCGAGGCGAACGAGGCTTTTCTCAAGTCGTTCAAGAAAGACCGGCTCGAGATCATTGGAGGCTATGTCCGGAACGTCCTCGGCGAAAAGGACTATTCGTCCCAGTTCGGGGAGCACTTTGAAAAATGCCTGTCGGGACAGGAGGTCGTTTTCGAGAGGTGGTTCCATTTTCCTTCCGGAGGCGGCAGGTACATGGTGACAGCGCTTTATCCCTATGTCAGCCCTAATAAAAAGCAGAACGGCGTCGTGTATTACTCGATGGACATGACGGAGAGGATGAACCTGGAGAGGGAGATGGTCAGCATCAGCGAGAAGGAAAGGAACTCGCTCGGCATAGAGCTCCATGACGGACTTTCCCAGAACCTCTTCGGGATAGCGCTGAAGGCAAATCTCCTTGCGAAGGACCTCGGAACCGGGAACGGCGGAGAGGGGGCGAGGGCGGCCGAGATAGAACGGCTGATAAACAGGGCCATAGAGAGCACGAGGAGCATAGCCAAAAGCCTGGCCACGGTGGATTTCGACGAGGGCGGGCTTGTCACGCAGATGAAGGAATTGAAGAGGCTCCTGGAGAAAAGGTACGATATAAATCTTGAAATTGATGTTGACCCCGTGATCGAGTTCAGCGACAAGCTGGTGTACGCGCAGGCATATTACATCATTCAGGAGGCAGTGACCAACTCGGTCAAGCATTCCAGGGCGAAGAACATAGGCATAACCCTGAAAAAAAACGAGGGCGACATACATCTCGGCATATTCGACGACGGCATAGGCATCCCGAGGAAGCTGGATGAAAAGAAGGGGATAGGGATCAGGATCATGAATTACCGGGCAAGGATGATCGGGGCCTCGCTGAGTATAAAAAAGGCAAGGGGCGGGGGCACGGAGGTGCGCTGCGTGATACCGGGATGAAATAAAAGGGAGATAAACATGGCCGTTTTATTGAACAGGATAAACGTATTTCTGGTGGACGACCACAAGATCGTCCTGGACGGGCTCAAGTCCCTTCTCGAGAGGGAGGAGGATATGGTCGTTGTGGGGATGTCTGACGACGCGGAGAAGGCATTCGAGATGATGCGCGGGCTGGAACCGGACGTTGCGGTCGTGGACATAGGTCTTGGCAGGGGGACCAGCGGACTTGAGCTTACCAGGAACATCAGGGATAATTATTTCAGGACGAGGGTGCTGGTCCTTTCCCAGAATGACGAGGACATTTATGCGGAAAGGGCCATGAGGGCCGGGGCCAACGGATACGTTATGAAATCGGAAGCGACGCACACCCTCGTGGACGCCATAAGAAGGGTCTCCACGGGGAACATATATCTGAGCGATCCGGCGCTGCTTAAGCTCATGAAGGAGCTCGTGACGAGCAAGTACGAAAAGAGCGGCCCCCTGGGCATATTGAGCGACAGGGAGCTGGACGTGTTCAATCTTCTCGGGCAGGGATACAAGACGGCCGATATAGCTAAAAAATTAAACCTGAGCATCAAGACAATAGACACGCACAGGATTCACATCAGGGGAAAATTCCATTTAAACAACAACTCGGATCTCGTCAGGTTCGCGGTTGAATGGGCGAAGAACAATTGATAAACCGTTTAATAAAGCTCCATATTGGGAATACATAGTCTTTTTTCCTATGCCGACCCGCGTGTTTTCCTGCTAACCCGTAATACAAACCCCTGATTTCAGCCTCTTGATGATATTGTAAATTAATTAAACCGGATTCACCGGTGGAGAGGTAAATCGTGTCTTTAATGAAGCTGTTCCGGTTTTGCTATTTTAAATTCCATGCTTTTTTCGGCGGATTGGCCGAGTACGGAATTTTCATCAGCCATTCATGGGATTATGATCCTGATTATTTCCTGCTGATGGACATTCTGCATTCCGCGAGGTCCCTGAGGTGGAGGAACTGCTCGGTCCCCAGGCCGGATCGGGACCGGGAAGGCGTTTCGGGGCTGTACGGCAGACTGATTTCACAGATATCCTCGTCGGACTGCGTGATTGTCATATCCGACATGTATGAAAGGAATTCATTCTGGATATCCAAGGAGCTGGACATCGCGAGGAAGCTCGGAAAACCGGTCATCGCCCTGAGGTCGAGATGGCTGATGGTGCTGCCGGGGAAAATAATGAGCTCCTCATCTGCCGTCGCGGGATGGGACCCCGATGACCTGGCTGTTTCAGTCCGCAGGCTTTGCTTCATGAACCTCTCGCCATGGAGCCGGATTTGATCATGAATCATTTATACGCGGGGTTTTAAATATGGAAAAGAGGCTTATACTGGTCGACAAGGACAACGGAATTCTGGGCTACGGTGAAAAGATGCAGATACACATGAGCGGGCAGAAGCACAGGGCGTTTTCCGTGTATGTGTTCAACGACAGGAAGCAGCTGCTCATTCAGAAGAGGTCGCGCGCGAAATATCATTCCGGCGGGCTCTGGTCAAATACCTGCTGCAGCCACCCGGGCCCGGGGGATTTCATCGACGAAGCGGCGCACGTGAGGCTTATCGAGGAAATGGGGTTCGACTGCCCGATCGAGGAGGTTTTCAGCTATTCCTACAGCGCCGCTTTAAGCAACGGACTCAAGGAAAACGAGTATGTCCATGTTTACAGCGGGATCTTCAACGGCGATCCGGTCCCGAACCCCATGGAGGTGGAAGGCTGGGAATGGAGCGACATGGTCAGCCTCATACTGAGCATGAAGAGGGATCCGGAGAAATACACTTACTGGTTCAGGAAGTCCCTTGAGCGGATGATAGCCTATCTGTACATGTTCAACATCACGCTCTGACATGAACGGGGAGGCCCGCCTGAATTATTGTTGAAAAAAAATAAGATTTCCATTCCCTGTCTGATGCGGGTTCCAGTATTTCAGAGGGGTAATTTTATGTTCACAATTGACAGGATGGGATTCGGCGATCTTCAGGCGCTTTCCGGGCTCTACCTTCAGCTCGTGGGCGAGGCTTCCGAGCTCACGGCCATGCAGCGCGTGTTCCGCGAAATCGATTCGAGGGACGATTATTTCCTTCTGGGCGCCAGGGCCGAAGACGGCACCCTTGTAGGATCGCTGATGGGTGTGATATGCCTTGACCTCTGCAGGGACTGCAGTCCCCTTATGGTGCTTGAAAACCTCGTGACGGATTCCGCCTGGAGGGGGAAGGGGGTCGCAAGGATGCTGATGCTCGAGGGTGAAAGGATCGCCCGCGAAAAGGGATGCGTTTTCGTCCAGTTCTGCTCTTCCCATTACAGGAAAGAGGCGCACAGGCTCTACGAGAGCCTGGGATATGATCCATCCGAAGTCAAAGGCTACAGAAAATATTTCAAGCGGCTTGCGTCCTCCGGGCCGTCATGATCATACCGGCATTCTCCGGACATGCCACGGTACTTAAAGCGGATCCGGTATTTCTGTTGTCTTCAGAGGACGGCATTAAAAACCGGTCCGGCCCCTTTCATTCCGTTTAAAATTTTACTTGCAAAACTTGATTAATTCTGGATCAATTGAGATGATTAATGTCGTCCGGCCCAATGGTCCCATTCCGGGCCCTTTTCGCCGGTGATGACGAACAAAATAAACAATTCAAAGAAAGGCATATGGCAAGACAGGGAAAGCTGGCGGAAGATAATATAGTAAACAGCATCATAGGCGAGGGCTCGGAATTCAAGGGGGAGTTTAAAATCAACGGACTCCTCAGGATTGACGGGAAATTTCAGGGGACCATAGAGACTGAGGGAAAGGTCCTGATCGGCCAGTGGGGCGACGCGGTCACGGACATCAAGGCAAGGCTCGTGGTCATCGGAGGCACGGTTCGTGGCAATATTTACGCCATGGAAAGGGTGATACTGCTTTCCTCGGGCAGGGTGAACGGGAACATCATCACACCCAGCCTCATAATGGAGGACGGCGTGGTTTTTGAAGGCAACTGCACTATAAACAAGACGCCGGAGGGCTGATGATCGAGATAACCCACACAAGCGGCAGGCAAGAGGAGAAGACCAAGGTAAAAAAGAAGAGGTCTTCCAGTGTCGGCGAATCCAGGAGGAGTTTTTCATCCGAGCTTTCAAGCAGCCTGGATTTCGTCTTCGAGGGCTCGGTCGATGAGCTCATGGACGAACTTAAAGACCAGGAAAAAAGGTTCCTGGACAGCCAGTCGAAATACGAACTGGAAAGATACAAGGCCCTGGTGAAAAAAATCATCAAGACGCTGGTCGACAGCGGACTCAAGGCGCAGACGCTGAAGAGGAAGCCCAGCGACAGGGCGATTTTCACGGTGGTGCAGGAAATTGACCGCAAACTTATTGAAATAACGGACGCCATAATAAAATCCAACAAGGCCTTCAACCTCCTCAAAACGATGGAGGAGATCAGGGGATTCATACTCGACCTTGTTTATTAAGCCTTAATTCATTCCAGCAGCATATCCCGGACCGGCCGCAGCAGAAATTTATGAATATTGAAGGAATAATCGGACACGAAAGACAGATCGCCATACTGGGGGCCATTGCCGCTTCCGGCACGATCCCGCAGACCATGGTTTTTTCCGGGGTATCTGGCATCGGGAAAAAAATCATCGCTAAAAGGTTTCTCGGGTCTTTTTTCTGCAAAGAGGCGAACCCTCCATGCCTGAAATGCGGCACGTGCGCGCAGGTTTCCGCGGGCACCCATCCGGATCTTATCGAACTGGCCGGTGACGAGTCCAGCAGGATATCAATCGGAAGCCAGGCAAAGAGGGAGGATGGGAGCGTAAGATGGCTGATCGACAGGCTATCCAGGAAGTCGGTATCGGGCAGGATGGGCGTCATCATCGACGGCGCGGAGGGAATTTCGACTGCCGGACAGAACGCGCTTCTGAAGACCATCGAGGAGCCCCAGCACGGCGCACATATCATCATCATAACCTCAAACAGGAACCTGCTCCTGCCGACGATAATGTCCAGGTGCACCGAGATCAAGTTCCTTCCCCTGCCGCCCTCGTCGGTTGAAAAAATACTCGGCGCGCCCTGCGCTGACTTCATACCCCTCATTTCCGGCGGATCGCCGGAAACGGCAATCATGCTGTCGGACGGGGAGAATTCCCGCGGCGTGCTTCAGGTCTGCTGCGGGATATCCGCGAGCGTCAGAAACAGGTCCCCGCTGATCATCGACATCAACCCCCTCACGAGGAAAATCGGTGCGGATAAGCTCCTCGGGGTGATGATAAATATATACAGGGAGATACTGATTTCGCGCCTGGGGGGCGGCGTTATTCCCGGGGCGCTGAATGAAGCCGACATCCCGGACGAGGACGATCTTAAAAAAATAATAAAAATACTGCTTGCAGTGAAAAGGGGGCTTTCGAATAATCAAAATGTGAAATACTCCCTGAAGGCGCTCGTTTATTCCATCGAATCGATCGGAAGGACCGGGGTGCCGTCGCTGCGGTGACGGCTTATTCTTGATGAGAGCGGCGTTTTTTCAGGTGCGATTAAACCGGAGGGGGCCCTGTAAATGGAAATATCCGCGGTAAGGCCGAGAAACAGCTTCCAGATATATTACGTTGACACGAACCATCTTTTTTTGAGGCAGAACTCCCTGTGCGTGGTCGAAACCGAACATGGTGTCGACATAGGGAAGGTGGTGAAGTGCTGCAGGTACCAGAACAATCCCTCGCTCGAGGTGAAGGGAAAGCTTATCAGAAAAATAAACGAGAGCGACATGAAGGCCGTCCCCGAAATCGAAAAAATAGAGAGGGACGCGTTCGAAAAGTGCAGGGAAAAGGCCGGGGCCAAGAACCTCGACATGAAGCTCATATCGGTAAAATGCCTTTTTGACAGGACGAAGATAATATTTTATTTCGTGGCCGAGAACAGGATCGATTTCAGGGAGCTCGTGAGGGACCTGGCGTCGATTTTCAGGACGCGGATCGAGATGAGGCAGATCGGAGTGCGCGACGAGGCGAGGCTCGTCGGCGGCTACGGGCCCTGCGGCAAGGAGCTGTGCTGCGTCAATCTCAGGGACGACTTCGATCCCGTTTCAATAAAGATGGCGAAGGAGCAGAACCTCAACCTGAATTCACTGAAGATTTCCGGCATGTGCGGCAGGCTTCTCTGCTGCCTCGGCTATGAGTATTCGACATACAGGGAATTCAACAAAAATCTGCCGCCTCCCGGCACCGTAATAAGGGCCGGCGACAAGAACCTTTCCGTGCTCGGCGTCGATACCCTCAAGGAATCGGTATTGATTAAGGACGGGGAAAGGTACATCAATATTTCCAAGTCGGATCTCAATCACTCGAGCGAGGGCTATACGATAAGGAAGGAGGTTCTCGAGAAGCTTGCAAGGAACGACGAAGAGATCGATGACGACCCTGCCCTTTATTAATTCCGGGTCCGGTCCGTCGGCGCATCAATTATTCCAGAGGTGATCAATGGACAAGGTGTTCTACGTTACTACCCCGATATACTACGTCAATGCCGAGCCGCATATCGGGCATGCGTATACTACGATTCTCGCCGATTTCATGTGCAGGCTGCACCGCATGCTGGGCTATGACTCCTATTTTCTCACCGGGACGGACGAACACGGCGACAAGATCAACATCGCAGCGAGGGACCACGGAACCACGCCGCAGGAATATGCCGACAGGATCAGCGGCATCTTCAAAAAGACCTGGGAAGACATGGGGCTCGACTTCAACGACTTTATCAGGACGAGCGAACAGCGGCACGAGCAAGTTGTCCGTGAAATTCTTCAGAAGGTCTACGATTCGGGCGACATCTACTTCGGAAGCTACGGCGGATACTACTGCGTCGGGTGTGAAAGGTTCTTCACCGAGAAGGAGATGGTTGACGGCAAGTGCCCGGACCACGACAGGAAGCTCGATTACATCGAGGAGAAGAATTATTTTTTCAAAATGAGCAAATACCAGGGCTGGCTCACAGACCATATAACGGCCAACCCGGATTTCATCAGGCCGGAGAGGTACCGGAATGAAGTGCTTTCAATGCTCAGGGGGGAAGCGCTCGAGGATCTCTGCATATCGAGGCCGAAGACCAGGCTGTCCTGGGGCATAACCCTGCCCTTCGACGAAAATTTCGTGACGTATGTCTGGTTCGACGCCCTGATAAATTATGTCAGCGCCCTGGGCTATCCGGACGGCGAAAAGTATAAAAAATACTGGTCCTCGGCCCAGCATATCATAGCCAAGGACATCGTCAAGCCCCATGGAATATTCTGGCCCACCATGCTCAAGTCCGCGGGACTCCCTCTCTACGGCAACCTTAACGTCCACGGCTACTGGAATATGGATGAAGCCAAAATGTCCAAGAGCCTCGGGAACGTCGTCAGGCCGCTGGACCTGGTTTCCAGGTACGGGGGCGACCAGATCAGGTATTTTTTTCTAAGGGAAATGACCTTCGGAAACGATGCCAGGTTCAGCGAGGATGTAATAGTCGACAGGATCAATTACGACCTTGCGAACGACCTGGGCAACCTGGTGAACAGGACCCTGAACATGCTGAACAAATTTTTCGACGGAAAGGTGCCGGCCTTCGAGCCCGGCGAACCGGCGGACAGGGATGAAATCCGGAAAAGGCTCAGGTCGTCCGCGGAAGGGTACATATCCTTCGCGTCGGCCTTCCAGACGAGCCTGGGGATCGAAAGGATGTGGGAATTCGTAAGGCACCTCAACAAGTATATCGACCAGTACAAGCCGTGGCAGCTGTCGAAGGAAGGCAGGACTGCCGCGCTGTCGTCCGTCATGAGGAACCTGCTGGAGTCCATATATTCCGTCGCGTTCCTGCTTTCGCCGATGCTCGTAAACTCGTCCGCCGTGCTGATGTCCGCGATGCGGCGGTCCGCGGCGGAGTTTGATCTTGAATCCATTCTGTCCATGGAACAGCTCGAGGAGGGATACAGGATCAAGGAAGTGGGAATACTTTTTCCGAGGCTGGAGAAGGCTGCCGCCGCGGAAGAAGAGGGAAAGAATGACGGGGCAAAAAAGGAGAAAACCATGGAAGAAGGTCTGGTGGACATCCAGGATTTTGCGAAGATCGACATCAGGGTCGCGAAGATATTGAAGGCCGAAAGGATCGAGGGCTCGGACAAGCTTCTCGAGCTGCAGGTGGATTCGGGCCTCGACGAGAGGACCATAATCGCCGGCATAGCCCAGGCTTACGATCCTGAAAGCCTTCCGGGGAAGAAAATACTGCTCGTGGCGAACCTGAAGCCGGCGGTCATATTCAAGAAAAAATCCTTCGGCATGCTCCTCGCGGCGAAGAAGGACAGGGGCGACAGGCCGGTTCTGATAGAGGTCCATGAAAGCGTTCCAACCGGAGCAAGGCTGAGCTGATCCGGAAAGCGATGAAAATCGGGATAACATCCGACACGCATAACAACATCGACCTGACCCGCAGGGCCGTAGACCTGTTCCGCGAGGCGGGCGTCGGGATGGTCATCCATGCCGGCGACATCACCTCCCCGAAGATACTCGGGCTTTTCGAGGGTTTTGACTGCAGGTTCGTGCTCGGCAACGGCGACCTGGACGTCGAGGACCTCAATGAAGAAGCGGCGAGGCTCGGTTTCGCTAAAATCGAGACATACTGCACCTTCGATGTCGAGGGCAAGAAGTTCATGGTGTTCCACGGAAACAACGTACCCATGTTCCGCGAGGCCGTTGCTTCAGGCAGGTATGATTATATCATCAAGGGACATACGCATTTTTTCGAGAACTACATATCGAACAACGCCAGGGTCATAAACCCGGGTTCGCTCTACGGGCCGGATGAATTTTCCATTGCCGTCCTCGATGTCTCCGCCGACAGGATCGAAATGATCAAGCTGAACGAGGAGGGGGAGAGGATCTGAAGGCTTTTTTGCTCAGCCGCGCGTCCTATCTGTTTTCTTCAAGGAACTTCAAAGTTCTTTTCGCCTTCTGGACCTGGGCGATTTCCCTGATCTTAATGCCGCCGTTTCCTTTTACCGTCCGGTTGTATTCGCCCGATAATTTTTCATATTTCGATATGTAGGACTTGAGCTCGTTTTCCATGCTGGCGCGCATCCCGGTCCATTCCCTGGCGGATTCCTTCTCTATGGCTTTTTTTTCTGCATGATCCGTTTTTTCAGCGTTGAGCAGCAGCGCCTGCGTCATTAATAAAACTGAAAGAAAAGCGATGATTTTTGCCTTTTTCATATGCCGGTCCCCTGACTTCGGATTGTTGATGATGTCCCTGTTAAACGCCTGATATTAATGCTTTATTAATACAATCAATTATTCTCTTAATGATTTTTATATGGATAACACGGGATGAATTTTCAATTTGTTATGCTTATGAAGGCTTGCTTAATGAAGGCGGTCAATGCCTTTGACCGCACGGTCATTTGATCAGATCGATGATCCTCTCGAAGTCGTCAAGCGAGTAGTAGCTGATTTCGATCCTTCCCTTGCCGCCCGAGTGTTTTATCTCAACCTTTGTCCCCAGTTTCGATATGAGCTTTTCCTCCATTTTTCTTATGTGGGCATCCTTGTTCTTTTTCCTGTCTTTTTTCGGCGACTTTTTCGTCTCGGATATCAGCGCCTCGAGGGCCCTGACCGAAAGCCCCCTGTCCTTTGCCGCCCTGTAGAGGTCCATCTGCCTGTCCTCCTCTACTGACAGCAGCACCTTTGCGTGGCCCACGCTTATCTCTCCCGAGGAAAGCGACCTCTTGATCGGTTCCGGGAGGTTGAGAAGACGCAGCGAATTAGTTATGGTCGCCCTTTCCTTCCCCACCCTGGAGGCGATGTCCTGCTGCTTGAGGCTGAAACGGCTGATCAGCACCCTGTAGGCCTCCGCTTCCTCTATGGGATCCAGGTCGGATCTCTGTATGTTTTCAATCAGCGCGAGCGTTAGGTTCTGCACCTCGTCGGCCTCTATGACGATCGCCCTGATTTTTTTCAGTCCCGCGAGCTTCGTAGCCCTGAGCCTCCTTTCTCCGGCGACCACGGTATAGGCGCTGCCCGCCTTCCTGACGATTATCGGCTGTATCAGACCGGCGGCCCTGATCGATTCCGCGAGGCCCTCGATGCCGTGGGGATCGAAGTGCGTTCTCGGCTGGTCCGGGTTCGGCAGTATGCTCTCGGCTTCAATCTCGACTATCCTGCCCGCGTCTTCGGATACGCCCTTTTCGAAATCCTGCACCGGCGTCGGCGACGCGGTGATTATCGCACCCAGACCCTTTCCCAGGACCTTTTTAGTCATTTTGAATTACCTCTTGTGCCAGTTTTTCATACGTATGGCTTCCGGCGCTGCCCCTGTCGTAAAGATTGATTGGCTTGCCGAAGGAAGGCGCCTCGGACAGCCTGACGTTGCGGGGGATTATGGTGTTGAACACCCTGTCCTTGAAGTAATCGCGCACGTCGGATACGACCTGCTGGGCGAGGTTCGTCCTTGAATCGTACATGGTGAGCACGACCCCCTCGATCCTGAGGTTCCTGTTCAGGTTTTCCTGGACCATGGCTATTATGCGCAGCAGCTGGCTCAGGCCCTCGAGGGCATAGTATTCGCATTGCAGGGGAATCATTACCGAATCCGCAGCGGCAAGGCTGTTGAGCGTCAGGAGCCCCAGGGAGGGCGGGCAATCGATGAATATATAATCGAAATCGCCCCTGATGTCCGCTATCGCTTTTTTGAGTATGAATTCCTTTTCGGGCAGGTCCAGGAGATCTATCTGGGCGCCGGACAGGTGTATGTTTGAAGGAACCAGGTAAAGGCCTTCTATTCCCGATTTGAAGATCGCTTCCCGTATCGGCATGTGGCCTATCAGTACCTCGTAGATCGTGGTGTCCAGTTCCTCGGCGTTTATCCCGAGGCCGAATCCCGCGTTTGCCTGCGGGTCGATGTCGATGATGAGCACCCGTTTCCCTTTTTCTGCGAGGAGCGCGGACACGTTCACAGTGGTGGTCGTTTTTCCCACCCCTCCCTTCTGGTTTGACACAGAAATAACCCGTCCCATTCACGATTCTCCGTTTTGATCTGGCTCAAAAATCACGCTTTCAGCCGTGAATGCAACTACTTTTTAATAATTGACACCGGCTTGAAACTGGCTGTAGTATTACGGATAAAAAAAGGGCGGTGGCCGTCATGACAAGAAAAAAACGCATCATCAACAGGGCTTTTCAGCTTAAAACGACGTTCGGCATTCTCGGGGCCACCGTAATCTCGTTCCTGGCCATCATTGTCATGATGGGAGTGGTCATCGGAGACGGCAACAATAGAATAAAGACCATCGTCGCCGACATCAATTATTCCATGGAGAGGGAAAAGGCCATAGTCGGCGATCTTTCCGTTATCGCCGGAAGGCAGGGCGGTGACGACTTCAGGAAAAGGATGCTCGAGCATGATGCGGCCGCCGCCTCCATTGACATAAGGCTTTCCGTCCTCCAGGATATAACCGCAAGGAACAGGAAGCTTCTTGCCGCGGCCACGGTGCTTTGCATAATAATAAGCCTGGCCCTTTATTTTTACCTGATCAGGCTGACCCACAGGATCGCAGGGCCCATTTATGTTCTCGGCAGGCATGTCCAGGATATATTGAACGGCAGGGAGCCCAACCTCAGGGAGATCCGCAGGGACGACGAGTTCCAGGAGTTTTACCACCAGTTCGTCGAGATGGCCAGGAAAATCAGGAAATGATCATTTCTTGAGATGGAACCTTCCCCGGTATTTCCTCCTGCCTGGGGAAAAAATGATAAACCATACAATCCCGCCTGTTATTACCGCGGCGCCGATTCCGAAAATGATCCTGTACAGATAGGGGAACAACCTGCTTCCCGACGCGGATACAATCGCGTACATTCCGAACCTTTTAGATGAGGACGGATATATCTTCACGTAGCAGTAATCGTCATCGGAACTGAAATCCAGCAGACTGCTTTTTTTCCGCTCGTCCCTTGATTCTATAAGGGACATCCTTGCGTCGAAGACGTCGATCTGGTGGGGATAGTTTTCGGAGACGAGGTATATGCTGTTGTTGCCCTTCCTGACCGGGAGGTAGTGGATCCTGTGGGTTTCCCCCTCCGTTATTGAATCGGCGATCCTCGCGGTAATGTCCTGCCCCCATTTTTTCGCCAGGTTTTCCGCCCTGGTGATGAGGAACCGCCCGGCGATCCTGCAGATGTTGAACCTTCTGAATTCGCTGTAGACCGTGCTGTGGTAGCTCGTGTAAATGGCCTCGCCTCTGCCCCTTTTTATTATCACGCTGATCGGGCCCTTTTTGCGGCCCCTGGGCGTGTCGAACTCGCCCTCGGAAAGGATTTCGGAGTCCCCGGCGGATTTGACCGCTATCCATCCCGGGTGCGTGAAGTAAAACGCCATTTTGGATTTCAGGCTGAATCTCGGCATGTCGCCCATGACTCGGGCCTCTATCCTTCCGGTCATTCCCATGTATGGGAAGTCGTCGAAGAACCTGAAAATGTCGAAAGCCTCCTGCAGGTATTCGTACGAATAGTCGGAAAAATAGGCCGACCCTCCATCCTCTATGAATTGCTTGATGTTTGAAGAAATTTTTTTTCTGTCCGGTTCGTAATAATCGGGCTTGAGCGCCACGGACTTGATGCTGGCCCTCTGCGCCAGTACGCTCAGTTTCTGCTCAATCGGCTCGTCGATGCCGCACGGAAAGTAAACCGCCCTGTACCTGGTGAAGGTGACCGGGTCCTCCAGGTCCTTCTGCCTGATGAGGTCGAATTCCAGCTCCATGTTTCGCAAAACAATTTCAACCCGGTCGAATTTGCTGTCCACGACGGCCAGTTTTTTTTCAGAATGGGCCGCCGCCGGCATGACGAATAAAAGGCACGCTAATAAAATTTTTTTTAGCATTTTCGGCCGGATTTTGATAATATTTCATTGCGGCCGCAAAAAAAAGGCGGTTGATCGGCGGACGGGCGCGATTTAATTACAGGTCTGTGCATGTTTAAGGAGCCGGTTATCGGAATATGAATGCCTTTTTGAAAATTGTTTGTATTTTATTTGTAAGACGGCTATATTGCAAATAAAATATTGGATGTTCGGAAAAATTATCAATGAGCGGGCACAATAAAAAAAATTCACACGTCGGACACGGTCATGATCATGAAGGAGGCTCGGGACTTTCCGGCAGCGGAACACTCCTGCTCGTGGTGCTGTTCAACGCCGTCATCACCGCGGCAGAATACATAGGCGGCATCCTTTCCGGCAGCCTTGCCCTTGTCTCCGACGCCGGGCACAACCTCTCCGACGTCATGGCCCTGATCCTCGGGTACGCAGGGGAAAGGGCCTCCCGCAGGAATCCCGACGAGAGGTTTTCATTCGGACTTAAAAGGATGGAGGTGCTGGTCGCGCTGATAAACGGCGTGACCCTCGTTTTTATAGGCATCTATATAGTCTACGAGTCCGTTAAAAGGTACATCGATCCGGTTCCAATAGACATCAGGGTCATGATCCCGGTCGCGGCTATCGGTCTGGCGGGCAACTTGCTTTCGATTTTTTTCCTTTCAAGGGGACGGGATAAAAACCTCAATATCAGGGCCGCTTTTCTCCACCTCCTGTATGACGCTTTTTCTTCCATCGCGGTCATAGCCGCGGGAGTGATCCTTTATTTTACCGGGCTCCTTGTCGTCGACCTTGCAATAAGCCTGTTCATCGTTTTCATGATTTTCTGGGGCGCCAGCGGCGTCATCAGGGAGACGGTGCGCATATTCCTGCAGGCGACACCGAGCGAAATCGACAGCAGGGATGTATACAGCAGCATCCTTTCAACCGGGGGCGTCGAAAGCATTCACGGGCTCCATATCTGGTCGATCAATTCAAACGAGGTATTTTTATCATGCCACATCTGCCTTAGCGGAGGGGTGGGGGATACGGACGGCATCATCAGGGAAATAAACTCGATGCTCGATCGTGAATACTCGATCACCCATACGACCATACAGGTGGAGAGGGACAGGATGTGCGGCATCGACGGAAGTGATTGCTGCAGGTAGCTCAGCCCAGCTTCGATACCGCCTTCTCCAGGCCGGATAGGATCTCGCCCAGTTCCTGCCTCTTGGTTTTTTCCTTTTCTATGATGCTTTCAGGCGCCTTCCCCGTGAAGTTCGGGTCCGACAGTTTTTTCTCTATCCTGTCCAGGTCGGCCCTTATCCTGTCGATTTCCCTTCCGAGCCTCTGTCTCTCCTTGTCCATGTCGATGAGCCCCTTGAGGGGGATGAATATTTCGACATCGGCCATGACCGCGGAGGCGTCGCTCTTGTCGGCCGAATAACCTTCGTCGATTTGCATTTCACCGACCTTGGCCAGGGCCTTAATCTGGTGCTCCTCCCTGGAAAGGATGGACGCGATCCTTTTATTGGATGTCTTGAATACTACGCCGGCCTTCCTGTCGGGCGGTATGTTCATCTCGCCCCGGATGTTCCTTATCCTGTAAACGATTTCCTTGAAAATGTCCGCTTCCTCGCCGTCTGCGGTGAAATTGAATTCTCCTGCCGGTGCAGGCCATTCCGAGATTATTATCCTTCCCTCCCTGCCTTCCGTGATGCTTTCCCATATCTCCTCGGTTATGAACGGCATGAACGGATGGAGCAGCTGGAGTGACTTTTTCAGGACATGGAAAAGCACCTGCTTCGCGGTCTCCGATGATTTTTTCATCGATCCTTCTTCTGAATAGATCCTCTGCTTTGTCAGCTCCAGGTACCAGTCGCAGAACTCGTGCCACCAGAAGGCGTATATCGCCTGCGCAGCCTCGTTGAACTTGTATTCGGAAATAGCCGAATCCACGGATTCTATCGCGCGGTTCAGCGAATGGAGTATCCACCTGTCGAAATGTTCGAGGTCGGCCGGAACGATTTTTTCCTGCCTGAATCCCTCGCCGAGATTCATGAGGATGAACTTGGTGGAGTTCCATATCTTGTTGATGAAGGCCCTGTATCCCTCTATCCTTTTTTCGGACAGGATGATGTCCCTCCCCTGCGCGGCGAAAATGGAAAGGGTGAACCTGAAGGCGTCGGTGCCGTACTTTTCCATCATGATCAATGGGTCGATTACGTTGCCTTTCGATTTTGACATCTTCTGTCCATGTTCGTCCCTTATGAGCGCGTGTATGTAGACGTCCCTGAATGGGACGTCGCCCATGAATTTGCATCCCAGCATTATCATCCTGGCCACCCAGAAGAATATTATATCGAAGGCTGTGACGAGCACGCTGGTGGGATAGTATTTTTCCAGCGCCGGGGTCCTGTCGGGCCATCCTAGCGTGGAGAATGGCCATAGCGCGGAGGAGAACCAGGTGTCGAGGACGTCCTCGTCCTGGCGCAGGTCGGACGATCCGCACTTGTCGCAGGTAACGGGGTCGTCGATCCTGACGATGACATGGCCGCAGTCCTCGCAGTAGAACGCGGGGATCCTGTGCCCCCACCACAGCTGCCTGGATATGCACCAGTCCCTGATATTGTACATCCACTCGAAATAGGTCTTTTCCCATGATTTCGGGACGAACCGGATCCTGCCTTCCTCGACGACCCTGATGGCCTCGTCGGCGATCGGCTTGATTTTCACGAACCACTGCCTGGAGAAATACGGCTCGATCACGGTATGGCACCTGTAACAGTGTCCTACCGAGTGCACGTGCTTTTCAATTCTTTCAAGAAGGCCCTGCTTTTCAAGGTCCTCGACGACCTTTTTTCTGGCCTCGAACCTTTCCATGCCGCGGTAGGCCCCGCCGTTTTCGTTTATATATCCCTTCTCGTCGAGTATGTTTATCTCTTCAAGGCCGTGCCTTTTTCCCATCTCGAAGTCGTTGGGATCGTGCGCGGGCGTGACCTTTACCAGTCCCGTGCCGAATTCCCTGTCGACGTAGGGGTCCGCGAATATCGGTATCTCCCTGTCCATCAGCGGCAGGACTACGTGCCTGCCCACGATCGGCCTGTACCTTTCATCCTCGGGGTTTACCGCCACGCCCGTGTCGCCGAGCATCGTTTCCGGCCTGGTCGTGGCCACGACGATGAACTCGTCGCTGCCGGCAAGCGGATACCTGATGTGCCACAGCTTTCCCTCGAGCTCCTTGTACTCCGTCTCGATGTCGGACAGGGCCGTTCCGCATCTCGGGCACCAGTTGATTATCCTGTATCCCCGGTATATAAGTCCCTCCTCGTAGAGGGAGGCGAAGACCCTGTGGACCGCGCGGGAAAGTCCTTCGTCCAGCGTGAACCTCTCCCTCTGCCAGTCGAGCGAGCAGCCGAGCCTTTTAAGCTGTCCCCTGATCTGGCCCCCGGAATGCTCCTTCCATTCCCAGACCCTTTTCTCGAATTGCTCGCGGCCGAGATCGTCCTTGGTCTTGCCCTCGTCGCGCAGAATCCTCTCCACGACGTTCTGGGTCGCTATGCCCGCATGGTCCATACCCGGCATCCAGAGAGCGGATTTCCCCTTCATCCTCTGCCGCCTTACCAGTATGTCCTGGAGGGTGTTATTGAGAGCGTGCCCCATGTGGAGGTTGCCCGTCACGTTCGGGGGAGGGATGACTATCGTATAGGGTTCTTTTCCATCATCCTCCCTGGCATGGAAATGGCCTTCATCCTCCCAGATCCTGTACCATTTTTTTTCGACTTCTGCCGGGCTGTATGCGGCGGGTAATTCCATATTTTCCTCTTGAAATCAGAATGTTTTTTGATCCGCGAAATAAATAACCGGCATTGATCTGCTGCTGTCCTGTGCCGGGACTCCCGGGTTTGTCAGACGGGTCCGCGTTTAACAAGACGCAGACCCCTGGAATTTGCCGGTGGATTCGGTTCTGAAAACTATATTACGGGTACCTCTAAAAAATCAGGATCTCCCCTGGTATTATAAATCATAACTCCTGATTTTATCAGATATTATGCCTGACGTGCACGGAAGCACTAATGCCGCGACTACATGGATGTAGAGGAGCGGCCACAGGGGAACATCAAAAATATTATTTATAGAGGTTCCCTTATAGAAAATTTCATGTTTTTTTAATGAAATTGAAATACCATGGCGCGTCAAGTAAATATTTGAAAGCCCAGGATCCCGTCTTGCGTGACGACCCGGGCCGTTAAAGCCGTCAGGAACTATTTACTTGACAAATTTGAATAAAGCATGTTTATTAAATAAAGAACCTCTAATAATCAAATCGGGATGTTCCCTTGTGGGTACTTTCAATGGATAAACTGGATTTTTTCAGCGGTTTTATAATGAAAAATCTGATTTATAAAGGTGCCCATAAGTAAATTCATTTTTTTCAACTGTTGATAATGAGGCAAGCCCGTTGCCTGCCGTAAAGCGTGCCAGATATCGCGATTTATGAGGAAGATCATCCCGCCGGCAGGGCAAACCGGGCGCGTCAAATCCCGGTAGACAGGAAAGGCCGCAGATTTAAATTGACTGGGTAACTTTTTTTATTGCCGTTGCTGAAAACAGACGGAGAAACAGGAATCGTAAAATGGAATCGAGATTATTAAAAAAGGGACCCGTTCATTACTTCAACGAACTGTTTAAAAACAAGTCCGACAATGTATTCGTTCAGTTTATAAGAAACGGCGTCACGAGCGTTATAGCCTTTGCTTTCGATTTCGGCATCCTGTACGCACTCACCGATGTTTTTCTGGTATATTATCTTATATCGGCCTCTGTTTCATATCTAACGGGTCATGTAGTCAACTACCTGCTTTCCATCAGGTGGGTATTCAGCCGCAGGAAATACGATGCCGTTCACGTCGAATTCACCATTTTTCTCGTGATCGGATTTCTCGGACTCGGTCTCAACGCGCTGCTGATGTGGGGGTTCACCGACCTGGCGGGACTTCATTATCTGATGTCGAAACTCGCTACAATCGTGATAGTGTATTTTTTCAATTTTTTCGCCAAAAAATATCTGCTCTTTCACAAGACCGCGGATTAAATTATTGACATATGGACTTAAATTTCATTTACGGGATTATTAAATTATTAGCTGGATGAGTTTATGAAAAAGGAAAGGGTGCTTATTACCGGTTGCGGGGGCATGCTTGGATCGGCCGTTTACAGGGTTTTTTCCGAGAACTATAAAAACGTTCTGGCAACCGACATAGATCTCAACGAGCCGTGGCTCCGGAAGATGGACGTCAGGGAGATTTCGGACTGTGAAAAGGTCGTTTTGGACTACAAGCCCGAGATAATTCTTCATCTCGCGGCCCTGACCGATCTCGAGTACTGCGAGAAGAACATCGACAACTGCTGGAGAACGAACGCTCTCGGCACCGAAAACATCGCCATACTGGCGAAGAGGACCGATGCTACCATGGTATACATCAGCACCGCCGGGATATTCGGCGGGGAAAAGGATGAATTCACCGACTTCGACAGGCCGGACCCGCTCAGCTATTACGCTAAGGGAAAATACCACGGCGAGCAGTTCGTTGAAAGGTATCTCACAAAGTATTACGTATTCAGGGCCGGCTGGATGATGGGCGGCGGCCTTAAAAAAGACAAGAAATTCATCAATAAAATATACAGACAGATAAAGGCGGGGAAGAACGAGCTTTTCGTGGTTGACGATAAACTCGGCACCCCGACCTATACGAACAATTTCGCGGAGTCGATTTTCAGGGTGCTGCAGACCGGATATTACGGGCTTTACAACCAGGTATGCGGCGGGAGCTGCAGCAGGCTTGACGTGGCCAGGGAATTTGTAAGGCTGCTGGGACTTGAGGATAATGTAAAGGTCACAAAGGTTTCATCTGACTATTTCAAGGACGAATATTTCGTGGTCCGGCCGTATTCGGAGAAGCTGGTCAACCTGAAGCTCGAGTCGAGAAACATCAATTTCATGAGGGAATGGAAGGAGTGCCTGGCTGAATACAGCTCAATATACAAGGAAGATTATCATGGAAAAATATGATTTCATTGTCCTGGGGGCCGGGCTCGCCGGTCTTTCCTTCGCCAAGAGGATGACTGAAAACGGGTATTCCGTGCTGCTTCTGGAAAAGGAGGGTCAGGTCGGGGGAATTTCCAGGACGATACGCAAGAACGGGTTTTACCTGGACTTCTGCGCCCACAGGTTCCATTCAAACAACAAGGACCTTTTAAACGAGGTCCTCAGCCTGCCAGGCCTCAAGATGTACAAGCACATCAAGAAAAGCAGGATCTACATGTTCAACAAGTACCTTAAGTACCCGTTTGAAATACAGAACCTCCTCAGGGCCATGCCCGTCACGAAAAGCTTTTTAAGCGGCATTTCGTTCGGGCTTAACCTGGTCACAAAGGTCTTCAGGAAGAAGCGAATCAGGTCATACAAGGACTGGTTCATACATTTTTACGGGAAGAGGCTCTACGATGTGATGTGCTATCCCTACACCTCCAAGATATGGAGGACCGACCCCGCGGATATAGCGGCGGACTGGGCTGACCAGAGGTTCCAGGGCGAGAACATGGCAAAGCTTCTGAAAAGGATAATCAAGAAAATTGTAACCCTTGATTTCAGCAAATATTCGATAGAGGACGACAGCCTCGCGCCGGACGGCGGGATTTTTTATTATCCCCTGAAAGGCATACAGGAACTGCCCGACGCCCTGAATTCTTTTTCCATTAAAAATGGAGCGAAGACGATCTGTTCGGCCGTTGTTAAAAAAATATCCAGGAAATCGAGGACAGTTTCCTACAGCCATAATGGACGCACATTCACGAAAAAATACGGGACGCTGATATCCACCATTCCGCTCCACGCGTACTACTCGCTCCAGGACAGAAAGGACAGAAAGTTCGAGGAGACCCTTTCCAGCCTGAAATACATGGACATAATATTCGTGTACGCCTTTCTTAACAGGAAGAACATCTCCAACGACCACTGGCTCTATTTCCCCGACAAGGAGATAATCTTCAACAGGGCGGTCGAGTTCAGGAACTGGTCGCCGAAGATGTGCCCCGAGGGGAAGACGTCGGTGTGCTTTGACGTGACGGCATACGAGGACGACGAGATCTGGAGCATGAGCGACAAGGAAATCTCGGACAGGGTCCTCGAGGACGCATACGGCGTAGATTACCTGAAACGCGGCGAGGTATATTCAACACTCGTGTACCGGCTAAAGTACGCGTATCCGTTTTATGATCTGGATTATCAGGAAAACCTCGACAAGGTCGTGCATTTTCTCGAGGACGAACATTCATATCTCCTGGGGCGCACCGGGATTTTCAGATACAACAACGCGGATAATTCGATAGAGATGGCTTTCGAACTCGCTGATAATTTTTTAAAGAAAAAGGACAAGAAGTCAATTTACAAATACGAGATCAGGAACTTCAGTTACTGACCCCGGGCGGACAGGGCGTGTTTTCAGTCCTGTTTGTTTCGCAACGGAATTATGGAGACGTACAGACGGATGATCATCATCCGGAATGGGTTTTTGCGGCAGGTGCGGTTGCATGTTTAAATGAAACCTTATTATGCGTTGATTATGACTGATGAAGACAGCGATAAAAGAACTGATTAAAAGCATTGATTTAAATGGCGCGAACAGGTTTTATTTTTCATTGATCTTCCTTTCCATGCTTTTTCCGATGATATCCGTTCTTCTCTATTTTGCCAGGAGGGGCGGAGATTATGAATACATGCCGTTTAAAATCGCCATTTCTATTCTCCTGGCGATAGTCATCTGCCCGTTTTATTTTATCCTTCTAAAAAGAATCATATCATTTGTCCATGACCATGGACCGCGGATAGTACTTGGTGACGCGGTGCTTTTTCACGTTCCCTTTCTTCTGTCTGCAGTCTACCCCTTCCATTTTAAAATATCAGGCGTCCCCGTGAATCCGTTTCTTCCCGTCCTCTGGGGGGCGTCTTTTTTTTATGTTTTAATGGCGGTGCTGATAAAAAGACAGTCGGGCGCTCATTCGCCTGAAAGGTCGTTTCTTTTTCTTGCGGCAGTTTTCGGGTTCCTTTTGGTCTTTATAAATCCGCCGTATCACGCGCCGGATGAATTCTCCCATTTTTTGAGGGCTTTTTCGATAGCGGATGGAAAAATAATTAACAGCAGAATGGGAAACGATATTGGTGATTATCTGCCTGAGAGCCTCGTCCATTCTATAGCCAGTCTCTGCGGAAATCTTTTAGACAACAATTTTGAGGCAAAGGTTGATTTATCCGGAATCATACCTGAATTTTCGAGAAAGCTCGATGCGGATAAAAGATATTTTTTTCCTTTCCCTGCGCAGGCCCTCTATTCACCGGTGCCTTACGCACCTCAATCCCTGATCATGGTTCCATGTAAAGCTTTGTCTTTTCCGCCGGTTGTGATGATGTACCTCGGAAGGATTTTCAACTTTATCGCATGGGTGATTTTGATGCTTGCATCCATAAGGATCATTCCCGTCTTCAGGTGGCCGATGGTGCTGATTGCCTTTATCCCGATGTCAGTATATCAATCGGCATCGCTTTCGGCAGATGCGGTGACCAATGGCCTGTCTTTTCTGGCCTTTTCATGTCTGGTCAGGGAGGCCGCCTCAGAAGATGAAGTGACTGACTTGAAGAGGTTCCTTGGCTTTCTCTGTATCATATCGGCTCCGCTGATTCTTTCAAAAAATGCCTATTTTATCATACCCGTTACCCTCTATTTTTTGATCGGCCCGGCAAGGTTCGGTTCCATGAAAAAATACTTGCTGACCGCGGCTCTTTACCTGGCCTCCTGTGCGGCCTTCCTGATTTCATGGTCGCTAGTCGTAAATAAGCTTTATGTGCCGCTGAACGGTTCTTCACCCGTGGATCAGACCGCATTTATATTTTCCGATCCGTTCGGGTATATCGGGATCATTTTAAACAACATTTCGATACAGGGGCTCAGTGCCGTGCATACCCTGGGCCGCATGGGGTGGTTGAGCCCCCAGGTGAGGAAGCTGTATCTGGATGTTTATCTCGGGATCATCGCACTCGTGGCTTTTTTTGAGGGAGGAAAGCGGTCATTTATGCTTCCATGGCGAAGGCTTGTTTTTTTATCGCTCGTCGTCCTGGGAATAGCAGACGTTTCCACGGTTATCTATCTTACCTGGAACCTTCCGGGATCGTCGTTCATATACGGCTGGTCGGGAAGATACCTGATCCCGTTTCTGCCGTCATTTTATATTCTTTTCAGCAATTCCAGATTCGGTTTAATTGAAAAATACGGACTTGAGAGGGCCTGGTATTATATTATCCTGACGCTCGGCAGCTTTATCTCAATCACCTCCATCGGTACCCTGCTCATAAGGTTTTATGTCCCGGCCGGGACCGTCCCGGGTTATTGACCGCATGAAAGCCGAACCCTACACCAGGATGGCGGATGTTTACGATCATCTCCTGAGGCATGTCGATTACGATGAATGGTACGAGTTTATAAAAAGGGTGATGAAGAGGTACGCCGGCGGGCCGGGCCTCGTGCTGGAGATAGGCTGCGGAACAGGCCGTTTCGGCGCGAAATTTTCCAGGGACGGTTATGAGATATACGGGATTGACAAGTCTATGGAGATGCTGAGGGTGGCCGCAAGGAGGGCGTATAAAAATTTCAGGATAATGTGCGCTGATATGACGAGGTTTCATCTTGCGAAAAAACCCGATTTTATTTTTTCGGTTCACGATACGGTGAATTACCTGATGGACTTCAGGGAGCTTTCGGATTTTTTCAGTTCAGTCAGGGGTGTGATGCACCGTGGCACTGTCTTCATGTTCGACGTGACCACGGAACACAACATCGACGAAAATTTCGACGGGAAGAAGTCCCTCTACGAACTCGGAAACAGGAGCGTATCCTGGACCAACCGATACGACCGCGCTTCAAGGATAATTTATTCGAATCTCGTTTTCACCGAATCCGACGGGTCCAGGTATGAGGAGACGCATGCGCAGAGGATTTATTCAAGGGGAGAGATAGAGAACGCGCTTGATTCCGCGGATTTCGAGCTGGTTTCCGTTTACGGCGACTACATAATGGCCCCGCCCGCGGACGACGCGGTCATGATCAGTTTTGTGGCCAGGACGGGGCGCCGATGAGTTACCTGCTGTATTTCCTGGGTCTGGTCATAGGATTCATCGCTTTCATATACATATTGAGGGCTTACGAGTCCGGCAAGGGGAAAATCAAGTCGCTTTCCGGCGGAACGTCGCGGTCCGTTGAGCCTAAAAACGTGACGGTCGCGAAGAATAACTTTCTCGAAAGGCACCCCGGGGAGAGGATGTGCCCGGTATGCGCAACAAGGCTCTCCAGGTACGAGGTCCTCTACGCGACCCAGGTCGATACGGACACCGGACCGAAGATCCTGATACACGGGTGCGGATACTGCTACAAGCCCGAGGTTAAAAAAACGGAACGGGACGGCGGATGACGGTTTTTCAATTCCGTGATTGAATCCGGAACAAAATACGGGACTGCTTCAATAAATCCATCAAACATACAATTTTTTAAATTATTCTGCCGTTTTAATGCCTTAAAATGATAAATTAACCTGACTCGGGAGCGGATATTGATTATAATATAATAATTCGATATCACGGATTCTTACCGTATGGAGGCATGATGAACAAACTGAAGATCGGAGATATGGCCCCTGATTTCACGCTTAAGAACCAGGATGACAAGGAAATATCGCTGTCATCGCTGAAAGGGAAAAAAGTCCTTGTTTCCTTTCACCCGCTGGCCTGGACTTCGGTATGCGAGATACAGATGAGGACCCTGGAAAATAAAAAAAGGGTTTTCGACGGGCTCAATACCGTGGCGCTTGGCGTCAGCGTGGACAGCGTACCATCAAAATCCGCGTGGGCAAAGAGCATCGGAATTGAAAAGACGGACCTGCTCGCGGATTTCTGGCCGCATGGCGATGTCGCGAAAAAATTCGACATGTTCATTGAAAAGGCCGGCATATCGGGAAGGGCAAACATCCTGATCGATGAAAACGGCATTATCGAAAGCATCCGGGTATATGAAATTCCAGAGGTGCCGGACATCGAGGCGGTAATAAGGTCGATAAAAAAGCAGGGTTGATCGCGGACCGGCAGCATGAAAGAACCGGCGAAAAAATTGCCGGCAGGAACGCCGGATGATCAGGTCATCCGCTTTTTTCTACTTCTCGGTCCAGCCGTATTTTCCCTTGATGGAATCGAAAAAGCAGAAGTCGAAAAATTTGAAGTTTTTGATGTCGAGCCCTTCGCATGGGGCGTTTACGAACCTTGTAATCTGCTGCTGGTGGGGCGGCCCCATCGGGAATACCGCGGCGCCGTTGGTCTTTAAAAGGCTGACCAGGGAAAAAGGCGTCTGGGTGCAGGCGGCGTAAATGATAATGCCGTCGAAGGAGCCCAGTTTTTCCCCGAGGTCGGTTGCGTCACCGGAAAAAAACCTGACATTCCTGTGCCCGTTGGAAATGACCTTTTCCTTTGCCGAGAGCGCGAGCTCCTCGTGGAATTCGACCGTTACGACCTCCTTCACCAGGGAAGCCAGCGCCGCCGTCGAGAAGCCGGAACCGGATCCGACCTCGAGTACCTTCCAGTTTTTGTGCGGGTAGAACCTGTCTATCATCTTGGCAAGGATGATGGGGTCTTCGCTTTTCTGGCCCAGCCCGATCGGGATCTGTTCAAGGGAATATACCCTGTCTCTGAACGTGGGGTCGAAGAACGCTTCCCTGTCGAGAGAGGTGATGGCCTCCACCACCTGCTTTTTGACTTTCAGCCCGGCCAGGGCCTTTATGAAATCATTTTTTTTAGGCTTCATTTTCATGTTATTCAAAGAAGTTGATCAAATAGGTCAAGAAATAATCCGATATGAGAATCGCCATTGAAGACTTTACGACCGCCTGGATCGTAGATCTGCCGACGCCTTCGGCGCCTCCCCTGGTCATGAATCCCTGGTAGCACGATATGACGGCTATCTCGACGCCGAAAAATACCGATTTGGCCAGTCCCGAAAGGAAATCGCTGAGCCTTATGTAATCCAGAATGTTTGATATGTATTTTTCAAGCGTTATCGAAAGCTTGAAATAGGCGATGAAGGCGCCGCCCATCACCCCGACCAGGTCGGTTATGACCGTTATCATCGGGGTCATGACCAGGCAGGCGATGAACCTCGGCACGGAGAGGTACTGGATCGGATCCGCGGAAAGGGTCCTGAGTGCGTCTATCTGTTCCGTGACCTTCATTGTTCCTATCTCCGCCGCGATCGATGAGCCGACCCTGCCGGCCAGGAGAAGGGCGGTGATGACCGGGCAGAGCTCCCTGAACATGGCGATGGTTACGGCGCTTCCGATGAATATCGACGAACCGGACATGAGCGCGTCCATGGCCCTCCCCAGCTGGTATGCCATGACCATTCCCGTGAAGAAAAGGGTGACCGTGGTCACAGGGAGGGATTTGTAGCCCAGTTCGAGCATCTGGGCGATGATATTTTTGATGTCGAACGGCGGTCGGAAGGTCCAGGAGACGGTGTCCTTGAAAAAAAGGAAATACCCGCCCACGCCCTCCAGAAAGGACACGGTTAAGTTTTTGAAATTACTGTAGCTCATGCTCCGGCGAAGTCTCTTCGTAATAATGAACTTTTTCCAGGTTGTCGAACTTGGTGTATTTTTCCCAGAACTTGAGGGAAATGGTCCCCACGGGGCCGTTTCTTTGCTTCGCGATAATGATGTCGGCGACGCCCTTTTTTTCGGATTCCTTTTTCACCTTTTCCTCCCTGTAGATGAACATGACGACGTCCGCGTCCTGCTCTATGGCGCCGGATTCCCTGAGATCGGCCAGGGTGGGGATCTGGTCGGTCCTGGATTCGACCGCGCGCGACAGCTGTGAGAGCGCTATCACCGGAACGGACAGGTCGCGCGCCAGCTGTTTGAGGAACCTTGATATTTCAGCTATCTGTAGGTGCCTGTCTACCCTGGAGTTGCCGGAGATCAGCTGGAGGTAATCCACGACTATGGCGCCTATCGGCTGGTTTTTGGACATCCTCCTCGCCTTGGCCCTGATCTGGAGAATGGTGGAGGAGGGCGTGTCGTCTATGAATATGGGCGATTTCCCCAGCCTGCCGGATGTCTGGAAAAGTATCTTGAGCTCCTCGGAGCTTATATGGCCTGTCCTGACCCTTTGCGAGTCTATCATGGATTCGATGCAGAGGAGCCTCATGCCCAGCTGTGTGGCCGGCATTTCGAGGGAGAAGAAAAGCACGGGCTTTTTTTCCCTCAGGGCTATGTGGTTCATGATGTTCAGGGCGAGGGCCGTTTTGCCCATGCCGGGCCTGGCTGCGATTATTACCAGCTCGGATTCGTGGAACCCGGTAAGAAGCTCGTCGAGGTCCCTGAAGCCCGAGCTTATTCCGGTTACGACCCTTTTTGTCTCGTACCATTTCCCGATGCTCTCAAGGGTCCGGTGAAGTATGTCGTCGATCGGCTCGAAGTCCGTGGTTATCCTTTTTTCAGTGACCTCGAAAATGCTCTTTTCAACATCGTCGATCAGCTCTTCCGTGTCCCGGGACCTGTCGAAGCACTTTTCGATGGATTCCGTGGCCACGTCGATGAGCCTCCTTCTGAGGGAGAGTTCCTTGATCCTCCGGGCGTAGAATTCCGCGTTGGCCGATGTGGAAACCGACCTGTAAAGCTCCACGAGGGCTGGGTCGCCGCCGATATTCTCGAATTTTCCCTGGTCGGTCAGCCTCTGCTTCAGCGTGGTGAGGTCTATGGGCAGGTTTTTGTTTACGAGATCTATGATCGCGCCGTAAATCATGCGATGTTTTTCAAGATAGAAATCCTCCGGCTGGAGGATTTCTGTTACCTTGTACATCGCCTCCCTGTTCAGGAGAGCTGATGCGAGACAGGCGACTTCGGTCTCAAGATCCTGAGGAGGCAGCCTGTCGGGCTCCATCTATTGCCCCTTGACGACAGTAACCTTTATTTTTGCAGAAAGGCCTTCATCGAGCTTCAATGCTATCTCGAATTCGCCTTCCTGTTTTATCGGGGATTCGAGCATTATCTTTCTCTTGTCGATCTCAAAGCCTTTTTCTTTGAGATGTTTCGCTATGTCCATGGAAGTTATCGAGCCGAACAGCTTCCCCTCTTCGCCGACCTGGGCGGTGATGACCAGTTCGATGCCCGACATGTTCTCGACGAGCTTTTCGCTCTGCTTTTTCCTTTTTTCCTTTTTGATCTTGATGAGCTTTTTCTGGTGTTCGATCGCCCTTTTGCTTGATTCGTCAGCGGGGATAACCAGTCTCCTGGGGAGAAGGTAATTCCTAGCGTATCCGTTTGCGACTTCCTTGATGTCGCCGGCATCTCCGAGATTGGGAACGTCTTTCTGTAAAATGACCTTCATATGAATTTCTCCTAAGCGTTGTTAAGTTTGTTTTCGTTGTTGGATAATTTCCTGAAATCGGCCCAGAAATCAAGGGTTCCGAAGCCGGTCAGGAAAACCAGAATGAACATCAGCACCTCTAGTCCAGTGAGCGAAACAACAAAAAGCGACAGCGGGATGACGTATCCCGGAATTCCCTTGTTTTTTGCAATGTATTTCAATACCCCGAGCGCCTGGATAAAATACAGAGAGGACGCGATCAGGGCCGTGTTCAATCCCAGCATATTGGCGAAGGGGCTGACGCTTTTGTCAACCAGTAAATACAACAGCCATCCGCCGATGAGAGTAAAAATGAAAAAGTCGTTCATCCTGAACATTTCCAGCCCGGGTATGGACTTGGTGTCCATGAACCTGGAGAAGAAAATTCTCATGGCCAGGAACATAACCCCTGCAGCCAGCATCGAGTACAGGAATGAAACCAGCGGTATCAGATTTCTGGCGGACTCAATCCATCCTTCATAGTCGCGCAGGATCTCGCCCTTTATATCGTCCGGGGTCTTGCTTTCGGTCAGCACCTTTTTCATCTCCACCCTTGAAAGCTTCAGGAGATCAACCTCGTTATGGTTGATGAGATAATAATAGCCGCCTGCAAAGAAAACGGAAATCGCGGCCGCCGAGATGATGAAATAAAACTGGAAGGACTTCCTTTTCTTGAATGAAATGCCGCCTATGCCTCCCAGAATAACCGGGGCGACGAGTCCCGGAATTTCTTTCCCGCCGCTGCTGAAATACAGCGTCAGCAGGATAATCGGGATGAAGATTGCGATCGCCTTCCATTCCCATCTGAAAAAAACATATGCCGAGCTGACAACCATGAACAGCCCGAGCAGGATTCCAAGGAACATTTCCACTATTTATTTTTCCACGAATGGAAGAAGGGCTATGGTCCTTGCCTTTTTTATGGCCCTTGCTATCGCCCTCTGGTGTCTGGCGCAGGTACCGGTCACCCTTCTCGGCAGGATCTTGCCCCTGTCGGTGATGAACCTTTCCAGCATCTTCGGGTTCTTGTAATCAACAGTGAAGTCCTTGTCGTGGCAGAACCTGCATGATTTTTTCTTGAATTTGGATCCGCGGGCCGACGGGTCGTGCGGCATCGAACCTCTCTGGTAATAGCCCCTCTGCGGTCTTTCGGCCGGAGCCTGTTCCTGCGGTTGGGTCTGGGGCTGGGTCTGGGGTTCGGTCCTCGTTTCGACGGGTGCCTCCACTGGGGCCTCCGTCGCGGCGGCTTCGATGATCTGTTCTTTATTTTCCTGTGTCATTTTTTAATCTCCGTAATATTTAAAATGGGATATCTTCATCGGAATAGGGATTGCTTTCCGGCTCCTGGGTCGGATGGGGTACTTCCACCGACTCTCCATGGCTGTCCTTCGGCGTGAGGAACTGGAAGTTGTCGATCACTATTTCTACGGTTTTTCTCTTGTTCCCGTTCTGATCTTCCCAGTTCCTTGATTGGAGCCTGCCCTCTATTCCGATCCTGTGTCCTTTTTTGCAGTACTGGACGATGACCTCGCCGGTTTTTCCCCATGCTACGCAGTCGAAAAAGGAAACGATTTCCTTCTTTTCGCCTGAGGCGGTATAGGTCCTGTTGTTGGCCAGGGAAAAGCTTGATACTGCCGAACCGTTTTGCGTATAACGCAGTTCCGGATCCCTGACCATCCTGCCGATAAGAATGACCTTGTTTAAATCGCTTGCCATTGGTTCGCCTCCGTCTTAAGCTGTTTTAGCTTTTGGAATTTTGACGAAGAGGTGTCTCAGTATGTCGCTGGAAAGCCTGAATTCTCCGATAATGCTTTTGATTGATTCGGGCGGGATATCTGCGATCATGAACATGTAGTACCCTTCAGAGTCGCCGGCTATTTCGTATGCCAGTTTTTTTGGGCCCCAGTGATCCTCTTTTGTTACCTGGGTCCCGAATTTCTGAAGAATTCCCATTACCTTTTCTTTCAGGGATTCGGCATCCCTGTTCCTTACAATTACGGTTACCTCGTAGCTGTTCATATTTACCTCCTTTCTTTGGAATATGCTGCTGAAATGCTTTTTTATGCGCCTTCAGCAGAAAGGAATTACATTAATTTTAAATACCCTGTATATTTTCAACAAATTTTTGGAATTGTTGCATTTTTTTACAATAACCTGGTTTTTTGTTCAAACTTATAATAATAACCGGGGGATTTAATGATAAGAATTGCAGGGTTATTTATTCGGGCGGTAAATAAGACACTGCTTCATCCATCCGTCTGCTGAAACGGCAACGCTTATGGTTTTTGCTTTTAAATTATGGAAATTTCTATAAATTAGATTTTTCATTATAAAGACACTGAAAAAATCTTATGGGTGATCATCATAGGACGCCAGTATTGAAAAAACCAGTTTTTTGTTTGTTTTAAAATGAAAAAGCTGGTTTTTGTGACCGCCCTAATTTATACATTGAAAGTGCCTGCAAGGGAACATCCTGATTTGATTATTGGAGGTTCCCTTGCAATAATTTATTGACTGTGGTAGTTGAATATATTATTATTAGATAAATCTAACTTTGAGGTGATTTCGGATATGAAAAATATAAAGTTATGCCAGGATTCTGAATGCAGAAGTTTCGTCTATATGGATGCCGGCGGAGTGGAAAATTTTTTAAGAAGATTTGCCTGGATTTAAACCGGTCCATGAACCGAAGGGGTGGCCTTGCGGCTACCCCTTGATATGCAGGTTGTCAGTAACATCAGGGTTTTCCATGATGATGCTGGTTATTTTTAAGGGAAAATCAATCAATAACCGTATTTCGGAAAAGGCGGCAGGATGAGGTTTTCGACTATGCCGTATCCTATCTGTTTGCCCATCCTGACTTCTACGACCGTGTCGTCGAGTCCGTGCATCTCGTTTTTTATCCGGTCGTCTTCTATGTTCCAGGCTTCGCCGTCCTCCCAGTATCTGCCCATCCACATTCCGTGCCTCACATCCTTGTAGCCGATATAGTTGCCCCCGCGCAGGTACATTGTGGTAATTTCCTTCATTGAAAGATCATAGACGCTTCCGTCTTCGCATTTTATCGTAACCTCGCCCGACTGCATCCTCATGCTTCCATCGTAATACTTGTACCGGTGCTCAACGCCGGTGATCCCGACCATGACCCGTTCCCCGTCCATGGGCCGCGTGACGTGTCCGGTCAACCTCTGGATTTTTCCGTCCGCCTTTTCTATCAGGTAAAGGCAGAAGCCGGTGTCGCCAATCTGGAAGGTGAGCCAGTTGATCATCATCCCCAGGAAGTTGTCTATATCGAGGGACTGGACGCCCTGCTCCGCTGCCCCGACGCCCATCCTTATTCCCCATGAATGGTCCCTCTGGCCGTAGAAGGTGTCCTCCGATATGTCGAATTTTTTTCCTCCGGCCTTCACCCATCCGCGCGCCCTTCCGAGCTGGGCGTACCTGCAGGTGTTCACGTAGATCCTTCCGTAGCTCCTCCCGTACTGCGGCTCCTCCTCGGACGGGTGAAATTTTCCCAGGAATTCGATCTCGAAGCCGAGATCGTACTTGTTTTCTCCGAGGGCGATCCTGATTTTTTTATAAGGCTCTATCACGTCGTACGACAGCGGCCCGACCTTAATCTCATCTATGGCTGGCCTGAGCTCGCGCGACGCCCTGAAGTTGTACTGGGTCCTGTTTCCGACATTCACGCAGCCGAACCCGTCCATCACGTTCCTGTTCGGATATATCCCGAAGCCGGTCGCCAGGACCAGTCCACCCTTTGAATCATGGATGTTGCACCAGAGCTTTTCCGTCCAGGCGCGGTCGCTTGATTCCGGATGGTCAAAGGTGGAAACCACCTGGTGGCAGGTGAATTCGTCGAATTTAGTCAGCATAGGTTCCTCCGTTTGTTAATATATTCATTACCGCCGTTAAGATCGGTCAATCGTCGCTTTCCACACGCATCAAAATCCCGCGGTCTCCGTCGAGTATCACCCTGTCGCCGGTTTTAAAGACGTGGGTCGCCGTCCTCAGGTTGACGACCGTGGGCAGACCGTATTCCCTCGCGACCACCGCGCCGTGCGAGATGGTGCTGCCGATGTCCGTGGCGAGGCCGGAGATGAAGCTGTAATACGGCGTCCACCCGACGTCGGTCACCGGGGCTATCAGTATCTCGCCCGGCCGCAGTGAAGAAGCCTCGGCCAGCGTCTTCACGACCCTCGCGGTCCCCTCGACCCTTCCCCTGCTGACGGGCTTGCCGTGGAGGACGCCGCCGCTGCCGTCCTGTTCCGGCGTCCATTCGATCGGCTCGGGCCTGCCGGTGAAAACCTGCTGGAATTCGAAGGTCTGCTGGATGGCGTGGACCCTGCGCCTGATGCCGGCCTTTTCCGCGAGGGATTTTTCCTTTCCGGCAGCCAGCCTGCCCAGTTCGGATTGAGTCAGGAAAAATATCAGCTCCGGGTCGTCGATGATCCCCTCCGCGGCAAGCTGGGCCGCGAGCTTCCTGTAGGATTTCTTGAACCGGTCGGTAACGTCGACCAGGATGGATTTCGTGTATTCCCTTCTCCTTATCGCGTCGTGGGAATATTTCAGGAGCCTCCTGAGCGCGAAGCCGGTTTTAACCCGGGGTTTTTCCGACTGTCCGGTACCCGGACGGTTTTTTTCCGGGTTCGCCTGCATGCGAGCACCGAGCATGGCCTTCATCGAGACCATGAGCGGAACCGGGTCGTCGCCCCAGCCGGGCTGGTGTATGTCCAGCTCCCTGAACGACCTGTGCCCGTTTTTTTCCATGAAGGCGTTGAATTCAGGGACGGCGGTCCTCAGCCACAGATATGAATCCATTCCGTCAGTTTGCAGGTATTTTTCCGCCCGGGCCGGATCACTGGCCAGTATTTCTATGATGGCCTGCAGGTCCGCGAGAATCCCGGCGCTTTCGACGTTGCCCGTGCCGGCCAGCATGTCGGCGAGCGCCGCCTCTTCATCCGCGGAAGGCGCCTTTCCGCCGGTCAGTATTCCCTCGATGATCCCGCTTGCGAATCCCGAACCGGCGGACGACTGGAGATGCATTTCGTACGTCTCCGCGAGGAACTCCAGCGAGGAATCTATCGCCCGGTATGTTTCCGAGGAATCGCGGCCTTCCGGGATCATGAACGAGGCCAGCTTTTTCTCGAACCGCCTGATCCGCCAGGGAGCCCCGAATATGTATCTTGCATACCTGAAGCTGTTCAGTATCCTCACGGGGATGGAGGCGTAGTCGCATTCCCCCAGCTCAGGTACCGGTCTTCCGCATATCGCGTGGGTGAGGGTGTCCGGCGATGAGCCCAGTATATTGTTGCAGAAGGTCAGCATCGAGGTGAGATTGAAGAATATATGGCCGTAGAAAATCCCCACGAAGAAAAGGCCGTCAGTTATTTTTTTTCTGGCGCCGTAGTTGATGAGCATCGCCTGCATGCCCCGGTCTATGCCGTAAACGGTGGTTGACATGGTCAGGGGCGAAACGGCGCCGGGCATCATCTCTCCTATGTTCGAGGTCGTATAGACGTCCGCGCCGCCCTGGTGGAAATCGAATTCATGGAGGTCGCCCTCGAGGGTGGTGATGGGCCTGGCCTGGAGCCAGTACAGCTTCCCCCGGGGGTCTATGGCCCATTCCATGTCCAGCGGGCAGCCCCATTCCTTTTCCGCGAGGAGTGCCTGGGACAGGAGCGTGTTTATTTCACTGTCGTCCAGGACGGGTTCATCGCCGTTGATGTCGCGCACGGCAATCCTTCCATCCCTCGTGATCTTGAAATGGTCGGGCGCTGCAAGGCCGCTTACCAGCGCGTCTCCCAGGCCCCGGACGGCGTCGATCACTATACGGTCCCGCCTCATGGTGACCGGGTCTGCCGTAAAAAGCACGCCGGCGCACCTTGCGTCAACCATCCTCTGCACTATCACGGTCATATTGATTTTCGGGCCGGGTCTGTCTAGTTCTTCCCTGTAGGCCTTCGCCCTCCCGCCCGCCAGGGATGCCACGCATTTATTTATGGCCTCCCTGAGTTCTTCGCCGCCGCTGATATTGAGAAAGGTCTCGTACTGCCCCGCGAAGGAAGCGCTCGAGCCGTCTTCTCCGGTCGCCGAAGACCTGACCGCCACCTGGCCGCCTCCGATCCCGTGATACGCCTCGTCAAGGAGGTCGGGATGTATGCCGCCCTCTGAAGCCCCGATCACGGCGAAGCCCCTCGGGACGGGGAGGTTGATTTTGATGAGCCTCGCCAGTCCCGAGGCCTTTCCCCCGGAAGCCTCGCCGGCAATGTTTTCCAGATGTACTATTGAAGCCTTTGGCCCGGTATTCATCATTCTTTTTCTCCGGATTTCATTTTATACGCGGCGCCGCCGGCCGTGTCAGAAAACGGGTTTTTTTCTGTTAACGACGGCAAGCGTCCATCCCGCAAGTCTCCCGATGACCGGCGCGTTCAGTAACCCGACGAAAGCCCTGTTCCTGAACCCGGGAATGCAGATGGTCCTTCCCTTCCGAAGGGAGGAAAGCGATTCCTCCACCACTTCATCGGGACTCATCCATGCCCAGTCCGGGACCGCGTCGTAGTTGAAGCCCGCGTATTCCTGCGTCGACAGGAACCCGGTCTTCGTGAGGCCCGGGCACAGGGCCTGGACCCTCACACCGGTGCCCCCGAGCTCGCCGTTCAATCCCGTGGCGAATGTGTTCAAAAACGATTTCGTGGCCGAATAGGTCACGTAGCGCGACGTGGTGAAAAAGGCGCCCAGGGAAGAAACCAGGATTATGGTTCCGCTGCGCCTGGAAATCATTCCCGGCAGCAGGGCCCTCGACAGCATCGCTCCGGAAAGGGCGTGAAGCCTTACCATCCCGCTGATTTTCACGGGGGACGTCTCGTGGTACAGGGTCCTGGTCCCGAATCCAGCGCTGTGAACGAGGAAGTCAATGGATTCATAAGATGAGACGAGCCTGATCAGGCGCTCCAGCGGTTTTTCGATGGAGAGATCGGCCGGTATGACGTCGATGCTGATGTCCCTGTTCCCGGAAAGGCCGTCCGCGATATCCATGAGCCTTTCCCTGCTTCTGGCAGTCAGGATAAGGCTGTATCCGTCCGAGGCGAGCCTTTCGGCGAAGGACCTTCCTATGCCGCTTGATGCGCCCGTAACAAGGGCGGTTTTTTTGTGGTGCCGTTTCATTGGGGATGCGGTATTGATTGAACGATAAAACATTATGTTCAAACAAAATCTGCATTGCCTTTCACGGAAGTCAATAATAAAATACGGATCGCGGGGTATATTAAACCGCCGGGGCGGTTAATTGATGCCGGCGAACCCCATCAGGATGAGGCCGTTTCTTATGAATTGAACCGACATGGCAGAGAGTATCAGGCCCATGAGCCTCTGCGTGACTGATATCCCGGTCTTTCCTATAATCCGGGCAACCCCCTGGGAAAAAATCATGGCCAGGGCCGCCATGAGGAAAATGATGACCGAGGAGGCGGTCAGTATGCCGAGTTTTATGGGATCGTCCTTGGCCTGCGCGCTGAACATCAGAAGCGCGGCTATGTTGCCCGGTCCGCAAAGCATGGGTATCGCCAGCGGGAATACGGACACGTCTTCTTCCGCGGGCAGGTCGCCTTCGCGGTAGTCGCGCATCTCGATCCTTGAAGGCCTTCCGAAAAGCATCTCTATCGATATCATGAAAAGAAGGACACCGCCCGCCGCGAGAAACGCGCCGGACGATATGCCGAGGAAAATCAGGAGTCTGTTCCCGAAGGCTATGAAAAAAGCGGAAACCAGAATGGAAATAAGGACCGACTTGATGATGACCGCGCGCTTTTCCCCGGAGCTTCTTCCGTAGAGGTACGATATGAAAACGGGAATGAGCCCGAGCGGGTCCACAACGAAAAGCAGTGTGAAGAAAACATTCGTGATGAAGTAATAGTCCATATCGCCCCATAAAAGCATAGCCCCCGCCGTCGGATGTGCGGGGGCCATTTATGCTGCCCGGCCAGGACTCGAACCTGGACTACTCTGATCCAGAGTCAGATGTGTTGCCAATTACACCACCGGGCAATTTGCAAATATGTTAAAAACAAGGCTGATTTTGTCAATAAAGTATTTTTAGGGAATAATCCAAAAATGATACTGCAGCCTGTTTAGCCGGACCTGGCCGCCGTTTTTGCCCAGGAATCCTTGAGGCTTACGGTCCTGTTGAATACCGGTCGGCCTTCGGACGAGTCCGGATCCATGCAGAAATATCCGATTCTTTCAAACTGGAAGCGGTCGCCGGCTGCCGCCGCTTTGATAAAGGGCTCGACGAATCCGGCAGCGGTCCTTACCGAATCCGGGCTGATGTTCGAGGTGAAATCGCCGTCTTCGCCGGCTTCCGAAGGGTCTTCTTTCGTGAAAAGCCTGTCGTAAAGTCGAAACTCGGCCGGAACAGCGTGAGCCGCGGATACCCAGTGGAGCGTTCCCTTCACCTTCCTGCCGTCCGGAGCGTCTCCGCCCCTGCTTTCAGGGTCGCACCTGCAGCGCAGCTCCGTGATCTCTCCCTTTTCGTTTTTGACGACACCCGTGCAGGTAATCAGGTACGCTGCCCTGAGCCGCACCTCTCTGCCGGGCGAAAGGCGGAAGAACCCTTTTGGAGGTTCCTCCATGAAGTCGTCGCGCTCGATGTATATCGCCCCCGAAAAGGGCACCTGCCTGGTCCCCATGGTTTCGTCCTCGGGATTGTTTTTTATGCCGAACTCCTCGGTTTTTTCCGGGGGATAATTTTCGATCACTACCCTAAGCGGATTTATCACGCCCATGACCCTCTGCGCCCGCCTGTTCAGGTCCTCCCGGACGCAGTGCTCGAGAAGCGCCATGTCGACGACCGTGTCCCTCTTGGCGACGCCTATTACCGCGGCGAAGGCGCGTATCGATTCGGGAGTGTATCCGCGCCTTCTCATGCCGGCGATCGTGGGCATGCGGGGGTCGTCCCATCCAGCGACGAATCCCTCGCGGACAAGCCTCAGAAGCATGCGCTTGCTCATGACGGTGTAGGTCAGGTTGAGGCGGGCGAACTCTATCTGCCTCGGCCTGGTCCTTCCCTCCTCCGCGATGTGGTCCAGGAACCAGTCGTAAAGCGGACGGTGCACCTCGAACTCGAGGGTGCATATGGAATGGGTGATGCCCTCGATGTAGTCCGACTGGCCGTGGGCGAAATCGTACATGGGGTAGATGCACCATTCGTCACCGGTGCGGTGATGCGTGTCCCTCTTGATGCGGTAAAGGACCGGGTCCCTCATGTGCATGTTCGGGGAGGCCATGTCGATCCTGGCGCGGAGCACTTTTGTCCCGTCAGGGAACTCGCCTTTTTTCATCCGCGTGAAGAGGTCGATGTTTTCCTCGATGCTGCGTGAACGGCCCGGGCTCTCAGCGCCCGGTTCGGTCGGCGTGCCCCTTGTCCGGGAAATTTCCTCTGCGCTCATGTCGCAAACGTAGGCCAGCCCCTTCCTGATGAGGAGCAGTGCCCATTCATAAATCTGTCCGAAATAGTCTGAGGCGTAATAGGGCCTGTCATTCCACTGGAAGCCCAGCCATTTCACGTCCTCCATGATCGAATCGACGTATTCAACGTCCTCCTTTTCGGGGTTTGTATCGTCGAAGCGTAGATTGCACCTGCCGCCGTATTTCCGGGCGAGGCCGAAATTCAGGCATATTGATTTAGCGTGCCCTATGTGGAGGTATCCGTTTGGTTCGGGAGGGAAACGTGTAAGCACTGCGCCGCCGTTTTTCCCGCTTTTAATGTCGTCTTCGATGATCTCTTCGATGAAGTTCAGTGATTTTGCAGTTTCTTTTTCCATGACTTGAAGCGCTTGTTTAATTTAAATTCCTAAACAGCTTTTCCCCGGCGATTCTTTTGTCAAGGATTAAGCCTGCAAATGTTTAAATTCATGTTAAATTTAACCGGTTTGAGATGATATAATATACGGGATTCGGCCTCATGGCGCCGTTTTTATTTAAATAAACGAGTCGGGGCATCTCATTATTTTCATCGCTCTATTGACTTTGCCGGAAAAACAATTATTATTGGATATGGATTATAGATAATCGCACGTCAGAGAAGGAGTCTGCATGAAAAAGTCATTCATAGCTGCGATGATTACAGGGATTTTTTTCGTCCCGGCCTTCGCCGGGAACGATTGCCAGAAGTCCCTCCCCGGTAAATGGTACTTCGATATGGGCGGGGGATTTATCGTAACGGTCGAATACAGGGGCGACGGGACCTTCATTCAGAAAATGACGTCGGTCACCATGAAGGGTACATATGCCGTAAAGGACGGCGGGTTCGAGACAACGATCGACGGCCAGAAGGCTGATTACACGATCGTGTCCTGCGAAAACAATAAAATGACCGTCAGGAGAAACAGGGACGGCAGGATTATGGAGTACATAAAATGAGCGAGGAAAAAAATCCCGGAGAATCCATGGAGAAGGCGAAGAAGCGGTTCCATGCCTCTATCGTCATGCTGGTACTGGCGGTAATTTACCTGATATCGCCCGTGGACCTCATACCGGGCCCCCCTCCATTCGAATGGATAGAGGACATACCCATACTCATATCGGCCCTGATATTCAACGCCTATTCCTACTGGAAGCTCAAAAAGGAAAGGGGGCGAGCGTCAGGATCCGGCACGGGTGAAACCGCCTGAGTTATTTTATCTTCCCGCTTAATTTGGAAAGGCGTTCGACCCTCTTCTTTATCGGCGGGTGAGTCGAGAAGACCTCGCCGATGCTGAAGCCGGAAAAGGGATGCACGATGAACATGTGCGCCGTCTCCGGGCTGTGGTCCGGCATTGGCGCGCGCTTCACGCCGTTTTCAAGCTTGAGGAGCGCGCTTGCAAGGTACGCCGGCCTTTTCGTCAGCATTGCGGAGTATTCGTCCGCCATGTATTCCCTGTCCCTGGATATCGCCATGGTTATCACCGCTGCCGCAATAGGCGCGAGCAGGGATATCGCCAGGCGCTTGCCGTAGCTTGCGTTTCCGTCGCCCCCGAAAAAGATCGCCATTCTCGAAAGAATCATGACCCCTCCGGATATCGACGCCGCCACCGTAGAGATGAGCGTATCCCGGTTATTTACGTGTCCCATCTCGTGGGCCATTACCGCCTTGAGCTCGTTGTCGTCCAGGATGTCCATTATGCCCTCGGTTGCCGCGACGGCCGCGTGTTCCGGGTCGCGTCCGGTCGCGAAGGCGTTCGGAGATTTTGTGGGGAGTATGTATACCCCGGGCATGGGAAGCTTCGCCTCACCGGACAGCTCCTTCGTCAGTTTTTCCAGCCTGTGGCCCGCGGGCGCCGGCTGCGCATTGTAGGCCCTCAGGACGATGGAGTCCGAGAACCAGTAGGACACGAAGTTGATTACGAGGGCTATGCAGAATGCGGCGATCATGCCTTTTTTGCCGGCCAGGAGCCTGCCCACTATTATGAAAAAGGCCGTGAGAGCGAAAAGCAATATGAAGGTTTTAATCATGGGTATCCTCCCGGGTGCTTTTATTTTTCAATTATTGAGTTCCATTTTTTTATCTTGTCCTGGGCCGAAGCGAAAAGCTGGTCTGTTTCGCCCCCGATAGTTATCGTCTCTATGGTGTCCCCCTGTTTTATGCCGTTCACCGTGTCCATGTCGCCGCTGCCGATGACGGACCCGAAAACCGTGTGCTTTCCGTCGAGCCATGGCGTAGGCACATGGGTGATGAAAAACTGGCTGCCGTTGGTGCCGGGTCCGGCGTTGGCCATGGAAAGTATGCCGGGCCTGTCGTGTTTCAATTCAGGAGTGCATTCATCTTCGAAAGTGTAACCCGGCCCCCCGGTGCCGTTTCCCACGGGGCACCCTCCCTGGATCATGAAATTCGCTATTACCCTGTGAAAAGTCAGACCGTCATAGAAGCCGTGCATTGCCAGGTTCGCGAAATTCGCGACAGTGGCCGGCGCCCTGTCTGCATGGAGCTTCAAATTTATTACGCCCCTGCTTGTTTTTATCGATGCCGTTAAATCGTTCATTCATACCTTCCATGTAAAATAATAAATTTTAAGGACCGGCCGTTTATCCGGCCGCTTCTGTTTGATATTGTAAAGTTGCGATATGCGGATAAAAAAGTCAATAAAATAGGCGGATTATGACAGCGGGACAACAAAAATTCAATTCGGGAAGACGTCCTGCCTGAACATGATTTGCATATAAGAAAAGCCGTCATGAGACGGCTTTTCTTTGGTGTTTTTCAAAAAGGTGATTAGAATTTCCAGTGGATTATTCCGCAAAGAACAAGATATATCCCGGTGATGATCGCGATTATCCCCAGAGGGACTTCTGCGAAAAGAAGTTTCGGCGAGATATTTTTCATTGTTTCTTCGCTTAAAATGTCCCTTGCCCTGAGTATGTCGAGAGAGTCAAGGATGCCGAGAAGTATGCCCACCACGAGCGAAACTATGTAGACGATGCCTGTAATTGGCAGCACCGCCAGCAGGGACTTGACGTCTTTTGAAAGATAAAACAGGTTCCATGCGGATGTGGCGATAAGGCCCAGTCCCACATATCCCTGTAAATATGAAAACTTTTCAATAAGCTCCCCGGCCTGTTTGTTTTTGCTTTTGATCAGGTTGGCCAGAGCATAGAGTCCGCCGAGAATAAGAGATCCGAGAAAAACCCATCCGTACCAGGTCCAATACATTGAATGCCCCCTTGATTAAATATAATTTTAAATGGAAATGAATGCGCGGCAGAATAAAAGAGTCAATTATTTTTTTGTTTTTCCCGGTCATTTATGCGGCCTTATTTTTAACGGGGCCCGGATTACATTCATGCCCGGAAAGAGAATGGGAATTTATGACGGGCGATGCGCCGGTATTATAAAAACCCGCTGGACATCTGGGCGGGTCCTGTGAATTAATAATCCCGGGAGATACAGATTGGAACATTATTGGCGCACCATCGCGGTTTTTTTCGTCATTTTTTTTACGTGCAATGACGCCTCCGCTGCCGCAGGGAAAGCGAAGATCCTTTATGTTGTGGACGGCGATACGATTTCCATGTCATATGAAGGAAGGAAGCACAGGGTCAGGCTCATCGGCATCGACGCCCCGGAGAGCAAGGCGAACAAGAAGGCCTACAGGGACAGGAAAAAAACCGGGGAGAACATCCGCACGATGATTTCGCAGGGGAAGGAGGCCGCGCGTTTCGTAAAAGGCGTCGTCAGGAAGGGCGACCCGGTCTCGCTCGAATTCGACGTGGAAAAAAGGGACAGGTACGGCCGCCTCCTGGCGTATATATACCTCTCCGACGGCCGCATGCTGAACGATGTCATCGTGAGATCGGGATATGCCGGGCTTCTTACTATTCCGCCCAATGTAAAACACGCAAAAAGGTTCGCCGCGTCATACAGTTACGCCAGGAAAAACCGGCTGGGCCTGTGGAGATGATGCGGCTACTGCCTCAGTTTCGGCGAGTTGAACCATAGCCCCGATACAAGGTTTTTATCGCCGAATTTTTGGAGGACGAGCTTTATTTCCACTTTGTCCTCTTTTTCAAATTTTCCATCATAGATTATAACAATCATCTGGTTCTGTCTGTATACATCGGAAAGTTTCCTCGAAACGTACTTTCCTGTTTTCGATGCGATGAGGTCCCTTGTTTGTTTGAAAACCTTTTCGTTAAGTGCGTTTTTCATCTGCTCGTCAAAATCCTTTGAATAAAGCGCATAATCGCCGTTATTGTATCCCTTGAGTAAGCCGTCCGCGATAGCCTCGGAGTAGGAAAGGACAGCGTCCCTTTCCGCGCCGGTTATAGATTTCTTGCATGCCGTAACGGCAAATACCAGGAAAGCCATGATAAATAAGGGAAGTGCTTTTTTCATATAGACCTCCTTTGAATATTATAATCATGGTAACCTGCAAATAAGATGAAAGTCATGCTTTTTTTTTGAAAAAATTGGGGTCAGAGCATGGTTATAATAGGCAGATAATGGGGTCAGAGCATATCTGCATTGAAACTGTATAACTGGTCAAAACAGGGATCACTGTCTGATCTTGTAACCGATGATAGTGGATGTTTACCTATATAATAGGGGATGGGCATATAATAGATTGATTATTACTAATAATCGAGGTCGAATAAATGATTGATACAGCAGGTTATATAATTCTCGGACTGGCAGCGGGGACGCTTAGCGGGCTTATCGGGATAGGCGGCGGGGTTATTATTGTTCCCGCATTGCTTTTCATCTTCGGTTTTTCCCAGCACCAGGCGCAGGGAACAACCCTTGCGCTCATGGAGCCGCCCATAGGCATCCTCGCCGCCTGGACCTACTACAGACAGGGTTTTGTCGATATGAGGGTCGCCGTATTGATCTGCCTGGGATTTTTGCTCGGCGGTTTAATCGGGTCGAAGCTGGCCGTAAGGATTCCGAATATTTTGCTGGAAAGGATTTTCGGCTTCAGCCTTCTCGCGGTCTCAATAAAGATGATCCTGGCAAAGTGAAATGACCGCAAGGCTCCGGCTTTATTTTTTATTCAAAATTATTCATATTTATAATTTACTTTCTATTGTCATTTCAGAATTTGATTGAGCTTTTTCTCGATTTCAATCTGACCCCATGAACCCATGCGGATAATGGCATTTTCATGTTTACCGTTTTTAATTTCCAGGTAACCGGATCCCTTAACCCGGTTTTTTATCTTTTCAACATGGCTGGAGAGGACTTTTTTAAATAGAGCTTTGGTCTCGTCGAAGTCCGTCCTGCTTATATTTTTAATCCTGTGCTTTCCGCCGGAATATTCCCCCGATGAGCTTGTCCCGGGCTGGACCGGTATGTATTCTATTTTGTTTTCCTTTACAATATAGCTGTTGCCGCTGCCATCTGAATACATACAGACGGTTATAGTTCCAGTTGCGCATGTGGTTGATGCCGAAATAGCCAATATTAAAAAGACTGTTATAAGGCATTTTTTCATATTCTTATCCTCCCCGGGGAATATTATCTGCAAGGCTTGATATATCGGTGCAGAGAATCAACACACAAGGGGTCAGAGCCTTATTGTTTAAACAAAAACCTGTGAATCAGCCTGTCAGCCGAAAGCATTCCGCTTCCATTAATCATTACAACAAGCGCAAGGCCGATTGCTAGCAAATGTTATTCAAAACCCTCACCCTTCTGCGTGCCGAACCAGTTCATAAAAAAACCATTGGATATGTGTACCATGAATATGGCTCCAGCCATCACAAGGCCCAGGCTGAAAGCAATGAATCTTTCAAAGAGGCCCAGCAGCAAGGCTGCCGCTCCGAGGGATTCCACCATAATTACAAGAAACGCAATAATTCCCGGCATTCCACTTAATGTAAAAAAAGTCATAGTGGCTGTAAAACCGTTGCCTCCAAATAGCCCGAGGAGTTTTTTAAGACCCGTGCGGTATGAAGACTATTGTCAGCATAATCCTGTCAACCATGGTGCCGGCATCTTTTTCCGTATATCTGAATCTATTGAATAATTTTTCATATCATGCTCTTTGATAATGAATTATGATAATATATATTAATGAATGTCATAAACAAAATTTAAATAGAAAAAACTGCAATGAAGCATAGTATTTTGTTTGATGAAAAAATGAACATCTTATGGACTTTTGGAATTATACACAAAAAAAGTATTTGCAAATAAATAATTGATGCTATAATGAAAAAACATTGTATAATAT
>JALOTL010000041.1 GCA_025457915.1 Spirochaetota bacterium | reverse complement strand
AAATGCAAATAAGTATCTTTATCATTGGAAACACGGACCTCCGGATTAATTCCCGAAAAGAATCAAATACCTCCCGGCCATTCTATTTCATCTTTTCGAAAGCGCCGATCAGACTGTCTACCAGCCCGGAAAAATGACCGATGGCGTTGTCCACCGGCGCAGGCGTCCTCATGTCGACGCCGGCCCGGACCAGTTCGTCGATCGGGAACATGCTTCCCCCCAGGCCCAGAAAACCGAGATATGATTTCCTCGCGGGTTCGCCGCCGGAAAACAGCTTCTCCGACAGAGCGATCGCGGCGGAAATCCCGGTGGCGTACTTGTAAACGTAAAAATCCGAATAGAAATGCGGGATCCTGAGGCACTCGAGCTTCAGGACTTCGTCGATCACCATGCTTCCGCCGAAATAAGTTTCAAGGAGCGAGCCGTAAGCTCCAGTGAGCGTTTCCAGCGTGAGGGGCCCGTTCTCCTCGACAATGCCGTGGATTATCTTCTCGAATTCGGCGAACATGGTCTGCCTGAAGAGGGTGCCCCTGATGTCGTCTATCTCCCTGTTCAGTATATAGGCGGTCATACCTGGATCGTCCCTGTAAAGGTCCAGCAGGTGCCTGGAGAGAAGGACCTCGTTGAAGGTGGACGCCACCTCCGCAACGAAGATCGTATAGTCGGCGTTGACGAAGGGCTGGTTCTTTTTCGAATAGTACGAATGCATAGAGTGGCCGGCCTCGTGGATGAGGGTATACAGGCTGTTGATGTTGTCTTCGCGGTAGTTCATGAGTATGTACGGTGGCGAATCATAGCACCCGGATGAATAGGCCCCGCTCCTTTTCCCCCTGTTTTCATACCTGTCGACCCAGCCCCCCAGGAGGCCCTCCTCCAGGACCCCGCAGTATTCCTCACCGAGCGGCCTTAGCGCGCTGACGCAGACGCGCACCGCCTCGCCGTACGGCATTTTGAAATCAACATCGCCGATTATGGGCACGTACGTGTCGTAGAAATGCAGCTCGTCGAGGCCGAGGACTTTTTTCCTGAACCCGAGGTACCTGAAAAGCGGGGCGAGGTTCTTCTTTACGCTCTCAAGAAGGCTGTCGTACACCTCGTCCGATACGTCGTCGGAAAACAGGGCCGCCCTCCTGCATGATTCGAATTTCCTGACCCTGGAATAAAAGTGGTCCTTTTTTATTGAATGGGACAGCGAGGCCGCGATTGTATTTTTGTGCGCCTCGTATGAAGCGTAGTATTGGAAAAAGGCCTTTTCCCTCAGCTCCCTCGAAGGGTTTATCAGGAAAGAACTGAAGTTTCCGTGGCTCAGCTCGACCCTTTTCCCGCTCCCGTCCTCCAGCTCCCCGAACTTCATGTCCGCGTTGTCAAGCTGCCCGAATATCTGGGACGGCGCCTGCGCCACCTCGCCGGACATGGCGAGTATCATTTCAATCTCCTCAGGGAGGGTATGGGGCTTGTACCTGAGTATCGACTGGAGGTGGAACCTGTAGTCCAGCATTGACGGGTCATCGAGGAACGCCGTCATTTTTTCATCGGGAATCGCCTGTATCTCGGGCGACATGAAGCTCGATGCCTCCGATATCCTGGTGAGAAGGTTCACCGCCCTGTCATGCATTGCCAGGAAGAACTGGTCGGTCTTGTCCTCGTCGCTCCTCAAATGGGCGTAGGTGTACAGCCTCTCGGCCTTCCTGGAGACGCCGAGATCGAATCCAATCGCGTCCCTGAATGCATCGAGGGACCCGCCGATCCTTCCCCTGAACGTTGCGTATCCGTCCATGCGTTTCTCGATGTCAGAAAAAAGCGCCTCCCATTCCGCATCGTTCCTGAACAGCGGCGAAAGGTCCCACCTGTCGGCCGCCGGTATTTCTTTTCTTTCCGGTATCCTTCCCCCGCCCATCTCCGGTCTCCCTCAGTAAAGCTTCCCGAAATTTTCACCGAACAGGTCCAGGTAGACGAATTCCTTCAGGTCCTTCCTCTGCGGGCCGGGCCTGGACTCGACTGGTTTCCCGAGCGGGAGAACGGCGACCACCTCGTTCCCCTCGGGAACCGAGAGCGCCTTCGCGCATGCGTCGTGGTCCATCGATCCCACTACAACCGTTCCAAGGCCGAGATCGCAGGCCCTGAGGCAGATGTTCTGCACGGCCATTCCCAGGTCGAACATGAACCACTCCCTGAACTTGGTCCTTTCCGCGCCGTCCTTGCAACCGGATATCTTCGTCTTCGCGCACGCCACCAGCAGGGCCGATGAGGCGAAGGAACAGGTCCTGGCCGGGTTCGTCGCTGAATAGGTCTCCGTCACGGATTTGATGACCTCCCTGTCCCTCACCACGATGAACTCCCAGACCTGCGTGTTGGCCCAGGACGGCGCCCACCTGGCCGCCTCCATGAGTTCTTTTATCTCGCCGTCCGTGACGTAATAGTCCGTGAATTTCCTCACAGACCTTCTTTTCATTATCGCATCGTGAAGTTCCATGTCATCCTCCGTTGTTCAGCCGCCGTTATCATCATGACCGCGTCCGCGCGAAACTGCGGACGGCCTATTTATCATACAGGAAATCCAGCGTCTCCCCGTCGTTGGCCTTGAGGAGGGTGATGGGGACCCTGAAGGAGTCCCTTTTCGAGGATCCGTGTATGGACTCAATCGTTATCCCGATCCTCAGCTCCTCGAACCTTTCGTGACTGAAAAGCAGCTCGAAGCGGATCTTCCCACCCTCCTTCATCCTTTCCGAAGAAAATTCCGGCAAGAAGTGGTAATACCCCATGATCGACCTGTGAGAGCGGTAAGGGTTCTTCCAGTCGCTGTCTACCATGACCGCCGGCCTGCCTTCATAAAGCAGACATATTTCAACATCCGGTATGACGGACATGGTGCTCTCCTCAAGGACCTGCCCTATTATATGGGGGAGTACATGCTGCTCCTTCTTCTCCCTGGATTTCTGCGGTATCTCCGTGGCGCGCCTGTTTTTTATCTGGGCGACGGCGTCATATACCAGGAACAGTATGTCCATCTTCTGCTGGGTGGCGTGCCTGACGTCGATCTCGCCGTGGAGGATCCCCCTCTCGCTGGTGATGTACCTGGGGGAAATCCTGTTCAGGACGAAGGCTATGATATCGTCCCTGTTGCTTTTGTTTTCGGCGAGTCCGGGCTCGTTCTTCATGACCTCTGACACGGCGCTCTTTACGATGTCTTCCATGATGTTTCTGATAGTCATCGTTTGACCCCCTTGACGGTTTTCCTGTTTCCGGACCTGAATGCCATTGATATCACGTCCTCCATTGTTTCGACGAAATGGAAAACGAGCCCCTTCTGCACATACCCCGGTATGTCCTCCAGGTCTTTTCTGTTCTCCCTTGGAAGAATGATCTCCCTGAGATTGAACCTCTTTGCTGCTATGACTTTTTCCTTCACCCCGCCTACCGGCAGCACCTTCCCGGTGAGCGTGAGCTCGCCCGTCATCGAAAGCCCCTTCCTGATCACCTTTCCCGTCACCATCGAATAAATGGCGCAGGCCATAGTTATGCCGGCCGACGGGCCGTCCTTCGGCGTGGCGCCTGCGGGCACATGGATATGGATCAAATTGCTTTTAAAAACCCCCAGAGCGGCAGGGTCTTTTTCTATGAGGTGCTGTATGTAGCTGTATGCTATGTTGGCGGACTCGATCATCACCTCGCCGAGCTGCCCGGTAAGCTTGAGCCCCCCGTCCTTAGCGCTTACCGGGAGGGCCTCTATGATCATCGTCTCGCCGCCCAGCGAAGTCCATGCAAGCCCTATGACCAGTCCGGGCTTGTCGGCCTTGATGAATTCCTCGTCCGTAAACACCTCGGTGCCCAGGTACTCCCTGATGGTTTTGTCCGTAAGGGGCCCTTTTGGAAGACGTTTGCTTTTCGCGAGGATGGTGGCGCTTTTCCTGCATATCCTCTCGATCTGGCGCTCAAGGTTCCTCACGCCTGCCTCCCTCGCCCACCCGTTGATGATATGGAGAAACCCCTTCTTGTCGATCTTCACGGCGGTCTTCGATATGCCGTGCTGGATGAGCTGTTTGGGAAGCAGGTATCTCCTTCCAATCTCGTATTTTTCCGCGGCGATATACCCTGAAAGCCTGATTATCTCCATCCTGTCCGCCAGCACCTGCGGTATCGTGTCAAGCGTGTTCGCGGTCGTGATGAAGATCACGTTGGAAAGGTCGAAGGGCATGTCGAGGTAATAGTCCCTGAAATCGATGTTCTGCTCCGGGTCGAGCACCTCAAGGAGGGCGGACGCCGGGTCGCCCTGGAAGCTCTGTCCGAGCTTGTCGATTTCGTCGAGCATGAAAACTGGATTTTTCGACCTTGCGATTTTGATCCCCTGGATTATTTTCCCTGGCATCGCGCCGATATAGGTCCTCCTGTGCCCCTTGATCTCGGCTTCGTCCCTCATTCCCCCCAGGGAGATCCTGAAAAATTTCCTGTTCAGGGCCCTGGCTATGGATTTGCCGAGCGAGGTTTTTCCCACCCCGGGCGGGCCCACGAGGCATATGATGGAACCCTTGGCCTCCGGCTTGAGCTTTTTGACCGCCAGGAACTCGAGGATCCTCTTTTTAACGTCCTCGAGCCCGTAATGGTCCCTGTCCAGTATCCTTTCGGACTTGTCGAGGTCTATGGAATCGTCGGTCTTGATGTTCCATGGAAGGGACAGCGCCGTCTCTATGTAGTTCCTGGTCATCGTGTATTCGGACGAGGAGGAATCCATCATGACCAGCTTCTGTATCTCCTCGTCGAGCTTCTCCCTGGGCTCTCCCGCGAGGCCGAGATCATCGACCTTCTTCCTCATCTCCCTGATCTCCCTGCTCCTCTCGTCCTCCTCCACTCCCAGCTCCTGCTTTATAGCGCGCAGCTGTTCCCTGAGAAAGTAATCCTTCTGCTGCTTGTCTATCTTGTCGTTGATCTGGTTCTGGATTTTCCTCTGCACCTTCATAACGTCCAGCTCCTTGTGGAGAAGCAGGAGGACCTTCTGCAGCCTCTTCTTGACGCTGAGGGTCTCCAGCACGTCCTGGTATTCGTCTTTTTCAAGGTTCAGTATCGACGTGACGAAGTCCGCTATCTTTCCCGGCTCGTCCACGTTGAGCATGGTAAGCTTCATCTCCTCGGTGAAAAGCGGGTTGTTGTCCGAAAGCATCTTGAGCTTGCCCAGGACCTCCCTGGTGAGAGCCTTGAGCTCGATGCTCTTCCTGTCGCCGAGCTTGTCCTCCAGGTACTCGATGTCCGCGATAATGAACGGGTCCTCGGAAAGGACCTTTTTTATCCTGAAGCGCTTGATGCTGTTGATCAGCACGTTCACGCCGCCGTCGGGAAGCTTGATTTTTTTCAGGATCTTCGCGGCGGTTCCGTACCCGTACAGGTCGTCGTGGCTGACCTCGTCCTTTTCGTCGTCGCTGATCAGGACCAGGCCTATGGTCCGGGAATCGCCCAGCACCTTGTCGATCGCGTTGGTGAACCTTCCGTGCGAAATTATAAGCGGGGTGACTATACCCGGGAAAATCGGCCTGTATCTTATAGGTATTATGTAAAGCTTGGGCGGCAGAATATAGTCGATGGAAATCAGCTCGTTTTCGAAAAAATCCGAATCCGCCGCCAATCCGCCGCCTTCCTGCATGATGTCGTCAATATCCATTTTTTGCCTCTGGAACTAATATTATCTTGCATTTTAACGCGCTTTCATAGCATTATTGACCTTGTTAAAAAACATATGAAAGCGCTTTTTCCCTTGTTATAACAGGAAAAAATCCGATCATTCATTTCATTAAATATCCGGTAAATAGACAATAGCCAGACAAGCCATATTTGTCAATTTTTAATATTTATAAAATCCGCCGTTTGGCGATTCTTTTGGACATGTGCAGGAATTATGTCGTACGAAGAAAAAATAAAAGAAAACCTGGATAAATTCACGCGGTTCAACAACACAAAGCTCGAGCGCTTCAACCAGCTCATTTCCAACACCAACGTGAAAAGGGTGATCCACTCGATCCCTATACTGTTCAGCGTGAACCATAAAAAACTCCCGGGATACATCGAGGGAAATGTCCCCCTGGGGGTGGCCTATTACGAGCCTGATGACGAGGCGAAAAAGTACCTCCAGGGAAAATTCCATGTCATGACCATAAACCCGACAGCGGAAAACCCGTTCGTCCAGATGGTAGCCGTAATGGGCAGCGTCGGAACGATTGCCTACACCAAAAAATCCGACTTCGACCTGTGGGTGTGCATAAACAAGAAGGACGCGAAGAAAGAAATGCTCGAAAACTTCGCGAAAAAGGCCGAGGCCATACAGAACTGGGCGATGGACGAGGGCAAGACCGAGGTTCATATTTTCATCAACGACATCGAAAACGTGAAGCACAACATATTCGCGGAGGACAAGGACGAGGCCTTCGGCTCGACGGTGGGACCGGTCCTCAAGGACGAATTTTTCAGGAGCTCGATAATAATTGCCGGCAAGGTGCCGTTCTGGTGGACGGTGCCCCAGCAGGTGGACGACGCGCAGTACGACATGCTTTACGGCCGGCTCGAGGAAGAATTCAGGGAAAAAAACTTCATCGATCTCGGGAACCTGTACAGCATATCGAAGGAGGACTTCCTCGGCGCCGCTCTCTTCCAGCTTATAAAATCGCTCGGCAACCCGTTCAAGTCAATCATCAAGATCGGCCTTCTTGAAAAATACCTCTTCGGGTCGGAGGACTCGCCCCTGCTCAGCCAGAAGATAAAATCCAACATCATGAGGGACAATTTCGACGACAAGATAATAGATTCATACGTGCTCATGTTCGAGGAGGTATACGGATACTACGAAAAGGTCCTCGAGGACAAAAACCTGCTCAAGATACTCAGGCAGAACCTGTATCTCAAGATCGATCCCCAGCTGACAAAATATTCCGGGATGAAAAAATCCCAGGGCCTTCCCTACAAGGTACTCGTCATGTTCAATTACATCAAGGAATGGGCATGGACGGCAAAGGAGATCAAGGAACTGGACGATTTCGAAAACTGGGACTATAAAAAGATCATGCACTTCTGGAACCAGGTGAAAAAATTCATGCTCCTGAGCTATCAGAAAATTTCCCAGCAGCTTCCCTCGATGAACCTGGCGCAGAAGATATCTGAAAACGATTTCAATCTGCTGAGCAGAAAAATCAAGGCGCAATTCTCCACGGAGACCGACAAGATAGACAACTACGTGACGTTCAAGGACACGCCGAACGAGGCCATACTTTACATAGAGCCCGTCAACAAGGACATCGACAAGAACGAATGGAGCCTTTTCAAGAGAAACACGAGCTCCAAGGACAGGTTCGTCTCCACAACGCTCCGGACGGAGCACAACCTGCTCAAGCTCATGGCCTGGACGGCTATCAACCAGATCTATCATCCGACATTCAGCAGGCTAAAAATACAATCCGGCTACATCAGGATCAACCAGAACCAGGCGGTGGAGGTCATGACAAAGATCTCGGCCCTGTTCATGGGAAAGACCGACGGCCTAAAAAACGAATATTTCCTCAACCCGGCCTTCAACCTCGTCAACATGGTGATCATTAATTTCAACATGGAAAACGCCGACAGCATCCAGACCGTCAACCACCTGTACATGACCAGCTGGGGGGAGTCGTTCCTCAAGGAATACAGGAGCGAATCAGACCTCATCATGATACTCGAAAACATACTGAAAGACGGGATCGTACTGAAGCGGGAGTTCGCCGGTTTCTGCGAAATATTCTCTCCCGAGCCTTTTAAAAAGCTGTACAAGGAGATTGAGGCCCTGTTCAAGATTGCTTACGAATTCATGGTTAAGGGCTTCAACAAGCACTCGCTGTGCCTCACATCGAGGCTCGGGTCGGCCTACGTCACCATATCCAGGGACGGCGACAGGGTCTCGGTGAGGACCGAACCCAATATAATAAAGGTGCTTACCTCGATATCCATCCGTCCCAAGGCGAACATCGTGCACAAGTTCGAAGGAGAAGACCAGATGCTGTCGAACCTGGAGGACCTTTATTCCAGGAGGAAGTCCAACGCGGTCACCGTCATCTACGAGGAAAGGGGCCCCCACATCATATTATACGTGATAAATGAAAAGGGCAACATTTTCACCTTCATAAGGCCGGCGAAATTTAAAGAGGAAATCATCATCCAGATGTACCAGTTCTGCAGGGACGCGATAAGCCAGGCCAACGCAGTAATCTCGAAAAGCTATCTTCAACCCATAATCGACATCGTAACGGTGTACAGGCTAACGGTAGACAAGTTCGGGAAAAGATCGTACGACAACGAATCGAAGTGGGTCGAGGAAATATATCTGATAAAATATAAATCTAAAATCTCGTCCACCGCGGACATCTCGATCCAGGAGGGCGGCTCGGCCCTCTACAGGATAAACCTGCCGGGGGGGTCGATAGGCCCGGTGCCGCTTAACCAGATTCAAATGGAGGTTTCAGGTATTGACAAAGGCGGAGATACCGGAACAATTCTTTGCGGGATAAACGTCAAGGGGCCCAGGGAAAAGCTTGTTTCCATGGGTACAACGCTTCATTTCATGGAGAAATACAGGCTTGAGTTTTTAATTGATGGCAGGATTAAATGACCCGCGGCGATGTCATTCAACGGGAAAATTATCCCTGAAAAACCTCACCTTTTTTTCCTTCTCTTTCTCTATATCCTTTTTTTCAAGGCTTCCCTTTTCGAGGGCTATGTCAAGGAGCTTGACGCTCTCGTCGCCGTCCTTGGCCGAATCGGACTGTTTTTCCGACCGCAATGCTTCAAACCTGGCGTCTATCTGGGCCTGAGTGAGCATCGGCATCTCGTCCATGTCCATGTCGGACGCAGCGGTATGCTTCCGGAATGAACGCGACGGCCTGGCCGCGCTTTTTTTCCGTGCCGGTGCCGGCCTTTTTTCCTGCTGTCTTGATTTCATCTGAAGGGGCTCGTCCTCCGGCTTCTTTCCCTCGATCTCCTCGACCATGTTCTGGGGGGGATTTTCAATTTTGAGATCGAGGAGCTTGATCCTTTCACCGAGCATGATGTTGATCTGTTTCTCGATGGACATATATATGGGAGTGGAAAAGGACTTGTCCCTCTGGATGGATTTCTCCAGCTTCCTGAGCTCCTTTATGTCCTGGTCGATCATCTCGATCTTTTTCAATACATGAACTACCTTCATTTCACGCCCCTGTAAGTTTTTCTAAACAATACATTTATACCCCTTAAAGTCAATAAAAAAATCTCGGCGTCATCCCGGCGCTTTACTGCAACGGCGTCATTTTTATTCCTTCACGGAAACCGTTTCCGTGAAAGTCTGTAACCGTATAAAACCGTCCCGGACGAAAACAGCCTGAAGATCAGGTCCCTTCAGCCGTAATCATTTTGCAGCAGAGCCAGTCCCGGGATTTCATCCGGGTTTCCCCGCCGGCGATGATGACGCCGCCGCGTTTCAACAGACGGCCGAGGTGATCCAGTTTTCCATAATAAGATCGGAAAAAACGATCCTCTACATCGGGAGTTCTATTTGCGGGTGTAGACTATGTTGCCGTTGCTGATGGTATATTCGACGGAGCCGTAAAGCTCCCTTCCCATGAAGGGTGTGTTCTTGCACTTTGAAACCAGGAATTCTTCGTCGACAAGGACCTTCCTCTCCGGATTGATTATGGTTATGTCCGCTTCGGCCCCGGCCTTAATCTCCCCCTTGGGAAGCTTCAGTATCCTTGCCGGGTTTATCGTTATCTTTTCAAACGCCTCGATGTAGGAAAAACCGTTGTCCTTTACGAGAACGGTAATGATGAGCGGGACGGCAGTCTCCAGGCCGATTATCCCGAACGGGGCGTATTCGAGCTCCTGCATCTTCTCGTTCAGGGAATGGGGCGCATGGTCCGTCGCTATCACGTCGATCACGCCGCTTTTAAGTCCCTCGATTATCGCGAGCCTGTCCGTCTCCGTGCGAAGCGGCGGCTTCATCTTGGCCATGGACAGCTGGTCCGCGACCGCGTCGTCAGTGAGAGAGAAGTAATGCGGCGCGGTCTCGCAGGTGACCCTGATCCCGGCCTGCTTGGCGTTCCTTATTATCCCGACCGAGCCCCCGGTCGATACGTGGCAGACGTGCAGCCTTCCTTTTGAAAGCCTGGCGAGCAGCGAGTCCCTGCTGATTATGATCTCCTCCGACTCGCCCGGTATCCCCTTCAGCCCTAGAAGGGTGGAGTTGAACCCCTCGTTCATTATGCCTTCGTCGGTGAGCTCGAGGTCCTCCGCGTGCGACAGGATGGGCACGTCGAACATCCTTGAATACTCAAGCGCGCGCCTCATCAGGATGGAGCTGGAAATCGGCCTGCCGTCGTCCGAAAAAGCCACGGCGCCGGCGTTTATCAGCTCGCCCATCTCGGAAATTTCCTCGCCCTGGAGGCCCTTTGTCACGGCCGCTATGGGGAAGACGCTGATCGGCCCCTTCTCCGCCTCGAGCTTGATGAACCTTACGAGCGCCTGGTTGTCTATGGGGGGGGTGGTGTTGGCCATGGTGCATACCGATGTGAAACCGCTCCTGGCGGCCACCATGGACCCGCCTATTATGGTCTCGACGTCCTCCCTTCCCGGCTCCCTGAAATGAACGTGCATGTCTATGAGACCGGGAAGCACCAGGCAGCCTGACGCGTCTATTACACCGCTCCCCTCGCCGACTTTTATCCCGGCGGACAGCTGTCTTATCCTGTCGTCTTCGATCAGAACGTCGAGCATCGCGTCGGTCCCGGTCGCAGGGTCTATCACCCTTCCGTTTTTAATTACTATCTTCACCCCTGTTCCTCCGGAAGGTTCTCCAGCGGCGCGCCGCCCGCGAGAAGGTAGAAAATGGACATCCTGACAGCGACCCCGTTGGTCACCTGCTCGTTTATTATCGTATTAGGAAGGTCCACTATCGCGTTGTCGAGCTCTATCCCCCTGTTGATCGGGCCCGGGTGCATGATGATGATGTCGGGCCTGCACCTTCTGAACCTTTCAACCGTAAGGGCGAAATTCTTGTGGTATTCCCTGAGGGAGGGGAAAAGGGATCCCCGCTGCCTCTCCTTCTGCATCCTGAGCAGATTGATGACGTCGAGATGGGGAAGCAGATCGTCGAGGCTGTATGATATATCCACGCCGTATATCCTGAACTCATCCGGCACGAGGGTCGGCGGACCGCAGAGGGTCACCTTCGCGCCGAGTTTCTTGAAGGCCTCGATGTCGGACCTGGCGACCCTGGAGTGCCTGATGTCTCCCACGATACCTATGTGCAGTCCCTCAATGCTGCCCCTCTTTTCAAGTATCGAATAGGCGTCAAGCAGCGCCTGCGTCGGGTGCGCGTGGAACCCGTCGCCGGCGTTGATGACGGACGCGTTGATGTTCTTAGATAAAAAATGCGGCGCCATCGACGCCGCATGTCTCATTACGATATAATCGACCTTCATGGCCTCGAGGGTGTGAACAGTATCGATGAGCGATTCCCCCTTTACCACGCTCGAGGTGGACACGGTGAAATTTATCAGGTCGGCCGACAGCCTCTTGGCCGCGAGGTCGAAACTCAGCCTTGTCCTGGTTGAAGGCTCGTAAAAAAGCGTGCATACCGTTTTTCCGCGGAGAACCGGGACGCTCTTTACCGACCTCGTGAACATATCCTTGAAATACTTTGCCGATCTGCAGATAAGGTTAATTTCTTCAGTTGAGAGTGACTGGATGTCGAGAAGGTCTTTTCTCTTTAGGGAGTTCATATTAAAATGATATAATCAGGCCATCAAAAAAAGTTGTCAATTCAATTATAAAAATTTTTTAAATTAAGCCGTCTTTTTCTATCATCCAGCCTGCCCGGTCTCCGGTGGATGCGTGTTTTTTTCGGAACCGCGTTTTTATTATTGACTTTTAACTGACCGGCGCATTTATTTATTGCATACCGGATCAAAAATTAATCGTTATCAATATGTCATCCAGCAATTCGGTTAACATAACCATCAATCCCACCTGGAATATTATCAAGGAAATACAGGAAAAGGCGTCTAAATTCATCGGAGGCCTCAATTTGAGCAAGGACTTTTCCGATTCCACCGTGATGTGCGCCACCGAGCTCATAGAAAACGCGATAAAATACGGTTCCGAAAAGCCCGGCGGCGGAAACATCGAATTCAACCTGAACACCGACGGCAAAAAAATAGTCATCACGATATCAAACGGGGTAAGGTCCGAGGACGAGATAAGGGTCTGCGTCATGCATATCGAAAAGATAAAAAATTCGAAGGACCCTTCCGCGCTATACACGGAGAGGCTCAAGGAACTGATGAAAAATCCCAAGCCCGGAGTAAGCCAGCTGGGCCTCTTCAGGATCGCGTACGAAGGCAGGTTCCGCCTGGATTACACCTACAGGGACAGGGTCCTGACAATAACCGCGTGCAGAAAAATATGACGGGCCGTTACGTCAGTCCCGTTTTCATGCCGTATCCCGGTCGGATTCATTTCAGCTTCTTTACCTTTTTTTCGATCTTCTTCCTGATGCTTTCATAAGAAGGCGGCGGGCCGGTCCTTACCTGCGCGTCATCAATATACAGCGCGTCGCAAATCCCCCACTCCTCCAGGTTGTTCCTGTCAAGCGTATCAACCTCGCGGAACACGACCTTTTCACCGAACTCTTCAGACGCCCTTCTGGCCCTTTCATATGCCAGGTTCTGCGCGGGACACCAGCCGTTGACAAACGACGTCACGGTCACCCTGCCCGGCACCCGGGCAGGTTTTTTTTTGCGCTTTATCCATTCGGGAGGCGATGCATTTTCCGCGAACGGTTTCCACAATAACACCGCCATCCCGTCCCTGTCGGCCTTTCTGTATCCGTGTTTCCTGAACCATGACGCCTTCATCCAGAACGGCAGTGATAAGCCCCACGCGGCCATGCCGGCGGCGCCGGACGACCTCGCGTCCTCTTCGGCGGCCTTCAGCAATGAACTGCCCAAACCCTTCTTTTGAAAATCGCCCCTCCCTTCCTTGTATCCGTGGACCCAGATGCAATATATGAAAAACAGTCCCTTCCCGCTGACATGCGTATGTTCGATCGGAAGATACTGTATCATGCCGCCGATATTTCCATCGTCGTCCGCGGCAAGTTTTACGCGCAACCCGCTGTTTTTCATCCGGTCGTACCATGTGGATTTACGGTTTCCCGATTCCCTGATCTCCGGCGACCAGTCTTCCAGGCAGAGAAAATATAACGGCTTATTCGCGTCATCCAGGTCTATTATTTTCATGGGCCCTCCCTATTCATGATGGAAAACCCCCGGCATAATACCGGTCAGAGCTTCCTGCCGCAGGATTTGCAGTAATTGGCGTCAGGCTCGACGGCCGTTTTGCATTCCGGACAGGTCCTTCCGCCTTTTTTCTCCATGAAATACTGGGTCAGCCCCGAACTTATTATGCCGGTGGGGATCGCTATGATGCCGACGCCGACCAGCATTATGATCCCGGCCACCAGTTTTCCGAACGGTGTTTTCGGGACCATGTCGCCGTATCCAACGGTGGTCAGGGTGACAATCGACCACCAGAAGGCCTCCGGTATGCTGTTGAAATTCTCCGGTTCTATGTAATAGATCAGGCTTGAAACGATGAGCAGTATTACCGCGATCATGAAAAGAAACACGATGAGCTGGTGCATCTTCTCCCTGATGACGAAGGCTATCACGTTCAACGCCTCTATGTATCGGGCGAGTTTTAAAACCCTGAACATCCTCAGCACCCGCAGTATCCTCATGATTCTGAGGTCCACCATGACATGGGGAAAAAGCAGGACGAAATAAAAAGGAAATATGGACAGGAAATCTATGATCCCGAGGAAACTGAACGCCGTTTTTATCCTGTTCGGGGAGCACCACATGCGCAGAAGGTATTCGACGGTGAATATTATTATGACCGCGATTTCGAAAGTCTCCACGAAGGACTGGTATTTAAAGCCCGGAATGGTGCTGACGATTATCGATACCGTCGCGGCTATGATCAGTATTATGATGAA
>JALOTL010000012.1 GCA_025457915.1 Spirochaetota bacterium | reverse complement strand
AAAACGACCGATCTGCTCTCGCGGCTTAAAAAGGGCGAAAGCCTGCTCGACATCGCGGGACCGCTCGGCCACCCGACGGAAATCCGCAAATACGGCACGGCCGTCTGCATAGGCGGCGGCATCGGGATCGCTCCAGTTTTTCCGATATCAAAGGCCATGAAGGAGGCCGGCAACAGGGTGATAAACATAATCGGGGCAAGGACAAAGGACTTGCTCATTCTTGAAGACGAACTCCGCGGCACCGGAGACGAAACAATAGTCTGCACCGATGACGGGAGCTACGGCAGAAAGGCCTTCGTGACTGGAGCGCTGGAAGAGGTTATGAAGAGGGAAAAAATAGACATAGTGGTGTCCATCGGACCGGTGCCAATGATGAGGGCGGTTAGCGAATTGACCCGGGCCCCCGGAATAAAGACCCTGGTGAGCCTGAACTCCGTCATGGTGGACGGTACGGGTATGTGCGGCGGCTGCAGGGTGTCCGTTAAGGGCGAAAAAAAGTTCACATGCGTCGACGGTCCGGAGTTCGACGGGCATGAGGTTGATTTCAACGAGTTGATGTCCAGGCTCAGTACTTACAGAGACGAAGAGACCTTATCAATGGATCAGCATAAATGCAAACTTGAAGGAGCGATTAACAATGGCTGAAAGAATACCGCGACAAAAAATGCCGGAACAGTCCCCGGACGCCAGAAGAAAAAACTTCGACGAAGTCCCACTGGGCTACCCGGATGAAACCGCCGTGCTTGAGGCCTCCAGGTGCATACAGTGCAAAAAACCGGGTTGCGTTGACGGATGTCCGGTCCAGATAGATATCCCGGCCTTCATCAAGGCAATTCACGAAAGGGACTTCTTGAAATCCATAGAAATCGTCAAAAGGACAAATTCACTGCCGGCTGTTTGCGGGAGGGTCTGCCCCCAGGAAACGCAGTGCGAGGAGCGGTGCGTTCTGGCCAAAAAATTCGAACCGGTCGCGATAGGCAAGCTGGAACGTTTTGTCTCTGATTTCGAGCGGGAAAGACAGCAGCTGCCGCCGCAGTCATGCGCGCCTTCAAACGGGAAAAAAGTCGCCATCGTCGGCTCCGGTCCGGCCGGTCTGACGGCGGCAGGCGACCTTGCCAAAATGGGATACGGCGTTACGATCTTCGAGGCGCTCCACAATCCCGGGGGGGTGCTGGTATACGGGATCCCGGAATTCAGGCTGCCCAAGGCGATAGTAAGTTATGAAATCGAAGCGCTGAAGAAGCTCGGCGTTGAAATAATCGTCAACCGGGTCGTGGGGATGGGTGAAACGGTGGACAGCCTGTTCGACAGCGGATATTCCGCGGTCTTCATAGGAACGGGCGCCGGCCTGCCCATGTTCCTCGAGATTCCGGGCGAAAACCTGCAGGGCGTCTATTCCGCCAATGAATATCTCACGCGTTCGAATCTCATGAAGGCCTACCTTTTTCCGCAGTACGACACGCCCATAATCCGCGGCGAAAGAGTTGCCGTATTCGGCGGCGGAAACGTCGCAATGGATTCCGCCAGGACTGCCCTCAGACTCGGCGCACGCGAGGTATACCTGGTTTACAGGAGGTCCATGCAGGAAATGCCCGCGAGGGCGGAGGAAATCCACCACGCGGAAGAGGAAGGGATCATATTTCACCTGCTTACCAACCCTGTGCGCTTCCACGGCGACGAAAAAGGAAAATTGAAATCGGTTGAGTGCCTCAAAATGGAACTCGGCGCGCCGGACGACTCGGGCAGGCGCAGGCCGATACCGGTAAAGGGATCGGAATTCAAAATCGATATCGATGTTGCCATAATCGCCATAGGAAACGCCCCCAATCCAATAATCCAGAAGACCACCACGGGCCTGGACACAAACAAATGGGGCAACATATCGGTAACTGACGGGACCCTTAAGACAAGCAAGCGCGGGGTGTTCGCGGGCGGCGACATTGTAACCGGCGCAGCTACGGTCATCGAGGCAATGGGCGCCGGGAGGAAGGCCGCCATGGAGATCGACGAATTCATACGCACCGGCGCATGGTGAAAACGAGCCAATAATACATAATCTATTAAACATTGCATCAGAGTCGCGTAATATTGATTAATCCGGAAGGCACTGCATCATCAATGGTCCGCTTTTTTCAGGATATCATTTATGCCTTATTTAAAAAAAATACTATCTTCCTTTCTCATCCTGCCTCCATTGCTTTCAGGGCCGTTTTGCAGTTCCATCCACAATGAGCGGCGGCTTGACAGAGGCATAAACCTTCTTGAAAAAATTACCATTAATGGCGATACCCAGTGGCTGTCGATCAGGGGCGCAGACACCAAAAACCCGATACTTTTATTCCTCCATTCTGGACCTGGAACAGCCAACCTTTCGCTTATCAGAAACCGGATACCGGATATTGAAAATCATTTCATTGTTGTGAACTGGGACCAGCGCTGCGCTGGAAAATCATACAGCATTTTTGGAGATCCCGGAAAATTATCAATGACCCAGATGATCGAAGATGCGCGATCGGTTGTTTCCCATATCAAAGCGAGATTCGGCGTCAAAAGGATCTTTCTTATGGGATTTTCATGGGGCAGCGCCCTTGGCCTCACGTTGGCAGGGATGTATCCGGATGATTATTATGCCTATATAAGCATAGGCCAGATGGTCCGCCCCATCGAGGGAGAAAAAATCTCATGCTGTTTTGTTGCAAGAAAGGCGAGCGAGGCCGGGGACAATGAAACCGCTGATAAAATAATGAAGATGGACTGCACCTACAGCGGTGCGGGATTCTATTCCGCCCTGATGAAGCAGCGAGGCCTGCTGGTCGAATACGGCGGCGTTTATCACAGGGCAAGGAGTTATACCCATGAGGCTAAAATGCTTTTCATGGCGGATGAATATTCTCTTATTGATTTCCTGTTCTGGCCCCTCGGCAACAAAAGATCTGTCCAGCATCTATGGCCCGAGGTCATGAAGCTTGATTTTTTTCAATCCGTTTCGAATATCAAGGTGCCGGTATTTTTTTTCGCCGGCAGGCATGATTACAACACTCCGGCCGAATTGATCGAGAGATATTACACATGCCTCAGAGCCGAAAAAGGGAAAAAGCTGGTATGGTTTGAAGAGTCGTCACACTGTATTTTTTTTGATGAACCGGATAAACTTTCTAAAGCGATAATTGAAGTCAAAAAAAACATACTGGAACGCAAGAATTAAAAAGCTGTTCACCGGCGGAGGCAAAAAAAGAGGGGCACACAGGGTGCCCCTCTTTTTTTATGATTTACAGGAAGTTTCAGTATCCCTTGCTCTTGAGATCCCCGACTATTCCGGTTATCCAGTCAGTTGAGCTGAATCCCGGGGTAACTCCGAAAAAATGTCCGATCGCGTTGATGTGCGATACTCCTCCGAGTATCCATGTTCCCTCCTGGACGCCCCTGAATGTTCCCCACTTGGCGGAGGTCACGGATACAAGGCCGTCATTCTGTCCCTCATAGAAGTTGAGGAGCCAGTAGGTAGGAGTGAGAACCATATCGTTCGATGCTATCAGGGTTATCCTCGTTGCATAACTCTGGTAATAAACGCCTGATTTGTTCGGGCAGTTTGGATTAAAGGTATTATTCATATACGGTCTGGTTACGCATACACCGTTGGCGTAACTCTGAGGATGCGCATCGCCCATGATGAATGCGTACACGACATCAAGGGTTGCTCCTATCAGCCATCCGCCCGTATCACCGGCAAGTCCGAGGATGACGTCTGCTACTGCGCTTCCCCTGTGGGGGCCGCAAAGGCTCGTATGAGACGCCGCTTTGGTTCCGAGGCCGAGGTTTGTAATCGCATACCTGGTATAAATCGTACCGTGTGAATGTCCTATTATATTGGCCTTGGCTTTTCCTGTCGCGGCCAGGATCTGCAGGAACTGTGTTTTAAAAGCAGCCGCCTTGTTCTGAGTTGTATCCATGCAGTTGACCTTGGTTATATATACATCGGCTCCCTTTCCCTCAAGGGCCGATTCTGTTCCCCACCAGTAGTTGATGAAACCGAGCATGTTATCGGTTGCGCCCATGCCATGGGCAAGCACTATCGGATATACGGTTTTACAAGGAGATGAATCGCCACCGGCAAATACGGCAAATGGAATTGCCAGAGCGAGTATGATAGCAAGAAGTAATCTTTTCATATAAATCCCCCCACAATGTTTTATATTTTGATAATACGGTGGGATTATGGTAAAAGTCAATAAAAAAACCGTCCAGACGGACTGTAAATTTAAATTTTTTGTACTTTTTTATTCAATTTGTATCATTTTTTGGGCAATAGTTAAAATGTGTTCACGCCTAAATAGTGTTAATATAAGGGTTCATTAAAAAAATTAATGCAGGATTTAACTGTGGGGTCAGAGCATGGGTTTTTACCCGCCCGCAGATGGTTTGAAGCAGGAAACCTCATCTCCATCCCTTAAACGCGTGCCAAGGCTTACTCTTTTACCGTTTATATAATATGCGCATGTTGACTGATTCAGCATTCCAATCTCGTTGAAAATAGTTCGAATGCGTACGCCATCCAGTGTCTGTATAATAATGCCCTTGCCAAGGTCATAGGAATCGAGATTCAGATCGCAGTGAATACCGGAATAAAGTTTTATGGTAACAGTGATCGGTATTTTTTTTCTGAAGAATCCCATCATGTGAAATTACTTGTTTTTAAGCCACTTGAAAAATTTATTTTTTTCTATCCAGGCATATATCGGCAGGATTACAGGTATATATCTGTTTATAATCATCATACTTAAGAAAAGTTTTGACGGATAAATTGATTTTTTATTTTTTAATATACCCTTAATAACTGCCCGGGCAACAGTTTCAGGGGTCTGCGCCGGGAATGGTACTGGAGTTGAATCTCCTGCTGCGACTTTAAAAAATTGAGTCTTTGTTGCAATAGGATAAATCAGCGATATGGTTCCCATATCATCCTGTTCGTGACGGTAAGCGGATGCAAAAGAATCAAGCGCTGCCTTGGTGGATGAATATAATGCATATCCAGGCATAGAAAGTTTAGCCATTGCAGATGCAGTTATGACTACCATGTATTCCTTTCCGCGGTTAAGCTCTTTCATTTTTTCTACAGTGTACACAGGAGACATGAAATTAACTTTATAGATTTTATCAATATGATTCCAGTCCGGTTTTGAAATCTGTTCAAAGTATGCGAAACCTGCATTAGCTATGAAGATATCAACTGCTCCCATTTTTTTTACTGCGTTTTTAATCAGCATATCAATATTTTTCGGATTACTGACATCGCATTTTTCAGTAAAAACTTTTCCTTTTAATGTTTTGATTTTGTCCGGCTCAAGATCTCCGGCAAATATCTGTACATTAAATTTTTTAAGTTCGTTAAGAATTGCTTTTCCTATGCCGGATGATGCCCCTGTAATAACAATTTTTTTATTCTCAAGATTCAAATTTAACCTCTCTGTTTTTTTTAAAGTAAATATTCTGTAATATTATTTTATCAGTTTTATTTTTTCTGCTTCCGGAAATTCAATTTTAAAATCATCAATTGCTGTTACCACAAGCGGCTTTACTGAACATATTTTTGGGAAGTATTTTTCATCACACTTGATCGATTTTAACAGAGCTAATTTACCTATTCCTGTTCCGTTGAATTCAGTGAAAAAGATTGTATCGTCCTCAAGCTTCTGCACAATTGCGTTTGATATATATTTAGTATTAATTTTAAATGGAATATACCTTTTATTTAATGTAACGTCAAAAAAAACTGTTCCGTCTTTTTTTACTATGATGCGTTCTTTGTTTCTGCCAAGAGGAATTATTTCAAAGTCTGCGAGTTCTTTGGGAATGCCCCAGTTTCTTCTTCCGTTTTCAACGCTTTCCATTGAAGAAACATAAATTTTTGTTATTGAGTAATATTTTTTCCTGAGAAATGTAAATTCACCCGGAATAAAAAGAAGTTCCCTGTATGGGCCCGCATCGGATTCTTCATAGTCCACAAGCATTAGAGTCCCAAATCCGCTGAATGGCTCATTGGTAAGATTGCTTTTAAAAGCCGGGTTTGTTTCAAAACTGCGCGGAAATTTATACAGAAAAATATATCCTCTTCCTTTTAACTTCCATGGTGCGGGATAAACAGCCGTCATTTTAGTCTCCTTCAATTTTCAAAAGGGTTTTATAAGGTTTTTATGGCGCAGGTGTCTTGATTAAATACTACGCGCTTGAAAACCTTTGATCATACTGTTAGGACAATATAATAAAAGTTTTAAAATAAATCAAGAATTATTTGCAAATTGCAATAAAATACTTGCAATTTGCATGCAAAATGTCTGAATGGAGAAACATGTGGCTTTTTTAGCTGAATGCGGTGTTGAATAAAATAAATTATGAAAGTGGATATATGAATACGGATAAAGAAAAAAACATGCAGCTTAATCAGAATATTTCATCAGATGATTTAAAAAATCTTTTATTTCATCTGCTCCGGACATTTTATCAGTTTGAAAATATTGAAGTAACAACATTTGGCTTATCATATGATCTTATATATATTCTTAAGCTGCTTAAGCGGGTTGACGGCATGAGGATTAGCGATATTGCAGAAGAGATGAAAATTAAGGTTTTTACAGCGACACGTCTTGTGGATCAGCTTGAAGACTGTTTGCTTGTTAAAAGAGCACGGACCGAGTTGGACAGAAGAAACGTCCGTGTTACCATTACTTCTGCCGGAAAAAAAATAGTAAAAAGAATAGAAGATCATGCTTTGAAATTAATTTTCAGTAATATGAAAAACTATTCGGAGAGCGAAATGCTTGTTGTCTTTAATACTATTAAAAATATGGATAAAATTCTCGGGATAGAGCCTGGCCGTTATAATTTCTAAAAAATGGAGGTGTGTTCGATGAGTAAATTCAAAGGCTATATGGGTAAAATTCTCGAGATAAATCTCACGAGCGGATCTATCGGAGAATATACAATAAGCGACAAAGACCGTGAGCTTTTTCTCGGAGGCAGATATTTAAGCACAAAAATTCTCTATGATGAGCTTGCGCCTGGAACTGATCCGATGTCTGAAGAAAATATTCTTATTGTAATGACATCACCCCTTACCGGAACTAATGCACCCTGTTCAAGCAGGTATGATATTACAGCAAAAAGCCCTCTTACCGGAGCTATCGGGCATTCCAACAGCGGAGGAAATTTCGGAATATTTTTAAAGAAGGCCGGCTGGGATGGAATTGTAATTCGCGGAAAATCTCCAAAGCTTGTCTATATTGAAATCGATGATGATAAAGTAAGCATTAAAGATGCTGCGCATATGAAGGGTATGAACACGAGGGATGCCCAGGAGGCCATGGGTGAACATGGCACCATGGCTATTGGCCCGGCCGGTGAAAATCTTGTGAAATATTCAATAATTGTTTCGCAGGAACGTTGCCACGGCAGAACCGGGATGGGCGCAGTAATGGGATCTAAGAATATAAAGGGTATGGTTGCTAAAGGCACTCGTAAAATTGAGCTCAAAGAGCCTGAGAAATATAAAGAGCATATTAAAAAATGGATAAAGATGCTGCAGAATCACCCTGCAACAGGCGACCAGGCTCCGCGTCTCGGCACGGCCGGGTTTTTAACTGTTTTGTCCATGAAAAACGCATTGCCTACTAAGAATTTTACAAGAGGCACGTACGAAGACGCCCACCTTATCGGAGGCGAATATCTCGCGGATAAATTTCTGGTAAAAAATTACGGTTGCCAGTCGTGTCCGATCAGATGCGGACGCGTAGTTAATATAGACGGTAAAGACGTAAAGGGACCCGAGTATGAAATTCTCTGTCTCCTCGGATCGAACATGCTGATCAACGACATGGAAGCCATCATGAGATGGAACCTCGAGCTTGATCATCTCGGGATTGACACGATTTCCGCGGGAACAGTAATGGGATTCGCTGCCGAGTTAAATGAAAAAGGCCTGTGGAAAAACGGCATTGAATTCGGCAAAAAAGAAAACATATCTGAAGTCCTCAAAAAGATCTCTTCAAGAGAGGGGATAGGTGCCGACCTTGCCGAAGGGGTCAGGTTTATGTCAGAAAAATATGGAGGTAAGGAGTTCGCTCCTCATGTAAAGGGTCTTGAACTTGCAGCATATGAACCAAGAGCAGCTGTGGGACATGGTCTTGGTTATGCTACAGCAACAAGAGGGGCATGTCACCTCGACGGCGGATATATGGTATATTTTGAAGTTACCGGTCCTGTAAATTTAAAGCAGTTTCATTACAGATCTAAACCATCATGGACTGCGCTTGATCAGGATCTGCTCGCTGTAATCAGCGCAGGCGGGAACTGTCTTTTTACTTCCTGGACTTTTGTTCCCGGCATAGCCTTCAAGGCCCAGGGCAGCAAGCTGGTATCGGATATTATTACCGCCGTGATGACGCACTCGTGGCCACTTATTCGCGCTGTTTACAGAATGCCCAAGTGGCTGTTCAAATTTCACGCTCCAATGCTTCCTCATACAAAAGCGCTTAATTATGCTACTGGAATGAAAATGGATTTCGGAAAATTCATGCTCGCTGGTGCTCGCGGTTATACTATGGAGAAAATTTTTAATCTCCGTGAAGGAATCGGCAAAGCCCAGGATACTCTTGCAAAAAGATTTACTGATGATCCGCTTGATATAAATAATCAAAAATCAGTAGTGCGCCTTGATAAAATGCTCCCTGCTTATTACAAGCTGCGCGGCTGGGACAAAAACGGTATTCCGGGGAAAAGAACACTTAAAAAACTCGGTCTTGATTTTGTTGATCTGAGCGCAATGCGGAATCAGAAATAATTATAATTCTGAACTGGCATAATTTATATTTATACGCAATGTATTTTCTTGTTGACAAAAGAACGTTGTTGATTATTTAATTTATTATTGGACGATTGTCCAATAATTTGGATGTTTGGCCAAAATTAATTTTTAAATTAGAAGCTATTTCATTAAAAGCCATGTTTTTAAAATTGAATTTGTCTTTAATATAAAATATAACTATGAACCAGGAAACAATAAAATATGCGAGGAAATGCCCGGCTCTTACCGGTAGTATAGCAACAGGTAAATCGACAGTAGCTGAAATATTTAAAAATCTCGGCGCGCATATTATTGATACGGATGTTATAGCCAGAGAGGTGGTTGAACCGGGTCATCCGGGTCTTGAAGAATTGATACAGTTATTTGGAACAGAGGTCCTTTATCCTGATGGATCTTTAAACCGTGAAATCCTTAGAAATATAATAATTCATTATCCAGAAAAACGGAAACAGCTGGATGGTATTCTGCATCCTCATATCAATAACAGGGTTTATCAGCTGCTAGATCAGTACCGGAATAAAGATAACAGCATGCAAGTAATCATTGACGTGCCTCTGCTGTTTGAAGCGGGATGGGACAAACTGTTTAATATAACTATAGTTGTGTATGTCCCAGTTGAAATACAGGTGGAAAGACTGATGATACGTGACAGCATTGACCGTCTTACTGCAGAAAAAAATGTCGCTGCTCAGTTTAGCATAGAGGAAAAGAGGAAGAAAGCATCAATAGTAATTGATAATTCCGGTTCACGTGAAAACACAGCTGAACAATCAGTGAAGATATTTAAACAAATATGCAATGAATGGCGGAATGATCAATCAGTTAACTCATAAAAATAACGTTTATAACTTATATTTTGAATCAAAGAAAGACAAAAAATAATATAGAGGGTGAATATGATTTATGATTATATCATCATCGGCAGCGGTTTCGGCGGCAGTGTCAGCGCGCTTCGTCTTTCTGAAAAGGGTTACAAGGTAGCAGTTGTTGAACAGGGATCGTGGGTAAGCCCTGCCGATATGGAAGAAGCTTCCACTGATCTCAGAAGACTCCTCTGGATGCCCTCTCTCAGGTTGAAAGGGTATTTCATGCAGCCTTTATATAAGCATATTGGAATTGTAGGCGGAGCTGGTGTAGGCGGGGGCAGTATAGTATATGCTGCAGTCCTGCTTCGTCCGAAAGATGCATTCTACAGCGATCCTGCATGGAGCGGTCTGGGAGTGAACTGGATGAAAGAGCTTAAGACTCACTACACAACAGCAGAACGCATGCTTGGAGTTAAAATAAATCCTGCACAGAGCGAGATGGATGAAAATCTGAAAAAAACAGCAAAGGCCATGGGCGCAGGCAGGACATGGGGTCCGATCCGCAATGGAATATATTTCGGGAAAAGTAAAGTTGTAAAGGCAGATCCGTTTTTTAAAGGTCAGGGGCCATCCCGCGAAGGATGCCATCACTGCGGAGAATGTATCACCGGATGTCCTCACGGTTCAAAGAATACTCTTGATAAAAATTATCTGTATCTCGCTCAGAAGCTCGGCGCAGCAATACTTCCCGACCGTAAAGTAGTAAACATCACTCCGCTCTCTGACGGCGGATACGAACTGCAGATAAAAGATCCGATAAGAGGAAGAAAGTATAATTCTTTACAGTGCGGAAAGATTGTTATTGCAGGTGGAGTGCTCGGTACGCTTGAGCTTCTATTCCGCTGCCGCGATGTAACAAAAACCTTGCCGGAAATCTCGCGTGAAATGGGCAAAGTGGTCCGAACAAACAGCGAAGCTATTGTTGCAAGTTTTTCTCCTGATAAAAATCTGGATCTTTCAAAAGGCACAACTATTTCATCCGATTTTTTTCCTGATGAGCATACGCATATTACCCAGAACCGTTTTCCTAAAGGATACTCGTTCATGAGATTCTACTTCGGACCTCTGGTGGATAATAATAATCCGTTAAAACGTACGCTTATATCTCTGTTTAAGATTATATCAAATCCGTATGTTTTTTTTAAAATCATGTTCGCGAGCAACTGGCATAAAAGGATTACTGTGCTTACAGTCATGCAGCACCTTGATAATCAGGTGTCATTTACATACGGAAGAACTATTGCAACGCTGTTTTTCAAAAGAAGGCTGAAGTCTCACAGAATTAAAGGCAAGGAAGCTCCTTCGAACTTAAGTATTGCCAACCGCGCAGCAAAAGTTCTTTCTGAAGTTAGCGGAGGGCATCCTCTCAATAATACTATCGAGAGTATCGGCAATCTTTCTGTTACCGCTCATATTCTCGGCGGATGTCATATGGGTTCGTCTGCAGCAAATGGTGTTATAGATACAGAGAACCGTCTTTTCGGTTATCCGGATATATGCGTGGTTGACGGTTCAGCAATATCAGCTAATGTCGGCGTTAATCCGAGTCTCACGATTACAGCGCTGGCTGAAAGGGCAATGAGCTTTATTCCAAAGGCTGAATTAAATATTAAAAAAAATATCTAAGACCAATGCCTTGAACAGGCAGGCAATTGAATTAATTACGCATTATTTTTAGATTTAAATATTGGTTGAACATCCGACCAGTATGATTTTAAGCATAGATACTATTTTAAAATACAAGTCCATTTGATGATCTGGTTAATATTATAGAATTATAAATAAATTTATCGGGAAGGTGAAACTGTGAAAAATAAAGTTACTGATATTGAGAACATAAAGCCACTATTCAAAGACGGGATGAGAATAATGATAGGCGGGTTTCTCGGTGTGGGTACCCCGGAAAATATCATTGATCTTATAATTGATATGGGACTTGGAAATCTCACTGTAATCGGAAATGATTCTTCGTATGTAGACCGCGGTATCGGGCGTCTTATCGCAGGCGGAAGAATAAAAAAATATATCACTACGCATCTGGGTACGAACCCTGAAGCTATTAAGCGTTATAATGATAAATCCATGGAAGTCGAATTCAATCCCCAGGGAACTCTTATAGAAAGAATACGCGCGGGCGGAGCAGGCCTCGGCGGCGTGCTGACTCAGATTGGTCTTGGCACTCTCGTTGAGCATGGAAAACGGAAAGTTGAAATTGACGGCAAGGAATATATTCTGGAACTGCCGCTGCGTGCGGACATGGCTCTGATCAGAGGCAGTGAGGTTGATCCTTACGGCAATACGAGATATTTCGGCACATCAAGAAATTATAATCCGACTATGGCTTTGGCTGCGGATACAGTAATTGTGCAGGCTGAAAATATTGTAGATTTCGGTGATGTTGAACCGGAAAATTTTGTGACTCCGGGAGTTGTCGTTGATTATATAATCGAAGGGAATAAGTAGGGTGCTGATATGATAACAGATAAAAATTTGGCTCAGGAAATTATCGCTAAAAGAATAGGCATGGAGCTGAAAGACGGACAGACAGTAAATCTCGGCATTGGCCTGCCGTCGCTGGTTTCAAATTATATTCCGCCAAAAGTTGAAGTTACAATTTTTTCAGAAAACGGTTTAACAGGAATGGGCGAGATTGTTCATGGCGATAGAATAAATAAAAATATTACAAATGCAGGAGGACAGCCTGTAGAAGTTCTTCCGCACGGTGCAATCTTTGATACGTCCCTTTCGTTTTCATTGATCAGGGGCGGGCATATTGATATTACTGTGCTTGGCGCTCTTGAGGTTGACCAGGATGGAAATCTTGCCAACTGGATTATACCAGGTAAAAAAACCCCGGGGATAGGAGGCGCCATGGATCTTGCTTCAGGTTCAAAAAAAGTAATTGTTGCAACTACTCATACTGCAGGCGGTAAGTCGAAAATTCTTAAAAAATGCACTCTTCCGATAACAGCCAAGGGCAAAGTCAGTATGATAGTAACAGAGCTTGGAGTAATGATTATAAACGGGAAAGGACTGATATTAACAGAAATTCATTCATCCACAAATATAGAAGAAATCAGGTCATTAACTGACGCTGATCTTTTTATTTCTGATGATTTAATTACAATGATGTAGAAAATATTAAAACAACTGATTCAGTCCTGAATGGAAACAATCAGGATCAAAGAATCATAAGGAATCAGTAAGGACAGGATCATAACCTGACCCTAATTGAATAGAAGATTGAAAAACTCGAACGTGGTTTTTCAGCAGAGTATGAATTGTTTGTGAGTATGTGATAATTTTTATTTTTTTCTAATCATTTGTAATTTCTCTTGACAAGTATCTCATTTTGAGATACATTTGTTTTAATGAGAGTTATATCACATAAAAAAATAGTAGAATTCGGCAGTAGACATAATGAAAGCCGAATTCCTCTTAATTCCTGGTATAAAATAGTTTCAAAAACATACTATAATTCTTTCGCAGAGCTGAAAAGGACGTTTCCAGGTACAGATTATGTTGATGGATTATTTATTTTTAATATTGGTGGTAATAAATACAGACTTATTGCAGCTATTCATTTTAATACAAAAATGATCTATATCCGGCATGTTTTAACACATGAAGAATATGATAAAAACAAATGGAAGGAGTAAATCGTATGGCAAGTGCGCAACTGAAAAAAATTGAAACAACATGGCCTTCTATTTCCTATGCTCTATCTGTTCCTCACACTAAAAAAGATTATGAAAGGCTGTGTGCATTACTTGATGAACTTATTGATGAAGTGAAAAGTGATTCTAAACATCATCTTGCATCCCTTATGGAGACAGTTGGAATATTAGTGGCTGATTATGAAGATAAACATTTTAAAATTGATAATTCATCGCCTGTATCAGCTTTAAAATTTTTAATGAATGAGAATGGTTTGAGCCAGTCAGATATTAGAGAGATTGGGTCTCAGGGTGTCGTTTCAGAAATACTAAATGGTAAAAGAGAGATGAATATAAGGCAAATAAAAGCACTGGCACAAAAATTTTCTGTATCACCATCGGTGTTTCTATAAAATCTGTATAAGCATATTTATTTAACTTAATCTGTTTTTCATAGAAGCCCCAGGGTATCAAGGGGCTTCTTTTAAACTCCAACCTGCTTATTATATATGATAGCAAAAAATTCAAAAGTTTAAATATCAATACCAACTTTCAGAAATCCTTGGTACTTATCCTTATTAATTATCAGCCATTTCCTGTAAATTTTTTTTTATTTTCTCTTCTCGTTCGTATTAATTAATGTGTACTACGCATCTCCCACAGAAGGAAAACCGGCATGAGGATTTTCCCTCAAGGAGTGGTACACAAAATGGGGGCAGGTCAGCACAGGTTTGAAAAAATCTATGGTCCTCTCAGTGAAGAAAAATCCGATGAAGTGATAAAACTTATTAAATGCGGTAAATTCAAGAATGGATTCCAGCGTCACACATGCCCTGATTGTGGAACAGTCCTCGTAGTTCCTTTTACATGCAAATCAAGACTGTGCCTCTCCTGTGCCAGAAAACGTCTTTTTGGCTGGTCTTTAAATCTTTCTTATATAATGAATACCAATTAATACATAATCATGTAACATTTACCATTCCCGGGACAATTTCACGAATCCTTTTTGCACTGGAATATGAGCCGGAACAGATGATTACTCTTGCATCAAATGTTTTTAGAAATATGCTAATATTATCAGCAAAACTGAAAGGAAAGGAGTTCCAGTCTGGAATTCTTGCAACGCTTCATAAAAGCGGGAACGGCTTAAACTATAATCCACATGTTCATCTAATCGGTACGCGGGAACTGGTAGACACATCCAGAGAAATTATTGAAGAAACATACATGTCATATCAAAAAATTCGTCATGTATGGAAGGCTGTATTTTTAAAACATCTGAAAGGGCAGGGTATTATAACACTTGAAGAATATAATGCTTTAAATGAAAAATTTGCAAACGGCTTCCACGTGTTTTTCCAGCCGATAGATGGCAATGCAAACGAAATTCTTTTTAGAACAGCGGAATACATAGCCACCGGCTTTTTTCACAACAGCCAGATTACCGAGGTTGATTTTGCAAAGAAAACAGTAACTTTTAAATACAAAAGCTGGATGGATCGGGGCACAAGAAAGAAAATTTTCAAAACGAGAACTATGAATATTCATTCGTTCATGGCTCGCATGTTGTTTTTCCTCCCGGATAAGAACAGGAAGATGATCCGCTACTACGGAATTTACGCACACAAACTTGATGAGAAGCTAAAGAAAATTGAAACCCGCACCTGGGCCATGGCAATTGAAAATTCTTTTCAAAAGAATCCTGAAATTTGTCCGGAGTGTTCTGCATTTATGATAAAAGACACAGTGTTTTCTTTTCTTGCGGATATTGCTATGAAAAAACTTTTAAAAACTCACGCGATAAAGAAAGGGTACTTTAAACCGTATCTAAGTCTTGCACGTTTACCGTGAAAAATTTCAATTTTTATTTCTTATTTAATATCTTGACTTTTTAATTGAATGGTTTTTAATTTAGCAATCATAGGGATTGCTTTTTTTTCGATTTTTTTGGAGGGCGCAAAATTTAATAAACATTTTCTGTTATAGGATTGAAAGTCAAGAATTATACTTGCTTTAAGCTTCCGATATGCTGCAATCTGTCTTGTAACATCATGGTCATGTACAAAACTTTTTGCTTTGGTATTGCAGTTTCCTGGAAAGAGGGGTATTATGGAAAGCATAACTGAACCGACTGATGTGGTTAGAAGAAATGATGCACGAAAAACATTTCTTCTAAAGAATATATTTTATGTAATCATAGGATATACTATTCCATACTTTACTGTATTTTTTGCAAAATATTTTGGTATAGCCAATTACCATTATTGGCAATTGGGGATATATATTGTATGGACTTTGGGGATTTCAGTTATCACATATATAATTACATTTTTCAAGAAAAGTGCTACAACTGCATTCGGTAATACAATCACTGGTATCCTGTTTGTTAACTGGTTGCTCACCTTTATATATGGCGTCAGTTTCTTAAATGAGATTAGAGTTGTTTCTCTTCTTCTTGCGATTATAGTGCTTATTTTTTTAATTTTTAATTCATCCTTTTCCATCTCATTTATTTTTACCATCGCAATTGCAGCAAGTTATATAGCAGTATCGTATTATAGTATATTTATTATCAAACAAAAAGGAGATTTCAATTATGAACTCTTGTGTGTTGGTATATTTTTCCCTATTGGTGTTTTTATATCTGTTGTTGCTGGACAGTTTAAGAAACAAAGAAAAAAGATTATTAAAGTTACAAAAAATCTAGAGATAGTAAATAAAGCCGTCAATGAAAAAAGAGAGCAAATGGAATTGTTGGCTTCCAAACTAGCTAAGTACCTTTCTCCTCAAGTGTATAATTCAATTTTTTATGGAGAGAAGGAAGTGCGTGTGGAAACTTATCGTAAAAAACTAACTATATTTTTTTCAGACATAAAAGATTTTACTCAACTAACAGATAGCATGGAATCTGAGGCGCTGTCAAACCTTCTCAATTGTTATCTCAATGAAATGTCAGTAATTGCATTAAATCATGGTGGCACCATAGACAAATTTATGGGAGATGGTATTATGATATTCTTCGGAGATCCCTCTTCTTTGGGAGAAAAAGGCGATGCCATAGCCTGCTTAAAAATGGCTATTGAGATGAGAGAGAAGATGCGACATTTGCGAATGCAATGGGATCGTGAAGGTATAAGCAAGTCATTGAAAATTAGGATGGGCATTAATTCTGGCCACTGTACGGTAGGTAATTTTGGGTGCAACGACAGGCTTGACTATACAATTATTGGCGGTCAGGTCAATCTTGCTAGCAGACTGGAATCCATTGCAGAACCGGATCAGATACTGATTTCAAATGAAACATATTCATTGGTAAAAGATGAAATTGAATGCCTGAAAAAGGATTCGGTCAATGTTAAAGGAATTGCTTATCCAGTCCAGACATATCAAGTGATTGATTTAAAAGAGAATTTAAAAAAAGAAAAACAGGAACTTGTTGAAAGTACTGATGGCATTTCAATTTCAATGAATTTCAACAGAATTGAAAGAGGGATGGCAATTGATTTTCTGAAGAATATTATTCATAGACTAGAAAGAAATGCGGAGGCGAATTAGTATATAGAAAATGTAATCATACACATAATCACGAATCACTCGTTCGGCCTCCGCAAAATACGAAGGGCTCTTGGGGCGCAAGGCCTCATTGCGGATTAAACCGACAAAACGCTCCACCTTGCCGTTCGTCTCAGGATGCTTGAGCCTCGTCGGTATATCCCGGCAATTATTCATAAACAAGATCTGCTTGAAATCATGGCTTACGAATTGGGACCCATTGTCATGAATAACCATCGGCTTCACCTCGGGATAGCAGTCGAGGGTCCTCTGGATGAAAAGCTCGACGGATATCTTAGACATGTCCGTCATGAGCTCCCAGCTCAACAGATACCGGGAATACCCATCCAGCATGAAAATCTAATAGTAATGGATGCCCCGAATTATCACATAGGCTATATCCGTATGCCAATGGTGGTGTACGTACAACGGCTTTCGCTCGTACTCCTTCAGGGCTCCATCATGTGCCTTGTAGACCCTGCCAAGCAGCTGGTGGGCCCGTAAAACACGATATACGGCTGATTCCGACAGGTATACGATGTCCTCATCGACCATCTGCCACGTGAACTTGCGATACCCCAAAGATCGTATCTGCTCGTCACTTGTCCGGTGGGCAAGCACCCGCTGAATCTCCTCCTCCAGAATATGCATCGGGATTACCTTCCTCCCACAATCGGTCGGACCTTTCGCCCAGCGACTCAATTGACTCGCGCTTATCCCCAAGAACCGGAGAACCTGCTTCTTCCCCCATCCGGTCCTTTCCATCATGATCATGATATAGCCCCTGATCCTTTCCCGAGCCTCGGCGCCATAATGGCGTCCGGGGGCTATCCCATATTCTTTTTTTTTAAGTCGATGTTCTCCGTCACGACCTCGGCGATGACCTCTTTCATCCGGGCGATCTCCGACGACATGCGCTCCTTTTCCCGGTCGGACGCGGCTTTGGTCCGCCCCTGCGATTTCTCTTGGAAAAATTTTAAGCCAGGTATCACGCACTTTTTGCCTGTGGGGGACTGGTTGCGGGTTGAAGCTAGTTCCCATAACCGGCAATCTGTCTCTTAACATCATGGTCATGTGAAAAACTTTTTGCTTTGGTATTGCAGTTTCCTGGAAAGAAAGACAAAGTGGTGCCAGGTGATTAACTTTTTACTTTCTCATCGGTCTTTCTTAGAAAAAAAATTCAGATGTTTTATTTTATCATAACAACTTATAAAGAAAGATAAGGAATAAATTATAGATAAAATAACACGTGTTCAAACAATAATCTATTTAATCTTCGAGGAAGTCACTGGTGGTCTTAAACCAGATCCAAGAATCAATTTAGCAGACATCGAGGAAGGAGTCGAATCTCTCTGGTCTGAGACTGAGGATGCCTTTGGCCTTAAGCGCGGTTGGCAAGGTGACGGGACTATGCTTAATAAAACCCTTATGGACTATGTCCAACATGTCGCTGCAAAATGGGATGGCAAGATACTGCATGACCGCTGGACCACTGCAACAAAGCTTCATAAGCCGGATAAAGCCGTTGAAAATCTGTTCATGCTCCCCTTGGTCTTAAAAAAAATACAGGATTTTGTGAATGCCGGTGGCGACGTTGACGTACGTGTCCGGGGCTGTACATTACTCCATGTGGCGTGTCAAATGGCGCTGGATATTAGCGAAGATGGAATGACAATAATATCACCGGAGATGATCGAAATTGTAAAATGGCTTCTTGAGAACAAGGCAAATCCGAATGCTTCTGCGTCAAACGGAGAGCGGCCTTTTCAATTCGGCTGGGACAAGTTGGAGATAGTGCAGCTTCTTCTTGCGGCAGGAGCGGATCCAATTGCTGCCGACATCAAGGGCTGGACAACTTTGCACTACGCCTGTTACGGCTCAGTAGCTGGCGGCTCCCTCGGCGATCCCGCTGATATTAGTCCCATCCTTGAGCTTCTCCTTAAAGCCGGTGCCGATTCGACCATGGAGTCAACCAAGCCGTATTCTTCTGGTGGTGATTTAAAAGTACCGAAGGGAGCCAAGCCCATACATTGCGCTTTTCAGGGATTCACAGACGCAATTCCTGTACTATACGCATTCCCTGGCTCCAGATTGGACAGTGAAGGAAATACATTGCTGCATCTCTTGGCAACTCAGAAATCCACTTATCCTGACCGCCTTGTTCCGGTATTTGCAGATGAACTGAATATCCCGCTGAATGAATTGAATAAATTCGAGTGGACCGCTCTGCATTATGCTTGCTGGTATATTGTTAATGTTGAATTGATCCAGGAGCTCTTGAAACGTGGCGCTGATGTATCTATCAAGTCAACAGGTGCACATAAGCGATTCCCCAAAGGTACTCTCCCGCTGGATATCGCGTTGAAGGACGAATCGTCTCAAGGAAAAATAGCTGTGGAATTACTTCAACAGATAAAAATTTAATTAACGGTTACTTTTAGCAGACTGAAAGTCAATAATAATAGTTGATTTTACCTGCCTATTAGATTCAATCTGTCTTATGGATATCATGGATCTGTAAAAAATTTTTTATTTTCTTTTTAGGAAACTGCGATAAGAAAACAACAAGTTTTTCACAGACCCCTGCCCTACAGGAGCCATAATACAGCTTCTCGGAAGTTTAAATCAACTATTATTCTTGAATTCCAGTATGTTATCAGCAAACGTTAATTAAATTTTGTTTGTATTGAGGCGGAGAAGTGAGGTGGTTGCAAAATGCGACCTTAGAGGCTCAGACTTAATTGAGTGTCTGAGCTTTCCTGTACTTTCACCTGTATAATGTTATCAACAAAGCAACCCTCTTTAAATAAGCCTTTATGAATTATTTGACCACTTTTATTATACAGGGTTCCCATTCCGTCTGGTTTACCGTCTTTCCATGATCCATTATATCGTCTGCCATCCGGCCAGGTTAAAATAACATTCATAAGATTCCTGTTTTAAGAATTGGAGGTGCCAATTTGGCACCTCAAGATATTACTATTTTCAAGAAATTCTGTTTTTTACTTATTTCACTTTTTTATTCTTTCTTTCAAAACCAATTTTACGTTTAGGCTTCAGCTCTTCGGTGATCAAGTCTTTTATAGCATCAAAAACCATCCGGAACTGGCTGTCATATTTCTTTTCCATTGATTCAATTTTCTTTTTAAGTTCTTCATGAGTTGAAAGCATTTGACGGAGTTTTGAGAAAGTTCTCATGATCTGGATATTGACTTGAATAGCTCTTTTGCTATTCAGAACGCTTGACAACATAGATACACCCTGCTCGGTAAAAACAAACGGCAGTTTCCTGATACCGCCCCAACTTGATGTCACAAATTGTGATTTCAAGTTATCAAACTCTTCATTTGAAAGCTGAAACATAAAGTCAGATGGAAATCTATCAAAATTTCTTTGAACTGCCTGATTCAAGACTCGCGTTTCAACACAGTACAGTTCAGCCAAATCACGGTCGAGCATAACCTTAACGCCGCGAAAGAAATAGATTTTACTAACTATATTTTCAGCAGGGATGATATTAGACATATTCGATTTTTATACCATGAAGGATCTGGCAAAATTTAATAAACATTTACTGTTGGTGGACTGAAAGTCAAGAATTTTAGCTGCCTATTTGTTTAACTTCCGGTTGGTGAGATTGTCGAAGCATAATATTCAATATTAACAGCAAGGAGATGTGAATAACTTTTTGCTTTTATAAAGCCTTTTCCCATCTGGAAAAAAATACAGTATAATCTTTTTTATTTTTGTTAAATATCCGGACTATATGAAAATTTTTAAAAATATTTTTTTGAGAATTATTTTATCAGTTTTTCTTATTTTCTGCCATTAATCCAGGTAAATCTGTATTTTAATAAGTATTGGTGTTTTTTCCTTGACTTTTTATATAGACTGACTTATTGGTTGAACATCCGACCAATAAATGTTATTTGAAACTGAATAGAGGATATATTGATTCTAAGGGGTTGTCTTCACTCTCATTCGTCTTTCTCGGACGGTAAGCTTACACCTCAGGAGATGGCTGATGCATACGAGAGTCTGGGTTATGATTTTATCGCAGTTACGGATCATGACTATCTTTTAAAGGCAGATTACCGGAGTGCTCTGAACAATGTAAAAACCAGGATGATTTTATTTTATGGTTTGGAGCTGACGGTTTTTGTAAAAGGATATGTGCACGTTAACCGGATCGAGGGAAATAACGAGGTTCTTCATATTTTTAATCATATTGGAGAATATGGTTTATCAGTGAATCAGGTGAGGGCGAGACTTGATGATCTGATAAAACTCTATCCGATTGATGCAGTTGAAATTACATCAAAGGGATTCAGGGAAAGCGTTTTCGATGATATAGACTGGGGGTATCCCAGAATTGCTTCAGATGATTCGCATGATAATATCAACATTGGAAGAGCGTGGATTGAGATGGATTCTGACAGAGACAAAGATTCAATTATAAGAGCAGTAAAAAATGGAAATTTCTGGAACTGTTACATATAGTTCATAATTCTATTAAAGCAGTTTTAATTTGAATACAGACTGTCATTCCCGCGAAGGCGATGGCTTGCACCCCCGGGTGAATCCATAAACAGTATAAGATGAATTATTTTTCAGACTGTGCAGATTAATATCAGACTGCGGACGGAAGAGTAAAGTGGCTGGTTAATTATTTCAGGATGGAGGAACAAAAGTATGAGTAATCGTGTTGCGTTATGTGCGGTAGCACAGATTAAGAACGAAAACGATGCCTGGCATGCTCGATTTCAGAATATGCTGCATGAATGTTTTGAATCTATCATGACCCAGACAAAGGTTTCATTTGATATGGATAAGGGGATCAGAAATATAATAACCTGTTCTGATGACATGTTCGATGCGCGCACCATTTCAAATAACGGCATTACTGATGTAGTTGGTGCGCAGTTCAGGGGCGAAGAAAAAATGTCGCAGGAAAGCATTAACGGTCTTGGATATGCGATGTCATGCATAATGTCAGGTCACGATGATGTGATTCTTTTCATGGGACACTGCAAGGAGTCCCAGGGAGAAAGCAGGCGGATGGTTACAAACCTGACATTTGATCCGTTTTACTGCAGGCCGATAGGCATGGATCATTTAAATGTGAGCGCTATGCAGGCAAGAGCGTATATGAAAAAATCCGGGGTGTCTGAAGAGCATCTTGCAAAGATTGTTGTACGTTCCAGGAAAAATTCTAAAAAGAATCCAAATGCGCGCGACAACAAAATGGTTGATGAAAAAGAAGTAATGAATTCCCCGCTTCTTGCTGACCCGATCAGGGAGCTTCATTATTATCCTGTTACTGACTGGGCGTATGGAATGCTTCTATGCACCGAAGAACGCGCCAGGGAATTTACTGATAATCCGATCTGGATCACAGGATACGGGAGCTGCATGGACAGCTATTTCCTTGGCGATAAAGACCTCGCTTCAAACTTCTCATTAAAGAATGCATCTTCAAGAGCATATAAGATGGCAGGCATAAAAGATCCTAAAAAAGAAATTAATCTATTTGAATTAAGCGATCAGTCTGCTTACCAGCTTCCGATGTGGGCAGAGGGTGTAGGCATTGCTGATGAAGGCAAAGGCGGCAAGTGGATTGAAGACGGTGGAATGGATAAATATAATGTGAACCTTTCCGGCGGGATGCTCAACGGCAATCCTCTTCTGTTAGGCGGAGCTGCAAGGGCGATCGAATGTTTTCTGCAGCTGCGCGGAGAAGCTGGCGAGCGTCAGGTTAAAGGGGTAAAGAAAGCCCTTGCACAGGCCTCTTATGGTCCGGCTGCCCAGCATCAGGCAGTTGTAATAATGGAGAAATAAGGAGGTTATACAATGTCTCATAGAAAGAAAAACAGAAATGTCGGAATAATAGGAATAGGACAGACAAGATTTTCAAGTCACCGTGAAGATGTTAATCAGCCTGAAATGATCCATGAAGCTGTAAGCGCCGCTCTTAAGGATGCCGGGCTTGCCATGAAAGATATAGACTGTATTGTGCATGGAAACATGGAGCTTTTTGAAATGGTTCATCAGCCGGATTGCTGGCATACTCTTGGAACTGGAGCATACGGCAAGGAATCGTTTCGTATTACAACCGGCGGTACAGTAGGCGCTACTTTGTCCTGCGCTGCAGATAATCTTGTCGCTTCAGGCATGTATGATATTGTAATGGCTATAGGTTTTGAGAAGCTTCAGGAAGGTCACACAACCGGTGGTATCACAAATATGGCTGACCCTTTATGGTTTAGAAATCTTCAGACCGGGGCTCTTACCGGTTCCAAGGCTTATGATATGATAAGCGAATTCGGCGAGGAAAGGGCCAAGAAGGCTTCGGTAATGTATCGCATAATAATGGATAAGCATGCCGTTAAAAATCCAATGGCCCACAGGGCATTCGGTCTTGAATTTGAGCAGCTTGATGATCTTGTAAGGACATCTCCAAAACTCGTAGGAGACCTGAAGCTTATTGAAATGTGCTCCCAGTCGGATGGAGCCTGCGTTGTTATATTCGCTGAGGAAAAAACGGCTAAAAAAATTTCGAAGAAGCCGGTTTGGATCCGCGACCACATCACCGTACACAGAGAGGAGACCTTCATTCTCTTCGGTTATGATGAAAAACATCCTGTGCCTATGACTCATCGTTTTGCTGCTGAAAATCTATATAAAAGAAATAATATAAAAGAGCCTCTTGAATATTTCGATGTGTTTGAAATGTATGATCCTGCATCCTGGTGGGCTGTTGACTGGATAAGGGATTTCTTTCAGCTCAAGGACGATGAACATCTTAAACTCGTGGAAAACAAAGAGATAATGATAGGCGGGAAAATGCCGATCAATCCGTCGGGCGGTGTAATTGCATCTAATCCGATCGGAGCTACAGCATTGGTACGTATCGCTGAGGCAGCACTGCAGATCAGAGGAGATGCCGGAGATCATCAGATACCTACTGAAGTGAAACACGCCCTTGCGTCGGGTTTCGGCGGAACGATGTGGACAGTTCTCACAATGCTTGAAAAGGACCTTAACTGGTAAGGAGGAAAAAATGACAGAATACTGGGGAGTAAAGGCAGAAGATATATTCAACACGATGAAAGACCGCTTTCGCGTTGAGGGCGCAAAGGGTGTTGACGCTGTATTCGGATATGACATCGAAGGGGCGGGCAAGTGGAAGCTTACCGTAAAAAATGATTCAATGGAAGTTGAAAAGACAGATGATCTTTCCGGATGCGTTACAATTATGAAAGCAAACGAGGAAAATTTCATCGGTGTTAATATTGGCAAGGTTGATGCAACAAACGCTTTCATGTCTGGAAAAGTTAAGCTCGAAGGCGATATGGGTACTTTCGGTAAAACTACAAAAATGTTTAAGAAATATGTTCCTGCAAAAAAAGTAATGGGAACAGGCGATTATATTCAGGATATGTTCAGCACTCTTGTTGCCCGTTTTCAGCCTCAGGGAGCTTCAGGACTTGATGTAAGCATCACGTATAATATCGGCGGTGAAGGCGGAGGCGTCTGGACTGCATATATCAAGGATGGAAAATGCGAACTTAAAACCGGACAGCCTGATAAGCCTACCACAAAACTGAATGTTAATGAAGCAAAAGACTGGGTAGATGTTATGCTCGGCAAGACTGATCCTTTTTCGCTATTATCAGCCGGAAGGGCGTCAATTGAAGGTAAGACCGAGATAGCCCTTAAGCTGGGAGAAATTTTTGCGAAGTACGCGCCTAAAATAAAAGAATTCACCACAAAGGATTATATACTTGATATGTTTGGAACTCTGGTACAGAGATTTCAACCCAAGGGTGCAGCCGACCTTGATGCTACAATCACTTATGATATCGGCGGAGAGGGCGGCGGTAAATGGACTGCTTACATCAAAGACGGCAAATGTGAACTTAAAGAAGGCCAGCCTGAAAAGCCTACAACAAAACTTTGCGTGAATGAAGCGAAAGACTGGGTAGATGTTATGCTCGGCAAGACTGATCCTTTTTCACTTCTTTCAGCTGGAAGAGCTTCGATAGAAGGTCAGACTGCGATTGCTCTAAAGCTCGGGGAAATTTTTTCCAAGTATATACCTCCTTCAAGCGGAGGAGAGGCTGAAAAGGAAGAACTTCTCGTACTGAAAAAAACAATATCAGTAAATCAGCGGTTTGCAACCGGCCCGATAATGGGAAGATTTCTTAATGCGCTCAAAGAAAAGAAAATTTTTACAAATAAATGTCCGAAGTGCGGAAGGGTTCATCTGCCTGCAAGAGAAGTCTGTGCAGAGTGCCGCATCCCTGCAACAGAATGGCTGGAAGTCGGGCCGAAAGGTCAGGTCCGCTATATGGAATATGTTTATTTTTCAAGCCCTGATCCTCTCACAGGAGAAACAAGGGAAACTCCATATGGCATGCTGAATATCCTGCTCGATGGATGTATCGGTAACGACACATTTGCCCACCTTGTAAGACGCGATCAGATTAATCTGATCAAGAATGGGAGAAACGACGTTGCTGGCACACGCGTCAGGCCTGTATGGAATGAAAAGCGTGTCGGCAGCATTTTCGATATCAAGTATTTTGAAATAGATGAATAAGGAGGGAAGCGATGAGTCTTGAATACGATAAGAAAGATTGTTTCATAGTAGAAGGAAAACTGGCACTCCCCTATACATACTTCCCTGGAAGACTCGGCAGTAAATTTATTACTACGATCAGGGATAAAAAAATTATTATGGGTGTGAATTGTCCCAAGTGCAAAAAAGTATACGTCCCCCCGCGTCAGGTATGTGAAAAAGATTTTACAGACATAAGGGACAACTGGGTTGAACTTCAGAACACTGGTGAGGTTGTTAATTTTACAGTTGTAAGATATGATGACAGACATCTACCGAGGAAAGCTCCTTTTGTTCTGGCTCTGATAAAACTCGATGGGGCAGATTCGCCTTTCATGCATATACTTGAAGAAATAGATATTTCTGAAGTAAAAGCAGGAATGAGAGTGGAAGCTGTTTTTGCCAAAGAAACTACAAACACAATTCTTGATATAGATCATTTTAAACCGAGTAAAGTTGCGAAGATTTCCATGAGCGACAGATCAGGATCTGCCGGAAGTTGTGATCCGGGAGTCGGATCAGTACCGCATATGAAAAAACAATCAGGAGGTCGAGGTGACATGTATAATAAAGTTATAATTACTGCAGCTCTGACAGGCGCTGCTACAATGAAAAACCAGAATGAAAATGTGCCTTATGAGCCGGAAGAATTTGCAAATGAGGCTTACAAATGCTACAAGGCCGGAGCAGCTATGGTTCATGTGCACGCGAGAGAGTCAAATGGCATGGCTACTCATGATCATGCGAGAATCAAGGCAACGCATGATGCCATCAAAGACAAGTGTCCTGAGCTTATAGTCAATCTCAGTTCTGCAGTTGGTATGGGTAAGACTCCTGAGCAGAGGATTTCGCAGATAGTAGCTATCAAGCCGGAAATGGCTTCATTGAATACCAATACGATGAATTTCAGTATAATCGACCGTAAGACTGGCAAGATATTTATAGATTTTGTTTTTGAAAACACTTTCACTATGCTTCAGGATTTTGCCAAAGCCATGCTTGAGAACGGAGTAAAACCTGAAATTGAAATCTATGACATGGGCGGATTGGATAATTTCATGCTGATCGGCAAACAGGGAATTTTCAGTGCACCTTATAATCTTAACTTCGTATGGGGTGTTGCCGGAGGCCAGGCTTTCAGAGCTGATGCTTTCATCGCTCTGAAAAATGCAATGCCTGAAAATGCAAATTTTACCACCTGCGGGGTCGGACAGGATCAGTTCCCTGCCATCACTCAATCGTGTCTGCTGGGCGGACATATGAGGGTTGGCCTTGAGGATAATATCCGTGTTCCAAGCGGAGAGATTGCCAAAGGAAGCTACGAACAGGTCGAGTGGGCTGTAAGGATTGCCGAGGCCCTCGGACGTGTACCCGCAACTCCTGATGAAGCAAGAGAAATAATGGGTCTCAAGAAAAAATAGATTTTAAAAGCCCCCCAATCCACTTCGGCTGTGCTCAGTGCATCGCCCGGAGGGGGGCTTAAATCAATTGAATCAGGTCAACTATTTCAATTTTTTTAAATGAGGTTTAGCAATGGGACAAAAAGTCAATTATGATGTAACAGATAAAGGTGTTGCAACTATAACAATTAATAATCCTCCGATGAACTCGCTGGATGAAATCACAATGCTTGAGCTTGAATTCTGCATGCATCAGATTGAAGTCGATGACAGGGTTAAGGCAGTTATTATTACTGCAGCCGGCGCAACTTTTGTTGTAGGGGCGGACGTGAACAAGGTTCAGAATATAAAGAATGCTGAAGAAGGAGAGCGCCTTTCAGGAAGGGCGCATGAAATTACAAATCTGATTGAGAATTCAAAGAAACCTGTTATAGCTGCAATTAACGGTGCCTGTCTGGGCGGCGGCACCGAGCTTGCCCTGGCGTGTCATATGCGAATCATCGCAGAGGGAACTCAAATGGGACTTCCGGAGGTGATGCTTGGCATTATGCCTGCATTCGGAGGAATTGTGAGAATGACGAGGCTTCTTGGAACTGCAAAAGCCATGGAGTATATTCTAACAGGAAAATTTATCGGATCGGAGGAAGCCGAGAGAGTTGGTCTTGTAAACAGGGTTGCGCCGCCGGATAAATTAATTGAAGAGGCAATGAAACTTGCAAAGGATTTTTCATTTAAAGGGCCGCTTTCTGTTGCTGCAATAATTGAAACAATTAACCGCAGTGTTGAGCTGTCAAAAGAAGAAGCTTTAAAACTGGAAAGCAGATTGTTCGGAAAACTCGCTGAAAGCGAAGATAAGAAAGAGGGAATAACCGCTTTTCTTGAAAAGCGCAAGCCGGTTTTTAAAGGCAGATAAAAAAATCAGCAAGGGGGGAAAGATGGAAGAAAAAACGATAAACCAGGTTTTCAGAAATCGCGCAAAAAAATACGGTGACCGTCTTGCGGTTGAAAAAAAATTAAACGGAAAATGGGAAAGCGCTTCGTGGAATGATTATTATGAAAGAGCCCGAGCCGTGGGCCTGGCATTATATTCGCTAGGAGTCCAAAAAGGGGACAGGGTATCAATACTTTCTGAAAACAGACTCGAATGGCTTTATTCAGACATGGGAATTCTTGGTATTGGCGCCTGTGTTATCCCTATCTATCCGACCCTGACCGATGAGGAAGCTGAATATATTGTAAGCAATTCCGAATCAAAAATCATGATCGTTGAAAATAATGTTCAGCTGAAAAAAGCGTTATATGTTAAAGAGCGTTTCAAAGGGCTTCAAAAAATTGTTGTAATGAAGAATGAGGATGCAGTCAATACCCCTGATTTTGTTTTGAGCTTTAATGATTTACTTAATATAGGGCACAATGAATATATAAAGAACAGTGAGTTATTTGAAAAACTTGCAGATGCTGCTGATCTTGATGACCTTGCAACAATTGTTTATACATCCGGAACTACAGGACTCCCAAAGGGCGCAATGCTTACGCACAATAATGTTATCTCGGTAATTAAAGCTCTTGACCAGGTTGAACCTCACTATGCTTACGATACTGATCAAACTGTTCCATTTCTTCCATTAAGTCATGTTTTTGAGCGGGTTGCAGGCCACTGGTATGGCATGTACGTGGGTATTACATCCTCATACGCAGAGAGCATTGAGACGCTGCTTGCTGATTTTTTTGATAAGAAACCTACTGTTGTGCTCGCGGTTCCCAGGGTTTGTGAAAAGGTATACCAGAAGATAATTGCAAAGGTAGAGGCTTCATCTCCGTTAAAGAGAAAAATATTTTACTGGGGGCAAAAGGTCGGAGCAAAAATAAGCGAACGCCGCGAAAGAAAAAGACGAATCCCGTTTTTATTGAGGATGAAATATAAAATTGCATATAAAATGATTTTTCAGAATTTACAGAATGCCCTTGGCGGACGTGTCCGATGGATGACCGCTTCAGGCGCTCCTACATCTATAGATATAATCCGTTTTTTTAATGCTGCGGGAATTATGGTTATTCAGGGATACGGCATGACAGAATGCTGCGCACCTGCTACCATGCAGAATATTGCAAATTATAAAATCGGAACTACAGGCGCTCCGATACCCTGCATGAATATAAAAATTGCAGATGATGGAGAAATTCTTTTAAAAGGCGGAAATGTCTGCAAGGGATACTGGAAAATGGAAGAAGAGACCAGAGAAGCTTTTACTCCTGACGGTTATCTAATGACCGGCGATATTGGTTTTTTTGATGAAAGCGGTTTTTTACTTGTTACAGATAGAAAAAAAGATCTGATCATTACTTCCGGCGGAAAAAATGTTGCTCCGCAAAAGATTGAAAACCTTTTCAAGTCCGATCCGCTATTTACCCAGTTTATAGTAATTGGAGATCTGAGAAAACATCTTTCTGCACTTTGCAATATAAATCTTGATCAGGCCGCAAAGCTTGCCGAGGAAAATAAAATTTCGTTCTCTAAGCCGGAAGAACTGCTGACAAATAAGGATTTTTTGAAAATTGTCCAGGAGCATGTTAACGAACTTAACAACCATCTTGCGCGTTATGAAACCATAAAAAAATATTCCATTGTTCAGAATGAATTTTCTCAGGAAAGCGGGGATCTGACACCTTCATTAAAAGTCAAGAGAAATGTAATTAAAGAAAAATATAAAGAAATTATTGAATCAATGTATGCAGGGGACAATGCCTGAAACGCAATGTTTGAATTTCTGGAATTCAGGTTTTTATTTAATTTATTTTAAAAATACAGGAAGAGAAGTTATATGAGCGTACAACTTAAAACTGGACGAAATGAGCTTTTCACTGATCCGGATCCTGATAATGCAAGGGCATTTTTTAGAACCAAATCCCGTGAGTTGAAATCAAAAATTTCAAATGCCGAAGAGGTCGTCAGGACCATGCTCAAAGACGGTGATTACATCGGGATTGGCGGTTTCGGAGCAAACAGAATTCCAACCGCCATACTGCATGAGATAGTGCGCCAGAAAAAAAAGAATCTTGCTCTTGCCGGACATACTGCGACACACGACTTCCAGATACTTGTAGGCGGCGAATGCATAGACAGATGCGACGTGGCTTATATAATAGGACTTGAAGCCAGAGGGCTGTCGCCGAATGCCAGAAGAGCAGTGCAGAGCGGAAAGATTAAACTTACTGAATGGACTAACGCATCGCTTTCATGGAGACTGAAGGCTGCCGCAATGGGGCTCTCCTTTATGCCCACGAGAAATATACTCGGAACAACAACATTTGAATACAGCGCTGCCAAAGAAATAGAATGCCCTTTTACAGGGAAAAAATTTGCAGCCCTTCCAGCGCTTTATCCGGACTTCGCAGCGATCCACGTTCATGAATGCGATATATTCGGTAATGCCCGGGTTTACGGCGCGTCTGTATCAGACCAGGATCTTGCAAAAGCATCCAAAAGGGTTGTACTTACAACAGAACGGCTTATTACTAATGATGAAATCAGGCAAAACCCTGAAAGCACATTCATTCCATTCTGGTGCGTGGATGCTGTTATTGAAGTACCATATGGAAGTTATCCTGGCAATATGCCGTATGAATATTTTTCCGATGAAGCATATATCAAAGAATGGCTTGCTGCGGAAAAAGACCCGGAAGAATTTAAAAAATTTATGGATAAACAGATATACGGAACGAAAGATTTTTATGAATATCTTGAGTTGAACGGCGGAATAAAGAAGATTCAGAAGCTCAGAGCTCAGGAATTACTTATTGATACTGAAATTGGAGGTAAGAAGTAATGGCCGATTTCAATTCAATGGAGCTGATGATATGTATTGCAGCGCGAAACCTCGAAGACGGTGCAACTGTAGTGGTTGGAACCGGCGCTCCATGCGCAACAGCGATGCTGGCACAGAAAACACATTCTCCAAATCTCTGTATTATGTTTGAAGCAGGCGGCGTTGCGCCATTGCTTCCATCAATGCCGATTTCAGTGGGCGACTCGCGGACTTTTCATAAGGCTATCATGGCGAGCTCGATGCCGGAAATAATGGAAACCTGCCAGCGCGGAATGGTGGATTATACATTTTTAGGCGGAGCTCAGATTGATATGTACGGAAATATCAACTCAACAATGATAGGCGATGATCATTCTAAACCCAAGGTGCGTTTTCCGGGATCTGGCGGTGCAAACGATCTTGCCTCGTTATGCTGGAGAACCATGATGATGACTCCCCAGGATTCAAAACGGTTCACATCAAAATGCGATTTCATTACATCACCCGGATATCTGCAGGGCGGGAATTCCCGCTATGAGGCAGGCCTCCCTCTTGGAACAGGGCCGTACAGAATTATTACCAATATGGCAATTATGGGTTTCGATGAAGAATCCAAACGCATGAAGGTGCTGTCAATTAATCCTGGCTACAGCAGAAAAGATGTTCAGGATAATTGCGGCTTTGAACTTTTATGGGCGGATAAAATTGAAAATACAGATCCTCCGCATGAGAATGAACTGAGAATACTCAGAGAGGAAGTTGATCCATTCCGTTATATAATCGGCAGGTAAAATAATTAAGGAGAGTTATGATCTATGGGCACAAAGGATAATGCAGTGCTTGACCAGGGATTTGATGGAATTGAACCCATGGTGTTTGAAAGTCAGATAAGCGTGCCTTACAGCTGGTGGGCAGGTGATACAGCTACTTATTTCCTGAAGGGTCTTCGCGATGAGAAAAAAATACGCGCATTGAAATGTACGTCATGCGGTAAAACATATATTCCTCCAAGGAAAACTTGTCCGGTCTGCTTCGTGCCTAATACTGAATGGAAAGATCTCTCAGGTACTGGTACTGTTCAATCTTTTACAATTGCAAGAAGGCAGCTCGCTGCGATTTCCAAAAAGGTTCCTGTTATCTACGCGCTGATCAAACTAGATGGAGCCGATACTGCAATGCTTCATTATATAGAAGGCATTTCACCTGAGAAAATGAAAATCGGCATGAAAGTTCAGGCGGAATTTGCTGAAGACCGTAAAGGCACAATACAGGACATAGCATTTTTTAAACCGGTTAAGGAGGTATAATTAAAATGGATAAAGCCGCCATAATTGGTGTTGGAATGACTTCGATCGAGGGAAATAAAGTAAGGGATACCTTCGCTGATATGGCATGGGAGGCGGTTAACAAAGCGCTCGACGATGCCGGCATGAATATAAATGATATTGATAATGTGATAACAACCTCGAACGACTTCTGGGATGGCAGGACTATATCCTGCATGGCCGTGGGGGATGCAAGCGGAGCTGCCCACAAGAACGTTTCCTGCGTTGAGGGCGACGGAACATTCGGCGCATTTTATGGCCTGACCAGAGCTCTTTCAGGATCGTACGGGACAACTCTAGTGACTGCTCATACAAAAGGTTCGCAGAGCGTATCAAGCCTTATAACCAACGCAGCTTTTGATCCGATATATGAAAGAAGCCTCGGTATGGATATGATATCAGCCTGCGCAATGCAGGCAAACGCATACATGAACAGGACAGGAATAACATCTGAACAGCTTGCACTTGTATCAGTCAAAAATCACGGTAATGCGAAAAAAAATCCTCTGTCGCAGATGCCTCTGGATATTACGGTGAATGACGTGTTGAAATCGGAGATGATATCCGATCCTCTGCATAAGCTTGACTGCTCGCCCGTATCAGACGCGTGCTGTGCGATTATTATTGCAAATGAAGAACGTGCCGCGAAGCATAAGGGAAAGCCGGTATGGATAAAAGGCGTATCATTCTGCTCTGATGCTTTTTTCTTCGGCGACAGGGATCTCTCCCGTGCGCCTGCTCTTGAACAGGCTGCGAAGAAAGCATACGCAATGGCTGGAATTAAAAATCCGATGAAAGAAATTGATACAGCAGAAGTATACGATGCTTTTACATACCAGGAGCTTATGTGGCTTGAAGGACTCGGGCTATGCGCTGATGGGGAATCAGGCAGGCTTCTTGAGAAGGGAGAGTTCGCGATTGACGGAAGGCTTCCTGTTAATGCATCAGGCGGGCTTTTAAGCGGGCATCCGGTAATTGCTGCAGGGCTCATCCGCATTGCTGAGATTGTTAAGCAGCTCAGGGGCGAGGCAGGCAAATATCAGACAAAAAACCCCAAGACTGGCGTTGCCCATGGTGTGAACGGTCTTTGCGGACAGTCGCACTGCGTATGGGTTCTTGGCAAGGATAAATAGGAGGATATTAAATGGCTAAAAGAGTTGCAATAGTCGGGACAGGCCAGACCTTCCATAAAAGCCACCGCCCTGATGTTAACGGGCAGGAACTTATTAATGAAGCAGTTCAGGCTGCGCTTAAAGATGCTGATATAAAAATCAGTGATATAGATGCTATTATAATCGGAAACATGGATCATTTTGAAGGCATAAACTATGTTGACTGCTGGAGCATTGACGGCTCTGGCGGCTTTATGAAGCCTGTAATCAAGATTACTACAGGTGGAACAACAGGGTGCAGTGTTGCCATTGGAGGATACCATTTAGTTGCGTCTGGACTTTTTGACAGGGTGCTGATAATAGGATGGGAAAAAAATTCCGAGTCTGACACTACAGGCGCTATTACAACAGCCTTTGACCCTATCTGGGACAGGCTGGTTTTTGCAGGAGCCATTTCCGGCCTTGCAGCTGAAGCGCAGGCATACATGGCACGCTATGGCGCAACAGAAAAAGACGGCGCAAGGGTTTCAGTACGGGACAGAAAGCACGCGCTCAATAATCCTCATGCCCAGCTGAGAAAAGAAATTACAATAGATGAGGTTCTTGCGTCCCCGATGCTTGCTGATCCGATTCACCTTCTCGACGTGTGTCCTCGTACGGATGGAGCAGCTGCTGTTATCATGGCAAGCGAAGACTCTGCGGAAAAGATCACATCATCACCGGACTGGATCTGGGCAACATCAAACAGGCACAGCTACTCATATCTTGGAGATGCAGATTACGGCAGACTCACAAGCATGAGGGAAGCGTCACAGGATTTGTTTAAAAAAGGCGGAATTAAGGAACCGAGAAAAGAGATCGATGTAATAGAACTATATCAGCCATATTCTTTTGGAGGAATAATCTGGATTGAGGATATGGGTATTATAGGCCCGGGCGAAGGTCCACGATATATCGGAGAAGGAAACACCGATATGGGCGGCGAGTTGCCGATCAATCCTTCAGGCGGAGTCATCTCCTGCAATCCTATTGGAGCAACAGGACTTATAAGATGTTGCGAAGCGGCAATGCAGGTAATGGGCAAAGCGGATCAGCATCAGGTACCGGATGTTAACTTTGCAGTTAGCACGGGTTTCGGCGGCTGCTGGTGGACTGACATGATTCTTCACGGCAAAAAGAAGCCGGGTAAATAGGAGGATGAAATGAGCGATAAGGATTATATCATAATAGAATCCGGCAAGGCTGAGCAGCCGTTTCATTATGCAGTTGGAATGCACGGAAGCAAGTTTTTCAGGGAGTTGAAAGATAACAGGCGCTTTATTGGCCTGAAATGCCCGAAATGCGGGAAAGTTTTTATACCTCCGCGAGGTGTTTGCGGCGAATGCTTTGTTGAAATGAATGAATGGGTGGAAGTCGGGCCTAATGGCGTGATAGGATCATTTACAATTTTAAGATATGCTTTCATAGATCCTGAAACAGGCCAGCAGAAACCGATTCCTTACGGTTATGGTTTTATAAAGCTTGATGGAGCAGATACGCTTTTTCAGCACTATATAAATATTGAAGATGAATCCAAGGTAAAGATTGGCGCCCGTGTTGAAGCAGTTTTTTCAAAGGAGCGCAAGGGCTCAATCAGAGATATAGAATATTTCAGAGTCGTTGATTAAGCCGGATGGCAAACGGCAGTCCTGTTTTGATAAATGCCCTGAAGCGTTCCATAAAAGTTGAAAATTTTTTTTCAGGTTTTATCGCAACGGGAACAGAAAAAGTACGATGCTTTTTCGGCAATGGAGATTGCCTGATGATAGATGCTGATAATGGAATATTTGCCGTAGCAGACGGCAGCGAGCGTAATCCCCGGGCATCAAAAGATCTGCTGCTGAGATTTCAGGAAAAAATATCTGCCGGAGGTAAATTATCCGGAGCAGAGGATCTGAAAAAATATATTAAGCAGATTTATTCTGAACAGGATTACAGACATAAAACAACCTTCAGTTCAGTTTGGGTGGAACACGATGCCGGGCTGGTCAACCTTCATGTAGCAAGCGGAGGAGACAGCATGGTTATAATAATAGATAAAGATTCAGGAGCCGTAGAGTATAAAACAGCAGCCGATATGAAGTTTGCAGGACGGAGCCTGCTGGAAGCGACAATGGATAAAGTATCGCTGAAGGAAAAAAAATACAGGGTCATTGCTGCAACTGACGGCTACATGGATCTGGTTAAACAGATCAGAGGAATAGATGAAAACAGGCTTCATGAAATTTTATCTTTTACAGATGTGCATAATGTGGCGGAGCGCCTTCTCGAAGTTCTGGATTTGCATTCCGGAAAAATCGAGTATGATGATATAGGTTTTCTGATATTTGATCCGCATTGTAAAATTGAAAACAGAGGCATCAAATTATTAATAGGCGGAACAACATCTAAAGAGGAGAACCTTTTTTTAAATCATGGGAAACAGAAATTGCATGATGAATGGCAGGATGAAAATTTCTGGAACAGCAATCCTGATCTATTAAAACTGGCGGGGATAATTTTAAACTGATAATTGAAAAATGAATAATTTTTTTAATTTAAAAGGCAGGGAATAATGAATCAGAAAAATATAAAGAACAATGATAAAATCAGCTTGAGACGGGCTCAGCTTATCAAGGCTGCCTATAGGGTTCTAAGCAAAAAAGGTTATCATGATTTTACCATACGTGATATAGCAAAAGAAGCTGAATTATCTACAGGTCTTGTGCACTATTATTTCAAGGACAAACAGGATCTTCTCGTTTCTGTTCTGAAAGATATCAATGAAAATCTCCGTAATTTTCTAAACAAGAGTTTTGAAAACGTGGACAGTCCTGTTGAAAAGCTTAATATTTTCATGAGACATGCTTTTGAGCTCGCAAGGGATGAAGATTATTTTTCAGTGATTTTTGACTTCTGGACTCTTTCAAACAGTAATGAACGAATGCATAAAGCAAACATGAAGCTTCTGAAAAGCTACCGTATTGAGTGCAGTAAAATTATCGAGGAAGGAATTGCAAAGGGAATTTTTAAAACGACAGAGGTCGAATACATTACTGCAATAATAATATCAGTAATTCAGGGAATGATTATACAGTACGTTATAGACAGGAAAGCATTCGATTACGATCTGTATGCAGCTAAAATTTCTGAACAGATTTTTACGCTACTGACCGGAAAATCTGATATAAAACCGTGATTTAAATTAAGAACAAAAGTATTATCATACATCAGTCTGATATGACAATGCTGTGAAGATATTTGATTCAAAAAAAGGAGAGAATTATGGAATACGAACTTGGAAAAAGCTATGATGAAATTAATGTCGGCGAAACAGCATCATTCAGTAAAACTGTAACTGAAACTGATATTGCGCTCTTCGCTGCAATCACAGGCGACTTTAACCCCATGCACATGAACGAGGAATTTGCAAAGAAAACCCCGTTTAAAACAAGAATCGCTCACGGAGGAATTGCCCACAGCCTTATAGCACCCGTATGGGGAACAAAACTCCCCGGTCTTGGAACAATCGCCCTGGAGATTAAAACCCGCTTTAAGGCTCCTACGTACATCGGTGATACGATCACAGCAACAACCGAAGTCATTGAAAAAATGGAAGAGAGAAGATGGATTAAAATGAAGCTCACATGGACAAATCAGAAGGGTGAAGTTGTCGGAACAGGCGAAGGGCTGGTTGTGCCTCCTCCGAAGTTGAAATAATATTTTATAAATATCACTCTTAATTAAAAAGGAGGAATTGCATGGAATTTGGATATACTGAAGAACAGGAAATGTTCAGAGAGAATATTTATAAATTCGCAAAAAGCCAGTTAGTGGGATTCTGCGAACAAGCGGATTTAAACAGCGAGTTCTCAATGGAACTCTGGAAAAAACTTGGCGATATGGGACTTCTCGGCCTGCCTTTTCCCGAGGAGCTTGGAGGTTCAGGTGCAGATGTAGTAACCTGCTGTGTGGCAAGCGAAGCACTCGGCCATGCTGGTGTAGACCAGGGGCACCTTCTTGCCATGGGCGCCCACACTTATTTATGCACCGATACAATTTACAAGAACGGATCAAAAGCCCAGAGAGAAAAATATGTTCCAAAAATGGCAAGCGGAGAGTGGATAGGCTGCATGGGACTTACTGAACCGGGTTCAGGTTCAGACGCAGGTTCCATGTCAACAACAGCCGTAAAAAATGGAGATAAATGGATCTTAAACGGATCCAAGACATTCATTACCAATGCTCCGGTCTGCAACGTTTGCGTTGTTTTTGCAACGATCGACAAGAAGCTCGGCAACTCCGGAATTACCGCTTTTATTGTTGAAAAAGATTTTCCGGGATTTTCCACAGGGAAACCATTTCATAAAATGGGAGTGAGAGCCTCTACAACTTCTGAAGTTTTTCTATCAAACTGTGAAGTCCCGGAGGAAAATCTGCTTGGTGAAGTGGGAAAGGCATTCGCATATACACATGAAACACTCTCATGGGATCGAAGCGCTCTGCTTGCACCTTTTGTCGGCGGTCTCCGATTCATGCTCGAAGAGGCTGCGAAATACGCCACAGAGCGGCAGCAGTTTGAAAAGCCTATCAAAGAATTTCAGGCAATTCAGCATAAGCTTGCAGACATAAAAGTTACAATGGAAGCAGCGAAGATGCTCGTGTATCAGGTTGCCCACGACAAGGATACAGGCAAAGCGCTCAACCACAGGCATCTTTCTGTTGCCAAAGCCTTTGTCGGTGATTGGGGACTGCAGGCGGCTTCTGAAGCAATCCAGGTATTTGGAGGATACGGATATATTCATGATTACCCAATAGAAAGAATGCTGCGTGATGCCAAGCTCGCACAGATCGGCGGAGGCACTTCAGAAATACAGAGATATATCCTATCACGATTGCTGGGTTTCATGTAAAAAGGAGGCTGATATGAATTACGATTATAGTGAAGAACAAACAATGATCCTGGAAAATTTTAAAAATTTCTGCAAGAAGGAACTTGAACCCAGGGCGCAGATGCTTGATAAGGCATCCAAGGACGAAGTTAATGTTTTGATAAAAGAAAATATAAAAAAACTTGCCTCGATCGGTTATCTCGGCATGCTTCATGACGAAAAATACGGCGGATCAAGCATTGATTTAATAAGTCATGTAATCGCCAGCGAGCAGGTTGCCAAGGCATGCGCTTCAACTTTTCTTTCTGCAGGCGCAAGCTGCGGGCTATTCGGTATGCCTCTTAAACTGTTTGGATCAGACGAGCAAAAAAAGAAATATCTTGTTCCAATAATCAAGGGAGATATTATCGGCGCTTTCGGCCTTACTGAGCCTGAAGCCGGTTCAGACGCTGTAAGCATGAAAACTACTGCAGTAAAAAAAGGCAATAAATGGGTTCTCAATGGAGCCAAAACATTTATCACGAATGCACCGATCTGCGACGTGGCTCTGATTTTTGCATATAATGACAGGGATGCAGGTCCCGGAGGCGGAGTTACATGTTTCATTGTTGACAGCAAAACACCCGGATTCGTCGTGGGCAAACCGTTTGATAAAATGGGATTCCGCGGTTCACCAACTGCTGAAATTTTTCTTGAGGACTGCGAAGTTCCTGAAAGCGCAGTTCTCGGCGAAGTTGGAAAAGGTTTTATTCAGGCTATGAAGACACTTGAATACGGCAGAATCGGCATGGCAACAGTATGTCTTGGTATTGCATCAGCATGCCTTGATTATGCCAATGCATATTCAAAGGAAAGAAAAGTTTTCGGAAGATTTCTCAACAGATTCCAGGAAATAGGATTCAAGCTTGCAGATATGCTTATTATGACTGATACATCAAGACTTCTGATCTTTCAGGCTGCGTGGGCCAAGGAAATAAACAAGCCGGATGCACAGATACTGGCATCATGCGCTAAACTTTTCGCAAGCGAACATGCTGTCAAGTGCGCGAATATGGCAGTTCAGGTTTTCGGCGGGTATGGATATATCAGCGAATTCCCTGTTGAAAGATTATATCGTGACGCAAAACTTGGTGATATAGGCGAGGGGACTTCAGAAATACAGAGGGTTTTAATTGCCCGGGATGTGTTAAGTAAATTTGCTTAATAAAAAAAAATACAAATCAAAACTATTATTTATTCACTTATAATGGTTTTATCTCGCAAAATTCAGCAATCACCTGCAATGCAATCATAAGATTTGGTCACATTGCAGGTGATTTCTTTGCATTCATACTATCTTATGCTGGATCAATATTTAATCAGATCTCTTTTTTATGAGGCCAGTCATTATGAAAGAATCTACAAAAATAATGCTGAAAAAACATGGCAGGAGATTTGACCGCTTTATTCATAATTATATATATTTCAAATTCTATCACCCCTATGTAAAATTTATCTATTATCTTTTAAAATTCCTGTCTGATTATTTATCCTGGTTTAAGCCATTAAAAGCTGTCCTTTCAATGGGATTTTCGCGTTATCATGCCAAGGTGCTTTCATTCAGCGATACCAAGAAAATTATTACCCTCAATGAAAATATATCAGCAATATCGCCTGAAAATAAAAGAATGATCCCGTTTAAATATGCGTATAAGATTATATTCCAGGAACCTGAGCATATTGCTGTTATGGACTGTCCCTGCAAGGTTGCTCTTGGCGACAGGGATGAAAATATTCTTTCATGCCTTGCGGTAGGCAAAGGGCTCTCCTCATTCTGGCTTGAGCATGGACAGAAATATAATTCAAGAAAAATATCCCAGAAAGACGCTCTTGCGCTGATATTAAAATTCAGAAGCATGGGATACATTACCCAGGCCTTCTTTAAAGTTGCAACAGGCGGAAGTACCGGGATAATATGCAACTGTCACCCTGATACCTGCGTGAGTTTAAAGGCCACTAAATTTGCAGCCAGGTTCAATAAAAAATTATCAATGACAGCAAAATCCGGTTATTCTGTTAAATTCAATGAATCAAGGTGTAAATGGCACGGGAACTGCGCTGAAGTTTGTCCAATGAATGCGATAAAAGTGAATAAGACTGAAAAGAAATTTTTATATGACAGGGAAATCTGTATCGGATGCGGGCTGTGCCTGGAAAATTGTCCTGAAAAAGCATTATCATTTTATCGCGATCCGGAAAAACCGGTACCGCTTGATATTAATATTGTAAAAAATGAATTTGCAGATCATAATTAAAATACCGGGGGATGTAAAGTGAAACTAAAAAAAATATTAATCATCAGCGGAATAATACCTGCTATTCTGTTTATTGCAATTGCGGCTTTTTTAACAGTAAAAACAATCCAGGTCAAGAAAGGTAAAATCGCCTCTGACAGGGAATATCAGGATGCAAAATACCCGAAACTTTCGTTTAACGGATCTGTTGAAAGACTTTCTATACTTCCGCTAATAGATTATTTTTCCGACTCGCCTCAATTAAAAACAGAACCCGGAGTTTCATATCTTATCAAAGCAGATGATACTGTAATACTTCTTGATGTTGGATACAATATGAAAAATGAACATCCTTCTCCGCTATTACAGAACATGAAAACTCTCGGTGTACGAATTTCTGACATAAGTATTTTATATTTCAGTCATATGCATCCTGATCACGTGGGAGGAATGAAAAACCAGCAGGCAGGAACATTTTCTTTATCAAATGGAAAGTCAGATCTGCCTGCTGTTAAAGTTTATTCACCTGAAAAATTATTGCCGTCACCATGGGATACTGTATCTGAAATTAATATAAGCAAAGATCCTTTTATTATTAAAAAGGGCGTAGCTTCAATGGGAGCAATACCAAGGCATCTTTTTTTAATGGGCAAAATATATGAACAGAGTATTGCTGTAAATATTAAAGGCAAGGGAATTGTGCTAATAATCGGATGCGGCCATCCTTCGATTGAAAGAATTGCTGAAAGAGCGGCCATGCTGTTTAACGAGCCGATCTATGCTATTATAGGCGGACTGCACTATCCTGTTCACGGCGGAAGAGGCAAGATTGGTCCTATTGATCCGCAATATATAATTGCAAAAGACGCACCTCCCTGGTCAGGACTGAATGATGGCGATCTTGATGCGGGACTCCATGCCATTAAAAAAATCAATCCTGCAAAAATTGTTCTTTCCCCTCATGACACATCGGATGCAGCAATAAAAAAATTTAAAGAAGCATTTCCCGGAAAACTGTCAGTTGTTAAAGTTGGGAAAGAAATTATCTTATAGGAGAACCTGAATGGATGAACACGGCCTTAACAGGAAAGATTTCAGGGTTATGATTAAATTCTGCGATGAATATAATCCTGAAAAAATGGAAAGCATCATCATGGATGGGATGAAGATTTTCGGATATAAACCTGAAGGAAAAATTTTTGTAAAACCAAATGTTGTTTATGCCACTAAAAAAGGAAAATATGGATCAACTGCTTATACTGATCCGGCACTGGTTAAAGCATCACTCAGTGTGCTGTCAAAATCCGTTGGCGTATCACGCATTGATATGGGTGAAAAAACTGCGATTGGATATCCAACCAGATTAACATATAAATATTCCAATTATTACAAAGTTACTTCAGAAGTCAACCGCCAGTCAAAAATTTCTGTTAAGGCATTCTGTATCGATGAAGAAAAAAGAAAGAGCGCTTTTATCGGCGGAAAGGTGCATGATAATTTAAGAATATCGGAAAAAATGGCAAATGCAGATTCGTATGTTTATCTCCCCAAGCTGAAATGCCACTGTGTGAGTTCCATGACCGGTGCAGTAAAATTAAACATCGGCATTATCTCTGATGACGAGAGAGCCATAAGACATGATTTTATGCTGAATGACAAGATCGTTGATCTGATTGAAGCAGGATACCCGGATTTCATAATCATGGATGCGATCGATGTCGGAGTAGGCAATGAAGCAGTGCCGACTCCAAGGCGGCTTGGTCTGATTCTAATGGGAATTAATCCCCTTGCTGTAGATATCGCAGCCGCAAGACTTCTTGGATATAATATTACTGATGTCCCGTATCTTCAGAGAGCTGTTGAAAGGGGATATAAACCTGCAAAACTTAAAGAGCTGAATCTGATCGGAGATATAAAAACCATAAAGGCGCTGGATGAGCACGCGAAAAAAATTCTTCCCTATGATGATGAGTTTTATCGCTGGCAGGACATAGAAAAAGAACTGAAGAGGCTGAAGTCGCCGATCAGATTCTACTGGGGCCCGGCCAGAAGTCACGATGACATGAAGTGTCTTACCGGATGCGTGATGGGAATTAAAATGTTTTTCGGGTTCAATGAACGTTATGCCGGAAGCGCGGCTTTTTCCAAAGCAAGACCTGCAGTTTTAGTCGTGGGGAAATATGATAAGGAAATTGATGCTAAAGGTAGCGAGGTGTTTTTAATAGGAAGCTGTTCAGAAGCAAAAATTAAAAACGCAAAAAAAATAACTAGAATTGACAGCTGCTATGCAACAGCGGTGGAGCTCACTCAGGTTATCCGTGGAAGACTGGGTATACCCACGCCCCTCTATTCGCCTTCACAGGTGCTTCCTCTTGTAGGCAATATGATGATCGCTTCATTTATGAAAATTATTAATGGAAGATACCTTCAGGATATAAGTCATTTTCTGAAGAAGGGGCTTATTAAAAGGATTTGAATTCAAACATGCTACAATAAAATATATTAATACTTGAGTCTTTCCATAGGAAGAGCCGCATTTTAATATAACTGGTTTGAGATTGTTCTAACAAAGTTTATAAAAAACAGGAGTAAGACTATGAAAATTATTCACAAAATTCTGATTGTTTCAGGAGCAGTTGCAGCATTAATTATAGGGATAGTCTTTATTAATATAATGCAGAAAGGCGGCGCATATACGAATAAACCCATGAGTGAAATATTAGGCTGCTCTTCCGAAAAAGCAGACGTTAAGCAAATTCTTGCCCTGTCTAAATCAGATTTTTTTCAGCTGTTTTATTCTGCGCCTGCGCCGGATGCCGGAGATTTTTCCGGTGAATTTTCTGCAATGAATCATCCCGGAGGAATAATGGCGCCTGCGGTTCAGGTGTTTACTGATAATTTTTTCGGAAAAGGAAAGTGGACGGGGAAAAAATTTTCTCCATTAAAAAACAATGAAGGCGAAGGATTTAATATTTTTATTATTAAACAGAATAGCGCCGGAGCGCCAAATAAAAGGATACTCGAGCGTAAGATGAAAACCCATATTGGCAAATCGGTTTTTGACAATAAGGATTCGTATCATGTGGTTTATAAATCATTTAATAGTGATATTATTGTCAGTTCAATGCGCGATGAGATCCGGAAAATAAACGGGAATCTTTATATCGGATTTGGCTATATGGATCTTGGCGGAGGATCTATAAATCCCTCAGGTTTTATTCTATATAAAAAATAAGCAGTCAGAATTTTTATAAAGTTAAAGGTGAATAAAGTGATTAATCTTTTAAATAAAAATATAATAATAACCGGAGCAGGAAGCGGAATTGGAAAACGGATGGCGTATTTTTTTGCAAAGGAAAAAGCGAATCTGGCCATTATTGATATCAACAGAGAAGCTGCTGCTGCAACATTGCTGGAAGTGAAAGAATCTGGAATTAAAGCTGCATCATATGTCTGCGATATTTCGAACAAAATCCAGGTTGCCGGTGTTATAAAAAAAATCAGGAAAGATTTCAGCACAATTGATGTTCTTGTAAATAACGCTGGAATCGTATATGGAAAATCATTTCTTGATTTGTCCCTCGAAGAGATGGAGCGTACAATGAACATTAATTTCTGGGGCCACATCTTGTTTACAAAAGAATTTCTGCCGGACATGGTTAAGCGCAACAGCGGTACTGTAGTCAATATCGCTTCTGCAGGCGGCATCCTTGGCATGCCTTTCTTGGCGGATTACTGCGCAAGCAAATTCGCTGAAGTGGGATTTTCTGAATCGCTCAGGCGTGAACTCGCTGCCATGAAAGTTAAAGGCGTAAATATAACCTGTGTGTGCCCATATATCATTGATACTGGAATGTTTAAAGGATTTAAACAGCTGCTCTTTCAGCCGTTTCTAAAACCGGATGAGGTTGCAAAAAAAGTTGTGCGTGCTGTTAAAAAAGAAATCCCCACTGTCATGCTTCCTGCAGGCAGCATGTTTCTGATGCGTTTTTGCAAACTTTTTCCGACAGTCATTTTTGATGGAATTCTTACTCTCTTTGGAAGCGGCAATTCAATGAAGCACTTTGAGGGAAGAACGAAATAACTTATTAAAATATTGTGCTTCGATTATAATTACATTAATTCACGAAATTAAAGGTACCTTGTCATTCCGGTTTTGTGAAACAAATACCGGAATCTCATAAAAAATATATTCTATGAGATTTTCCCGCAGGTTCCGCCCCCCTCGGGTGAATGATAGATAGTAAAAAATAATTGACAGAGGCCTTAATATTTTTTTGACTAAATCAAAAAGCCGCGCATGCGGAAGCGTGCGCGGCGCAGGTGGATCAGAGAAGGAGGTTCTAATGATAAAAATCAGGTTTATTGGGGTGATGTTGATCCTTTTCATTATGCTTCCCTGCGGGTGCGTTTCATTCAAGTTCGCATCAACGGGATCTGAATACAAACGCAGCAACAGAACCGCCGACGAGGTGGAATTGTTGTACGGCAGCAAAGTCCCAGAGAGGCCCTACATCGCCGTGGGGTATGTTGCAACGCAAGATGTATGGTTCGTTTCCAGTGCCCGCTGTAAGACGGAATTGAAAAGAAAAGCGGCGGCGCTGGGCCTGGACGGCGTCTATCAAATATATATTGGAGTGTCGGGTAACAACACCGATGGAGCACATACCGGCAAGGGTTTTGTATATCAGCGGTGATTTTCAGAATGCAATTTTAAAGGAGAAATTCCATGACAAAGATTAGAATTTTACTGGTGTCTATAATTTCCATCATGGTTCTGGACGGATGCGCGATGAAGGGCAAGTTTGCTCCCACTGGGGCATCCTATCAGCGCAGCAAGCGGACACCTGAACAGATTGAATTGTACCTGGATCCCCAGGCTCCCGCGAAGCCTTATGTTATCGTTGGTATTATTTCGACTGAACAACTTGGGGGCTATAGTGAGTTTGATGAAAGCCTGGCGATGATGCGCAAGAAGGCCTCCGAAGTGGGGCTGGATGGGATATTGCACATCAATTGTTCACCGCTTGGCGCTGTTCAGTCCGGCAGTTGCACCGGAAAGGGTTTCGTGTATCAGAAGTGAAGATTCCGATTCTCAGGCAATCCGCCAAATCCATCGACGGCGGCGTAACCCAGCAACCTGACTACTCAAAGCCGCGCACGCGAAAGCGTGCGCGGCTTTTTAGTTATTTTCCTGTCAACGAACATCCCGCAAAGCAATAAAAATTCTGCGTTTTAATAACTAGCAAAGTCCCCCTTATTCAGTACAGGCCCATGGGACACAATGCCATTTATGCGAAACAACATCGGACCATGTCTTCATGAAAAGTCCAGGACAGGGGCCTTGAAATTTTAATCGTGCAGACAGGGGGGTCTGTCAATAATTTATTCCGTTTACCGGTTAAACACTGAGGTTTTATCCGAAGATTTCTTTGATGATGCGGGTCAGGCTCATCATTCCGTATGGTTTATGTAAAAACCCGCTAACTCCGCTGGAGAGTGCCTCCTCAATCCTCTGATCCTGCATGAAACCGGAAACTATTATTGCTTTTACATCAGGGTTTATCACTTTCATCCGCTCAAATACATCTTTGCCGGACAGCTTCGGCATGGCCATGTCGAGAAGCACCCCTTTTATCTCATTATAATGGTTACTATAATACTCAATGGCTTTATCAACATCGGGAAAATCGACGACTGAATATCCGCTTGCCTCAAGCATCTTCCTTGCTGTTCTGCGGAGAAGATCTTCATCGTCAAGAACAAGTATTGTTCCTGTTCCTTTTACGGCAAATATCTGATCTTCAGATAATCTCTGCCTGCTGTCTGCCTCTTTAAGCTCAGGAAGAAAAATATTGAATGTTGTACCGACGCCCTGTTCCGAGTAAACATCTATGAAGCCCTTATGCTGTTTGATTATATTGTATACCATTGCGAGTCCGAGACCTGTACCCTGATTCAATTTTTTCGTTGTAAAGAAAGGATCAAATATTTTCGCTGTGGTCTTTGAATCCATGCCGACTCCGTTATCGGATATACTGATTATGCAGTAATTTTCAGCATCAGCCTCAGGATGATTAGTCCTGAAAAAATCATCCGCGTATATAAAGTTTGTTGTAACGCTGAGGCATCCCCCCTGATTCTCATTGGCGCCGCGCATAATGGTCATGGCATGCATCGCGTTGACGCATATATTAAGGACAACCTGTTCGATCTGAGCGGGGTCTGCCATAATCATGATGCCCCCGGCAGAAAGCTGCAGCTTAATCTCAATTGTTTTATCGAAGCTGTTTTTGCATATCTTCATAACATGCCCGATTGATTCGGTAATATCAACCGGAGCGAGGCTGAGTTTATGCCCTCTTGACAGGGTCAGCAGCTGATTGGCTATGTCAGCCGCCCTTGATGCTGATTCCTCAATGACCTGAATATTTTCAATCATCTCCAGGGGATCGAATTTATTTTTTTTAAGATTAAATTTCATAAGGCTGATTGTCCCGGTTATTCCGCTTAATACATTGTTGAAATCGTGGGCGAGACCTCCCGCAAGATTGCCGACAGTCTCCATCTTCTGGGCCTGGCGCAGCTGCTGTTCTTTATTTTTAATATCGGTAATATCAGCGGCGATTTCCATCCTGACTGTTTTTCCGTCTGTCCAGGTTATTGCAGTATCGCGGCAAAGATACCAGCGGTTGTTGACAGGATTATGAAATTCCCAGGAATAAACTCCAGCCGGTCTGCCGTCGAGGTCCAGAAGCTTATCATTCGTGCAGAATTCACATGGACCGTTCTGCTTCCCGTGGATCGATTTCCAGCAAACCATTCCTGTTATATCCCCCCATATTCTCCTGCAGTAATCGTTAATAAAAAAAATCTCATATGACTGCATATCTGCAATATAAACTATGGCATCCATGCTATTGATAACCGCTGTCAGGCGGCTATGGGCCAGATGCAGTTCATTACCTGATTTTTCAAGCTCTTCATTGGCTGATATCAGCTCTTCATTGATGGATTCGTATTCCTCATTTGAAGCCTGGAGTTCTTGATTATTTTTTTTAATAATCTCTTCAGTCTGTTTCTTTTCATCAATATATTCTTTCAATGATATGGACATCCGGTCAAATGATGCGGCAAGCCTTCCCAGTTCATCATCGCTGTGACTTATACCGGTCTGTGAACCATAACTCCCCGATGCAATTAAATCAGAGACAGAGACCAGCGCATCTATCCGGCGTATGATAAAAATATTGAACAGCAACCTTGAAACTGCGAGGACTGCAATGGCGATAATTATCAATAGAATGATATTTCTTAATGTAATAATATTTACCCTGGCCATTGCCTGCTGCTCGGGCAGTCCGAGAACAAGAGTCGGGCCTTCAAGTTCACTGAATCTGCGGCTTGTATATATGCGCATTACTCCGTCCTTCCCGTGTTGAGTAACTGTATTATTCCCTGATACTGAATTAATCTTTCCGAGCAGATTCTCGGGGAACCTGCTCCCCGGCGGATATATTTTTTCAAGATTTGAATAAAGCACGGTATTGTTAACATCAAGAAATGTTAAATCTGAGTTATCCGGAACATCAATAGATGAAAGGATGGTTTTCAGGTGTTCAATTTTTATAGCGGTATATACCACTCCTGAAATATCACCGGAAGCGTTTATTATGGGGAACCCGAAATTAATTGTAGCAACGCCGGTTATTCTGCCGACCTGATATTCACCGCAGGCAAGTTTATTTTTTAAAATAGCTTCCCTGACATAAAGCCTGTCGGAAAGATCAATCCTGCCGCTAATGGGCGTGGCAGAAGCAAATACAATACCCTGTCTGTCTGTTGCGCCTATATTGGCAAAGTAACTGAACTTTGTCATAATATCCTTTAGAAAAATATTCGCGGCAGCAGTATCATGTCTTATGATTGAGTCATGCCTGGATATTACTATCAGGATTGATTTCATGCGTTCAACAATCGGGATGATCCGATGCGAAGCCTGGTTTATTTTAACGCTAATATCATTGCGGATTTCTTTTACAAGATGGTTCCTCTCTTCATAGGCGCTGTACAGTACAAGGGCGATTACAGGAATAATCGAAAATAAAACAATAGTTGTGAAAACAGCACGAAGACTATAATTATTTATTTTCAAATTTTAGCCTACTGATGATTGGAAAAAGAGTGTGTATATATTTTAATTGTACAATCGAATAGTTCAATAAAAAAAACTCATTAAATCTGTTTTTTCAGAGTCAATGATTTATTTTCAATATTAATCCCCCCGCGCATACATCGAAATGCTGACTCTTAAATCTTCAGGCGCGACCCCCGCCCGAGGAAGTTTGTAGAAGCGGGAAGAGGCATGCCCCCTGCCGGCTCAAGGCCCGGCCGTGAGGGAGGTATTCACCGTGTAATGAATTATAATTCGTATGATTAAGGATTGTTTGATATACCTGCTGCAGAAATAATTTTAATATCTAAGAAAATGCGTCCTGTTCAACATGGACCATGTCTTCATGAAAAGTCCCGGACAGGGGCCTTGAAATTTTCGCGCGCCGAGCCAAAATTAAGAAAAATTTCAATAAGAGTGCATGAATTCCCCGCCTGATGAAGGTTAAAACAGCGGTTAGAAATAATAACAAGAAAAAACGGCCCTTTCTTCATCCTGAAATAACCGCCGTAAAGAATATACGTTTCCCGGAGCTTACGCCATTCCCGGTCAGCGAAGAAGGCTCTGACCCCAGACCTATGCGGAAAGATTTAAAACTGCATCTAATAATAACCGACATCCAGGGCCCTTGCAACGCTGCCGGTTGCTCCAGCGGGTATATCAAGATATTGGATCTGGCCGTTCATCCATACATATGCCCTGCCGATCCCGCCGTAAAGCCTTTGTCCGCATACGAATACATTGCCGTTTTTGACCTTTATGGCATAAGCCACCGCCCAGTTGATGCCGTCGCTTATGTCGATTCTTGTACCATTTATCCATATACATGCGTAAGATACCCCGGCCAGATCATAATATCCGCATGCGTATACGTTACCTGTATCCACCCAGATGCTGGCTGCTTCCGTGATGAGTCCGCTTCCAGCAGGAATGGGAAGATCGACCAGTTTCCCGTTTTTCCAGTAACAGGGCAACTGGTTCGGACCGGATATCCTGTAACCTGACAGATATACATCTTTACCATCGACAAAGATGTCTTCCGCGTAGGAATTGGTTATCGGGTAACTTACAAGAACGCCGTTATGATAATAACAAAGCGTTCCCATATAGGTCAGGCTCATGTATATGCCGTTACCACAGGTCTTCACAGATGTCACGTTGGCGCTAACCCCTCCCCCTCCGACGATATCAAACCTGGTCCCGTTCAGCCAGTAACAGGCAATCTCGTCCCCGGCCCCGTCAGTCCAGTATCCGCCTCCAGTGATAAAAGGCCCGTAAGAATTGACCCCAAGAATTGACGTATTGTTTGTATATAAAAGCTCCTGCTTAACTCCGTTAGTCCATATGCAGGGAATAAAATCCACACCGTTATTGTAAATTCCGCCCACGTGATAATTATATCCTGAGATGCTTATACCCGAGGCCTGTGCTATTGTTATGACCGCAGGGTCCGTCAGGTCTATCCTTGCACCGTTAATCCATGCGCAGGCTGCGGTATTTCCGCCCAGGGTGTAGTCTCCTGCAACATAAACAGCTGGAACTGATGCCGCCAGCAATCCGAGGGTGTTGAATTTATTAAGATCGTGTCTTTCGCAGGATGATAATAAAAGTACGATTATCAAAATAAAAAAAGTGGCTCTTTTCATAATTAATTCAAATTTTTTATAAATATAATCCAATGATCAAATATTATGAAGTTTTCGGATTAATAATACATTTAAATACAAAAATTTTCCATATAAAATACATAAGATAACCTCTAATAATCAAATCAGGATGTTCCATTGTGGGTGCTTTCAATGTATAAATTAGATTTCCAGCGGTTTTTATAATGAAAAATCTAATTTATAGAGACACCCGTAAAATATTTCCTGGAAATAGCTTTATCGAGGGGTCAGAGCCTCATGGCTACTACGAAACTCAACACTATCATCTGCACGTAATAAACAAATTGTCTCATTTATGCTTGATTTATATGGATGAAACCATTATAAAAGCCCATGCCTGTACGAATTATCATCATATTATTCATAATGACATCGACCAGCTCCCATGCAGATCCGGCAATCAACAGGTTCAGCGGCAAATGGAACACGTCCAGGGGCATCCTTCTGATCGCGATTAATGACAATTCGGCGACAGGCGCCTATTACGGCAAATACTCCGGCACATTAAAGGGAAAGCTCGAAAAAAACCGGTTGTTTTTCCGATGGAAAGACATGAACGGCGAATACGGAAGAGGATATTTCATCATCTCGCCTGACGGCAAATCGATCGTGGGGAAATACGGTACTTGCGATTCCGACAGCAGCGAGGGGGACTGGAGCGGAGTCAGAATAGAAGAGCCCGATGAAGCCGGGAAAGCCGCCGGTGAAATATTAGAAGAATGAACCCATGGTTAAACGGCTCTTCGGTGGTTGATGATGTTAATAGGGAAAGGATTCGAATAAATACCATTCTAACATTAACTCATTGATAATCATATCCGGTTTCTTTGAAAAAAATCTTTAACAGCCGGCAATACCTGACTTAAATCCATACCTCCTTATAAAGAACAGGGAATTATATTCAATATCTATTCCCTGTCAAAAAATTTATGCAAATAAACGGTTTTTTTACATCATTGTAACATAACATGCCCTTTTAAAATTGATGCCATATCAATATATGAGGAATTTATTGATAATTTTATTATACTATTAATTAAAAGTTGTTTAGATAAAACGCAATGGAAAAATGGGTCATGAGGTTAAGGAGAATGCAGATGCCAGCCATACAGGAAAAACAGGGACTTTACGACAGGTCATATGAACACGATGCATGCGGCATCGGCTTCGTCGCAAACATCAAGGGCAAAAAATCCTACGACATAATACGACGCGGCCTCGAGGTCCTGGAAAGGATGGAGCACCGCGGAGCCGAAAGCGCGGACAACAAGACCGGCGACGGGTCCGGTATCCTCATGCAGATACCTCATTTTTTCTACAAAGAGGAAATGCCTTCCATCCCGGACGCCGGCAGATACGGGACCGGCCTGATGTTCCTTCCCAAAAAAAACGGCGCGGATTTCTGCATCAAGAATTTTGAAGCCATGGCCAGGGAGGAAGGGCTGTCCGTACTGGGATACAGGGAGATCGAAACGGACGATTCCTGCCTCGGGGAGATCGCCAGAAGCTCGGAGCCGGATATCAGGCAGGTGTTCGTCTCCGGTCAGGAAGGCATGGACCAGCAGGTCCTTGAAAGGAAATTATACATAGCAAGAAAAAGGGCCGAGGAAGGCATAAGGGCCTCGGGCAACCGGGACGCGCAATCATTTTACCTCCCGTCCCTTTCCTCCAGGACCGTATGCTATAAAGGCATGCTGATGCCGTCCCAGCTGAGGAGATACTTTCCTGAACTCACGGACGAAAGGATGATGAGCGCCATATCGCTTGTACACTCCAGGTTCAGCACGAACACCTTCCCGTCGTGGGACCTCGCGCAGCCGTTCAGGATCCTCGCCCACAACGGGGAAATCAACACCCTGAAGGGAAACAGGTTCTGGATGAAGGCCAGGGAATCGTCATTCCATTCCGAAATCTTCGGAGATGACATAAAGAAAATATTGCCGGTCATAGAGCCCGGGAAAAGCGACTCCGCGTCATTCGACAACGCACTCGAGATGCTCGTCGCCGCCGGGAGGTCCCTCCCCCACGCGCTTATGATGCTGATACCGGAATCATGGAACGATAAAAATCCCATCCCGGAAGACCTTAAATACTTCTATGAATACCATTCCACGTTCATGGAGCCGTGGGACGGCCCGGCCTCCATGATATTCTGCGACGGCAGGTATGTCGGGGGCACGCTCGACAGGAACGGCCTGAGGCCGTCGAGGTACGTCATCACCAAGAACGACATCATAGTAATGGGCTCCGAGGTCGGCGTCCAGGTATTTCCGCCGGACCAGATATCATACAAGGGAAGGCTGATGCCGGGAAAGCTCCTGCTGGTGGACACCCAGGAGGGAAGGATAATTCCGGACAGCGAAATAAAGGAAAAAATTTCCCGCGAGAAGCCGTACAGGGATTGGGTTGAAAACAACCGGGTTGATCTCAACTCGATAAGAATAGCCTCGGAACCGGACGTGGAAATAACCGGTGACGCGCTCAACAGGCTTCACCTCCTCCACGGTTACGCGAGGGAGGACGTGGACGACATCGTGGCCGTAATGGCTGAAACATCGCAGGAGCCCACCGGATCGATGGGAACCGACACGCCGATAGCGGTTTTTTCCGAAAAGCCCCAGAGGCTTTTCTCCTATTTCAAACAGGCGTTCGCACAGGTCACCAATCCCCCGATAGACCCTATCAGGGAGGAGCTGGTAATGTCTCTGACAAGCTATATCGGCCCGCAGAAAAACCTCCTTTCGGAAGGCCCGGACCACTGCAGGATGATCAAAGTCAAAAACACGGTACTGACGAATACGGACCTTGAAAGGATCAAAAAATCCGGGATGGTTGACTTCCGGGCCGGCGTGTTCCCGATGACGTTTCCCCTGGCCGGGGGCGGTGCCGGCCTGAGGAAGGCCCTCGATACATTGTTTTTAAACATAGAAAAAAGCATAGATGGAGGCGTTGATATCATCATCCTCTCCGACAGGACCGCGGACAGGGAAAATGTTCCGGTGCCTTCGCTGCTTGCCTGTTCAGGCCTCCACCACTACCTCATAAGAAAGGGCAAAAGGATGCAGGCAAGCATCATACTGGAAACGGCCGGTGCGAGGGAGGTCATGGATTTCGCACTGCTTTTCGGCTACGGTGCGTCCGCGATAAACCCCTATTGCTCTTTCGCAACGATAAAAAGCCTCGTGATGAAGCACGCCCTCGGCAAGGTCCTGGATTACAAAAAGGCCGAGGAAAACTACATCAAGGCCGTGGACAAGGGACTCCTGAAAATTTTTTCGAAGATGGGGATCTCCACCCTGAGGAGCTACAGGGGCGCGCAGATTTTCGAGTGCATCGGCCTGGGGAAGACGGTCGTGGACGAATTCTTCACTGGGACGGATTCAAGGATAGGGGGAATCGGGCTCGAGGAAATAGGAAGGGAGGCGATTCAATTTCATTCAGGGGCCTTTAACGGGGGACAGCGGCTGCCGGACTCGGCAGGAGTCTACAGGTACCGAAAGAGCGGCGAAAAGCACGCATGGAACCCTGAAAGCATACACCTGCTGCAGTGGTCAACCAGGACCAACAACTACGGCATATATAAAAAATTCTCGGCCGCCGTCAACGGACAGAACAGGAATCCCCACGTGATAAGGGGGCTCTTCGACTTCGCAAAAACAGACCCGGTACCGCTTGGCGAGGTCGAGCCGATCGAGGAAATAATGAAGCGGCTCACCACCGGGGCCATGTCTTTCGGTTCCCTGAGCAGGGAAACACACGAGGCGATAGCCGCCGCGATGAACCATATCGGCGGAAGGAGCAACTCCGGCGAGGGGGGCGAGGACCCGGAAAGGTTCCAGCCCAGGATAGACGGTTCCTGCGTTAGAAGCGCGATAAAGCAGGTAGCGTCCGGAAGGTTCGGGGTGACCAGCAACTACCTGGCCAACGCCGACGAACTGCAGATCAAGATCGCCCAGGGCGCCAAACCCGGCGAGGGCGGCCAGCTCCCGGGATACAAGGTCGACAAAATCATAGCCAGGACAAGGCACTCCATATCGGGGGTCACCCTGATTTCGCCTCCGCCGCATCACGACATCTATTCGATCGAGGACCTGAAACAGCTGATATTCGATCTTAAAAACGCCAATCCGAGGGCCAGGATAAGCGTGAAGCTCGTATCGATCTGCGGGGTGGGTACGATTGCCGCGGGGGTCGCGAAGTCCCATGCGGACAATATACTCATCAGCGGCTACGACGGTGGAACCGGCGCCAGCCCCATCAGCTCGATAAAACACGCCGGCATTCCCTGGGAACTGGGGCTTTCCGAGACGCACCAGACCCTGGTCATGAACAATCTCAGGGGCAGGGTAAGGCTTCAGACGGACGGCCAGCTCAAGACCGGCAGGGACATAGTGATCGCCGGCATGCTGGGCGCGGAGGAATTCGGTTTCGGGACCGCCGCCCTGATTGTCCTGGGGTGCGTGATGATGAGGAAGTGCCACCAGAACACATGCCCCGTTGGCGTGGCCACGCAAAACCCGGAGCTGAGAAAAAAATTTTCCGGGAAACCCGAGCACCTCATCAACTATTTCAGGTTCATAGCGGAAGAGGCCAGGGAAATAATGGCCTCTCTCGGTGTGAGAAAATTCAACGACCTTATAGGGAGGACGGACCTCCTGAAGCAGAGGGTGATCGGACACTGGAAGGCCGGGCTCGTTGACGCTTCGGCAATACTTTACAGGCCGGCCGAGGCTGACAGGAACAGCGTCTACTGCACCGAAAACCAGAACCACAAGATACAGACCGTCCTCGACAGGCAGCTGATCGAAAAAGCCAGGCCGGCCCTGAGCGGCAGCAGGGACGTCAACATATACATTGAAATGCCGATCAACAATTCGGACAGGGCCGTCGGGGCCATGCTCTCGTACGAGGTCTCGAAAAAATACGGGGAGGAAGGCCTATCCGACAACACCATCAACTGCACGTTCCGCGGAAGCGCAGGGCAGAGCTTCGGAGCGTTCCTGGCCAGGGGGATCACCTTCAGGCTGGAGGGGGACGCAAACGATTATTTCGGCAAGGGCCTGTCGGGCGGCAGGCTGATAGCGGTGCCTCCCTCTGGCTCGGAATTCAAGCCGGAGGAAAACATAATCATAGGCAATACGGTGCTTTACGGCGCTACCGGCGGAGAGGTCTTCATAAGGGGCGTTTCCGGCGAAAGGTTCTGCGTCAGGAACAGCGGAGCCATGGCCGTGGTTGAAGGCACGGGCGACCACTGCGCGGAGTACATGACAGACGGAAGGATAATAGTACTCGGCAGGGTAGGCAGGAACTTCGCGGCGGGAATGAGCGGCGGCGTCGCCTACGTTTACGACGCGGACGGGAACTTCGAATTCTTCTGCAACAAGGGAATGGTCGAGATCACCCCGGTAAGGGATTTCGACGACCAGGACTTCATAATCGACATGCTGCACAAGCACGTGAGGCATACCGGAAGCACGGTGGCAAAAAAAATTCTCGACTCCTGGTACGAGCATGTTCCCAGGTTCGTAAAGGTGATCCCGTTCGAATACCAGAGGGCGATGAAGGAGCTGCTGATCGAGCAGATAGACGAAAAACTGAAGGGCATCAGACAGGAAGAACAACTGGGGGAAACATACGATGGGTGATCCAACGGGATTTCTTAAAGTCAAAAGAATGGAATCCGGATACAGGCCGGTCGAGGAGAGGATCCGCGACTTCGGCGAGGTGGAAAAGCTCCTGCCGGAGGACGACAGGAGGCTTCAGGCGTCGCGCTGCATGGACTGCGGTGTCCCCTTCTGCCACTGGGCCTGCCCGGTTTCGAACATCATGCCTGAATGGCAGGACGCCATATACCGTGACGACTGGAGGGAGGCCTACGACATACTCCAGGAGACCAACTGCTTTCCGGAATTCACCGGCAGGGTCTGCCCGGCGCCGTGCGAGGCCTCGTGCGTCCTGGCGATCAACGACGAGGCCGTGACCATACGCCAGAACGAGCTGGCCGTTATTGAAAAGGCCTTCCAGGAGGGCTATGTCAGGCCCAGGCCGCCGAAAACCCGCAACGGGAAAAAGGTCGCCGTGATAGGAAGCGGACCAGCGGGACTGGCCTGCGGGGACAGGCTCAATAAAAAAGGCTACACCGTCACGGTGTTCGAGTCGGCCGACAGCGTCGGAGGATATTTAAGATTTGGAATACCCGACTTCAAGCTGGACAAGAACATCATCGACCGGAGGGTGAATCTTCTCAGGGAGGAAGGCCTCCAGATAAGGACGAGGACCGACGTCGGAGGCGAGGACATCTCGATTGAGGAGGTCCGAAATGAATTCGACGCCGTCTGCCTGGCCATAGGCGCGAGAAAGGCAAGAAACCTCGCCGTCGAGGGCAGGGAACTTGTCGGAATACATTTCGCACTTGAATACCTGGTACAGCAGAACAGGATCGTAAGGGGCGACAGGATATATGAAAACGACCTCATAAAGGCCCTCAATAAAAACGTCGTGGTTATCGGCGGAGGCGACACCGGGGCCGACTGCGTTGGAACGGCAAACAGGCAGGGCGCAAAAAAAATCACGCAGATAGAAATACTTCCGGAACCTCCAAGGCGCAGGTCTGAAAACGAGCCCTGGCCCCTGTGGCCCAAGCTCCTGAAGACGTCGAGCTCCCATGAAGAGGGCGGCGTAAGGATGTGGAACGTCCTCGCCAGGTCTTTCACTGGAGAACACGGATGGGTCAAAAAAATCCTCGCCAGCAGGGTCCAGTGGGAAAAAGACGGGAACGGCGGCATGAAGATGACCGGGGTCCCGGGGTCCGAATTCGAGCTGGAAGCCGATCTCGTACTGATCGCCATGGGCTTCGAGCACGTCAGCCACGAGGGCATAGTCGGCAACCTGGATCTCAGGCTCGATCCGAGGGGCAATATTTCGGTGGATGAAAATTTCATGACGAGCGCCGAAGGGGTCTTCGCGGCGGGGGACTCCTTCAGGGGCGCCTCGCTCGTAGTATGGGCGATACAGGACGGGATCAGGGCGGCCGATTCAATAGACAGGTACCTGTCCGGGAAATAACCGTTTTTTACCGCCCGTCTTATCCCGCATCCATTCGGCACATATTGTACTTGAAATAATTACCGCTGATGTTATTTTTTATCCGCTTCCTGCACTTGGGGCGCAAATACTCTTATATCAGAACAAAAATAACCGTTATCCGATCATGATAGACAACATCAAAGAAAGCCTGAAAAAAACAGACACTCTGATAATCAGAAAGATTCCGGCTGCGTTCCTTCTTTTCATCATCATCCCTCCCCTCTCCTTCATATTCATGCTGATGATAGAAGACATTGAAAGGACATACAAGATTGCCTCCATGGCCGCCCTCACCCTGCTCCTGGTCTTAACTTACTTCATCCTGTTCTATTATTTCATAAAAAAATACAAGCTGGCCAAAAACAATATTGAGGACCAGATAAAATTTTTGGACCTGATCATAAATGACACGAACGAGATGCTCATCCTTCTGGACAGCTTCGGCAGGGTGGTGAATTTCAATCCCGCCATAAAAAAACTGCTGGATCTCGATCCCGAGGAAATAATGGGCAAGCCGCTCAGGGACGTCTTCAACCAGGCGCAAATAGAAGACATCCCCAGGCTGAGGCAGATGCTGCTCGACAGGTTCAAGGAGGTCTTCCAGGGCAACGAGGCCGAGATCATATCGCCGGTGAGGCTTAAGGACACGGGCCATTATCAGACCATCCATATAAAGATGAAGCCCAAGTTCAAGCAGGGCGAGCTCGACAGCATTTTCGTCAGCGCGAGAATGATCCAGAGCGACTATATTACAAATTCATGGCTCATCAACGAAAAATGCTTTTACGTGATGTCCAACGATGTGATGAACGTTCACATATTCTGCCACAGGCTCACCCGAAACCTTGACGGCAAGCTCGACACAAACCAGGTACTGTTCATCCAGATAGCCCTCCAGGAGGTGCTGATCAACGCCATAGAACACGGCAACCTGGAGATAAGCTTCAAAAAAAAGACCGAATTGAAGCAGAAAAACAAAAACTACACGGAATACCTCCTGAATGCCTGCAGCGACGACATGGTCAGGAACAGGAGGGTGTACATAGACTACATCCTCGAACCGGACAGGGTCACCTACAGGGTAAAGGACGACGGCAAGGGGTTCGAATGGAATAAATTCCTCAGCCAGGCATCGAACGAACTCGAGTGCAATCTCCTGAACACGCTGCACGGAATCGGCCTCCAGATAATTATTAACGCCTTCGACGAGACATTATTCAATGAAGCAGGCAACGAGGTGACGCTCGTCAAATATTTCAACAGGGAGGCCGTAATCAAGGATGTATAAAAACCCCGTCCCCACCGTCGATGTGATCATCGAGATGAAAGGACCGGCGCCGAAAAAGATCGTACTGATTAAAAGAAAAAACCCTCCTTTCGGATGGGCCCTGCCCGGCGGTTTCGTCGATTACGGCGAGTCGCTTGAGGAAGCCGCCGTCAGGGAGGCGCACGAGGAAACGTCCCTGAGGGTGAGGCTGATAAGGCAGTTCCATACGTATTCCGACCCGGCAAGGGACGCGAGGCAGCACAACATAACCACGGTATATATAGCCGAGGCCGAGGGAAACCCGGCCGGCAGAGACGACGCGAGCGAGGCGGCGGTTTTCGGCGCCGACGGTCTCCCTGAAGAAATGGCGTTCGACCACAGGGATATCATTTCCGATTACCTGAACGACAGATGGAAAAATTAGGAGAGCGGCATGGAGATATCGAATATTCTTATTAAAACCATAGGGACGGCGCTGGACAGTCTTTTTAAAAACTCCGGCGCCAAGATAAGGGTCCACGGCGCGGAAAACATCCCTGACGACCCGGTCCTTTATGTCGTCAACCATTTCACGAGAATGGAGACGGTATTCATACCTTACCTGGTCCAGAGGACCACCGGCAAGTTTCCAATTTCGCTCGCGCATTATTCCTTTTTCGGCGGCGGATTGGGAAACCTGATGGTCAAGCTGGGGGCGATATCGACCCGCGACCCTGAAAGGGACAATTTGATGATTAAATGCCTCCTCACCGACGAAAACCCGGTTGTCATATTCCCGGAAGGCCAGATGATCAAGGACAAGAAGATCATCGAGAAGGGCAAATACATGGTCTACAACGTCGGCATCAGGCGCCCGCCTCACAGCGGCGCCGCCAGGACCGCGCTCGTATCCCAGTTCTACCGTGAAAAAATCAGGTTCCTCCAGGAAAGCGGGAACCAGAACGCTGTCCAGAAAATAATGGAGCGCTTCGGCATAACCGACAGCACGGAGGACGTTCTCAACAGGGAAACCTACATCGTTCCGGTCAACATCACCTACTATCCCGTCAGGGCAAGGGACAACTCGATCAACAAAATCATCCAGAAATTCTCGAAGGAGGTTTCACCGAGACTGGAGGAGGAACTCCTGGTTGAGGGGACCATGCTGCTCGAGGGCGTTGACATCGACGTTACCTTCGGTGAACCGATACTCATAAAAAAGTATCTATTCGATAAAGGCTCGATCAGGAAAATGATATCCAACCACGATCTGTACCTTGACGGCGAGCTGTCGGATAATTCACACTTGACGAGCATGTCACTGAAGCTCATGCAGAGGTACATGGAATGCATTTACACTATGACGACCGTGAACCACGACCATATCTTCTCGTACATTCTCGCCATGTACCCGAAAAACAGGATAGACGAGACGGACTTCAAAAACAGGGCGAACCTGGCGATAGAAAAAATAAAGGAGCTGGGGATTTCAAACTTCCATTCAAGCCTGATAAAAAAACAGGACTATCTGAATACCGACGATTTCCACAGCAAATACGGCAGCTTCGTCGAGGCCGCGGAATCCGCGGGCCTGGTAACGCTCAGGGACGGCTGCATCATCAGGAACGGGTCAAAATTCCAGAGGATATACAAGTTCCATTCGGTCAGGAAAGACAATATCGTCGAAGTTCTTAAAAACGAGATAGAGCCGATAAAAGGACTCATTAAATGGCTCCACAGGATAATGCTTATGTCCCCGTTTTTTCTGAGAAGAAAAATAAGGAAGAGGTTCATAGCGCACGACCGGGAGATATTCCTTGACGATTACAAACAATACAAAATTCCCGGGGAAAGCAAGCCCACTGAGATCGGATCGCCATTCTTCTTCAAGAGGTGCTTTTCCGAGAGGGGAGTGATACTCGTACATGGATACATGGCCGCGCCGGAAGAAATCAGGGTCCTCGCGGATTTCCTTTACGGTAAAGGCTATACTGTGTATGGCGTCAGGCTAAGGGGTCACGGCACGTCGCCGGAGGACCTGGCCGAAAGGAACTGGGACGAGTGGTACGAGTCCGTGAACAGGGGCTACGTTGTGATGAAAAACACCGTCAGGGACTTCGCCATAGTTGGCTTCTCAACAGGCGCCGGGCTCGCCCTTCTCCAGGCGGCCAATAAAAAAAACAGGTTCAAATGCATAGTATCCATTAACGCGCCGCTTCACCTTCAGAACATCGCATCGAGACTGTCTTCGGCCGTGGTGGTGTGGAACAACTTTCTTTCCAGGTTTAAATTGAACAGGGGCAAAATGGAATACATCACCAACACCCCGGAGAACCCCAACATAAATTATTTCAGGAACCCGGTTCGAGGCGTATCGGAGCTTGAAAAGCTGATGAAAACCGTGGAAGAGAGGCTGCCGGACGTGGATACCCCGACCATGATAGTCCAGGGATCGAACGACCCCATAGTGAACCCGGCAAGCGGGCTGGAGATATTCGACAAGCTGGGTACGGCCGATAAGGAACTCTGCAGGATTTATGCGAACAGGCACGGGATTGTGAGGGGCAAGGAGTTCGACAGGGTGGCGGCCAGGGTTCTTGCATTCCTCGAGGAAAATTTCAGGAAAAAGTAGGCGGCCTGTTTTTTAATTCAATATAAAACAAAGCGGGACATGGATAATCCATGTCCCGCTTTTCATATAATTTTCAGATACCGCGTCTAAACGTGCTTTTTTTCCGGCGCCTTCACAAGGGCGACGATCACAGCTGAAACGGCTACCACGGCCGCCCCGACAATGAACGGCATGTAATATGTCCCGGTGGAATCCTTCAGCCACCCGCCGACGTACGGACCGGCAAATCCGGCCAGGCCCCATGCTGTGAAAAGGAGGCCGTAGTTGCTTCCCTGCGCTGTCGGTCCGAAGTACTGGAGACAGGTCGCCGGGAACATGGTGAACATGGCCCCGTAGTTCCATCCGATCACCGCGGCCACCGCCCATAACGCTATGTACGACTGTCCCGACGGGTACAGGAGGGCCATGGCGGCCACCTGCAATATGAAAACACCCGTAAAGGTGATCTTTATCCCGAGCCTGTCGGCAATATATCCCGAGATGACTCTTGTGGCGGCGTTCATGATGGCAAGGCAGCTGGATGCGAAAGCGGCCTTCATCGGCGTCAGACCCTGGTCGGTCCCGTGACCCGCTATATGACCGATCACCATCAATCCGGCGAAAGAGCCGCAGAAATAAGCGATGTAAAGAAGCCAGAACTGCAGCGTCTTTACCGTCTCCTGAAAGGTATAGTCCCTCCTTTCCCTCGAGGGGTCCTGTCCCTTTTCCACCGGCGGGGTCCACCCTGCCGGCCTCCATCCCGCGGGGGGTACGCTGAGGCTGAACGACGAGGCGACGGCTATGATCCCCATGGCGATCCCGACATAAATAAACACGTACCTCCATCCGGCATTTTCGATTATGTATGTCGCGAGCGGCCCCATTATGAAGGAACCCAGTCCCAGTCCCACCACCGCGAATCCGGTTGCCAGCGCCCTCCTTTCCGGCCACCATTTGGGTGCGGTAGCAATGGGAGGAAGATAAACGAGTCCCCCGCCGAAACCGGCAACAACGCCGTATGTCAGGTAAAGCTCGGCCTTCGTCTGTATGTATCCCGAAAGAACGAACCCGATTCCGAGTATGATCCCCCCGACAAGAACGACTATCCTCGGACCGTACTTGTCGCTGAGCCTTCCCGCCGGGTAGGTCATCAGTCCGAACACCAGACACGCTATCGCGAACGCGGTTGCTATGTCCGCCCTGCTCCATCCGAACTCCGCGTTGAGCGGTTTGATGAAAACGCTCCACGCGTATAAAAGGGCGCCGCAGGTGGTGCTGCTGAGAATTCCGCCTACAAGCGGGATCCAGCGCGGCATGACGGCACCCGCTGTTTTTTCATTTCCTGTCATTTTCTCCTCCTGGTTGTTTTTTATGCAAAATACTGGCCGGAGGCCGCCGTCTGAAACGATGACGGCGGCCTTAATAACTTACGGCCGGAATTGTTTTTTTCTTTGCAGGGAGCGGACAAGACCTGTCCCTGCCGTGAGATTTTATTTATACGGAAAGCCCGGCAGCGGAATCAACGGCTGCCGGGCTTTCCTGTACCTCTTATTGCTTTTTAGCGTAACCTATGGTCTTCAAATGACCCTCGATCTCCGTGAGTATGGCCGGGTCGTCGATCGTCGAAGGCGCCTTGTATTCGGCGCCGTCCGCGATCTTTCTCATGATCGCCCTGAGAATTTTACCGGACCTGGTCTTCGGCAGCCTTTCCACTATAAGCGCCTGCTTGAAGGCGGCCACGGCCCCTATCTGGTCGCGTATCATCTGGACAAGCTCCTTGATGATCTCGTCCCCGCTGCGCTTGACTCCCGCCTTGAGCACGACGAATCCCAGAGGAAGCTGCCCTTTGAAATCATCGGCCGCGCCGACGACCGCGCATTCCGCCACGTCCGGGTGCTTCGCGATGACCTCTTCCATGGCCCCGGTGGAAAGTCGATGGCCCGCAACGTTTATCACGTCGTCAACCCTTCCCATGATGTATATGTATCCGTCCCTGTCATAATACCCGCCGTCGCCCGTGAAATAATATCCGGGAAACGGGTCGGTGTACGATTCCTTGAACTTATCGTCGTTCTGATACAGCGTGGGCAGGGTACCCGGAGGCAGGGGCAGCCTGATGGCCACGATGCCTTCAGTTTCATTAGGTAGCTGCCTGCCTTCACTGTCCAGTATTTCCACCTGGTATCCGGGAACGCACTTGGTCGGAGACCCGGCCTTCACCGGAAGGTTTTCTATGCCTATGCAGTTCGCGGCGATGGCCCATCCGGTTTCAGTCTGCCACCAGTGGTCTATCACCGGCTTCTTGAGCAGCCTGCTCGCCCATTCGTACGTGTCGGGATCAAGGCGCTCGCCCGCGAGGAAAAGGGCCTTGAAGCTGGAGAGGTCGTATTTTTTAAAGAACTCACCGTTCGGGTCCTCTTTTTTTATCGCCCTGAAGGCCGTCGGTGCGGTGAACAGGACCTTTACATTGTGCTGGGATATGACCCTCCAGAAAGCCCCCGGGTCAGGGGTGCCAACGGGTTTTCCCTCGTACATGATGGTGGTGCATCCGTAAAGAAGCGGCGCGTATACTATGTATGAATGGCCGACGACCCAGCCCACGTCGGATGCCGCCCAGTACACGTCGCCGGGGCTGACGTCGTACACGTTTTTCATGCTCCATTTCAAGGCCACGGCATGTCCGCCGTTGTCCCTCACGACGCCCTTCGGGATCCCGGTGGTCCCGGACGTATAAAGTATGTAAAGCGGGTCGGTGGCCTTCAGCTTCTCGCATCCTGCCGGCCCGGCCTTCTTCATCATTTCGTCCCAGTCAAGGTCTCGCCCGGCTGTCAGCGGAGAAGATGCCTGTTTCCTCTGATAAATGATGCACTTTTCAGGTTTGTACCTGGAAAGCTCTATGGCCTTGTCAAGCAGGGGTTTGTACTCGATGACCTTTTTCCCCTCGATGCCGCAGGACGCGGAAATTATTATCCTGGGTTTCGCGTCATCCACCCTGATCGCGAGCTCGTTCGAGGCGAACCCGCCGAAAACCACTGAATGTATCGCCCCGATCCGCGCGCAGGCCAGCATTGCTATCGCCGCCTGCGGTATCATAGGCATGTATATGATGACCCTGTCGCCCTTGGCCACGCCCAGTGACTTCAGGACGCCTGCGAATCTCGATGTTTCATCCAGGAGCTCCCTGTATGAATATTTCTTAATGGTGTCCGTTACCGGGCTGTCGTAGATGATGGCGGTCTGATCGGCCCTGCCGTTTTCTACATGGTAATCCAGCGCGTTGTAGCAGGTATTGATCTCGCCGTCAGTAAACCAGCGGTAGAACGGCTTGTTGGAATCATCGAGAACCTTCGTCGGCTCCTTGATCCAGCGGATGTCCTTTGCGGCCTCTCCCCAGAATTTCGACGGGTTCTTGATTGATTCGTCGTAAGCCTCTTGATACTTTCCCATATTTTTTCTCCTCCAGATATTTTTTTATTTCATGTCGTCGGTCGTCGATCAGCGCCGCATGATTATTCTAAAATGCGTGCGGCCGTTGACGATTCCCGTAATTCACTTATCCAGCACCACCCTGAACTTGTATTTATTCTCAACGAAATAAGTCCAGACCACCTCGATCGGATCGCCGCCGGTATTGAACACCGATGTCTTGACCGTCAGGACGGGATCGAGATTGGAGATGCCGAGATTTTTAGCGATCTCCTGCGTTGCCCTCGTTATCTCGACCACGTGTTCGATCACGCCCAGGTCCACGCCGAGCACGTTCTCCAGCGTCTCGAGCATGGTCATCTTCTCCAGATGCGCTTTGTGTATTCCGTCGCCGTACTCCCTCGGCAGGTAATTGATTGTGAAGCTCATCACCTCCCCGTCCGCCAGCCGGATCCTCTTGAAAGTAACCACCTCGCGGTCTTCCGGCAGTCTCAGCTCCCTGTTTATTTCAGGATTGACCGTCGAGGTCTCCTTAGATATCACCCTCGCGACAGTTTTTTTCGTAATCCTGAATATTTCCCGGTTGATACCCGATAGTTTTTCCTTCTTGATCTTCTGGACGGTCTCCGTCCAGAAAGTGCCCCTGCCCTGCTTCTTATAAAGGAAACCCTTCTGCAGAAGATGATCAAGGGCCCTTCGCACGGTCGTCCTGCTTACGTCAAATATATTGCAGAGCTCCTCCTCGGTAGGGAGTTTTTTATCAGAGCCCAGTTCCCCCTTTTCCAGCATCATCATCAGATAGTCGGATATCTGGTAGTGCAGAGGTATATGGACGTTTTCTAATATGATTTTTTTCAAGAGACTGTCATTGTCGCCGATTTTCACCGGCTCCGCGATCCGGCGCGCGTAAAGTCACGCTGCGGCAAGCCGGCGGAATGGCAGAAAAATCCACGATCACTTGTATTGTTGTATCTACAAAGATACAACTTAATAATAACATCTTTTTGTCAAGAAAAAAAGTTGATTTTATTTTATTTGGCCATTACTGAAGACAGGCGAAAATATTTTAGGGTAAACCGGGAGATATTGAATGAATCAAATTTTTGAAAAAGCCGTCATCGGAAAAATAAAGCTTCAGAACAGGCTGATTAGGTCCGCGACATTCGAAGGGATGGCCGATGAAAATGGCCGGCCGCTTGAAGCTCTATCCGATCTTTACATGAAGATCGCCGAGGGAGGCGCCGGCGCCATCATAACAGGTTTCGCCGGTGTCAGGAAAAACGGCAAGGCATTTAAGGGAATGTGCATGATAGACAGCGATGAACACCTCGCGGAGTACAGGAAGCTCAGCGGCAGGGTAACAAAGCACGGTACGCCGATCATCATCCAGCTCGCCCATGCCGGCGGCCAGACGGGCCCCTCGATAACCGGCGGGCAGGCGGTGGCCCCATCGAAAAAATTTTATGCCTCGTCCCAGGCGCGCGCAAGGGCGCTTACCGGTGATGAAATCGAAGGCATCATAGACGGCTTCGCAGGCGCGGTACTGCGCGCGAAAAAGGCCGGCTTCAGCGGCGCGCAGCTGCATGCGGCCCACGGGTACCTTCTTTCCGAGTTCCTGTCTCCGGCCCAGAACAGGAGGAATGACATGTGGGGCGGAGATACGGAAAACAGGTTCCGGATTATCGCCCGGATCATGGAGAAGGCCAGGGATCTTGCAGGCGATTATCCCATATGGGTAAAAATGAACGCATACGATTTCGAGAGGGGCGGCATGAGGATGAACGAGGCCTTGAAGACCGCGGTTCTTTTCCAGAAGCACGGATTCGACGCCATAGAAGTTTCATGCGGCAGCGGAAACGACGGGTTCAACAGCATCAGGATGTCGATTAACCCGGCAGAAGCGATGGCAAGGATGATGCCGGTGATAAGGGACATGCCGGGAATAAAGAAGGCCCTTTTTAAAATCGCTTCCCCTCTTCTCTTGAAAAACTACAGGCCGCTCACGAATTACAACATTGATGCCGCGGAAAAAATAAAGCGCGAGGTGGATATACCGGTCATCGCGGTCGGCGGCATGAGGCGTCTTGCTGACATTGAAAACGCGATCGCGGAAAACAGGGCAGATTTCATATCCATGAGCAGGCCGTTCATCATCGAGCCGGGCATCGTGAATAAATTCAGGTCCGGAAGGCAATCGGAATCACGATGCATCAACTGCGGCATCTGCCTCATCGGGGTTATGGAGAATCCTTTGAAATGCTACAACGGCAGGGTCCCGGAAGCTAAATAGAACGCGTTTAATTTATTCAATGAATGTATTTGACATGAAGAACAAATGGGGATCATGAACATTCGTTCCGAACAACCAGGCGACCGTAGACGTTCCGCTTGCGAAAGTGAAGGCGGCGGGAAAATACGAGGTGCGTCTCCACAGCGATTATCCGACAAAACAGTATAACGTCGTGGACAGAAAGCCCGTAACGGTGAAATGAGTCGGCTGTACTGATCCAAATCAGCAAATAATTTTTTATTGGAAGGCCCGGCGGATTTTACCGGGCCTTTTTTTATCACCCCGGTCACCTGCCCAACATGCACTCGGCCTCTCCAGTATACATCGTGGCGATGCAGCGGTTGCATGGCGCGCATTCAGCGCACCTTGAAACGAGCGATCGGCCGTTCTTCAGCCTGCTGATGAAATCGGGCTCTATGATGAGGGCCCTGGCCATGGCCACGAAATCGAAACCCATGCCGAGGATCTCCTCTATCTTCTGCAGGGACAGTACCCCGCCCACGTAGATTACCGGGATCTTGACCGCCTTCCTGACCGAAAGTGCGTCCGGGAGGAAATACCCCTCGCGGAAAGGCTCGTTCTGTATCATGAAGCGGCTGAAAACCGAAATCCCGAATTTCATGAACGGGCTGGTGATGTGCCTGACCAGCTCCCTCCTGGGCCACTCTCCCCTCATCACGTACATCGGCGCCCTGCTCACGAAGCCACCGCTCGGGACGATTGCGTCGGCACCGCACTCCTCGATCATCCCCGCCACCTCGACGGCCTCATCCAGCTCCATCCCGCCCCTGAATCCGTCGCGGAGGTTCATCTTCACTATCACAGCCATGTCCTTTTTCGCGGCCTTCCTGACCCCGGCAAGAACGAGCCTCATGAATCGGGCCCTGTTCTCAAGGCTCCCTCCCCAACGGTCCTTCCTCCTGTTTGTGTAAGGCGAAAGAAACTGGCTTATGAGATAGCCGTGGCCCGCATGCACCTCAACGGCGTCGAACCCGGACTTGCGGGCCAGTTCGACCGTTCTCCCGAAATCCGCAGCGACCCTGAGCATGTCGTCCTCGTTCATCGCCCTCGGGAAGGTGGGCCCGTAGATGTTTACCCTGCCGGTTGGAGCGAGCGGCCTCTCGCCCGTGGCAGAGCTGTCCGCCATGTTGCCGCAATGGCCTATCTGCACCGAGGCCTTCGCCCCGCCTCTGTGAACAGCGTCCGTGAGCCTCTTGAAGTTCGGCACGATCTCCGGCCTCATCCAGGCCTGGTGGGCGAAAGACCTGCCGTCGTTGGACACGGCCACGTAGGCCACGGTCGTCATGCCTATCCCGCCTTCTGCGACCGACCTGTGATAATTGAAAAGCGACTCGGACGGGATCCCGTCCGGGCACATTCCCTCGAATGCCGCCGAGCGTATCGACCTGTTCCTGAGCCTGACCGGACCTATGCTGCCGGGGGTGAAGAGTTTCAACTTTTCTTTTTTCATTTAATTTAACCGTCCAAAAAAATATCTGCTGATGATAATATTCCTTAACACATTCATATGCGTTTAAAAAATTTGAAAAATGAATTAAACGGCTTACCGGAAAAAAACCCGGATCATTATTGGTCGCATTTTTCCTGGATATTTTTAATTCCCTTCGCCGAGTCCCTGTCTATGAAGAATCCGTCCTTGTCCATGTCGCCGAAGACCCTCCATTTCCCAATCCCCTTTTCCTTAGTGAACTGGAACCTTATCTTGTAGGATTTCTGTCCGCCTGTCGGCCTGGTTACGAAAAACATGACTTCATTCTGGTCTATTATCCTCTCAATCTCCAGCCTGACGCCGTCCTGCCCATAGCCGATTAAAATCGCCGCGCCCGACGGGCCCCTTTCTATCCTGACACTGGGCTTCTCGGCATTGCAGTACGTGTTCGTCACCCATTCGCCTTTTTCCTTCCTGACCTGGACCCAGTCAGTCGGCATATCGGGCCTCAGCGCCAGGACAGTGACATTCCCGGACTCCTTCGACAGGAATCCGCCGAAAACCCAGCCGCTGTGTTTGCCCCATTTAATCCTGGTCCACATTCCCTTCCTGCCCGCCACCTCGACGACCGGCGGCTTTTCCTCCAGGATGGCCACTTTTGTCTTGTCGGGAACCACGGTAATTATCTTCGCTTCCTGCCCCGGGGCCTCCCTCATCCTCAGCCCGGCGCCCGCGTCTATCACGGCCTCCCCGCCCGCAAACAGGGTCCCGGAGCAGAGCACCGCAAGTGCCATCAGAAAAAAAATATGGCGTCTCTTGATAACGGCAGTTTCCATTATTTTCTCCTTTTCAATTCCTTAAGTTTATGCTTGACCTTTGAGCGAAACCAGGTAAACTCATGGATAAAATCATTTCAGGGCAATCATGTAAAGTAAAAATCTTCGTCTCGGGCGGCAATGGTATCCGCCGCATCCGGGAATTCAATGATTCTAAAATATTACAGCATCTTCAGGCCGGGAAAAACGTTATTAATAATCTCAGGCTTTTTCACGATACCGGTTTATTCCTGCGGGTCAATCATGCACCTGGACAAACCCGGCGCTACTGAAACGATGACCCCGGGAATCGCATCGCTATTCCTTGTCGTCTGCGCGGGATATCTCGTGAACGACCGCCGCGACATTGAATTCGACCCTGTCAACGGGCCGGCAAGGGCTTATGCCGGCAGAAACCCGTACCGCGGAAAAATATTTCAGACAGCCGGCTTGATTTGAAAAGGGTTAAACGCATGGGAATAAGAAAAAAATTCAACGGCAGGACAGCTTTCGTTACCGGAGGTTCGTCCGGGATCGGAAGGGCCCTGTGCCTGGCGCTTGCGAAAAACGGCGCGGCGGTGACGGTGGCGGATAAAAATTTTTCCGGCGCGGATCTTGTCGCCTCTGAAATAATCAGGGGCGGCGGAACGGCGGCGGCGATGAAAACCGACGTGACAGATCCCGGGTCCTTCAGGAAGGCGCTGAAGGCGTCCCTGAAAAAATTCGGAAGGATTGACTTCCTTTTCAACAATGCCGGCGTCGGCTTCAGCTGCGACTTCAGGGACTGTACCGCAAGGGACATGGACATGGTGTTCAACGTCAATTTCCGGGGCGCTGTAAATGGAATAATGGAGATCTACCCCCTGATGATCGCCCGGGGAGGCGGACATATAATCAACATCGCGTCCATGGCGGGGATCATTCCCTTTTCAATCAACGTGCCTTATACCGCTTCAAAATTCGCCCTTGCCGGGCTGACCCTTTCCCTCATGGCCGAGGCCAGGGACCTCGGCGTAAACATGACGCTGGTCTGTCCCGGCGTGATAAAAACCGCCTTCTATGATTCCATAACTGTGAAAAAGGTTGATAGGAAAAAATACGTATCGGGACTGCCCTCGAGGATGATGGGGCCCGAGAGGGCGGCGGAAATCATACTCAGGGGGGTGGCAGGAAACAAAAAAATGATAGTATTCCCGTTCCATGCCAGGTTTCTCTTCATGATAAACAAAATTTTCCCTTCGCTGATTTATCTTTTGAATAAAGCAATGATAAAAAAATTCAGAAAGATGTCTTCCAACTGATGACTGGAGAGTTAATATTATAAACAGACCGGGAATAAAAAAAACGGCCCTCGCGGGCCGTTTTCAATTTTCCGGCTGTATTTATATGCTGTATTTTGCTTCGATTGAACCAAAATATCCCCGGGAGGAATAATATCCCGGCTGAGCCGGAAGAAGGTTATAACTCGGCGTAAAAGTGTTTCCCGTTGGTATGAATGAATAAGGGAACGGGTTATTTTCATACCCCACCCTGCCCGTGTTGACCATGTAGTTGAAGGCAATGTTGATCTCCAGGTCCTTCTCAAACCTGTACCCGGTCCCGATCCCGAAATAGTACGCGGGCGCTGGCGCTCCGTTCGTCCTGTAGTTGTGATACTTTTCGTTTGCGCATCCCGAATCATGCCCTATCCCGAACCTCAGCGGGACGTTCTTGTTTATCCAGAGCTCGGCGCCGAACCTGAATATGTCCGTGTCCTTTGCCTTAACAGGTATCATCATCGGGAAGGGTTTTTGGACCGTTATGGATTTGTAGCAGCTGTACCAGGTCCTCGAATAGTCGAAGCTCAGGAAGACCGTATCCTTCAGGTATTCATAGGTTATCCCGACGGTCATCATTTCAGCGTACCTCGCGGTCGACGCGGTGGGGAGGGTCATCCTCAGCCCGGCCAGGCCGGTCACGGGCAGCCCGGGAATTAACGTTGAAGTGACGTTGTCCTGAGCTATGGTCACCCTTGAATCCCCCTTGATGTCCATTACGACCCTCGTCCTGAATGAGGCCCCGATATGGAGCTGGTCGATGGGATGCCACTGGATCCCGGCCCTCACTCCCTGCATGCCGTATCCGCGCAGGTGGGAATAATTGTATGTCTTTAATGCAAGCATCGACACGTCGTACATCGACGCCCACTGTTCGATGTAATTGAACCTGTACACGAACCCCAGTTTAAATCCCCAGGGAAGGTTGACTGCCAGGCAGGGTCCGAACTCGACGAAGGCCAGCTTGCCGTTGAAATCGTTTCTCGGGAGGTACGGATCGCCGACGTTGATGCCGTGAAAAACCGCGCCGCCGCCCGAAGGCGTATACACGAGGAAGCCCACTGTAAATATGTCATTCAGCCTCTTACCCATGCCGAAAAACATCAGGGGATAGTAAGCCTTGGTCGTGCTCCTGGTTCCGGGCCCGTTTACCGGGGCCTTGAGTTCCATGTACATGTTTGTCACCGTAATTTCAGCCTCGAAATCCTTGATCTCGGCCAGTCCTGCCGGGTTCATGGCTATGCTGGTCCCGCCCTTTACATGAGCCGATCCGGCACCCGCCATGGCGTTGTGCTTGGCTCCGAATATGAATGGTATGTCCAGCGCCTGTGAATAAAGATTACCGATAAAAATAAACAGGAATAAAGCCGCCCATAGAGCTTTTTTTATCATAATATAACCCCGTTGTAAATTGTACAAATAACCATCATTGATCACATCGGGCCCACCTAAAACCCTCAGCGGGATGGATTATTATTTGCATTTTTAAACACCCCTATTTTACTGGTTTATAAAAATCAATTCATAAATAGAAAAAAATAATATTTAAACATATCGTTTAAATATACTGTTAATAGAGCAGCATCATGGATTTAATCCATTAATTATTTTTTTATCCTCCAACCGGGTGTTCCAATGGAAAAATTGCTACAGGATCTGATCGATTTTCTTCTGCCCCAGAACAATGTCTTTTTATACTTCTTCCTCTTCGCGAGCGCGGTGGTTGAAAACCTCTTCCCTCCCATACCTGGCGATACCATAACGGCCTTCGGGGCGTTTCTGGTCGGCACAGGCAGGCTGGATTATCTCATGGTATACATCTCTACGACCCTGGGAAGCGTCGTCGGATTCATGGCGCTTTTCATGGTGGGAAGGTTTCTCGAAAGGGAATTTTTCATAAACAAAAACTACAAGGCATTCTCCGCCGAAGCGATTGTGAAGGCCGAGGAATGGTTCAACCGGTACGGCTATTTCATCGTTCTGGCCAACAGGTTTCTCCCCGGGATAAGGTCTGTAATTTCAATCGTGTCCGGGATTTCGAGGCTTAAGATCCACAGGGTGTTTCTCCTGTCCCTTTTAAGCGCTTCCGTATGGAACCTGATCTGGATACAGGCCGGATTCATGCTGGGAAACAACTGGGACGTGGTTAAAGAAAAAATAGCGGACATCATGAAGAAGTACAACATCGCGGCAGGCATAGCCATCGCGGTCGGGGTGATCGCGTATCTCTGCTACCGGATCTACAAAAAAAAGAAAGACGGCGGCGGAAAGGACCCGACATGAAAAGGGAAAAAAATCCGGCCTGCAGAAACGTCCTGATTTACTCCAACAGGGTCTCCGACTACGAATACTCTCCCAGCCACCCCTTCAAGCCCGCGAGGGCAAGGATGATGCTGGAACTGCTTAACAGGTACTCGCTCTTCGACCGGAATGAATCCATAATAAAAGAACCCGAAGCCCTGAAGGAAAAGCACCTTTTTTATTTCCACACCTATGACTACATCCAGGTCCTGAAAAAATGCGACAGGGGGGCATACAAGGAAAGGTGGCCCATGCATGGCCTCGGTACATCGGACAACCCGGTGTTCAAGGGGGTTTACGATTATTCGGTAAAGTCCGCTGGCGGAACCCTGACGGGAGCGGAGCTGATACTGGGAAACAGGGCCCGCATGGTGTTCAACCCTCTCGGCGGGTTCCACCATGCAATGAGGGACAGGGCCGAGGGCTTCTGCTACATAAACGACCTTGTGATCGCCATCATCCATCTGGTCAACAGCGGTAAAAGGGTCGCCTATGTCGACATCGACGTGCACCACGGAGACGGAGTGCAGGAGGCATTCTACGATATGAACAGCGTCCTGACAATATCGATCCATGAATCGGGTTACACGCTTTTTCCGGGGTCAGGCTTCGAATACGAGACGGGCGAAGGGGAGGGAAGGGGATACAACGTGAACATTCCACTGCTGAACTATTCCGATGACGAGGTGTATCTCTATGCCTTCAACAAAATCGTTCCGAAACTCCTCGAGAAATTCAAACCTGACGTCATAGTAGCACAGCTCGGCGCCGACGCGCACAGGACCGACCCTCTTGCGAACCTCAACATCACTTCAAACGCCTACGGAGAGGTGGTTAAAACAATCAATGAATTCGCACCGTTTATAATCGCGACAGGCGGAGGCGGATACAATCCCAACAAGGCGGCATCAATGTGGGCGCTGGCCTGGGCCAACCTGACCGGGCAGAAACCCGAAGACCTTTATGCCGGTGCCGTGGGGGGAATGATGTACGGTCCGGAAAAGGACGCCGGTTCTCTTTACGACGAACCATTCGTGCTTAAGGGGACATTCAAGGACCAGTGCATGGACTACGCGAAAAAAATAGTTGAATACCACAAAAACAACACTTTCCATTTTCATTTTTAAAAACCCGCACCCGCGGCCTATCTTTCATAATTCCTGAAGCCGATTATCGCGGATTGCGCCACGAGAAGCAGAATTATCATCATCGCGAAAAAAAGTCCGCTTGAATGCCTGAGCATCAGGCCCCCGATAAGACCCCCGATTCCCGATCCAATGAACTGGGAGGAGTTCAGCATGCTCAGGATAGTGCCCTTCTGCCTGTTGGACGGATATTTCGATGCGGCGGCTGGAAGGACCGGCGAAATGATGCAGTTGCCCGCATAAAAAAGCACGAACGCCGTGAATAAAAAAACAAGCCCCTCTGAAATCATGGCCGTCGCCACGCCGGCCATCTCGAATCCGAACCCGATCGCCGCAACCTTGACCGGACCGATGACATCGGCCTTTTTGCTGAAAAAGAACATCAGCATGGTCCCGATTACGGCCATCGGCAGGTATATCACCCACATCCGTTCCAGATCTATCTGCCTGTTTATAAGTATCGGCAGCACGAAAAACATGCCGGAAAGGCATGCGCTCCCCACCAGGCCGGCTATGTTGATCCTGATGAGGTCCGCGTCCCTGAACACTGCGGCGATCCCGGCCTTCTCCAGGTGATATTCCTCATCGAACATCGCGGCCAGGGACGGGTCGTTGTTCTCGAGAAACAGGGCCGCATAAATACCGGAAGCGACCGTCAGCGCGGCGCAGATATAAAAAAGAAAGGATACCCCTAAATACCCGGCCACAACCGGGCTTATTGAAAAGCCCGCTATCACGGCAAAGCCTATCGACATACCGACATATGAAAGGGCCCGGTTCCTGTTGCCCAGCGAGATGCCGTCCGTAAGCCATGCCAGGGTAACACCCGACACGGCGCCGGCGCCGGCGATAAACCTGGCGGCTATGAGCTGATATATGTCCGTGCAAAGACCCGAAAGAACTGTGCCGATGAAATAAACCGCGAGTCCGGCCATTGTCATCTGTTTTCTGCCCCACCGGTCGCTCATGATGCCTATGGGGACCTGGAATATCGTCTGGGAAATGCCGAAAACTCCCACGGCAACACCGGCAAGAACCGCAGTGGCCCCTTCTATCCCGGTCGCAAAAATTGAAAAAACCGGTATTATAATCGAGACGCCCAGCATCCTGATCGCCGTCATAAGGCTGATGCCCGTAATGAGCCTGTTCTCTTCCCTGGTAAACTGCGAGGTCATTGATCGATCCTTAATTCATGCCGGAGCTCTCATGCTCCACCCTTTTCATTATTTTCTTCCTTATAGAAAAAATCCTGGGATCATCCGGTAGTGAATCGAAAACCCTCCTGAAATAATCCCTTTCCTTTATAATGCCGAAGGTATGGGGGAAGTTTATATCATACACCCAGCCGATCTGGAGGAGTTTGAAATCATTGACGCTTCTGCAATTTTCAATCCTGACAAGCCTTTCAGCATTCAAATCTTCATATACTATATCAGAAACTGAAGGGTCGTCGGGAAGATCCAGATCGATTGCCGGATTTCTGACTTCAGGGCGCTGGTAATTTTCCGTCACAACACGTAAAATGTCTATTTTATCAGCATCCCTGAGCATTTTAAGGAAAAATATTTCTTTCGGCGATTTTTCTTCAGGTAAAAATACCGCACTGTGCCAGCCTACAGATGTATCTATAATAGAGCGCGTTTCATCATCAAGCCCGAGAAGAACCGAATTAGACTCAAGTATTTCGAGCCCCATTGCGGCATGGCTTTCGGACTTGATATCCGAATAGGTCCTGTATTTTTTATATTGCTCGAACCTTCCTATATCGTGCAGGAGTGCGGCAAGTTCAGCCGTGCGAAGATCATCATCCGAAATCCCCAGGCTTTTACCCAGAGGTATAATTTCCAGCCTGACCCTTTCAGTATGGACGATCTTCAAATCTATATTCCCGACAAACTCCTCGTCGCCATGCCTGTATTCTTCAACATAGTTCCTGAACCAGTTTTTATAATAAGCAAGACAGTCTGCCGTAATCATATTGAAAAAAACCTTTATTGAGTAAGATCGCCTGTTTATGGCGGATATTCATTGAATAAAACTGAACATAGCAACAAAAAAAATTAATTATCGGGTGCGCCAAAAAATGCTTGTCAATTTCCATATATAATTTGTAGTGTACACCTCCGGTTAATTATATACATTCGCTCCTTTTTGTTATAAAAAAGCTGATTGAAGGTAGAGATGGCCAAGATTGAAAGAGCTCTAATAAGCGTTTCTGACAAATCCGGGGTACTTGATTTAGCCAGGGAACTTTCCTCGTTCAATATCAAGTTCCTCTCTACCGGAGGAACGGCTAAAATGCTCCGGGATGCGGGACTCCAGGTCAGGGACGTATCCGAACACACAGGTTTCCCTGAAATGATGGACGGCAGGGTGAAGACACTGCATCCCAAGATCCACGGGGGGCTGCTCGGCGTCAGGTCAAACCCTGAACACGTCAGGACCATGAAGGAGCACGGGATAGAAAACATAGACATGGTTATCATCAACCTTTATCCCTTCGAACAGACGATATCCAGACCAGAATCAACTTTTAACGACGCGATAGAAAATATAGACATCGGCGGCCCCGCGATGCTGAGATCGGCGGCAAAAAATTTTGAAAGCGTTACGGTCATCATAGATCCATCGGATTACAGGCCCGTCCTTGACGAGATGAAAAAAAACGGCGGGACGGTAAGCAGGGAAACCAACTACAGGCTTGCGGTAAAGGTTTTCGAAACGACCTCGGGATACGACAGGAAAATATCGGAATACCTGAAAAGCAAAGCCGGTAAAAAGTGAATAATTTTGGGATTGCTCGGGAATAATTCAAGGCAAACAAAAGTAAACCGGCGATTTCCCTAAATATATTATTATAAAAAAATCGGAGGTATTAAATGGCAGAAGTCACCTTAAAGGAAATTTATCCAGTACCGGAAAAGTTCAGACAAAAGGCTTATATCAAAAGCCGGCCCGAATATGAAAAAATGTGGAAAGAATCAGTGACCAATCCAGACGCGTTCTGGGGAAAAATCGCTGAAGAGTACATCACCTGGTTCAAGAAATGGGACAAGGTCATGGACTGCAGTTACGGAAAATCCGTAAAAGACCTCTACGTGAAATGGTTCACGGGCGCGAAAGTCAACGTTTCCTATAACTGCCTTGACAGGCACCTCGAAAAAAGAGGGGACCAGGTAGCCCTCATCTGGGAAGGAAACGACCCGAACGAATCAAAAAAATTCACCTACAAACAGCTTCATACAGAAGTCTGCAAATTCGCGAACGTTCTCAAGAAAAACGGCGTGAAGAAAGGCGACGTTGTCACCTTCTTCCTCCCGATGATCCCGGAACTCGCGATAGGCATCCTGGCAGCCACCAGGATAGGCGCAATCCACTCTGTCGTTTTCGGCGGTTTTTCCGCTGAAGCTCTCCGCGACCGCGTTAACGACGCGAAGAGCCAGGTCGTAGTTTCCTGCGACGGAACATTCAGGGGCGCCAAAGCCGTTCCCCAGAAGACCAATGCCGATGCGGCCATCAAAGAGAGCCCGCAGGTTCGTCTCCACATCGTTGTAAAACGAGTCGGCGACAAGGTCCAGGTCGACTGGAACGACAAGATCGACAAATGGTATGAAGCCGAAATGGCGTCAGCAGACGCCAACTGCCCGGCCGAGCAGAACGACGCGGAAGATCCTCTTTTCATTCTCTACACATCAGGATCAACCGGAAAGCCGAAAGGCGTCATGCACACGACCGGCGGCTACCTGACATTCGTTGCCTTCACGCACAAGATGATTTTTGACTATCATGAAGGCGACGTCTACTGGTGCACGGCCGACATAGGCTGGGTAACCGGTCACTCCTACATTGTTTACGGTCCTCTCGCGAACGGCGCCACGACTTTAATGTTTGAAGGCGTTCCAAGCTACCCGGATTTCGGCAGATTCTGGGCGGTAGTCGAGAAATACAAAGTAAACATATTCTACACTGCTCCAACTGCGATCAGGGCCATCGCGAAAGAAGGCGACCAGTGGGTGGACAAGCACGACATAACCTCGATAAAGCTTCTCGGATCAGTCGGCGAGCCCCTCAATCCTGAAGCATGGAACTGGTACTACATGAAGATCGGCCGAGGCGAATGCCCGATAGTCGATACATGGTGGCAGACAGAGACCGGCGGCATACTCATCACGCCTCTTCCCGGCGCGATAGACATCAAGCCGGCCATGGCTACAGTTCCCTTCTTCGGCGTGGATCCTCTCATAGTGGACGATGCCGGGAAAGAACTGACCGGCGTATGCGAGGGCAACCTCTGCATCAGAAAAGCATGGCCCGGCCAGATGAGGGGAGTGTACGGGGATCCCGAAAGGTTCTTCAACACTTACTTCACCCAGTTCCCGGGACTCTACTTCACCGGTGACGGCTGCAAGAGGGACAAGGACGGATACTACCAGATAACCGGCCGAGTCGACGACGTTATCAACGTTTCCGGACACCGTATGGGAACAGCCGAGATCGAGTCAGCTCTCGTATCTCACCCGAAAGTGGCCGAGTCTGCTGTTGTCGGATATCCTCACGAGATCAAGGGACAGTCAATATACGCCTTCGTTACTCTGAACACCGGCGTTGAGAAATCCGACGATCTCAAGAAGGAGCTCGTCGCTCACGTAAGAAAGGAGATCGGGCCCATAGCCACTCCTGAAATAATACAGTGGGCGGACGTTCTTCCCAAGACCCGTTCCGGAAAGATAATGAGAAGGATTCTCAAGAGAGTTGCAGCCGCCGACTTCGATCCGAAAAATTTCGGCGACATATCGACCCTCGCCGATCCGACCGTTGTCGAAGTCATAGTGAACGGCGCTAAAAAGATTTATGGTAAATAATCGGTAGTTGAACCGGACAAAAAAGCTGCCCTTCGGGGCAGCTTTTTTGTTTTTATTATGTTTTTATAAAGAACAATATTCTGCTATATCTTTTTCCGCCCGAAGTACTCCTGGAAAAGCCTCCTGTCAAGCTTGATCAGCCTTTCCCGTATTTCGGAAATATTCTCGAAGCTGTAGTTCTGAAATTCATAGTAATCCAGAAGCCACAGGTATTTATTGACGAGCCTGGGCACTATATTGGTTGCATCGAGCTGCTCCCTGCTCAATTTCTGATAGTTTATCTCAAGGTTGTATATCTCTTTTTCAATGGTCTCAACCTGGTTTCTGCTCGTGTTTCTCCTTACGTAAAACACATCGTTGATGAAGGCGTAAGCCGGTATCCACTCCGCCATATTCTTATCGTTTATCGCGCTGTTTTCATCTTTCCTGATGATTTCAATGACGTCCCTGACCGGTTTTGCCTTGATGAGTCCGAGATCTATCTGGGATGGATCCACGTAAAAGGCCTCCCTGAAATAAAGAAGGCTCTTCGGCAGGTCGCCGGAATGAAAATAGGCCTCCGCAAGAATGGAAAGGAGCTTCGCGTTTGCCGTATAAGAGCTTTTCGCATATTCGAGAGTTTCAATGGCGAGCTTGTATTCCTCGAGCTTTAAAAAACAGCTCCCGAGGTTCAAAAGAAAATCAAAATTACTGGTCGTGTCCTGCTGGTCGACGAAGGCAATCCTGTAATGGTCCGCGGCCTTGAAAAAGACATGTTTCATCGCCGCCCTGTAGGCGTTTGTTTCAGTCATCTTTTTGCTTTCGGCATACTCGTTGAAAATCTCCCACTGCTTCATCAGGTATTCAGCCGTCAGCCTGCCGGCCGACAACCCGCTCATTTCAGAATACCTGTTTTTCCAGAACTTCGCCGTCCTGTAGCTGTCTACCAGGCCGGGATAATCAGGGTCCAGGTCCATGAGTTCGTCAAGCCTGTTGACCGCGGCGGAAAAATCGCCGCCCTCTATCATCTGGTAGACCTCGTTGATCCCCTGCAGCATAGGGTCATCGGAAAATGTGAGCTGTCCGTTCTTGTCCATCTTTCCTACAATTCAATATAATTTCCCCAGCCCTTTTTATCTCCCTGATGGGTAAAAATAATCACCTGCCTTTTCCTGGAAACCTCGTCTATGATGCTTTTGAACCTTGTCGTCCTTTCGTCATCCATGAATTGAAACGGGTCGTCGATTATAAGGGGCAGCTGATTTCTCTCTGGGAGGTAATCGGTTATTGAAAGCTTCATGCAGAGCAGGAGCTCGTATACGGTGCCCTGATTAAAATCCCCATCCAGCCTCCCCTCGGCCAGCATCCTGTTGTACAATGCCTCGTCGACCCTCGTCACGTACTGGTTGTTTGTAAGATAATTGAATCTTCTTAAAGCTGATGACACAAGCGAATTCATCCTGTTCTCGCTCCTGGCGTTCACCGCTTCGTTAAGCACTTCAAAAATAAAATGCAGCGAACTCCTGTTTGCCGTAAGCCTGTTGAGCCTGCCTTCAATCTCGTCCCTCTCCCTCATGAGCGGGCTGCCGGATGACGTCCTTTTCTGGGGATTCCTTTCGAGCTCATCGTCGATCTGGGATAGAATGTTCTGCTTTATGGAAATCTGCTGTTCAAGCAGCTCAATCTCCCTGTCTATGGTTCCCAGTATTCCGTTGATCTTGTCCGTTTCCAGCTCGATGTCTTTAATTATCTCTACCGCCCTCAGGTTTTCGCTGATTTCCATCCTTATCGACTCTTCCTCCTCCCTGAGGGAATCCAGCTTTTCCTCGATTGCCACCAGGTAATCGGACTTCTTGAGCGATTTTTTAAGGTCCACAATATCACGGGTGCGTTCCGTGTATTCGATATAATCCTCGAAATATTGCAGCAGGAAATCATACAGCTCGCTGAGTTTGTACCCCTCGATCTCAACCTTGCTCTTTTCAAGGACCTCCTTCAGTCCTTCCTCGACCGACCTTCTTTCCTCCCGGAGCTTCTGTATATCTTTCCTTCTTGACGGAATGACGGAATAAATCAGCGCCAGGATGCACGAAACAAAAGCGAAGACCAGTATCCCGCCCAGAAGAAAAACGTCCATTTTCAGTGAAAATGAATTTTTATAGAGTATTGATGCAACGGAAATGAAGGTCGAAATGCCGATAAAAATGGCGGTTTTCCTGGCTCTTTTTCTTTTAATGTCTTTCTGGAAATGTATGTCGTCTATCTTCTCATTTATGTTCCTTATGTTCGTGAAGAGTTCCTGGACCTTTTCCAGGTTGGGACTGTCCTCAATCCTCATGTTGTTGAATTGAGGAAATATCCTGAATATGTCCTCCTTCAACAAATTGAGGGAGCTCAGTTTTTCCTGTTCGTTCGAGACCTCAGACTTGATCTTTTCAAGGTCGTTGTTCAGAAATTCTATTTTTTCAAGGTCTTCAATGATTTTTTTCAGAACACCCTTCTGCTCTTTGAATCTCTCAAGTGAACCGTTAAGAGAATTCAGCTCCTTCCTTATATTTTTTCTTTCATTGTTGAGCTTGTCGGCCCTGGAATCCTTGATGTCGGTTATCTCTATGTTCCTGTTCAGGCTTCTAAGGGATTCCTCGTTCTTTTCAATTTCGCTCCTTATCCTGCCGTCGCAGCCGCTGTTCCTGAAAATCCTGGACAGCGAGTTATGGAGATCATGAAATCCTGAATCGTCGTCTATGAGGAGCTTCTGGATCGGCTGCCGATGAAGCAGCACGGTCCTGTCCATGTTTGAAGGCGAAGGAACATAGGAAGAGTCGAAAAATGAATCCGAATCGATCCGCATGACAAAATCATTCAGCTCCCTTGCCTCTGAAAGCCTGGAGGTTATGCCGGATTGCCCGTCTTCGGCGGAATTTTCCCCCCTGTTTTCAGAAAAAATGACCTTATCATAATTGCCGTTTTTGTAATTGATGGTATAGAACTTGTCGCTGTTGTTTATGGCCTTGTAAAATCCGGACCCGGAAAGACTGAAAATCAACTCGATGTAGATCTTGTTCCAGGACTCGTCCGATACGAATTTTTTCCCCGAGAAGCTCCTCCAGATGCCGTCTATGAACGCCATCGAGAGAAGGGTTTTCCCGGAACCGTTTCTGCCGTAAATGACTGTTATCCTGTCCGTAAGGTCTATCGCAGTGCTCTCGAACAGCCCTGGAAAGGACGCGACGCATTTTATATACTGCACATCCACTCCTCCATGCTGTCAGTTCCTTTCCTGCGTATGGTTTCAAGTATCTCGGATATTGTCAGCCGGTCCACACCTTCAGGAAGCCTCCCCCTGCATTTCTCCCTCAGCATCCGGAAAAATTCCCCCCTCAGCGTATCTTCAGTATCGTAGTCCCCCGCGATCAGCTCGACCGATGGAAGAGAGTTATCATTGATCTCCAGGTGGTAGAACTCGCCGGCAAGTCCCCTGAGCTGATAGTCGTCCACGTGAAAATTCCTGACGCCGTTGATCGTCACCCTCTGCGAGACCCGCTTCGACCTGCCGGTTACGATCTTACCCATCAGCTCCTTTTCGTCCGCGACCTCGTCGCAGTTGATTACCATATCCAGGATCTTGATGGAATTCACCGAGAGCCTTTTAATCTGGGATATCTCGTCATCCTTAACCGACAGGGACACCACATACCTGTCCCCGGTTTCCCTCCACGATGTAGCCTCCGGGCTGCCGGGATAGGTCCCGATTATCTTGTCGAGTATCTTGTACATCCTGAATGAATGGTTGTATCCGAAAGCGTAAAAATCAAGATCCAGTTTCCTGATGTCGGACTTGCTGAGTTTATAAACCCTTGGATCGTATTCATCCCTTCCCTGGTCCAGGTCCACGTAAAAAAGTCCCAGGTGAAATCCCTGCTCGGAGACCTTCCTGATTTTTGTTACATCAAATGCCATGGATGCCGGGAGCCCGTAAAGGTATATTCTCTGCCCACCTTTCAGATACAGGTAGGGGGATGAATCCGGATCCAGAAAAACATGAGACGCGTTCAACCTGGCCATGTCAGGCGATATTCCGCCCTCCTTTGCCAGCTCCCCTCTCCCGGGGGTATAAATTATATCAATGCCCTTTTCCTTCAGCTTCATGAACTCGGTCCTGACCGCATCAATGAGCTGAGCGCCGGGATCAGGGGAATCCATCAGGTCCCCGGCCACAAGAAGGATGTCGTGCTCGAGGGCAAGCGCGGTTATCTTCCTGAATGTGTTCAACCTCACGCTTTCAGGTATGTAAAGCCGGTCGCTGTCGATCCCGAGATGGAGATCCGACATAATCAATATTCTTACTTCATCGTCCATAATTTTAACCGAGAGAGAACCGATTGAACAGAAATAAACATAAAATAAAATATATCAATAAGTATTTGGGCCGATCCGGAAAACCGCCGCCTTCCTGATCCTTTATAAATCCTTTTAATCAATCCGGATGTCATGCGGCGCAAAATACCCGTCCTCCGGGGCCGCCATTGCTTATATAAGCTGTTTTTCAGCCTTTATCAATATAAAAAAAAGACACTTTCAGTTTTTTATCAGCGCGCAAAGGCCGGGACGGGCCTGTTCCTGATCTTATTGTCGAAGCAAGTGAAATAATTCTTGAGAATATTGGCAGTATATTATTATTGACAAATACCCTGATATGACAAAAAGAAAACTTGCATTTTTCAAGTCATTTTAATAAATGATTCTCTGTTGCAGTCCGATCAGGCGGCCGCCTGAAATACCCGGGACGCAATATTCTAACAGCGGAACTTGGCATGGGAAAGGATAAAACAATCAACCAGGAAGACAAATTCAATTACTTCCGGCCTATAAGGCGCATCGCACTAATTTTCTTTATCGGCTTTTCGATATACCTTTTTGTTTCGACGCTGATGCTGATATTCCTTACAAAACCCCAAAAGGAAGTAAAGCTTCCCGATGTGACCGGCAAGAGGTTCATGGACGTCTACAACGGTCTTATCAGAAAAGGGATCAAGCCCGAGATAAAGTACAGGGATGTTTTCGATCTGGATGACGGAGTGATAATAAGCCAGTATCCCGAATACGGCAGGATAGTAGCCGAGGACAGCACCCTGAAGCTTACCGTCAGCCGGAGCAGCCTTTATGTCGACGTGCCGAACCTGGCAGGCGTCGAGCTCCCGGTGGCCGTCAATAAAATAAAAAATATTCATTATCACGATAAAACCGTATCCCTGCTGATAGGCGTGATATCATATATGCCGTCGGATAAAACACCGCAGAACGTCATCATCGAACAGAACCCCAGGCCGGGAGAAAAGATAAAGCCCGATACCAGGATAAATCTGCTGGTTTCGTCCGGTAATGCCCCGGTCGACGCGTCCATGCCGAACGTAACGGAACAGTCAATCGAGCTCTGCTATGATCTCCTGCTTGCGAAAGGCGTCCAGGTAAACGAAGAAATAACCGAAACCGGCAACATCAGGGAAAGCGGGCTCATAGCCGCGCAGACCCCCGCGAAGGATTCCCCGCTGAAAAAGGGCGACCTGGTTACCCTCAGGGTAAGACACTACCCGCTTAACGAACATCCTTATGTGGCCTATGAAAAAGTCTTATACAGGATCCCGGACGATTCCGCCCAGGGTCTTTACGAGGCAGTGATAGATGACAACAGGTCAAAAAGGATACGTTTTTCAAAAAACATGAAGCCCGGACAGAAAATTGAATTCGTTTTCCAGAGGGTGGGGAATTCCAAGGTTTCCATACTGTGCAACAAGAAAAAAATCAGGGTGATAGGAATTGACGTCGAATAAAGGCGCCAGGGTATTGCTCTCACCGTCGATCATTGCCGCGGACCTCTCGACAATGGGCGATTCGGTGAAAAAAATCGACCCCTCGATCATAGATCTTCTGCATATAGACGTAATGGACGGAAGGTTCGTTCCCAACCTGACCATCGGTCCGGGGTACATAAAAAACCTGAAAACGCACACCGAAATCCCCCTGGACATACACCTGATGATAGAAAAACCCGGGGATTCCATAAAGGAATACATCGATCTTAATCCATGGGCAATTACCTTTCACTATGAAAGCACCAGGTTTTCACCCAGGCTTCTCAAGGTAATAAGGGACAGTTCCATAAAAGCCGGACTCGCGGTAGTCCCCTCAACTCCCGTTGAATCCGTTTTCGACATTCTTCCCTATATGGATATGGTCCTCGTCATGTCGGTGGATCCGGGATTCTACGGCCAGCCTTTCATGGAAAATTCATTGTCCAGGATCAGGCGGTTGAGGGATTTCACGAAGGCGGAAGGCCTGGATGTATTGATACAGGTGGACGGTGGGATAAACGCTGAAAATATAGCGAAGGTCGTATCCGCCGGCGCCGATGTGATAGTCGCGGGAAACTCGGCTTTCAGGGGCGGCGATCCCAATTCCAGCGTTAAAGAACTGAAAAAGCTGGCGCTGTTATAATATTGTATTAATGTCCTTTTTTTAAATAATGCCTTCAAACTGCCCACTTTTTCGCATTCCGTCGGCATTTTAAGTTGACAAATAGACGCACCTAAAAATAATTTACACCCTAATCATATCTGGAGGTGGGATAAGTGTCCGTTAAGATACGCTTACAGAGAGTCGGAACCAAAAAAAGACCGTTTTACAGAGTTGTGGCCATAGACAGCAGAGAAAAAAGAAGCGGAGAGGTGATAGACCAGCTCGGCAGGTATCAGCCTATAGTTAATGGGGTCCAGTTCGAAGTTGACGAGGAAAAAGTGATTAAATGGCTCGGCAAGGGCGCACAGCCGACCCATACCGTTTTGACTTTACTCAAGAAAAAAGGGATTTGGCAGAAGTATAAGGGCTTAAAATAATTCCCGGAGGCCGAAATGAATTATAAAGAACTTGTAGAGTACATGATCAAATCCCTGGTCGATAATCCCGAAATGGTGGAGATAAAGGAAATAGAAGGGGAAAAGTCGACCATTCTCGAGCTCAAAGTGAACAAGGATGATATAGGAAAGGTCATAGGCAAACACGGAAGAATAGCCAGGGCCATAAGGACCATAATCAACGCCTCCGCGACGAAAACCGGAAAGAGGGTGGTGCTGGAGATACTTGATTGAAAAAAAGGAATATCTCAGGATCGCCAGGATTACAGGCGTACACGGCCTGAACGGCCGTCTGAAAATATACGTCATAACGGATATCCCCGACCGGTTTAAAATCAACAACCGCATATTCATTGAACATAAAGGCGAATATAGAATTTTTTCCATAAAAGGGTTCTCGGTTAACAAAGGAAAAATCGCTCTTTTACAGCTTGATGGAATCACAGACAGGGATTCGGCTGAAAACTACCGCGGGGCTGACATTTTCATAGACAGGGATGACGCGGAGAAAACTAGAAGCGGCCTGGAAGATGGAAGCTTTTATTACTGCGACATCATCGGCTGTACCGCCTTCCTTGACGGCAAACCGTTCGGGGAGGTTACGGACATCATGGATGCCGGATCAGGATCGATACTGGTGATTACAAGCGGCGAAAAGGATTTCATGCTGCCCTTCGTGGAATCGATGGTTGATACGGCTGAAATCAAACGCATGAGAATCGATATTAAACCAGTAGAGGGACTGTTTGATTTTTAAGATTCTCACCCTTTTTCCGGAATTCTTCAAATCCCCCCTGAGTTCGGGGCTGATGGGAAGAGCTGCGGAAAAGGGGCTGATGAAATTCGACATAAGGGACATCCGCTCCTATACGGAAGACAGGCACAACAGGTGCGATGATTATCCCTACGGCGGCGGATCCGGGATGGTCCTGATGCCTGATCCCCTTTTCAGGGCAATCGAGGACGCAAAGAACGATGATACCCGGATCCTCCTGACCGCGGCATCCGGCAGGCTCCTGACGCAGGAGATAGCAGGGGGGCTGGCGGCCGAAAAGGAATTATGCATCATATGCGGACATTACGAGGGCGTTGACCAGAGGGTGATAGACAGGTATGTCGATCTCGAAGTCTCCATCGGCGATTACGTTCTTTCCGGTGGGGAATACGCGGCCCTGGTCATCATAGACGCGGTGGCAAGGCTTATCCCGGGTTTCATGTCGAACAGCGAATCCCTGGTGGAAGAGAGTTTTGAAAAAAGCCTTCTGGAATATCCGCACTACACCAGACCGCCTGTAATAGATGACATGGCCGTTCCCGGGGTGCTGATGGGCGGAAACCACGGGGAGATATCGGAATGGCGCATGAAGAAAAGCATAGAGATTACAAAAAGGGTGCGGCCCGATCTGTATAAAAGATATATCAAAAGTAAAATTTTGGGAGAATGAAAATGGAACTTCTAAAGGCAATTGAAAAAGAAATCAATCCCGCGGGAAGGGAGATAAATTTCAGCGTAGGCGACACGGTCAAGGTCCATTACAGGATCGTTGAAGGAAACAGGGAAAGGATCCAGATCTTCGAGGGCATAGTCATAGCCATTGACAATAAAGGCGTCAGCAAGACCTTTACGGTGAGGAAGCTCTCATTCGATATAGGGGTGGAAAGGATTTTCCCGCTCCATTCGCCCAGGATAGCGAAAATCGACGTCGCAAGAAAAGGCAAGGTGAGAAGGGCAAAACTTTATTTCCTCAGGGAGAGAAAGGGCAAATCCGCTAAACTCAGGGAAAAAAGGATGAAAATTCTTGCCCCTGTAGCGACGGGAACAAAAGAGGTCAAAGCGGAAGAAGAAACCGGCAAAGACAAGTGATTACCGGAACAAAAAAAAATGGAACGAATAAAAAGGCGGGAATTGAAAATCCCGCCTTTTCTGCTTATCCGTCTTTCAATCTCGAGCTCGCCCTTATGAAAAAAGGATATAGATTAATAGCTGGAATTGACGAGGCGGGAAGGGGGGCCCTGGCCGGACCGCTTTCAGTGGGCATAGCGCTTTTCAGCGATTTATTCATCCGGAAACCGGACAGGGAAATTTTTCTTGTAAACGATTCAAAAAAACTCTCGCACAAAAAAAGGCTCATCGCCGAAGAAATCATCAAGAAGCATTCCCTTTACTGCGGATTTGAATTCATTGATAATGATATAATTGATGAAACCAACATAAACCGCGCAACGGAAATGGCGGTTAATTCACTTCTCGGCAGGCTGCCGGTGAAACCGGATTTTATAATGATAGACGGCAAATTCAATTTCAACCTCGGGATACCCTGCCGCCCGGTCGTAAAGGGGGATTCAATTTCAATCTCAATTGCTTCCGCCTCGATCATGGCTAAAACAGGCAGGGACAGGGTTATGGTGGAAAAAGACGGCCAGTACCCGGAATACGGTTTCTCAAGCAACAAGGGCTACGGCACGAAAAGACATATTGACGCGATCATGAGGACGGGAATAACCCCGCTGCACAGAAAATCCTACGAGCCGGTCAAATCCATCCTGTTTCCAGAATAGAAAAATGGCCCCTGATCTTACAAATCTGATAAGAATAAACGCCCGGATGGGGATCAACGGGATCTTCAAAAAAATCGGCAGCGGAACTGTAATCAACGCGAAAATACTTGAAAGGCTGGACGGCAACCACGCAATACTTGACGTCGCCGGAAAAAGGATAAGGGTGGAATTCACGACCGGCGTTCCGGAAGGGACCCAGGCAAGGATACGGTACGAGGGGGCCAGCGGCGGCACCTACATCTTCAAACTGCTCAAATTTCCCGACAGGGAAACCGCGATTTCCAAGTTTGAAGCGTTTTTCATGATGCAGCCGGATGAGATCATCAGGCTGCATCACCCGGACCTGATCAGGCTCATGGAAAGGAGGATCAGCGGATTCTACGAGCTTAATTCAGAAATAATCCGCATGGCCGGCATGCGCATGAAAAAAACAAAATCCCCGTCAAGGCTCATGAACAGCCTGGTAAGGCTAGGCCTCGGCAGGGAGCACGCCGCGGTACTGTCCGAAATCATTTGCGGCCTTAAGGGCGGCGCCGTATTTCTGCCGCTGATAGATTTCCTCGGCTACGGGTCGGGATTTTCCGGGAAAAAGAGGCAGAATGAAGATAAAGACATGGAATCAGATATCGGCGAGGCCCTTGAATCGGTCGAGAAGATAGACGCACACCATCCAGATATGCGCATCATGGAAGAATTATCCGGCGTTTTAACGCAATCCGAATTTTCAGACGGCGGCCTCCTGTACGGTGAATACGCGTATTATGACGGCGATGAATTCAGGCCGATAAAATACATGTCACACGGCGGATCCTGGTCCGTGTCCGTGGAATTTTCAGGACTGGGCCAGGTTGATATCCTTGCGAAAAACGCGGGTAAAAAAGCAAATATGACCATTTGCTGCGAACCCGGCAGACCCTTTGAATTGCTGAATGAAAACATCAAAGACCTGTACAGTGCAGTTAAAGGCGCCGTTTTGAATATTAAAGTCATTTCAAGACGTCAGTTCGAAGAAGGCCTGTCGGATATGATTGAATTTGCGGCAGGAAATACCGGATTGGACATAAGGGCATAATATGTATAATAGAAAAAAAGCCGTTGCACTGGAATATTCAGACGACATCCCGAGAATAATAGCCATAGCGAAGGGAATATTGTTTGACAAATTAATTGAAATCGCTGAAAAAAACAAAATAACAATCTATTTCGATCCGGATCTGACCGAAGTTCTCTCAGCTATGAAAATCGGCGCTGAAATACCCGAGAATCTTTACAGGGCGGTAACTCAGGTTCTTGCTTACTGCTACAGGATGAACGAGGAATTCAGGTCCAAAATTGATGAAAGGGTTAATAAATGGCCGGAGGAATGAAAAAAATCCCGGTTGAAGATCTGAAACCGGGAATGATTTTCGACAAGCCTGTTTACATCGACAGCAGCAACATGCTCGTGCCTTCCAATTCACCGATAAAGGAAAGCGACATTAAAAAACTCATGAAATGGGGGGTCGCAGAGGTCGAAACCGCCGGCATGCTGATGAAGGCCGGGACGCCCATGCCTGCGGGCGCCCTGTCCGATGACAGCGAAAAAAAAATAATCGATGAATACCACGACCTGTTGAAGAGGAGAAAAAGACTGATCGAGGTCCACAGCCATGCCAGGGGGTCTGTGAATTCCATATATAACTGCATCAGGAAAGACAAGGTTTTCGCAACCAGAGAGCTCGAGGAATCCGTAACCAATATCATCAACCTCCTCCAGGAAAATAACAACGTTTTTCTTTTCCTGTACGGCCTTGACGAGGGCAAGGACTACAGCATCACGCACGCGGTCAACGTAACGTTTTACGCGATAATCATAGGAATGGCCCTCAAGTACAGCAGGGCCAAATTGAACGAGCTGGGGCTTGGCACCCTGCTTATAGATTCCGGAATGGTTAAAATGCCCGTCTACATTGTCCACAAGCAGTCGAACCTGACGGAACAGGAATTCAACCAGATTAAAACACATCCCATTCTCGGATACAAGGCCCTGAGGGACCTCGGACAGATAAAGGAATCAGTCGCAAACATAACCCTCCAGCACCATGAACAATATGACGGGAAGGGCTACCCGAGGGGGCTCAAGGGGAACGATATAGATGAATACGCCAGGATTTCCGCGATAGCCGACAGCTACGAGGCCCAGATATCCAACAGGAGCTACAAGAAAAAAGTTTATTTCTATCACGCGATGAGAAACCTCCTTTCAAGCGGCGTGAATAAATTCGATCCGGTAATTCTCAGGGTTTTTCTCTCGCGCATGTCTGTTTATCCGATAGGATCAATAGTAGGGCTCAACGACTCCAGCATAGCCATCATCATAGGGTCCATACCGGAAAAACCGCTCAGACCGATCATAAAACTCATATTCGACAGGGATGGAAAAAGAATAGAGGATACACAGATAATCAACCTCATTGAAAACACATCGCTGTACATATTGAAGGCCATTGATGAAAATGAAATCGGAGTGAACATATTCGAGGTGCTTTAATCCGAATTGGATAGTCGTTACAGACACATAACAGGAAAATGCGGCGAAGACGCAGCCGCCGACTTTCTCGAAAAAAAAGGATTTGTAATACTCGAGAGGAATTACAGGTCCGGCAAGACCGGAGAGATAGATATAATAGCCGGCAAGGACGGAAGCGTGGTGTTCGTCGAGGTCAAAAAAAGAAATTCCAAAAAATTCGGCGGCGCACTGTATTCTATAGGAAGGAAAAAAATCAATTCCATCAAGAATACGGCCAGGAAGTATTTGTTCGAAAATTGGAACGAAATACAGGGGGCCACCTTCCGTTTTGATCTGATATCAGTCGATGAAAACGGCATCGAGTGGATCGAGGACATATTCAGGTGACGGGATGAATGATCGGGGCAAAATACTTCTTTTAGACATTGACGACTCCCTTGAGGAAGAACTTAAAAACCATCTCCAAAAAAATTTCTCGTTAAGGTTCGAGCGCAGCTCCTCCGGAATTAACAAATACCTGGAGTCATTCAAGCCTGACATAGCCATACTGGAATCCGAAAGCTGCTGCGACAAGGAGTCCGACATCCTCAAGAATCTCATGGAAAACCATCCTGACATTTTCGTCATAATCATTTCATCCTCACACGAAATAGGCAGCGCGATTTCCGCGATGAAGATGGGCGCTTTCGATTACCTCACGAAGCCCCTGGACACGGAGCTTCTCGACACCGTTCTCGAGAACGCCTATTCGATCCGGGAACTGAAAAACGAGGTCGGCGGCCTGAAGGAAATCCTGTGGCGCAACAAGGTTTTCAGCAGCATAGTCGGCGAGAGCACGGAGATAAACGAGGTATTCAAGCAGTCTGAAAAAATAATGGAGCGGGATGTAAACGTTCTCATCCTGGGGGAAAGCGGCACGGGAAAGGAGCTTCTGGCAAGGGCCATTCATGCAGGCAGCAAAAGATCCAACGGTCCTTTCGTCGTCGTCAACTGCGCGGCGATTACGACCGAACTTTCAGAAAGCCTTCTTTTCGGACACAAGAGGGGGTCCTTTACGGGCGCGTTCCAGGACCACAGGGGATATTTCGAGCAGGCCAACGGCGGGACCATATTTCTGGATGAAATCGGCGATATGGACCTGGAAATACAGGCAAAGGTGCTCAGGGTCATTGAAGACAAGACCATAAGGAAGCTGGGTGAAAAATTCGACCAGAAGGTCGACTTCAGAGTCGTATCCGCGACGAACAGGGATTTTTCTTCCATGATAGCTGAAAAAAAATTCAGATCGGACCTTTATTACCGGCTCGAGGAATACCCTATAAAAATACCGTCATTGAAGGAAAGAAAATCAGATATACCGGTGCTGGCGGAGTTCTTCCTGAAAGAATTCTGCGGTTTCTACGAAATTGACCAGATGTCCTTAAGCGAAGAGGCCATGAATTCCCTTATTAATTATTCCTGGCCGGGCAATATCAGGGAACTCAAAAATATAATAAGAAGGGCCGCCGTGCAAAGCATGGATTCCACGATAAGGGACATTAAATTTTTCGGGCAGACGGATTCTGAAAGCGATACGAAAAAAGAGGACGAACACAAAGAAGAAACAGAAACCCGTAAAAGCATGCCGACTCTTGAAGAACTTGAAAGAAAAGCCATTGAGGAAGCTTATAAAATATCCAGGGGCAATGCTGATAAAACTGCCGTGATGCTTGATATTAGCAGGGCTACACTCTATAGAAAATTAAAAAAATATGGTATAATAAGCTAATAAATCTCAAAATTAGTCTCAAAATAAGATTATAATCGCCCAAATTACTTTCAAAAAAAACTACCCTTAAAAAAGTCATTTCTGTAACACATTAATTAAATAATGAGCACTTAATACCGATTTTTTTTAAAAAATCGGTATTATTTCGCGCTTAATTTTAATTAATAATCAAGCAATTGGCATATAAAATGCGTTATATAATAGTAGTTAGCGAATGAATATAACACTAACTAAAGTGATTTCAAATTGGCCTCATTTATCTCCACAGACATTTCCCCTTCGGCCTTCCTGCATCTGGCCGAAGGGGTGACTTTCTAAAAAATTTTCCGGATGACATTCATCCGGTTTTAATATTAATTTTATATTGAAGAAAAATGATTTATACAACAAGATCCATAATCGGCGTGCATTATTTCAAAAAAAACACGTTTAACCCCAGAATGAATCAATTAAAAAAAGGGGCGTCGTTTACGCCCCTTTTTTATTGCTTATAAATCCAAAACATACGCTGATCCGGACTGTCCGGGCCTCTTTTCATGCGATGATCCGTGAAGTCATACATCGCAATTTTTTTGCTTGTTATATCGGTTAAAAGTTCATTATGTGATTACATGGGCATGAAGACATTCATTTTTAAAGGACTGAAAACAAAGCATATGGCAGCGGGCTCCGGCGACCCGTTAATCTTTCTGCACAATGCGGCAGGCGACCATACCATCTGGGAGGAGCAGATAAAATATTTCATGAAAACCCGCAGGATATATGCCGTCGACCTGCCGGGTTTCGGCGGATCCGAACGGCCACCTTCCGGCCTGACACTGGATTTCTTCACGGAATTTCTGGACGCGCTCATCATGTCCGAGCATTTATACGGGGTTACGCTTGCTGGCGTCGGCATGGGCGCGGGCATTGCCTTGAATTACGGCGCGATCCACGCTTCCAGGGTCAGATCCCTGGTGCTTATAAATACAGCCACATTCAACACGACAATGGCCGGTCCGTCTGGTATTCTTTACTGGAGGATATCCAGAAAAAAAGCCGCGTACAGGCTGATAAAAGCCGCTTCGGCCGGAATAACCCTTCCGGGATTCGCTGCCGGATATTGCATAAAGAAGCAGTTCAAAAAGGGATACGATGTGCCCGGGGGATTGATGTCGCATCTTGTTTCGCTATTTACAAAAAAGGAATCAATGCGGGTTCTCTTCGATATCCTGGAAAATTTTGAGGGATTTAAAAAACTCGATGATCCGTTGTTTGTGGATGCCGCCCCGCCCTCCATTCTGATCTGGGGCGGTGAAAACAGGGTGCTCCCGTCCTGGGCGGGAGAGGATCTGTGTAAAATAATCAATCCCCGTAAAAAACATTTTCTCGAGGGATGCAGCCATCTTCTGATGATAGAAAAAAGCGGTGATTTGAACGAAATCATCGAAAAATTCATAGGGGAAAAAAATGAGCCGGCTATTTTGTAGCCGGCTCATCATTTCCTTGACTCTCAGTTAATTACTTTCCGAGGTTTTTCAGGCCTTTCAACATATTATTCATCTGCCCGCCCATGCCCTTGAACATGGAAAGAGCCATGTTGAGCTCTTTTTCGAGATCGAGCTTCCAATCCCCGTCTTCTTTTTTCATGTTGAAGGTGATTTCCGCGCCCTTCATCTTGGGATCAGGGTGATCCGTATATTTGACTTTCACCTCGGCCTTGTCGCCGTCTATCTTTTCATTTACAACGGTCCACTTAGCGCCCTCTGCAAATTTATTGTCGCCTTTTTTAGGATCGACCGGGAACAGCTTCTGGAGCTCTTCCATCGCCTTTACGGTCCCCTTGGTGTAATACTTTTTCGCATCTTCGAGGTTGCCTGATTTTGCAGCCGACTGAAGTTTGCCAAGCGTGTCGCTCGGTTTCTTTGTGCAGCCAACCATCGCAAGAGCGAGAACCACTAAAGAAATTACGAATATCTTTTTCACAAAAACCCTCCAATTTGATTATTAATTACAACACTTAACATGTATAATGACAGATTCACGGTAAGCGCATTATGTATATTTTTCTTTATGGTTCAATCTGTCAAGAATTTAAATAACCTGGATGCTGGGCTCTTAGTTAACGCATCCTTCATTTTTTCCACCGCAATAATATAACCGGAAAGCGGTCGGTTATTCAACGACCGGCATCATTAAAAACATCCGACGGAACTCTTGATTTCTTTTCCCGTGTGGAACTGCGCTTTCAGTTTTCAAGTAATTCCAAATAATGATTATATTCCTGTTTTGAATGAAATATCCCTTAAAATATATTCAAACAGGAATTTTCGTTGTAATCACAGATGAAAAACCTGATATTATCTTTATGGGCATTTCTAAAAATCAGGGATTTCCTTTCTATTAATCACAACTCCTGATTTTATCAGATGTTCTGTCTGACGTGCACGGAAGCACTAACAGGATGTTATACGCAGACTTTATTATGGCATTCTGCCTTATGTCTCCTCGAGTTCGCTCTGTCGATGCCGCACAGGATGCGACAGGCATGAATATTTAAGCCCGTTGCCAGACTGACGACCGAAGGGAGGATTTCATGCAAGGAGATGACAAAAAGGCGACTGCAAATAAGCATCGATCCCTAATGGCGGACTCTTTTAAAACATCCTTTTCCGAGTCCATATGAATATTGCGGTTTAGATTATGTCTGATACTCTGAATTCATCACTGGCAAAATACAGGGACCTTGTCGCCGTCCTTTCATCCATGAAAAAAGCCGCGGTCGCCTTTTCGGGAGGCACGGACAGCTCCCTGCTGGCATATGCCGCCAGGGAATCCATGGGGAAAAACGCGGTGGCCGTGACTGTCGCATCAGGTGTATATACAAGGGCGGAAATTGAAGAAGCAATAAAGTTTGCCGAACATCACAGGATCGAACATGTCATTTTAAAATACGACATATTGAAAAATGCGGCGTTCAGATCCAATCCCCCGGACAGGTGCTATCACTGCAAGCTGGAGGTATTTAAAAAAATCATTGAATATTCGGTCTCGGAGGATATTAAAGCGGTGATGGAAGGATCCAACAGGGACGATCTTGATGACTACAGGCCCGGGGTCAGAGCCCTGAACGAGCTCGGTATAAGAAGCCCGCTGAAGGATATGGATTTTTCAAAGGCGGAAATACGGGAGGTGTCGAAGCACCTCGGCCTGGAAACATGGGACAGGCCGCCCAATCCCTGCCTGGCTACAAGATTCCCATACGGCACGGTGATTACCGTTGAAAAACTCAAAATGGTTGACGAAGCGGAGCGATATATAAGACAGTTCGGGTTCAGGAACGTAAGGGTAAGGCTGGAATATAACACGGCCAGGATCGAGGTCGATCCTGAAAATATTGCCCTACTGGCGGAAAAAAATACTTCCAAAAAAATAGCGGAGAAATTAAAGTCACTCGGATTCCTTTACGTCTCTCTCGACCTCGAGGGATACCGAATGGGCAGCATGAACGCATCCATCTCAAGGAACGGTTGATATTGGACAGGGAAAAACTCATCGGCCTGCTTGAAAGCTACAGGGAAGGCAGGATAGAAATCGAAGAGGTGATAAACTCACTGAAGTCACTCCCCTTCGAAGACCTGGGATTCGCACTTATCGACAGCCACAGGGCCATCCGCAAGGGATACCCGGAGGTCGTTTACTGCAAGGGCAAATCCATAGACCAGATAACCGAGATACTCCAAAAAATGGCGGACGGACACTCAACCATACTTGCCACGAAGGCCGACAGGAACATCTATGAATCCGTAAAAAAAACGATACCCGGCTCGCAATTCAATGAAACGTCCGGGATGATACTGATAGGACGCAGGGGAGAGATCATTACCGAATCAAGCGTCCTCATAGTGACGGCCGGAACATCCGACATCCCGGTCGCGGAAGAGGCCGCCTTTACGGCCGAGACGATGGGAAACAATGTCGAAAGGCTTTATGATGCAGGCGTCGCCGGGATACACAGGCTGTTCGGAAACGTGAAAAAAGTATTCGACGCCGGAGTGATAGTGGTTGTCGCCGGCATGGACGGCGCCCTCCCGAGCATAATCGGAGGAATCACGGACAGGCCGGTCATCGCGGTCCCGACAAGCACCGGATACGGGTCCAGCTTCGGCGGACTCTCCGCGCTCCTTACGATGCTGAACACCTGCTCCCCGGGCGTCGTCACCGTCAACATCGACAACGGCTTCGGTGCCGGCTATTTCGCCGGGATGATCAACAGGCAGACGGCCCGTCCCTGATGAAGACGGCGTATATAGACTGCTTTTCCGGCATCAGCGGGGACATGTTCATCGGCTCCCTCATAGACTGCGGCCTCGATTTCACCGCCCTGAAAAATGAAATAAAAAAAACAGGACTCGAAGGCTACGAACTGACCTCTGAAAAAACGTCCAGAAAGGGCATCTCCTGCACCAGGTTCACTGTCAGCCACGGGGAATCAGCCATCCACAGGAATCTTTCCGACATTCTTGCCCTAATTAACAAAAGCGGCATAAGCGGCAGGGCTAAAAAAATCAGCTCGGATGTATTCATGAGGCTGGCCGGGGCCGAGTCGAAGGTCCACGGGGTCCCGGCGGAGGATTGTGAATTCCACGAGGTCGGCGCCGTCGATTCGATCATAGACATAGTGGGAGCGGCCGTCGGTCTGGAACTGATGGGCATAGAAAAAATATATTCATCGCCGGTAAACCTCGGCGGCGGCATGATCTCGGCGGCCCACGGCAATCTTCCAGTGCCGTCTCCTGCCACGATAATCCTTCTCGAGGGCGCGCTCGTATATTCCGGCAATACTAAATCGGAGCTTACCACCCCTACTGGAGCCGCCCTCCTCTCCGTCCTTGCCGAAAGTTTCGGCGGGATACCGGAGATGAAGGCCCTCGGGTCTGGATACGGCGCGGGATCAAGGGACCTGGAGGACCCGAACGTTTTGAGGGTGATAATAGGCGAGGCTGAAGAAGGAGAAAAATTCGAAAGGGACGACGTGCTGATTATCGAAACAAACATCGACGACATGAATCCAGAAATCTACGAGCATGTAATCGACAGGATTCTGAACGCGGGCGCCGCGGACGCATACCTGGTTCCGGCAATAATGAAAAAATCAAGGCCGGCCTCGGTGCTTACCGTGATAGCCGGCAGGGACGATCTTGACCGGATATCTGAAATAATCTTTGCTGAAACAACGACCTCGGGACTGAGGATCAGCGGGTCGAAAAGAATGAAGCTGGCAAGAAAATCCATCGCCGTCCCTACCCGTTACGGCCGGATAAGGGTCAAGATTCACATGATGAAGGAGCGGATGATTACAGCATCCCCGGAATACGAGGATTGCAGAAAAGCCGCGGTCGAATCCGGCGCGCCGCTCAGGGAAATATACGACGAGGCGAGGAGACTCGCTCTTAAAGAAAAAGCAACCGGGACGGAGCCGGCGGATTGACCGCATGGACAGGGGATACGTTCATATATACACCGGCGAAGGCAAGGGCAAGACTACTGCCGCGTTCGGCCTTGCGCTCAGGGCCGCGGGCGCCGGTTTGCGGACTGTCGTGATCCAGTTCATGAAAGGAAAAAGGTCATCCGAGCTTGACGCGGCCGGCATGCTCGGCGGCTTGATATCCGTTGAGCATTACGGGTGCGAGGGTCTCTGCAGACCGGGAGACCCGCTCGACGAGCACATCAGACATGCCGCAAAGGCGCTTCAGAGGTCCAGGGATGTCGTCGCCGACGGAAAATTCCGCGTCGTCATTCTCGACGAGGTCATCACCGCCGCGTCCCTGGGGGTGATATCATTCGAAGATATAAAGGAACTGATTCATATGAAACCGCCTGAAAAGGAACTCGTTCTTACAGGCAGGGGAGCGGACGATGAAATAATATCCCTGGCTGATCTGGTGACGGAAATGAAAATGATCAAACACTATTTCGGCATGGGCGTTAACGCAAGGAGGGGAATTGAAGATTAATGCGGCATGCCTTGCGGCCCTTATAATGCTTTTATCCATATCCCTGTATGCCGCGGACGCGCGGGATCCCAAGCCGTCCATCGGCATAGCATGGATCGAAGCCGGCAGCGCCAGGGCGCAGGTTTCATGCCCCGTGATAGAATCCCATCTTAATACGATAATAACGTCACTGAAAATTTTCGACGTTTCACCGCTGAAGGACGAGCTTAAAAAATTCGGCTGCATGGAAGAAAGGTGCCTCGTCCAGTTCGCGCAGGACGCCGGAATCAACCTCGCGGTTGCCGGGAAACTGGATGACCAGGGCGATACTCTCATCCTGGTTCTTTCAGCCTACGGGACGGCACTTCCATACAACGGAAGATTGATTTACAGATATTCTCTTAAAATCGACGCAAGTGAAAGACTCGGCACCCTTAATACGAGCTATTTGTTCGAAGAGCACGTATCAAGGTTCATAATCGGAATTCTTAAAAATTACAAACATCCCCTGTACCTGTCCGTGGACGATAACGGCAGGGCGAGGTCTAATTCCGCACTGTCCGGTTCCTATGATCTTTTTGAAGCCATTTCGACGAAGGATAAAGGATTCAAAAACTTCAGAAAAAAAGGACGGGTTACGCTGAAAAACGGCCTGCAGGTCTCCGGGGATGCCGTTACCAGGGGGGATTTCGTTTTACATTCTTTCGAGGACAGCTCAAGGCGCATGACTGAAATATCACATATGCGGAAATCCGAGATGGTCTTCCAGAAATCTTCACCATGGCAGGTGTTATACGGCGTGCTGTTCACCGTGCCTGCAAGCTCACTGATGCCCGTCGCGGCCCCTCTGATTTATTACGGTAAAAAAGACTGGCAGGGGATCGTTCTCTGGAGCGTCAATTCGGTACCGTATCTCTATCTTGAAATCAGCGGATTTAAAAACAATCTCAATTACATCAGAAAAAGAAAATCCGACGCCTCCAGATCGGATGTCGCCAAAAGCAGATATGCATACTATATGCTTTTCACCGGAGGATTGTCGCTCACGGTAGATGCGATAGGTCACAGGGACATTGAAGATGCTTCGAAATTCAAAAAGGCCCCCCCGTATCTCGGGAGCCCTTATATCGCGACGTTCTTTTCCATCGCCGGCGGGGGCGCGGGTCATTTCTACAAGGGCGACCGCCTGTGGGGTTATGCTTTTTTTCATCTCGACAATATCATGATGTACTATACTCTGAAGGAATTCTCATCTTCAAGACGCTACAACTTCATCACAAAATCCTACGTCACGGCCCCATACAGCAGAAAAAGGGCGTATACCTTCCTCGGAATAGCAGGGGCGATAAGGATTTTTGAATTCGCCCATGTTCTGCTGATGAAGGACAGGATCGAAAGCGGCGACCCTGAAGAAACCACGTTTGAACCGGTTATTTATTCGGACAGGGAATCCAGGGTTACAACGGGAATAGCCTGGACTTATAATTTCTAGCGGCTCATCATCTCCGGCCGTCATTATGGTTTTTTTCCCGATGTCCCGGCCAGGCGCGGGCAGATCAACCCTCAGCACGACTGTTTTAAAAATAATTTGACTGCTGAAACGATACTTATACACTTACCGGATTCAAATGCAGTGATCATTTATGAAGATTAAACCAGAAAAATTACTCCCGCTTGCGGTTCTTTTTTTCTTCCGCCTCTTTTCCGTCAATCTATTAGCGGCAGATCAGCCAAGGGAGTCTGTGGCCATAATACCGGTATACCAGCAGATCCAGGAATTCAACCTCATCTCCGAAAGGTCATGCGATGCCGCATCCGAAATGTTCATGAGCCTCGGAAGATATTATCCGGTCGACCGGAAAAAAATCGCGCAAAACATGGACCTCGCCAAAAAGGAAGGCAGCATCAACATCAAACGGCTGATAGAGCTGCTCGGGGTCGAGCTGTGCGTTCTCATAAAATGCTATCCGGTCGAAGGTTATTTCGCGGCCGATCTTGAAATAATTCCGGCTTCCGAAGAAACATCCGGGATGAGAAAAAGCATTACGGTAAGAAGCAGGATACCTTCCAATATCGCATACAAGATCGCCAGGGAGATAGCATATATTCACAGTGGGCTTGACGTGCGCGCGCGAGTAATTGAAAAGTCAGGAAACCTTCATATCATAGACGCCGGGCAGTGGCACGGGCTGAACCCAGGAAAATATTCAACAGACGCTGGAACGATCATGATAACCGAAACCGGGAGATACGTCTCCCTGGCCGAACTGACCGGTGAGGCCGCATCGAAAAAACGCCTGACCATACATTCCAGCCCTAAAATTTCAGGCGCAGTCAAGCAGGTCAATGACCAGATCGATTCAAGCACGGGGTTGAGATATGCCTTTACGAATATAGAAAAGAGCAAATCCGACGATTTTGAAAAAAGGTTCGTGGAAAGCTTCTGCGTGATAAATATGGGGGCGAATACTTGCCTGCCGGGATACGGCTCCTACCTTACATCGGAGTACCTCGGATATAAAAAAACGGATCCTGATCTTGCTGGGGTATTCCTCTCCGCGGCCCTGATACTGAACCATCATCTTCTCCCGGAATTCATTACGGGATTCAAGGTAAACTACTTTCCGTGGGTCATGGACAGGGATAAAACAAAAGGGATGCAGAACCTTCAGATATTTCTCTGGTCCACAATTCCTGTAACCTTCTCCGCATCATACATAGACCAGCTTGCATCGTTATATGAAAAATCCTCCCAGTTCCCCCCCTTTTACAGGGAAAAAGACAGTGCGGCACTTGCTCTTTCCGTATTCATTCCGGGCGGAGGCCTTTTCTACAAAGGCTACAGGATCCCGGGATGGGGCTTTTATTTCGCAGAAATGGCCATCGCCGGATACGGCGCGTATAATGCAAGGAACGCCAGAAAGGCCAGGTATGCATTCCCCATTCTTGGCGGAATAAAGATAATCGACCTGGCCCTGTCGTATCTGTTAAAACCAAATTACAGCTTCTATAAACTCGAAATGGAAAGGGAAGCCGGATCCTCGTCATTTTCATTCTCGATGAGGGAAACTGAAAAGGGCGGCATGTACTCAGCTTCAATGAATTTCTTATTCTAAAAAGCACTCCATATTGTTAAACATCGGAATTGCCCGTAAATACGGATATCTGCTGGTAATAATAATATCCACGAGTCTGGTTATTGTTTTTTCTCCCTCGCTGGTGCTGGTATTCGAGGTGATAAAGGAGGCGCTGATCAAATATC
>JALOTL010000002.1 GCA_025457915.1 Spirochaetota bacterium | reverse complement strand
GCCGGCAAAGGAATTGTAATTAATAAACTCAATAATAAAAAATATGCATTAAAGTAATTTATTTTAATACATGCTTTTTTATTATTCATATTATTCTCCCGCGCTTATTGCGCCAGACTTGCCGCGTAAAAGCGACGCCTTCCGAAGGCCCGTTTTATCTGATAAATTCATTCAAATTTACAGGACCTTAAAAAATTCAAACCGGCCCCGTCATTTCCTTGAGTTCAGATACTCCTTCACCTTCGGGTCCTTCGCAAGGCCGGCAGGATTTTTTTTACTTTTAGAGGTGATGGCATTGACCTCGGCCCCGGCCTCGACAAGGCACTTCACTATATCCAGGCGGTTCTTGATCGCGGCCGAATGCAGAGGGGTGTTGTCCTGCGCCCCCTTCCAGTTCACGTCTGTCCCGCTGGAGATGAGAAACTCGGCTATCCCGACGGACCCGAACTGAGCGGCGTAGTGCAGGGGATTGAGATTCTGGCCGTCCACGCCGTTGGCGTCAGCACCGTGCTCGACCAGCAATCTGGCGGATTTGAGCGAATCGGCGTTGCACGCCGCAATCAGGGGCGTGACGCCGTCTTCGTCCCTGGCGTTCGCCTCCGCGGAGCTCTCCAGGAGAAGCCGGACGATTTCGTGATGTCCGTTCAGCGCCGCGACGATGAGAGGCGTCGAACCGGCGTCGTCGCTGACGTTGACATCAGCCCCCTGAGATATCAGGAACCGCGCGGTCTCCAGGCGCCCGAGGCCGCAGGCCGAAAAAAGGGGCGTCTGGCCCGAGTCATTCGTGCTGCTGACGGCATCACCGGATGCAGCCAGTTTTTTTACCGCCCCGATATCATCCCGGGATACGGCATCGAAAATATCCCCGCCTTCGGTTACACGCTGGCCCGCGCCGATGACCAGGGACGCCCCGTCTTTAATCGTAAGCGACCCGCCATTGACAGTCAGGCTTCCGAGCATCACGGTATTGTCGCAGCCGCAGTGCGAGCAGACGACCCCCTTCCCCGGCATCTCGGCACCGCAGGATTTGCATTTTGCCATATTTTTGCCTCTTAAAAGGTTTTTACTTGTTGTTATGACTTCTTTAATATTACTGTTTCATACCTTTAATTATCTTTCAAGTAATTATTGTTCCCGGGAAGGGTGATTCCACTGCATCCCCGTCAGGCGCGCATAGGTCCCGGCCGTTCAGAGTTTTTTTTCAGAATCAATTCCCCCTTCGTATATTAAATAAACACAACAGGGGGGAAAATGAACCATTTAAAATTTATGACTTTCATGACGGCATTCCTGCTCGGCACGGGATGCTGGTACGTTTCCGGATCAGGCGGTGAAAAATCGAAAACGGGGGATGAACAAAACGGCAAAGAAAAATCCTTTTACAACGCCTCCGGCGTTAAAATCATCAGGGGAGCACCCGCGCTTCCGATGCCGAAGAAAAAATGGACGGTCATGGTATACATGGACGGCGACAACAACCTTTCGGGGTTCACCTCGGACGACATAAGGGAAATGATGTCGAGCGGATCCGACGACGGGTTCAACATCGTGGTGCTGTGGGACAATGAGCCCGACCAGGAATCCGGAAGCAAAAAGAACAGGCACGGATATTATTACATCACGAAGGACGGGGCGGTCCTGCTGGAGGACACGGGCGAGGTCAACATGGGCGGCCCGATGACCGCCATGAATTTCATGGATTACTGCCTCAAAAATTTTAAATCGGAAAAATACGCCTGGATCTACTGGAACCACGGCGGGGCAGTCGACAGGGCAGCCGCGACGAGGGGCGTCTGCTGGGACGATACGAACGACGGAGACCATCTGACGGAACTTGAACAGACGGAGATCATGGACCACTTCATGAAGAAGGCCGGGAAAAAACTCGACCTTGTCGGCTTCGACGCGTGCCTCATGGCGACGGCAGAGATAGTCTGCCAGTACGCCGGCCGCGCGCTGTACCTGGTCGCGTCCGAGCAAACAGTTCCGGGCGAGGGATGGGATTATTCGTTTCTCGGCATGATAAAGTCAAAACCGGCTGTAAGCGCAAGCTCCCTGGCGAAGGGGATAGTCTCATATTACAAAAAATTCTACGCGTCGGAAAGCGACGCGACAATTTCGGCCGTCCAGCTCAAACACGCGTCCGGACTCCGCACCGCTCTGGATGAATTCTCGAAGGCGGCCCTCTCCTCCGGGATACCAGGGAAAACCTTCAAGGATCTATCGAAGGGAATGCCCGTGTTCGGCTATTATGAAGACGGCGGTAAAAAATACTATTTCACTAAGGACCTCTATTTCTACATGGAAAGGGTCGGAGCATCGAAAGACACACCGGCCGCGGCAAAAAACGCCGCCGCGGAGGCAATGCGGATTCTAAAGGATAAAAAATTCATGGTTTCGGAATGGCACGGGAGTGAATGGAAAAACAGGGCTTTCGGGCTGTCCATCACCCTGAAATCATCCACTCCTGTCTATAAAAAGCTCGTGCTGTGCACATCGACGAAATGGGACGAATTCCTGGACTGGGCTGGTTTTCCGACAGCCGATACGGTATTCTGATTTTACCGCCGGCAGGCGCAGGATTTTCCGATTATATTATTTCAGCCCTAAAAGGGCCCCCGGAAGCTCATTCGGGGGCCCTTTGCTGAAAAAATATATTGACTGTCTGACGGGGTTCTGTTCATATATCTGAATACGGGGCTGTAGCTCAGCTGGGAGAGCGCTTGAATCGCACTCAAGAGGCCGTCGGTTCGATCCCGATCAGCTCCAAAGACAACTCCTGACCAGATCAGGGGTTAATAGAAACTACCGGACCTCCGGCAACAGACAAAAAGGTTTACCGCCTTCGTATCAGCGAACTGCATTGCATCAGCCATTCAGAAATTTTAAATTTTCATGTCATTCCTGCTCTGCGGGCCATGAAAATTGCCAACATCGACCATAGAACAATAAAAGATTTTCGCAACAAACTTAATCAAAAGTGTCCAAAATCATTCAAAACGAAACATGCACCCCGGCGTCGGATGCGCATTTTATTATCCTTATGTAAAATTTTAGTAAAATATTGGTAAATTTAATTTGTTTGCAATTCTAAACGCGGCATTCATCAAACCGACATGGCTATAAGTCTGGGGAAAATTCCCCCATTGGCCCTTGTGTTCATCAACATCCTCGCTTAATAACCCCAAATGATTGGAACACAAGAGCAGCTTCTCGAAATTAGTTATGGCTTCATCTATCCGTCCAACGCATGCCAGCACCTCCACATGCCAGAACGAGCAGATTAAAAAATTGGTTTCTGATTTACCAAAATCATCCGCATGTATATATCGCCGGAGAAAGCCCTGCCCGGTCATTAATTCTTTTTCCAATGCCACAAGATGAAGCCGCGCCTTTTCTGATTGCGGATCGAGATAATTCATGGTAATCAATTGTAAACAGCTCGCGTCCAAGTCTGAAACGCCGATCGCCTGTGTATAAGCATGTTTTTCGGTACTATAACATTTTTCAATATTCCTCGCGGCCTGGCGGGACAATCTCCTTGATTTTTTCAATAATTGATCATCATTGAAAACAATAGCTATTTTTTCAGCTGCTTTACTGCCCGCCCAGTGGAAAAGATTGGTATAACAATATTTTTGTTTGCGATTTCTGAATTCCCATAAACCGAAATCAGGCTGGTTTATGGTCATGTCTATTTTATCCACAAGCAACTGAAATATTTTTTTTGATTTATATTTCACGTTGCTGCTTAATCTGTAATCCGTGTAAAGAGGCAGAAGGCTTACGAGTAATTGACCATACACATCGTTTTGAATTTGCTTATATGCATCATTCCCAATCCGCACCGGCAGGCTGCCATGGTATCCTTTTAAATCAATGATTTGTTCGGTAACAACCTTGTCCCCGGCAACGGAATAGAGGGGTTGAATTGTTTTTTCTTCGTTTAATATAATGTTTTCTATGAAATGAAAATATTCTTCCAGCTCCTCGAAGTGTCCTATGCTGTTGAAAGCCGTGAGGGAGTAATAGCTGTCTCTCATCCAGCAATAACGATAGTCCCAGTTACGCGTTGAAAATTCAAATTCCGGCAGACTCGTAGTGCCCGATGCAATGATCGCACCGGTATCTTCATACTGGTGTAATTTCAGGATGAGGGCGGATCGTATAATTTCAGGCTGATAAATATTGGGTATTGAGGTAGATTTGATCCAGTTTTTCCAATAATTTTTTGTTTTAGTCAGGAAAACTTCACAGGTTTCCTGCAATGGCGCCTCAAGCGGGACGCCATAGGTAAAAACAAGATATTTATATTCTGATAAGACAAACGGTTTTTCAGTCAGAATGAAATTCAGCGGGATATCGGTTGTCAGGCGCACCTGGGTTCCGATATTCATGTATCGTATATGATTGCTCCCGAGAAGAATCTCAGGGATTTTATTTCCATATTCGCCCACGGGTTCACATTTTACTTTAATGAATGGGGACCCTTCAAGCAGTTCGATATGACGACATAACATCAATGGTTTGAAAAATCTATCGAATTGAAAAAAGCGAGGAGCATAATCCATAACTCTGAATTTTCCGTCTGACGATGTGAATTCCGTGCAGAGAATGTTCGTATTTTCAATGTAGAATTGCCTGGAGGTAAAAGGTTCACTTGCAGGTTGGATTGAAAATTCGCCGCCATTTTTTTCATCGAGAAGTGAACCGAAAAGAAAACCGCTGTCAAAGCGCGGCATGCACATCCATTTAACCATAGCGGAAGTATTGATATAGGCAAGAAAAGAGCAATTACCAATAACTCCCATATCGTATTTATGTATGTGTTTCATGATATGAGCTTGTTTATCAAGTCATTTACTTCATATTGATGCGTAAGATTATATTTTGCGTTTGATTGTATTAAACCGACTTTTATCGAATAAGCGTTATTAGGCAATGCCTTGAACAAATCTTCGTCTGTTCGATCATCTCCGATGGCGAGTACGAAATCAAAATTTTGATTTTGAAACAGCTTCGTGATCGAGGTCCCTTTATCATACCCGGTTTTTTTTATTTCAAAATTTTTATTTCCCTCTATCAATTGTAAATCTTTGTGATACAGTAAGAACTCCATCAATTCCTCCTTTAATTCCTGGGAACGGACTAAAGCGAAATCCGATTCTGAACCTCGATAATGCCAAACCAAAGCTGATTCTTTTTCTTCAATAAAAGAACCGGCACATCTGTCCGCATATTTTTTTATTAAAGGTTTTACGTTCTTCTTCCATTCATTATCAGTCATTTCGGATTCGGCCGACCATTCCGAACCTGGATATTTTATTAAAAATCCATGTTCCGCGATCAGGATTATGTTCAGTTCACCAAAGCATTCATAAAGAAATTTTTTATCCCTGCCGCTGATGATAATGACCTTATTTTTTTCGTCCCCGGAAATTTTTTTTAATTGCTCGATCACGCCCCTGCCGGGCAGTGCTTTTTCAGGGGACCTTGAAAATGGAACCAGAGTTCCGTCATAATCTAATAATATAATTCGATTTGATGCCGTTCGATAATCTTCTTTTATTCGGTTTTCAATTTTGTTGTTTACGATTTTTACATCCAGCATGCTTTGTTCTTTTTTAATAATTTGAAATTGATTTACAAAATCTTCGGCCCATGCAAAAATATCATAACTTTCAATTCTTTTCCTCATTTTTTGGATTCGTTCTTCCCGTTCTTCCAACTCCATTTCTAACGCCTTTTTTATCGCTTCCGCAATTTCGTTTGAATCATTCGGGTTTATTATCAAAGCCTCGCCGAGTTCTGCCACGGCGCCTGCGAACTCGCTCAGTATCAGGACCCCAACATTTTTCCCCTGGCAGGTGATATACTCCTTGGCGACCAGGTTCATTCCGTCCCGTAAAGGTGTTATTAAACCAACATGGCTTAAGCTATATAAAGCCACCAATTGTTCAAAATTCAGGGATTTATATTGATAAATAATCGGCCGCCATCCCAGATGTCCGAATTTTCCATTTATGCGTCCAACAGCAGCTTCGATTTCCCTTTTCATTTTCTGATACCGGGGAATGGTATCTCTGGAGGGAACAACCACCATGTTAAACATCATTTTATCATGCCATTCTGGATATTTCTCAAGGAAGATTTCCAGGCCCGTAAGACGATTCATAATTCCTTTAGTATAATCCAGCCTATCCACTGAAAATATCAACTTGCAATTATTCAAATCTTTCTCGATGTCTTTAATTTCAATTTTTACCGCCTTATCGTCAAGTGCGTTGAAAAATTTATTGTAGTCTATCCCGATTGGAAACGCATCAGTTTTGATTATCCTCTCCGGTGTGAAAATTTTCCTGATAGTATTGTCATTTCCTAATATTCGCCTGACCGTTTGCAGAAAATTTTGAGTATAATCATTGGTATGGAAACCTATCAAATCAGCACCGAGTATTCCTTCCAGCAGTTCTTCGCGCCACTTGCGATTTAACAATCTGTAGATCTCATAGGATGGAAATGGAATATGCAGGAAAAATCCGATGTTCGCTTTTGGAAATTTTTTTCTGAGCATTTGAGGCAATAATAATAATTGGTAGTCATGCACCCAGATGAAGTCTCCGGGTCGGATTATTTTTTCGACTTGTTTTAAAAAAAGGCGGTTTGCTTCAACATATGCATCATAATAAGAATCTTTAAATATGGAAAACCTCGGGAAGTAATGAAAAAGGGGCCACAGCGTGTCGTTGGAAAATCCATGATAATAATTTTTATAAATATCCTCGGGAATTGCCACGGGATAAAAATCGAATGATTTGGATGGAGGCTCCAGGGCTTCAAAATCCGCTTTTCTAAATTCAGAATTGCCCACCCAGATAATTTGATGATTTTGCTTCTGCAGCGCGGGTATCATTTTCTCTGAAAGAGATGCCATGGCTGAGACCAATCCCCCTGAGTTTTGAATCAGGGTTTTTTTATTTTTTTCAGTTATAATGCTGAAAGGCGATCGATTTGCAATAATAACAATTCGTTCGAAGTCATTCATTTTTTACTCGTCAAATTCATGTTACTGCTGGCTCCATTGCCCAAAGATACTAAGGAATATGCGCATTGTCAATAATTCCAGATATCATGAAAAGGGTCATTTCCCCCGGGATTGATTAATTATCACCCGGGTGGTTCTCCCCTTGAAAAACTGATAGGGCTGGTAAAAGCATATCACCGAAGACTTGGCATACTGCGGATACTTCTCCGAAAGTCTCGAAGCCAAGCTCGGCATGCTACCAGGCAGCGCTTATTTTTTTCGAAAAACCCGGTATTTATCTGTTCTCGGGAAATAATAATACAGGAATATTAACCGAATCAATGATATTTTAAGAATAAAGCAGCATGGAGCTTCCCATGATGCTTGTGGTTAATAATGATCAGATCAATGCTGTTTTCTTTACAGTAGTCCTTGATTATACCACCCAGATTGCCTTTGAAAACTGCATACAAGATGTTCGTTTTTCAATAAATTCGGCCGGTGCATTCTCTTCGACTTTTAAAGCGACCGCTTCCTCAAAGTCAGATGGATGCCGGTACCCCGCAGACTCGTCATTTACTTATAAAAAATGGATCTTGCTTTTATAGGCAATCGCGAATTCCAGTGCCTTGCTAACATTGCCGTGATTTTTCGAGTCTAAGTTCATCGGATAAAGAATATTTGTAAATTGAATCATGCTTTTCCTCCATGAATAATTTCATGTTACAACTAAAAGCGGCATGCCTCACTTTAAAGCAGATCCAGTAATACTATTGCTGCTCATTGAAATCTATAACACTGTATTATCCGCCGTGTCAAATCTTATGCACCTACATCAAAAAAATTATCGAAATGAGAATAAACAGCGGTATGAGAACAGGAATTGAATACTTGGTAATGTACCCGAAAAAAATCGGCATCAGGACGCCGGACTAATCGGCGATCGAGCGCACCATGAAGTTGGGGGCGTTTCCGATATAGCTGTTTGCCACCATGAAAACAGCTCCCAGGCTTATCGCCTCAAGCGTTTTCGCGTGAGGCGTCATAAGCTCCAACGCCCGGCCTCCCGCAGCTCCGAAAAATATCACGTAAGCAGGGGCATTGTCGAGGAAGCCGAACAGGCTTCCTGTTGCCTAAAAGAAACGCGCATTGATAAATCCGCCGTTCGGGTCAACGAGACCGCGCATTACAAATCCCAGCGGGCCGCCAACACCCGCGCTGAGCATGGCAATAGGAGCCACCATGGTGATGAAGATCGCCGTAAATATTTTGGCAACCTCCCTGATCGGCTCCCAGCCGAGTTCATTTTCAATTCGCACAGAGGAGGGCGTAATGATGAGCGAAATGATTGTAATCACGATCATCAGTCCCACCTGTAAAAGCGTTGCCAATGGCAGAGGCACATGATGAAGGACGGCGAGTATGCCGAGATCGATGCTCAAGACCAATACCGCACCCACGATCGCTGCCAATAGAAAAAAAATTAATGCCGCCCTCGATCAAAATTTTACAACCATCGAATGAATCCGTGGTTCGGTTTATTTCTTGCCGGTGGTACAAAAAATCGGTAATGAAAAAAACTGTATTGACGATGGGGTCCACCACATATTGCGGGAAAATATTTGAAGCAAGTTTAAAATGATTTAAATTTTTATCATAAAAATTGAATAACTTTGATCGAGATCTGAATAACCTTAACCTGAAATTTATTAACAATACAATAACTGTATTTTAGTTATATTTTTTAATCGATTCAATCATTTAGAAAAATAATACACTTCTCTATCTCCGGAATTATCTCACCAAATATCATTTTACGACTTCTTTCTAAAATATTTTTTTGTAGTTATAAATTGTATGTCTTCAAATTGTTTTTGACGTCTTTACTTAATTCTAAAGTTCTGAATATCATACAACTTCAGCTTAAAAAATCAGGCCTGATTTTTCTCTCACAATACAAGTCCCTGCCTATAATTACAGTATCAGAACAAAGTAGGACAAACTACTTGAACAATTTAAAATTGCCAAACACAGCGACGCATAATTTGATTGACTTTCTTCTTAATGTGTTATATTACATGTTTACACAATAAAGCACAAGCAAAAACGCCGCATTTCTTCATAGGAAGTCTGATAAATTTTATCAAACAAGGAGAAAAAATTACGCTTAAACCCTACCTCATTCACAAACACAGAATAAAAAAAGGCAAATCTATTTATTACGTTCAATTCTGTGATGCTTTAGGAAAACTATTATCCGCGAAAACACGGAGGAGACGTCGCACTCATGCGCTGAAGCCGTTATTATCGAACAGTTAAAAATCAACAGGATATTTATTGACCGAAAGAGTATCACATTCTTAGAATTTCCAAAAGTTTTTCGATTGATCGGGACAGTAAGCAACTAATAAAAAAGTCAGAGAACTCCGAATTAGCCGGGGATGGTGTAAAACGCCTGGAATGTTTCGGCAATAAAAGACTTCAGGATATTGACGGATCAACAATTAAAGAATTTAGAAATGATCTGTCCCATCAAAAATATAGAGTCAACACCATCAATAAAATTTTTTTAGTTGCGCTTCGAGCGATTCCCGAAGCCGCTGAGGAACAAAATTTTATGACGGCTATACCCTTTATTGATCCAGCGGATATAAATCCAAAAAAATGCGTATTTAAAACAACATAAAATCCATTATTCGCAGTAATTTCAGGATGATTTTTTATTAATAAAGCAATCGATTGGTACAGAAACTATATTGACAATGCCCGGAATATGTGGTATGAATTTTGTTTTACAAATCATTTTTCAGGACGGGCTTGAATGGAAATCGTCAATTATACAAACATCCATGAAATGATCAAAACCTCGATCGATCGCTATGCGGAACAGAAGGCGTACCGCTGGCTGAACGAGAGGGGCGATGAAGAATCCGTAACCTGGCGTGAATTTTACGCCCGGTCGATTGAGGCGGCGAAGGGTCTGCTGAGACTCGGCATAAAAAAAGGCGACAGGATCGCCATCCTGAGCGCGACCAGCTACAGGTGGGTGCTCTGCGATTTTGCGTCATTGTCGATCGGCTCGTGCACGGTCGGGATATATCCCTCGAGCATCCCGCGCGAATGCGAATACATCATCAGGCATTCCGGCGCGACCGTGATATTCATTGAAAATGAAGAGCAGCTTGAGAAGCTGCGTTCCATTAAAAAAATGATCCCGAAAGTAAAGAGAGTGGTCCTCTTCAATGGCATTCCCTCCCATGCCGACAAATGGGTAATGGGCTTTGATGCATTTCTGGCGCTCGGGGAAAAGACGCCGGATGCCGCGGTCAAAAAAATGGGCGGCAGGGTGAAGCCCTCCGATCTTGCATTTCTGGTGTACACCTCCGGCACAACGGGCGTGCCGAAAGGCGTGATGATCACGCATGACAACCTCATCTTCACCGCCCAGAACATCGCCAAGTGCGTCCCGATCGCGGAGGGGGATGAAACGTTTCTTTTTCTTCCGCTCGCGCATATCTTCGCGCGCGTCGACATCTATGCGACCGCGCTCTTCGGGATAACCCTTTCCTTTGCGAGGAGCATTGAACACGTTATCGATGACTTCCAGTTCGCGCGGCCCCACTGGTTCCCCTGCGTGCCCAGGGTCTTTGAGAAAGTATACTTCAAGGTGCTCGGCGCGGTGGAGGCGAAGGGCGGGATTGCGCTTTTAATTTTCAGATGGGCTCTCGGCGTGGGGAACAGGGTGAGCGACCTCGCGATCGTAAAAAAACCGGTGCCGCTTTTCCTCGGCCTGCAGTATTCGGTCGCCAGGGCGCTCGTGTTTAAAAAGCTCCAGGCCGTCCTCGGCGGCAGGATCAGGTTCTGCGTGAGCGGTGCCGCGCCGCTCAGCCCGTATGTCGCGAAATTTTTCCATGCCGCGGGGATCATCATACTCGAAGGCTACGGCATGACGGAAAACACCTCATTCACCAATATCACCAGAATGGACGCCATAAAATTCGGCTCGGTGGGGTTTCCCGCCTTTGCGCTTGACCAGCGGATAGCGAAAGACGGCGAGATACAGTACTGCGGCAGGAACATAATGAAGGGCTACTACAAGATGCCCAGGGAGACCTCGCTCGCGTTCACCAGGGACGGATGGCTGAAAACCGGCGACATCGGCCAGACCGATGCCGAAGGATTTCTCTTTATCACGGACAGAAAAAAAGACCTGATCATAACCTCGGGCGGCAAGAACATCGCGCCCGCGCTGATCGAGGGGATGATCCTGGAATCGAAATACATCAACCAGGCGTGCCTGATCGGGGACAGAAAAAAATATCTCTCCGTCCTGCTCTCTCTCGACATGGACAACCTGAAGCGATACGCGGAAAGGAGGAATATCCGCTACGGCAGCATCGAGGAGCTGGCGGCGCACCGGCTGACCGGGGAGCTTGTCGACAGGATCATCGCCATGGTCAACAAGAGGCTCGCGAGCTTCGAGACCGTGAAGCGGTTCACGATCGTCCCAGATTTTACCATAGAGGACGGCCTCCTGACGCCGACCATGAAGATCAAACGAAAGGCCGTGGCTGAAAAATATCGCATCCATATCAACGCAATGTACGATGAACCGACTGTATAATATTTTTTTTCCGAAATCGATCGCGCTTGCGGGCGCGAGCAACAATCCGCTGAAAATGGGGACCCACCACGCGGTGAGCCTCCTGACCTGCGGGTATGCCGGAAAGGTATATCTCCTCAACCCGAAAGAAGAGGCCGTCCTCGGCGTGCGGTGCTACCGGTCGGTCGCCGACCTTCCGGAGGCTCCTGATCTCGGAATCATCGTTATCCCTTCGGACCGTGTCGCGTCGATGGTGGATGAATTCGGCGCTCGCGGGACGAAGGGGCTCATCATCGTCAGCGCGGGCTTCAGTGAAATGGGCGCGAAGGGCGCGGACGCGGAACAGACGCTCATGGCGGCCGCGTCGCGGCACGGCATCGCATTCGTAGGACCCAACTGCATGGGCATCATCAATACGGAAACAGGCCTCAATACCACGGGCCTGTCGATGGACAACAGGCCTGGAAAGCTCGGCTTCATCTCGCAGAGCGGCACCTATATCTCACAGACCGCCTCCTACCTCGCAAAGAGAGGCGTGCGGTTCAGCAAGGCGATCAGCCTCGGAAATGAAACGAGCATCGATCTCGTTGAGGCGCTCGAGTACCTCGGCGACGATGAACAGACCAGGGCGATCGCGCTCTACATCGAGGGGATCAGGCGGGGCGACGAGTTCATCAGGGCCGCGCGCCGGATATCCGAAAAAAAACCGATCATCGCCCAGTACGCTGGCGGGTCATCCGCGGGCGCACGTTCGAGCGGCAGCCATACCGGCGCCATGGCGGGGCCCGACCATCTCTATGACGGCGTGCTGCGGCAGGCGGGCATCACGCGGGTGGACTCAATCGAGGATCTCTACACGCACGGATGGGTCCTCGCGACCCAGCCGAAGCTCAGGGGAAAACGCATGGCCGTGGTCACCAACTCGGGCGGGCCCGGGACGTCGATCGCGGACACGTGCAGCAAGTGCGGGCTTGAAGTCCCCCTCTTTTCCGAAAAGCTCCAGGAAGCGCTCGGCCGCGAGCTCTTCGCGCACGCCCCGAGAAAGAACCCCGTTGACCTGACATTCACCCTCGACATCGAACTCCTCACCGTCAGGGTGCCCGGGCTCATCATGGCGCATAACGAGGCGGACGGCATCATCATCCACGGCGCTTTCAGCTCCGGTTTCCTGAAGGCGGCGTATCCAAACTTCAAAGACATCATAAAGGTTCCCCTCGAGGCGCTGCTTGCGGGGATGCCCTTCAATCCGGAAAACACGCTCGAATTTCCCGCAAAGGCGGGCGTACCGGTGCTCATGTCGTCCTTCTTTGATCGGGAAGACAATTACGCCGAGGCGTTCATTGAACACGGCATCCCGCTTTTCGACAGTCCGGAAAAGGCGGCTTGCGCCATGGCAAGCCTCTGGAAGAGCTCGAGGGCGATGGACCGGCGCCGTGACGCGCCAGAATCCCCTGCCTCGCCGCTTGCCGTGCCGCTTGCGATCATAAAAGAGGCCCTGGCGCGCGGCCAGAGGGCCCTCGATGAATACCAGTCAAAAAAGGTGCTGGCCGCATACGGCATTCCGGTGGCGAGAGAGCTCCTCTCCGGTTCACCGAAGGAGGCGGAAGAAGCGGCCGGCCGCATCGGCTATCCGGTAACGCTCAAGGCCTGCAGGCACGATATAATGCATAAAACGGAAAAGGGGCTTTTGCGGCTCGGCATCCAAAACGCACCGGATCTACGGCGCGCATTTTCTGAAATCCGGAAGGCGGCAGGCGGGGACGTCCCGGTGCTGGTGCAGGAGATGGTGGAAGGCAAGCGTGAATTCATGGCAGGCATGACTCGTTATCCCGGCTTTTCGCCCGCGGTGGTTTTCGGGCTCGGCGGCATTTTTACTGAAGCGTTGAATGACACCGCGCTCAGGATCGCTCCGCTTGGCCGGGCCGACGGTCTAGAGATGATGGAAGAAATCAAATCGTCGGTCCTTTTAAAAAAATTCAGGGGCATGCCCGGGGCGAACACAACCGCGCTGGCGGAAATGCTTCAGCGTCTCGGAGAGCTCTCGCTCCTGCATCCTGAAATAAAAGAAATAGACTGCAATCCCATCCTGCTTTCCGACAAGGGTCCGCTCGTGGTCGATTCGCTCATGGTAATCGCCTGACGGAAGCATGTTTGAGGGATGCGCCGCCAGCGCAGTTTCCCTGACCGGCTGCACCGGCACGCGGCGCCGATGCGTGTTATACCTCGAACCCCAGGACCACGATGTCATCGACGAATGGGACGCCTGCGATCAAGGGGAATCCGCGCTGTACGGCTGGGAGGACTACTGGCTCATTTTCACGGCGCCCAGGTCTCCGTCAGGCCGTTTACATATCGTTCAAATAATTCGCATTCTTTCATTCAATCACAAAACGGTACCCCACGGCGGGTTCTGTAACAATTATTTTCGGCCTCGCCGGATCAATTTCAATCTTTTTGCGCAGCATGGAGATATAAACCCGCAGATAACTTGTCTCGCTTTCCATGCCGGGACCCCAGACATCCCGCATGATCTGCCTCTGGGTGAGCACCTTGCCGGGATTCTTCACGAATAGCTTCAGAAGCTCGTATTCCAGAGGAGTGAATTTTACGGGTGCGCCGTGCACGGTAACGATCCTTTTCGAAAAGTCCATGGATATATACCGGTAGATGAAAACGGGTTCATCTGCCTCCTGCTTTGTACGCCGCATTATGGCTCGAAGCCGCGCAAGAAGCTCTCCCATGTTGAAAGGCTTTGTTATGTAATCGTCGGCCCCGGCGTCCAATAAGTCAATCTTGTCCTGTTCTGACTCCCGCACAGTAAGAACAATCACGGGGCCGGGATACCATTCACGAAGTTTTTTGAGAACATCGGCGCCGTTCATATCAGGCAGGTTCAGGTCCAATAAAATTACGTCCGGTTTCCGCATGACCGTCTGTGTTATTCCCTCCTCGCCGCGTTCCGACTCGAATATGCGGTATCCCTGGCTTTCAAGACCGATTTTCAAAAACCGGCGAATCTGTATTTCATCATCAATTATAAGTATGGTTCCCTTATCCATGGATGAATATCATTCCTTTTTTTCCTTTATTTGAACGTGAAGAGTCATGATAAATCTGGCTCCGTGCGGTAATTTGTTCTCCGCGATTACGCTTCCACCATGCAACTCTATGATGCCCCTGCATATGGAAAGACCAAGACCGAGACCGCTATGTGAAACACCCCGGTCACTGCGGAAAAATTTATCAAAAATTCTGGGCGCGTCTTCATCCGGCAGTCCCGGTCCCTCATCTTCCACCATGATGACGATCCCCTTGCCCGCTTTTTTAACCGCTATGCGTACCGGCGTTCCAGGCCGGGTGTGAACGATCGCGTTATGGACGAGGCAATAGAGCGCCTGCGCCATGAGGGTGTAGTCCACGAGCACCAGGGGAATTTCCTCCGGGCAATCGATCGATATGATGTTGTTTCTCAAATGAGGTTCAAGCCTGTTCAGCGTGGTATTGATTATATCGGAGAAGTCATTCCAGTCGAGATTCAGCGACAGCTTGCCCGACTCAATGCGGCTCATGTCGAGAAGGCTGTCCACAAGGCGTATCATGCGCTCGGTCGCTTCCTGGGTTTCATGGAGCAAGTTCGTCCTGGATGGTTCATTGTCCCCCACCGCCGGGTCCAAAACCGTGCTGATGGAGCCCTTAATGGCCGTGAGAGGCGTCCTGATTTCGTGCGTTACCGAGTTGAGAATGACCCGATATAGCCGTTCGCTTTCGGTTGCAAGAAGTGCCTTTTGGGTCATCGCCGAGAGGTTTTCTCTTTCTATACGCATCGATAACTGGTAGGTTATATTCTGTAAAAAGCTTTCCTGTTCGAAGGTGAGACCGGCTCCTGAAGCGAGACGAAGCCCCAGTACGCCTACCACCCGTCCCGGGGCGATGAGAGGCATATAGATCGCCTCCGCATTGGGAAGGGTTTTCGTGAACAGACCCGCCTGCTGTTTATTTTTAAATGCCCACTCGGCGATTGCACGTTCTTTGTCGGATATCTCCCCGGTGCCTTCATCCTTGGAATACGGCAACAGCCTTCCGGAATCATCGGCAAGGAGAAACCTCGCGCTGGCGCTGAAATATTTCTCAAGGAAGTGTCGGGCGGAAGTGACCACCTGGTCCATGCCGAGTGCGTCACCAAGATCCTTTGAAAATTCGTATAGTTCGGTGATGCGTTTCTCGCGGATACGCAGGGCCCATTCCTTAAGACGAAGCTTTGTGGTGAGGCCGCCCATTATGAGGGCTATCACGAAATACATACCGAACATCACGGCGTCTTCCACCGTGCCGATCCGCAATGTATAGAGCGGCGGTATGAAAAGAAAATTCCAGGCGCTGGCGCTGAGCGCAGCGGCCATGAAAACCGGCCAGCGGCCTATAAACAGCGAAAGTATCACAATACTCAGGAGATACACCAGGGCGATGGTCCAGCGGCCGGTGAAGGACACCAGGAGCAGATTCACAATCGTCACGGCGGCCACATATCCGCATCCGATTAAATACTCACCGATGTTCTCCGCAAATGCCGTTCGTGGTGCCATGTCCTTTTTCACGGCCGCCGGCCGCGAGAGATCGGGCTGCGTTACGATATGAATCTCTATGTCACCGCTTGCCTTCAAAAGCCGTTCGACAAGGTTGCCGCCGGAAAAGTAATCCGCAAGATAACGACGCAGGGGTTTCCCGACGACGATCTGGGTGATATTTTTCTGATGGGCGACCCGCAGCAGACCGCTCACAATGTCTTCATCGGCCGTCGATAACACCTCGGCCCCGAGTTCACGCGCCAGGGCCAGGTTTTTCGACAGAATGGTTTGCGACCCCCCGGAGAGTTTTTTCTGCCTTTCAACATACAGGGCGATCCATGGGACGTTCAGGTTGAAGGCGATCCTCCGCGTCCATCTGATGAGATATTCCGAGTAGGGGCTGGGGCTCACCGCCACGAGAAGGCGCTCACCGGATTTCCATGGCCCCGTGATGTTTTTCTTCTGTGCATAATCTCTGAGCTCATACCCTACCAGGCGGGCGGTATAATGCAGCGCCATCTCCCGAAGCGCGGTTATGTTCCCTTTTTTAAAAAATCGTTCGGCCGCGAGACCCGCCTTCTCCGGGACATAGACTTTTCCCTCGGCGAGCCGCTTCAGCAACTCTTCAGGAGGGATATCGACGAGCTCGATCTCGTCTGCAAGATCAAGTACGGAATCGGGAATGGTCTCGCGGATTTTTACATCCGTGATTTTTTCCACTACATCGGCCAGGCTTTCAAGGTGCTGTACGTTGAGCGTTGTGAAAACGTCGATCCCGTTATCAATCAGTTCAAGGACGTCCTGATAGCGCTTGGCATGACGGGAACCGGCAACATTCGTATGGGCCAGCTCGTCGACAAGAACGATTGCAGGTCGCCGGACAAGCACGGCATCGATGTCACACTCCTCAATGGAAATGCCCTGATAGTCTATCCTCTTTCGGGGCACGGTCTCGAGTCCCTTGACAAGCTCCTCCGTCTCGATCCTCCCGTGCGTCTCAATATAGCCGATTACGATATCGACGCCGTCGCGCGCAGACCTATGCGCCGCTTCAAGCATGGCATAGGTCTTGCCGACCCCCGCGGCCATGCCGAAAAATATTTTCAGCCTTCCATGAACGCTTTTGGCTTGCTCCTGTTCCTTGATCGATCGAAGGAGTTCGTCAGGGTCCGGCCGTGAATAATCTCCCGGCATCTAGTTCCCTCCCGATGAATCGAGCGCAAGGTTCAATGCCAGAACGTTGACCAGCAGCTCTCCGTGGATGTTAAAGTATGATCTCCGAGAGTTCTTCATGACCAAATCTGCCACCAAACTTATATCCAGTTTTCTTTCACGTGCAACCCTCGGCGCCTGCATGAGCGCCCCCTCAAGACTGATATGCGGATCAAGACCGCTGCCCGAAGTGAGAACGAGATCGGCTGGCACCATCGCGTTCTCCGCAAGACCGTTTTCTTTCCGTATAATCTCGGCCCGCATTCGCACCTGGTCAACAAGCTTCCGGTTCGTCGGCCCCAGGTTCGTTCCGCCTGAGTTCATGCCGTCGTAGTTCGAGAATGATGGACGGCCGTGAAAATATTTCGGCCCTTTGAACATCTGGCCCATCAATTTCGAACCGATGATCATCGTTCCGTCTGAGATCAGGCTGCCGCCTGTTTGACGGGGAAACAGCACGGCCCCGACGCCGGTAATTGCCAGCGGATAAAGAAACCCCGTTATTAATATAAATAAAACCAGCATTACGAATGACGTTTTTATTTCTTTCATGATGATTACTCCTACACAAGATGAAAAATATCAATCATAAAATCGATGATCTTTATGCCCGCAAACGGCAGAAGGAGCCCCCCTATGCCATAGATCAAAAAATTCCTCAGCAACAATGACGATACCGATGTTACACGGTACCGCACGCCGCGCATGGCGAGAGGGATAAGCATCGGTATTATGAGGGCGTTGAAGATCACCGCCGCGAGCACCGCCGATGCCGGGCTTGAAAGCCGCATGAGGTTCAGAATGCCCAGTTCAGGGTAGGTCGCAGCGAAAAGCGCCGGAATGATCGCGAAATATTTAGCGACATCGTTCGCTATGCTGAAAGTTGTGAGTGCGCCCCTGGTGATGAGTATTTCCTTCCCGATCTCCACAATGTCAAGAAGCTTGGTCGGAGATGAGTCAAGGTCTATCATGTTTGCCGCCTCCCGTGCCGCCTGCGTGCCAGCGTTCATGGCCACCGCCACATCGGCCTGCGCGAGAGCCGGGGCATCGTTGGTCCCGTCCCCGATCATCGCGACCATGCGTCCACCCTGCTGATACTTGCGTATTACTTCCAGTTTCGTCTCCGGTTTCGCCTGAGCGAGGAAATCGTCGACGCCCGCCTCTGCGGCTATCGAAGCGGCCGTAAGCTGGTTGTCTCCCGTGATCATGACCGACTGTATCCCCATCCTGCGAAGATCCGCCAGACGGGCCGCAATGCCCTGCTTCACGACATCCTGGAGACGGATGACGCCGATCACGGCGCTGTTTTCAACGACCGCCAGGGGCGTGCCGCCCGTCATGCCGATCAGGTTGATTTGATTGCCGGACGAAAAAGGAATCTCGGCGTTGTAATTTTTCAAGTATTCTTTAATGGCCTTCGCCGCTCCCTTTCTTATTTTTACGCCGTCCATGTCGATCCCGCTCATGCCGGACTCCGGTGTAAAGGGGATGAACGTGGAGTTTTCGGGCTGCCTGATGTCCCGTCCGTGAATCCCCAGCTTCCGTTTCGCAAGAACAACGATACTTCGCCCTTCCGGGGTCTCATCGGCGAGCGAGGAGTAGAGAGCCGCCCGGGCCAGTTTCGTCATATGTACGTCGTCTTCGGGAATGAATTCTGTCGCCATGCGGTTTCCGAGGGTAATGGTCCCCGTCTTGTCGAGAAGGACCGTGTTTACGTCACCCGCGGCCTCAACGGCCTTACCGCTCATCGCAATCACGTTATGCTGCAGCAGCCGGTCCATTCCAGCAATGCCTATCGCGGGCAGGAGTCCTCCGATCGTGGTGGGCATGAGGCATACCAGCAGGGATATGAGGATCGGAACGGTCGTCACTACTCCCATGTACCGTGCGAAGAACGGCAGGGTCGCCACTACCACGATGAAAAGCGCCGTGAGGCTCACGAGCAATATTTCCAGCGCTATCTCATTCGGCGTTTTCTGCCGTTTCGCGCTTTCCACCATCTTGATCATGTTGTCCAGAAAAGTCTCTCCGGGATTTACGGTAATCCGAACCGTCACGGCTCCCGAGAGAACCTTCGTGCCGCCGGTTACGCCGCAACGGTCCCCTCCTGACTCGCGAATAACCGGCGCAGATTCCCCGGTTATCGCCGATTCATCGACGAGGGCGGTGCCTTCGATGATATCTCCGTCCCCCGGTATAACTTCCCCTTCTTTTACCATAACAACATCGCCGCGCTTGAGAGATCCCGCCGATAATGTTTCCGTTTCACCGTTTTCGAGAAGTCGCGTGGCGTTCAGGAGATTGCGCGTGCTTCTAAGCGATTCAGCACGGGCCTTCCCCTGTATCTCCGCCAGTGCCTCTGCGAAATTGGAAAAAATAACCGTAGCCCAAAGCCAGAGACTAACCTGAAGACTCAACGAATAACTCTCTCCGGCCAAAATGTATTTCACAGTAGCCGCCGTCGTGATGACGGATCCGATCTCGACGACCAGCATGACCGCGTTTCTCCAGAGGGTGAATGGATTAAGTTTCCCGAACGCTTCCCTGGTCCCCTGTATGATGAATTTTGATTGCCAGAGTGTCATGATTAATCCCCCTTAAAACAGTTTTCCCGATTGTACGAAAAAATGTTCGAGCACCGGCCCGAGAGAATATACGGGGAAAAAGGTAAGCGCCCCCATGATGGAAATTACGCTGGCGAGTATGATGACGAATATGACGCCGGTTGTTGGGAAAGTGGCGGCGCTCTCTGGAACTATCTTTTTTTTCACGAGCGAACCCGCTATCGCAAGAGCGGGGATTATCGTCGCGAAGCGGCCTATGATCATTCCCAGCGACAGAGTCACATTGTAGAATTCGGTATTTGCGTTCAAACCCGAGAAGGAGGAGCCGTTATTACCCAGTGCGGACGAATACGCGTAAAGTATCTCGGAAAGACCGTGTGATGAGGGATTGTTGAGGCCCGACAGACCGGCGCGGGTTGAAATCGCGATAGCCGAGAAAATCACCATTGATATCAAAGGTAAAAGCATGGCGATCATCGCCATGATCATCTCAAATGGGCCCAGTTTCTTTCCCATGAATTCGGGCGTACGCCCGATCATGAGCCCGGCCACGAACATGGCAAGGATTACGTACAAGAGCATGCCGATCAGGCCCACCCCCACACCGCCGAATATGACCTCGCCGATACCCATGTTGAACATCTGCACAAGGCCGCCCAGCGGCATGAAACTGTCATGCATGCCGTTCACCGATCCATTGGAGGTTGCGGTCGTCGACTGGCTCCACAGAACCGACCAGAATATCCCGAATCGCATCTCCTTGCCTTCCATGTTTACGGGACCGGACAGAGCGATATTTTCGAAGGCCGGGTTCGGCTCGAGTTCGGAGTAAAGACTGACTGCAAACCCGGCAGAGAAAAACAGCATCATGACGATGAATAAAACCACTCCCTGTTTCGGTTTTTTCATCATGAATCCGAACATGAACACGAAAGCGAAGGGAATAAGTAAAATCGTAAAATTTTCCGCGAGATTCGTCAGCATTGTCGGGTTTTCAAATGGATGGGCTGAATTGGCGTTGAAAAAACCCCCTCCGTTCGATCCAAGCTGCTTGATCGCCAACTGCGAGGCTGCGGGACCCAATGGGATCATTTGTCCCGCACCTTCAAGCGTGTGAGCGTTTATATAATGGCTGAACGTCTGCACGACACCTTGCGACAGGAGCAGTATGGAGACGATTATCGACAGCGGCAGTAATATATAAAGCACCGCCCTCGTCAGATCGACCCAGATATTCCCGATCGTATCTGACTCGCGGCGTATAAAACCCCTGATTAATGCGACACCCGCGGCCATGCCGATACCGGCTGAAACAAAATTTTGAACCGTAAGACCGAGCATCTGCGTCAGATAGCTCATTGTGGATTCTCCGCCATATGCCTGCCAGTTGGTGTTGGTGACGAATGATACGGCCGTGTTGAGCGCCGTGTCCCATCGCACCCCCGGCATGCCCTGCGGATTTAACGGAAGAATTCCCTGCAGCGTCTCCAGGAGGAACAGCGCCAGAATTCCCGCTATGTTGAAAAACGTAAATGCGACCGCGTAGGTCTTCCAGGTCATCTCGACATCGGCATCAATGCCGCATGCCCGGTATATCATACGCTCAACCGGCTGAAGAACCGGTGAGAGAAAAGTCCTCCCCCCGGTGAATACATTCGACATGTAACGTCCAAGCTGGACCGATATCCCGATCAATAGCGCGAAAAAAATTCCTGCAATAACGATATCAATTATGCTCATTATGCACCTTCAAAATCATGAATGTTTTTTTCTGACGGCCGCGTGATATTCACGGCCATTTACCCGGTCCTTGTTATTCTCCTTCTTGAACATGACGGAACTCCAAAGATAAACCGAGCATGAAAAACAGGCAAGGGCTGCAAGGACCAATATTAATTCGCGCATACGCAACCTCCTTCATCATGTCAGAATGAAGGTACCTGCAGGAAACAAATCCGTCCATATCGCCGTTGTTAATGAAGCATTATTGTGTGTTAAAATTTCGTTAAAATGGAAACGCCGAAAAACCATCCGGAATCGGATGTTTCATTGTAGAGTCCGATGCGGTTTAACCGATTAATAGAATTCCAGGAAGTCTTTTTTTACGCTTGAAACCTGGCATTATCAGTGTTGTTGCATGTATTGATCATGAATCGCAATTTCGATCCCGACCAGCTCCAAATCTTAAAACGTCCTATCGATGACCCCGCCGCCTATCACCGTATCGCCGTCGTAGAATACAGCGGACTGTCCCGGAGCCACCCCGTCCTGGGAAACGTCGAATTCCACGACCGCGCCGTTGTCCCCCGATGGCGCTATCGCGGCATCCGCCTCGCGGCTCGCGGACCTTACCTTGACGGAGGCCCTGAACTCGCCTGAGGGCGGGTCCACCGAAATCCAGTTGATGCCGGATGCGGTCAATCCAGCGCTTTTAAGATCGTCCCTGGTGCCGACGATCACCTCGTTCTTTTCCCTGTCCAGCGAAACAACATACAGCGGTTTTTCGTGCGCGATACCCAGTCCCCTCCTCTGGCCGATCGTGTAATTCCATATCCCGCCGTGCCTTCCGAGGACCTTTCCCTTTCCGTCGACGATCTCTCCCGGCTCATCCTCCGCGTCAAGGAGCTCCCTGTAATCGCCGCCGTAGAAGTCCTGGCTGTCATCCTTTTCGGACACGCCCAGTCCCTTTTCCGCGGCGAGTCTTCTCACCTCGCCCTTGGTTAAAACCCCCAGCGGCAGGATAAGCCTTGAGAGCTGTTCCTGCGACAGCCTGTACAGGAAATAGGACTGGTCCTTTTTTTTATCCGCTCCCTTTTTAAGAACGTGCCTGGACCGCGCAGGGTCGAATTCCACCCTGGCATAGTGTCCGGTGGCGAATTTATCGAAATCCAGCCCCGACCCGAGCGCGCGCCCGATCAGCGCGCCGAACTTCACAAGCTGGTTGCATACAACGCAGGGGTTCGGCGTCCTCCCGGAAAGGTATTCCTGTTTAAAGTAATTGATCACGCTTTCCCGGTATTCACTGACGCAATCGATGACATGAAGCTCTATCCCTATCGCGGCGCAAATCATCCGGGCCGCCTCGATGTCCTCCTTTTCATCGGGACCGTAGCAGGAATGCCTTGCGGCGCGCGCCACATCCGCGGACCCGTCCCACACGGACATTATCACGCCCATGACGTCATGGCCCTGTTCCTTCAACAGCATCGCGGCTACGGATGAATCCACACCGCCGCTCATTCCCACTGCTATTTTCATATATCCTTCCCGGATTTCAAACTCATCCCCCGTCATTTTTTGTCAAGAAAAGAATAATCCCGCGAAAAGTCCTTTCACCTCTCTAAATGCGCCTTTTCCTGAGGCCCATGAGCAAGGGCTTCATTTGATAAAATATTCGATTTGCGCAATTTTTTTATTGATATTGCACGGTTGAAATATATAAAAATAGCAGGGCGCAAATCCGCCGGTTCCCGGCATATTACAGTCATGGTTCGTAAATGAAGCGCTCAAGGCAAATTTTCAGGAGTATGACATGATCAACTGGTATTTAAATTTTTTCCTCAAGCCTTATGAAGGCGCCGACTATTTCGCCCAGGCGAGGGCCAGGCTCCTGCTGATATTTGAAAGCGTGGCGCTCTTGATAATTATAACCATACAGATGAGCATGCTCCTGGTCGGTATGGATGATTTCATGAACACGATAAGGATCACTCCGACCGTAGCCGTCGGAATGGTGATAAGTCTTGCTTACCTGAAAAAGGGAAAATACCTTACTGCCGCGAACATCTTCATCAGCTTCGCCGCGCTTACCGTATCGGGCGGTTTCATACAGCACCTTTTCGTCAAGAGGGAGCTGCTGTTCAGCACCTACAGCTATTTCATGTTCCCATGCCTGGTGATGTGCACGATCTTCAGCACGGTGTCCTTCATGTCGATCCTGCTGGGCTATTTCTGCCTCGTCCAGATCGGCGTTTTCGCGGCCTACCAGCAGCTGGTTGCGCAGGGCGACGCGGTCATGCAGAACATCTCCAGGCTGGCAATGATCGACTCGATATTCTCGCTCGCGTTCGTGTTCATAATATCCCTGCTCATCCATAAAATATTCCAGAAAAGCATGGTACTCGCCGGCGACGAATCGAAAATCAACGCGGACCAGAACCTTTTCATCAAAAAGGTCCTCAAGCAGAATTCTGGAAAGGTGCTGGAGTCCATCGAGGAGGTTTCCGGAAAAATCACTACCCTGTCCGACAACACCCAGAACCAGGCCGCGTCGATAGAGGAGGCCACGGCCACGGTGGAGGAGATATCCGCAGGGATAGACCACGTGACGGATATCGCGAACAACCAGAATTCCAGCCTCAACAGGCTGATGTCGGTCCTCGAAAAACTCTCGCTGATGATAACCAGGATCGACACCTTCACCAGGGACACGCTGTCGTCGACCGACAAGATCGCGAGCGACGCCAAATCAGGGGAAAAGACGATGCTCTCGATGAAGCAGGTCATGGACACGATAAGGTCGAGCTCCCAGGAAATGACCAACATTGTGAGCATAATAAACGACATTTCGGACCAGATAAACCTTCTTTCCCTGAACGCCGCGATCGAGGCGGCGCGAGCCGGCGATGCCGGGAGGGGCTTCGCGGTCGTTGCCGACGAGGTTTCGAAGCTCGCGGACAGGACATCGTCCAGCCTCAAGAACATCGAGTCCCTGATTAAAACGAACGAGTCTGAGATCCAGAAGGGGATCAACTCCGTTTCGGCCACGGTCGATACAATCACCACAATAATAAACGGCGTCAATTCCATAAACGAGAACATAAAAAACCTGGTCGGGGTCGTAAGTCAGCAGATTGAAGTGAACCAGTCCGTAAGCGCCGAATCGATGAACCTGAAGGAGAGGACCGAGGAAATAATGAACGCGACCACCGAGCAGAAAAACGCGATACTCGAAATAGTAAAGACGATCACCAACATAAACGAGCTCTCTCAGACGAATTCCCTGAGCGCGACGGATATTGCCGCCAACTCCAAACATCTGGTCGATTTCGTGATCAATATCAACACGGAAATCGAAAATTACAAGGTGTGACTTTTTCATCTCAAATCCGGGAAATGCGTCCGTGTGTAAAGACACGGACTCTCCCTGCCGGGCGGGATTTTTCTCCGGATTTTTCGAAATATTTCCCCTTTTTTCACTTTTCCGGTGTTATATTTAGAAATAAAAAATATTTTTATTTTCTTGACTTTTTTTTTACATTTTATCAAATGTTCAAAAAAATACGCCTGTTATGAAAAAGATATTAGCCATATTACTTGTATTCGGGGCCCTTGCCGGATGCGCTTCAACCTCAAGGTCTGGAGGCATTGACGGCGCATTCAGGAACACGATAGAAAAATACGTGGGATCCGAAAAAACCTTTGGTAAAAGATCGGTGGATGTATACTATCTGCCGGCTTATTTCCGCACGTTCTGATCAACCGGTTCCTCTTCATTTTTAACAAATAAGCGCTATCATTAAATTGTTTGCAAAATTGCTCTCTTACGGTATCATGTGCACATAATACTCTTGAGGTAGTTTAATTTAATGAGTCCCGGTTTTTTACAAAATTGCGCTAAAAAATTCAATTTCCGGGTATTTCCTTTGTAAATTAATCCTGATGTCAATGGAGGTGAAAATGGACGGGCTTGAATTCATAAATGAAGACGGCAAAAGGAACAGGCATGAATTGACCGTTTACGCCCTTTCGACCTGCGGGTTTTGCAAAAGGGCCCTCAAGTTCCTCAGGGAGAATTCCATAAAATTCCGGTTTGTATTTTACGATGAACTGCCGCAGGAAACCAGGGAAAAGCTCAAGGACGAGCTTTATTCCCGTTTCAACAAAAGGCTCTCCTTCCCGTTTGCGGTCATAGACGGAAACGAATGCATTACGGGATTCACCCAGTCTGACTGGGAAAAAAAATTCCTGGAGGATTGAAAACCATGCCCCAGACAAAGACCAAAGACGATTCCTTTAAATTCGCCGCCATGGTTGCCGAAAAACAGGGATGGAAACTCAATCCCGACGCGGAATTTCTTGATATAATAATAGAGGGATTGACGAAGAACAACAACCGGTACGGCTACTTTTCCTGCCCCTGCAGGCTTGCAAGCGGCAGCAAAAACAGCGACAGGGACATCATCTGCCCTTGCGCATACTCCAGGCCGGACATACTGGAATACGGGCACTGCTACTGCGGGCTGTATCTCTCTGAGAATTTTTTTTCAAGCGGCAGGGTCCCCTCGTCCATAAAGGAAAGAAGGCCTTATTGAGATCACCAGTTCTCGTCCTTTTTTACCGCCGGGCCGCTATCGGTTGATACGAAGCCGTAAAGGTCCTTCATCTGCTCGTCAAGGGCCTTTTTTATGGATTCCAGTTCGTGCCTGTACTTCGCGGGCAGGTACTGGACGACCCTTTCCTCGTAGTAGAGATAAAGATTATCGTAGGAGACCCTGTACCTTCCGTCCTTTATCTCTATCGTCATGGTATAGGAAAACCTCCTGTCCACGAGAAAATCAAAATATTCCGAATAATAACCCGATCCCTTGCCGACTATCCTGAAATTTTTATCATCCCTGATGTCTATCGAGTCCCTTGCGGAAACGAATTTTTTTACCATCCATTCAAGCGACTTGCCGTATATTTTTTCCTTCGTGAGATTCAGGCTGTAAACTGACCGGATCATTCTCTCCTGGTCCGGTACGACCTGGAACCTCGCGCACCCCACGGCCAGCGCCATTGCCGCAAATAAAACGACCGCTTTTTTCATTTTTAACCCCTTTATTCTACTGTTGAAAAAATATACAATAGATATTAAGAAATAATAAAGCAAACATAAATTTCATCCTTCCCGCAGATCTTGAAGTAAGCATCCCCTGAATCCATGAATCCCGTTGCCCCATAGCGGGATATTTTGTATTGACTTTTTTCATTTTCCGGGCCATAATACCGGTAATCCCTTCAGGAATACCATATGAAATATCTCCAAGGATACGAGATCGGGCAGGAGTTGCGCCGCGGGTCAAGGTCCGTCTGGCTGACGGGCGTCGAAACGGAAAGCAAAGCCCCAGTAATAATCAAGCACTACCCGGATAAAAAATTATCCTCCATGGAGCTTGCACTTCTGAGATATGAATTCGAAATCATAAAAAAAATAGATACGGAAAACATCCAGATGATCCGCTCGCTGGTAGGCGAAAGCGACGGGAACACCGTCGGTTTCGCGGTCATATACGATTACGCCGAAGGGATTTCCCTGGGCAATATCAGCCTGCACAGGGAAATTGATCTGACGGATTTCCTTGATATAGCCTGCAGGCTGACCGACGGCCTGATCGCCATACACTCCGCCGGGACCTATCACGGCAGCATCAAGCCGTCGACCGTAACGATCAACCCCCAGAACCTCGAATTGAAAATCGGCGATTTCGGCTTCCCCAACCTGATCATGCACGAATTCGAGGACATCTACAACCGGGAAGTCATAGATAACGCCCTTCCATATATATCCCCTGAACAGACCGGGCGGAGCAACATATTACCCGACTACAGGACTGACTTCTATTCTCTCGGGATAACTCTTTACGAGCTCCTGACTGGGAAGTCGCCCTTCACCTCCGACGATCCACTGGAGATAATACATTCCCATCTCGCAAGAAGGCCGATTCCTCCCCTGTCGTTGAAAAGCGGGATGCCTGAATCGCTTTCGGACATAATAATAAAGCTTCTTTCGAAAAATCCTGAATCGAGATACCAGAGCGCACAGGGGCTGAAATCTGACCTTTCCAGGTGCCTCGAAAGGATCAGGTCCACCGGGCGCATAGATTATTTCCCTCCGGGTGAAAACGATCTGGCCGACCGTTTCCGCATCCCGGACAGGGTCTACGGAAGGGACAGGGAAATTGGGATCCTCATGGCCGCGTTCCACAGGGTGAGGAACGGCCTGTCGGAAGTGGTCCTGGTAAAGGGCGGCGCCGGCATAGGAAAAACCGTCATGGTAAAGGAGATACACAGGCCGGTGGCCGGCTACAGGGGCCTGTTCGCTTCTGAAAAATTCGACAGGCTTATGAAAAACATGCCGTACAGCGCCCTGGTCAGCGCATTCAGGGGACTGTTGAGGCAGATACTCGCGGAAAACGAGGAGAACCTGGCCAGGTGGAAGAATGAAATGATAACAGCCCTGGGCCGGAGCGCCAGGATAATTACGGACATGATACCGGAAGCGGAGCTGCTGATAGGCAGACAGCCGGAGGTCCAGCAGGTCGGTCCGGAAATGTCGCAGAACCGCTTCAACCTCCTTTTCCTGAACTTCGCGAAGGTATTCGCGAAAAGGGAACGGCCCCTCGTACTTTATATAGACGACCTGCAGTGGGCCGACAGCGCCAGCCTGGATCTTCTCCGGCTGCTGATCAGGGACCCTGAAATCCGGCATGTTCTTTTCATACTTTCAGTAAGGGACCCTGAAATCGAGGAGAACCCATACCTATCGCTCTGGCTTGACAGACTCCGTGATCCCGACGTCAGGGCCGGCACCGTGTGTCTGGGCCCCCTGGATCTCCAGACGGTCAACAGAATCATCGCGGACACCATCAAGTGCGAAGGGGGCATTACCATGCCCCTTTCTGAAATCGTCCTGGAAAAGACCGGCGGCAATCCCTTCTTCGTGAAGCAATTCCTGAAGATGCTGCATGATGAAAGGCTGATCCTTTTTGAAACTTCGAAGTCGACCGGGGAGGGATGGGTACTTTCCGGGTCCTGGAAATGGAATATCAAGGAAATCAGGCAGATGCAGGTCACGGACAATGTCGTGGACCTCATGAAAATTAAAATCAACAGGCTTGGCGGCGAGGAGCGCATGCTTCTCAAAACCGCGTCCGCCATAGGCAACATTTTCGATCTTGAAACGCTGGCGGTTATTTCCGTGAAAGACCCGATAGAAACCCTCGGCCTCATGGAGAAACTGACCGGTGAAGGCCTCATCATAATGGGAAGGCACGGCTACAGGTTCGCGCATGACCGCATCCAGGAAGCGGCGTATTCCCTGCTGAGCGACATGGAAAGAAAGGACCTGCATTTTAAAATCGGCGAATACCTTCTTAACATATCGGACGCCGAAACGGTCCAGGAAAAGCTTTTCACCATACTCGATAATTACAACTGCAGCCTCGAGAAAATCGGGAACGCGTCGCTAAAATTGAAAATCGCCGAACTCAACCTTGCGGCGGGCAAGAGGGCCAAGTCCACCAACGCTTACGCCTCGGCCCTGAGGTACCTGAACAGCGCGTCGTCACTTGCGGAGAAGGGAGACTCCGGTCTCAGGTTCAGGATCATGATGGAGACCGCAGAATGCAATTACCTCACTGGAGATTTCGCGGAAGCCGAAAATATATTCAACATGCTCCTCGGAGCGTCCTACAACCGGCTCGACAGGGCGAAAATTTACAGCCTCAAGGTCGTCCTGCTCACCAACCAGAGCGAATACCAGAAGGCCGTATCTACCGGGATAGTGGCATTAAAACAGCTCGGGGTAAAACTGAATGAAAATCCAGGAAAAATAAGCCTCCTTATTCTCCTGCTGAAAATAAAATTTCTCATGGGCGGCAGGGACTTCGATGAACTCGTAGGCCGGGCCGAGCTGACCGACCCGGAAAGCCTCGCGGCAATGGACATACTCAGCAAAACGATAATCGCCGCGTATTTTTCGACCAGGCCCTCGGACAAGATACTGATGCTCATCATATCCATGAAAATGCTGATAATGACCCTTAAGAAGGGCAACACGAAGTACTCCTCCTTCGCCTATACGACCTTCGCCATCGTGACTGGATCGAAGCTGGGCAATTACAGGCTGGGGTACGAGTACGGAAGGGTCTCCATCGCCCTGAACGACAGATTCAACAACCTCGAATTGAAGCCCCGCGTATACCTGACTTTCGGAAGCTTCGTCAGCCACTGGGCAAGGCCCGTTTCCGAATCGCTGGCGCACATAACCACGGCGCTCCATTCATCGTTCGAATCCGGGGACCTCCTTTTCGCATCGTTCGCGATAGTCTTTATATTTTACCACACCCTGAGAAAGGGCGAAAACCTCCACCTGCTTATAAAGAAGCTGGACCTCGATATCAGCATACTCAAAAAAATAAAGCACCAGGAATCAATCGAGGACATGATGGCCTTCCGTAGGATGCTCCTCTCCTATACGGGGAAGGACCATGCGGACCAGGAGCCTTTTAATGAAGAGGAATTCATCGGTCAGGCCAGGGAAAGAAAATACGGTTTGTATGTTTATTATTACACCAGGATCGAATCGAACTGCATTTTCGGCAGGTACGGGGAATCGATCAGATACGCGATGAAAATGATGAACGACGCCGACGATGTGATGTTCGCCGGCATACACATACACCAGTATTACTTTTATTTCACGCTGGCGCTGACGTCAGCTTTCGATTCGGTTTCCAAAAAAGACCGGAGGCTCTACCGGAAAATCATCCGCTCCAACATGCGCAGGCTGCGGCTCTGGTCTGATAATTGCCCGGAAAATTTCCTGCATCAGCGCCTTTTGATGGAAGCTGAACTGGACAGGATAGAAGGGCGCGCCCCGGGGGCGATGGACGCCTACAACCGCGCGATAAGCGAATGCAGGAAAAACGGCTACACCAATCATGAGGCGATCGCCTGCGAGACCGCGGGCAGGTTTTACATATCCGCGAAAAACAATGTCGCGGCAAGGGCCCTCGTATCCCAGGCCGTTTCACTGTACAGGGAGTGGGGCGCAACAGCTAAGGCCGACGCCCTCATTTCCGAGCACAGGACGCTTCTCGGAATTTTCCGCGAAAGGTCCGCCGGATCGCTCCTCGGCGACATAGACTACATGACGATAGTGAATTCGCTCCAGGCTATATCGAGCGTCATAATCCTCGAGGAGCTCTTGAAAAAACTGATGAAAATCGTCATGGAGAACGCCGGCGCGGAAAGGGGCCTGTTCATCACGATAGAGAACAACAGGCTGATAATCAGGGCGGAGATGACGATCGAATCCGTTGAAACGGCCGTAACCGGCGCCGCTTCCGCCGAAAACAGGAAAGACCTCCTCGCCCCGGTAATTAATTACGTGAAGAGGACCGGGGAAAGCGTTGTGATAGACGACGCAAGGATGGAAAAAAATTATTCCGCCGATGAATACGTTATCGTCAGTCAGCCGGTATCCATACTCTGTCTCCCGGTGATCAGGCAGACGAACCTGGTCGGCATCCTTTACCTGGAAAACAACATGGTCGCGGGGGCCTTCACGCCGGAAAGGATAGAGGTGCTGAAACTGATCGCTTCCCAGGCCGCCATATCCCTTGAAAACGCGATCCTCTACAACAACCTCACCAGGGAAATAAACGAAAGGAAAAAGGTCGAGGAGGCCCTCAGGGAAAGCGAGGACAAATACAGGCTCCTCGTCGAATCCATGAACGAGGGGCTGGCACTGCTCGATACATCCGGCAGGATAATCTACATCAACTCCAGGCTCCAGGATTTGCTGGAACACCCGAGGGAGGAGTTCATCGGGCACGAGCTGAAGAATTTCACCCATCCGGACGACCATGAAAAGCTCGATGACGAGCTGAAAAGCAGGAGGTCCGGGAAGCACGCGCCGTACGAATTACGGATGAAAAGCAAATCCGGAACCATCCTCTCCATGCTCGTGTCCCCCAGACCGATATTCGACGATAACGGGAGCTTCATCGGTAGCTTCGGGATATTCACCGACATAACCGACAGGAAAAAGCTCGAAGAGGAAATGCTGAAATCCTCCAAGCTCGAGTCCCTCGGAATCTTCGCGGGCGGGATCGCCCATGACTTCAACAACCTCCTTACCGCGATAATCGGCAACATCTCCCTGGCAAGGATGCTCATGACCAGCGAAGAGCCGTATTATGAAATTCTTTTCGAGGCCGAGAAGGCCTCGCTCAGGGCCAGGGACCTTACCCAGCAGCTGCTGACTTTTTCCAGGGGCGGCGCGCCCATAAAGAAAACATCATCCGTGAAGGACTTCATCAGGGACAATGCCGACTTCCTGCTGAGCGGATCCAACGTGGTATGCAAATACGACGTCCCCGATGGCCTCTGGAACGTTGACATGGACGAGGGCCAGATACTGCAGGTCATACACAACCTGATAATAAACGCAAGCCAGGCCATGCCGCAGGGCGGCGAAATCCTCGTCGCGGCGGAAAACCTGGACTCCGGCAGGAAGCGCGTTCTTCCCGAGAAAAGCAGGAAGTTCCTGAAAATCACCGTAAAGGACAGCGGGACAGGGATCCCGAAGGAAAGCATCCCTCTCATATTCGACCCGTATTATACCACCAAGGAAAAGGGAACCGGACTCGGACTCACTGTCGCTTATTCGATCATAAAAAAACATGACGGGTACATTACCGTCGATTCCGAAATCGGAAAGGGAACTATTATCAGTGTTTTCCTTCCGGCCTCAGACAGCCCGATAACCGAGGTAAAAGAGGAAGCCTCTCTGGATTTCACCGGGAAGGGCAGGATTCTCCTCATGGACGACGAGGAAATCGTTCTTAAAGTGCTTTCCAAGATGCTCTCGCACATAGGCTTTGAAACCGAGCTCACGCATGACGGCGCGGAGGCCATCTCATGCTACCGGGAAGCAATGGCGCAGAAGAGGCCTTTCGACCTGGTGATAATGGACCTTACCATACCGGGAAAAATGGGAGGGAAAGAAACGATCGCCCAGCTCAGGGAGATCGACCCGGGGGTGAAAGCCGTGGTATCCAGCGGCTACTCGAACGATCCGGTCATGGCCAACTATTCCGATCACGGATTCATCGGAATAGTCGCCAAACCCTACAGGATCGACGACATAAAAAACATCCTGGGAAAAATCTTCGGTCCCGGCTAGGCCGTTCCGCCCTACCGGGAAGCTGATTCAACGCCCACTCCCCTGCCCCCAGCATCATTGAAACCTGAAACATCAGCACGCGGCCCGGGCCCCGCTTTCAGGCCCGAAGCCTGAATTTGACGGAAATGAATTTTAATTGAAATTATCATCATTATTCTGTAATAAATACCAAACTCCGCTGAGAGAGGGCCCAATTGAAAAACAGAGCTTCACATTGCAGACCAGGGAAAAAAATATTGCCGCTCCTTCTTGCCGCTTCCTTCATCCTGTTGAACGGCTGGCCAGATCCGGTCTCGGGAAAAGAAAAAGGCCGGGAGATTGACCCGCTGTTGAAAAGGATCATTAATGAAAAATCCTTAGGCGTAAGAAAAAAAATATTCGCTGAAAACAGGCCGTTGATCACCCGGGACTGGATCAGGAAAAACGCGAGATACGCCATGGAGAACGGGGACAACTATAAAACCGGAAAGGGACTTGAAATCACGAGGCGCCTTGAGGAGATCTGCGGGTGGTCGGGCTACGGGGACATGACAGCGGACATCAGGTACGGCCGCGCCTTCATACTCTACGAGTATAAATACGATTTCGTCGGCGCGACGAGGGAGTATGAAAACGCCCTTGTGCTTTACGGAAGGTCGGGAAACCATTTCGGCGAGGCCGACTGCCACTACATGTCCGGCGACATATCATACAGGCTCGACAGGCTCAGGCAGGCTGAAGAAAAATACACGCTGGCCCGGTCCCTCTACATAATGGCCGGGTCCTTTACCGGGGAGGCCAACTGCATAAAAAGATTCGGGGACATAGCATTCAGGATGTCAGACCTGAAAAAATCCAGGGAGCTTTACGCTAAGGCGCTGGAAATCTACAGGAAGTCCGGACACGGGATCGGCGAGGCGAACAGCACCAAGACCCTCGGCGAGGTGGCTTTCAGGACATCGGACAACGAAAACGCGATGGCCCGGTTCCTTGCCGCCATGGAGATCTACAGGAAAAACGGGTCCATCCTCGGTGAGGCGAACTGCCTCCAGAGGATCGGCGACGTGAATTTTTATACGTCGAAGTATCCCGAGGCCGCAGCTAACTACAGGCGGGCCATCCCCCTCTACAGGAACGTAAACTCGGCAATCGGTGAGGCGAACTGCCTCATGAAGCTTTCCGAAATCGCGCGTAAAACTTCCGAGCACAGGAAGGCCGGTGAACTGCAGAAAGAGGCCTCGTCGCTATATAAAAAATCAGGCCACGGATTGGGCGAGGCCAATTACGCGTACGGGCTCGGGGACATCGCGTTCAAAGCGGGAAACTACAAAGCTGCGGAAACGCATTACCTGCGGGCCTCGGGCCTCTACAGGAACATCGGGTCCGTCATGGGAGAGGCGAACTGCCTTTACAGGCTCGGCGACATCGCCATGATCCATGCCGAAATTAAGCTCGCCGACGAGAGGTACGGGATGTCGCTGAACCTTTACAGGGCCGAAAAGTCCGGGCTCGGCGAGGCCAACTGCATATATAAAGCTGGCGACGGCTTTCACGCGAGGGGCATGGAAGAGGAAGCGAGAAAAAGATACCTCGAAGCGACGGGCATTTACAGGAAAACAGGGTCGATCATAGGAGAGGCCAACTGCGCCTACAGCATCGGGGAATCATACCGCACAGAGGGCGACGATGCCGCAGCCGAGGGACACTATGTCCGCGCCCTCGAGCTGTACAGGAAGGCCGGATCGTCGGAAGGAATCAGGAACTGCAGAACGAGAACCGGCGAAACCAGGAGGCCGTGATTTATTTTACCGCGGGCATGTCCACGTCCGGCTTCCGGACCGGCTGGTAACTCTTTTTTTCAGCCGCCGGAACCGGTTTTTTAATTCCGTCATCAACCGGCTGTTTTTTTGAAAAACGTTTGGCGTTCCTTTTACGCGCATCGGCGATTAATCCGTCCGTTCCGGTCAGGCGTCCGGCCCTGAGCGCCTTCCCCGGAAAAATATCGGCCTTCTCACCGGCCTTAAGCGTTAATGCGTCGCCGGTTCCATCCGCCTTCTTCAGCTCGATTATGCCCTCGGTGCATGAAACCGTCGCCTTTCCGCCGCCTTCAGTCACGAGAAATTCGGTGCCCCTTACGGATGCGACAACGGTTGGAGTTTTTACCTGGTATTCATCTTCCTTGAACATGCGGATAATCAGCTTCGAGAAAACGCTGCCGCTTTCCATGAAAAGCACGTATTTCTTAACGCCGCCTTCGGCCTCCCTGGCAAGCTTTCTGAATTCCACCGAGGTCGATTCTCCGATGGAGACCAGCTTGCCTTCGAACAGCACGTCGACCTGCGATTTTGCGCCCGTCTCGATAATCGTCGTCTCCGAGACGGCGTCCCCCATCCTTGCCTCCGTCTTTTTGCCCTTGATTACGATATTGACGTCTCCCGAAATGAAATTGACAGTACCCTCTATTCTTCCGGATTCCTTTTTGCATCCCGCATAAAAAAAGACAGCCAGGACGACGATTAAGGCTATTTTTTTCATTTCAGGACCCCTTGATTATATTAAACATCTTTCAGCACTCGAAACCAATGATGATCACGTCATCGCCGAGGGGAACGCCGTTTCTGAATTCATTTATTTTCAATATGATATTATCAAGGGTCGCGCTCAGCGAAGGATCGTACGTCTCCCTGATCAGGTCCGGCATCCTTTCATAACCCCATATTTCGCCCCTGGCGTTCATTGCTTCAGGGATCCCGTCCGTATAGAGAAATATCCTGTCCCCCCGGTCCAGGTACACGGTCCTGTCCTCGAGCTTGAGATCATCAAACACGCCGATTATCGTTCCCTTGCTTAAAAGCGCGTCGACTTCCCCGGACGGTGACTTGTAAAGAAGCGGGGCGGGATGACCGGCGCAGCAGAACTTGAAGGAAACCCCGTTTCCCTTTTCCATTTTTCTGAAAACGCCGTAGATCGCCGTTAAAAAGCTCAGGGGCATGTTTCCTATGAGTTCGCTGTTCAGCCTGGAGATGTATGAATGAGGATCGTGAGCGTGGTCCCTGCATATCCTGTCGGTAGTGGCCTTTACTAGCGAAATGAACAGCGCGGCCGAAACCCCGTGATTTGAAACGTCGCCTATGAATACGCCGAGTCCGCCTTCATTCAACGATGTCAGAGAAAAATAGTCCCCGCCTACCGCCTCTAACGGAAGATACCTGTATTCTATCCTGACCTCTTCCATGGCCGGGGTGTCGCTTTTGATGAAGGACTTCTGTATCAGCTGGGCGGTCTTGAGGTCCTCTTCGATGGTCAGGTTCCGTATCCTGAGCTCTTCCTCGTTCTTAATCCTTTCGGTTACGTCCCTGATGATCCCGCAGAACCCGGACTTTCTGCCGGCGGAATCATACATGAGCGTGACGGAGGCCTCGCATATGGCCTCGCTGCCGTCTTTTCTCCTCATCCTGCCCTGGGCGATGTGTATCGGCTCGCCGGTATTATATACGCTGTGGAACTTTTCATAAACCATTCTGGCGCCGGCTTCATCCATCAGCTTGGCGTAATTGTACCCCAGAAGCTCCTCTTTCGGGAAGCCCGTTATCCTTGCGTACGAGTTGTTGATGAAAAGAATTTTTCCCTTGAGGTCCACCTCATAGTAGCCGTCCTGGATGGCCTCGAAAATGGTCCTGTATTTCTCCTCGCTCTGTTTGAGTATCTTATCAGCAAGCTTCCGCTCGGTTATGTCCCTGGCGACGCCGAGCCTGCCTATGGGCTTCCCATCCTGGTCGCAGAGAGTGCTGACGCTCAGTTCGATCGGGATATTGATCCCTTCGCCGAGCCTGAACTCGACTTCTATGTATGTGGACACGTTGCCCGCCAGACCCTGTATGAAGCTTTTCGACGCCCTGTGGGCGTCCGTCGGCATTAGAAATTCGGAAAAATGCTTCCCTACCAGATAGGAGACGGAACGACCGGTATACTTTTCAAAAAACGGGCTGATATAAGTGAACCTGCCCTCAAGATCGGTAGTATATATGATATCGGTTATGGTGTTGAGGAGCAATGTCTGCCAGGCCTCCCTTTCGCGCAGAAGCAGCTCCGCTTTTTTCCTCTGGGTGATGTCCCTCGTGACGCCGAGTATGTATGCCGGAACGCCTTTCCCCCTGTGGATTTTTATCTTTACCTCGGCCCAGACCGTACGGCCATCCTTGTGATAGTATTCCAGGTCCAGTGAAATGGAATCGTCCGGGGGGATTTCGCCGTTGATGTTGGCGTTGATGAAATCCGCGACATCCTCCATGGCGCGTTCATAGGTTGAAGGCGTGACAAGCTTCTCCATCGGGATCTTGATGTACTCTTCCGGAGTGTATCCCACTATGGATGAAAGCGAGGGGCTTATATACAGCGGCTTGAGGTCGAAATCCCATATCCATACCACGTCCGAGATGTTTTCCGCCAGTATCCTGTATTTCTCCTCGCTTACGGCCAGCGATGAAAAGGCATTTCTCTCGCTCGTGATGTCCTTGAATACAATTACGGCATGCTTCCTGACAGGAAAAACCCTGGCCCTGAAATACGCCGCTTCCATATCACCGGACGACACTTGCCTTATTTCAACCTCGAAGTCCCCGGACTCTTCCGAACGCCTCGATTCCTCGATGGAATCAAGCAATACTTGCAGGGGATCAAAAAAGTCCAGCTCTGCGAGGTTTTTCCCCAGGATTGAATCGGATATCGCGGGAATATTCATATGGCCGGTGATGTAGTTCATGACGAAACCCCTCTCGTCGACAAGAAGGGCCAGGTCCTGAAATGATCTCAGAATCGCATCCAGCTCGGGTATGTTCTTCAGCCTGTTGAAAAGTTCAACCGGATCGGAATCCCTGGTTCCGTCAGAAAAAGACAAATAATTAAAGACTGGATTTTCCATGCAGGCATTACAACTTGGTTTTAAAATAATATATTTTTCAGGGAATTGTCAAATTAAATATTCTGGCCCCGGGGACCGGCTCATTAAATTTACATGCCCGGAATAAAAACAGGCCTGTTCCGTCATTTTTTATCCTATTTTGAGGTATAAGAAAAATATTTGACTCCTTTCAGGTAATGATTCTAATACTCCATAAAAACATCCCGGAGACGCTTATGAAAAAAATAACATTCGCCCTGGCGGCAATAATCATCATGCAGACTCTTTTTATATCATGCAAAAAGAACGATCCCATATCCGATGATGAAAAAATGGAAGCCCAGAAAATTGCGATCGGATGGCTCAACATGATGGACGAGGAGCGGTATTCCGACGCCTTCGACGATTCGGCAAGGTTCTTCAAATACATCATGACCAGGGAGGACTGGATAAATACCGTCGGCACCATGAGGAAGTCCTTTGGAAAGGTCACTGAAAGGAGCCTGTATTCCATCGAATTCACAAGGGAACTCCCAGGCCTCCCCGAAGGCAATTACCTTGTGATAAAATACAAGACCTACTTCGGCAAGAAAAAGCTGATGGAGATTGTCGCTCCATTGCGTGAAAAAGACGGAGTGTGGCGCATATCCGGGTATCACGTACAGGGCTTCAACATATTCTGATTTTTTCCAGTTTTACGATGAATTCACTCATGTGCGGGGGCAGGTCCGCCGTGAAACTCATCCTCCTGCCGTCTTCCGGATGATCGAAGGCGAGCGACACGGACGCGAGCAGGAGAAACGGCACACCGTATTTATCGGATTTCTTGGAGTATATGGGATCCCCGACGATCGGCATGCCGGAGGCCGAGAGATGCACCCTGATCTGGTGAGTCCTGCCGGTATGAAGAACGACATCGAGGAGCGAGAATATCCCCCTCGTAGTGTTCCACATTTTTTTCAGGAAATACTCCGACACCGCCTCCCTTCCATCCCCGGTCACCGTCATCTTGTGCCCGTACTTCCTGTGTCTCGCGATCGGCAGATCGATTACCGCGTGCTCTTTCGGCGGCTTGCCGGATACGATAGCGGAATATTTTTTTTCGACCCTCCTCCCGGCGAAAGCCTCTACAAGGCTCCTGTGAGCGGCGTCGTTTTTTGCTATAACCATCAGGCCGCTCGTGTCCTTGTCAAGCCTGTGCACTATGCCCGGCCTCTCCACCCCTCCTATGCCGGAGAGGTCCCTCACGCTGTAAAGAAGGGCGTTGACCAGCGTATTGTTCCAGTTGCCCGGCCCCGGATGAACCACAAGACCGGCCTGCTTGTTCACCACCAGGAGGCTCCTGTCTTCGTAAACGACCTCGATCGGGATGTCCTCCGGCATCAGCTCGAGCTTTTCCGGAGAAGGGATTTCTATCGTGACGACGTCTTCCGCGGAAAGCCTGTGGTTCTGCTTGATCAGGCCGCCGTTTGCAAGCACCCTGCCTGCCTTGATCAATTTCTGTATATAGCTTCTTGAAATCCCGTTTTCAAGAACAGAAGCGAGGAACCTGTCCGTCCTCTCTCCTCCGAATTCTTCGGAAACGGTGAATTCCAGACGCCCTGATAAATAATTAATATCGTCTTCGTTCATATCGGGTCTTAATAAAATAATAAATCCTGACGGAGTCCGCAAAATTCAAACGATCAAAATCAAGCTGGTTCTTAAATGTGCCGTTCTTAAAATCTTTCCGGTCCCGCCCGGACAAAAAACAGCATTTATTATTGACAGTATATCCGCAAAATGCTGTGTTTTAAACATCCATTATACCTGACGGTCCGCGGGACGGACGGCAGGAAATTAGTATGCTTGATACGATAAAAAAAAGAATAAACCTCGTCACTGCCTATTTCTCGACCCTGTATTTCTGCGAGATCATATTCATGATGTTCGGGCTTCTTCTGGTATATGGAAAAACCATTTCGGTGATTGCGGGATTTACTCTCTCCACTCTCCTGGCGGTCCAGATCGTGATGGTGTTTTACCGGAAAAACAGGAACAGGAAGATACAGCTCTTCGTCATGGACTTCCACATAGCCTACTCTTTCTCGTTCCTGGCCAACACGCTTTTATACGGATTTGATTCAAATCCAGCAACCGCGGCCATGATTATCGTCAGGCTCCTCATCCTGCTTATCGAGGTCCCGCTGGCGTATTTCCTGACCGACGAGGACGTGATAACGGCTTTCGCCTGATTCAGACGTTCTCCGCGATCGCCATGCCGAACTCGCTGCACTTCAGGAGCTTTGCACCTTCCATCTGTCTTTCAAGATCATATGTAACGCGTTTCTGGCTGATTGTCTTTTCAATGGCCGATATAAGCATGTCGGCAGATTCGGTCCATCCGAGGAACCTCAGCATCATTTCCCCGGACAGGATGAGCGACCCGGGGTTAACCTTGTCCTGGCCTGCGTATTTCGGCGCTGTCCCGTGAGTGGCCTCGAAAACCGCCTCGCTGTCGCCTATATTCGCTCCCGGTGCCATGCCCAGTCCCCCGACCTGCGCGGCAAGGGCGTCGGAGAGGTAGTCGCCGTTGAGGTTCGGTGTGGCAATGACGTCGTAATCCTCCGGCCTCAGCAGCACCTGCTGGAACATGCTGTCCGCTATCCTGTCGGAAACAACCACCCTTCCGTCCGGACTCTTCCCGTTGTATTTTGACCAGAGCTCGTCTTCGGTGATCGTCACGTCGGCGAATTCGCTCTTCGCCAGCTCGTAGCCCCATTCCTTGAAGGCCCCCTCGGTAAACTTCATTATGTTTCCCTTGTGCATGAGCGTGACGCTTTTGCGTTTGTTCAGGATGGCGTATTTTAACGCGGCCCTTACCAGATTTTTCGTGTTGGTCTTTGAAATCGGCTTGATGCCTATGCCGGTGTCGGCGGGAATTTTTCCACCTAGCTCATTGTTTATGAAATCAATGATTTTTTTCGCCTCGGGGCTCCCCTCCTTCCATTCTATGCCGGCGTAGAGGTCTTCCAGGTTTTCGCGGTATATTACCATGTTGACCTTTTCTGGATTCTTGAGTGGCGTCGGCACGCCGTTGAAATACCTCACCGGCCTGACGCACGCGTAGAGTCGGAGCACCTGGCGCAGGGCAACATTTATGCTCCTTATGCCCCCGCCTACAGGCGTGGTCAGGGGCCCTTTGATGGCGACCTTGTATTCCCTTATCCTGTCCAGGGTTTCCGCCGGCAGCCACTGCCCGGTTTTTTTAAACGCCTTTTCTCCGGCGAGGACCTCCATCCATTCGATCTTCCTCTTCCCGCCGTAAGCCTTCCCAACCGCTGCGTCAAGCGCGATCCTGGTCGCCCTCCATATATCGGGGCCGGTACCGTCACCCTCAATGAAAAGAACGGCCGGATTATCCGGAACGCTTATGATTCCATCCTCATATTTGATTCTGTCTGCCATGTTATATCCCCTGAAAAAATATTGTCGTTTTTAAGTTTTCCTGATTTCGTTTAAGGATTCAAATCCCGGTTCCATACTTCCGGGACTATCCCGCGCCGGGATCAAAGATTTTCAAGATCACGCCTGTCCATCAGCCCCTCTATTGAAAGCACGTGTTTTTCCGCCCTGTAAATCATGACGGAAAACAGCATCATTCCGATGTCCCTTGCAAGCACCCTGGGCCCGATACCTTCATCAAGGGAAATGCCGAGCCTTCCGAAATCAAAGCAGCCGCAGTCGAAAATCTCCCCCCTTGCGATATTCATCCCGATGGCAAGCGAAAAAACCAGCATCAGGACTCCTGAAATCAGCGCCGATGCCTTGATCCTGAATCCGGCGACCAGGAAAAACCCGACCGCCACCTCGACCACCGGCAGGACAACGGCAGCGTACGGCACCAGCGGACCGGGCAGGATTCCGTAGCGGTCTATCACTATGGAAAACGAAACGGGATCAAAAACCTTAAGGGCCCCCGAAAACAGAATCAATAATCCCATCGCAACCCTGATTGCAAGCGTTACCGAATTCCCGTAGACTATGTCCCTGAAGAATGCCTTGATCGATCTCATTTGCCCCCGCCCGTTTCGACGGGAAATCCTTCCGCAGTCCATGCCTCAATCCCGCCCTTGATGATATAGATGTGCCTGGAATAGCCCATACCGCCGATCTTTTCGGCCAGTTCCATGGAAAGCCCGCAGGACCCGCTCCCGCAGTAAATGACCAGCTCCCTGTCAGAATTAATCTGACCCCTGTTGTCACTGATAGCGGCGTATGATTCTCCGGCCGGCCTGGAAGGCACGCTGATGGCGCCCCTGATTCTCCGGGAGGCGAATTCACCCCGGCTGCTCGCGTCAAGCAGGACTGTTCCGGCGGAATCCAGTTTTATCCTGGCCTCGCGGGGGCTTATCTGGACAACCCTGCCGCCGGCGGATTTTTTCGGTACCGGTTCGAATCCGTCAGGATTGACGATGTTCAACAGCAGCCCCAGCGCCGCGCACGACGCGATTATTACCGCCGACTCTTTCAGCGTCTTGCCGATCATTTCAACCTCAGATCACCGCTTCTTTTTTTCAAAGCGGAATTGTATTCATTGATTAAATTCTTAATGTTCGCATCGCGGTCCTTTTTATAATCTGGCCGGACGTAACGGTTTTTATATCCCGCTATCTTTTTGTCAACCAGTTCAAGGGTGAGGATCCCTATCGTCAGACCATCCGGGTCGGCCTGGACCACAAGGGTGCCGTTGTCATAAAACGGTTTTTCATGAATGTCGGACATCCCTCCAGTTATGATCAGGTCGGCATTTCTCAGGGCGGGGATTTTCCTGTATCCGTTGTGCGCTACCGCAACAACCAGGTCCGCCCCTGATTTTTTCAACCTGCCGGCTTCATCCGAAAAAGCGGCAGCCGGATCGGATAGTTTCAGGTCCCGGCTGATTTCCGCCGGGATGCCGTCGGACGAATACCTCGACGCAAGGCCGGTCAGGCCGATGGTTACGCCCGCCCTGATGATGACGGATTTCAGGAACGCGCCCCTGCCCTTCATCTCGGCGTTGGCGCATACAAGGGGGAACTTACCGTCCCCGCCTGAAATTAAATCCCTCACGGCGGCAAATTCGTTTTTACCCGGTATGATTGCGTCGTAGCCTGCGATAACCGCCCCCCTTACCATGAAGCCCCTGATGAGCCCGTCATCGAGCGCGGGAAAAAAATTCCCGCAGTCCACGAGGACCACTTTGGCCCCGGAGAACCTCATCTTCCTGGCTATCGCCGAAATACCGATCAGGCCGGGGCCGCTCCCGCCGCTGCAGTCGCAGCCCTCCAGATTGCCTTCGATTGAATTCGTATAAATGAAAACAAGCTTTTCAGAGGCCTGCAGGTGGACGCACAGGAGAAACATCATGACCGCCGGCAGAAAAATGCGGAGGAAATCATACCGCATCGCTTACTTCCTCGTTGCGGAAAGAATCCCTGCCGACCTTCTCATAAATCTTTCTGAAGATGAAAAGCTCCACCAGGTCCGGGTCCAGGACCCCCCTCTCGCTTTCATCCCTGAGAATCGCAAGGACCTTATCAAGCGGTATCGCCTTTTTATACGGCCTGTCGTGCGCAATCAGGGCGTCGTAGATGTCGGCCACGGCCATGATCCTCGACTGTATAAGCGTGCTCTCCCTTCCGGAAAGTCCGTCGGGATAGCCCGTACCGTTTATCTTTTCATGATGCCGCAGGGTTATCTCCGGGATCCTCCTGTATTCCGGGGGCCATGGTATTTTGCTCAGGAAATTATACGAGTGTATTACGTGGCTTTCGATTTCCTTCCTCTCCTGGCTGTTAAGGCTACCCCTTTTTATGGACAGGTTGACCCTGTGCGTTTCCGGTATGACCTCGATCTTGTAGCCGTCCATGTTGATGCATTCAACCTCGTCCACTTCTTCGCAAAGGCCGGCAAGGACCTTTGCCGGCTCATCCTCCATAACGCTGGGCTCGTTCATCTGCGTAAGTTTTTCCTTAATGAATTTTATCCTGTCGAGCTTGTCGTTTTTTTCCTTCAGAAGATTATTGATTGTGGCGATTGAATCCTCGCTCTTCCCGAGGCTCTTGAGCAGCATGGACTCCATGCCGGAATATTTGAGTTCAAGGAACCGGTATAGATAATTCAGCCTGAGACAGAGATTGTCGAAGTCCTTGGGATACAGCTTCTTGGCTTTCCTGAACACGGAAAGGTCTATGTAAACCTTGCCGAAATCGTGCAGCAGCGCCGCGTATTCGAGTTCCCTCATCTCCGACTCGGTGAAGTTGAATGACCCAAGGTATCCCTCTTTCTCTTCATTAATCGCACTGGCCATCAGCATGCATATTTCGGCCACCCTGAAGGAGTGTCCCGATGTCGCCGGATCGCGGGATTCAATTGCCGTTACCGACGCCCTGACGAACTCCTCGAACTGGTTCTGTATCTGCTCTATGAGCCTGCTGTTCTCAATTGCTACGGCCGCCTGGCAGGCAATCGCCTCCATCAGGTTGTTGTACCTCTCGTTAAAGGGCACTACATAATTCTCAAAATCCTCCGGGGTCTCAAGCTTTAGGGTGAAGGCCTCGTTGCCGGCATTGGAACCGCTCATCGATTCCTTGCTGTTTATGAGCTGGATCACCCCGATAATCTCGTCAACGTGGTTCCTCATGGGAATCACCAGCATCGACTGGCTCCTGTAGTTGTGGGTCTTGTCGAAAGAAGAGTTGAAGGAATAGGGGGCGTCCGGGGGAAGTGAATATGCATCGGGGATGTTCAGCACCTCTCCGGTAACGGCGGTATAACCCGATATGGACTTTTTATTCATGTCCATGACGAACTCCTCCAGGGGGACCTCCCTGGAAAAAGTGTTCGAATACTTGAACCTCAGCATCTTCTTGCCGGAAGGATCGTCCTCGACGAGATAAATGCTGCCGGCATCGGCGCCCGTTATCTTCTTGCTCATGAAAAGTATGAGCCTCAGGAGCTTTTCCGTGTTCTTTTCGCTCGACAGCGATTTCCCTATGTTGATGAGGTCTTCCTGGTCAAGCCTTGTATCGATCAGCTTGTTGAGGTATTGATCCTGCGTCTTCATGGACTCTGCCTCGGACCCGATGACGGACAGCGTTTTTTCCACGGTGAAAACGAACTCCTCCTCGCCAAGGGGGGAGCACCTGAATTCCGATATACGGGATGGATCGGCAGGCTTGAAATTCTTCAAATCCCCGAGGGTGCCGAATACAACCAGCCGGTATATAATCTCGATATGCGACAGGTCGGATAGAAAATCAAGTATGCCGCCCGATTCGTCAGCGAGGCAAAAAATTACCGCAAACAACTGCGCCCCGGAAACATCATCCAGCAGTTCTTTCAAAGCCCACTTTACATCATCCGTGAGGATAACCTGGTAATCGGCGGATACAGGCTTCATCAGGCAGTCGCCGACCTTCTTGGATATGACTACGATTTTTTTCATATTATACGCTTTCTTAAAAAAATATTAATTTAAAAGGTTGTCAACGATTATTCTGACCGGATATCTATTGTTTCCATGTACATCAAATAAACGGACGCAGGCAAACGGCTGACCGGGCCATTTTATGTCATCTATGCAGATTTATGCTTGACTTAAATATTTTATGTTATTTAATTAAAAATCATCACTGTTCAATACCATTTATGATGCAGGATCGGATTAATGGTTGATACGCCAAATCTTGATGTCAGCAAGGCCCTGGATGAAATCGGGGAGGCCGTGCTGGCCGCCATCTCATACAAGCTTTACCCGACCGAAAGGCTTGATGAAATAATAAAAATCATAGACCAGATAATCTCCACTCCCTCGTATCTCGCCATATGTGAAAACTACCTGAAATCATCTGGAAGCGATTACGTCCTTTTCTTCCTTTCCAATATCATTTACAACCTGAAAAAGCCAGGGGAGCTTGCTCTCACGCCGGACGTTCTGAAATGGCTCGGGAGCGTGTGGAAAAATTTCCTTAAAAGGAACAAATCCTACCAGGACCTCTTCCCGCTATTCGACGAATACAAGATGAGGTTCAGGAAGTATTACCCCGGCGGAGGAACTTTCGTAAACCAGATAACCAACGTCAACCAGGTCAAGGATGATTTCATTCCGGATGACGGCGATCCGGACGCTGAGAACTCACCCATTAAAAGCCTGGAAAAATTCTACCAGGTCTCGGCCGAGATCCTCGGATGGATGAAGCCCACGTATTTTTTCCTCATCGACTACTACAACGAACAGAGGATCAATACCGGCAAAAATATCCCGGAAGCCATACTCCTTGAAAAAAACGGGATCCCGAAATTCGGCTTCGGCGGCTATTCATATCTCAACATAGCCGTTCTTAACTGCCAGGCACTGGGCATCATCGAAGCGGTATACCTGATTCTTAAAAAGAAAAAGGGGGCCAGGAAGCTCATAACCATCGACGGGAAGCAGAGGTTCCTCACGCCGCCGGACATCTACGTCCTGTATCTTGAAAAATTCAACGCGATGAAAAAAGAACTAAAGAGCATCTCAAAGTAATCCAGGCATGACGAAAAATCCATCCCGCCAGAATTCATTCAGGACAAGTAAGGAATCGAGAATGACATCCATGCTTGATTCCAACAAAAACAAGATCTTCGTCCTTGACACAAACGTGGCGCTTCACGATTACACCTGCATATACCACTTCGACGAACACAATGTCGTAATACCCATCACACTGCTCGAAGAAATCGACCGCTTCAAAAAAGGGCACGAGATAATCAATTACAACGCGAGGGAGTTCTCCAGGGAGCTCGACTCGCTGCTCGGGGGCAGGCTGCTGAACGAAGGGGTGAGGCTTTCTTCGGGAGGCACCATCGTCGTCGATGCCAGCATAAAAAAAGACGATTACCTGAGGGAAATCTTCTGGGAGGACAACCCGGACCACAGGATTCTCTCGGTGGCGTATAATCTTTCGAACGCTCACCCGAAAAGGGTGGTGCTCGTTTCGAAGGACATAAACCTCAGGATGAAGGCCAACAGCATCGGAATCAAGGCCGAGGATTATGAAACCGGGAAGATAAAAAACATCGACGAGCTTTATTCCGGAAAAAACCTGATTGAGGGAGTGCGGCATGAACTGATCGACCGCCTTTTCAGGGACTCGGCGGTGGACCTGGAAGAAACCGGGCTCGATCTCCGCCCCTTTCCTAACGAATACTTCGTGATGAGAAACGACAGCAAGAGCATACTGACGACCTTCGTTAAAAACGACAACACCATACGGCTGGTCGAAAAAAAAAGGGCCTTCGGGGTTCTTCCGAGAAACGCCGAGCAGACCTTTTCGATCAACGCCCTGCTGAACAGGGACATCAGTCTCGTGAGCCTTTCCGGAAAGGCGGGGACCGGAAAAACACTCCTCGCTGTTGCGGCCGCTATTGAGCAGAGAAAGGAATACAAGCAGATACTTCTCGCCAGGCCCATCATTCCGCTGTCCAACAGGGACATAGGGTATCTGCCCGGCGACATTAAAAGCAAGCTGGATCCCTACATGCAGCCGCTCTTCGACAACATATCGGTCATACAGAACCAGTTCAACGAGGAATCCCAGGAGTTCAATAAAATCAACGAAATGGTCTCCAACGGAAAGCTCACGATTATGCCCCTCGCGTATATACGCGGAAGGAGCCTTTCACGCGTTTATTTCATCGTAGACGAAGCCCAGAACCTGACGCCCCACGAGGTCAAGACCATCATAACCAGGGCCGGAGAAGGGACCAAGATCGTGTTCACCGGGGACCCTTACCAGATAGACACCCCTTACCTCGACTCCAGGAGCAACGGCCTTACCTACCTGATAGATAAAATGAAGGGCCAGAACATATACGCCCACGTCACCCTGGAAAAGGGGGAGAGGTCCCATCTCGCCGAGCTTGCCTCCGACCTGCTTTAGAGCATTTAAGCCCATTGGGAACCAGCAGCCGCTTTGCCTGCATGTTGAAAAAAATACGAATGCCGCGTAGGACGGAGGTCAAAACGAAAATAAAATGTTCGGACCGATATTTATTTACTTGAATTATTTCAAGAAATAGATTTATTAATAATATCGAAAAAAAACAGATGGCCTTAATACATGCCGGACAATTACGAAAACGACATTATAAGCATTCTGAAAAACATCCCGATCCTTCAGGGGCTGATGGATGATGATTACAGAAAGATAATCCCCCTCCTCGAAAAAAGGAGCTCCTCGCCGGGCGAACTCATTATAAAAGAGGGCGCCGTCGGGGATTCAATGTACATAATAATAAACGGCACAGTTTCCGTTACAAGGTCCGGCAAAGACGGCGACCTGGTTTCCATTCAAAACCTGTACTCCGGCACCTTCTTCGGCGAGATGTCGCTGATAGACAACCTGCCGAGATCGGCAAACGTGACCGCGGCCGAGCCGACAGAATTTTTCCGCCTCAACAAGAAGGATTTCGACGAACTCCTTGAAAAAAACACCATCATCGCGAATTCAATATATAAAAATTTTTTGAAGGAAACGATTTCAAGGTTCAGAAACTCCCTGGCGAATTTCACCTTTTCACAGCACATACTGAAGGAAAAAAACACCATCCTTGATGAGATCAACAAGGACCTTACCCTCGCGAAGAAACTCCAGAATTATTTCATAAATACTGATTTCCTAGACAGCGAAAAAAACATGCTCGGCAGCATAAGGCATTCTTACATATACGAGCCGTGCATCGAAATCGGCGGGGACTTCCTAAACATCATCCAGCTGGACGACAGCTCGTACGGAATAATAATAGCCGACATCATGGGACACGGCATAACCGCGGCGCTCGCGACCGGCGTGATAAAAAGCGCGTTTTCGATAGCCGTCCGAGACCTTGGCAGGAAACCGAAAGAGATCATGAAATTCCTGAACTCGCACTTCCTGAGCGTGATGCCGCAGCTCTACGCGACGTGCTATTACTCGTACATAGACTGGAAAAACAGGAAGATCACCATGGCCAAGGCTGGACACCCCCATCCCCATTTCTACAAAAAAAAGATCAACGACTTCATGAAGATCGATTCTGTCGGCACCGGGCTGGGACTGATCCAGAACGCGCAGTTCGGGGAAGCGGAATTTGAACTGGACGAGGGGGACAAGATCCTTTTCTTCACTGACGGGATAATCGAACAGAAAAACAGGCAAAACGAAATGTACGCCGAAAACAGGATAAAGAATAAATTTCACGAGCTCATCCTGTCGGATGAACAGAAAATTCTCGGGTCCATGCACTCCGACCTGAAGTCGTTTTCAGACGGACTCCCCTTCGAAGACGACATCACCATGCTGCTGCTTGAATTCTGAACCCCGGCAAGGGCTACATCCTGATTTGATCACTGGAGGCCCCTTTATTCATTTACCCGGAGCTCGGCTGGTTTTTCGATTATCTTCAACGGCAGGCCGACAATCCGGTTTATCATCCTCTTGAGCGGTCCGGACACCGTGGACAGCGGCAACGGGGCGACCATCAGATTTCCCGGCTTTCCGAAAAGCCGGAGGTTGATGACGATGAACTTCTGATCATTGCCGACCATGATCCAGTTGATCACCGATATCATCTTTATGATCTTCTCAACCCCGTCAAACGTTTTGATGCCGATAACCGCGTCCAGATAATCCCTCTTGTTATCATACCTTCCGGTCCCGATCACCCGCAATATATTTCCTTCAAGGCTGAAATCCTTGAAGTCGAATAATCCGCCGGCTATTTTAACCGACCCGCTGACCGTGTCGAACGGCACGCCCTTTTCAATGAAATCCGATTTTTTGCTGCCCATTATTTTGTACAGGTCAAGGAGGGCGAAGACCTTCGCCACCGTATCAACGCCGTAATAACGTCCGTTTTTTATTAAAAAATCAATTCCGCCTTCGGGGGTTCCGCGCGGATTGCTGATCCTCCCGTCCGCGGAAATAATGCCGTCGAAATGCTCGGTCTCAGCGTCCTTTAAAAAAGTAATCCTTCCGGACTCGATCCCGCTCACTGAAAATACCGAATCGTAAAACCATCGTCCATCGCGTTCGCGGGAGACGCTGCCGCGGATAAAGCCGTGCGTTCCGGATAATTCCATTTCCCTGACGGAGAGGGCGCCGGAAGAAATAGAAATTCTTGCCGATCCCTTTTTAAAAGGCACGCCGATCACCGTCGCGTCCTCGCAGACGACATTAAGATCCGCATTGAATTTTTTCAGGACCCCGAAACCGGGCCCGCCTCCTGCCGTATCAAGCCTGAGTCCTTTCAGCGCCAGGTTCCCGGCAAATACCGGCTGATTTCCGATTTCAGCGGTGCCGGTAAAAGCCGCCGCAAGGCCGTCCTTCCTGACGATCATACGATCTATTAACACCCTCCCGCCTGACGCCGTCGCGGATGCGGTGATTTTAAAATGCGCGCCTCCGAATTTTACATCAACGTCGTTGCAGCTGATCCGCCCCCCGGCAGGAAGGCCCTTTGAATCCAGGTCCAGTGAAAAGGCGAAATCCCCGGCAAATACCGCCTCGCCGGAAGCCGAAACGAGAGCGCACCTGCCATTTTCCGCCAGGATGTCGGGTATCCTTAGAGGACCGGAAAACTTTCCGCCTTTTTTCAACTTTATGCGGAGATCCGGGGAAAGCATGTGCATCCTGTCGACTCTGATCCTTCCGAGGAACAGGTCCTGCAGGGACAGGAACGCATCTATCCTTTCGGCGGAAAGGCATATCCTACCGCACCCGGGCGTATTCAGATTATGGATTTCCATGCAGGGGACGGGATAAATTCTGAAAACGAAGCTGTCGTAGTTGAATCTGCAGCCCAGTTTTTCTTCAAGAAATGAAACCGCGAGGCCGCGCATGTGTGTCTCTATCATGAATGCCGCGGACAGTAAAGCCGCCGCGGAAAGGGACAGGGCGATCAGCGCGATCCCCGCCCTGAATTTTATTCTGCGGAATTTTTCCATGGAATGATCTTTTTCATTTCCTGAACCGAAAGGATACTATCCTGTGAAGGCCGATGGATAAATGTACGCGATCAGGTTTTGAAAAATGAAACCTCCCCGTTCAGCATCTCCGCCAGTCCGGCAAGGTTCTCGGTATTAGCGGCCGTCTCCCTCAAGCCGTCGTTGATCCCGGCCATGCTGATGTTCATCTGCCGCAGAAACTTTTCTCCGCCGTGAGCCAGCCGTATTTATGCGGAACGGGCGCGTTAACGCCCGGGTTTAAACCGGAACAGGGTCTCCGCGGGAACGGGATGATAGATGAAATCAGTTGATGATCCTCTGTATGATCGGAAGCATTGAAATGTCGTTTATCACCACGAACACCCCGAGCATGATGAGAAGCACTATACCGACCGTCTGAATCCTTTCCATCACCTTCTGGTTCAGGGGCTTGCCCCTGGCGGCCTCGAGAAGGAAGAAGAGGATCATGCTGCCGTCAACGACGGGTATGGGAAGCAGGTTCATCACCATGAGAATGATCGATATTTTAGCCATCAATATCACGAACGCCGAAATGCCCTGGTAATAGGCGACGTCCCCGGCGATCTTCGCGATCCTTATCGGGCCTGACAGGTTCTCCCTTACGTTCATCCTGCCGGAAAAAAGCATGCCCATCCCCTTCAGGTTCATGACAATAAAATCATACGGCTCCGTTATCGCCCTTGCCATGCCGTCTCCGAGGGAGTATCTGACCTCTACCATTTCAGGCGCGATCGCGGGATATACTCCCACGAATCCCCTGGTCTGGATCTCCGCCCTGCCGCTTATGACGTCATTTTTATTTTCAATGGTAATCTTTTTCCCCTTCTCCCTTTTCAGTGTTGAAAGGAAATCGTCATAGTTTGCCACGAGCCTGCCGTTCAGCTTGATGTTTCTCTTGCTTATGTTTTTCTCGATGATTTTTCTGTCGAAGGTCATTTCCCTTTCTGGTCCGCCGGCGGAATCGGCCTCGAAAAAAACCACCATCTCGTTCGCCCTCGGCGTCACGGCAAGGTCCATACCCCTGCCGGTACGGACAATGTTAAGCACGACCTTCTTCCCGGACCTCGCCTTGATATAATCCGTGAAGGCGGCAGGGGTTTTTATCGGCACGCCGTCGATGGATTTAATTTCATCCATCTCCCTGAGCCCGGCCTTTTCGGCCACGTCGTTCTGCAAAAGGCCCGCGATGAGAACCCTCTCGCCGTAAGGGACAACTCCTATGGTATATCTCCCGCCCTCCTCGTATACTTTTGGCGCTACTGAGAATGCGACATCCTCCGCGCCCCTCCTGGCGGTTATCTTTACCGGTTTTCCGTTGGAGAATATAACGCCGGACTGGATGTCGGCAAATCCCGTCACGGTCTTCCCGTTGATTTCCGTGATCCTGTCGCCGTTCCTTATTCCCGCCGAATATGCCGGTGAGATGTTTTTGCCGGATGTTAATTCCTCGGGAATCATGACCCTGTTCGTCTCCTTGGTGTAACCGACGAGGTTCATCACGAAAAAAAGGATTATCCCGAAGATCAGGTTGAAGATCGGACCCATGGCGACCGTCAGGACCCTCTTCATCGGATGCGCGGTCAGGAATTCGTATTCCTTTCCGATCCTTTCCTCGGCGGGGTCCTCGCCGTAAAACTGGCAGTAGCCCCCGAACGGTATCAGCGTTATCTGGTAGGTGGTGTCCCCGATTTTCTTCTTTATGAAGCCCTTCCCGTATCCCAGGGAAAATATTTTAGCCTTTATTCCAACCATTCTCCCGCCAAGCAGGTGGCCCAGCTCATGGACGAATATGCAGAGCCCCAGAAGGACGATTGCCGAAATTATGTAAGTAAAAGTCACCATTTGATTTCTCCATCTATCATTCTTTTGGACAGATCCCTCGCCTCCGAATCCGCGGCCAGTATTTCATCCAGCCCCGGCGCTTCTTTTGACGTGTGGGATGCCATCGCCTTTTCAACAATTTTAACTATGTCTGTAAACAATATTTTTTCCTGGAGGAAGGCGTTTACCGCCACCTCGTTGGACGCGTTGAGCACTGCCGGCATGGTGCCGCCCTTCCTGCCTGCCTCGTAGCACAGCTCGAGGGCCGGGTACCTTTCCCTGTTGCACTTCTGGAAATTTATTATCCCGACGTCTTCCAGCCTGAGCCTCCCGAAATCGTTTCTCCCCCTTTCGGGATACTTGAGCGAATAAAGAATCGGCATGGCCATGTCGGTTATGCCCATATGGGCGTACAGCGAACCGTCGATAGTTTCCACCATTGAATGAATAACGCTCTGGGGATGCATGATGATGTCTATCCTTTCATAGCCGAAGCCGAACAGATGGTGCGCTTCCATGACCTCGAGGCCCTTGTTCATGAGGGTGGCCGAATCGATGGTGATCTTGCTGCCCATGTCCCAGTTCGGATGCGCGAGTGCCATGTCGGGCGTGACGACGTCCAGGTCGTGGACCGGCACGTCCCGCACGCTGCCCCCCGACGCCGTGAGTATTATCCTTTCAATGTCGGACACGGGTATGTTCTTCAGCAGGGAAAATACAGCGCTGTGCTCGCTGTCTACCGGGATCAGCTCCACGCCGGAATCCTTCACCCTGTCCATGAAGATGGAGCCCGCCATAACGAGGGTCTCCTTGTTCGCCAGTGCTATCCTTTTTGAAGACCCTATGGCCGCGATGGTGGGCCTCAATCCCGCGGCGCCCACGATGGCGGAGACCGTCGTGTCAACCTTCCTGGACGCGAGATCGAGAACGCCTTCCGCGCCTTCCAGAAATTCCACGCCTGAAAATCTTTTTTTCAGTTCGCCGTATTCCCCGCGGACTGCGGCTTCGGGAGACTCAATGGCGACGGCCAGGGGCCTGAATTCCTCGATCTGCCTGGAAAGCAGGGAAATGTTGTTCCTGCAGGAAAGGCCCTGGATCCTGAATTCATTCCCGAGGGATTTTATAACCCTGAGGGTCGACGCGCCGATGGACCCTGTTGATCCCAGAATTGTTACGGTCTTCAACTCTATCTCCCCTCAGACGACGCCCTTGATGACAAGGTAGTAATAGAAAAAAGGAAGATTGAAAAGTACGGCATCGAACGCGTCCCACATGCCGCCGTGGCCAGGGATTATGGTCCCGGAATCCTTGACGCCAGCGTCCCTTTTTACGGCGGATTCGGAAAGATCCCCGATCGCGGTAAGCACGCATATGGCAAAGCCGAGGACGGCCGCTTCGACGACGGAAAAAAGCCTGGCGTTGAAAAAGGTATCGAAAACCTGGTTGGCGATTATCATCCCGACAACGCTGAAGAGTGCGCCGGATATGTAACCCTCCCAGGTTTTGTTCGGGGATACGGCGATGTTGGCCTTGTGCCTGCCGAAGAAGACCCCGCCGAAGTAAGCTCCGGAATCGCAAAGCATTACGGCGGCGTTTAGAACTATTATGTAATAGGCGCCGTTCGTAAGCGATTTCATCAGGATTATGTGCGAAAAGGAAAGAACGATAAAAACCAGTCCGAACAAGGTAACGGCTACCGAGTATATGCCTCCGTTTATGGGCCTTATGAAAATCTGTGCGGCAAGGATTGCGCCCACCGCGAGAACAATCAGTGCAAAGGCCGCCCTGGCGTCGAATGCGGGCAGGCCGCATGAATATCCGAACGATTTTCCGCATGCGTAGTAATACATTACCAGGTTCAGAATGAACCCCGCGGTGATGCCCGCAGCGATGAACGGCCGTCCTTCATCCCCCCTGTCCGACATCCTGTAGAACTCATACAGGCACAGGAGCGATATTATCAGCGAGCAGACAAGTATTGGTATGCAGTTGAACATATCCGTCACTATGGTGAAAACATATACCGGGAGTGCTATCGCCGCGCTCAGGATCCTCAGGATGGTCGCTTTTTTTACATCGTTCATATTCCGCCGTATCTCCTTTCCCTGTTTTGATATTCGTATATGCACCTGTAAAGATGCGACGGCCCGAAATCCGGCCAGAGCACGTCAAGAAATACAAGCTCGGTATAAGCGATCTGCCATATGAGAAAGTTGCTGATCCTGCTTTCCCCGCTTGTCCTGATAAGGAGGTCTACCCCGGGAAGACCGCTGGTGTAGAGGTTCTTTTCGATTTTCGAGGCAGTTATCGGTTCGCCCGGCTTTCTTTTTTCAAGCCATGAATTGACGGCGTGGACTATCTCCTGTCTTCCGCCGTAATTGAGGCAGAAATTCAGGACGGCCTTCTTGTTGTTTTTTGTTTCCTCTACGGCGTTTTTTATTATTTCCCTGGTTCCGGAGGGCAGTTTGTCGAGCGAACCCGAATGCCTGATCTTTATTCCGCGGCCCTTAATTTTTTCCAGCCGGGTTTTAAAAAAATACTCGAGAAGCCTCCAGAGGGCGAAAATCTCGGTCTGGGGCCTCAACCAGTTTTCCGTGGAAAAAGCGTACAGCGATACGGCCTTGATTCCCAGTTCGATAGCGGAATCCATCAGGGGCTCAATCACCTCGGCCCCGCGTTTGTGACCCTCTGCCCTGGGAAGGGATTTTTTTTTTGCCCATCTTCCGTTGCCGTCCATGATGATGGCAACGTGCCGGGGTATCCTGTTTCTACTGATTAAATCCTTGTAGTTTTTCATCAGTTTATGGGGTTTGCGCGCGACGCGCTAGATGTTGAGTATCTCCCTTTCCTTGTTGTCGGTAAGCTTCTGGATATCCTCTATGAACCTGTCCGTCAGTTTCTGTATCCTGGCCTGGGCGTTTTTTAAATCATCCTCGGATATCTCTTTTTCCTTTTCAAGTTCCTTTATTATATCGTTGCCGTCACGGCGTATGTTCCTCACCGCGACGCGCGATTCCTCGGCCTTCTGCTTGGCCAGCTTTACGTATTCCTTCCTTCTTTCTTCCGTGAGATCCGGTATCTGTATCCTTATAATGTTGCCGTCGTTGGACGGGTTAACGGAAAGGTCGGATTTAAGTATTGATTTCTCTATCTCCCCGATGTTTCCCTTGTCCCACGGCTGTATCACGACAAGCCTGGGCTCGGGACAGGAGATGGTGGCCACCTGGTTCAGAGGCATCTGGGTTCCATATACCTCGACCTTTACTCCTTCGAACATCGCCGGATTGGCCCTGCCCGTTCTTATGGTTGAGAATTCCTTCTGTAAATTGGATATGCTTTTTTTCATCCTCTCGTCAACGTCGGAAATGATGTCTTCTATCATGGCTTTCTCCTTTTCAGGATATGAGTGTGCCAACCCTTTCGCCGCGGGCTATCCTTTCCATGGCGCCGCTGTCGAAAAGGTTGAATACTATTATCGGTATTTTATTGTCCATACAGAGGGACACGGACGTGAGGTCCATCACCCTCAGCTGTTTCTTCATTACTTCAATATGGGATATTTCCTCTATCCTCTCGGCCGAGGGGTCCTTCTCCGGATCGCTCGTGTAGACGCCATCAACCCTTGTGGCCTTCAGCAGTATGTCAGCTTCCAGTTCAACCGCCCTGAGGCTCGCCGCGGTATCGGTCGTAAAATGCGGGTGGCCCGTGCCGCCCGCGGCTATCACGACTTTTCCGCGCGAGAGGTGCTCCCTCGCGGATCTTATGGTATAGGGTTCGGCTATGTCGTTCATGTTTATGGACGTCAGGACGACGGATGGCACCCCGTTCCTGTCGAAAAAATCGCCGAGGGCTATTGAATTCATGACCGTGCCGAGCATGCCCATGTAATCGCCAGTGGACCTGTGTATTCCGAGCGCATCGGCCTCCCTTCCCCTGAATATATTGCCCGCGCCGACGACCAGCGCAAGCTCTATACCGAGATCCCTGACGGACCTGATCTCCTCCGCCACCCGTAAAAGCACGTCCGGGCTGATCCCCGATTCGGACTCGCCGCCGAGCGCCTCGCCGCTCAGCTTCAGGAGAATCCTTTTGTACAGAACAGGGGATTTTTGTTTCTCCGGGGACATGTTACATCCCTATCTGGTATCTTGTAAACCTTGCTACTTCTATGTTTTCGCCGTATGTTGAAATCTTTTCTTTTATGATGTCCTTGATCTTTATGCTCTGATCCTTGATGAATTCCTGCTCGAGGAGGCAGACCTCCGTGTAAAACTTGGACATCTTGCCCTCGACTATCTTTTCGACCACGTTGGCAGGCTTCCCGGAATCCTTCATCTGGTCCCTGTATATCTCCTTTTCCTTGTCCTGGATATCCGCCGGCACGTCTTCTATCTTTATGTAAAGCGGATTGGCCGCTGCGATCTGCATGCAGAGGTCCCTGGCGAGCGCATGGAAGTCCTCGTTCCTGGCGACGAAATCGGTGACGGTCTTGAGCTCGATAAGGACACCGATCTTGTTGTTGCTGTGAATGTAGGAAGCGATGATGCCTTCGTTCACTTCCCTTCCCATCTTCTTGTCCGCCGATGCCAGGCCCTTCTTCCTGAGGTATTCAACGGCCTTCTCCATGTCGCCGCCGGTTTCCTGGAGCGCCTTCTTGCAATCCATCATGCCGGCCTGGGTCTTGTCCCTCAGCTCTTTGATCTGTTCGCTTGTTATATCTGCCACTTTAAGACTCCTTGAATTTTCTGTTGTGATTGAATCCCCCGGGGATCAATTTTATTCCTCTTCGCTGTACTCGCTGTCTGCCGCCGCCGCTTCTTTTTTCTCCGGCTTCACTGCAGGGACATCCTCGACTGCCTCTTCGGCGGAATCGCCATCCTCGATAATGTCCTCGGCTACGACATCATCCCCCTGTCCGCCGGACTGGCCCTCCATGATGGCCCTCGACATGACGTCGAGGAAAAGGGCTATGGCCCTGATCGCGTCGTCGTTTCCGGGAACCGGAAAATCTATCTCGTCCGGGTTGCAGTTCGTATCGACGACCGCGAAGATGGGTATTCCCAGGCTCCTGGCCTCCCTTACCGCAATGGTTTCCCTTTTCGGATCTATTATGAAAAGCGCGTCCGGAAGCTTGTTCATGTTCTTGATGCCGGACAGGATCTTGTTTTTCTTGTCGAGCTCCCTCTGCAGGTCCAGGATCTCCTTCTTCGTCTCGGCCTCCCAGCTGTCCTTTTCCTTCATCACCTCGAGGTCCTTGAGCCTCCTTATCGAGTTGCTCACCGTGTGAAAATTGGTGAGCAGGCCGCCCAGCCACCTTTCGGAAACGTAGAACATGCCGCATTTTTCCGCGTACTCCACTATCGCGGACTGCGCCTGCTTCTTGGTCCCGACGAATAAAATCCTTCCGCCCTTCGCGGCCAGGTCCTTCATGCCGGCATACGCCACTTTCAGCCTCTGCATGGTCTTTTGAAGATCGATGATATGGATTCCGTTTCTCGCAGTGAAAATAAACTGGGACATCTTCGGGTTCCATCTTCTCGTCTGGTGTCCGAAATGAACTCCGGACTCAAGCAATGCCTTCATTGATATTACTGACAATTACATTACCCCCTGTAATTATTAATTTACATTATTCAGCCCGGACGCATCGCGCAGGGGCATTCATCAACCATCCGGAAAACTTCCGGAGGTGTAATGGTCCTGTAGAGATTATTGCCTTTTCACATATGAAGGAGGCAACCGGTCTCATGACCGATTTAATTCGTGCATTTTAACTGCACGAAGGATAGCCGCGGGTGCGGCCTAAATCTTCCTGAATATCAGGATGCCTGCGGCAAGTCCCAATACGGCGGAAAGATTTAAATTCAAGCCGAAGCTTATTATTTCAAGGTTCAGGGAAATCGGCCCGGTAAGGCTGTCCTTTATTATTGAAAGCGCCGGTACGAGCCTTGCTATCAGCGTTCCCAGGGCGGAGCCGAGAATGGCCCCAATAAGCGCGAATGCTATGAAAAAACCTATATTGGCCCTGTCGAAAGTCATTTTACACTTCTAGCTTACTGGGAAAAAGCATATTCATCACTACCCCCATATTGTCAAGATTATTTTTTAAGCATGGAATCATCTTCGATCCCCGATTCACAAAAACCGCCGAATCCATGCACCCTTAAAATGGATAAAAAATAAAAAACAGCACTGAAAAAGCAAAAAGCAGCCAGCTCCCCGGGCTTATCTCGCGGCCCTTCCCCGAGACGAGCTTCATGACTGGATAAACAACGAATCCGCCGGTCATCCCTATGCCTATGTTGTAGGTGAAGCACATGAGAACTATCGTTGTAAAAACCGGGACCAGCTCCGAAAGATCGTCGAATTTCACGTCCCTTATGGGCGCGATCATCAGCATGCCTACGATGATGAGGGCGGGGCCGTAGGCATAAGGCGGAATGATTGCGAAAAGAGGCGAAAAAAACAGGGCGAGGAGGAACAGCGCCGCCGTCACTACTGCAGAGAATCCGGACCTGCCCCCCGCCTCTATTCCCGATGCGGATTCGATAAAGGCCCCGGCGGTCGTCGTCCCGAAAAGGGCGCCGGCTACAGTGGCAAGCGCGTCGCAAAGCATGGGCTTCTCAATCTCCGGGAGCTCACCGTTCTCGTCAAGCAGCCCGGCCCTGTATGAAAGCCCGATCAGGGTGCCCATGGTATCCACAAAATCCATCACGAAGACCGTGAGTATCACGGAAAAGAAACCCCAGCTCAGGGCGCCGGTTATGTCCATTTTCAGAAAAACCGGCTCAAGGCTCGGCGGCAGGCTGACGAATTCATCAGGAATTTTCATAAGTCCCGGATCCGTTCCCGTCAGGAACGGGACAGCGATCTGGAGGACTATCGCGATGAAGGTAACGCCCAGTATCCCGATGAGCATCGAGCCCCTGATCCTCCTTATCATCATGAAAGCGATGACGAGAAAGCCGAGCACGGCAAGCAGGACCGCAGGCTGGTGAAGGTTACCTACATGAACGGGCGCCCCCGGGTTCCCGATCTTTATGATGCCCGATTCGTTCAGTCCTATGAATGCAAGGAAAAGTCCTATGCCGACGGCAAACGCTATTTTCATTCCCCGGGATATCGAATTGGCAAGCCATGACCTGATCCTGAAAACAGTGAGGACCGTGAACATCAACCCGCCCAGGAATATAGCGCCGAGCGCCGTCTGCCAGCTGAACCCGAGGACCTTCACAACGGTATAGGCGATGAAGGCGTTTTCCCCCATGTACGGTGCGATGGCGAACGGTCTTTTAGCGTAAACGCCCATGAGCAGGGTCCCGAAAGAAGCCGTTATGATGGTCGCGACCATCGAGGGGCCGAAGGGTATCCCGGCCGCCTCGAGTATTTTCGGATTGACGATGATTATATATGCCATGGTGATGAAGGTGGTGATCCCCCCTATCACCTCTTTTTTATAATCGGTCCCGAGCTCCTCGAATCGAAAATATCTTTTTACCGCTTCCATTCTTCAGCCACCCCTCCCAGTGAATGCGCATATTATCCCCCGGTATCGCGGTCCAGTCAAGAACATTAGCGTATGAAAAAGCTGAAGGTGATATCAGAAGGGGCGGAAGGACGGATATTAGAGGAAGCCCTCGTAACGGCCCTGGATGATCAGGTACTTGACCAGCTTGTGCGGTTCCAGCCAGCCCAGGTTGATGAAGATGCGGCCGATCTTCTCCCCCCTGTACTGCGCCGAATTATTCTGCAGCACAAGAGCCTGTTCAAGCTGTTCGGTCGTTATAACAGCGTCTTTTATCATCAATTCACCGATCATCAAGTCCCTCATAAATCCGTATTCATCGCGGTCATTATTCACAAACTTTCTTTCCAGCTAAAAAGCCATAGGAATAATCACATCGATTTATATCAATAAAAATATCTTCAAAGATGATGTTTTATGTATAAAATATATCAACAGACTCCGGACCTGTCAAAAAATAGCGGATTGATTCAACCGGGGCGCCATGGAAAAAGTCGAAAACCGGCAGGAAACAGTTCAATGCTGAAAATTTCCTTTTTATGTTTGACTAATTATTTTTTTATGATATGATGTGAAAATCTCCTTTAAAACTTCTACGAAAATCCATGGAAGAGAAAATTTTTCAAGATAAACCCAGGAACAAAAGAAGAAAAAAAATAATTGTCAGAAACAATTTCTATGTTTTCATCTGTTATGTCTTCAGCCAGATTGCCACACTTATAGCGAAGTGGCTGGGCTTCAGCACCTCCAGTTATTTTGATATAATACTTATACTGTCTTTTTCCCTATTGTCCGTAATCATTTTCAGCGCCATTACACTGCTCAAAAAGGAAATCACAAAAAAATTCGCTTATACTATATTTTTCACCCAGTTCTGCGTATGGCTTTTATTTTACGCTTTCTGGGTGTTTTTTCTCGGCGAGATCAGGTCAGTGGCAATGTATTTCGCGATACTGGGCCTTATTTTCATGTTCGCAGGCTATATCAGGATTTACCAGGCCCTGGCGATCTCCCTTGCTACAGTAGTAATCCAGCTGATCATTTCATATGTTGCGATCAAGCACTACAACCAGAAGGGAAATTTCATATTCGAGGCCTTCATCATTATGTGCTACCTCCCCTGCACCGTGTTCATATCATACCTCTCATCGCAGTTCAGGCACCAGAGGGACGACCTGAAGCTCGCGAAGAGGATGGCTGAAAAGGTAAGGGACGCCCTGTGGGGCGAGATGGAGCTGGCGAAAAAAATCCAGACCGTGCTTCTGCCCGGCGAACCGACGCTGCCGGGCTACAGCATTTCCGCCTTCATGGAGCCGGCGGCGGAGATCGGCGGCGACTACTACGACGTGATAAATGCCGGCGAGAGGAACTGGGTGCTGATCGGAGACGTTACCGGACACGGGGTGCCCGCAGGCCTTGTCATGATGATGGTGCAGACCGCGGTCAGGGTAATGGTTACAAACCATCCCCTGATATCTCCGGCCAACCTTTTAAAAAGGATCAACAGGAGCATATATGCGAGCATCAGGCAGCTGAAGGAAGACAAGCACATGACCATAATCGCCCTTTCCTTCGAACCCGGCAACAGGATCATCTACTCCGGGATGCACGAGGACATGCTCATGTTCCGGTCCGGGTCGGGAAGCATCGAAATCATAAAGCCCAACGGGATGTGGATCGGACTGAAGGAGGAGATAGGCGGCATGCTCGTCAACACCGCAATGACGATGAACCCTGGCGACGCCCTGCTGCTGTATACCGACGGACTCATCGACGCCCTCGATAAAAGCAACACCCCCTTCACCAAGAAAAAACTCATAGACCTTTTAAAGGAAAACGGTGGCCGCAGCGCTGATGAAATAAAAAAACTCATACAGGATGAGCTTGTCAAATACAGGGAGATCGACGATGTGACCTTCCTGGTAATAAAAAAAGACTGATTAATCCGAAAGGATCTCGGCAAGAGGCACCCTGTCCCTTCGAAAAAAATCATCATCGGTTTCATTGACGAACCTGAGGTTTATCGCCGCGATCATCGTGTTGAGCAGCTCGAGATCGAGTATCGAATCCCCGTCGATACCCGCGAGGCCCTTGAAGTTCTTCAAGCAGAAATCGACTTCCCCGTCCATCTCTATGGGGTATCCGTGCGTTCTGCAGATCACCGGCCTGCTTCCGTAGATCATGCAATTCCCGCCTTCAAGAAAAACGCATTGTTCCCGGCGGTTTTCGGAGTTCTCCCTGACAGCGGTTCTCTCTTCTGGCGCAAGATCCGTGACAGCGCGCCGCATCATGAAGGCCTCGATTGGAAAAACCGATTCAAGGACGCAGCATTCGCTGCATCCCTTTCTGCATGAGATATGTTCCCCGTATTTTTCCAAAAGCGCCTTCTCAAAGGCATCGATTTTTTCCAGAAGGCCCAGGTACAGCGATATGGAAGAAGGCAATACTTCATTTTGCATCATGGAATCCTCCCGCCGGGCATCGGATCGGGCAATGCGGCGTTTTTTACAGGGTATACTCAGAAATTCATAACGGCATTCATGGGTATTTCCGGATACACCTGGCCGTGCGAGGGCGGCATGGAATTGTATACCCAGTTGACGTCAACGGTGGCGGCCTTTATGCCGCGTATTCTTTTCACGCCCTTCCAAAAGCCCCTCACGAGAACGCTTTCCATCTTCATGTTCATGCAGTAAACCGCGACAGCAGTCCCTTCCGGTATGGCTGTCAGCTCGCCGCTATAAGGCCCCGTGTTTAAAACCAGCCTGCCCTGACTGGAGGCAAGTGCCTGTATCACGGGAATGAGAACCGGGAAGCCGTCTCCCCCGATGAAAGAAATGAATTTAACCGACCCGAATTCGTTCACGAGGTCCATCGCAAACCGTTTCATCGCAGGTTCCGAAAGGCCCGATCCGGCCCCACCTCTGACAAGCATAGTCTTTAATGATGAAGCGGCAATTCCCGCGACAGGCAGTTTTTCCGGACCCGCAGCGCCGATCACATCAAGGTAATGAACCGTATTGATTCCGAAATAGGTATTGTACCTGAACATCGGTATTTTATTGAGCATGTCGTACTCCGGGCCCTCGTTTCTGCTTTCCGCCCATTTCGCCTTTCCCCTGATCATCTTCTTGTCAAGGGTCATGATAAGAAAGCCGATGCTGTTCCTTTCTTTCATGTAGCGCTTGCTGAGTCCGTATGAAAATTCGCCGAGGGCCATTCTGGAATTGCCCAGTGGTTTTATGGTCGTTATGAGCGTGATGTGGGGCAGCCCCTCCGGGCTGATCGTGGACACAAGCCCTATTTTTTCGTCCGGCGACATGGCCGCTATAATCTCTTCATTCATGGTTTTTTCAAATGTCATATCCTTAACCCTTCAATAAAAGTTTTTCAGCATATGTCTTTGGTCTTGTCCGCGATCAGGTTTTCCTCGACTGCCTTTCCGCCCAGCAGGTCGTCATCTTTAAATCTTACGGGTCCGCTCCAGGAAACAATGCCGGGATCCACCCCGGATTTCCTGGCTGTATCCGCAAAATGTTCCATCTCTTCCTTTGAAAGAAGTCGCGTATCGGAAAATTGCCAGTCCAGGCCCAACCTTCCGTATTTGTCCCTGCAAAGGTTGTTGAAAGCGCATAGCTCCCACCTGGTCACCTGGCCGCCCAATTTTTCCGCGATAAACCCTCCTATCCCGGAAATATTGTCGTGCCTGTCCGTGGCTCCGGGAATCAGCGGCGTCCTTATCCACATCTCCCTGGGCAGAACGCCCTTTTTGATTGATTCCGCCACGTACACGGCGTTTTCGAGTATCCTTCCGTTGTCGGCCCCGGTAAATTTTTTATGAAGGTCGGGCCTTATCTCCTTGATGTCGAACAGCACCAGGTCGGCAAGCGGAAGGAGCCTCGCCAGGGACGATTTTACGCAAAGCCCGGACGTGTCAATTGCCGTATGTATCCCGTTTTTTTTCAGGATCCTCAGGACCTCTTCCGCGAAACCCGCCTGCATGGCTACCTCCCCGCCGGACAGGGTGACCCCGCCGCCGGACTTCTGGAAATACGCCCTGTCTTTCATTATCTCGCATGCGAGGTCATCGGCGGACCATTCGACGCCGATCATTTCCATGGCAGTGGAGGGACAGTTTTCCGCGCAGGCGCCGCACCTCCGGCAGATTTTCCTGTCTATGACAACGCCGTCCGGGGTCCTTGAAATGGCGCCGCATTCGCAGATGTCGGCGCACAGGCCGCATGATATGCACCTTGCCGCAAACCATTGAACGTCGACCTCCGGGGATATGCTTTCCGGGTTATGGCACCAGGCGCATTTCAGCCCGCAGCCCTTGAGGAAAACCGTAGTCCTTATCCCGGGTCCGTCTTCGGTCGACATCCTCTGGATTTCAAGAACGGTGCCTTTACCGGTTTGTTTCATCTCATCACCATTTGCTGTGCGATATACGGGCTATCACCTCGTCCTGCAGCTCGCGCCCAACGCAGGTGAAATAAGCGTTGTATCCGGTTATCCTTACAAGAAGGTGCCTGTATTCCTGCGGGTGTTCCTGCGCGTCCCTGAGCATCGCCGCGTCGAGCACATTTATCTGCAGTGCGGTCCCCCCGTTTTCAGCGTAGCCGCGGATAAAGGCTTTGAGCTTTTCCCTGTGCTCCGGGCTTTTAAACAACGATGGGTTGAACGTGATCGTATGGCTGGCGCCGTTCGGCAGCAGGTTTACGTAATCCTCCCAGGTCCCCGCGTTACGGGACCTTCCGCCGAGGACCTTGCCCACGGAATTCGAATTTGACGTCGGGCCGTTTACGTCCGCTCCGTTAGAGGGGCAGATCGCGTTCGAAAGGAACTGCCCCTTGGCCCTCCCGTCCGGGCTTGCCGGAAGTATGAACCCGTCGCCGGCCCAATAGTTCCAGCTCAGCATCCCCGGCCTGAACCTTCTCCCTGTGGATCTGGTGGCATGTTTCCATGTCTCGCCGGTCCAGAGATCCATCACCCTGCGGCCCATTTTATCGGCCTCGTCGTCGTCCCTGCCGTATTTGGGAGCCCTGTTTTTCGCCATCGCCTGAAGAACCTCATATCCCTTCCAGTTCCACCTCAGGGCCGTAATCAGCTCGTCCATCGTGCACTTTTTTTCATCGAACACGAGGTGCTTCACCGCGAGCAGGGAGTCGACCGTGGTTGCGAATGTTACCGCTTCTATCGTCGTGAAGCTTATTTCAGCGCCACCCCGGGTTATATCCACGCCCTTTTCGGCGCAGCCCTTTACCAGGCATGAAAGCAGGGGGGTCCGGAAGTATCCGGACCTGACGGATTCAGATTCCTCGTAGAGATCGACGCATCTTTTTATAATATGCCTTGTCTGCCCGGCATAGGCAACCCAGAATTCTTCGAAGCTTTTGAATTTTCTCGGGTCTCCCGTCGCGGGTCCGTCCCGCCTGGTTTTTTCTGTTCGGCCAGTCAGGGGATCGGTCACCGGATGCATGTCTTTCCCGTTACCCAGCGCAAGCTCCACCGCCTTCAGAAGGTTCAGGTTGTTGTCCACGGTTCCGGACCGGTCGTTGCCCGCCATGGTGTTTTCAAGGCACCCGACCGGCACGTAATCGTGCACGTTTCCGGCATTGATGAGGCCTTCGATTCCGGCATTGCGGGCCTCGAGGATCATCCCGGCCATTGAACGCTCGTCGAAATTAATTATGAAGGGCGCGCCCTGGCTGGATGATACCATGTCTATCAGCCTGTCCAGCAGCATGTCGGGGCTGTTTCTGTGTATCCTTACATTGGGTTTGGGTTCGAGAATGGGCGACATCTCGTCTATGACTTCCAGCATCGCGAAGGTGAGATCGTTCGTCATGTCTTTCCCGTCCGCCCCGAGTCCCGACAGGGTTATCAGCTGCCCGAAGCCAGAGGTTATGCCCTGGTTGCCGGTCCTCAGCATGGCGTCATACGCAGTGTTGCAATGCATCCAGAAGCATTTCAGGATTTCTTTGCCGAACTCGCGCTCCATTCCATGATCCAGGGAATTCTTCCAGTATGGATACAGGTACTGGTCGATCCTTCCGAATGAGACGCCCGGGCCGGGATAATTTTCATCGCTCATCACGAGCATATGGTTGATCCAGAGGGCCTGGACAGCCTCCCAGAACGTCTTCGCGGGTTTCCATGGGACGGCGGACAGATTGACCGACATTGCCATGAGCTCGCTTTTTCTTGACGGGTCGCTTTCCTTTTCCGCAAGGCCGCTGCACAGATCGGAATATTTTGCCGCGAGTTCCCTGGCCGTTGTGGATGCCGTCAGCATCGCCCTGATCTGGCATCCTCTTTCCCCCTTTTTTTCCCTTTCGGGCAATCCGTTGTATAATGATATCAGCTCTGCATGTATGCCCTCCCAGCCCAGCCTCAGGGCCCTTTCATGGCCCGGGACGAGGTGTCCGCTCGTCGCACCGGAATTGCCGTATCCGTGGTCGTGGAACCACCTGACCTTTTTGCGCGCGCCCTTTTTGCCCGACGTGAGCTTTTCATAATTCGCCGCTTCATTTTTGTCAAGACACAGGGAGGTCTGCACGTTGAACCGCGCGCCGGCTATAAGGTCTCCAGGCAGGATCTCCTGAGGCAGATAATTTGTCATAACCTCCTTGAGGAACCAGGCCCTCCTTTCCGGGAGGCTCCATTTCCAGAATCCTTCATCCAGCTCCACCTTCCTCGCGGAGAGTTTGTAAGACGACTTCATGGTCTGCATGAGCATGTAGGTTTCCGGCACTATGTAGAAGGTCATCTCGTTGTGGAGTATGTCCCATGGCACGCCGGTTCCCCAGGAGGTGTGTTCGTTATTCCATCTCCTTTCGGTTCCCTTGAAGTAATAATCCCTCAGCCACTTGATTCTGTCTGAAAGATGTTTCGGCTCCTTGATGTTCCGGCTTTTTTCGATAGCCGATGCATTAGCCATTTACCCTCCGCGCCGCGGACAATGGTCCGGGCATCACTTTTTTAAAATTTTTTTCAACTGGGTTTCCCCGTGATCTAGGATCCTGCCCATGGTTTCCACCGCGGCCCTGGCGTCCTTTTTTTCAATTGCGCTGAACAAATCGGCGTGGAATCCGAAAACCTTCCTGACAAGGTTGATGTCTGAAAAAAAAATACCCGTCAGGTTGGTGTAGACTTCCCTGAACGAATTGATGAGCATGGGATATATGACGTTCCCGCTTGCCAGCGCTAGCGCGTGATGAAATGCGAAGTCCGTTTCGGTTATCGACTCTGTATCGCCCTTGCCCGCCGATACCTCACGTTCAAGGATTTCCCTGAATAGTGAAAGGTGTTCCTTTTTCCTTTTTATGGCCGCAAGTCTGGCGGTCTCCGTCTCGAATAATTTTCTCATCTCAAGGAGTCCTTCAAGAAGCGGCTGATCAAGCATCCCCATGTGATAGTTTACAAGAGAATTCAGCAGCGCAAGGGACCCGCTGCTCCTGTAATCGTTTACAATCGCCCCAACCCTGGGTTTCAATGTAACCAGCCCTTTTGAAGCAAGATAGACCATGCCTTCATGGACCACCGGCCTGCTTACGCCCAGCTTCAGCGCCAGCTCCCTTTCAGGGGGGAGCTTTTCACCTATCTTGAAATGTCCCGAGAGAATAAGGGCCTCGAACCTGGATATGAATATATCCACAAGGCTGTCGGTTTTAATGGGTTTCAACGCTGCTTCCATTACAATTTCCTTTTGTGGCTGGTGGTATTACCAATTTACCAGATATATAATTTATGTCAACATCTTTTTACTTGCGCCGGATGTTAAGCTTTAAGCGTGAAATTTTATTCTGGGCGGTTTATTCGGGAAAATAATAATTACAGAGTATATATCAAATCTAACAGGAATTGAATACTGTTTTCTCAATATTGGCTTTCCCCATGGTCCCCGGGCGGGCTTTTTTTATCATGCCTGCCCGGACACAATATCAGATCCTGTAAGTGACGCCGGCAACCGCGTAGTGGAAAAGCGAAAATGTATATACGGACTTGTTGTCCGCGCCACCCTCCAGTATCCTGTAACCCGCCCTCAGAGCCAGGTTTTCAACCGGGCTGAACTGCAGCGCGGCAAGAATGTCCTCCGCCCTGCCCTGGGGCGCGGCGAGAGCATCCGCGTCGATAATCAGCGCAAATCCAGGGGCGAACCTCCATTCCATGCCCAGGTTTATAAGAGGAACGAATCCCACGTTGCTCCTCGTCCTTCTCGCTCCCAGGCTCTCCATGCTGATATATGCGTCCCTTATCTTGGCGGTCAGGCCGGCCCCCAGCCTGAAATCCTTAGTATTAATTAAATCATACCTGTAAGAAAGCCTGTAGGAATTGAATGTGAACACGGACTTCAATGGCAGACCAGGCGGATAGAAACCGCCGTAAAAAAAGACCGGCTTGGAAGACCTCCCCCTGGACTCGATGCTCAGCGGCGCGGCCAGAAAGCTCACTGTATGTCTTTCCATGAATTCCACGCCCGCCCTTGCCCTGATAAAATAAGAGGGGCCGGTCCTCAGCACCCCGGTCAGGGAAACCCTGCTCCCGTAATTCCCCGGGATCCTGACGTCGTTCATACCGGTGAAAACCGCGCCGGTTTCGGCATCGACGAACACGCCGGCGTATATCGGCGCTGAAAAAATCAATAACATCAGTATTGTTGAAAATCTTAACATCCCGCCACCCCCAGTATTTATTCCATTTACTTCATAATTCCTTGATGCTGTCTACGTCATCCATTCCAATTAATTGCGGTAAAACGCCAATATCCTTTAAGCTGTTCAAAAAACCGCTGTTTACATCACAGAATAAATTATTAAAATATAACAATGATACCGTGAAACGGCAAATAATTATTGATAAAAAATATTGTGCTGACACCTTTACACGGGAAAAGGATTCAGCATAAACACCGGGAAAATCAATCGCCGCCGCAGCGGCATCGGTCCTGCCTGTGCTGATAGCCATATCCGGATTTATGGGGATCATTTCCGGACAGTAAGACGGCCCTGACGGCGCCTGGGCCAGGACGATAATCGGCGGAATGCTGTCCGCGGCCCATATGGCATCTATACCGTGCATGTTCCCTGTCCCCGGCAACGCCTTCTCCGTTTCCAGCTTCTACCTGAACAGGGCGTTCGACGCGCTGAAGTATGATTCCGGAAAAACGTCGGATTATCTGCTGATGATACTGTCGCCCGTAACATGGTTTGCCGCGGTGAACCACTTCAGGCCCGGGCTTCTCCGGATGGAATTTATGGAGTTCGGGATCTGCATGATGATCACCCGGCACATGGTCTCCTGTTTCTTTTACGGGATGTCGTCATTGAAAAGATGGAGGTCCGGGGACGCATCAAAGGCCTTCGGCGTCTTTGAGCCGGTCTTCTGCTTTGCCTCGTCGATTGTTTTTTTAGCGGCCTCAGCAGGCCTTTACGCGGGATATGTCATGATGGAGGACTCGTTCTTCTGGAGGATGTTCTTCAACCTTTCACTCGCAGCGTCCTTCGTCGGAAGCTTCAGGTTTTTCGGCGCGAACGCGGACGGATTATGGAGGGCCCGCAGGGGGATGATCGACTATAAATTGTATACTGCCCCGAAAAACACCCCGTAATAAAAATCATACGGCCGCCTGTTCCCGACCCGTACATTAACGTAGGACAGGTACTGGCACTTGAAGCCGGCCTCAATCGTGGTGCTCAGCATGCTGATGTACCTGGCTATGGAAGCCGATCCGCTTCCGCCTACGGAAACCACCATCGTCTTGTTTTCATTTCTCGTGGCGTCCTTGCTTCCGATATTGTTGCCCAGCATCCCGATGAAGGATATGTTGGACAAAAAATAAAAATCAAAAGGCATCGGGATCGTTATGCCGCTTCCAAGACCGAGACCGCCGTTGTGCGATTTTAAATATCCCTTCGACGGCAGCGGTATAAATGACTGCCCGGGCACATACATCATCTGCATCAAGGTCAGGCTCTTGTTTGTCTGGCTGATTCCGTTGTATTTAGGTCCGAAAAAAAACTTAAAAATCTTTCCAAGCCTGTAATTAAATAAAAGGTCCGCATCATATTTTTTCAGGCTGATTTGACTCTTGATCAGATTGTTGAAGTACATAGAAGGGTTCGGAGCGAAAATCTGGTATAACGCGATGAACTTGCCTGCCCTGAATTCACCGTACGAGAAGGATCCGGATATAGACCAGTTATCGTTGAGTTTAATGTTGATCACGGGATTGTAGAGGAACCCGGTTTCCACCTTTGTCTTCATGTTCGGATCTGGATGCGATATTGAAATCATAAAAGGTATGCTTAATTTATTGCTGTCCATTGCCTTTTTTACCGCAAAATCCGGGGCCCACCAGTAATAATTAGTCTTGAATCCGACGCTCAGACCGATTTTTCCTCCGGTTTTTTCCGCCTGTTCATCCGGTTTATTTTCCTGCTTCATCTCCTGGGAAAAAAGAAAAGAAGCCGTCAAAAAATGAACGATCAGTGCAATCGACAGCCCGATTCCTGCCCTGCGTGTTTTATTCAATGACATATTCACCGTCCGAACGTCATAATGGAGTCGTATCGTTGCTAAAATATAACAGGACTTTTTTCAAGAAAAAAATTGAAGATTCAGAATTTAATGTACTGCAGAAGGCCCGTCGATATCCAGGAGATGCGAGTGATGATGACCGCGACAAGGAGGACCAGAAGGAAAGGCAGCACGTCTGAATATATCTTCACGAGGGGTTTCTCGAAACGGTACGACGCAAGATAGCGGAAAAAACTGCCCGACGCGGCAAGCAGGCCGGTTGAAAAAATTCCCGGGAAACCGCCGCTTCTTGTCAGGATATAAAAAAAAGCAGATCCCCGAGGGATAGAATCGTGACCCCGGGAGCGCCGGTGAAGGTGGTGAAAAACGCGCATGCGGCGATTGACATTACGGCCATTCCCCCGGAAATCCTATCAAGGAATGACCTGAAAAAACGGACAAGCCTCTCCCCGGATTTGCTCTCGGATAGATTGAACCCCGACAGAGTGAAAACCGGGATGGACGGGATTGAGTGCCCGGTGAGCATCGTATATACCTCGTTCGATAGGTCTCAGCATTAAATTTACGAATAATGTCTTCCGGCGTTTATGACGGCGGTGATTCCCATAAATCATGCTCTACGGTTAATTGTTTGTTCCGAAAGATTAAAAACTCATCGAGGCAAAGGTCTCTGATGATCTGGCCCTGGCCCTGAAGCCTATCAGTCTTTTTCTTATGCCGGATATGGAAAGCCCGGTTTCCCTGGATATATCGCCCATGGTCATTTTATCGAGATACCTCATCATGGCTATGTTTTTCGTAGATTCCTTCTCGTCCGCGAAAAGCCCGTCCAGCATGCTTCTTGCTATGAATCTCTCTTCGCTGTCGTCCCTGTATGCGGAACATTGGAGCATGGTCTCGTTTCCGTACAGGGGTCTTCTTTTCTCGGTCCTTATCATGTTTATGCACACGTTCGTTGCCATCCTGTATAAAAGACCGCAGGGGTATTCCTCCGTGAGCCTGTCCCTGTTCCGGATTAGTTTAACGAAAACCTCCTGCATGGCGTCCAGCGCCTTGTCCTCGTCCTTCAAAATCTGGCGGCACCTTCTGAGGACCATAGGGCCGTATTTCTTATAATATTCCTCTACGTTTATACCCATGCTTTTATCCCTGAGAAATTATAATATTTTAGTATTCACTAAATCATCAATCTTCCTGGATATTAAACCCGCAACAGGTCGGCCTGTTCCGTTATCCATGGGAACAGTTAAACAATAAATTGCCGATCGGGCAATCCATCAAAAGTTTGGTCTGGATAAAAATATGCGGTTAATACTTTCGGGTGAGGTTATTTGTTCTGGATAATTATGCTCATCAGCTCCGTCCTGCTTCTCGCGCCGGTCTTTTTGAATATATTTACAAGGTGGGACTTGACCGTATTGACCGATATTGAAAGCTCGTCGCTGATGTCTTCATTGCTGAGGCCGTTCATAAGGTGACGTGATATCTCCATTTCCCTGCCGGTTATTTCATATTCCCTTACAAACCTTTCAAATGAATCGTCGTAATCAGCCACCTTTTTAGGAATAAAGTACCTGGCGAGATAATAGGACATGATGATGCTCCAGGCCAGAAAGGCCCCGGGCAGGGTAAGGCTCTTCGAAATGGTTTCTTCGGAAATATGGACCTCCGGCCTGAAGGAGGAAAAATTCAAGGCCTTGTAAATCAGGGTGATGGTAAAGACAGCGTAGATCACTATGAAGGCGGTGATCATTCTCCTGATTATCGGGTCGCCCAGTTTTTTATATCTTATCATGACCAGGGAAATCATGTAAATGATCCAGATTATATTCACCCCTAAAAACAGGATCTGGATTGCTACGGAGAGGGAAAATTTCATCTCCGCGGGATTGAATTCCAGCGGCCGGAGAAAATACGCGGCAAGATAAGCAGCGGCAAAGACAAAAAGAGCCGCATTGGCGATTCTGCGGGTGTTCTTAAGGACCAGATCGTGAAGGAACATGGTCAGAAAAATTTTCTCGAATATGTATATCGCCCCCACCAGGACCGTAAGGGTGAAAATGACGCCATGTTCCGTCCTGGGAAAATTATAAAGCGCGTAGTAAATCATCATCCCGCAGAGGAGCCTTGTCATGGAAAAAAAAAGTGATGGAATGTAAAACCTGAAAATACCGTAACCCTTCTTGAATACTATCACCGAAAGCGCGAATGTAACCGTCACGGCGCAGAAGGACAATATTCCGAAAAATAGGTATATATGGTTTAAATAGAACCTGTCGTTCATAAAAAAGCACCGCGGTGCATTATATAGTTTACAAGTGTTTAAATTTCCTTTAAAAAGGCCAAAAGTCAATCAATAAAAATCCCCGCATTCTTCGGGCCAAGCCGGCGGTGAATTTTTATTCTTCACAATAAACTTTTCGAGGCGTACTGCATGGTATTTAACCCTGCCCGGGACAAAAAAATGATATCCGCGTCCGGTGCGGCCTGAATTTATGGTATAAAACAAGAAGAAAATTACCGATCTAATAACAGGTGATGTCATGACCCCCAGAGAAATTATAACCGCACTTCTGCCGGTACCGGTTTTTTACTTCATATATTTCAGGCACTTCCGGTCGTACTTCAAAACGATAAATTACAAGCCGGCATTCCCGGAGCAGACGTTTTCCTTCCTTTCAGGCGCGGGGCTGGGCCTGGTCCTAATATCGCTGAAGGTGGTCATCGATGAATTGTTGCCTTCTGGCGATATTGCCTTCAACAGCTTCATCAAGGCTGCGGTTATTGAAAAAACCGGAGCGGCTTTTTTTATCCTGATAATTCACTGGAAATACAGGTCCTTTAACCTCCTCGAGGCGATTGTCTGCGGCATACTGGTCGGGGCGGGGTTTTCCTTCATAGAAAACATCCTTTATGCGGCCAGTTACGGTTATTCTATAATACTGGCCAGGTCGATCATATCCGTTCCACTGCACCTGGTCACCTGCGGTATCCTGGGCTACTACCTGGGCCTCATGAAATACAGCGGGCACATTATTTATAAAATCCATTACATCCTCAGGGGCCTGATAATTTCGATATTGATACATGGAATCTACGATTTCCTACTGATTACTGGAAAGACCAATTCTTACCTGGTCGGTCCGATTCTCATAGCCTCCGCGATCGGCCTCGAGGTCATCCTTGCGCAGACGAAAACGGTTCCCTTCTTCGATGATCTGAAAAAAATCGGCCTGGGTTTCGAAGACTGGATGCTGGTGTACAGGCAGCCGAGATACGAAAGGTGGATATCGAGATCAATGGAAAGCCAGGGCTCGACGATCATACCGGTATTCAAGTGGAACTTCGGGCTCCTTCAGTCGGGACTGATAATCCTCTCTGCGGTCGTGGCCGCGATCGCGCTTCCATACCGGAACGAGATCTCGGGATACTTCAACATCCTTATAACGACGGATGAAAAAATACTGATAACCGGGGTATTGCCCCTGTCCATAACGATGCTTGCCACCCTGGTCGGCTCAATCAATCCGGAATACATAAAAAACAGCATCATAAAGATACCGGTCATGTACGACGCCATGCTCTACAAGGACAACCTTTACGAAGAGACGCTCGTCACCTTCGACATCAATATCACCGGATGTTTCCTCAGGACCTACGAGTCGCTCGGCATCAACAGGGAATTTTACATCAACCTCGGAACGAAGGAAACTATATCCCCGGCATCCACCTGCGTGACGGCATGGGAGAACCATACGGAAAAAGACCTTCCGACGGGGACGATAGTAAACTTCAAAAAACCGCCTTTCAGGTTTATCGTCTTCATAATCAAATACTACATCTCCAGGGTCAGCAAGGGGCTCTTCTTCAACCTCAAGCTTCCGGGATTCGACAATATAAAAAAATACTTCATAAGGCCGTTCATCATAACCCAGAAGGTCAGGGAATACCCGAAGGGCGCGGTGATATTCAACGAGGACGATTACGGAAGGGAGTTCTATCTCATAAAAAAGGGAAGCGTGGACATCCAGAAAAAAAAGGAATCCGGAGAGGTCATAATCCTGACCACGCTGGGACCCGGCGAGATCCTCGGCGAAATGGCCATACTCGGCAACAACAAGAGGAACGCCACCGCGGTCTGCTCCAGGAACAGCATGCTGGTCGTAGCAGGGATCGACGAACTGAAGACTCTCATCCAGTACAATCCTGATTTCGCATACGCTCTTTTAAAAAAACTGGCGGGCAGGACGAACGAATCACAGAAAATACTTATTGAAAACATCGAATTCCTTGAAAATATAATATCCTATTACAAAAAATACAGCTATTCATCGATAATCCTTCTGCTTCTTTCCATAGGGTTCGGGATAAAGAACGGTACGATAGACCTTGCCCTGAATTACATCAAGGCCGCGGATGCGAGCGGCGTAGACAATGAAAGGGTAAAGAACATACTGGACTGGTTCGTTTCGACCCATCAGCTTCAGACTGAAAAATTTCCCGAAGGGCTCGAAGAGATTTCAGAAAGCCTGTCCAGGATCAAACTGACGATTAACAGGTGACTTCTTCCGCGGGGATGCGAAGGCGTCAATCCTCTCCTGCGGAAATCCTGACCACGACACCGGGGTGAGGATTTTTCTCGGGATAATCAGCGGCCGTCTCGCCCGAGTTCGACCAGGCGCCGTTCTTCAGGTAATCATAGAAAACCGTGAAAAGTCTCCGTTTTACATTCTGTTCCTGGAAAATAAAGCCGTCAATGACCCTGCCCGCGATCGAACCCTCAATCGATCTCCCGTTTTTCAAGGTGATTTTTTCAAGGGAGGGCCTGAATACATATGTCTTTCCGTCCCGGCTCTCACCCTTCCACCTCAATATGTCAAGCGTCCCGATTTCCTGGACCCTGACGGAAACCCTTTCGCCGCTGCCGCCCTTTGCGGCAATTTCAAGAACGCCGGCGGAAAAATAAATAATGCCCGATGCCTCTTTTCCGTCCGCGAACCTGATGGAGGCCGAAAAAGAAAAATTCCCACCGGAGGCCCCTTCCTTCATAACAACTTCAGGCGGGACCGGGGGCGTGGGGTCCTTGAGCGCGGAAGCGCCAGTAAATGCCAGGAGGAAGGCGATGATTAAAACAGCCGGCATCGAATGACTTTTAAGCATTGCATTTTTCAAGCTCGCTTTTCGCGGTCTTGTTCCCGGGATCATACGCGAGTATCCTGTTCCAGAATTTCACGGCCTCGGCCGCGTTGCCGAGCTTCATGAGCGAATGGCCGCAGACGGCAAGCGCGTCGGTGAAGCTGTTCCGGAGCTGCGAGGCCATCAGCGCGGACTTGTAGGCCATCGCGTAATTGCCGTTTTTATAATAGGCATCCGCGATGTGGAACCATACGTTGGCGTCGACCTCGTTATTTTTCAGGTATTGCTGAAGGTGTTCCACTGATTTTTCAAAGCTTCCGTTTTTAAGGTAGCACTCGCCCAGGTACAGGTGCGTTTTTTCATCCATCCCATTTATCTCGAGGGCCAGTTTCAGCTCCACGATCGCCTCATCGAACTTCTTCTCGGAAAGGAGCTTGAATCCCCTGTCCCTGTATTCAAAAAGCCGGCTGTAGGCGGGATCGATTTCTATTATCACCATGGTCGCGTCGTCCGTCTGGGGCATCTGGCCGGTAAAACGGTCCCACTCTGCGATCATCCCGTCCTTGGCCTCCTGGAGCGGAAGATCGGCCGTATCCTTTATCAGGTTTTTAAACCTTGTTTCCCCGAAGCTTTCGTTTGATCCGTTTTTCGCGTCGATCATGCCGTCTGAATACATGACCAGCCTGTCGCCGTAATGGAGAACGTCCTGGCCCTCGGCGTACATATCATTGGCCTCCTCAAGCGCTCCGAGAAAAAGCCCGTTCGTGTCCCATTCCTCGATCGCGCGGCCGTCGCTCCTCAGGACTATGGCCTTCTGGTGCGACGCGTTGCCGTAAAAAACCTCGAACGCGGGGCTGATCACCACGAAAAACGCAGTCACGAAATCGTCGGTTTTTATCGCGGTGATGAGCTCGTTGTTCACCTGCCTCAGTATGTCGGCCGGGAACAGGCAGCTCTGTATCGCCTCGTCGAAGCTAATCTTCGCCAGCGCCGTGAGGAAGGCGGCCGGCATGCCGTGCCCGGAAGCGTCGGCGACAAGAATTCCAATATATCCGCCCTTCATGTGGAATATGTCGTAGAAATCGCCGCCGACCTTCCCCATCGACCGGTAAAAGGCGTCCACCTTGATCCCCTCGAAGTAATAGGGAACCGGCGGAAGGAACCCCTTCTGAAGGTTGCCTGTAAGCTCGTATTCCATCTGGATCTCGAGGTCCTTTTTCTCCTTTTCCTTGAGGGCCTTGTCCAGGTCCCTGGTCCTGGCCTCAACAATGCTTTCCAGATTGACGTTGAGGTCTTCAAGCTCCTTCTTCATGTAATTTATCCTGTCTGCGAGACCGAGCGAGATGAGCACCACTTCCATCATCGAGGTGGCCTGCTGCACCCACCTGGTGGCGAACATGTCCGGGATCAGGGAGAACATTTTCAAAGAATACACTATGGTCCCGATCCAGAACGCGGTCCAGGCGATCACGTAAAACCTCGCCGGCAGATAGCCGGAGATGTAGATACGTATCGATACGGGGAAAAGAATCAGCGCGGAAATGACCGACAGTATCATCATGGCGGTCATCATGACCTGGTAGTTCCCGAAAAATGAAAAGGGGAGTATAACCAGCGCAGCCACCATGATTATTTTAAGAAACCTGTCGGCAAACGGCAGGTGCCCGGGCGTATCAAGGAACTTCCTTGAAAACAGGAGGGCGAAAAAAAGCGTTCCGCATATCAGCACAGGCAGGTTGTTGTTGTGCCACCACACCTGATCGGGCCATAGATACTGGAAGGCCAGGCCGACCAGGCTCATCTGGTATATGAAATAAAATGAATAATAAAGCACATAGTACAGGAAGCTCGTGTCCCTTATCGAGAAAAAAAGGAACAGGTTGTATATTATCATGACCAGGATGGCCCCGTAGAACATCCCGAGGACAATCTGCACGATGCTTTTCCAGTCGTTGAATTCATCCGGGCTCCACATGACGAGGTGCAGGTTCATGGCGCCGGTGGACTTAATTCTCATCAGGTATTCGTGTCCGCCCCTCGCCGGTTCTTTCAGCTTGAACACGAAGTTCCTGTGGTTGATCTCCCGCATGGCGAAGGGAAAACCGTCTCCGGCAGTTCTTTTATCCAGGACCGTTCCCTTCCCGTCCGTAACGTAAAGCTCGATCAGATCAAGATGCGGATAGGCGACCTCCAGATACCAGTCTATCTGGTCGCCGGTCCAGTTGTTGACGGCGAACCTCACCCAGTACGCGGAACCCGTATATCCGAAACTCGGATTGTTGCTAATGGACGGTTTGAATTTCGCGGAGTTCTCGCCGGAAAGAATCTCTCCGACAGTCAGCTTCCCGCTTTTGTCCTCGAACAATTCCACCTGTCTTCCGAGGGGCAGGGATTTGATCTCATGGTCGACTTCTATCTTCGCCGCGCCGGCATTGCCGGAGAAAAAAATCGCGCCAATAATAATCATCATCGCGAAGGCAAAATTCACCCTGTTCCGGCTGGTTGATTTCATTTTACATTCTCTGCGAACATGGGCTTTAAATCTCAAATTCCGCCACCACCGGCGTATGGTCCGAAGGTTTTTCCCAGAGCCTGGGGTCCCCGTCTATCCAGGAGTCGGTCGATTTTTCCGCGGCGGCTTTCGTCCCCCAGATATGATCGACTCGCCACCCCAGTCCCCTCGCAACGCTGTCCTTCACCCTGTAATCCCAGAAGCTGTACTGACCGGGACCGGGTTTATGCTTTCTGAATATATCGACGAATCCCCAATCCCTGACTGCCGCAAGCGCCCTGTGCTCGTCGGGATGAAATCCCACGTGCCCGAAAAGGGCCTTTGGATTATGCACGTCCATCGGGTCCGGCGCCACGTTGAAATCCCCCGTCCATATCAGCAATCCGCTCTTTTTGTATTTACCGGAAAAAAAATCCCTTAGCCTGCCGAACCATTCAAGCTTGTATTTGAACTTCGGGGAATCCGGGGACGTGCCCTGAGGAACATAGGTATTGACTATGTCCAGCTTCCCAATTTTAACAGCTATGAGCCGGGACCCCTCGTCCAGGCCGGCGCCGTCGAATCCGTATGAAACCTTTTTAATATCGTGCAGACTGAGGACGGCGACGCCGTTATAGGACTTTTCACCCCTGAAAACTGAATTATAACCGACAGATTCGAATTCGCCGGAAGGAAATTCCGCGTCGACAACTTTCGTTTCCTGTATGCAAAGCACATCCGGCCTGTTTATATCAAGCCAGCGGAGAATTACCGGCATCCTGGCCCTTACCGAGTTTGCATTGAAGCTCGCGATTTTCATAACCCTTCCATCTGTTTCATTCTACCATCCATGGGAAGCCCGGATCCATGACGGCAATCAACCCTTAATTCCATATTTTCAGGCCGGGATGCCGCTGGTTATTAAAAAAAATTCAGAAAAATAACAATTAACTTATTTCCGGATGCGATTTTAATTTAACCGTTATCTATATTTTTGTCAATTTTTTTAAAAACTGTCCCCTTCAACCCTTGCAAAAGCAGGCGAAAACATGCTGCTGAAGGTCTTATTATTGCCCTTGTTTTGTTAAAATATGCCTCTTATTGCTAAAAAAATAACTGAATCAGGCCGATATTTTTAAATGTACCGCCATAATTTTCTTGCGCGGTAGGACTAGTTCATAGTACAAAACGTCATAAACTTTCAAAGAGGAACCGAAATGATGTCGAATTCCGTCCCAAAAGAAGCAGTGGCGATTTACAACCGCGCGCTGGAGCTTTCCAACAAAGGCAAACTCAATGATGCCCTGTTAGAATACAGGCGGGCGGTTGAAACCTACCCCTCTTTCATCGAGGCCCTGAACAACATCGGGGAAATACAGTCGAGGCTCGGCAACAGGGACCTTGCAATAACGGCTTACATTGACGCCCTGAAGATCGGAAAAAACTCCAAGGTCCTGCTGAATATAGGAGTGGAGCATTATAACTTAAAGGACTACGAGAAGGCGCTCAAATACTTCATGGAATCGCTTGAATGCGAGCCTGATTTCATTGAAGGAAACTTCTACACCGGCATGGTTTACTACAACAGGAAGGACTTCAGCGGGGCCGAACTGCACCTGCTCAATGTCATAAAAGTCGACAAGAAGCATCTCAAGGCGAACTACCTGCTTTCCCATATCTATTACGAGAGGAAGGATTACGCAAAGACCATCGCCTGCCTGGAGACCATATGGGACATAGCCGACGACAAGACCTTTATAAACAAATACTACGGTTTCTGCTGCTACTATCTGGGCAGATACGATGAGGCCGTCGGATACCTTACCAGGGCCCTCAAGGCCAATCCCGAGTACTCCAAGTTCAGGAAATACCTTGCAAGCATAACCTACGAAGCAAGGATGAAGGAGATCGGCAACCTCGACAAGGCAATCAAGTCCCTGGAGAGCGAGATAATGGGAGGAGATCCGAACTTCACCCAGGCCACGAGGCTGAGCATGCTTTACATATTCAAGGGCGAGCCGATGAAGGCCGAGGAACTGCTGGTGTCCCTGAAGCAGAAAATGGCTTCCTGAAAAAAAGGCATATTTTGCTGGACAAAGTCGCTCCGGTTGAAATATCCTTCACGATATGAGTCCGAAGACGATATCTATAGCCGCGGGATCCCTGCTGGTTCTGATAATTTCAATACAGAATTACACATCTGTATCAGTGAACATACTGTTCTGGGATTTCTCGGCCCGGCTGATCATACTGCTTATTGTTTTTCTTGCCATGGGTTTCGGCGCAGGATATTATTTCGCAAAATCAGGCAAGGACGAACAGTTGATAAAAGACAAGACGGATAAAAACGAATAAAACCGCCATTTCTATGTTTTTCATCATCAACCCGCTCCCTTCAATAAAAGGGAACCGTTAATAAAAAATCAGGATGTCCCCTTACGGGCACTTTCAATGTTTAAATCAGGGCGGTCACAAAAACCAGCTTTTTCGTTTTAAAACAAACAAAAAACTGGTTTTTTCAATACTGGCGCCCTATGGTGATCACAAAAACGATAGTTTTTGTGATCACCCATTAGATTTTTTCAGCGGTTTTGTAATGAAGGATCTAATTTATAGAGGTGCCCATAAATAAATTCATTTCCATTATATACTTAAATGCACCGCTTCCCGGAAACCGCAGGTTAGAAAAAAAAGTTACGCGCAATATATAAGCAATTATCTTCCTTGACATCCCCGCCGACTTTGCGTTCCATTGCTTTGATTTCCTCCTTCTATTTCATGATTTTTTTACTCTCGGAGCGCTCTATGCCAAAAAGAAAAGATATCCATAAAGTCCTGATCATCGGTTCGGGACCCATCATCATCGGACAGGCATGCGAATTCGATTACTCCGGGACCCAGGCCTGCAAGGCGCTTAAAAAACTGGGCTACGAAATCGTACTGGTCAATTCAAATCCGGCCACCATCATGACCGACCCGGGAATGGCGGACGCGACCTACATCGAACCCCTGAATTACGAAACGCTGGAAAAAATCATTGAAAAGGAGCGCCCGGACGCCCTCCTTCCGAACCTGGGCGGCCAGACCGGCCTTAACCTCTCATCCGAGCTCCACAAGAAAGGCGTGCTGGACAAATACGGCGTCAAGATCATAGGCGTTCAGGCCGATGCGATCGAGCGCGGCGAGGACCGCATCGCTTTCAAGGAAACCATGAAAAAGCTCGGCATAGAAATGCCGAACAGCGCGCCCGCCCACAGCCTCAAGGAAGCGGAGGAAATAGCGGAGCGTTTCGGATATCCCCTGGTGATAAGGCCGGCCTACACGATGGGCGGGACCGGGAGCGGGCACGTATACAACCAGGAGGAACTGCGCGAGGTCGTGCCGCGGGGGCTGTCGGCCAGCCTCGTGGGGCAGGTGCTGGTGGAAGAGTCCGTTCTCGGCTGGGAGGAGCTGGAACTCGAGGTGGTCCGTGACGCAAAAAACCAGATGATCACCGTCTGCTTCATTGAAAACGTCGATGCGATGGGAGTGCATACCGGCGACTCCTTCTGCACCGCGCCGATGCTGACTATAACCGAAGAACTCCAGAAGAAACTCCAGGATTATTCCTACAGGATAGTCGAGGCCATAGAGGTCATAGGCGGGACAAACATCCAGTTCGCCCACGATCCGGCGACCGGAAGGGTCGTAGTGATCGAAATCAATCCCAGGACTTCAAGGTCGTCCGCGCTGGCGTCAAAGGCCACGGGTTTCCCGATCGCCCTCGTTTCATCCATGCTTGCCTCCGGAATCACGCTGGACGAAATACCCTACTGGCGCGACGGGACCCTTGAAAAATACACGCCCTCCGGGGATTACGTCGTCATCAAGTTCGCCAGATGGGGATTTGAAAAATTCAAGGGCGTGAAGGACGAACTCGGAACGCAGATGCGCGCGGTGGGCGAGGCGATGAGCATAGGGAAAAACTACAAGGAGGCGTTCCAGAAGGCGATAAGGTCCATGGAGAACGGAAGGTACGGACTCGGATTCGCCAGGGACTTCAATAAAAAAAACCTGGACGAGCTCATGAAGCTCCTGAGCGTGCCCACGAGCGAACGCCAGTTCATAATGTACGAAGCGCTCCGGAAGGGCGCCGACCTGGACCTTCTTCATGAAAGGACCCATATAAAGGCGTGGTTCATAAAGCAGATGAAGGAGCTGGTGGACCTGGAAGAGGAGGTCCTGAAATTCAGGGAAGGAAACATCCCGGACGAGCTCCTGGCCAGGGCGAAGAAGGACGGTTTTTCCGACAGGTACCTGTCGCAGATTACAGGGTCATCCGAACAGAAAATCCGCGAACAGAGGACCGGCCTCGGCGTAGTTGAAAAGTGGGACGCCGTTCCGGTCAGCGGTGTCCTCGACAGGGCCTATTACTACTCCACCTATAACGGGGAGGACACGGTTCCGGTTTCTCCAAATAAAAAAATCATGGTGCTCGGCGGAGGGCCGAACAGGATTGGACAGGGGATCGAATTCGACTACTGCTGCGTACACGCCGCACTGGCGATCAAGGAGCAGGGTTATGAATCCATCATGATCAACTGCAACCCGGAAACCGTATCAACGGATTACGATACCTCGGACAAGCTGTATTTCGAGCCGCTTACGGTCGAAGACGTGCTGGGAATCTGCGGCAAGGAAAAACCAGCCGGCGTGGTGGTGCAGTTCGGGGGCCAGACCCCGCTGAACATAGCGAACGAGCTCAAGGAGGCGGGCGTGCCGATAATCGGCACATCCCCGGAATCCATAGACATGGCGGAGGACCGCGACCGCTTCAGGAAACTGATGACCGGGCTCGGCATCCCCCAGCCGGAATCAGACATGGCCAGCACGCTCGAACAGGCCATTACCATCGCCAGGCGTATTGGCTACCCGCTGATAGTGCGGCCTTCATACGTCCTGGGCGGAAGGGCGATGGAGATCGTATACGACGACGAGATGCTGAAAAAATACGTGGACGCCGCGGTGGACGTTTCCCCGGAAAGGCCCATCCTCATCGACAAGTTTCTCGTTAACGCGCTCGAGGTCGAGGCCGACGCCATCTGCGACGGAACTGACGCATTCGTGCCGGCGGTCATGGAGCATATCGAGCTGGCCGGGGTTCATTCCGGCGATTCGGCGTGCGTGGTGCCTTCCGTCAACATTCCCGAAAAGCACCTTCGTACAATCGTCGAATACACGAAAAAAATAGCGGTAAGCCTGAACGTGGTCGGCCTCATGAACATACAGTACGCGATCGCCGACGATGTCGTTTACATCCTGGAGGCGAACCCGAGGGCGTCGAGAACGGTCCCCCTTGTGTCCAAGGTCTGCAACATCCCGATGGCCAGGATAGCCATGCAGGTCATGATGGGCAAAAAAATAAAGGACCTGTCCCTGAAAAACATCCCAATTAAGCACTGCGGGGTCAAGGAATCAGTGTTTCCGTTCAACATGTTCCCGGAGGTTGACCCACTTCTCGGGCCCGAGATGCGTTCTACGGGAGAGGTGCTTGGAATGGCAGATTCCTTCGGACTCGCGTTCATGAAGGCCGAAGAGGCCACCCAGATGAAGCTCCCCTCTGTGGGAACGGTGCTTGTTACCGTGCACAAAAAAGACAGGCCCGCCGCGCTAGAGGTATCGCGCGACCTGATCAGGATGGGATTCAACGTGGTCGCCACGGACGGCCTCCAGCAGTATCTTACGGAAAACGGCGTCACGGCTTCGGTCGTGTTCAAGATTTACCAGGGCAGGCCGGACATAGTGGACATGATAAAAAACAAGGAGATACAGCTGATAGTCAACACCCCGGACAGCAAGCAGGGGACCTTCGACGATTCTTACATCAGAAAATCCGCCATCAAGTATAAAATACCCTACATCACTACCATGGCCGCGGCCAGGGCATCCGTCAAGGGGATAGAGGCCGCGATGAAAGGCGGTTCGGTAATAAAGTCGCTGCAGCAGTATCACAGGGAAATAAAAGGCTGATGAAGCGGATTGCTTAAAGGTATTTCCTGAAAATCCCGACCAGGATCCTCAGGGCCCTGGTCTTTTCATTTCTGATCGCGGAGACCGGCGCCGAAATGACCGCCGTAACCATGATCCCGTCGGCGGCCGGCGAAAGCCCTACCTCGGGACGCGACCCTGCGCCGGATTCTCTCTCCATCATCCCGACGAACCTCGCCGTCATCTTCTCAAGGTCACCCGGAAGACGTCTGACTTTGATGAATACCGATTCCCTGGCTGTTCCTTCCCTGCCAAGGTTTCTCACCGGCCTGTCTATGAATATCTTCACCGGGAGCCTGATGTTTCCCGGGTCGCCGTATGCGTCGCTGAGAGTCACGAAATATGTGCCTATCCTTTCCACCCTCCCGTATATTCCCTCGACTGAAATGTAGTCGCCTATCCTGAAAGGCTTCTTCACGAGGATGATGAGCCAGACCAGGTAGGAAATGATCAGGTCGCGCACGGCCATGGCCATCCCGGTCGCGAGAAAACCGAGGAATATCGTAATGTTTTGCGCAGACACCCCGAGCTGCGAAAGGACAACGGCAACGGCAAGGGCATACAGGAAAAAGGTGTATATTTTAGTCAAAAAAATCCGCCCCTCGATCTCGACCTCGTTTTCAAGCAGATGAAACACCCTGCTTTCCGTGAATTTTATTATGATCGTAACCGCAAGCAGCGCGGCCGTGGATACAAGGACGGTTTCCGTGGATTTTATTATATAGTCCGGTATGGACACCTGGCCGATCTTTTTAAGAATGATCACGGCCTCGCCCACCGCGAACAGCAGCAGGAGAAGAAAAATCCTCCTGTTGATAAACCGGCTGGCCCGGTATGTTTTACTGGTGTCTTCCATGTTTAAACGGCCGCATTCCCGATCAGTCAATATCTTGAGAGGTCGAATTTCCAGTACGGGCCCTCTTTAAGGAAATGAAGCTCCATGCCGTTGTCGACCCTTATTACGGCCCGGCCGTCGCCCTTGTCGACCGTAACGGGCCTTGACATGACCGCTTCCCGCAGGGTGCCGCTCATTTCACGGCTCTTGAGGTAAAGATAAAGGTATTCCTTCAGTGTCATGCCCTTGATCCTCTGCTGGTCGGCGTTTAAACGTCCCGCGACGTATTCCGCCTGGCCATGGCTCATGCCTGAAAACATTCCAATCATGGCCCTGAGTTTTTCAAGGCTCTTGGCCGTGGCAAGCGATTCAAGCGCCTCCGGATCGGCGTTCTTCACCGCTTCCTTCAGGGATATGAACGATTCGATCGGAGTCAGCGGCCCCTGCGGCTTGCACGAGAACAGGAGCAGGAGGATCAGAGCCGGAAAAATTTTTATTAATATACGCATTTTATTCCGCCGCCTTCGAATTCTATTATCATGTTATCGATCAGCCTGGTGGAGCCGAAAAAAACCGCGACTGCAATCACGGATTTTCCGGACACCCTCTCAACGGGCTGAAGGGACGCATAATCGACGATTGAGATGTAATCTATCCTGTCCGGGGAACCTTCAAGTACGGTCTTTTCCATCGCTGACCTTATCCTGCCGGAATCCGTCTCCCCGGACACGAGGAGCTCTTCGGCCCTTTTCAGGCTCCTGTATATGCAGACGGAATTCCTCCTTTTCTCCGCGTCGAGGTGCTTGTTCCTCGAACTCATGGCGAGGCCGTCCTGCTCCCTTACCGTGGGGGCGATGATCATCTTCACCGGGAAGTTCAGGTCAAAAACCATCTTCTCGATCGAAACCGCCTGCTGTATGTCCTTCTGGCCGAAAATGGACACGTCGGGCTGGATTATGTTGAAGAGTTTGCTGACGACCGTAAACACCCCCTTGAAGTGACCCGGCCTGGAAGCGCCGCACAGATGGTCGGTCAACAGGGAAACATCGACCGTCGTGAGGTTGTTCCGGTACATCTCCCCCTCATCGGGCGTAAAAACCAGGTCCACCCCGGCCGCGCGGGCCAGGTCGAGGTCCCTCTGAAGGTCCTTGGGATACGAGCTGAAGTCCTTCGGGTCGTTGAACTGGATCCTGTTGACGAATATGCTCATTACCTGGTACTCGGAGTGGCGCTTCGATATCTCGACCAGTTCGAGGTGGCCCCTGTGAAGATACCCCATCGTCGGCACGAATCCGATCCTCTTCCCCTCCGCCCTGGCGGCGCGTATCCTGTCCCTCGCTTCTCCGATCGCAGTTACAACATTCATGGGTCCCTCCGTCATTTCCTGCGGGCCGAAACCAGCATCATGTCGCCCAGACCGAATCTTTTGGCGGCGTAATCGGCGGCCCTTCTTGAAACGGACCCGGGGCTTCCGAATCCGCTTCCGTACGTTGCATATCCAACGGTCCTGAAGCCTTTTTGTTCAAGCAGATTTTTAATGTTGGCGTAAGAAAAAAAATACAGGTGCTCCGGGAAATTGTAGTACCGCCAGCCCTTCCCGAAAAGGCGCTTGAAATTGAGCCCACCGGTCCTGCAGGTCGAAATGTAAAGCAGGCCGCCGTCCTCGAGCTCTTCATGGATTTTTTCCAGGAAAAGGTCCGGGCGGTGAAGGTGCTCGATCGTTGCCCACATTGTAACCAGGCTGAACCTTTCCCCGAAACTGGCTTTCAGGTAATCGCCCTCGGTAACGTCCAGCCCCGCCCTCCTGGCGAAATCCACGCAGCCCCCGGCCACGTCGATGCCCCGCGAATCCCACCCCCTCTTTTTCAGATAGGATACGAAATAACCGGCCGCGCACCCGATATCAAGGGACCTCCTGCACGGCGGCGCCGATTTTTCAAATCCGAAAAAGCCGAGGTCAGACAGGTTGAGATCAATGACTCTCTCGATCTCCCTTCTTGTCTTTTCAGAAAGGTAATCATCATAGCCCCTGTCGGTCCTGGTTGCGAAGTAATCCATTCCATAATAACGGGACATCTCTTCAGGCGACGGCCTCGGCGATACGTACTCGAGACCGCAGCCCCCGCACCTGACGAGGCCGAAGGGGTCCCCGGACCTGGATTTCTTTGTAAAAAGCGGTTCCGGGTCGGCCCGGCCGCATATGATACACCTGACGTTATTCATTCTCTGGACGATTATAAATTTTTTTTGGACGGGGGACTTGCACATTGCGGCAGAAAATACCGCTGCCTGAATATTATCGCGGTCCGTTTACTGGGACATAACGGAATATCCGACGGCCTCCTTTCCCACCAGCTCGGTCAGGTCCTTTACGAGCCCCTCCGAAGGCTTGATATTGTACGTCGAGTGGGCCTTGATTATTTTCTCTCCCCCTTTCTCGTTCACGTGGAAATAAATCGGGCAGCTCCCCTTGTGCTTCACGAAGATCGATTCAAGCGTCTGAAGGAGGCCGTCGTCGACGCCGACAGGATCGAGCTTGATGTGTATGGCCGATATGGATTCCCTCATGACGTCCCTCAGGGGTTTGACGTCGTTTACTATGAGTTTTTTCGCCGTTTCGCCGTCGAATTCGATCGTGCCGGTCGCCATCACGGGCTGGCCGGAACAGATCAGGATCTCAGACTTCCCGAGGATTTTCGAAAAAAATATCGAGTCTATGGAGCCGTCCAGGTCTTCAAGCTGGCCCGTGGCGTATTTCTGCCCGCTTTTCTGGGACCTCTTGATCTGGATGTTGTTTATTATGCCGACGATTGAAACGTTCCTCCCGTTTACCTCCTCCGTGATCTCGCCGAGGGAAACCGATGAATACCTCCTGGCCTCTTTCTCGTGTTTTGCCAGCGGATGGCCGGAAAGGTAGAGGCCGAGGACCTCCTTCTCCCTGGACAGCTTTTCAATCTCGCTCCAGTCCTTCATGCCCGGAAGATCTATGTGGACGTCATGACCATGGGTCCCACCGCCGATGCCGAAAAGGCTCCCCTGGCCCGATGCGAGGTCCTCCTGGAGCCTTCTTGCCGCGTCCAGCAGAATCTCTATGCCCCCGAAGAGCTGCGCCCTGTTCGGGTTGAGGCAGTCGAAGGATCCGGATTTTACGAGCGCCTCGAGCACGCCCTTGTTCACCGTGAGGAGATCGATGTGCTCCAGGAACCCCCTGAGCGAGGAAAACCTGCCGAATTTGTTCCTCGTTCCTATTATGCTTTCGATGGCCTTTTCCCCGACGCCCTTTATCGCGCTCAGCCCGAACCTGATCGAAGAGCCCTCGATCGTGAAATCGTAAAAGCTCTCGTTGATGGACGGCGGCAGCACCTGTATCCCGCAGGACTTGCAGTCGTTGATGTACTGGATGATGTCGTCCTGCCTGTCCGGCTGGGCCGAGAGAAGCGCGGTCATGTACTGCATCGGGTAATGCGCCTTCAGGTAGGCGGTCTGGTAGGTGACGAGCGCGTAGGCGGCCGAGTGGGATTTATTGAACCCGTATTCGCCGAACTTCTTGATCATATCGTACAGGCTTTCCGCGATGTTCCTGTCTATCTTGTTTTTTTCCGCGCCCCTGAGGAACTTGTCCTCGAGCTCGTTTATGATGTCCATTTTCTTTTTGCCCATGGCCTTCCTGAGCCTGTCCGCCTCGGGCAGGGTGAACCCGGCTATCACCTGGGATATGAGCATGACCTGTTCCTGGTACACGACGACCCCGAGTGTGTCCCCGAGGATGGGCTCGAGTATCTTGTGGGGATACTTGATGAGGCTGGGGCTCCTTTTCCTCTTTATAAAATCGTCCGTCATTCCCGAGCCGAGTGGACCGGGCCTGAAAAGCGCGTTTATCGCTATGATGTCCTCGAATTCCGTGGGCCCGAGCCGCCTCAGGATATTCTGCATGCCGCTCGACTCAAGCTGGAAAACGCCCTTGGTGTCGGCCTGCTGTAGGAGCTTGAAGGTCTTTTTGTCGTCGAGCGGTATGGTGTTGATGTCGAGCTCCTGGCCCGTTCCCTGCTTTATGAGACGGAGACACTTGTCTATGATGCTCAGGTTTTTAAGGCCGAGCAGGTCCATCTTTACCAGGCCGGCCTTTTCCAGGGTGTTCTTGTCGTACTGGGAAGATATCGTGCCGTCCTTGTCCCTGTACAGTGGGACGTAGTCGGTGAGCGGCCCCTTTGATATGACGACGCCCGCGGCGTGCTTGCCCGCGGACCTGACCATGCCCTCCAGCTTCAGCGATATGTCGATGAGGTCCCTGTCGACGGAACCGTCCTCGAAGAGCTTTTTGAAGTCCTTCGACGACTTGAGGGCCTTGTCGAGGGAGTCCTCCTCTATCAGCTTGCTGATCTCGTTGGCCTTCGCGAAGGGGATGTCCAGGGCCCTCGCCACGTCCTTTATGGCGGCCTTGGCCTTCATCTTGTTGAAGGTGATTATCTGGGTCACCCGGTCCTCGCCGTACTTCTGCTTCACGTAGCTTATTATCTCGTCGCGCCGGTCCGCGCAGAAGTCTATGTCCATGTCAGGCATCTCGTTCCTGTCCGGGTTGAGGAACCTCTCGAAGAGAAGGTTGTACCTTAATGGGTCGAGCGCGGTGATCCCCAGGCAGTACGACACCATGGACCCGGCCGCGGAGCCCCTGCCCGGGCCCACCGGGACTCCGGTCCTTCTGGCGTAGTTGATGAAGTCCCATACGATGAGGAAGTAACCGGAAAAATGCATCCCGGTAATCACGCCGAGCTCGTACTCTATGCGGGCCTTCACTTCCGCGGGAACGGACCGGCCGTAAAGCTTCTCCGCGCCCTCTTTCACGAGGTGCATCAGGTACGTGTCCAGGTTGTAACCGTCCGGCACCTCGAAGTTCGGCAGGATCGGGTTGCCCAGGTCGAGCTCCAGGTCGACCATCTCGTGTATTTTTCCCGTGTTCAGGATGGCGTCCGGGTAGTCGCTGAAGATCCTCCTCATCTCCTCCTCGGACTTCAGGTAGAACTGGTCCGAGGAAAAGCGCATCCTTTCCGTATCGTTCATGGTCTTGCCGGTCTGGATGCAGAGCATGACCTCGTGGGAGTAGGAATCGTCCTTCGTGACGTAATGGGCGTCGTTCGTGGCTATGAGGGGAACGTCGATCTCGTTGGACAGGCTGATGAGACCTTTGTTCACGGTCTCCTGCTCCTTCATGCCGTGGTACTGGAGCTCCAGGTAAAAATTTTCCCTGCCGAACATCTCTTTGAATTTCCCGGCAAGCCTTCCCGCCCCTTTAAGGTCTCCCCGCAGGATCAACTGCGGGACCTGCCCGGCAAGGCACGCGGTCGAGCAAACCAGGCCGCCCGAATGCGCCTCGAGGCTTTCCATGTCGATCCTGGGCTTGTAATAAAAGCCTTCGGTGTAGCCGATCGATGAAAGCTTCATGAGGTTTTTGTATCCGGTTTCATTTACCGCGAGAAGAAGCAGATGGTAGGCGTTATCGTCCCCGTTGTCCCTGGATGATTCCTTCTTGAACCTGGAGCCGGGCGCCATGTAGAATTCCTGCCCGATGATCGGCGTGATCCCCTCCTTCCTGGCCTTCTGGTAAAACTCTATCGCGCCGAACATGTTTCCATGGTCGGTAAGCGCTATGGCGGGCATGCCGAGCTCCCTGGCCCTGCCTATGAGCCGGTCGAGGGTTATTGCGCCGTCCAGGATGGAATAATCCGAATGGTTGTGGAGATGAATGAAATCCATGTTTAAAGAATCTTCTAATTATTTGGGATGATATTGAGTTTGATTTTATGGGACATAATTTCAAGCAATTAATCTGTGAATAAGCTGAAAAAACAATTTTTAATTGCCTTTGTCTTCATGAACCAGGGTACAATTGATTATTAAACGGTATTTCTTCTTTAAAATAAGTATTTGAAGCTAATCTGTAATTTAACAGTTTATCCTTTTTCGAAGCATTTTTTATACAAAATATCCATGGTTGCCTTTTTTAATGAATAATATTGCAGCTATTAAAAAATTGACAAAAAATCAATATTAACGAATAATGCTAAAAAAGTGTAAAAATTTATTTCCCTTTTATCATATAAGCATTGTTTTATATTAATAAACGAATAGTGTTCATATAATAGATGCTTAAAAACATCAAATTCATACTGTCAGTAATAATATTTACCGCGGGCTGCAACAACCTGTACCACGGAATAAATTCAATTCCGCTTATTCCATTCGGCACGCCCGTTGACAGCCAGGCCCTGACCATTGAATACAGATATCCCACACCGGGCGCAAGCGGGGTCACCTGCAACAGGATGATACTAGTGGCCTTTAATAAAACCATTGACCCGGCAACGGTCAATAATTCAACACTGAGTGTTACTGATTCAAGCGGTTCGGTTCTTGGAACCACGAAGCTGACAGAGAACAAGTTCCTGATCTTTACTCCAGCCACCCCACCATTCACCCCATTGACCACATATACGGTGACACTCGCAAACCCAGTGAAAGACCTTCAGGGCCGTAGTTTTTCGGGGACACCCTGGAGTTTCATTACCGGAACGTCAACCGATAGTGATCGGCCAAATATAATTGAAGCGGTTCCAAATGCAATTTTCAACCCCAAGACCGGCATCACGATACAATTCAATGAACCGATAAACCCGGACACAATAAATAGAACCAACATTATCGTGACTTCGCCGTCCGGAATCGTAAACCTCCCCATCCTTGACTACAGCGCATCGAACAATACTATACTTTGCACGCCTTCAGCCATAGCTTCGGGTATTATATATACGGCCTCGGTTTCCGGGATAACCGATCTTGCCGGAAACCTTATGGACCCCGCGACTTACAGCTGGAACTTTAGTTCAGAAGCTCTTTATATGTCAGAAAACGCAAGCAATACAACCGGTGACCTGGGATTCGGGACCTTCGGGGATATAGATGGCGCCGGAGGTGAGATTCAGGGTTACCAACTGAACACAAACGAAGGCGTGACCCTTTCGAATTATCCATGGGTTAATAATTCAATGTATGGAGCTTTTACACCAGGTACTCAAGATTATTCAAATTCATTATCCCTGCTGGTAAACGGTCAACGGGCATGTCAGGATCTTAATCTCATTCCATATCGTGAAACATTTGCCCCTGCTTGTCCACCGAATGGCCTCGTATCACCACCGAATACAAATTTCTATATAGATATCGAAAATGGAAAGTTCCTTCTGCCCAGGCCGATATTCTGGAGCAAGTACGAAAACAATTCCGACTTTACGAATCCAATGATTTTCATGTACGGCCATATGCCTACAGTAGCCGGAAACGCTTGTAACTGGAGAGCGGGCAAATTGAACAATTGTTCTTCCCTTGAGTCATGGACCACAGATTTATACCAAAGGGATGAATATCCCTTCGGAAACTACGTTCCGACAGACATGGGTAAAGGTACGATATCCGCATGGGTAAGCTTCAATAACAATATTTTTAAAGGAAACGGTGGAACAATGTATATTCAGTTCGGGAAAAATTCCCAGTGTTATATACAAAGGGTGTATGGTTCATATTACGGTATCTCATTGACGGTCAACGGGGCTTCGAATCTGCCCAAGGATGGACTGATAGGCCTAGCCACATGGCACCATATATACATTGTATGGGACAATAGCGGGAGTCTGCCAAATGAGGGGACTGGGAAGACTGTAAAGATATATCTTGATGGAAACTGGATAGATGGATCGGACTTAGCGTTTGATCAGGATAATATATTTATTCACAGGCAGTCATACCAGGGATTTACCGCTATCGACAACCTTAAAATCTGGAACCATGTGGTCAACGAATACCCTGCGTGGGAATACAATGGCGGAGCCGGCAATGAAGGCGGAATGCATTCCATATATGGTTCCACAAATAATTACAAACCCGTCAATATCCAGGTCAGCTATTATCGCAAGCCATGAACCGTTTTAAAACCGGATCATTCCATCCCTTCCCCCCTGGCGACATAAAAAATTTTCATTATTTTTCTTGACACAATCGTCGACATGTTAAGCATGGATGACTTTCACTCTCATGATGTCTTGGAGGAGATTATGAGCAATAAAATCAAGGACGAGTACGAACTCATAGCGAAAAGGTGCCCGGCCTGCCAGTCGCTCGTCCTGGCAAGGGTCGAGAAGGACCATTTCGGAGCGATCCATTACAGCGAGTACAAGTGCTCCAGCTGCGACTGGATGAGCCCCATCAATGAAAAAATCAGGGAAGCCGTTTGAAATGGCGGCTTCCCCTTCTTTCCTCAAATCCCGCGGTTTCCGGTCCTGCGCCCGCGGGTAAAGCCGCGCGCACGCGTCGAAAATAAATCCATAAACAATCCTTTTAATGAATCCCGTTCCATGCAGTCCGCCGAAACCACAGGCTTTGATCCATTTACCCGCCTTTGAAAACCGGAATTTTGAATGATAAAATTCATAAAAAAGGTTCATCGCATAACCTGCCCTGAAGGGCGCTGTTTTTGGAAGCCGCTCAAATTTTATCTTGCAATTATTGATATCTTCGACTCTCTGTGATCTTGTTTATTTAAATACCCTTAACTTCAGAGGTTCAGCATGATCGATACGAAACTACTGGAAATCCTGGCCTGCCCGGCATGCAGGGGGGACGTCGAATACGACATGAAAAACGAAAAAATCGTCTGCCTGGAGTGCGGGAGGAAATACCCCGTAAAGGAAGGCATCCCCGTTATGCTCGTGGACGAAGCTGAAACGCCGGATAAAAAACGATAACAAACATCCTGGAGACATTCATCGATGAAAAAAAACGAGATAACCCTGAAAAAAATAGCGGCCTACGCCGGGGTCGTGTTCATATCAGTGCTGTTGACCCTGTTCTTCATAGGAACAGACGTACTGCAGTTCTTCGGCTACAAGACCGACCCGTACACCATTGCCGTGGTAAACGGGGAAAAAATCCACAGGTTCGACTACAACAGGTACAGGGACAGCAGGTTCAGGGACGTCAAATCGGAAAAAATGGACGACCTCATACTGAACAACTATATCTATGAGGTCCTGCTCCTACAGAAAGCCAGGAAATCCGGTTTTTCCGCGTCCGACGACAGGATATCCCAGAGCATAAAAAACATACCCGGCCTCATCGATCCCAATACGGGAAAATTCGACAGGGAAAGGTTCCAGATACTGCTCGAGAGGAACCACCTGAGCATCACCGAGCTTTACAGGCTGATGCAGAACGACATCATCAAGGAGACGTTCCTGGGGTTCCTGAAAATGGGGATAGCCGTATCGCACGAAGACGTCAGGCAGGAATCAGCGAGCAGGTCATCCAGGGTACAGATCCAGTACGCATATATCAGCAACGCGGACCTGAGAAAACGGCTCTCCGGTGAAATCGCCGTCAGCGACGACGAGGTTTCCAGGGAGATGGCGAAAAATAAAAGTGAAATCAAGGACCCGAGGACGGACAGGGAGAGGATAAGAAAAAAACTTGAGGACAAAAAATTCGACCAGTCCAGGAGGGTCATCATCAGCGGGATAAACGCGATTTCACTTAAAGGCGGCAGTTTCGCGGAGGCGTCCGCCCTGCTGAGGGGGACCGTGGGCGCGTCCAGTGTTTTCACCATCGGCGAGGTTGTAAAAGAAGGGAAACCCGGGGGACAGCCGATCGATGCGATAAACAACTCGAAGATTTTTTACGAAGACTGCCTCTCGCTTGAAACAAACAGCACCTCGAGGGTCATTGAATCGATGTCCGGGCTCTATATATATACGCCGATCCAGAAAAACATCTCGAAGGGCCCGGTCCCGCAGAACGAGATTGATTCCCTGTCAAAGTACATGGAATATGAGTCTTTCAGGACGATGGCGGACGCCCTGATGATGAAGATCCAGAGCGAATCAAAAATAATAAAAAATCTAAAAACTGATTGATCTAAACCGCAATGTATTGTATAAATATCCAGTTAAAGCAAAGGCTTTCCGGATTTCCCCGGCTTCAGACTGGGAAAAACTCGTTTTTGGCTCCGGAAGCCGTGTAAAATCAGGATTCGGATGTTCCCTTGGGAGCGATTATCGAAAAACCCGGGATTGAACGGTCCACTAACGACAGCCCGGGCACTTAAATCAGCAATAACCGCTTGGGTCCTTCTCTTTGATTATTATTTGGGGGATGCAGATGGTCAATATTAATGCAGAATTCGTAAACCCTTTCCTGGAAGCAGCTTCAGCGGTTTTTAAATCCGTCCTCAACGTTGATCTGAGAAGGGGCAAGCTGGTCATCAAGGAAAGCCCCATCCCGTCAATGGACGTGGCGATAATCATAGGAATAACGGGCGGCGTCACGGGCGAAGTCGTTTACAGCATGGGCTTCAATATGGTTGAAAAGGTCTGCCAGGCGCTGGTGCCCAACCTCAGCAAGGAACAGATTTATTCCGAATACAAGGACATCATCGGCGAGCTGGCAAACATGATCACCGGCAACGCTCTCAACCTGTTCGCGTCAACAGGCAAAAAAATCGACATTACCACTCCGACCGTTGTCGAGGGAAAAGATTTCACGATCACGATGATAAAGCAGACGACCCTGGGCATCAACCTTTACAGCCCCATGGGCCAGCTCGAAATGAACATTGCGCTCAAGTAAAGCCCGGTTTCCGCAGAATACAAAAAAGCCCCCGCGACGCGGAGGCTTTTTCTATTTGAGCATTTAGTATTATCAGATTAAAACCGACCTCGCGGTGCAGTCCTCCTCGTTTATTTCATAATCCCCGAATACGGCCGGGGCCTCCTTCTGTAAAACCCTGAGCATCTCCATGCAGACCCTTCTGATTTCCCACTGGGCGCTCCTGTCGAGCCGGAGATTGAAGATGGTCCGGAATTCCCTGAAATTCGCGGAAAAGACGATCTGGCTTTCAAGGGCGTTGGGAAGCACGAACCTTGAGTCCTCCTTTCTCATCCCGAGCGACCTCAGCTTCATGTACGTTTCCCTTGATTTCTCCATGAACTCCCTGTATATGGCCGCCGCATCGGCGTTTGCCAGTATATCGTCCGGTATGATGTAGTTGAATTCCTTTTCATCCACGTACCTCTGGGACTGCTGGGAAAAACTGGCCAGCCTGTGCCTCACGAGCTGATGCGTGAAGGCCCTGGATGCGCCGAGGATCCTGAAGGTCGCGGAGGCGTGCTCGAGGATTGAATGATGTCCGTTCTTTATGCATCTCCTGACGAAATTCCTTTCACTTTCCCCCGTTATCCTGTCCAGCGAAAGATAGCATGTCCTTCCGGCCTCCTCCACCAGTTTTTCGGAAAAGGGCGTGACTGCGAGAAGTTTTACAATCGGCCTGGAGTATTCCATTGATCCGTTTCCTTTAAATCTTCATTCCTGAAAAACCCAGGAATGCAAGCGCCATCAATCCTGCCGTGATGAATGTGATCGGCAGGCCGATAAGGTTCTTGTGTATCGGGGCCAGTTCGAGCCTTTCCCTGATGCCGGCCATCAACAGGAGGGCCAGCGTGAAGCCCACCCCCCCTCCGAATCCCTGGACAACGGATTTTAAAATTCCAAGGTCCGCGGTTACAAACCCTGAATTTATGTTAAGCACTGCAACGCCCAGAACGGCGCAGTTTGTCGTAATCAGCGGAAGGAAAATGCCGAGCGCGTTATACAGGGCCGGGGAGAATTTTTCGATCATCATCTCGACAAGCTGGACGAGCGCGGCGATTACGAGTATGAATGTTATGGTCCTCAGGTACTCGATATTAAACGGGATGAGCACGTATTTATAAATAATAAACGTGATGAACGACGCCAGGGTCATTACGAAAATGACCGCTAGTCCCATGCCGATTGCGGAATCGAGTTTTTTTGAAACGCCGAGAAACGGGCAGAGCCCCAGGATCTGCGAGAGCACGTAATTGTTTATCAGTATGGTCGTGAGAAGTATCGTGAATAAAACCTTTATTTCCATTCCGCCCTCACTTTCTTGAATTGATCCAGTTCATCATTCCGAGCATGATCGCGAGAGTGAAAAAGGCCCCCGGAGCTAGAATCATGGCCGAAGATGGCTCCATCCCGGGAATCAGCGTATAACCGAAAAGCTTGTTCGCGCCCAGTATCTCCCTGAAAAAAGCCAGCACTGTCAGGGTGAATCCGAAACCAAGCCCCATCCCCAGACCGTCCAGGGTCGATGCGACCACGTTGTTTTTAGACGCATATTCTTCCGCCCTGCCGAGAATTATGCAGTTGACCACGATAAGGGGTATGAAAATGCCGAGGGCGTCATACACGGCCTCCTGGTACGCCTTCAGCACAAGCTCGACGATGGTGACGAAAGCCGCGATGATTATTATGAAGACGGGGATCCTTATATGCGACGGAGTGATTCCCCTTGCCAGCGATACCAGGATATTCGAACAAACGAGCACGAATGTCGCAGCCAGGGTCATCCAGAGGGCGTTCGACACCGAGGTCGAAACGGCAAGAGTGGGGCACATCCCGATTCCTATTATCAAGATCGGGTTTTTCTTCCAGATGCCTTTCGTAAATTCATTCCAGTAATTCATTTCCCGGCCTCCTTTTTTTCAGCACCCGATGCAAGGGCCTTTTTAAGGAGCTCGTGCCCGTTTTTTATGCTTTCAGTTACGGTGACGGAGGTTACGGTAGCGCCGGTAATAGCCAGAACCGCATTTTCCTTCCGAAGGGATTCCATCAACCCCTCGTTCCACTCCCCCTTTTTTAAAATCCTGATCTTCTCTCCCGAGTTCAGACCTGAAAATTGCTTCTGGAACCAGGGCATGTATATTTCATTCCTCGCCGTTTTCTCTAGCAATTTATCAAATAAAGTTTCCTTTGAAGAAACTTCAACGCACCTTGCGCCGAGGCCGGGCGTCTCGGATTGCTTCAGAATCGACATGCCCAGTATCGTCCCCCTGTCGTCGATCCCGACAATGGATTCGACCGGTCCGCTGTATCCGTTTCCTGCAACCATGAATGCGTATCCCGCGGTCCCGCCTTCCTCCTTCTCCGCCGTCCAGTATTCGAATTCCTTTCCTTCAACTTTTGCTTTTTTCGAACCTGTTATTCTGTATCCGGGCAGGACAAGCTTCAGGGCCAGATCCTGTTTCTCCTTTTCCATTTTTATTATATTTGGATATGTAATCTTCTGTATGTGCGAAAGGGAAAAGGAAGCGGCAAAGGCCACCAATAATAGCACCAGCGACGGTTTGATTATGCTGTTAAACAAATCAGACTACCCCTTCTTCTCTTTTGTTGATGACTTCTTCCCGAATACCTTCGGCTTGGTGTACCTGTCAATCAAGGGGGTAACCGCGTTCATCAGCAGAATCCCGTAGCAAACTCCCTCGGGGAACCCTCCCCAGACCCTGATGATGAAGATCAGGGCTCCGCAGCCCGCCCCGAAAATTATCATGCCCTTTCCGGATACCGGCGATGTTACCGGATCCGTGGCCATGAAAAAGGCTCCAAGTATCAGACCCCCGGTCAGAACATGAAATATGGAACCCATGGCGGGATCAGGATAACCCAGGATGCTGTAATAAATATATGCGAAAATTCCTACAGTGAAAATGCACGAAACAGGTATGTGCCAGGTGATCACCTTCCTTGCCAGAAGGAAAACTCCCCCCAGGAGAAGAAGCATTGCCGATATTTCGCCTATGCACCCGCCCCTGTTGCCGATAAACAGCGCCTTGAGCATGTCGCCGGAAAAAACAACATCGTATATCCGGTTGAGATCTATATTATACTCCTGGAGTATTTTCGGCGCTTCCTTCAATACTGTAAGGGGAGTGGCCTGGGTAATGGCATCAAAGACCGCCGGTGGAAGGTCGAACCTGTTTTCAAGTTCAGGCGATATTACGTTCAGGCCCATGAATTTATGCCATTTAGTGGTCATATGCATGGGCCATGAAGCCATGAGAAACGCCCTGGCCGAAAGTGCGGGGTTGAAGATATTGAAGCCCAGCCCGCCGAACAACTGCTTGACGATTATTATCGCGAAAAAAGACCCGATCACCGGCATCCATACGGGAGATTCAGGCGGTACATTCAGCGCGACCAGGAAGCCGGCCAGCACGGCCGAACCGTCGGTGATGGAAACCGGCTTCTTCATGATAAGCTGGTAAACCGCCTCTGCTGCAGCCGCCGCGGCAATGCTGGATGCGATAATTATGACGGGATTAATTCCGAAAAGGTAAATCGAGTAACCGGTTGAAGGCACGAGCGCCAGCACCACGGTCCACATCATGGTCCTGACGGATTCACCGGTCCTTATGTGAGGCGCGCTTGACACAAAAATATTTTTCTTATTTTCATCCATGCATCAAACCGCCCTTCCTGTTATCTTCTGCTGGGAAACTTTTATGAAATGGCTCAGCGGCCTGTGGGATGGACAAACGTATGAACATGAACCGCACATTATGCAGTCAAACGGATTGAGTTCCCCGGAAAGATCGAACCTTTCATTTTCCGCGGCGTTGCCCAGTTCGCACGGCAGAAGCCCCATCGGGCACGCCTTCACGCACTTCCCGCACCTGATGCAGGGAAGATATGGACCTCCCTTCGCGATCTTATCGGACAGGAACAGTATGCCCGAAGTTCCCTTGACCACGGGTATGTCCATTGAATGAACGCTAAGGCCGCACATCGGGCCCCCGACCACTATTTTTACGGGGGCGCCCTTCAATCCGCCGCATTCCTCGATGATATCAGATATCCTTGAACCTATCCTGACCTTGTAGTTTCCGGGTTTTCCTATGAGGTCCCCCCCCACGGTGATAAACCTTTCAAACAACGGTTTTTTAAAAACAACGGCCTCCCTGATAGCGAAAACGGTGCCCACGTTCTGAACCACCACGCCGATGTCCATCGGAAGGCCCCTTGAAGGAACAATTCTTCCCAGGATGCTGTATATCAGCTGTTTTTCAGCTCCCTGCGGATAGCGTGTTTTAAGTGATTTTACCGTAATGTCTTCAGGTGGGTTCGCGCTCCTGATCTCGTTCCTCATGGCATTAATGGCGCCCTGTTTGTTGTCCTCGATACCTATGACCGCCTTCTTAACGCCCAGGGCCCTCATCGTGATCCTCGTACCCTCTATGATTTCCAGGGAAAATTTTCTCATCAGTGCGTCATCTACCGTAAGGTACGGTTCGCATTCCGCTCCGTTTACAAGGAGGGTATCGATTTTCTTTTCAGGCGGGGGTGACAGCTTGACCGATGTGGGGAATGCGGCCCCGCCCAGACCGACCATGCCGGAAGATTTTATCCGCGATATTATTTCACTTCCGGACAGCGTGCCCCAGTCATCAGGGTCCCTCGGCATGGCCGAAGCCGAAAATTGACCTTCGGCCTCGATTACTACCGTAGGCTGCCTGTAATAAATGGTAAGATGATCGATGATTTCAATCACCCTCCCCGGTATGGAGGAATGAACATCGGCGCTGATGAATCCGTCGGAAGAACCGATCAGCTGACCCTCTTCGACATGATCCCCCGCCTTGACGATGGCTTTTGCAGGCGCTCCGATGTGCTGCTGCAGCGGGATGAAACACCTCTGCGGTATGGGCAGATTTAAAAACTCTTTATGATTGGTGGCGTTTTTTTTATCGTGAGGATGGATTCCTCCCCTGAAACCACCAGACATGATTATGCATCCCTTGTGGAATATATCTCGTCTTTAATCGGGAGTTCCTTTCGAAGGTTTTTGATATATGGAAAGAGTTCCCCCGATTCAAAATAATATTCGCAGTCGTCCATGATTCTTCGTGCCACGGTAAAGTATTTATAGAGCTTCTCCTCGCCGGACCTTTTAACCCATTTCTTCTTCAGACATTTCACCCTGAGAACGTATCTGTCCGGTTCGGATTCATATTGCCTTATTACTATACAACTCTGGCAGTTGGCGCAGAAAATCTTCTCTTTAGGCATCGGCCATCTCCTTCAGTATTAGCGTGTTAAAATATTGTCTCAAAGCACATAAAATATAATTGCCAAATCAGTCAAGTATTTTTTAAAGGTGTATTTTTGCAGGTCCGCGGCAATAATAACCGCGTATTGTTGGATATGTTATAAAAAATATCCTGTTTCCTTTATGCGGCATCATTGAAATGCGCCGGGAATTGATGCCTGAATTTTTTTATTGACATAATCCAACTCCGGCAATAGCTTATTTTTAAATGAACTTGATTAAGGATTATGGAATCCCGGACTGCGCATAATAAAACATAACGGGATCAATCAAGTTATCACCAAGCATTATGATGAACGACAAACGAAGACACGGAAACATCAAGGACAATACATCACACCCGGATGAACTGACGGAATTCAGGAAAAATCCATCTTTGCTCATTGATACCGGTTACGAATACGTCGAGCTGGGAAAATACGAAGAGGCCTTCGAGCTGTTCAGCATCGGAGCTTCAATCGACAGCTCGGATGCGGACATATTGAACGGACTCGGAATTTCCCTGTGCGAGCTGGGAAGGCTCGATATGTCAATAAAAGTTCTCGAGAGGTCCGTCCGGCTCAATCCCGAAGATGCAATCACCCATGCTAATCTTGCCGGGGTCTACTGGGAGATCGGGGAATACGACAAGTCGCTTTTCCACTACAACAGGTCCCTTGAGCTTAACGACGATATCGAAGAGATACATCTCAACCTGATCAACCTCTACATGGAGATGGGATACCTCTACATGGCCCTGTTGATATGCACCAGGCTTGTAAAAAAATTCCCGGAAAGCGAGGAGGCCGAAAGCCTGATGAAGGACATCATACTTGAACTCGGGATATCAATGCACTAACGGACCCTGAGGTTTTCGATGTAGTCCCGGGGACCTTTATTATTACCGCCCTTGCCGCCCGATCCGGAAATGTCTATCTTCCATCCGCCGTCCTCCTTGACCAGCTCCAGCACCATTTCATATCCTGTCATGTTTTCGACCGGGTGCTCCGTGTATCTTATTTTGACCGTCGCCCTGTCGCCCCTGACATTTTTGGAGATTTCGCTCCATTTGATCCCGGGACCGAAAGACGGGAGCGCAAGAAGCCTGCTCTTTTCATCCAGAAGACCGCCTTTTACCGAATCCTCGACAAGCGCCATCGAATCCTTCGTGTAATATTTCCCGGCCTCGCTGAAATTCCTGACCCTGGAAAGCCCGTCAAAAACCGCGCTTACGTCATCGGACGGCAGCGGCTTGGAGCATGACGCATAAAAAAGAAGCGCGGCGACTGTATAAATGATTTTTTTCATGCCATGCCGGACCGTTTATTCAAACAGATGCTGGTACTGCATCCTGTCCTTCAGAGTGAAAAAATCGCTTCCGCTTGGAACGTCCCTCAGTCTGGTGAGCATCGTTTCCTTGTCGATAAGGTCCGTGAAAGGCACCGTCTTAACGTCGAAATTATCCGTGACGGAAACCATTACACCGAAATTGTTTTCCTCGTAAAATTTGGCAGCCCCGTAGCCGAGCATGCAGCCCATGACCACGTCGAAGGCGGTCGGATGCGCCGATCTTATTTCATATCCGATCTGCTTCGGGGTTATCTTTATGCCAAGGCCAGTCTTTTCCTTGTATTTTTCCTTTACCAGGTCGGCGATCATCGTGGAAATTTTCGCTTCGCTGTAAATGATGTTGCCGTGCCTGTCGGTTATCTTCGGCTTCATCTCCTGCGGCAGCTTGTCGACGAGACCCTCCGATATGGCGATGACCCCGTAAGGCTTCTTGTCGTTTTCCCTGCTTATTATGACCTCGGTAATCTTTTCGACTATTCCTTCAAGATCGATGATATCTCCCCTGATGTCCTCGTTCGAAATCATGAGTATGACCTCGCCGGCAATACCGGCGGCGTATGTTATCCAGCCGGCCTTCCTTCCCATCAGCTCCACGATGAAAAAACTGTCGGTGGCCTGGGCGTCGGCCTTGAGGTTCAGGAGAATTTTCTGCGCCACGTCCACCGCCGTCCAGTAACCGAACGTCCATGGAATTCCGTAATAGTCGTTGTCGATTGTTTTCGGGATGTGTATCACCGGAAACCCCATCAGCCATAGAAAATTCGCGGTTTTGAGCGTGTCATCGCCTCCTACCGAGATGAGCGCGCCGATCTGGAGGGACTCGAAGGCATCAAGAATGTTTTTCAGCCTCGCGTTCTTGATGGGATCATTCAGGTCCTCCATCGTCTTGATATCCTTTCCGGGATTGGCCCTGGACGTCCTGAGAAACACGCCGCTCCTGTTTCTTGCCTTTGTAATTTCCTGGGTTATGATTCCATAGTGCACGTCTTTTCTGAGCTTGGGATAGTTCTTATTGAAGTCCTGTATGAATTCATACCCTCTCATGATACCGATGACGGGGATGTTTTTATCTATCAAATTTAGGGCAACGGATGAAATAACGGCATTGGCGCTGGGCGCCGGTCCGCCGGAAAAAAGAATGCCCACGTTTTTATGCTTAGGCTTAATCATAAGGCACCTCACACTCAAAGAATAAACTGCCGACGCCGGAAACAGGGCAATCGCGTCATCTATCCACAGATTAATATACTTGTTTTTTTATTACTATTCAATTTTGTGAAAATTAAAACATTTAATAAAAAAGTAGGGTATCCTGAAAACAAGATACCCTACTTTATGATGTTCTTTCGAGATATTCAGCGATTGGCTGTATTATTTCTTCAGTTCAGCCTCGATAATCGGTGTTATTACATTGATGAGAGACTGGCTTTCGGCCGCGCTTTTAACACCCTTCATAAACTTGATCTTCTTGTCCCTGCCGACAACGATGACCCAGCTGACCTCGTTCGTCTCGGGAAGAGCCCAAGCGTTTTTAATAGAGAGGTCGTAATCGAGAAGAATAACGGAATCAGGAAACTGCTTCTGTTTGCTGTCAGCTGCATTTGTTATGAAATAGTCCGGTTTGAATGGAGCATCTTTGCAGTTTGCTATTCCAACACCGAGATATTTCGCCTTTGGATAATTTTTAGCCTTTATCGCGTTTGAAAGCGCGTCGTTGACGTCCTTGACGTCGACGTCATTGTAGAATATTGTCACAACCTTGGATCCAATACCAGGTATCCATGCGTCAGCCTTGGAAGTGTTCTTTATTTTTACATTAGGCAGAACTCCTCCAACCTGAATCGCATATGCGGCTATAGTCATGGCTATGACAGCAGCGAAACCAATTATCAAACCCTTCTTAAACATGTTCGAACCCCCAAGAAAATAAAAATATCGGCTTTTTTGCCTTAAAGGCATAAATTACATAAAAAACAACGCCATGTCAAGCCTTTTGTTTAAGTAAGGTCCCATGCATGGCCGGATATTATAAATTATCCGAGATAAATATTGAATCGGCGGTAAATTGCTGAAAAAGGCTCTCTTAAATGCAATCGCAGACTGAATTGATCTTTATATCACGCGCTCCGCTTGAAAAGTCTTATGCCCGCAAGATGTTTGATGAATGATATATCTCCGCCTTTTTTTTCTCCAGTATCCTCGCGGTTTTCCAGGAATTCCCATTCACCGCTGTATAATTTGTTCAGTATTTTTTCCAGGTCATCCAGATAAATGTCCTCGATGTTCCTGCCGAAAAAAACATCCTCATCTCCGTTCATTGATAAATCGCTGCAGAGACTGCCGTTCTCGTCCAGAAATATGTTGTATATCCTGAAAGTATTCATTCCACCCATGTAACCCCTGGAGCCGTCCGATACGGACAATCCGCCAAGATCAAGTGTCTTGAAAGTTTCATTGTTTGTAAGGTGGCTCACCCTCTCTCTTATGTAAGATATCAGCTCTTCCCTCGGACTGATCTCTTTGTTATTGGCAACGGCCCTGTTCATATCGACCTCCGATGATGGAACTTTATTTAAGTTATCTATCGGCAGGATCGGTTTATTTCTGCATAAAAAAAATTATGTCTCTTTCTACGGATCATCGGCGAGGGTCTAAAATGCGCCGGGATTGGGCGGTCCGGATATCCAGTCCTCGAATGTTCCATTATTAAAGCCCCCCTTCCTCCGAACGGAGTTTCCCTGGGCGGAAAAGGGCTGGGAGACGGACCCCCATTCCGGGGGTGGCGGACAATCGGCAGTACCGCCCCTTATGTAAACACGGTCAATCGTTGAACCATCGGGTTTTTTAAAAAAAACCGCCTCGCCGTTATTGTTCAGCATGAATTTTAAGCCTGAAAGATCAGGGAGGAACCCGAATTGTTCAAAAAAACCGCTATCAGATGACGCTATGACCACTGTTTGATCCTGACCGATAATGAATCCATCCGGGAACAGGAACGGTTCGCTTGCGTTTGACCCGTCGACGATTGCATGGTTTGACAGGTCGCAGGAAAAATCATTCCTGTTCGATATCTCGATGAATTCCCTGCCGTCATCGGCTCCGGGCGGATCATAAAAAACCTCCGTGATCATGATCCTTGAATAATCAGGCACCCTCCAGACGTCCACGTCCGCGCCTGCGGAAAAACCGGAATAATGCGCCAAGACAGCAGCTCTGCCGTGAGATACCGCCCTTACGCCGCCCCTGTCATCCACCAGTAAAATCGACTCATCGGTACTCCCCCATGAAACCGCGTCGGCGGGGCATAACATTTTTTCCCCGCTGGAAAATATAAGGTACAGCTCGGCCCTGACGCCCTGGCTCTCAAAAATCCTCGATTGGGGCAGGATTATCTCTATCCCGCAAAGCCCCGCGAAGGGAAGATAGGACCCGGGATGCAGCCTGTCCGGATATGAACATCCCGCCGCAAGGAGCAAGATGAAAATTGTTTCGAAGTGGCGAAATATCATAGCTTACACCTCATGAATTATAATTTATGCATTTCACATTAATGATGGAACCAGAGGGCCGGCTGATGAATTTCAGACATAAAAAAGCCCGTTCATAAAATTTTACGAACGGGCCGTGGAATTTTGAATTAAAATTGAATTGAAGTTGTTTATTTTGCCGCGAGAGGGATTTGAACCCTCACAGGCGTTCGCCTACTAGACCCTGAACCTAGCGCGTCTACCAATTCCGCCATCGCGGCATGATTGTTCAATTCTAAGTAAAAAGGGTTTTTGTCAAACAATTTTTTCAGCCCGCGGTCTTCTTTGCCCGCATGCACGGCTACTGGCTGTATTTCATGATGGACTTGATCCGGTACTTCCTTATATCGTCTTCTATCCTTACATCCACCTCTTCCCCCTGCCTGTGCCCTAAAATGGTTCCGGCTATCGGGGAGCGGTAAGAAAGTATTGTTTTCTCGAAATCCGCGTCCCACGGGCCAAGTATCGTGTATGTCTGGAGCTCACCGTTGGAAATGTCCTCCAGGACGACCCTGGTTCCGATATTGACCGCGTCCGTGGATATGACGGAATCGTCAAGCACCACGGCCTTCTTAATCTCATTGTCGAGCTTTGATATGGAAAGCTCCAGTATCGACTGTTTTTCAAGAAGGGCGTTGTATTCGACATTTTCACGCTGATCGGCCGACGCGTCGGAAACGAGCGAAAGCTCCCTGGTCACCTTGACCATCTCCGCGTTGACCAGCCTTTCAAGCTCGGCCTTCATTTTCTCATAACCCTCTTTGGAAACGTAGTGTTTTTCCACGTCCACCTTCCATTCGAGATCGGCGGTGGCCTGGGGCGCCTGGAATTCCGGGTATTTTTCCCTGATTATGGAAAGCAGCCTGTCGCTCTGTGACTGCTCTATGTAGGAGATGCTCCTGAACAGGTCGAATATCCTTCCAAGAAGTTCCTTGTCGAACTGCATGCAGATTTCCCTTATAACGGCAGCCTCGTTGGCGAAGAGGACCTCGATCGCCAGGTTCTTGAGCCTGTTTCCCTCCAGCTCGATCTTCTTGAGCTCATTCATCATCCTGAAATAGGTCACGGCCAGCGTCTCCCTTGAATAATCGAGCCAGTCGTAGTCCCATGTCTTGTTGAAGATGTTTCTCGAAACCCAGATGAATATTTCCGGGTACTGCTTTGCCCCGGTTATGACCCTGTCGATGAATCCGTTTATCACGTTGTATGAATGCGCCCTGATGAGGCTGTTGAGAATATACTTGTGGATCCTGACGGGGGTCTCGAAAAGAAACCCGCTTACTATGCCGGGCCAGTCCTCCCTCGTTTTTTCTATCAGGTTCACAAAGTTCTTTTTATAATCATATGAACTTATTTTCATCGAGATGATCGAAAGGTCCTGACTCTGCCCGATAAAACCTATCACCCTTTCCCTGATCGGATCGAGTTTGAGCTTGCTTGATTCCGAGTATCTCGACAGGTCGTCCAGCAGGAAAAACGAAAGCAACTGCCTTGTCGGGGAATCGCCCTTCGCCTCTTCGGAAAAATAGTCTATGAAGTAACCGACTACCGATTCGCCCTCCGTCCTGTCTATATTGTTTATAAACTCAATGGCGATATCGAGCTTCTCGGCGAATGAACCGGATTTCGTGAAATTTCCCAGGAGCTCGTCCGCGAAGGTCAGCGGCTTGTCCCTGATGACGAACATGTCCTTTTTCTTGTCGGATATGCCATAGCGGGAATCTTTTTTTATCATCGTCCTGGCCCTGCTCCACCATTTGGACCAGTTTTTTTCTTCCAGGTACTTTGGCACTATTTCCCTCTTGATGTCGGCGAGGGATATCCTGCCTGAATACGACTTGATGAGTATTTCGAAGAAGGATATAAAATCCTCTTCGAAAAGCGATTTGAGGGTTTCGGGATCCTCGAAATCCATCACGTATATGTGGTCCATTGAAACCGGCGTCAGGGACTGGAGAGCCATCTGGATCGACATCCCGTGCTCCGGCTTGTCACTGAACTTTATGATTATTCTCTCGCTGTCGAGTTCTATTATCCTGCCGACCTTCCATGAATTGTGAAAAACATAGTTGTCCTTGTCGAACACGATGTTTTTTTCAAAATCCTGTATGGCAAGCTTCACCGGGACTTTGAAGTTGGCCAGCCTGGACAGCTTCATGAACTGTTCGAACTGGGAGTGGTCCTTGTATTTGTAGCCGTAGAAGTTGATCAGCTCCCTCCTCGCATGCGTGTCATCGGGGGTATATTCCAGGATCTTTTTCAGAAGTATTATCGTCTGGTCCGGATTTTCAGGGTCCCTGTACTTGTTCAGGAGCTGCTTCAAAAGGTTTGCCGCAAGCACGGACTGCTTGGCTTCAACGAGCAGCCTTTCTATCCGCTCGAAAAAAACTATATCGTCCCATGAAAGCGAAACCAGCTTGTTCCACAGGACCGGGACCTCGTCGAATCTTTCGTTCTTTATGAAGCCCTCGATCGACAGCTTCATGTAATGGACGCTCTTCTGGGGATCATCGTCCATTATCGCGTTGGCGAGCTTTTTGGCAACGTCGGCGTCGAACCTGTCGACCTTGAGAAGGTCTTCAAGGACCGGTATGGCCTCCCTGTTTCTTCCCAGCCTCTCAAGCGCGATGGCGAGCGCCCTGAGGGCGAAGCTGTTTTCCCCGTACTCGAGTATTTTTTCCGCTATCAGCTGGACGACGGCCCACTTGTGGCTGTTGGTGAATACGTCAATGAGCTTTCTGAGCTGTATGGATTCTTCGATGCTGTCCCTGTGATAGCCTATAAGACCGGTCAGGTATATTGCAGTTATAGACAGATTATGGTCGGCCAGATGCGCTTTGCATACTTCGATTGTATCGTTTACAAGGTCCTCTGATACGATAGTATTGAAAATATCATCAAGGATCTTGAACTTGGAAATCCCTATATCTTTCGGCTCTATCCTGCCCCAAAGTTCTTCTTTGAAGAGGGAATCAAGCTTTTCCATTACTTTCTGTTTATCCATATTCCAATCCTTAAAAAATATTTACCTTTAAACCGTATTTCCCTTAATATGGAAGCGAGCCGGGAACAGCATTACGGAAAAAAACGCTCGTGAAAAATAGAAAATACCCATCAGTTTTTCGATGGGTATTTTCCGCAATGTATAAAGCCAGACAGCTGGTTATTTATTCAGCTTTCTTTCCTGAAGTGGAGCCTCCGGTGCTCTTGGCGCCTCCTTCAAAAACCTTGTGAAGATTATTACCGTCGAAATTGACCTCGAATGTGTCGGTAAGAACCTTCAACTGGTCGAAGAACACATATACGTCTTCAAGAAGCTCCTCTCTGGGGCTGGTGGTAACTGCCCTGAGGACGAATCTTGTTATCTTGGAGCCCCTTGTCTGGGGATAAGTCTCCGTAGCCTGCGGCATATGGGTAGGGATCTTCGCAAACATGGGTCTCCATCCAACAAAGTCCATCGATCCCATTTTCAGCACGTAGGTCTGTCCCTTGTAATCCTTTACCCATACGTCAAGAACATATGGTTTCCCCCTTGCATGCACCCAGAGCGAAATGCCCTTGGCCCTTCCAGGTATCTGGATGGCCCTTTCCTGCTCGTCCTTCCTGGTGCTGGGGTTATAGGAATATACCGGTTTTTTCTCCCTCCAATCGACCTCTTTCGGGGGTATGATGTGGACCTCGTTTGTACCTGGATACCTGAACTGGAAATGCACTCCCAGGCATTTGTCCTTTTTCTTCCCCTGTTCCGTGAGAGACCACTCCTCGATTGCGAGGTCGTTCGGCCCGCCGCTTATGAACTTCAATTCCAGAACCGGGACGGGGTTCTTCATTTTCAATTTTTCCTCGGTCGCCGCTCCCTTGAACTTGGGCGGTTTCGTCTGGGCCAGCCATCCGTCCTGGTCAAGGCTGTCGGATACCGTGCCGTTCTCGAAGTCCTCTATTACGAGCGCCTTCATTTCGTCTGAGCTTAGATCAGAAGGGACATTGGTCTTGATCTTGGAATCCGCGCTCTCGGGCTGAATCAGGCCGATTGCAAGCGCGACAATGAAACCCGTGAAAATAACTGTTTTTTTGCTGAATTTTTTCATTATAAAGCCTCCCTTCCTTATCACCATGTATCCTTGATGGATTCATCGCCGGTGAATTCAGACAGGTCTGTTATTACCCTGAACTGGTCCAGATAAACATAGAAAACACCGGGAACCTCGTACGTATCGCACTCGACGAAAAATGACACAAAGTGAAGATTCCTATCCAGAAGGGCGTAGGTCGATGACTGGGGCAGCCAGCCCGGCACTATCACGGACAGCTCCTTCCATCCCCAGAAATCAAGCCTTCCAATCTTTATCTTATGAATTTGTCCCCTGTAATCCCTGAGCTTAACGAAAAGGGTATGCCTGAATTTTCGGCCCAGAACCCATACCTTGATTTCCTTGGCCTTCCCTCTTATTATGTATTCGTTTGGCGGGAACGCCTCGACCCTGTCGAAGCCCCTGTCCATGAAATAGGTTTTAACCCCGAGCACATATTCGTTTTTATGGGAAATGCCGTTTTCATCGGTTTCTTCATTGGCGAATTCTCCGGGCTGACCGCTCTCGTTGACGGGCTGACCATTCTCGTTCACGGGTCTCGGCTTGCCGGGTATCTTTCTTATTTTAGTATCGCCTATAGGACACGTGGCATTGGCCCTCCAGTCCTCGCACGATTCGAAATCGTTCAGCCAGTCCATAACCAGCCCGTCCTGTTTCTTCTTGGTATCGGTAGTGGTTGCGGGAGCTGCCTTTTTCTCATCTTTGGCCTCATTTCCCTGCTGAGCCTTCAGATTATAACCGCCGGCGCCGTAAAGGAGCATGATAAAGCCAATTGCAGTGGTCAGCGTTATCAGCCTGGACTTACAGTTCATTTTTATCTCCTTTGCAAAATTCAGATTTCTAAATCAAAATGAATATATGATTTCTTCAACAATTCAAATATCGGCATATAAAGTATTGTTTTTTAATACAAAACCCACGGCTTAATGAATAATTTATAGATTTTAATGGATCTATATCAAATGTCAAGAAAATATTCCCCGGCAGGTTTGAGGCCAGGAAGGTCCGGCATGTAAAATAAAGGTTATCGGTCGATTTTGCGACATAAAAATGCAAATTCAGGAGTATTTAATATTGATTTACTCCGGATATAGCTGCGGATAAAGCAGCAAGCCGAACCAATCCTGTATGATGAAGCAGATGAATGAAACCTCCCCCATGCATTCAAAATGAACGGGACTTTTTAAAATTCGACCGCTAAAAACATTAACAAACGGATTAAAAAATCGCTTTACCCTCGCATGCGGAAAAATATCCATGCATTATCAGACCGGCAGGGTGCCGGGGGCTGTCTTATGAACAGTCCCTGTTTTTCAGCGTCCGTCCGGGCAAAAGAGCTTAATATATTCATATGAGGTTCTTACATATCACAGGGGAAATACATCATAATGATAATAGATAATTTAAAAAAAAACGCTCTGACTTTTTCATTCGAGATTTTCCCGCCCAAAACCCCTGCCGGGGAGGAAAACCTGAAAAAAGAAACGGCGTATTTAGCCGAGCTGGGGCCGTCGTTCATTTCCGTAACCTATGGCGCGGGAGGCTCGACCAGGGAAAAAACGCTCGATATCGCCCTGGGTATCAGGAAGGATTACGCTATAGATCCGCTGGTTCACTTTACCTGCGTCGGAGCCGGAAGGAGCGATATCAGGGATTATATCGATACGGTGAAGGGAAATGGTGTATCGGATATTCTGGCGCTGAGGGGCGATCCCCCGGCAGGTCAGGCTGAGTTTGTCCCCTCTGAAGACGGTTTTGCGCACGCCGACGAGCTGGTGTCTTTCATAAAAAAAATCAACGGATTCAGCATAGGCGTCGCGGGCTATCCCGAGGGACACGTTGAGTCCCCTGACCTTGAAACGGACATCATCAATCTCAAAAAAAAGGTCGATGCCGGAGCGGATTACATTATCACGCAGCTCTTCTATGATAATGATTTTTTTTACGCCTTCATCGACAGGATCAGGAAAATCGGGATCTCCGTTCCCGTTATCCCGGGCATAATGCCGATTACAAACCCGGCGCAGATACAAAAAATCACGGCCATGTGCGGCGCCACCGTCCCTTCAGCCCTCGCGAGTGTGCTGGATAATTGCGGCGAAGAAGAAGATGCGTACGCGGCCGGGATAGAATACACGATCCGGCAATGCAATGAATTGAAATCCTGGGGCATACCCGGGCTCCATTTCTTTACCATGAACAGGTCCGCCGCCGTAAAAAAAATCATTGATTCCCTGCGGTGATAACCTACACTGGCGCATCCCGAGACCGGAAAAACAGGAGGCAGGCGATGCTTGGATTACCAGAGGAAAGAAAACCCAATAAGCTCTACCTGATAGCCGTCAGATCAGTCATTGTCATCGGCGGGGTCGTGCTCGGGTTTCTTCTCTGCAGGATTTTCATCACTCCGCATACCGTTTCCGACGATTCAATGAGGCCCGTTTATAAATCCGGCGACAGGATTTTAATACTGAAGCATGCAACACCCGTAAAAGGCGACGTCGTCCTCATGGAAAGCCCGGTGGAAACCGACAGGGTGCTTTTAAAGCGCGTGGCGGCGACCGAGGGAGACATCATTGAAATCCGCGACAAGGTTTTTTATCTCAACAATAAGAAATACGAATTCAAGTGGAACCCCCTGTCTCTGGACGGACGGTCTTTTCCCATGACATTTACAAAAAGGGACAGCATGCCTTCGGTAAAGCTTAAAAGAAACGAATACTTCGTGATCGGCGACAACCTCGATTACAGCTTTGATGGAAGGTCCTTCGGGATAATCGGTTCTGAAAGGATGATCGGCAGGGTAATTTATAAATATTAAACTACAGGTCCTTCTCCCTTTTTTTCTTGATCTCGGACAGGGCATAGATGGCCGTCTCCATCTGCTTTTTCACCCACTCTTGATTCTCAATTTCAACCGCGGCGATTATATCGCTGATTAATTCAGTCCTGTCGGTCATGGAAAGATAATAGGCGCACCAGAACCTGGTGGACGGATCCTTTTCCTTCAAACCCGACCTGAACAACCCGGAATTTTTTTCCGGATCATCGCCGAGCTTTACAAGGGCAAAACAGATCGAATATTTCGTCCTCGAATCTCCTTCTTTTACAGTGATCGCCCTGATCTGCGGCACAAGGCCCCTGTCGCCGATCATGGCCGCCGTGACGAGCGCCTCATTCTGTACATCTGTATTGCCGGACAAGAGGCCGTCACTGACAGTCTGTGAAATCCCGGCTCCCTTGAACCTGCCCAGCGCGGACAATATGGACTTCCTGACCGGATCGCTTTTTTCCACCCTGTACCTTTCGACCAGGAACGGGACCGCCCTTTCATCACCGAGCCTGCCGAGCGACTCGGCCGCCGACGTCCGCACCCTTTCTCCAAGCTCCCTTCCCCTCTCGCTGCCGGTCTCAGCGTCAAGATTCTTCACCATGTACCAGAAGGCCCTTTTGTTCCTTGAATAACCGTAAAAGTACATCGCGGTTATCTTCTCCTCGTAGGAGCCGGACTCCAGGTCATCGAAGGTGGGCCATCTGCCGGCTTCACCTTCCAGGGCCGGGAACGACAGCAATAACAGCAGGGCATTTAACGCCAGCAATTTTACGCTTGTTCTCATTTCTTTTCCGTCATCTCCTCGAATTTACCGCCATTCAATCTGTAAACCGTCTTCTTGAATCTCTTTAAAATGTATTCTTTTTTTACCTCGTCAAAATCCTCGCCGGTCTCAATGTAAACCAGCCTGTCCCTGATGCCGTCTTTTTCATCCGGGAATACCAGCCTGGAAAATTCATGGAACACGCCGGCCTCGGTCATATTGTTCGTCCTGAAACCGCGGACAAGGTTTTTGCCGTCATAAAGGATGATGACGGAACCGAAGGGATAACCGCAGGCCGGGTACATGAACCGGAGGTCCATGACGTTCCTGATCCCGGGCAGTCCCCTTCCGTCGAAAATCTCTCCACTGACTGAATAATCGAATGTACCGGCCGCGGAAGGGATGTAAATCGGATCGAACTCGATCCTCGCGGTCTCCCTGTCACCGATGACAAGAACCGCCTCCACGGCCAGGGATTTTCCATTCCCCCTGCTTTTCATGCCGGCAGCGAAAAAACCTTTTTTTGATTCCATCATTACAGGAAGTTCGACAATGGAAAAAAATCCTCCCCATACGTATCCCCTTGCCGGTTTTCCCCCTGCGCTGAAGGAAACCTCGTACCAGCTGGAGACAAATCCATCGACCGAATGGGTATTTTCATGCTTTTTTAATATTTTCACCCTGCTGAAACGGCCCAGGCACGATATGACTCCGCCATCTTTAATATCGGGCCTGCTCCTGACATTTACCCTGTCGAAAAAAACCCTGACTTCCGCCCCTTCCTCGAATGACCCCATTCCGAAATATTCGCTTATGGCTCCGGCAGACGCGTCCATTGTGATCATAATCATTACAAGGGCCAGCATGTTCTTCATATTTTTCCCCCGGTTGTAATAAGTATTAATTGAATCATCGCAAATTTCAATAAAATAATTGAAAAAAACCGCGGAAAGATGACAAATGTCGGTCATCCGTAAACCAATCATGGGGATTAAAAAATGCATCAGGTCAACGCCCGGAGGCTCATAAAAACATTCACCGACCTCGCCGCAATATCCTCGCCCTCCTGGAAGGAGGAAGGAGTTGCAAGATACATATCAGCCAGGCTCGACGAGCTCGGCGTTAAACATGAAAAACTCGAATGCGGAGATTCATGCAATCTGCTTGCCCGCGTTGATGGGAACCCGGGAAAGGCCCCGATCCTGTTTTCGTGCCACATGGACACCGTAGGGCCTTGCGATAACGTAGTTCCCGTAGTTACCGGTAAAAAAATCACATCCGACGGAACGACGGTACTTGGCAGCGACGACAAGTCCGCAATCGCGGCTTTTCTTGAGGGCCTCCAGGTCATCAGGGAAACCGGAATGGACCATGGCCGGATAGAGATTCTCTTTTCCTGCGCCGAGGAAATCGGCCTGAAGGGGATCAAGCTTTTCGATATGTCGCTGCTTAAATGCAGATACGCTTTCGTTTTCGATTCAAGCGGCGAGGTGGGCAGGATAATAACGGCCGCGCCATTCCAGTCGACGATGGAGATATTCATCACCGGCAAATCGGCCCATGCGGGCATAGAACCGGAAAGGGGCATCAACGCCATAAAGGCCCTTTCGGAAATCATATCCAGGCTGCCTTCCGGGAGGCTCGACGAAGAGACCACGATGAATGTCGGGATCATAACAGGCGGGATCGCGACCAACATAGTCCCCGAAAAGGCTTCCTGCAGGCTCGAGGTCAGGTCGATCGATAAAAAAAAGATGATGAAGCACGAAAAAAAAGTCAGGGAAACCTGCCGGTCCGTATCAAAAAAAACCGGGACAAGGTGCAGGATAGAAAGGACGCTGGAGTATTCCGGTTTTTCAATCGACGGCGGCGAAGACATTATCAGGATCGTAACTGATTCAATGAGGAAACTGGGCATGAGGCCCGTTCTTGAAAAGTCCGGGGGCGGCAGCGACACTAACGTTTTCAACAGGTCCGGGATCAGGGCGATAAATCTTTCAAGCGGAATGAGGAACGTCCATTCAACGAAGGAATACATCCTTATAAAGGACCTCGTGAATTGCGCGAGGCTTGTTGTCTCGCTGGCTGATACAGCCTAAAGGCCGACGAGCTTGACGACGAAATAGGCGCCGGCAATAAGGGTGAACGGCAGGGTAATGAAAAAAGCCATGAGCTCCTTCGGGTCCACGACTTTCTTGTCATATACCTTCTTGCCGAGAAACGACAGGTGGTAATACTCCGGGTCCTTCGATCTCTTGATGATCCGTACGGTAATCATGCCCTTGATGTAAATCATGTAGAAAAAAATTATGCCGGACTCTATTATCAGCATAATGTCCACGTTTATCTTTTTCAATACTTCCCTTTCAACCATGACGATCACTGCGGTGAGCAGCCCTATGACGGTGTTGGAAATCGCGGTAATCATGAAGCCCCTGAAGTACTTCATTGATTTGGTAAGTATATATGCGAGCATGTTCTGGATGTGGATGAGAACCGAAATCTGCATGCACACGATCAGCGTAATTATGAGGGTCAATTTCATGGTTCCAAATACTGGCAGATGCATTTGCCGAAGTCAAGAAACATATAAAAAAATCACGCGGCAGATACAGGTCCGCGTCATAATATGGTTATTTTTTAAAAAATGTTCTGCCTGAAAAAAATAAATGCAGCCGATTTATTAACTTACGCGGTGTGATTACACTTCTCCAGCAGGATCTCCGAAACCGATAATAAAAAGAAAGGGGCGTTTCCGCCCCTTTCTTTTTATTATTAAATCCTTATATTTCCTTTCCCGTTTCAAGATCGAAGGTCGTCTTGGATTCGCCTGAATAAACGGTCATCCTGTTTTCCCTGACCTCGAACTTGCCGTCATTCTCAATTTCCTTCTTCCATATTACCGGGCCATCCTTTGATGCGCAGAAGACATATTCCCCGGAGGCTATGTATATCCTGTCGTTTATCTCCACCGGTTCGGTTATGACCTTGCCTTCCCATTCCACCCTGCCGTCCTTGATGTAATACAGTTCAAACCTTGTTATGAGGATCCTGCCATCCGGCCTGGGCTCCTCCTTTTCCTCCTCGATCATTTTGGCGATTTTCTTTATGACGTCCCTGGGCTTCTCTTTAACATCGATCATCTCGTTGCTGTCCTTTTCAAAATCGCCGATAGCGAATTTCATTATTTCCTTTTCGCCAATGACAACATCGAACTTCGCCTTGTCAAGAACCGCGGCGACAATCTCGTCCTCGGTTTTAATATTTCCGGATCTTAATAATTTGTCGACCTTCTTTTCGGCCTTGATCACGTCCTTCTGCGTCACGATGACCTTCTCCTGCTTCTCCACCGGCGGCGCGGATTCAAGGATTTTATCAATTTTTCCTTCCAGGCTTTTCACGTTCCTGGCAACCTGGACCTTGCCGTCGAAGACTTTTATCCTCGTCGTGCTCGCAGGATCGGATTCTACCGTAAACTGCGTTCCCCTGACGGCGGCCACGGCCGTAGATGTCTTGACCGTGAAGCGGTCCTCCTTCATGAGCTTTTTGGGCTTGCAGAGCATTTTTCCGACATTGAGGGCCAGTGCCGTCTTTTCAGAGCCGTCCTTTTTCAAAAGGACGGTAAAATTCAGCTTTGATTTCTGCTTTATCCTGATTATGGATTCGCCGATGGTCACGTCGCAAAACGATTCGGACCCGGTTTCTATGACATCCTTTTCGCTTATCGTCGTGCCTATCTGGACAGGCGCGCCGTTTTTTGTGACAGAGCCGATCATGAAGCTGACAGCCGCGTATTCACTGACTTTGGCCTTTGTACAGCTGAATGTAATTGCCAGCAGGATGACCGTAAGCAGAACGCTAAATTTTTTCATTTATATACCTCCAGACCTGATGCCGTTTTCTACAGTTTTTCTATTTGATACTGATTACTATCATCGTTCATTGAGCAATAAACTGCTTTTTTAATTAATACCCCGATAAGGCCCCATAATGACACATAATATGAGGAAATTATTATTTTTTTAATGTATAAGTCCGGTACCTTTGGCAAATATTACTGAACAATTCTTTTTATACTTGTACTTATTTAATATAATAAGGGAAACTCTAATAATCAAATCTTGATGTTCCCTTGTGGGCAATTTCAATGTATAAATTAGATTTTTTCATTGCTTTAATAATGAAAAATCTAATTTATACAGATGCCCATAAAATATTAAATGTAAATACAATTTTTTAAATTTGAGCGCGGAACAACAAACGACTCCAAAAATTAATCAAAGCCGATTATGTCGCAAAATGATAAATTATTCGGAATGATGCTTAACGCGGTTCTCGGAGACGCGCTTGGCTCGGCATTCGACGGTCTCGGAAAGGCCCATATAAAATCCATTTTCAAGGAAATCAGCGGTTTCACCGACCCCGCGGAAGCAATCAGGGATTACCCCGAGAGATGGAAAAAACCCGGGCTGTATACATCCATCTCGCAATTCATGCTGCTGGCCTCGATGAGCTTCACCAGGAGAAGGTTCAATGAAAGGCTTTTCACTGAAAGCATAATATCGTCGCCTGAAATAGTAGATCTTGACCATGGGATCTTCAGAAATCCCGGACAGCTTGAAAAAACTTATATCCGGAGGATCAAGAAGTCGGCGATAAACCTTCAGATACCCGACCAGCCGGAAGCCGGAATCATGCTGATCGCCCTCCCCTTCGCATTCAATTCATTCGAGCTGACCGACCTGATATCCGGACTCATCCCGCTGGCGAGGTCCTTCACATCAAATTCCCACACGGTTTCAGGCGCCCTTATCCTGGCCTCCCTGCTGAAGGAGCTGACAGATGATGATCCGCCCTCAGGTAACCTTGCTGATTTTTCGTGCGTGGTCAATGACAGGATCATGTCGTTAATCAGTTCTTCATCCGGAGATATATTCAGACTGGGCGTGAACCCGGATTCGCTTCTCGATGCCCACCGTAAATTCGGCGAAATTTTCGAAAACCTGAAAAACGCCGACGACCGGGACAAAGCCGAACACGAAATCTGCAGGGTCCTCAATTCCATTCTCAAAACACATGTTAAACGGGCCACGGTAAACCATCCACTTTCAATCCTTCCATATTCCATATTTATGGCGGACATAACCGGCCCTTCGGAACTGCTTTTCGCCGCCGCGGGGGAAGGGGGCTGCGCATCCTGCCTGGCGTCAATCTGCGGGGCGATCATCGGCTGCAGGCATGCCGGGAAACATACGCCGCCCGTGCTTGTACGGAACCTGGTAAACAAAAAAAGGATCTTATCAATCTGCGAAAACATATCGGAAAGACTGGAACCGGGCATCATTCCGGCGGATTTTATTAAATCCGAGGAGCTGTTGACGATCAAGGAGCTTGATGAGCTGAAATCAAGGCTGAAGCACGCAAAAGACAAAAAAAAGAAACCTTCACGTCCGGTGGACAGGGAAAGGGAGCTTTCAAAGCACGTCGTTGAAAGCTGGACTAAAATAGACAAGGCCAAATGGAAGAAAGACAGGGAAAAAAAGGGCAGGGATTAGCGTAATTGAATCCATGCTGAAAAATATTTGACAAATTGCATTAATCCGATCCATAATTTATCGGATTATCGGGACAATCCCCCCTTAATGGAGGACAATTTAATGAAAAAGACCAGTGCCAGGGCCGTGCCTATCATTTTATGCCTGCTTTTCACGTTTATTACGGCGGGCGTTTCAAGCATTATCCCTTTCAGGATACTCGAGTCCGAGGAAATAACGAGGTATTATGAGGACAGGATCGCCTACCAGCAATATGAAAAACAGCATGCCGATTTTGCCTTCAGCCCGGTTGACAATTCCATAGCATCCCTCTTGGTTATTATGAAAAAAAAGGTTTATCTTATCAAAGACGGTTATGACAATGAGAAAGAGGTGCTGCAGACAAAAAAGAATTATGAACTGGCACATGTCCAGTTCGGCGATCTCTGGGCAAACAAGATCGACGGCAATCCGGATTACATAAGGATTACAGACAGGAGGGTGGAAGTTACCAAAAACACGGTCCCGGAATACGTTACAAAAAACTACAAGGATTTTTATATAAAAGTGAGAAACGAGTTCCTGACAAGGCATGTAAATATATTCAAATCCATAATGGTCCAGAGGATAGAAAACGGCCTTACCGTGGATAGAAAGCCCATACCCAGAAAGGGGTTCGAGGATATTCATCAGAAATACTGCATAAGCGTGACCGGGAAGGGGCCTGACGACAGCACCTATTACGCGGAGGACGCGGACGGGGACGGCATCACTGAGACCTTTACCGTGAATCTTTACGACGGTTTTTGCTGGGGATTCAAATCCGGACCCAATATCGTATTCATATACAACAACAAGCAGAAGGACATCGAAGCTGTGATAGGGAAGCTCACTGATTTCGCTATTAACGGCACGCCCGAGGAAAAAGGCATGTTCTCAAAAAGCTTTCCATCCCCTGACGTAATTTCCGGTCTTATCAATGATATATACAGGATCGATCCGGATGCGCAGAAACTTATGCAGGACAACAAATCCTCGGACACAAAATAATTCCGGAAACAACCCCCCGCATCTATAAGAAGTGGATGAATAAAAAAACCCGCCGTTAAGGCGGGTTTTTCGTTATTTCCAGTTTTTAAATAAATGCGATTCCTTGAACTCTTCTTTAAAGGGAAGAAAATCCAGGGGATTCAGGGGAACGTCCTTGTACCTTATCTCAAAATGAAGGTGGTTGCCCGTAGAATTTCCGGAACTTCCAACATAGCCGATAATCTGTCCCTTTTTGACAAAATCACCTTTTTTTACAAGGTTAACAGAATTATGAGAATACCTTGAATAAAAATTATTCCTGTGCTCCAGGTAGATGGTCTTTCCGTGGCCGCCTTCATAATGGTTGGAAATGACCCTTCCGTCCATAACCGCGATTATGGCCGTTCCTCTCTGGGCCGGAAGGTCTACACCAGTATGCATCTTCCTGTTCCTGTATCCAAACGTCGAAGATATGGTCGAGGCATTGCCTATCGGCCAGATGAATTCGTTTTCGGAACTCGCCATGTTTTCCCTTTTCTTGCCGGATGATTCAAGCTCCTTGATATAATCATCAGAATATGGAAGAAAATTGTAATCACCGAAGGAAATATTGTTATCGTTGATTTCTTTAACTTCCTTGAGAGTGATATTGTATTTTTTTACCAGATTGTTGAGGTCCGCGCTTGATTGCACCATGGTCCAGAGGCCTTTTTTTCCCTTGTATTCCTGTAGGTCCTGGTTGTCGAGGTTTATGCTTTCAGCGGAAAAAACCATTATAGAGTTAAAAACAAATATAAAGACAAATATAAGCTTCCTCATCGTAAAAACACCCGTTTGATGATATTATTTATAACTACGGCACATTAAATGAAAGATTTAATCAATCTTTTAAATATATAAACGATTGTCAAGTATTTTTTAGAGTTTATCCATTAATCTTATAATATACATAAGCTTAATAATGTATAATTATATTAATCTTCATTAGAATTATTCAACAAGGCTTTCAATATATGCATTCGTATAGCTTTTCTTTATATGCTGCCGCCTCAAACAATAATTGTTCCTGGTGAGAATATTTGACCCGTAATCGGTCGAAAAAACCCTCCTGTAGCCTGATAATTCCGCAAAATGAACGACCTCGAGATCGTATTTCCCGTACGGAAAAGCGAAAAATTGAATTTCCTTTCCCATATTCCGCTCCATTATCCTTCTGGACATGTAGAGTTCTTCGAAAAGCTTTCGCCTTGATGCATAATCAGTTTTCCTGGAATACCTGGTAAGATCAGCATGGCTTATGGTATGACACTGGATATCGATTCCTTTACTGTCAAGCTGCTTGAGCAGGTCCCATGACAGCATTTTCCGCGATTTTTGATTAATATTATCCACATATACGAAAAGGGTTACCGGATAACCGAATTCTTCAACCAGGGGGACCAGCTTGGTATGCATCGAATAGTATCCGTCGTCAAACGTAATCACGACAACCCTGTCATCGAACGGAACCGGGTTCTCAAGCCGGTTAATAAGCTCTGTCAGCGGGATGACCCTGATGCCCTTGTTTTTCAGTATCTGGAAATGCTCCCTGATGACTCCAAGATCGATGGAAAACGGGCCCGTTCCGTCTATGTTATGATAGAGAAGTATGGGAATCGAGAGGAGCCTGGACCTGGCCTCTTTCTCCTTAATTATCCATGAAGCGCCGCTTTCATTGATATAATCAGGGCTGTCGAGAAGCAAAAAGACGGATATGCCCAGGGAAATTAATAGAAAAACAACAAGTATGTAAGTTTGCCTCAACGGCGCGGTCATTTTATCTTCCACTTTAATTTATTGCTTGATAAATCCTGAACGGAATTATCATTATAGGCATAGTTATTTATCGTTAAATGACTGATAAAAAAAAACTAATTTAATCTAAAATCCGATCCGGACGGAGCATATGTTAAAGTTCACGAAAATGCAGGGAACTGGGAACGACTATATTTTCTTAAACGCCGCGGCAGCCGGCGTAAAAAACCCGGAAAAGCTTACGCGGGAAATCTGCGACAGGCATTACGGAGTGGGAGCGGACGGTCTGATTCTTATAATGAAATCCGCCGGGGCCGACTTCCGCATGAGGATCTTCAATGCCGATGGAAGCGAAGCAGAGATGTGCGGCAACGGGATAAGGTGTTTTGCGAAATACGTCTACGACCACGGGATGACGGATAAAAAAAATATAACGATCGAAACCCTGTCGGGACTGAAGCGCCTCGAGCTGTTCACCAAAAACAAAAAGGTCTCGACTGTAAGGGTGGACATGGGCGAACCGATTCTCCAGAGGGAGAGGATCCCCATGATAGGAGAACCGGGCATGGTGATCGACGAAATACTTTCCCTGGACGACGGAATAAAATTCAACATAACCTCGCTGTCCATGGGAAACCCCCATGTCGTGATTTTCGTCGAGGACATTGAAAACTTTCCGGTATCCAAATACGGTCCCGTACTGGAAAACCACAGCCTTTTCCCCCAGAGAACGAACGTCGAGTTTGTAAGAATAGTAAATGAAAACGAAATCGTGCAGAGAACATGGGAAAGGGGGAGCGGGGAAACCCTGTCGTGCGGAACAGGCGCATCGGCCGCGACAACGGCCTGCATACTCAACAAAAAAACCGGCAGAAACCTGCTGGTCCACCTGAAAGGCGGGGATCTTCAGACTGAATGGAACGAATCGGACAACAGGATATACCTCACGGGACCGGCAGTCGAGGTCTTTGAAGGAATCTGGCGGGACTAGATATCCCAGAGATTCCTGTCGGGGACGCCCTTGTCGAGCAGGTACACTGACTTTATTGACGGGATGTTCGTCTTTATGGTTTTTTCAATCGCCTTCCTGAAAAGTACTTCCGAGTTTGCGTAAACAGGCACATTTTCAGGTATGGGGCCGGCTTCAATATCCAGAATGCATGCCTTGCCGGCCGCACCGGACCTGTAAATCCATACCCTCTTTACGAAAAGATCCACCGGGACCATCATCGATGTATTCTCGAATACCGAACCCCTTGCGACAAGCCTGAAAAGATAGGCCGCCTGCTTTTCCTCTGAATCGAAAACCGGGACCTCTCTTTTTTCCTTTACGACAGTTTTGCAGTCCACGGAAGGGATGTAAATATCCATCTCCTGCCTGTCGTCGAGCTTGGGGAATGAAGGAAATATATCGAAGATGTTCTTGTCCGTAAGGTAGCTGTACATCGCGTAATCAAGGCAAAAAAGCACCGAAAGGGACAGGATCCAGATCCTGTTCCTTTCCTTTACGCTTGAGGCGGCCAGGGCCATGACGCTTTTTATCAGTGCGTCCATTATGACGAGGTACTTGTTGAAAAACTTTTCGGATTCCTTAAAGAACTCCTCGAAGACCCCGGCTATGTCCAGGACCAGCTTTTTCGCGGATCCTATAATCTCTTTTATTCTTTTCATATCATTGTTTTCCGGCTTTTGTGCAAAAATATAATTCCCATGGTTAATTTCAAGGATTTTTTCGGATAATAATATGCCGCATCAATATAAGCTGCGTAATGCGGCACTTATTTCTTCGTCTTGATCATACGGTTGTACTTTTTTATAAAATCCATTATGCCGGCGCAAATCCCCTCGGCGACGGCCGCCTGGTGTTCCCGGCTCTTCAGGCTCCTGCCCTCTTTCAAATTGGTAATGTAGCCGGCCTCCACCAGGACCGCCGGCATAAGGACGCCGCGGAGCACGTAAAAATCGGCCTTCTTCACTCCCCTGGATTTATACTTCCTGACGGACTTCGAGATCCCCTTCTGCACCGAACCGGCAAGGAGGGAGCTCTCCTTCTGTATCTGGGTCGTTATCATCCTTGCCTCGATATAGTCGACGTCGTTGTATTTTTTTCCAGAATCGCGCCTTTCCTCGAAAACTATGACGTCGTTTTCGAGAGCGGCTGTGCTCCTCGCCTCGTCGTTTGTCGGGTTCTGCGAAAGGAAATAGGTCTCGTATCCGGAAATCTTCGGGGATATGGACGCGTTCACGTGCACGCTGATAAAGAGACCGTTCACCCCCTTTTTAAGCCTCCTGTTGGCGAATCCCGTCCTGTCGGATAAATTGACGAACCTGTCGTCCCTCCGTACGAGATGGATCTTTATCCCCCCCAGCTTTTCCTTAAGGATTCCCTCTATGTTCCTTGATACGGAAAGCGTAACGTCTTTTTCCCTCGACCCGCCTTTGCCGATGGCGCCCGGGTCCTTTCCCCCGTGGCCCGCGTCGATTACCACGAAAGCGATGCGGTCCTTCCCGGTATATCTTTTCTCCTCCTGCGGCTCGAGCTTTTCGGGCGCGCCGGTATCCGCGTAGACCAGCCGTGAATCATCCCTGGAAATGGCTAACTCCGGCGAAAAAATCCGTATCATGTCCCTTGCGATATCGAAGGGAATCATTATCTCCCCGTTCATCCTTGTTACCGGGTTGTCGGATTTATAAAGCTTCCCGTCGATTATAACGGCCGACAGGCCGACCGCGTAAGCGGCATGATGACTTTTAAAATAAATCCTGCCCTTCTGCATGAAAACGTCAAAGCTGCTTTCATACCCGAAGCTTTTCATCATGTCGTAGAGGGAAATGTATTCGGCCCCCGAAATCTTTTTAATATCCAGGCCGGCGTCACCCCCGGAAGACGGGGATGACAGGAGGCATGCGAGGAGCGAGATATTAAGAATTCTTTTTGCTATCAAAATAGACACTGGAGTAGGTTTTAATATATCCTATGCCGCCGAGAATGAAAAAAAGAACGTTAAGGAATATGCAGAAATCCTTTATGGAGACGCCCATGAAGGACCAGGAAAGGGAAAGGGTATAGACGATGGCGGACAACGCGAGGGTTGCAACGCAGATCTTGCCTAAAAAATTCGGTTTTACCTCGATATCCATGTTCGAAAAAAACAGCAGGCCTATTATCACTACAACTATCTCCCTGAACAGGGCGAAGCCAAGAAGCCACCAGGGGAATCCCTTGAACAGGCACATAAAAAAGCCGTAAATAAGGTAGGAAATTTTGTCCGCCATTGGATCGAGGAACTGTCCCAGCTTTGATACCTGGCCCAGGCGTCTCGCCAGCTTGCCGTCAAGGAAATCGGATAATATGATATATACCAGTCCGGCGGAAAGATAATAAAGGTATTTTTCATCGCCGGTTGAATTCTCAAGATATAAAAAATATGATATCACCGGAGCGATAAAAATCCGGGAAAGGGAAAGCAGGTTTGATATGGTAAAAACCCTGTCGGCGAATAGATCTTTTATCATCATAATGGTCAATCCAGTGATAGTTTTTGCGGGTCAGGACGTCCGACGGGTATTTAAACCTTGTGCCTTGCCCCTGAGTTTAATATATTAAATCTTCTGCAAAGAACGTCAATAATATTTCTCGGGCGAATTTCATATTATGCGGTCCGAAGCCGATCCATGGCGTTTAATCCCCGGTTCCGTGACCCTGGTCAACAGGACCCTGTACCGCCGGTAGCCCAATTATGGGTCTTATTAATTTATTTTATAAGAAAGAAATTACTTGAAATAAAAATGACGGCCCCCAACTTAATCTTTGCGGGACATTTCAAACAGGCCCCCGATTTCAGACTGGTTTTACAGGGCATTTAGCTCTCAAGACTGATTGATCAGGTCTGTTACAGAATGAGAAACCTGTGGACGTACGGATCTAAAGGGAAACGACATACGGACGGTGAATATGACTCTAAAGAAGCTGTATCTGGCAATCATCATGATAACCTTAGCGGCGTTCGGCTGCAAGGATGATGACCCCAAAAAATTTTACGCCGACAAATCAGCCGTGATACTGTCCGGGAACACCGCGATCAGGGTCGACCCGATCATTTTTTCATCAAAGATAACCCAGCTGAAAAAAGGGGAAACCGTCGAGGTTCTTGAAAAATCCTTTGAAAAGAGCTGGATAGGCAATTCAAGCGACTTCTGGTACAAGATAAAGCTGAGAAACGGGGTCACCGGCTGGGTATTCGGCAAAAACATAAAAATCCTTTCCAGCAAAGCCGACAGTTCCGTTAAAAATTACGTGGCGAGCTACATGTCGGAAGAATCAGAAAAAATCAAAAAGGAGCTCAACGGCAAGTGGTGGAGCGTCAACCAGTTCGGAGACTATACTGAAAACTGCCTCGAGATGACAAAAGACGGAAAATACAAATCTTACCTGCGTGGCGTTGATCCCAAAGCTACAGAGGGTGAATACACGATCGACTTCAATAAAAACGAAATCACCTTCAGCAAGGGCGCGACATTCGGGAACACTATAGAGTTTTCAAGAAGGGGAACGATGCTTTTCCTGAAGAAGGACCTTGAAGACCATGAACTCAGGCTGAAAAAAATAAGCGAGGAGGCCCTGAAAAAAGAGGAAGAAAAGACAGAGGTCCAGGAAAAACCGGAGAACCCCCCGCCCAGTGAAGATTAGGCTTAACAAATACCTGGCCTCCTGCGGTCTCGGATCCAGAAGAAAGGTCGAGAAATACATCTTCAGCGGAAAGGTCCGTGTCAACGGTTCCGTTGTGAGGACCCCCGGGATAACTGTGGAAACGGAATCTGATTCGGTTCAATTTGAAAACAAACCGCTGGAACCCAACAAGCGCTTCAAGTACATCGTTCTCAACAAGCCCAAAGGATATCTGACAGCTTTAAAGGACGACAGGGGAAGGCCTACAGTGATGGACCTCATCCCGGAAAAATACAAAAGGGTCGGGGTCTTCCCTGTGGGCAGGCTGGACAGGGACACGGAGGGCATTATAATATTGACGAATGACGGCAGGCTTGCGCACATCCTGACCGGTCCGTTCAACAGGATAAGCAAGGAATACGTTGTTACCATAGACCGGCCCATTGAAAAAACCGACATGGATAAAATGGAAAGGGGAATATATATACCCCAGCTGAAGATAAAAACCAAGCCGGCATCCATCGAATTCAAAGACAAATCCGGATCATGCCTGCGGATTACTCTCGCCGGAGGAAAAAACAGGCATATAAGACAGGCCCTTAAAAAACTGGGATACAGGGTCATCGCCGTCAAGAGAACCGCGCTTGGCCCACTGGTCCTTAAGGGCGTAAACAAGGGAATGTGCAGGCCGCTGCACGAATACGAAATGAAACTCCTCTTGAAAATTGCCGGACCTTCACCGGACTCACAGAAACCGGAAACACCCGGAGAGACATAATTTTTTTCAGTTCAATTTCTTCCTTTTGCAGCGACACCCCTTTCCTGAAATTTTTTAAAGGCCAAAATATTATTAATTTCTCATGCTTTTACCCTCCATTGACGAAATTGAGTCTGTAACTGTTTTTTTTTCATGGGACGTCCATCAAGCGTATTCTTTTTCCGATATCCCGTATGCGGGGCGCCCAGTCTAATGCAGCTTTATTATTTGACATGTCATAATTTTTTACCGGGATTTAATACATGCAAAACATAGATTTTCACGACGGCAGAAATTTCAGGAATTTGAATACCCAGTTTGAATTCCAGGACGCGGATTTTTCCAGGATATCCCCGCAAACGGAAAAGGATGAAGAAAAAAACAGAAAAAAAGCCAGCAGGATGATGTTTCTTATTGTTGCCCTGTGCATCATATCATTCACGGCCGGTCTGATTTTCGGGCTGAAGATTGCCGGCGGTGCAAACAAGGAAATAATGGATCCGCATACCAAAAACGCCGTTGCTAACGTCGGGAAAAAATTATCGGGAATGATGTCTTCCGGCGCCGTAAAACAGCAGGGCAACATTTTTCCGAAAGATGAATATCCATACGTAATAAAAATAGGAGGCGAATTCGACGGCGCAAAGTCGCAGGAAATTGCTTCCTATCTCAGTAAAAAAGGCCATACTGTAATCATTTCTAATCACAATGATCTCCAGAGGCTTTTCACGGGCCCCTATAAAACGCAGGATGAAGCCCAATCATACCTCAAGAAAATTTCCAGGTACAGGGATTTTTCTCTTGCCAGCAGCCTTAGAATCCTGAAACGGTAACCCAAGGACCATTAGATTTAACGAAAAGACAGGCCGGACAATAACCGGCCATCTTTTTCACTATTTATCCGAAAAATTTAATCAGTATAAGCAGCATGAAAATTAAAACCAGAAAAGCAGGCGAGCGGGACATCCCGTCCATTCTCGAAATCATATCCCATTATTCGAGGAAAGGACTGATCCTGGAAAGGACGGAGGATGAAATCCTGTCATCGCTGGATAATTTCATAGTCGCGGAGGAAAACGGCTACATTATCGGTGTTATATCTTTTTACAATTACGGGGAACGACTGAAAGAGGTCCGTTCGCTCGGCGTAATCGAAAAACATTCCAGGAAAGGAGTGGGATCCGTGCTTTTGAAGGCCCTGATAGAAAAAATCAGCCAATCATGCGAAAGTAAAATATTCGTTCTGACCTATTCACCTGAATTCTTCGATAAAAACGGCTTCGATGAAGTCGAACGGGAATCACTGCCGGAAAAAATCTGGAAGGATTGCAGCAACTGCGCCAACAAGGACAACTGCAAAGAGATTGCCATGGTGTACCGCGGATGATCAATTCCCGGTTTTTCTTTCAGACCTGATGAAACTGAACCCGCGTATTATCTCCATCATATCAGCCTCGTTGCCCGCATTTTTGCTCCTGGAAGTTACTATCCTTATGCAATAACCGCTGTTTCCGTTCAGGCAGATCCTTTCCAGGCCTGAAAAATAAGGCTCGCTCCTGCTTTCAAAAACATACATGACGCCGGAATCCGTCCTTTCAAGCTCGCGCCTTAACGCGCCGTCATACCCGAGATTGTTGCTCCAGTTCTTTTCAAGCTCGGCAAGACCGCTTATCCTGCCCCGGAACCTCTCCGCGTCTATCCCGATCAGCATATCATAATTGCCGCCTGTATTATCATCCTTTTTTATCCCGCACATAAGCCCGGTATGCATGTAGTCCACCATTTCCCGCAGGCTTCTCCTGATGACCACTGTGCGGAACGGGATCCTGAGTGAATACATGAGGACATCGTCGGTCAGATAATGATTCCTGCCAGTTTTGAAGAATAAAAGAGAGGCCTGCTTTTCATAGACCGGGAACCTTGTTCCCTCCCTTTTTTTCATTTCGTTGATTGCCGCTGATGATTCACGCTGCGCGGCGCAGATTCTTTCATTGTCGCATGGCAGGGCCATAATCGATTTCAGCATGGAAAGGGCCTCCGCCTTGCGGTGTTCTTTAAGAAGCCGAAGGCCGGAATTCTTGTAATAATCTATACCTTCCGGTGAAACGGCCCTGTATGCATGCGTGATATCATCCGTTATAAAAATTTTTCCGTTGAGATCAAGATAATACCTGTTACCCTCCCTGTCCCTGAAAAACTTCCACTCCGGCATCTGCGCCGCCAGGTCCGGGACGGTAAGGATCAGCGCCAGGACGGCCGATGGGATAATCCGGTATTTCATCGTCAGAGCATCTGCAGCAGGATGATGCCTGCCAGGATTATAAGTCCGACAAGGATCCCCATGACGATCAGGAGCCTGTTGTCCGTTCCCTCTTCCTTCTCGATTTCATGGGTCACGACATCGGTCTGTATCTTGACGTTCTCCTCTTCTATCAGCTTGGCCAGGACCCCCTTCGCTACCACGGTGTAAACGATATAACCGCCCTTTTCCATCGGTATTTTCGCTTTGACCCTGCCGGTCACCGATCCGGGCTTCCCTGATATATCGTAGGCGTTCAGAAGCTTGAGGATTCTTTCCGTTATCAGGTCCCCGCCGGTCAGCAGCACCTTGATTTTTTCTCCGGATGAAATATCGCTCAGGTATTTGCCCCTGACGGGGGAAACAATGGTTTTTCCTTCAATTATGAATTCCGCTTCACTCTCGATTTTTTTTATCAGCTCATCTTCCCTGGAAAGGGCTTCGGCCGTTATTTCCGAAACCTGAGATCCGGCCGAGCCGGGGATCTGTATCCTTATCCCGGCGAGTTCCATCGTCAGGGAACTCGTGACGTCCAATTCAATCTGAGATTGAACATTTTTGGCGTTATAGGACCTGCCTATAATTTCATTCACGGCTTTTGAAAGGACGCCTAGATCCTTTGATTTAACATCTGAAAAAATATCAAACCCTATGAACGAGGCGATGAGAAAACTGGCGAAGTCCTGCGTGTCAAGTGCCTTCTCGGAGGACGAAAGCGCTTTGATATCCTTGTATAGGGTCTTCCAGTCGTCGAATATCCTGACCTTTTCGAACATACCAGGGTTATCGGAAATATAGGAGCTGAGACTGGAAATAAAATCATTGTCGTGATTTATGAAGACTATAAAGAATCCGGAATGCTTTTTTTCCTGGACCAGAAACCTGGCCTTTATAACAGTCGTATCGTCATACTGGCCGCTTGCCATGCTCTTGGCCTTTTCAAGGTCGCCTCCCGTATACTTGAGGGAGATGTCCACCATTCGGGATAAATCGTTGATGGATTGGTTTTGTTCCGGCATTACTATTCCTGGTTCTCTGACAGATTTTTCTCTAAAATTTCGTATTTTTTCTGCGGGTTCATTCCAAGGAGCTTTTTAATGCCCTGCAGCACCCTGCCCTTATATTTCAGGGACGTTTTCAATGCCAGGCACCCTCCCCCGGCAAGATTGTTGTTTATTTCAACCCTGTCGATCGGGAGGTCGATCCCGAGGAGCGGACCCAGGGCCTTGACCAGGTGCTCGGGGCAAAGATATTTAAGTGATATCTTGTGCGTACCGATTTCAAGTCGCCTGATGCTTTTATAATCTGACGGTTTCTCAACCCCGAGGTCAAGCCATTTGGCCGGATTGTCCGATATCTGAATGATTATAGAATCCTGTTTTTCTGAGATCATTATCCGGATGAAGGTATTGTTGCTTTTATATGAGGACAGCAGTCCAAAAAGGCTGTCATCCTTAAGCCTGTTTTGCTTTTTATCAGCAGCCTTCATATTTTTATCTCGTTGATATCAGACTGCGAAGAACAATCCCGGCGCCTCCCGCTTGACGATTCTGAGGGCGAATAACCCGTTCATAATCTGATCGATATCAGAAAGTCCGGTCCCGGTAAAATTTGAAATCTCCTCGGTGCTTACTGACCTGTTGATCCTCAGGTATTCGACAATATCGCTTTCTTCGGATGTTAACTGGCCAATATAAAAACTGTTATTCTGGCAGATGCCGTCCGTGATCACGGCTATCCTTTTATTTTTATAATTAGAATAGGATCTGAAAACCAAGTCAATATTAATTTCGCTTATGGGGGATATATTTCTCAATTTAATAAAACAGTCCGGTTCAAGCCGCATAGTGTCGGCGACGCTTGCCACAAGAAATTCATCTATGAAGGATGAATCCATGACAACGATCCTTTCAAGATCGAAAATCGCCGTTTCGCCGCTACCGGCTAACCGCAAGAGCTTCCTGACCTTTTCGTAAAAGGCCCTGCCGATCGACCTCGTAATCAGGTCGGGCGTTTTGATTTTCAGCTCGCCCGCTATTTTTGATACGTTGACTTCCATATCCCCGGTTCATCCGCCCAACGATATTGATATCTGCGTGCCGCAAAAAACACTCAGGTTATTTTTAAGGAACAGGAAAGGCGCGCCCTTGTTTTTCCTGTGATAGAGCGCCGTAATGGAAGCGTTTTCCGAGCGTATAAAAAGGGTCCCCCTCAGTCTTTCGACTATTTCATTTACCTGGCAAAGCCCGTACCCGAACTCCCTTTTACTCGATATGGGGGTGAATATCGCCTTTTCCATCAATCCCGCAGGGCTTGAGTATTCGACGTTGATGTTCTCTTCGAAACTTCTCCTGATCCCGATGCCTGAATCCGATATGACCAGCCTGAAGATGTTTTCCTTGCCGACAGAATACGTCTGCATGGCAAGATAGCCCGAATCCAGGCTGTGCTCAAATATATTCTGGCACAGTTCGGATATCACCGTGACGAAATAATCTATTATCCTGTCCGATATCCAGTATTTCAGTATGTTAGACGCCCTCTTCCTGAAAAGGGAAATCACGTCCGTAATCACCACTATGCTTTCCCTTTCCTTGTTCGGGATCTCGGTAATTTCAATGATCCTCCTGCTCAGGGGGCTTCGTTTAAGAAGCATATCCTTGTTGATTTTTTCTGAAACCTCGAATATCCCCGTTTTTAAAAAATCCATCCTGATGAAATACTGATGTATCGAAATGGGGATGTTTATCATTTTGATCTTTTCCCCCTTGCTTCTGATGTGGTTCTTCCCGAGAAGCAGAAGGGATATCATTGAATATGGTTCGATGAAGGAAATCTTTGAGAGGTCGATCACAGAATTCCTGTAAATCCCTTCCTGGATATCTATGACTTCTTCAAACAGAAAAGGATCCCTGAGCTTGTTTGGCAGAATTATTGGGTTATCGACGGTCATTTGCTTGTTTTTTTGTTATTTTTTCAGGACTCATGATATCATCGGTAAAAAATTAAATAAATTCTAAACTTTTTCTTTCAAATGTATAAGCTTGTATTTAATTTAACAGGCCGGGCCCTTATGACAAAAAAAAGCGGCGGGATGACCCGCCGCTTTTAAACCGGGAATACCGCAACGGCGGCCTTCCCGTTATTTTTTCAATTCTCAGTACATACCCGGCATTCCGCCGCCGCCCATACCAGGCATTGGAGCCTTTTCATCTTCCTTCTTATCCGTGATGAGGACCTCTGTGGTTGAAAGCATTCCTGCCACTGAAGATGCGTTCTGGAGCGCGGAACGCACGACCTTTGCCGGGTCGATTATTCCCGCCTTCATCAGATCCACCCACTCCATGTTGGAGGCATCGAAACCGATCCCGTCCTTTTCGGTCTTGGCCTTTTCCACTATTACCGATCCCTCGAGGCCGGCGTTCTGCGCTATCTGCTTCATCGGGGACTCGACGGCCTTGGCCACTATCTCCGCTCCGATCTTTTCATCGCCGGTAAGCTTCGCCGACATGCTCAGTATGGTTTTCTGCGCGTTAAGCAGGGTAAGGCCGCCTCCCGGCACCACTCCCTCCTCTACGGCTGACCTGGTCGCGGAAAGGGCATCCTCGACCCTCGCCTTTTTTTCCTTCAGCTCGATTTCCGTAGCGGCTCCGACATTGATGACGGCGACGCCTCCCGCGAGCTTGGCCTTCCTCTCCTGCAGCTTCTCCTTGTCGTATTCGGAGGTCGATTCCTCAATCTGCTTCTGGATCTGCGTTATCCTGCCCTGCACGTCCTTCTTGCTGCCTGCTCCTTCGATGATGGTGGTATTTTCCTTGTCCACTATGATCTTCTTGGCACGACCGAGCATCTCAAGCGTGGTGTTTTCGAGCTTCATGCCGAGGTCTTCGGAAATTACCTGTCCCTTCGTTAGAACGGCGATGTCTTCCAGCATTGCCTTTCTCCTGTCTCCGAAGCCCGGGGCCTTGACTGCCACGCAGGTTATGGTTTTCCTCAGTGTATTGACGACTATGGTCGCAAGCGCCTCACCCTCGACCTCCTCGGCGATGATGAGAAGCGACTTGCCCGACTGGGCAACCTTTTCCAGGCAGGGAAGCAGGTCTTTCATGGATGACACCTTTTTATCATGGATGAGAATGAAAGCGTCCTCGATCGTAGCCTCCATTGTTTCCGGATTGGTCGCCATGTATGGAGAGATGTATCCCCTGTCGAACTGCATTCCTTCTACAACTTCGAGATGGGTCTCGATGGATTTGGCCTCTTCAACGGTTATAACCCCGTCCTTCCCGACCTTTTCCATCGCGTCCGCTATCAGGTCGCCTATTTCAGTGTCGTTGTTGGCGGATATTGACGCCACCTGGGCTATTTCCTTTTTATCGGAAATGTCCCTCGCCGCGGATTTGATGTGATTAACCGCAGCTTCAACCGCCTTGTCTATTCCGCGCTTGATGTTCATCGGGTTTCCGCCCGCAGTGACGTTTTTCAGGCACTCCCTGTAAATCGCGGCGGCCAGTATGGTGGCGGTGGTCGTTCCGTCACCGGCAACATCGTTGGTTTTAGTCGCGACTTCCTTGACCATCTGAGCGCCCATGTTTTCAAACGGGTCCTCAAGCTCAATCTCCTTCGCTACCGTAACGCCGTCCTTGGTTACGGTTGGAGAGCCGAACTTCTTGTCTATAACAACGTTCCTTCCCCTGGGTCCCAGTGTCACCTGGACGGCATCGGCGAGTTTTACCACACCCTCCAGGATAGCCCTTCTGGCCTCTTCATTGTATTTAAGTATCTTTGCCATTTTAATCCTCTTTTATAAAGAAATTTAATGTCCCGGTAATCAGTCGATAACCGCGAGAATGTCATTTTCCGACAGTATGAGATATTCATTACCGTCGTATTTTATTTCAGTACCGCCGTATTTGCTGAACAGTACCTTGTCTCCAACCTTGACGGTCGGAGGGATAAGCTTATCGCCATCCCTTTTTCCTTCCCCGACGGCTATTACTTTACCCTGCTGGGGTTTTTCCTTGGCTGTATCCGGAACGAAAAGGGATCCGACCTTTTCAACTTCCTCATCCAGCATCTCAACAAGAACTCGATCTCTAATTGGTTTAATAGCCACTTAAATCCTCCTTTGACTATTTTAATAGTATTATTTCTGATTTGTTTTGGGCGTTTTTAAACAATGCATTCATCAAACATTCTTAAATTGAAAAGAATATTTTATGTCGTTATAAAATACCCGATCAGATTAATAATTTAAATGCTGTATAAATTGTTAGCACTCATTAAAGTGAGTGCTAACAAAAATTAATATATTCTGTCAAATAAATTAATCAAATGCTGATTTTTTTATTAAAAAATAATTATAGCTGATTATTAGAAAATATGTTTAAAAATTAAATTTATTTATAGCAATAAAAAAAATTTCACAATTTATTTTTTATGAAAATCTGATTTACCGCCGGTTTTTTCAACCAGGCTAATATTGCTTATAACCATTTCTTTATCAACGGCCTTGCACATGTCATAGAGAGTAAGGGCGGATACTGAAACAGCCGTCAGAGCCTCCATTTCGGCCCCGGTCTTTCCGGTCAGTCTCACCTCTGATTCAATTCTTGCGAGACTTTTTTCATAATCCGGAACAATTTTAACATCGACAAACTCAATATTTAACTGATGGCACAGGGGAATCAATTCTGATGTTTTTTTTGCCGATATAATCCCCGCTATCCTCGCCACTTCGAATGCGTCTCCCTTGGGCAGGACCCTGTTCTTCAGCAGGTCGAGGGTTGACTTCTTCATCTGTACAAAACCCTCGGCCCTGGCAGTCCTGACCGTAACAGGCTTTTCCGCGATGTCAACCATCGTAGACTTGCCGTCTTCAGAATAATGACTGAAATCCTTCATTATTTAACCGTTTAAATGTCATTTCATTGAGACACAAGCATTTAATGAAAAAAATTTATTTTTTTTATCTGATGAGTCAAAACCGGGTTTGCATGATTATAAAGACTGAATTGAAAAATTGTAAAATCCAAGCCGTCATCGTATTATGGCATTAAGTTATGGGCACCTCTAAAAACCATGAGTTTCATTGATATTATAAATCGCAACTCCTGATTTTATCGGATGTTTTGCCTGATGAGCACGGAAGCACTGATACCGCGGCTACATGGGTTTAGAGAAACGGCCGTAATAAAACATCAGAAATGCAATCAATAGAGGTTCCCTTATTGGAGATCCAGCATTTTTAAGATATCGTTATGTTTCATCCGGCCCTTGATTCCCACGGAGATTTTCTGCCCGTCGGAAATGTTGCCGATCAGGATCGCGCCGACCAGTATTTCTTCAAGAAAAAAAAGCTTTTTAAAATCGCCCTTCGCTTCATCGGATTTTCTGATAATTTTAACCCTATCTTCGTCCTCATCAAGGCACTTGTTTCCGATTGAATACAACCTCGTCCCGAACGCGTTCAGTACCGCTGGATACTCCTCCTGCTCAAAGGATGCGGTCCTGCCGGCGGCATTGGATCCGGCAACCTTTCCCTGCTTCACCGCGGGCATCCACAGGGCTATGGTTTTCCCCATGAATTCCGCCGCGTCGCCGCAGGCATAAATATCAGGCTCCGATGTCTCCATCCTTTCATTGACCAGGATCGCCCTGTTGGTTTTAATGCCGCTGTTTTTAGCCAGATCTATATTCGACCTCACGCCGATGGAAAAAATTATCATGTCGGTCCCGATCTCTCTCCCGGATTTAAGAATGACGCCGGTTGCGACTTCCCCCCCGGATATGGAATCGACCGATTCGCAAAGAACGAGATCGGTCCCGGCCTTTTTCAATATCCCTTCCATTATGGACGAGCATTCGGCATCAAGCTGGACAGGCAGTATCCTGTCGCTCAGCTCCACCACCGTCACGCTGACGCCCAGCCCCATCAGGGAATTAGCGGTTTCGAGACCGAGCAGCCCCCCGCCGATTATTATTGCTTTTTTTATTCCGGTCGCGTATTGACTGGTCCTCTTGGCATCGTCAAGGGTCCTGACGGAAAAAACATTTTTCTTTTCAAGCGCTCCGCTTATGGGAACAAACGGACGGCTGCCGCATGCCAGGATCAGTTTGCCGTATTCGTGTTTTTCGCCTTTTTCATCAAGCAGGTATTTCCCGGGCTGGTTTATCTCCGTTACCCTTCTCCCGAGGACCAGCCCGATCCTGTTTTCAGCAAACCACTTGTCCGGATTCAGAAAAAAATTGGGTTTTTCCAGCACCCTGTTGTTTCCAATAAATTCCGTAAGGTAAGGCCTGTAGTAGGGATTATATTTTTCATCGGTGATCATGGTAATATCGACGCCCTGGTTGATAGACCTGATTTCTTTAACAGCCGAAATTCCCGCGGCCGAGGCCCCTATGACCAATATGCGGTTACTACCCATTATGCTTCAGCCGGTCATTACTCATTTTCGCTTTTACCCCGGAACAATTTAATGACATAATTAATTATTCCGACAACAATATACAGTATCGTGACGCAGAACACGGACCACATCCTGAAAAATACAAGCCCGGAGATCACCACGATGATCGTTATGACGGCGACGACTTTCCCCTTTCTGTAAAGGTCGGTGAACAGCTTGTTGTAATCGACCTTTGAAACCATCAGCAGCCCGACGATCAGATACATGGGAACGAACACCTCCATGGGTATTGCGAAATCTATTTTGCCGATAAACGGCAGCTCGGATGAAAGAGCCGGAATGGAAGCGATTACAATCCCTGCGGGAGGCGAAGGCAGTCCGGTAAAACCGTTCTGCTCCTCGTCCGCGGTAATATTGAACCTTGCGAGCCTGTATATCGCGCAGATAGGATAAATCGGGGCTATCACCAGGCCAATATCAATACCGCCGATTGCGGGAAGCTTGCTGAGGAACGCCTGGTATGCGATTATCGCGGGAGCGATGCCGTAGGCTATGCCGTCTGCAAGGGAATCGAGCTGGACCCCGACAGGACTTTCCACGTGAAGCGCCCTGGCGACGGCCCCGTCGCAAACATCGCACAGCGATCCGATGAAAACAAGGACCCCAGCTATGGCCAGATATTCAGGGTCTCCCTTCCCGGCATATATTATTGCGAAAAAACCCATTATCATGTTCGACATCGTGATAATGTTCGGAACGATGGACCTTTTTTTAATTATGAAACTTCCTATTACTCCCCTGTTAACCATACATTCACCTGACCAACCTTAATTTTACGCACCTGAATCTATATAAAGCTCCAGCCGGGCTGTTTTTTTCTTCATCTCGCAATACATTTCCGCAGAATAGCCCTGGAATAATAATTTCCAGTTCAGATTTAATTTTTAATAAAAAAGAGGTAAATCTAAATACAGCATGATATGTTTTAAGGATAACCGGATTAAATAACATTTTATTTAATATTTTTTTCTTCTTCAAAAAAGTATTTAATCAGCCTGAAATGAAGCTTGTCAATTAAAATTCACATGCGTCCGGAATAGATCGGATTTAATTAAGCGAACATATGCTGATATGAACCAATAAAACCCCCTGCAGCCGCAACTGCTGGAATAATCAGGGGTTACGATATGCGATATTCATTCCATGATGATTTAAAAAATTATAACGGAATTTATTCTAGCAAAGCAGGAATTACCGTAGAAAATATTCAGCATTTGGACGTATTTATAAAAAAAATCAGACTCTATGATTGATTCATTACATTTTTAAAAAATTCATAAAATATTGAAGTATCTCCCCGTGGTTGGACAGCACCAGGTCCGCTCCATCGAGATGATTTTTATCGAGGGTGGTTTCAACAGCTATGCAATAAAGTCCCGCCCTTTTGGCGGACAGGATTCCCATGGGGGCGTTTTCCACGGCAACTGAAAATTCAGGATCGGCTCCGAGATGTTCTATCGCCTTTAAATACGGTTCGGGGTCGGGCTTGCCCCTTTCGACCTTTTCAGAGGAAACAACGGCATCGAAGCACCCGATGATGTCTCCGGGGATCATGTGGTTTACAGTCCTGTACAGAGAACCCGTGACCAGCGCAAGGCGGATCCCCCTTCCCTTCAAAAAAACCAGGATTTCCCTGGCCCCTGGATAAATCCGCGGCGTCATCCTTTCAAAGATATCATGTTTTTTTTCCATCATCGCCCTGAATTCGCCGCGAGATGGAAGCTCAACGCCCTTTTCATTGAATATGTCCATGACCGAAGCCTCGCCGGACATACCTTCCCTTTTTAAAATATCGTGCTCGCTCAGCGAGAGGCCCTTTTCGCCGAGCACGGCGATCCAGGCGGCCGCATGGTTTTTCATCGAATCAGCGATGACCCCGTCCATGTCGAATAAAACGAATTTAATGAAATCAGGGGACCGCATTCCTGCGGCGGTTTTGTTCATGGCTGCTTTATGATTGCGGGTTTTGAAATCATCACATGGTGGTCTTTATTTTTAATCTGCGGCTTTGCCTCTCGACTGCAAGCCCGATCAGTCTATCGATCAATTCAGCGTAGCCCAGGCCCGACTTCTCCCAGAGTTTGGGATACATGCTTATGCTGGTAAATCCGGGAAGCGTATTGATTTCATTGAGATAGTACCCCGTGCCGCCCTTCTCCAGGAAAAAATCCACCCTTGCCATCCCCGAGCAGCACAGCGCGACATAAGCGTCAACTGCGGTTTTTCTTATTCGCGCTGACATATCCCCGTCCATTTCGGCGGGTATAACCAGAGCGGCCCCGTCAGAATCAAGATACTTGGATTCATAGGAATAGAATTCGTGTCTGGGTATTATTTCGCCGAGTACCGAGGCCGCCGGCTCTTCGTTCCCGAGCACGGAGCATTCAATCTCCCTTGCGTCTATACCCTTCTCGATTATCGCCTTTGAATCGAACTGCAGGGCAAAGTCTACTGCGGCGCCGAGCGCGTCCCTTTCTTTTACCATGGTTATGCCCACGGAAGAGCCCATGTTTGCGGGTTTTACGAACAACGGCATGCCGAGAGTGCCGGCCGCTTCCCCGATGATCGCGGAGCGTCCGTTTTTCCATGCCGTTTCCGCAGCCACGATCCATGGTACGACCGGAATGCCGGCCTGCGCGAGAAGGCGCTTGGACACGTCCTTGTCCATTCCTATGGCGGAACCGGTCACGTCCGCACCGACGTAAGGCACGGACGCAAGCTCAAGAAGTCCCTGGAGCCTGCCGTCCTCGCAGTTGGGACCGTGCATCACGGGGAATACCACGTCGATCTCGGCCTTATTCCCGCTTTTCCTGTCGAAGAGGTGCAGCCTTCCGTCGTCCATGAAATGGTTGACGTACCACTCGCCGTTCTTCTCCATCCTCATGATCTTCCCGAAGGAGGGGTCGCTGATGATCTCGGGCGAGTCCTGGACATGCCACCTCCCGTCCCTGTCGACCCCTATCGCGACTATTTTATATTTTGTCCTGTCAAGGGCCGAAATCACGGAGGCGGCGGAGCAGAGCGACACATCGTGTTCGCCGGACCTGCCGCCGTAAAGAACACCGACGCTCAGCATACGTATTTCTCGGCTTCCAGGAATTCCTTGTGGATGGCCTTCATTGCGAGCTCCGCGTACATGCTGTCTATGACGCACGATATGCCGATTTCAGACGTGGATATCATCTCGATGTTTATCCCGTGCTCGGAAAGCACCTGGAACATCCTGCCGGCGACCCCGTACGATGAAAGCATTCCGACGCCGACCGCGGATACGATCGCGATATCCTCCTTGAAATCTATTCCGGTGGCCTTTAAATCGGATTTGATCTTCTCACAGAGGTCCCTGGCCCTGGGAAGATCGTTCTTTAAAACGGTGAATGATATCGAGGCCTTGTTGTCCTTCCCGGTGGACTGCACTATCATGTTAACATAAAGCTTGTTCTCGCCCAGCAGTTTGAAAAGCTGCGCCGCTATTCCGGGTTTATCTGGAATGTCCCTGAGGGTGATCTTTGCCTCGTTGGTTTTAGACGTGACTCCGCTGATAACGAATCTTTCCATCATTTCCTCCTTGGGCATGACAATCGTTCCTTCTTCGTAATTGAAGCTGGACCTGACATGAAGTTTGATATTGTATTTTTTGGCGAATTCTACGGATCGGGAATGAAGGACGGCTGCGCCGAGCCTGGCCAGCTCCAGCATTTCATCGTAGCTGATCTCCTTGAGTTTTTTAGTCCTGTCGATTATTCTCGGATCGGCGGTGTAGACGCCTTCGACGTCGGTATAAATTTCGCAGTCCCTGGTCTTCAAAACGGCAGCCAGCGCGACCGCCGAGGTATCGGACCCGCCCCTGCCCAGGGTGGTTATGTTTTCGTTAGCGTCTATGCCCTGGAACCCGGCTACTATCACCACCCTGCCCTCGTCGAGCGACTGCATTATCCTTTCCGGGGAAATGCTCTCGATCTTGGCGTTGGAAAAATTTCCGTCGGTTATCACGCGTATCTGCGAGCCGGTATACGAAATGGCGTCCACGCCGGTCTCGTGCAGGGCCATCGCGAGAAGCGATATGCTGACCTGCTCGCCGGTGGAAAGGAGCATGTCCATTTCCCTCTTGTCGGGATTTTTCGTGATCTGACCGGCGAGATCCACCAGCGTATCCGTCGTATGACCCATGGCCGACACGACCACGACCACGGAATATCCCTTTCCGACGTAGCCCTTGATCCTCTCCGCTACGGCCTTTATCCTTTCAGTCGTCCCGACCGAGGTTCCGCCGTATTTCTGTACGATGATTTTTTTCCCTGACATCTGCCCACCCTGTATTTTAATTCATATATGATACAAACCGTCGAGGTTTCAAAAATGCGGCCGTCAAACGCGGTCCGGTACCATGAACCGGCCGCCGGATTTTGAACTTAATTAAATACAGGCGAGGAATAGGTCAATAAAAAAAAGTTAAATAAAAATCAAATAATGTGTCTTAAACTGGTTTAATTAAGATTATGGATAGGTAGGATTTGCCGTTACTGTAACACCTGCTGGTACAACTATATTTACCGGTGTAGTACTAAATCCACCATCATATACAAGCTGACCATACCACAGGTTATCTAATGTACGACTATCGGTGCTGTATACATCATAAGATCCCGGCGAGATATTCTCAAGAACGTAATTTCCCGCGCTGTTTGCCCATGTAGCAAGCGGCGGGATCTTGAAGTTGCCTTTTTCAAGCTCATACGCGTTCCATTCAGCCTGGTAAAGCGCGAAATTGGCGCATGTCCCGGTCGGGGGCGCCACCTGGTTCCACTCGTACTTGTATCTTTCAAATTCGAGGAAATAATCCATAACTGAATCAAGCGAAACAGCGTTGTATCCGGGGATGGGCGGGAAATCGCATATGTTTCGCAGTGATGTTGCCGGATAGGGAGGCACGGGCGCAGGTGTCGTGTAATTGGTGATTGGCTCGCCCTGGGGAATAGCGATAACAAGGCTGTTGGCTGGTGCTGTTCCGGATATACGGCCGATAAACGTCGGGAAGTATCCCCTTGCGATTGTAAGAATGTTTCCTCCCATGTTTGTTTCGTTCGGATGGACGTCCCTGAGCCAATCCGAAAACGAATAGTGGTGGACCACGCTCAGCCCGGTGATGTCGGAGATCGTCGATTCGTATTTCTTGATGTAATTCTTCACCGGGATCCTCACCTCGAGGACCGCGTACTTGGTCTTCTGGCTGTCGAAATAAAGGCCCCCTTCTATCGGGATCAGTATCGGGTATATCCTGTTGATGTACATTCCCTCGAGCTTCAGACTGTCCGTGTAGCTGTTTATCAGATTAAGATTAATATCGTAGCCGCCCAAAACAATCTTTTCTTCAAACAGGCCCGGAACGTCCTGCACGAATGTCCAGCCCGCCGCTCCCTGCGTATACTGCTTGGCCTGGTTAAACATCATCTTTCTTACATAGAGCATAAGGGCCACGTAGACGTTGTTCGGTACGTCGTCGTTCTTGAGCACGTAACCCCCGCCGTTGTAGAAGGGGCTTTCATCGCTGAAAAAAAACACAAGCGGCTGCCTGTAGTTCGAAAACTTGAATTTCTTGCCCTTCACGTCCACCAGCTTCATTTCGGCTATATCGATCATGAACGCCTGCGGATAAATATCCGGCGCGGTTGGATGTTTGATGACGGAATCGTCCTGTACGTAAGGACCGTTAATCCCCCCCGGAAGCCCGTATTGATTTATAAAAGGGCGCGGATTGTTGGATTCATATGTGCCCTTGAAAACGACTATGAGCCTGTTTTTATCGAGCTCGGAAAATAGAGCATAGTCGCCGCACGAGAGAAGGGAGGCGGAAAACAAAACCAATAATAATATTATTTTAAATCTCATTTTGAATTCCTGGTTATATGTTGAAATAAAGCGTAATCCCTGTATTTAGAATGTGCCCGCCTGAAATGGGCTTTTTAATATAAAACACGTAATTTCTTCTGCTTTCGATATTACCGTCATACAGGTAAAGGTAATCCAGCCTTATTCCAATATTTATGATTCTTCCCGCTGGAAAAGATACTTCCATGCCCGTCATGAAAAGCGCATCCCACTGGTGGATCCGATCGGGCCTCAATGACACGTATCCCGATCCCATCCCCCCCTTAAGCTGGATCTTGATCGGAAGATTCACGGGCAGAAGATAGACCAGGTTCCCGTACAGGGGCACGCAGTAAAGTTCATTGACCTGCTTTGATTTGAAATGCTGGTATGAAACATCAACCGCTATCTTCATCGGTTTATAAGGGGTGTTTATTCTTACAAAAAACCCCCCGGCAAGCGCCGCATCGATTTTCTCGCCGGTTTTTCCAACGGGCGTGATCGGGCCGAACCAGGCCCCTACCTGGGGTCTGTAAAAATACTCCTTCCTGCTTTCAAGACCGTAAGCCTCGATACCTAGATGCAGAAACGATATGGTTGTTGCTATTAAAAACAATAGCCGGGCAAGTCTTGGCAAAATCCGTCATCCTTGATAGTAATATTCATTTAGTGACGCAATATGTGTAATATACAGAAAAGAAAAAGACTGCACTGTTACAATTATCCCACAATAAGCAAAATAATCATATTTATGTCAATTAAAAAGTTTATTTAATCAAAAAGCCGATTCCATGGATTCCAGGGGAGGATTATAATTGACCCTGTAAAGATAAAGGCCGTATGCCGGAGCCGTGGTTCCGCAATAATCCCTGTCCTTTTTTTCCAGAAGTGTTTTTATGGCCCCGGGATCATCCCCGTTCAGGTTCATTTCCACAAGGGTGCCCGCGATTATCCTGATCATGTTGTGCAGAAAAGCGTTTCCATTGACGTGGAGGTATATCATCCTGCCGTCCCTGTTGATGTCTATCCTGTTTATCCTTCTTACCGTATTCATGTTTTCCGCGGCGGTTTTCTTGCAGAACGATGCGAAATCCATCTCTCCTATGAGAAAACCCGAGGTTTTTTTAATCAATTCGACATCAAGTTCATCAATCACCCACATGGCCCTGTTTATCATGAAAGGACTTCTCATGGGAGCATTATAAATGACATACCTGTATTCGCGGTCAACGGCGTTGAACCTTGCGCTGAAGTCATCCCGTACGGAATAGACGTTATCCACGGATACATCGAAAGGAAGGATTCCGTTCAGTCCGAGGCATATTCTCTTGAGGGGCAGTCCGGAGGATGTATCAAAATGCACGACCTGCTGAAGCGCGTGGACGCCCGTATCGGTTCTGCCGGAGGCCGTAATCGCCGCCTGCTCCTTTAGCAGGATGCCGAGGGCCCTCTCGACCTCCCCCTGGACGGTCCTGAGGTTTTTCTGTCTCTGCCATCCCGAAAAGCAGGTGCCGTCATACTGAAGGGACAGGGCTATTCTTCTTTTATTTCCGCTGTTTCCTGGCCCCATTCCTCTATCATCTTGTTTATCTTGTCGTATAGATCCTTGATCTTATCAAGAAGATCGCTGGGCCTTGACTTGGAGGTCTTGCCGATCCCAAACACTTTGCTCAGGTACCTTTTGCATTTCTCCAGATTCTCGACCCGTTTTTTCACGTCCGGGTCCTTGGACCCGATTTTAACCGTCAGTATGGCCGATATGTAGAGAATGCCGTCGTAGCCCCAGTTTTTATCCGCATCCGGACCGAGGCTGCCCATTGCCTCAACCGGCTCGGCACCTGTCTGTATGAGGTCCAGCACAACTATATAATACTGGTAGGCCTTTTTATAAAAAAATTGCGATATCTGTCTGTAAGGTTTATCCGGATAGGCTTTCCCGAGATCCGAAAAAAGCCACGCGGCCCTGATGGATGAAAGCGCTTTTTTAAAAGTCGGCGCAACCTTTTTATTCCTGTAGCCGTAACAATCGACTGAAAGCATGTATGAAGCCGCGCCGAGCTCCAGGTTCCTCTCATCGTTGAAGTTGATGCTGCCGAAAAACTTCTGAACCGCCCCCTTCCTGGCCGAGGTCAATTCCCTGATCTTTTCGGCCTCGGATGGCTCAATTGCATCAAAATCTCTGGGAAATGCCGAATAAAAGCATTTGGGGCAGACAGTCAGATAATAATACAAAGGATTCAAATTGCCGAATTTCTTGCTCTCCTCGTAAAGCCTTCTCAGCTCGTCGGTCAGTTTGCCGGCAATAAGCCTTCCGCCCCCGGAAAGAAGCTCTTCCCTGTGAAATTCATAAGAGCATATGGGACAAACGGTAACGTTTTTTTGTCTGAATGATATTTTTTTCGCTGTTTCCATAAATAACCCCGAACACAAAAACCGGGTGACGCTGAAACTGGTAATGTCGTATTAAAAAAAGAGGTTAATTGATATTTTTCCCTGCTGATACCTATTAGCAATCTTCAATAAAAAAATCAATAAACTTTTTAATACCTGCCAATTTATAGGTTTTCAGATCAAAAAAATAATACTACAACAAAATTCGGTATTTAAACCGGATATTAAGATCATATTATCATTGTAAAAAAAGCGGATTTACTTCAAGATATTTAAAGATTTTGACGAAAATACCATAGGGATATCTATAAATGACCTGGATATCCCCGCGAATGCAGTTTATTGGATTAATATTATTCACAAGGGTTGGTCCTGACAATATTACCAGAGGGAAATCACAATGAAAATCTATAGAAAAGCATTATTTATCGCAGTTTTAGCAGTACTTTTAATGGAAACGGATTCATTCCCCGTATCTTCTGCGGTAAAATCAACTGAAGATTATTATCTTTCCATGAACAGTCTCAGGGAGATGAAAATCATGGTTGAAAATTTCGGCGATGAGGAGCTGAAAAAAAATTATGCTTCCATCAATACTCTTTTCCAGTCGGCAAGCGAAGATTATTACGGTCAAAACTTTTCATCATCATTCGAAAAATACAAAAAACTCAAATTTGAATTCATCACCATTTTAGAAAAAATCGCCCAGGTATACCTTAACAGGACAAAAGAAATCCTCGATTCCACGCAAAAAGAATCCTTCGATATAATGATAAAGTACAGCAAAAACAGCGGGCTCGCCCAATATTTAAGAAAACCCTTTGATCCGCTGAGGGATGTAAAGCCTCTCAAGGAGGATGAATACCATTATTTCCGGGACAGGGAAAGGATAGAATCCTACCTGAAAAACGGATATAAACTCTATCAGGAAGCGAAGGGGTATTTCAATGATCCGGAAATTGAAATGCTGAAAAAACGAAAGGCCATGTCATCCGAATCCCAGAATTTCATAATTTCAAGATATCTCAATACGATATACACGTGCAGACAATCAAAGCAAAACGGCATAGCCATACATCAAATAAAGAATCCGAATGAGCTCGGCAAAAGTCTCGTTAAATACGATATCAAGGGCGGTTCAATAATACCGATCTTTGACGACAGGATTCCGGAAAAATATAAAGTCGACGCCAATGATAATATAAGGCTGATTCATGCGGTTGAATTAAAAAGGGTGGAAAGATACCAGAATACAAAAAACAGGTAAACCAATAATATATTTTAACGAATTATTTTTTAATCGTCATCACATAAAAAAACCGCTCCTCGGGGGAGCGGTTTTTTTATATTATTTTTTCTCTTTTTTCTCTTTTACTTTTTCCTTAGGCTTGGCTTTATCCTTGACCTTCTCTTTCTCTTTATCCTTGACCTTCTCTTTTTTTACGGCCTTTTTCTCCTTGGCTTCATCCTTATGGGATTCCTTTAAAATCTTTTTCTCCACCAGCTCAAGGATTGACATTTCTGCCGCGTCTCCTATACGCTTGTTTAAAAGATAAATCCTGGTATACCCGCCTTTTCTTTCCTTAAACCTTGGAGCTATATCTTCGAATAATTTTTTTATAACGTCCCTGTTCCTGATGTATTTCATGACTTCTCTTTTGTTGTGAAGTCTTCCGGCCATATCATCTGCGGGAAGGGAAAGGGTATTCTTTGCCCTCGTGATAAGCCTTTCAGAAATTCTTTTCAGTTCTTTCGCCTTTTGCTTTGTGGTAACGATTCTTTCTTTTTCAAAAAAGGAAGTTACCATGTTCCTGAACATCGCTTTTCTATGAGATGAGGTCTTACCCAGCTGCTTTATGTCATTTATGTGTCTCATCGTGAATCTCCTACTCTTTCAAACCCAGGCTGAGGTGGTAACTTTCCAGCTTGCCTTTGATTTCTTTTAATACGATATCGCTGAAATGCTTGGACTTTTTAAGTTCATCTTCAGTTTTTCTGATAAGCTGTTCCAGCGAAGAGATGTCCTGGCTTTTAAGGGTGTTGTAAGCCCTGACGGAAAGATCTATCTCGTCAATAGACTTGGAAAGAAGAACCCTCATTTTTTCGAGATTTTCATCAACAACCTCGACTTCCTCTTCGACCTCCTCTTCAAAATTAATGAAGATCGTCATGTGGTCCTTGATTATCTTGGCCGCGTGGGCAAGTGCATCATCCGGTTTAATGGATCCGTCAGTCCAGATTTCAAGTATGAGCTTGTCAAAGTCGGTTCTCTGCCCGACCCTTGTATCCTCGACCTTGATATTGACTTTTCTTATGGGAGAAAAAATTGAATCAATCGGTATTACTCCCACGGCTTCGGTATTCGTTTTATTGACCTCGGCAGGAACATATCCCCTTCCGTGTTCGACCTGAAGCTCCATGTCAATGTTCGCCGACTCATTAAGCGTGGCGATCTTGAGATCCTTGTTCATCACCTGGACCTCTGGATCTATATTAAAATCCTCTCCGACCATATCGCCAGGGCCCTTCTTTATTATATGAAGAACTTTTGGCATTTCACCTTCGTATCTGAATCTGAGTTTTTTCAGATTCAGGATGATTCTTGTCACATCCTCATATACGCCATTCATCGTAGCGAATTCATGCGGGACGCCTTCTATCTTGATGGCGGTGATTGCAGCGCCTTCAATCGAAGAAAGAAGAACCCTTCGCAGTGAATTGCCGATCGTCAAACCGTAACCCTTTTCAAAAGGTTCGGCTATAAACCTGCCGTAATCTGGCTGCAACTCATCATGCTCGAAGAGAATTTTATTTGGTCTTTTAAAGCCCTTTAGTAGATTTCTCGGGGCCATTTTTACCTCCATAACTTAAAAAACGGCTATCTTCTTCAGCTTAAACTATTACTTGGAATACAGCTCAACGACAAGCTGTTCGTTAAAGTTGGCCTTGATGTCGCTTCTCACCGGCAGCCTTATAATCTTCCCGGATCTTTTTTCAAAATCGACTTCAAGCCATTCAGGAACCGAATCCACGGCCTTTGCCAGCTTGATTGAATCCTCAAGCATGACGTTTTCAACATATTTATCCTTGACCCTTACAGTCATTCCTGAATTGACCCTGTAAGAGGCTATATCAACAGGCATATCATTAACAAGCATATGTCCGTCGCGTACCAGCTTTCTCGCCTGCGACCTTGAAGAGGCAAACCCCATCCTGTATACAACGTTATCAAGCCTGCGCTCCAGAAGGGACATCATGTTGTCGCCGGTTACACCCTTCATTCCGGTTGCATCATGGAAAAGAAGTCTGAATTGTTTTTCAATCAACCCATAGCTTTTTCTGATTTTCTGCTTTTCCCTGAGCTGAACCGCATAATCTGATAATTTAGCCCTTCGTTTCCTGGGTGGTCCGGGAGGGTATTTTTTCTTGCCCTTAACAGGACATTTATCAGTAAGGCACCTCTGCCCTTTAAGCATCAAGGGCATCATTTCTCTTCTGCAAATCTTGCACCTGGGGCCTGTATATCTCGCCATAGTATTCTCCGTTAGACTCTTCTGCGTTTTTTAGGCCTGCAACCGTTATGGGGTACCGGCGTAATATCCTTGATCTTGGTAACGTTCAGCCCGGACTGGAACAGCGACCTGACGGCTGCTTCTCTTCCGATCCCCGGTCCTTTGACGAAGACCTCTACCGTTTTTAAACCGGCAGTGTCTATGGCCTTCTGTGCGGCATTTTTTGCCGCCATCTGCGCCGCAAAGGGTGTAGATTTCCTGGATCCCTTGAAGCCTTCTCCTCCGGAAGACGCCCATGCTATTACGTTTCCCTGCATATCGGTGAGGGTAATTATCGTGTTATTGTATGTTGCCTGAACGTAAGCCTTTCCTATCGGTACGTTCTTTTTTTCTTTTTTCGCGGTCCTGGTCCTTTTTTGCTTCACCTTTGCCACTCCTTACTTCTTTTTCTTTGAACCCACGGGCTGTCTCTTGTTGCCCTTTCTGGTTTTGGCATTGTTTTTCGTATTCTGGCCCCTTACTGGAAGACCTCTCCTGTGTCTAATCCCCCTGTAGCAGCCGATATCCATAAGCCTTTTAATATTCATCGCGATTTCGGTTCTCAAATCGCCCTCGACTTTTGTCATGCTGTCGATTGTTCTTCTGATATCGTTTATCTCATCGTCGGTCAAATCCTTGACCCTCTTGTCGATGTCAACATTTGCCTGTGAAAGGATCCTCTTCGACAGGGTGGGCCCTATTCCGAATATATAGGTCAATGCCACTTCGACTCTTTTATTGTTGGGTAAATCAACGCCCGCTATCCTGGCCATAAATTCCTCTTAATATTAATGTTTTTTTAGAGTTCTGACTTTCTGTCTTTGCTTGTGACGCGGATTCTTGCAAATAATCCTGACAACTCCGTGGCGCCTGATAACCCTGCAATCATTGCAGAGAGGTTTTAACGATACCCTTACTTTCATCTCTGTCCTCTTAACTTTTTATTAAATCATCCCTTTGATCTGTAAATTATTCTTCCACGGTTCAGATCGTAGGGCGACAGTTCTACGGTAACCCTGTCCCCCGCGAGAATCCTTATATAATGCATTCTCATTTTCCCTGATATATGAGCCAGAACCACATGACCGTTGTCGAGTTTGACCCTGAACATTGCATTGGGTAAGGGCTCTACAACCACACCCTCGACTTCAATTGGTTCTTCTTTTGCCATATATATCCCCGTTTAACTCCTAAAGCCTTCCCTTAATTTTACTGCTCTTTATAAATCCGTCGTAATGCCGCATTAGAAGCTGAGATTCTATCTGCTTCAAAGTATCAAGTGCGACTCCCACAATTATAAGCAGGGAGGTTCCGCCGAATAGATGAGCCATTTCGGCCGTCACCTGTTCAGGCCATATCTGGAGAATAAAATCCGGAAAAATTGCTATAATTGCCAGAAATATCGATCCGGATAGAGTTATCCTGTTCAAAATGAACATCATGTAATCCGATGTGTTCTGCCCCGGTCTTATGCCGGGTATGAAACCGCCGTATTTTTTCAAATTCTCCGCAATTTCAGTCGTATTAAATTTAATGGAGGTGTAAAAATAACAGAAAAATATTATCAGCCCGCTGTAAAATAGCATGTATGGAATCTGTCCCGGTGACAGCCAGAAATGCACAATATTTATTATCTGCGAACTTGTCCCGCCCATCATATTTAGAATCTGGGAAGGAAAAACTATCAGCGCCGAAGCGAATATTATGGGAATAACGCCCGCCGCGTTAACCCTCAGGGGTATATACTGCGCCGTCGTCTGCACGACGGATTTTCCCACCTGCCTTTTCCCGTACTGTATGGGTATCCTTCTCGTACCCAGGGTCAGGAGAATCGAAGCGCCGGTTACAACAAGAAAAAGACAGATCAGAATAATCCCGATTATGGGCTCTCCTGTTTCACTGATTTTTTTAACGGTATCAGCCGTGGCCTGAGGAATCCTTACGACGATACCCGCCATAATAATAAGGGATATCCCGTTACCTATGCCCCTTTCAGTTATAATGTCTCCCAGCCAGACCAATATCATCGTACCCGTCGTAATTGCAACTGTTGCTACAATAAAAAAAAGTATACCGGCGTCATCCGCCACTACAGTTCCTCCGCCTCTTGTCCTCATCGTCTTCATCCAGGTGGCAAGCGCGAAGGATTGGAACATGCAAAGAACAACTGTTCCGTATCTTATATACTGGTTAAGCTTCTTGTATCCCTCATGTCCCTCCTTTGACAATCGTTCAAGTGTAGGAAACACAACCTTCAGGAGGTCAATGATAATCGACGATGTGATATAGGGCATTATGCCCAGTGCAAATATGGTGAATCTCTTAAAAGCGCCGCCGGTAAAAAGATTAACAAAATCAAGTATGCCGGACGTCTCCGCTTCTTTGAAGTATATCTTCAACGCGTCTACATTGATACCAGGTATCGGTATCATCGCCCCGATCCTGTATACAATCAGTATCATCATCGTAAACAGGATTCTTCTTCTTAAATCCGGAATCCTGAAAATATTAAAAATGGGATTAGACATTTGCTACCCTGGATTTCGGCTCCCTTTTCGGATATTCGCGCACGATGGCTTCGCCGCCGGCTTTTTTTATCTTCTCAATCGCTGATTTCGAAAATGCATCGGCAACTACTTTCACTGCTGTTTTAAGCTCCCCGACTCCGAGAACCTTGATCATCTGAAAATCTGACTTGATGAGTCCCATTTCCATCATTTTTTTAGGATCGATATCCGGGAGGTTTATTTTCTGAAGGGAGGACACATTTATGATCTGGTATTCCTTCCTGCAGTAATTGTTAAATCCCCTTTTGGGTATCCTTCTCTGGAGAGGCATCTGGCCGCCTTCGAAACCGGTCTTAAGGCTATACCCTGACCTGCTCTTCTGGCCCTTCTGGCCCCTGCAGGAGGTTTTACCGTGTCCGCTTGAAGGACCGCGTCCCACCCTCTTTCTTTTTTTAATGGATGCCGGCTTTATCAATATGTATTTGCTTTCCATAATTCACACTCGCAATCTATTGGTTGATTTCTTTGACTTCGAGAAGATAACCTATCTGATTTATCATTCCCCTGACAGCCGGGGTGTCATCATGCATCCTCTCATCATTCAACTTCCTGAGTCCGAGAGCCCAGAGAGTGGCCCTGTGCTTGGGCTTTACGCCGATTTTGCTTTTAACCTGTTTTACAATCAACTTCTTAGCCATTTCATTATTCCCAGAGTTTATTTAAAGGTATCTCCCTGAGCTCCGATGCCTCCTTGAGACTCCTTAGCTGCAGAAGACCGTCAATTGTCGCCTTTACAAGATTCACAGGATTCCTGGAGCCCTGGGCCTTTGTGAGTACGTCATTAATCCCTGCCCTTTCAAGCACGGCCCTTACGGAGGCACCGGCTATTATTCCGGTTCCAGGAGCAGCGGGTTTAAGAATCACCTTGGCGGATTTGAATTTACCTATTACTACATGAGGAATGGTGTTTTTATGAACATGCACCTTGTATATGTTCTTCTTGGCATCCTCTTTGCTTTTATCGATCGCATTAGGCACTTCGTTCGCTTTGCCGAACCCGACACCGACATGCCCGAGACCGTCACCGATCACGGCAAGCGCATTGAACGAAAATCTTCGACCGCCTTTTACAACCTTGGCAACCCTGTTAATGGTCACAATTTTTTCAACCAGTTCAAGGCCATCGGGTTTAATTTTTTTCCTCTTTATTTTCATCAGGTATTCTCCTAAAACACCAGTCCGTTTTCACGCGCTGAATCTGCAAATGCTTTTATTTTTCCATGGTACAGAAAACCGTTTCTATCGAACACTACTTCCTTGATGCCTTTTTCAAGGGCAATCTTTGCAATCAACTTGCCAAGTTCCTTCGCCGCATTAATGTTGCCGGCGTTCTTCATCTTCGGAAAGGATTTAGACGTCGTTGAAAGTGCAACCACTGCAACACCCTTGCTGTCGTCTACTATCTGGGCGAAAAAATTCTTATTGCTCCTGTTTATGCAGAGCCTCATTCTTCCTCCGGCCCCGACTATCTTTTTCTTGATGCTGAGCCGTCTTCTGATGAACCTCTTGGTCTTAATTCTTAGCGAATCCATATTTATTTACCTGTCTTCCCGGCTTTTTTCCTGATGTATTCGTCCTTGTACCTGATCCCCTTTCCCTTATAAGGTTCCGGCGGTCTCAGCTTCCTGATATTCGCGGCAACCTGCCCGACAACCTGCTTGTTAATGCCTTTTACCCTGAGCTTGGTCGGCTCAAGAACTTCGATCGTAATACCGGCGGGAGGCGAAAAAATTATAGGGTGAGAATAACCCAGCTGGAACTGCACATCCTTGTTCTGCTGTGTTGCCCTGTACCCGACCCCTAAAATTTCAAGATTTTTCTCGAATCCTTTAGAAACGCCAAGGACTATATTGTTCAATAAGGACCTGAACAGGCCGGTATATGCATTCATCTGCCTGTCGGTGTCGATATTTTTTCCGTTAACGGTCAGAATATTGTCCTTAACCTCAACATCGATCCCTTCCAGCAGATCGATCTTGTCTTCCCCCAGCGGCCCCTTTACCGCAACGGTTCGGTCTTTAAAATCAACGGATACCCCCTGGGGTATCTGTATAGGTTTTTTTCCTATCCTTGACATATCTTCACACTCTTTAAAGTTATGATATCTCGCATATTATCTCGCCGCCAATATTCAACTTTTTGGCGGACTTGCTCGTTATTATTCCCTTTGAAGTCGAAAGGATCCAGATCCCTATATTATTATAAACCGGAACTATCTCCTCGGCCTTAATGTAAACTTTTCTTCCCGGCTTGCTAATTCTTTTCAAATTGATTATGGCCGACTGATTCTCCTGGCTGTATTTCAAATATATCCTGAGAATCTTCTGCTTGTTGTCGTCTATTATCTTATAATTCTTGATGAAGCCTTCATCCTTCATGATTTTGGCTATTGAAATCTTCATTTTGGAAGACGGCACATCGACCTTCAGATGACCGGCCTTTACCGAGTTTCTGACTCTTGTCAGCATGTCCGCTATTGGATCTGAAATACTGCTCATTTTTCTACCTTTACCAAGATGATTTTATTACGCCTGGAACCTGACCTTCCGAAGCCAGCTTTCTGAAGCAAATCCTGCACATCTCGAATCTTCTCAGGTAGCCCCTTGGTCTCCCGCAAATTTTGCACCTGTTGTGCTCCCTGACTTTGTACTTACCACCGCGCAAATGTTTTGCGATCAAGCTTGTTTTAGCCACGACTGTTTCTCCTAACTCCTGAATGGCATTTTGAATTCATCGAGAAGGGCCTTTGCCTCTTCTTTTGATTTTGCAGATGTTACTATCGTTATATTGATCCCATGAATTTTTTCGACCTTGTCAAAATTGATTTCCGGAAAAATTATCTGCTCCATAACCGAAAAATTATAGTTCCCGAAATTATCGAATGATTTGGGTGACAGCCCCTTGAAGTCCCTTACCCTTGGAAGAGCGATGTTTATGAGCCTGTCAAGAAACTCATACATTCTGTCTCCCCGGAGAGTCACACGGCAGCCCACATCATAGCCCTCGCGAATTTTAAAATTGGCTATTGATTTTTTTGCAACGGTCTTAACTGCCCTCTGACCGGTTATCATGGTAAGCTCTTCAATCGTGGAATTGAGCATATTCTGGTTCGAATGAGCTTCCCCCATCCCGACATTGAGAATGATTTTTTTCAGCTTCGGAACCTGCATGATTGTACCGTACTTATGCTGGTTCATTAAGTTTTTCTTTATTGTTTTTTCGAATTCTTCCTTCAATCTAGCAGCCATCTCGCTTATCCTTATTTATCCAAGCTTTTACCGCACTTTTTGCATACCCTGGTTTTTTGCTTATCCTTGGTTTCCATTCCGATCCTGACCCCCTTCTTGCACTTGTCGCAAAAAAGCATCACATTTGACAGGTTGATCGGAAACTCCATTGTTATAAATCCGCCTTGCGGATTTTCCTGGTTGGGCCTTAAAAATTTCTTCCTTTTATTAATGCCCTCTATAATAACCCTTCCGGAATTCCTGTTAATTTTTAATATTTTCCCCCTCTTGCCTTTATCGGCTCCGGAGATAACTACGACGTTGTCGTTTACCTTTAATTTGGTTTTCGTGCTTTCAACTTTCATGCTTTTCAACACCGCCTTTATAATACCTCAGGTGCAAGAGAAACTATTTTTAGAAAATTTTTATCCCTCAGTTCTCTTGCCACCGGACCAAATATACGCGAGCCCCTCGGCTCTCCCTTGTTGTCTATAATAGCTACGGCATTATCGTCGAATTTGATATATGAACCGTCCTTTCTTCTGACCGGTTTCTTGGTTCTGACTATAACCGCCCTGAGAACGGCTTTTCCATGAACCTTTTTCCCGGTCGCATCTTTGAGTCCGTATGAAGGCTGCGAATCCTTCACGGCCACAACAATAACATCTCCGACGGATGCATATCTTCTTCTGGTTCCGCCCAGTATCTTGATGCATTGAACCTTTTTTACACCGCTGTTGTCAGCGACGTTCAGCATTGTCTCTACCTGAATCATGTGGTTTAACCCTATTTGGCTTTTTCAACGATCTCAATTAATCTGTATCTTTTATCCTTGGAAAGCGGCCTGGTCTCCTCAATCCTGACAATGTCACCGGGCTTGCATTCATTCTTCTCATCATGACTTTTCAGTTTTTTCGTCCTCTTGACGGACTTTTTATAAAGCGGATGCATTATAAGGTGTTCAATCTCAACAACAATGGTTTTATCCATCTTGTTGCTGACCACCTTTCCAACCAGCTGTTTCCTGCTATTCTTCATAAATCAAATAACTCCAATAATAAGTCTATTTCCTGATACCCTTTTCCCTTTCTTTTTTCAGGGTGAGTATCCTCGCGATATGCTTCTTAAGCTCCCTGATTTTCTTGGGATTGTCAACCTTGCTCGTTACTGATTTGAACCTTTCCTTGCGGAGTTCCTCCTTGGATTCACGGAGGCTCTTGTCAATCTCCTGCTGATTCAATTCTTCAATTTTTCCCTTCATTGTTCCAACTCCAGCTACTTGACTATGGTAACGATCTTTGTTTTTACGGGCAGTTTAAAGGAAGCGTTTTTTAAAGCCTGCCTTGCAAGCTCTTCGCTGACGCCGGCCAGCTCGAAAAGAACCCTTCCCGGTTTAATCCTGGCAACCCATGCTTCAGGATTTCCTTTTCCTTTACCCATCCTGGTTTCAGCAGGTTTCTTTGTTTCAGGATAATCAGGAAAAATTCTTATCCAGAGCTTCCCGCCCCTTTTGACCTTCCTGTTTATGGCAACACGGGCCGCTTCGATCTGGCGGCTGGTTATTTTTCCCGCCTCGAGAGTTTTTAAGGCTATTTCACCGAATGCTATGGAAGACCCTCTGATGGCCTTCCCCTTCATTCTGCCTCTTTGCTGCTTTCTGTATTTAGTCCTTTTCGGCATCAACATAATGTCTAACCCTGATTACTTTGTTTTTCGCTTTACTGTATATTTGTCTTCTTCGTCTTCCACGTTTTTGGAAAGGACTATACCGTTATAAATCCAGACCTTGATGCCTATCAGACCGAATGTCGTAAGGGCCTCGGCAAAACCATAATCTATATCGGCTCTGAGAGTATGAAGGGGAATCCTTCCTTCCTTATAATTTTCAGACCTTGCTATTTCAGCACCGTTCAACCTTCCTGATATGTTAACCTTAACCCCCTGCGCGCCACTTCTTATAGAGTTTGTAATGGCCTGTTTGACCGCCCTTCTATAGGGGAACCTGGATTCTATCTGCGAAGCAACCTGCAAAGCGATAAGCTTTGCATTGTTTTCCGGCTTCTTGACTTCTATAATATTTATATATACATTTTTTGTCGCAATCTTCTGGAGTTCGGCCTTGAGATTCTCAATGTCGGCTCCTTTTTTCCCGATAAGAACACCCGGTCTCGAAGCATGTATATTAACATTGACCCTGTCCGGGAACCTTTCAATCGTGATTTTGGATATTCCGGCACCCTGCTTGCTTTTATCGATATGTTTTTTTATTGCAAGGTCCTCGTGAAGATATTTGGAATATTCCTTCTTGTCCTCGAACCAAACGGAGTCCCAGGTTTTGTTTATTCCGATTCTGAAGCCGGTTGGATTTACCTTCTGACCCATATCACATCCTTCTTAATGATTTATTTTCCATCTGATAATATTATCAGAATGCTCGACGTCCTCTTTTTTATCCTGTTTCCCCTGCCCCTGGCCCTTGCTCGGAACCTCTTCAGGGTCGGACCAACATCTATTGTTATCTTCTTGATATAAAGCCTTTCCTCAACGACCTCGGGGTTTTTAAACTTTGCGTTTGCCCCTGCCGAATAGAGGGTTTTCAAAATCAGCCTCGATGCCTTCTGAGGTATGATTTTTAAAACATCTATCGCTTCAGGCAGCGAATAACCCCTTATCTCATCGGCCACGAGCCTCAGCTTCTGGGCTGATATCCTGTTTATTTTTGAATAAGCTAGAGATTCCATTACTTCTTCCTTGCAATTCTATCGTCTTTGCTTTTATGCCCCCTGTATGTCCTTGTCGGGGCGAATTCACCGAGCTTGTGTCCCACCATATTCTCTGTAACATAGACCGGTATAAAGCTTTTGCCGTTATGAACCATGAGCGTATGTCCTATCATTTCAGGAAATATGGTTGATCGTCTCGACCATGTCTTGAGAGCTTTTTTTGAATTGGTGGAATTCATATCCTCCACCTTTTTAAAAAGCTTAATGTCTATGTAAGGACCCTTTTTAATTGATCTTGCCATAATCGCTATTTCCTTCTCTTGACGATATATTTGTCGCTATATTTATGCTTCTTTCTTGTCTTGTATCCCTTCGTGGGTACGCCGGTCGGGGAAACAGGATGTCTTCCTCCCGATGATTTTCCCTCGCCGCCTCCGAGCGGGTGGTCTACAGGATTCATCGCGACGCCCCTGACCTTCGGTCTTTTATTAAGCCACCTGTTCCTTCCGGCCTTTCCTATTGTTATATTGCCGTGGTCTTTGTTCCCGACACCGCCGATGGTTGCGTAGCACTCGTGGTGCACTTTCCTGATCTCCCCGGAGGGAAGCTTTATTAGGCAATAATCGCCTTCTTTCGCCGCGATTACAGCCGAACTTCCTGCTGATCTCACCAGCTGTCCGCCCTTGCCCCTGTGAAGCTCGATATTATAAATATTCGTTCCAAGCGGAATTTTTTTTAACGGGAGAGCGTTCCCGGATTTAATTTCCGCATCCTCTCCTGATATTACCATGTCCCCCACTTTCAGGGTTTCCGGAGCGATAATATATCTTTTTTCGCCGTCTATGTAATTGATAAGCGCTATATTCGCGGATCTGTTGGGATCGTATTCAATCGTGGCGACAAATCCCTTTATACCTATCTTGTTTCTCTTAAAATCAATTACCCTGTATTTTCTTTTATGTCCGCCGCCCTTTCTTCTTACAGATATCTGTCCCTTGGCCCCTCTTCCGGCATGCTCCTTTGTGCCCTTGGTGAGCGGTTTATGAGGCTTTTCAGCCGTAAGCTCATCGAAGGTGAGAACGGTCTGATACCTCGTGGTAGGCGTTTTCGGCCTGTATTTTTTTATGCCCATGATATGTTACCTTGCGATTCCGAATTATTTGGTTTCAAAGATATCTATTTTCTCTCCGGGTTTGAGCGTAATGATCGCCTTTTTCCATGCCGGTCTTCTTCCTGTCTTGAATCTGAGCCGCTTCTCCTTGCCGCGGACCCTGATGATGTTGACCTTTTCCGGTTTAACGCCGAATAGCTCCTTGACCGCCGTTCTGACCATCAGCTTATTGGCCTTCATCATAACTTCAAAAACGTACTTGTTTTGTTCCATTGCCTCAGTCGTCTTTTCTGAAATAACCGGCCTGATTATGATGTCGTTTGCGTTCATCACTTGTCACCCTTAGAATATTTTTCATTCAGATACTTAACTGCACTCTCGGTAATCAGCAGGTCCTTCGCGTAAAAGATGTCCCTGCTGGAAAGTCTTGATACGTTGTTGAAGATTAGCCAGGGAATATTTTTTACGGATCTTTTTAAAAAAAGATCATTGCTGTCTGAAATAAGAACGCCCTTTGTTATGGACAGGGCCTTTCCTATTCCGGCTACTTCCTTTGTCTTTCCGTTGACCTTAAAATCCTCGACAACCTTGATGGATCCCTCTTTGGCTTTAAGGGACAAAAGAGAAATATAAGCGGCCGTTTTTACTTTTTTCGGCAATTCGATCCTGTAGCTCCTCGGCCTTGGACCGAAAGTCGTACCGCCGCCCCTCCAGATGGGAGACCTCGATGTTCCCTGTCTCGCCCTACCGGTTCCCTTCTGCCTCCAGGGTTTTGCGCCGCCGCCTCTTATTTCCGCCCTCTCTTTCGTTTTATGAGTTCCCTGACGGAGATTCGCATTTGCGGCCTTGATCAATTCGTATATAAGGACGTCGTTTACCTCGGCCCCGAAGACGATGTTTGAAAGCTCAATTTCTCCAACAACCTTTCCATCGATGGAATATTTCTTAATATTCATCTCTCAACCGCCTATTTCTGCTTAACTGTTATCAGCGAATGCTTCTTGCCGGGAATTGCACCGGATATCAATATTATATTCTTATCCTCGAAGACCTTGACAACTTTCAAATTTTTTATGGTAACGGTCTTGTTTCCGTCCCTTCCGGGCATTTTCTGTCCCTTCCACACCTCGGCAGGGTACGTATGAGCGCCAATTGAACCCGGCGCCCTGTGGAATTTTGAACCGTGGGTTAACCGGCCTCCGCCGAACCCGTGCCTTTTTATAACCCCGGAAAAACCCTTTCCCTTGGAAATGCCGATTACGTCGACAGCCTCATTTTCAGAGAATATCGAGCACTTGATGACGCTCCCGACATCCAGAGAATCGTCGAATACTTCAACCTCGCGGCTGTATTTCTTCGGTGCGAGTCCCTTATTTTTATATTCCGAAGCGATAGGCCTGGTAATATTTTTTTCCTTGGCATCAAGGAAGCCGAGTTTCAACGCCGCATAGCCGTCGTTCTCAACGCTTTTCTTCTGTATTACGACACAGGGGCCCACTTCGCATATGGTGACCGGAACCATGGTACCATCTTCCTTCATGACCTGCGTCATGCCGATTTTTCGGCCGATAAGCGCCTTCTTCATTTTACACCGTCCAATGACATGATAATATCTCAATTCCGTATATTAACGCCAAATCTGGGCTGTTCAGGCGGAAATTTTCCAGAGGAAAATTTGGATCCCGTAAACAGGCTTCAAGAAAGCATCGTGCGGTTACGGAAGCTTTAAGACTTAATGTCTACCGATACACCCGCGGGAAGCTCAAGCTTCATCAACGCTTCAACCGTATCCGAATTCGGATCGATGATATCGATAAGCCTCTTGTGCGTACGAATCTCGAACTGCTCACGGGACTTTTTGTTGACATGTGGAGATCTGAGGACGCAAAACTTTTCGATTTTTGTGGGTAGAGGTATCGGTCCCGCGACCTTGGCGCCGCTTCTGTTAGTTGTCGCGACTATTTTCTCCGCCGACTGATCAAGCAGTTTTGCATCGAATGATCTCAGCTTGACCCTGATACGTTGCCCTGTAAGATTTGCCACTTGCTAAGTCCTGTAAAATTTTTTTATATCCGATAAAACGGTCAGACCATCTTCAAGATGGTCTGACCCCATTAATCCATTTATTACTCGATTACCTTGGTAACAACCCCGGCACCGACTGTCTTGCCACCTTCCCTTATGGCAAACCTGAGCTCCTCTTCCATCGCAACCGGAGTTATCAGTTCCACCGTTATATCAACGTCGTCACCCGGCATGACCATCTCAACTCCCTGCGGAAGCTGTATGATTCCGGTAACGTCCGTGGTCCTGAAATAAAACTGCGGCCTGTAGTTTCCGAAGAACGGCGTGTGCCTTCCGCCTTCTTCTTTTTTCAAAACGTATATCTTGCCGATAAATTTCTTGTGCGGTGTTATTGAACCCGGCTTTGCCAGCACCTGTCCCCTCATGACCTCGTCCTTACCTACACCCCTGAGGAGGCAACCGACGTTGTCGCCGGCCATACCCTCGTCGAGTATCTTCCTGAACATTTCCACACCGGTCACAACGGATTTTTTGGTTTCGGTAAAACCTATGATTTCTATCTCTTCCCCGGTTTTCACCACGCCCCTTTCGATCCTTCCGGTTACGACAGTACCGCGGCCTGTGATCGAGAAAACGTCCTCAACCGGCATAAGGAATGGTTTGTCCTTTTCCCTCTTCGGCTCGGGTATGTAGTTGTCCAGAGCTTCACCGAGCTTGATGATCGTCTGGAGCCATTCGTCATCCTTCTTCCCGGCCTCTGCGGCCTCAAGGGCCTTGAGAGCAGAACCTGGAATTATGGGTATCTCGTCACCGGGATATTCGTATTTCTTCAAGAGGTCCCTGATTTCCATTTCAACCAGCTGGACCATCTCGTCCCTGTCTGCCGGATCGAGCATGTCGACCTTGTTGAGATATACGATTACATATGGTACGTTAACCTGGTGCGCGAGAAGAACGTGCTCTTTAGTCTGGGGCATTGCGCCGTCAGTGGCGGCAACGACCAGAACCGCGGCGTCCATCTGCGCGGCGCCGGTAATCATGTTCTTTATATAGTCAGCATGCCCCGGACAATCAACATGGGCATAGTGTCTCTTCTGAGTTTCATACTCCTGGTGGGAAGTCGCAATCGTTATTCCTCTTGCCTTTTCTTCCGGAGCATTGTCTATCTGATCGAAGTTGATCGGCTTTCCGGTTCCATATACAAGGTGAAACACCTTCGTGATGGCAGAGGTCAATGTGGTCTTGCCGTGGTCTATATGGCCAATTGTTCCAACATTGACATGTGGCTTTTTCCTATCAAATTTTTCTTTACCCATTGAATATCTCCTTATTTGTTATTCATGAATAATCTGAATTATAATATCTTACTGATCGCGAAAAAGGGCCGATTAAATGCAAAATACAGGCGTAATGCCTGATTATCCCAGATTTTTCGCAGGTTTATGAATAAAAAAAAAATATGCCTATTCTGTCAAGAAATTAATAAAAAATTTTAAAATAAATGACGCAATGGCATAAAAAACAATTTAACCAGAAATCGCAACCGTAAAAAATCAGTAAAATATGCCCGTGATCCTTCCCACGATCCTTTCCATTACGTCTTTCGGCACGTTTTCATAATGCGAAAACTGAAGGGTGTGCGATGCCCTTCCCTGGCTCATGGATCTTACGCTGGTTGCGTATCCGAAGACCTCCGAAAGAGGAACCGTTGCCTTGATGACCTTGAGCGCGCCCCTGAAATCTATATGTTCGATCCTGCCCCTTCTTGTATTTATGTCGTTGATTATGTCGCCGGTATAATCATCCGGTGACACGACCTCCAGTTTCATTATCGGCTCCATCAACGTCGGATTTGCCTTCCTGGCACCGTCCTTGAAGGCGATGTTTGCGGCAATTCTGTAGGCCATGTCCACCGAGGCAAGTTCATTATATGAACCGCCTGTCAGTGAAACCTTTACATCGTCCATTTTATACCCTGCTATGACCCCGGCCTGCATCGCGTCATTTACTCCGGCCTCGACATGGGGAATGAATTCCTGGGGAATCTGTCCGCCGGCAATGCCGTTGTGAAAAACCAGACCGGAACCCGGAGGGGCGGGCTCCATTTTCAATACAACGTGGGCGAACTGGTCCTTGCCTCCGATCTGTTTTTCATAGACATGGGAGGATTCCACCGCGGCGGTGATGGTCTCCTTGTAAGTCACCTGTGGCTTTCCGATATTTGCCTGGATCTTAAATTCTCTGAGAAGCCTGTCGACTATGATCTCGAGATGAAGCTCCCCCATTCCCGATATAAGCATCTGTCCGGAATCCGGATCAAAATTCACCTTGAATGTCGGGTCTTCCTCCTCGAGCCTCTGCAGTGAGGATCGCATCTTCTCGAGATCGGCCTTTGTTTTCGGCTCTATGGCTATGGATATCACCGGCTCGGGAAATTCCATTTTTTCGAGAAGGATGGGATTGTGCTCATCGCACAGGGTATCTCCGGTCCTGGCGTTTTTAAGACCGACTATCGCGACTATATCTCCCGTGAATATTTCATCTATATCCTGCCTGTCGTTCGCATGCATGAGAAGGAACCTGTTGACCCTTTCCTTTTTCCCGTTGTTCTGGTTGAAGACCTGGTCGCCGGCTTTGACATGCCCGGAATAGACCCTCAGATATGAAAGCTTCCCCACATATGGATCGGACATTATCTTGAATACCAGGCCGGAAAACGGCTCCTTGTCTGCCGCCTCCCTGGTCATTATTTCTTCATGATTTTTCGGATTATGGCCCTGTACGGGCTTGACGTCCCTCGGCGAAGGAAGGTAATCTATGATCGCGTCGAGTATCGGCTGAACTCCCTTGTTTTTCAGCGCAGAACCGCAGAAAACCGGGAACAGCTTTGTTTCAACTGTCGCTTTACGTATGGCCTTTTTTATATCCTCGGGATCAGGATCGGTGCCCTCGAGGTATTTTTCCATTATATGGTCATCATGTTCGGCGATCTTTTCGATGAGCTCTTCCCTAAACCTTCGCGCAGTATCGGCAAGATCATCCGGGATGCCGCCCTCATCTAACTCCAGTCCGAGCTCGTCTTTCCATCTTATACTCTTCATCCCGACAAGATCCAGCACCCCGGCATGGGAATCCTCGAGGCCAATAGGAATCTGGAGCGGCAAAGGCACTGCATGAAGCTTGTCCTTTATCATCTGAATGCATCTGTCGTAATCGGCCCCTATCCTGTCCATCTTATTGACGAAACATATCCTGGGGATTCCGTAATGGTCCGCCTGCCGCCAGACCGTTTCCGACTGGGGTTCAACCCCCGCCACTCCGTCAAAGACCGCTATGGCGGAATCGAGAACACGGAGACTCCTTTCAACCTCAACCGTAAAATCAACATGACCCGGAGTGTCTATGATATTTACCCTGGTGTTTTTCCAGTAACAGGTCGTCGCCGCGGCGGTGATGGTGATTCCCCTCTCCTTTTCCTGGATCATCCAGTCCATCTCGGCAGTCCCATTGTGAACCTCGCCGATCTTGTGCGTCTTACCGGTATAGAACAGGATCCTTTCCGTAAGGGTGGTCTTGCCCGCATCGATGTGGGCCATTATGCCTATATTCCTTGTTCTATTTAATGGTAAATCACGTCCCATAAGTATACCTGAAAATTAACGCCTTTAAAAAACCAAATACCAGGCGGACCTGGTATTTGGAATATCAATAATTATTTTTATCATCACCATTTGTAATGGGCAAAAGCCTTGTTGGCCTCGGCCATCTTGTGCGTGTCCTCTTTTTTCTTGATGGCAGTCCCGGTGTTATTAAAGGCGTCCATCAGCTCTCCGGCAAGTCTCTGGTACATTGTCTTCTCGGATCTTCCCCTGGAATAGAGGATGAGCCATCTGATCCCGAGTGCCTGTCTTCTTTCAGGTCTTATTTCAACAGGAACCTGGTAAGTTGCCCCGCCGACCCTTCTGGATTTGACCTCAACAAGAGGCTTTACATTTTCAAGGGACTTAACAAAAACCTCAACCGGATCCTTTTGTGTTTTATCCTTCAGTATGTCCATGGCCCTATAGAATGTACTTTCCGATACGCCCTTTTTCCCTTTCAGCATCATGCAGTTGATGAACTTTGTTATCAACTTGCTCCCGTACTTGGGATCGGGTAGTATTTCTCTTTTAACCGGTCTCTTCCTGCGCATATCTTCTCCTCAAACTATAATATCATTATATCAGGCTTTGGGTCTCTTGGTCCCGTATTTGGATCTTGCTTTTCTCCTGTCATCTACGCCCAGGGTATCCAGGGTGCCCCTGATTATGTGATACCTGACTCCGGGAAGGTCCTTGACCCTTCCTCCCCTTATAAGAACAGCGGAGTGCTCCTGAAGGTTGTGGCCGACACCGGGTATGTAGGCCGTGACTTCTATTCCGTTTGTCAACCTGACCCTGGCAACCTTTCGAAGGGCGGAATTCGGCTTTTTAGGCGTAAATGTCATGACCCTGGTGCATACGCCCCTTTTCTGCGGGCACTGCTTGAGCGCCGGGGATTTGGTCTTTTTCCTTTTATTCTGCCTTCCCTTTCTTATAAGCTGACTGATTGTTGGCATCTCAACTCCTGTTTAACTTGCTGTATTATAACAGTGATATCGGTGTATCAACTGGTTTTGTCCTTTTGACCCTGAAAATCAGGGACGAAGATCGTCATCGGCGATACTCGATTTTTTGTCAAGTATTTATTCCAAGCAGGACCGCCGTTACGACCCGGTTAAAATCTAAAGCGAAAAAAACCGCATACAGGCGGGGATTTTACCGCCGGACCGGGATCATTCCGCGCTGATCTCGCTCTTGTCCTTTTCCTCGACCGGTTCGGCAGCCTCTGCCTCAGGATTTTCTTCAGGAACGGCGCCGTCGAGATCACCCGGCTCGTCTTCGTATACGTCTACATCGGTATATATCCTGATGCCTGTTCCGGCAGGGATAAGGTGCCCGATAATGACGTTTTCCTTCAGGCCCCTCAGCTTGTCCACCTTGCCCTTTATGGCGGCATCGGTAAGGACCCTGGTGGTTTCCTGGAAAGAAGCGGCCGATATGAACGACTCCGTGTTCAGTGCGGCCTTGGTTATTCCCATAAGTATCGGAATCGCGGTGGAGGGTTTTCCGCCTTCTTCGATCACCCTGTTATTCTCCTCCTGGAAATCGAACTTGTCGACGATCTGTTCTATGACGAAACTCGAGTCGCCTGGATCGGAAAGCTTGACCTTGCGAAGCATCTGGCGCACGATCACCTCAATATGCTTATCGTTGATGGTGACGCCCTGCAGCCTGTAGACCTCCTGGATCTCGTTGACAAGAAACTTCTGCAGCTCCCTCGGGCCTTTTATCTTCAGAATCTCGTGCGGATCGACAGGGCCGTCGTCAACCTTCTCGCCCTTGGAAATAAAATCTCCGTCCTGGACCCTCAGGAATTTCGATATCGGGATCGAATACTCCTTCTCGTTTTTGTCCTCTCCGGTGACTATTATCTTTCTTTTATTCTTGGCGGTGTCGCCTATAGTAACCGTTCCGTCTATTTCGGAAAGGGTTGCCGATTCCTTGGGGGTTCTCGCCTCAAAAAGTTCAGCGACCCTGGGAAGACCGCCGGTAATATCCTTGGTCTTCTCAACGCTTCTTGGTATCTTGGCAAGAACGGTTCCGGCATTTACCGAATCGCTGTCCATCACCATGAGGTGCGCGCCCTTCGGCAGCAGGTATGTAATCGGCTCACTGGATGATCCCTGTATGTTAACCCTGGGCTGCAATTTTTCAGTTTTATACTCGACAATAATCCTTTTGGTAACGTTTGACGCTGGATCGATCTCTTCCCTCATGCTCTTGTTTATCTCAACGTCTACGAATTCCACCCTGCCGGCTATCTCCGTAAGGATGGGTTCGAACCACGGGTCGAAGGAAGCCAGGATTTCGTTCCTTTCATAGAACTTGTCCTCCTTGGAATGCAGCTCCGTTCCGACGTTTATGGGAATGGAGTTCGGATCGCCGAGTATATAAATCTTCTTCTTGTTTATCTTCACTATACCGGAGCTCTTGGCTACGATCTCGTTTTTATCAGAAGATTTCGCCAGGACCATCCCTGAATAAACCTTGTCGTTTTCCTTTACGACGATGTCGTTCTCGTCCTTGGCGGCTTTTTCGTCTATGACCCTCTGGACTATAAGGTATCCCCTTCTGACGGTGATGATCTTTTTTTCCTCGGTCTTGATGCTCTTTGACGTGATCTCCTTCACAAAAATGGGATAGTTCATCTTGATCTCGCTTTCCTCTACGGACCTGGAAGCGATACCCCCGATGTGGAAGGTTCTCATGGTAAGCTGGGTTCCTGGCTGTCCTATGGACTGGGCCGCTATGATGCCTACCGCTTCGCCTATATCTACCGGTTTTGCAGTACCGAGATTTCTGCCGTAGCATTTGACGCAAACCCCGTGCCTGGCCTCGCAGGTCAGCACCGATCTGATTTCTATCGTATCTATATTGAGCTGGTCTATCAGGTCGGCTATCTCCTCGGTTACGATTTCATCAGCCTTGCAGATTACCTCGTTGGTCACGGGATGGATCAAATCGTAGAGAACGGTCCTGCCGAGGGCCCTGTCTCCGAGGGACTCGATTATGTCGTCGCCCTCCTTTATCGAATTGACGTCGATGCCTATGGTCGTGCCGCAATCCTCCATGGAAATGACAACGTCCTGTGCGATATCGACCAGTCTCCTGGTAAGATACCCGGCGTCCGCCGTTTTAAGAGCGGTGTCGGCCAGTCCCTTCCTTGCCCCGTTGGTGGATATGAAATACTCCAGTACCGTGAGGCCTTCCTTGAAATTTGCCTTGATGGGCACCTCTATGATTTCGCCGCTGGGCTTGGCCATAAGGCCCCTCATCCCCGCGAGCTGCCTTATCTGCTGTTTGGAGCCCCTGGCTCCGGATTGCGCCATGACCCATATCGGGTTGAAGCCGTTCGAGCTTTTTGACAGTTCCTCGAACATTTTAATAGCAATCTGCTCGTTAACGTTGGTCCAGAGGTTTATAACCCTGTTGTATCTCTCCTCGTTGGTTATGAAACCGTTTCTGTATTCGTTTTCAATAGCTTCGAGCTTTTTGTCCTCTTCGAATATGATGTCCTTTTTTTCCGTTGGAACGATGATGTCCGACATCGATATAGTGGGAGCAAATCTCGTAGCGTACTTGTAGCCGGCCTCCTTGATGTCATCAAGCATTCTGATCGTTACGTCCGAACCATAGTGTCTCAGCACGTTGGAGATTATTTTTGAAAGCTCCTTGTCGTTTACCATGTGGTTGATGAACGGGTAATCCTCGGGCATCAACTTGTTGAATATCAGCCTCCCGGGGGTGGTCTCGATAAATTCCCCGTCCATGAGAAATTTTATCATGGATCTCATTTTGATCTGGCCGTAGTCGACGACCCTCATCACCTCGACCTCGTCGTCGAAAAACATGCCCGTGCCCTTGGCCCCCTCAAGCATCGAAGTCAGGTAGAATATTCCAAGGACTATGTCCTGGGTCGGAGATACTACCGGATGACCGTTGGCCGGAGAGAGCAGGTTGTTCGTAGAGAGCATCAGGCTCCAGCATTCCAGCTGTGCCCTGGGTGAAAGCGGCACGTGAACCGCCATCTGGTCGCCGTCGAAGTCGGCATTGTAGGCGTGGCATACCAGCGGGTGAAGCCTTATCGCCTTGCCCTCCACCAGTACCGGCTCGAAGGCCTGTATCCCGAGCCTGTGAAGCGTCGGCGCCCTGTTCAGAAGAACAGGATGTTCGGAGATAACCTCCTCAAGAACCTCCCATACCTCGGGCCTTTCGTTTTCAACCATCTTCTTCGAAGATTTGATATTCTGCACATAGTCCTTGTCGACCAGCCTTTTCATTATAAACGGCTTGAAGAGCTCGACGGCCATCTTCTTGGGAAGGCCGCACTGATGGAGCTTGAGTTCCGGTCCTATGACGATAACGGACCTTCCTGAATAGTCCACCCTTTTGCCGAGAAGGTTCTGCCTGAATCTTCCCTGCTTGCCCTTGAGCATATCCGAAAGCGATTTGAGAGGCCTGTTTCCCTTACCCTTGACGGCCCTTTTCCTTCTGCTGTTGTCGAACAGGGCGTCCACGGCCTCCTGCAGCATCCTCTTTTCGTTTCTTACTATTATTTCAGGGGCCCTCAGCATCAGAAGCCTCTTCAGCCTGTTGTTCCTGTTTATAACGCGCCTGTAGAGGTCGTTAAGGTCGGAGGTCGCAAACCTTCCGCCGTCAAGCTGCACCATCGGCCTGAGCTCCGGCGGAATGACCGGGATGACGTCAAGTATCATCCAATCGGGCATGTTCCCAGATTCCTTGAATGCCTCGATGATCTCCAGCCTCTTGATGAATTTCTTGTCGATCTTTGTTTCTTTCGCCGCCTTGTTTGTTATGTCGGCCCTCAGTTGACGGGATTCCTCGTCGAGGTCTATGTTCAGCAGAAGGTCTTTGATTGCGGCGGCGCCCATCCCGGCGATGAAGGTATCACCGTATTTTTCATAGAGGCCGTCGTACGTGTCTTCGTCGATAACGTCGCCCCTCTTTATGTCCTCCTCCTCCGCCTTTCCCGGATCGATGACAACGTATTTTTCATAATATAGAACCGATTTCAAGGAATTTACGGTCATGTCCAGAAGCAGACCCATCCTTGAAGGGACGGACCTGTAATACCAGATATGCGCGACCGGAGCGGCCAGCTCTATATGTCCGCCCCTTTCCCTTCTTACCTTGTAATGAGTGACCTCAACGCCGCACCTGTCGCATATGACGCCCTTGTACCTGATTGATTTAAACTTTCCGCAATAGCATTCCCATTCCTTGGTGGTGCCGAAAATCTTCTCGCAGAATAATCCGTCCCTCTCGGGTTTTAGGGTCCTGTAGTTGATGGTCTCGGGCTTTTTAACCTCGCCGTAAGACCATTCCCTGATCATGTCAGGGGATGCGAGCTTTATTTTTATAGATCTGAAATCATTAAAGTCTCTCATAATATCGCCTTAACCCTGGTTAAATATTTTTGATCGAATCGATTTTTATCCTCTTTTTGGGCTTGCTGAAACCCTCGCTCCACTCGGAAAGGCTTATCTCGTTGTTATGCTCATCGTAAATCCTTACGTCAAGAGCAAGGCCCCTGAGTTCCTGTATCAAAACGTTGAACGATTCCGGAATGCCCGGAGAAGTCGTGTTTATGCCCTTTACTATCGCCTCGTAAATCCTCGCCCTTCCCAGCATGTCGTCGGATTTCACCGTCAGGAGTTCCTGGAGAGTGTACGCGGCGCCGTATGCCTCGAGAGCCCAGACCTCCATTTCCCCGAGCCTCTGTCCGCCGAACTGGGCCTTTCCTCCCAGCGGCTGCTGAGTCACCAGTGAATATGGTCCCGTCGACCTTGCGTGTATCTTGTCGTCCACCATGTGCGCCAGCTTCATCATGTAAATATATCCAACCATGACCTCTCCCTCAAACGGGACACCGGTCCTTCCGTCATAAAGCTGCGTCTTTGAGCTTTCCGGGATGTTTGCCTTTTTAAGGTAATCCCTTATATCGGTCTCCTTGGCGCCGTCGAAAATCGGCGTTTCAATCATGATCCCTAGTTCCTTCGCGGCCCATCCCAGCTCGGTCTCGAGAAGCTGGCCCAGGTTCATTCGGGACGGGACGGAAAGCGGATTAAGAACGATGTCGACCGGTGTGCCGTCGGGAAGGTAAGGCATATCCTGTTCTGGGACTATTTTGGAAATGACGCCCTTGTTCCCGTGACGTCCGGCCATTTTATCACCGACAGAAATTTTTCTCTTGTCCGCTATGTAAACCTTTACAAGCTCTTCGACCCCGGGAGAAAGCTCGTCGCCGTTTTCACGAGTAAACCTTTTCACGTCCACGACGATCCCTTCAACTCCGTTCGGAACCCTCAGGGACGTGTCCCTCACCTCTCTCGCCTTCTCGCCGAATATCGAATGGAGAAGCTTGTACTCCGGGGTAAGATCCTGCTCGCCCTTGGGCGTGACCTTTCCTACAAGTATGTCGTCGGGCTTAACATAAGCCCCTATCCTGACTATTCCATCAGCATCAAGGTCCCTGAATGCCTTTTCGCTCAGATTGGGAATGTCCCTTGTTATGACTTCCCTTCCGAGCTTGGTTTCCCTGGCCTCGACCTCGAACTGTTCTATATGAATCGATGTATAGATGTCCTCCGAGACGAGCCTTTCGGAAATCAATATGGCATCCTCGAAGTTGTATCCCATCCAGGGCATGAACGCCACCAGAATGTTCTTGCCCAGCGCGAGCCTGCCGCTGTCCGTTGCCGGACCGTCCGCGAGAACATCTCCGGATTTGATCTTCTGCCCGGCCTTCACAACGGGTTTCTGATTGAAGCAGGTCCCCTGGTTGGTCCTCTTGAATTTCATCAGCTCATTTTCTTCAACCTCGCCCGAAGAGGTCTTGATCTTTATGGTCTTCGCATCGGCGAATACAACCTCGCCGGATTTTCTTGATATTAAAAGGACCCCTGAATCATAGGCCGCAAAGGGTTCCATTCCAGTACCGATAAACGGGGCCTCCTCAACAAGAAGGGGTACCGCCTGACGCTGCATGTTGGACCCCATGAGGGCCCTGTTGGCGTCGTCGTGCTCAAGGAACGGGATCAGGCACGTCGAGACTGAAAATATCTGGCTCGGGGATACGTCCATATACTGGATCTCCTTCGGCCTCTTGTATGGAAAGTTGCCCCTGTTTCTCGTGGGGACCATGTTGCTCTGAAAATTGCCCTTTACGTCTATCACCGCGTTCGCCTGGGCGATAAAATAACTGTCTTCCTTGTCGGCGGTGAGGTATTCAATCTCGTCCGTTACCTTGCCGTCTTCAACGACCCTGTATGGAGTTTCGAGAAATCCGTATTCATTTATTCTCGCAAAGGTACTGAGAGAAACGATCAGACCTATGTTCGGTCCCTCAGGCGTCTCGATAGGACACATCCTTCCGTAATGCGAAGGGTGTACGTCCCTGACTTCGAAACCGGCCCTTTCCCTGGAAAGTCCGCCAGGTCCGAGCGCGTTCAGCCTTCTCTTGTGGGTCAGCTCCGCGAGGGGATTCGTCTGGTCCATGAACTGCGACAACTGGCTTGACCCGAAAAATTCGTTTATGACCGCGGCGATAGGCTTGATGCTGATAAGCGCCTGCGGTGTTATTATGTCAAGGTCCTGGATGGTCATCCTTTCCTTGATAACGCGCTCCATTCTCTGGAAACCGACCTTTATCTGGTTCATTATGAGTTCGCCGACGGACCTTATCCTCCTGTTGCCGAGGTGGTCTATATCGTCCACTATGGTAGGCACGAACCTCTTTTTGGTTTTGCCGTTTCCATCAGTCTGTTCTATTTCGTATCCGTCCGCTTCGGCGATAAGGAAAAGAAGATATTTTATCGTGGCTATTATATCTTCGTTTTTGAGGGTCTCGCTTTTGAAATCGTTGAAGCCGAACTTGGAACTGATCTTGTACCTGCCCACCAGGCCCAGGCTGTAGGTCTTTGGATTGAAGAACAACCTGTCAAGCTCGGTAGCCGCGTTCTCCAGGTTGGTGGGCTCGCCCGGCCTCATTATGGCATGTATGGTCAGCAGTGCGACCTCGGATTCTTTATGCTGATGCTCGGGGTCAAGCTTCAGCGTCTTCTTGATGAATTCCTTTTCGACCTCGAGGGTGGTTGCGAAATACGCGTCTTCCTTGTTGTTCGGGAACTCGATGGCCTCAATCTCCTTGATCTTCTCCTCCCTGATCCTGTCTATCAGGTCGATGTTGATTCTTTCCCCCACCTCGATGAGGACCTCACCGGTCTCGGTGCTGGCGACGTCCCTGGCAACCCTTCTGCCGTTGAGAAGCCTGTAATCATCCTCGCTCTTAAGCTTGATTGTATTTGTTTCATAGAAGAGCTTTACTATTTCCTCGTTGTTTTCATAGCCCATCGCTTTTATAAGAAGGGTGACTGGAAATTTTTTCTTCCTGTCGATTCTGGCTATTAAATAGCCCTTGGTATCCATCTCGAATTCAAGCCATGATCCTTTGTCGGGTATGACTCTGGCATTGTATATCCTCTCGGCCTCTTCGAAGAAAAAGAATATCCCCGGGGATCTGTGCAGCTGGTTTACGACGACCCTCTCGGCGCCGTTAATGATGAATGTTCCCCTTTGGGTCATCAAAGGTATATCACCCATGTAAACGGTCTGCTCCCTGACCTCCATGCTGTCCTTCCTGATCAGCCTTATGGTCGCTTTCAGAGGCGCGGCATAGGTTACGTCCCTTTCCTTCGCCTCATTTTCGGAATACTTAGGCTCACCCACCTCATAATCGATATATTCAAGGACAACATCCTCGTGCGGGCTCTCAATCGGAAATATTTCTTCAAACACGGCCTGCAGGCCCTGTGATTTTTTTCTGGCAGTATCCGGCTGCAGGAACCACTCATACGATTTGAGCTGTATCTCAATAAGATTTGGAAGTTCCAGGCTTGCCTTTATCTTTCCGAAATTGATTATCTTTTTACCTGTTTGCATGGAGCCTTATACCTTTTATTTTATTTTGTTGAAAGCATAAGCTTAAAAATTGAGCGGCACGGGCGGAATTTAAAAAAAAATTCACCGACAATTCTTCCGCTTCGGAGATATTTGATAAAATGATCATCATCGAGTTTTTTAAAAAACGTCAGAGATATTAATAAACGCCAATAGGTTTGACCGATAAACAATCAAACCTATTTTCTGACAAACAAAAAGTTGAAAAAAAATAAAAAAATTTTATTTAATCTCGACTGTTGCACCAGCGTCCTGTAGCTGTTTTTTAATCTTTTCAGCCTCTTCCTTGGCGATTTTTTCTTTTACCGCCTTTCCGCCGGCCTCGACAAGCTCCTTGGCCTCTTTGAGTCCCAGACCAGTGATTGCCCTGACTTCTTTGATAACGTTAACCTTGCTATCGCCGAAACCGGTCAATATGACGTCGAATTCGGTTTGCTCCTCAACCTCGGCCGCCGCTCCGGCGCCGCCGACTGCTGCTACAGCGATAGGCGCAGCCGCTGATATTCCGAATTTTTCTTCCATGGCCTTGACAAGCTCGCCGGCTTCAACGAGAGTAAGGCTCCCGATAGCATCCAGTAATTCTGCAACTGAAATTTTACCCATTTTTAAACTCCTTTATACTTAGTGAATTTCTTCAAGTTAACACGCTCACTGGCGTAAAAACTTATAAAGGGCATTAAGTCATGTGATCCACATCAATAAATTTTAATCTCCAGCGGAGATATCGCACGATCGCTTAAATTTATCCTTATGGAAACAGATACCTTTTTTTACCCTTATCTATTTAATCCCTACACCCCGGCTTAAAGCATCAAGAGGTGCGGGCTTTAAACGCTAATTCTTTGCTTCGGCGACGGCCTTGATGCCCCTCGCAACTGAAGCCATAATCTGATTCATTCCTATTGCAATTCCGCTCGCAGGACCGTTTATCAGCGACATGATCTGCGAAAGTAGAACCTCTTTAGAGGGAAGATCTGCAAGTCTTTTGATCTGGTCCTCTCCATACAGAACCGAATCCAGCACTCCGGCAGTAAAGCTGAAGCTCTGTCTTTCTTTTCCGAATTCCTTGAGCGCTTTCGCAACATCTGCTATTTCATCTCCCACAAAAGCTACGGCAACCGGTCCCTTCAAATGTTCGTCCATGTCCGCATAGCCCAGCTGTTTTAGCGCCCTTTTAAAAAGGGTGTTCTTGACTACTTTATATTCCGCATTTTTCTCCCTGAGGGTTCTTCTCAGCAGGCTCAGGTCTTTAACCTTTATGCCGGAATAGTTTGTAAGTATTATATTTCCACGCTCCTTCAGCTTGGCAACCAGCCTGTCGACCTCGTCTACTTTATATTGCTTTACGGTCATCGCTCAATCCCCTTGTGGTTTATTTTTATTCCAGGGCCCATGGTGGAGCATATGTGAACGGATTTTATATAATTGCCCTTGGCATCAGACGGCTTGTCTTTAATAATCTGATTAAAGAATGTTTTTAAATTGTCCATTATGGCCCCGTCCTCAAACGAAACTTTTCCGATTCCCATATGGATTACACCGGTCTTGTCGGCCTTGTATTCAACCCTTCCGCCCTTCAGCTCCTTAACGATTCCCTTGACATCATCGGTGACGGTTCCCGATTTAGGTTTGGGCATAAGACCTTTTTTGCCGAGAATCTGTCCAAGCTTACCGACTTCCTTCATCATTTCAGGCGTGGCTACGACCGCTTCGAAATCAATCCAGCCGCCTTTGATTTTTTCAATCATGTCCTCTGCGCCGACATGGTCGGCACCTGCATCCCTCGCTTCCTTCTGCTTGTCGCCTTTGCATATCACGAGCACCTTCTTATCCTTTCCGGTGCCGGCAGGAAGTGTTACGGATCCCCTGATGTTCTGATAACTCTTGTAAGCTATCTTGATCTTCAAATCGACCGTCTCATCGAATTTAACGAATTTGACTTTCTTCATGAGGGCTACGGCCTCATCGGCGTTGTAGAGCCTGGTCTTGTCAACCTGCGATCTTGCTTCTTTTATTTGCTTTCCTCTATTCATCTCTTATACCCATCCGGCTGTATTAATCAATTACATCAATGCCCATTGACCTGGCGGTTCCCGCAATAATGTTTGCCGCCGCGTCAACCGTATTGGCGTTTAGATCCGGCATCTTTATCTTGGCTATCTCGATCAGCTGCTGTCTCGTAATTTTACCTGCCTTGGTCTTGTTGGGTTCGCTTGATCCCTTTTCAAGACCGAGGGCCTTTTTAATGAGAACGGATGCCGGCGGAGTCTTTATTATAAACGTATAGCTCCTGTCTTCATAAACGGTGATGACCACCGGGAGAATGGTCCCCTGCTGCTCTTTGCTTCTTTCGTTGAAGGATTTGCAGAATTCCATGATGTTGAGGCCGTGCTGACCAAGGGCCGGTCCTACGGGAGGAGCGGGATTGGCCTGCCCGCCAGGTATCTGCAGTTTGATTTCAACTACAATTTTCTTTTTCTTTTTCGATGGTGCCGCCATTTTATTTCCTCAATAAAACATATTGATTTGCAAAATTATATTTTCCCGACCTGCAGAAAGTCCAGCTCGACCGGAGTGCCGCGGCCGAAAATTTCCACCTTTACCCTGAGCCTGCCTTTTTCCGGATACACCTCTTCTACTATACCGGTAAAATTATTGAAGGGCCCGTCCACGACTTTTATATGTTCGCCCACCGAGAAATCGAGAACAGCGGATATCTTCTCCTTCGCCTTCTGTTCCCCCATCTGGTTGAACAGAGCATCCACCTCGTTCCTGGATAAAGGCTTGGGCTTGTTTGTTCCGTACGCGCCGACGAAATTCGTGACACCGGGAACGCTTTTGACTATGCCCCATGATTCATCGTCGAGTTCCATTTCGACCAGGATGTATCCCGGGAAGTATTTCTTGGACTTGATCTTCTTTTTACCGTCCTTTACCTCCGCAACGTCGACCATCGGGATCTTCACCTGGAATATCTTGCCTTGAAGCTCGAAGTTTTCGACCTTCTTCTCCAGGGCCAGCTTTACCTTGTTCTCATGCCCGGAAAACGTATGTACTACGTACCATTCCTTCGCCATATCATTTCATCAGCTGATTAATAAGAGCAAGCAATCCGGTATCGACCATCCATAAAAAAACCGAAATTACAACTACGGTTATCAGGACGACCATGGTGAAACTGGTTACCTCGTCCCTGTCGGGCCAGGTAACCTTCAGCAGTTCCTCTTTCGACTCGCGCAAGAATTGCAGGATCTTGTTCACAATGTCACCCGGTACTAAGCCTTTGTTTCCTTGTGCATAGTATGCTTGTTGCAAAACTTGCAGAACTTTTTCACCTCGAGCTTGCCGCTCTGGTTTTTTTTATTCTTCGTGACGGAATAATTCCTTCGTTTGCATTCCTGGCACGCCATCAGTATTATATCTCGCATAAGACAAACCCTTTTTATGATGAGACTGCATGGAAATTTAATTTGAAGCTGAATCTATTTACACGGAATCCCCTGGACGGCCGCTAATGAAAAAAACCGCTTGCCTCTATTTGATCTCACCCCATGGGATCAAAGCAGTGAGCTCATTAAATATAATGAGCCCACGACCAGAATCGAACTGGTGACCTTTTGCTTACCATGCAAATGCTCTACCGACTGAGCTACGTGGGCAGAGGCAGGGTGTAATATTAAAAACCGCCCCTTTTTTGTCAATTAAAAATATTTTTTTTTGATATATGAAGGTTATAAAAAAACATGAGAAATGAAAATTTCCGGGATCTCCCTGTTAAAATTCAAATCAATATACAAAAAGGGCCTTCCTTATGGAGGGCCCTTTTTTGATCTATTCTCCCTGTTCTATCAGATAGGCAGGTATGTTTTTTTCTGTCAGTATCTTTTTACTTTTCTCCGCGGCCCTTTTGGAGGCCATCCCTTCGACCCGCACCTTGTAAAGGTCGCCGTCATGGACTACCACGACCTCATTATCAGTAAGGCCTTCTATTTTTTCTTTAAGTTTTTCAGCATTTCTTTTTGAATAAAAGGCGCCGGCCTGAATCCTGTAATCCCCACCTTTCCTGTCATTCTTGACATCGGCTTCGGAATCATCGTCCACGACAGGTTCTATATCCCTTTTCCTTGAGGATTTTTTACCTTCACCGGCATATTTATCGTCCCTGTTGACTACCTTTATGCCCACATACGCCGTTCCCGTTGAAAGCATCCCGAGTTTCTTAGCGGCAGCATACGAAAGGTCTATGATCCTGCCGTCCTTATATGGGCCCCTGTCATTTATCCTGACCTTTACGATTTTACCGTTATCAAGGTTTTTGACCTCAACCACCGAACCCATAGGCAGTTTTTTATGCGCGGCGCTCATTGTATTCATGTTGAATTTTTCACCGGACGCAGTGCGCTTACCCTGAAACTCCCTTCCGTACCAGGATGCATTGCCGGTCTGGTAAAATTTTTCCTTTTTATATGGGCTTTCCTCGCCATCGGAATCGTTATCATTGAAATCAAACTCCTCGCTGCTGCGGGTAGACTCCCTGACTCCTTTTTTCCTGGAATTGACAGTATCGGAATCATCTTCGTTATTTTCATCCAGGGCGATTTCCGTTTTGTTTTTTGCATTCTTCTTGGTCTGGGCCCTGCCCGGGGTACAACCCGTCACCAGCAGGCTTATCACCGCAAAAGAAAGAAAAATAACAGGCAATCTTTTAGCGTACATCAGACATACCTCCACCACGTTCACTGCTTAATTTATCGGAAATCCTTAATCAATGCTGAAGTTTAAAATTCTGAATTATGCATCGGATTCATTCCAGGCCATCTGCAATTATTTTTGATTCCGGACGGGTTTTTTATTCCGCGCCATGAAAACATTCTTGACCTTTTCCCGCAGAATACTATTGCCTTGTTCAAAGCAATTTATATTCCCGTATGCAGGATGAAACCGACCAAAATTCTCCAGCCGGTCATATCTGCAATAAAAAAGGACCGCAATAATATATTATGAAGATAGTTTCTTCAAGACCGACCATAACGAGGAAAGAGCTGGAAGGCGTCCTGGATTGCCTTATCAACGATGAATTGCAGACCGGGACCTGCGTAAAGGAATTCGAATCGGCCCTTGCCAGGCTTGTTGGCTTGCAATACTCCCTTGTGACCAGCTCCCTTACCTCGGCATATCAGCTTGTTTTCAAGTCCCTGGGCATCGGAAACGGGGACGAGGTCATTTTGCCTGATTATACGCACCCGGCCCCTCTTGCGGCCCTTGATTCCGCCGGGGCCAAACCCGTATTAGTTGATTGCGAAGAAAACTCGTTATTCCCGTCCGCGGAATCAATAAAAAAGCTCATCGGCGAAAAAACAAGGGCGGTCGTAATCTTCCATATCTTCGGCTATCATTTCCCCAGGGAAGCCCTCGCCGAAGCCGGGATCCCGGTTATTGAAGATATATCCCATGCCATAGGCACGGAAATCAACGATGTCCCGGCAGGCGGGGAGGCCGCTTTTACCGTTGCATCATTTTCATCCTCAATGATAATAACCACCGGCAACGGCGGCATGGTACTGACCAACAACTCCAGAAATTATTCATCAATGAAAGAAAACAGGGGCGGTGATGATGGACATCCGGGTCTCGATTGCGGGATGACGGATTTCCAGGCTGCAATGGGAATATCCCAGATTTCAAAGCTGCAGAACTTCCTTGCCAGAAGAAGGGAAATAGCCAAAATATACCATGAAGCCCTAAGGATAACGCCCCACAAATCAATCGTCCCTTTCAGCGACAGGTTCGCGTACCAGTCGTTTCCAATTCTGTTCGATGCGTCGAATGAAAAAGTGGAAAAATACTGGAGGAAATGCGGGATAGAGATTTATCAACCGGTCAGGGGGCTCCATAATTTTCTGGGGCTGAAAAGGGAGGATTTTCCGATAAGCGGCAGGCTTTCAAAAAAGCTTTATTCTCTCCCTATTTATCCGACCCTGACGAAAAAGGACATTGAAGGCATAGCAAAAAATCTGTCAAAATTTGTGTAAAAAAATGTTCATATTAACAGTGGAAGACAACTTCTCGTCGGCGCACCAGCTGATGGGCTACAAGGGAAAATGCGAGAATCTTCACGGCCATAACTGGAAGATCGCAGCAAGCGTAAAAGGGGAAAGGCTTGACCGGATAGGCATCCTCGTTGACTTTCACGAAATTAAAAGAATTCTGAAAGGCATAATCGGGGAACTTGATCATAAAAACCTCAATGACATACCCCCGTTTAACGAAATAAATCCCACCTCGGAAAATATTGCGAAATATATTTATGAAAAATTTACTGATGCCCTTGGTGAAAACAACGAAGCTGTAAAGTTGGAATCAATAACAGTATGGGAATCAGAAACATCAAAATGTACATATTTCAAATAAATTCATTAATAATGATGATTTAATAAGAAAAATCACCTTTTTAAATTTTTTTAATTTTATCGTTGATTTTTTATTGACTTTTTACCACCATATCATAGTTTTGCGAAAAATTTTAAATCTAAGGAGCTTTTTTTATGAAAAAAAGTATTTTTACTTTAGCGATCATCTCCATCTTTGCTTTCGCTTTCAGCTTCGGATTCGTAGGCTGCAAAAAAGCTGAAGAAGCCAAACCAGAAGAGAAAGTTGAAGAAGCTGCCGAAAAGAAAGACGAAGCAGCAGTTGCTGATGCAGCTAAAGATGCAGCTAAAGGTGCTGCAAAAGATGCAATCAAAAAAGCAGTCGACAAAGGCGTTGACAAAGGCGTTAAGAAGCTTGGTATGTAATCAGCTCTAATCTTACGTTAAAAAACGTTACTAAAAAGGGGTGTTCGTTGAACACCCCTTTTTTTATTATTTTAATTCAAACGCCTCTTGAGGCAAGAATTTCCCTGACCTTTTCCTTGAGTTCATTGAGGTTGGATGTTTTTGTGACATATGCATCCGCGGTCCATGTCATGAAGTTGCTTTTATAATTTGAGTATGCGGTATATATTATGATAGGAATTTTTTTGTCCCTCGATAATATCTTACCGAGAGCCTCTATTCCGTCCATTTCCGGCATCCTGATGTCCATTATCACTAAATCGTACTTATTTGATTTCACCATCTCCACGGCTTCTTTCCCGTTCCCGGCCTGGTCAACTTCGTAGCCGTCATCCTGAAGCTCCACGGCATAAAGCTCTCTCTGGTGCTGTTCATCTTCCACAATAAGCAATTTCGCCATCAAATTACCTCCGTGTGATATATATTTTAAATTCTATCCACATTCCCGGCATGTATCATATTTCAATGTCTACACAATAAAGATAATAACTGAATTTTTGTTTTTCAAGAACTTTTTATCGCATAATCGTCAACCAGGAACATTCAACTGGATTTCAAATTCCGCTCCCCTCTCGTCCCTGTTGCGCGCCTTAATTTCTCCATCGTGATCCTTTATGATCTTTTTTACTATCGCAAGCCCGAGACCAACGCCCGTCACCTTTGTTGTGAAAAACGGTTCGAAAATCGCATCGGGATTCTTTTCCTTTATACCCGTACCGGTATCAGATATATATATAAAAAGGCTCCTGGAGTCGCTGACCGTGCGGATAACGACCGTGCCGCCGTTTCCGGTCGCATCAATGGCGTTCTGAAGGAGATTGAGCATCACCTGCTTCATTTGATTGAAATCTGACTTGACCAGGGGAATGTCCGGCTGAAGTTCCAGTTCGCAATTTATATTTTTTTCCTGGAACAGGTTCTTTAAAAGGTCGACCGTATCCCTCACGATGTCGTTTATATTGTTGAATTCCCTTATGAATTTTGACGGCCTAGAAAAATCCATCACGTTTGACAGCGTCTTTTCCAGCCTTTCGGACTCCTTGAGAATTATCGATGCGGCATTGGTTATCTTGTCGCTGTTTTTCGGGGTGTCCTTGGTCAGCTGCATTATCCTCCTCGCATAGCCGCCCATGGTCACCAGGGGATTCCTGATCTCGTGAGCGATCTGGGAGGCGATCCTTCCCACGGCCGCCAGTTTTTCGGATTCTACAATGGCCTCCTGCCTTTCGCTGATTTTCTGCATCTCGCTCTTTACCATGTCCAGGCTGTTGTAGCTCTCAATGGAAAGCGCCGCCTGGGAAGCGAATATAGACAGCAGTTCAATGCTGTCGTTGCCTATGGGGGCCTGGTTGAATTTATTATCGGCGGCTATCGCGCCTATGGCCTTGTTGCCCACTATAAGCGGAACCAGGACGAATTCCTTAACATCCATAAGCTTCTTTATCTCTTCATCAAGATCCGGATTGTTCCACGAATCTACGATGTGAATGTTCTCCCTGTTCTTTATCGACCTTGTGAAAATATTCACATCGTTAATTGGAAATTTTACCATGAGAACCTTTTTAAGCAGCTCCTTGCCGCTTTTCTGATCCTTGAAATCATAACTCTCGGAAATTCCGGTGCTGGTTGATATGTTGCTCCATATCTCAATTGCCTCTTCGAATGAATCCGGACCCACCGCCATTTTTCCACCGAGAAACCCGTCGGGATCGAGCAGGAAAAGCATCGCCCGGTTGAACCCGAGACCCGTTCCGGAAGTAACGCCGGTAAGGATCGTATAGAGGATCCTGTCTATCTCCGCATCCCTCTGGATGGATTCGGATATCTGGCTCATCAGAGTTATCTGATAGTCTTTTCTGAGCTTGTTCGTTATATCGTCTATTATAATTATTATCTGGTTTTTGCCCTGGATGCTGATATTTGATATCTTGATGTCGGCTATTATGGAAATTTTGTTCAGAGTCAGGAGATGGGTCTTTTCAAGCACCACGGACTTCCCGAGCTTCCTTGCCTGCGAGAGCCCCCCCTTGAGTCTTGCATTGACGAAATAAAAAATCTCATCGATCTTTTTGCCGATTATCTTGTTTTGCTCGAACTGGAACCTTTTAAAAAAACCGTCATTCGCGGATACGACCTTTTCTTCCTCGTCAAGCACCAGGAAATATGAGCTTAGTGAAAAAATTACGCTGTTGTAAAGGTCGTTGAATTTTTCAATTTCCGTCCTCTGCGACGATACGAGGCTGTCCAGGTGCCTGCCGACGACAAGAAGCTCATTGAAGATGATCGAAAGAGGGTCATCGCCGGCCACCTTTTTTTTCTGCAGGATGAACCTGCCTTTTTTATAATCGTTAATGACGTCCCTGACTGACGACAGCATTGTCTTGTACCTGCTGTATCCCAAAAAAAACATTACCGCCCTTGACGAGAGAATCAGCAGGACCACTGCGAGCATTAAAATCTCATAATAGCCGTTGAGGTAATTGAGATAAAAAAAATCATAGACGAGATAAAATAAAAGTATGACCTCTGGAATGAAGATATAAGCGTTTTTTAATGACGGGTATCTTTTAAATATCATGCCGAATTAAGCTTTTATCCTGTGTTTAATCCGCACCGGATATACCGGTTCAGACGGAACGGGCTTTAATATTATCCCGCCTGCAAGAAAATCTATTGCAAATTTATTCTATCTTCTGATTATCTATTTTATCAATATGTTTTTTTTTATTAATAAAAAAATATAACGGGGCAATTCATTGAAGCTTGTCGTGGCAACAAACAACAGGAATAAATTCTTCGAGATAAATGAAAAAATGGCAGGGATCGGGGGCCTGGAGCTGATACCGCTGTCGGCTTTCGCGACGGCCCCCGAGGTGAGGGAGGACAGGGATACGTTCGAGGGCAACGCTGGGAAAAAAGCGCTTGAGATATCAGCCCATACCGGGCTCCCTGCGCTGGCCGACGATTCCGGCCTTGCAGTTGACGCACTGGGAGGAAGGCCCGGGGTATTTTCTGCAAGATACGGAGGGCCCGGGAAAACCGACAGGGAAAGATGCCTGCTCCTTCTGGATGAGCTTAACGGCATCGAAGACGCAAAAAGATCCGCCAGGTTTGTATGCGTCATCGCAATCGCGTTCCCTGACGGCGAAATACACATGGCAAGGGGCGAGTGCGAGGGAATCATTGCGCATGAACCGAAAGGTGAAATGGGTTTCGGATACGACCCGGTTTTTTACCTGCCGGGCATGCATAAAACCATGGCGGAAATACCGATGGGCGAAAAAAATAAAATCAGCCACAGGGCCAGGGCCCTGGACGGTGCGAGGGAAATATTAAAATCAATCATGGAGCGCCAGGATGCGGAAGGCCCTATCCGATAAGATCATCAACAGGATCCTGGAATACCATCATGATGCAAAACCCGCATTGCGTTACAGCAATTTATACCAGCTCGCGGTTTCAGTCGTTCTCTCCGCGCAGACTACCGACGTCCAGGTAAACAGGGTCACGCCCCGCCTCTTCCGGACGTTTCCTGATTTCAAAAGCCTTTCCATGGCGAAGCTGTCAACGGTGCAGTCCATCATCAGGAGCACCGGTTTCTATAGAAACAAGTCAAAAAATATAATATCGATGTCTAAAAAGGTCCTCAGCGATCACGGGGGGATTCTTCCGAAAAGTCTCGAGGAGCTCACCGGCCTTCCCGGGGTGGGCAGAAAGTCAGCCAATGTAATACTGGCAATGGGATACGGAATACCGGCACTGGCCGTCGATACCCATGTGATCAGGGTCGCGAACAGGCTCGGTTATGTTGATTCGGAAAATCCGCTTGAGGTCGAAAAATCCCTTACATCGATGATCCCTGAAGACAGGTGGATCAGTATACATCTCGCGCTTATCAATCACGGAAGAAAAATCTGCACCGCAAGAAAACCCGGGTGCCCGGATTGTCCCGTCATAGCCCTTTGCGTGAACGCAGGTAGATTTCTTTAAATCTAAGAATTACCTCCGGACTGTTCCGCTTTAACCCGAGGTCCTTCACCGGGTCCGCGTCAAGGGATCTGCTCAGGGCCCTGTAGGCTTCCTTCGAAAGAACCTCGTCCGTGCCGGTAAGAAGGTTCAAGAGAAAAGGCGCGGTATTAACGCTGCCCGCGTCAGCCATCACCCTGATGGTCCAGATTTTATATTCCCTGTTTCCCCTCTCGTATCTTTCAAAAAAATCCCCGGCGTTGCCTTCATAATATCTTGAAGCGTATTTAATGAAAGCCAGCGCCTCTACAAGCTTGCTGCCGGAATCAATGGATCTTCTTTCAGCGAACGATATAACGTTGCCGAAAGGCAGGCTTATGTTCTTGTACATTATATAATACGAGATGACGTCCGCGGTTTCCATGGTGCCCGCAAGCAGGAGATTGCCCCATTGTTCCGGGGTCAGGTTCAACCTGTAGTCGTACCTTCTTGAAAAATATATGAGATAAAAAAGAAGGTCATTTCGGGACGTCTCAATCACGATTTTTTTTAATTCCGGGAGAGGATATGAATATCCCATTTTCATTAAAATTACCGCGGACTTGGTCTGGCTGTAAGAAGTAAATCCCGACAGCCTGAAAATGCCGTGAAGGAGCAGAACAAGGGACGAGTACATTATCAGGCTGGCCAGCAGCGAAGCGATTATTGATTTAACAATGTTCTTCTTGTCGAAGAAAAACTCATTTATAAGGAAAAAAAGGGCGATAACGACCTGGAACAGCTTTAAAAAAGATATCGAGGGACCGGTTGTAGAATCAGAGAAGGTGATTACTATCCTGTAAATCGTGAAATATATGACCGAAAGTCCGAAAAAAAACGGGATTGTTATCTGCGGCTTTTTTTTAAGCTTGAGTATCACAAGAAGTATCAAAGAGTAAAAAAGTATGTTTGAATATTTACCGTCGAGGAGGTCCATTATCGGCATCGACGGCCAATCAGACTTGTCAAGGTAGCTTATCAGGGTGAAAATCACGGTTATTATATATATTATTGAAAACGGGACGACCCTGAACAGCAGGAAAAGGTAATAAACCCCCTTTTTCCCGTACTTTCTTTGATACTCTTCCTTGAAATGGGAAAGCTCGATCGAAGAAAAATTAAAGATCATGTAAAATGAAAAGACATAAAGATATACATTGACTATTATATATACGCCTTCCCATTGAAATTTCAGATTGAAAACGATGTAAACGATTAAAAGAAAAAACAGTATCGCGAAAAAGGTTTTGAGCTTTTTAAAAACGTCAAGCACTTCGTTTACTGCAGTCATTTTCTTAAGGCCTGTATTAATTTTTTCTTTTCATCACTGCCACGCGCGGCAGTCCGGAATAATCCTTGAGAATAGAAACCCCGAATCCCGATCCTGAAGCGGACTGAACGATGAAATCTTCCATGTCGAAAGAAATTTCCATGAGAAGTATTCCGTCAGCGGTGATGTGATCTCCGGCTTCATTGATAATCCTGCGCACGGCTTCCCTTCCGCCGTCGCCGCAAAAAAGCGCGATCCCGGGTTCGTATTCCAGGTCTTTCTGAAGCCCTTCCTTTTTATCCAGCCCGATGTACGGCGGATTCGAAGCCATGACGTCGAACACCCTGCCTTCGAGCGGAGCGAACAGATCGCCGCAGTAAAAATCAATTTCTCCTTCCCCCAGTATCTCTTCCGAATTTTTTCTCGCAACTTCAATCGCTTCTGGAGAAATATCCGAGGCGGTCACGTGAAGGTCCGGCCTTTGTTTTTTAACGGACACCGCTATCGCGCCGGAACCGGTCCCGAGATCCAGAACGCTGCGCTTAAGCCCCGCATAATAAACCGCCATGTCGACCAGGAGTTCCGTTTCGGGCCGCGGGATGAGGACCCTGCTGTCCACCATGAAATCAATGGAATAAAATTCCTTTCTTCCGGTGATATAGGCCACCGGCTCGAAGGATTCCCTTCTTTTCAGCAAACCGTTTATCCTGGACACGTCACCGGGCGGCAGTTCAATGTCCCCGTCCATTACGAGTTGAAATCTGTCTTTTCCCATGGCGTGTGCGGCGAGCAGTTCGGCATCAAGGACCGGGCTCGGTATTCCGGAGTTCCTGAGGCGGTCCGCCCCGGCCGCCAGGATTTCAGAAAGCCGCATCATCCTGCCTCACTTATTAATGACGGCCAGTATCTGGCTGATTTCGTTTTTCTTGAGGGCCTCGATCATGTCTTTAATTTCACCCGAGATGAAGCTCTCGAGCGAATACATCGTCATGCCAATCCTGTGGTCGGTGACCCTCGATTGGGGAAAATTATAAGTCCTTATTCTTTCGCTGCGGTCGCCTGAACCGACCTGGGATTTTCTCAGCTCGGCCTCCTTGTCCTGTCTTTCCCTGTTCATTTTTTCAAGGAGCCTTGACCTCAGAACGCGCAGAGCCTTCGCCTTGTTCTTGTGCTGGGATTTCTCATCCTGGCAGGTAACCACTATTCCGGTCGGTATGTGGGTGATGCGGACCGCGGAGTCCGTGGTGTTTACGGACTGGCCCCCGTGTCCGGATGACCTGTATACGTCTATCCTGACGTCCTCCGGGCTTATCTTGACGTCGCTTTCCTCGGCCTCGACCATAACGGCAACCGTGACCGCGGAAGTGTGGATCCTTCCTCCCGCCTCGGTCACGGGAATCCTTTGCACCCTGTGGACCCCGGACTCATACTTCAAATAGTCGTATGCGTCCCCGCTCTTGACCGAGAATATGATCTCCTTGTAGCCGCCGATGCCGGTGCTCGCGATCTCCAGGGGTTCCATAACCCAGCCCATGGAATCGATGTACCTTGAATACATTCTGAACAGGTCCGCGGCGAACAGCGCTGCCTCATCCCCCCCGGTGCCTGCCCTTATTTCCATGATAATGTCCTTGCCAGAATTGGGATCTTTCGGGAGAAGGAGCACGAGAAGCTCCTCTTCGCTTTTTTTTATGGACGTTTCCAGCTTTTCGATCTCCGCCTGGAGCATGGCTCTCATCTCCGGGTCCTTTTCCTCCTTGATGAGAATACCCGCTTCGTCAAGCTCCTTCTTCATCTTCAGGTAATCATCGTACTTGTAAACAACGGGTTGAAGCCTGGAATATTCCTTGTTCAGATTCTTGAAGCGGTTCTGGTCGGACACGACGTCCGGCCGGGCCATCTCCCTTTCTATATCGCCGTACTTTTCCTTTATTTCATTCAACTTTTCCAGCATTGGATCATCCCCAAAAAAAAATAGCGGCTGTAATACCGCTCTTTCTCATTCGCTCCCGAGAGGACTCGAACCTCTGGCCAATAGTTTAGGAAACTACTGCTCTATCCGCCTGAGCTACGGGAGCATTCCATTATTTAATCAGGAAAACATCTTTTTTCGCCTGGATGAGACCAGCCTCTGAAACTCCCTGATTTTCCTCACGACTATCTTGTCGGAGTAGAGTTCAATTTTGTCAAGGCGGCTTAAATGTGTCAATTCTTTTTGAGCGTCAACCTCCGCCATGCCGGCCCAGCTGGCGACCTGCTGCGGGGTTACCTGGAGGCTTAACTCGTTCTGCAGGTCAAGGTGCGGGTCCTCTTCCGCCAGCATGCACAGAACATCCATGACCTTCAGCTGCGGCTCCTCCAGGAGCAGTATCATGAGCCTTCTTTTAGCGTCATAAATCCTCTTGGAAAAAATGATCAGGAGCTTATAGGCCATCTGCGGGTTCCCCTGCATCAGGGCATCAAAATTGTCCCTGTGGAACTTCAGCAATTTGACGTGATCCACGGCTATCGCCGTGGCCGACCGGGGCTGCTCTTCAAGAATGGACATTTCTCCGAGAACGTCACCGTCGCCGAGCACGTCTATCGTCTTTTCCCTGTTGTTGATCAGTTTGACGAGCTGTATCTTGCCCGACTGCACGAAATAAAATTCGTTGCCCGGTTCGAACTCGCAGAAAATAATCTCGTTCGGGGAATATTCAACTCCGAACTTGTCGAAAAACCTGTCGTCTAAAATCATAGCCATTTGAATCACCCGTTTTGAAGCTGTTTGATTCTGTTCATGGCCTTCTTGCTGAAATCATCCTTGGGCGTCATGTTCAGGACCCTGTTGTAATAAGATATCGCCTTGTCGCTCTGCTTGGCGTTATCGAATATTTCAGCGATGTAGTATATGGCCTTCTTGACGTTTTCAGATTGCGGAAATTTTTTGATAAATCCCGAAAGGGTTTCAAGCGCCTCCCTCATTTTCCCCATCTTCGACTGGCATATCCCGGCCTCAATTTGCGCCTCCTCCTGGAGCTTTTTTTCCTGGGGGGCCTTGACGTTTCCGGCCGCCATAATATCCTGGTAAAGCTTCAGGGCATCACCGAATTTTGAAGTGGCGGCAAGGGCGGCGGCCTTGCTGAATTTTACTGATAAGCCGCCTTCCGATTCGTCCAGGCTCTCTACGAGGTCGGAGTCGTCAAACGTGAAATCCTGTAGGTCGGATTTTTTATCTCCTGAAACAAAGTCGTCCATCTCGTCGACAAGTGCCGATGACGAACCCCCTTTCTCGTCGTCGAAAGAATCAAAATCATCATCGCCGCGCCTGGAGCCTGAATCGTCGTCGAAACCCGAATCATCATCCTCATCCTCGACTGGCCGTCTGGGAGGCGGCGCGCTTGGTCCGGGGCTTGCATCAGGATAGGGCTGCCCGGCGGCTATGGCCTTTATCCTTTCCATTGCGAGCTTTGCGTACTGCGCGTCCGGATAGTACTCCATGTATTTTTTATAGGCGTACTGCGCGTGCTGGACGGAACCGTTTTTATAATAATATTCGCCGACCTTGAAAAGCTCGACGTCCGGATTTATTTCCTCGGTGCCTCCGAGGATGGATCTCTGCATTTTCCCGATGCGTCTCAACTGGTTGCTGAAAACACGGAGCATCTTCCTGACGACGTTGACGTTTCGAAGGACCAGCTTCTCGAAATCAGCCAGGTTGAGCACCAGTACGATGGTATCCCCTATCGTCTGTGCCGTTTCCTCCCTGGGATATTTGCCCAGAGCGGACTTGACGCCGAAGAATTCACCCTGCCGGACCTCCTCCTTGATCTCCTCGCCGGTATCCAGCTTCACGGAGGTAAGAATCACCCTTCCGCCCTTGAGTATATAAATATACTCGCTCTTGTCTCCCTCGAAATAGATGATAGATCCGGATTTGTAATTTCTTGATATGATGCCCGTATCTGCGGAGGTTCCGCTGGCCATTTCATATCCCCCAGCTTTTATACATTTTAAAATTTATAACAGCCCGCCCGAATAATCGGGGACCAGATAATAAACCTCTTACCGACCCTTTCATCAGACGAGCCCGCAAGGATACTTTAAAATAAAAAACTTGAAAGCATCCCTGTATTATACACAGAACCGCTATCCCGGATAAATTGAAACAGCCGGGACTTCACCCTGCTTATGATAATGATAATCCCTAAAAAGGCAAGTGTAAAATTTTATTAAAACGACAATAATCTTTATAATTGCAGATGTAATCAAGGCAATCCGCGATATAATCCGCCAAAAACGCCATTATTACATCCGCATCCCGTCAGTACTCAAACATCGAACGAGACCGGTAAAAAAGGGAATTCCTTTTTAAATCCTACCGCTCTGCTTATCCTTCTGAGCAGCCCTACCGGATCGCCAATGATGACCTTGTCGGTCCCGCCCAGCCTGATCCTCTGGTAATCCACTTTTAACGAATCGAAAACAAATGAATACTCCGCGTCGGCGTATACCGGCCTTCCGTCTATAACCACCAGCCTAATGTCCTTCATTTCGGCATTTACAACCGATGAATAGGGACTCCCGCCCCTGTCGGTTACGGCTATTAAATCAGCCCTGTAACCCTCGGCAATCTGGCCGGCCTTCTTCAGCCTGAAGGCCTTCGCCGGATTCACGGTCACCATTTTTACAATTGTACTGTCCGGCAGTTCTTCGCCGTAAATCTCCTCGTACAGGGCCTTGTCGTATTTCAATTCATAAAGAAGGTTCAGGCCCCCGGAAGCAGGGGAATCGGTCCCTATGCAGACGTTGATTCCCATGTCGAGCAGCATTTTTACGTCGGCCGTCTCATTGTACATGTACATGTTCGAGTCGGCGCACCAGACGACGGAGGCGCCCCTCTGCTTTATCAGCTTCATGTCGGACTCGGAAAAGGCCAGGCCGTGAACCAGGACGGAATGATCGCCCAACCCGCCCTTTCTATCAAGCGTGATAACGTCCCTGGCTGTCTCCTCGTCGAATCCCTCGGAGCAATGCGTCACGAACGGCATGTCCCCGTCGAGCGCCTTTTTGTATTCCTTGTCAATTTCCTCTCCCCACTTGAGGGCGAATGAAGTTATGGAATGGGCCAGCGAATAGTTCCTGATAGCCTTCATTGGAAGGAGGTCGTAGTACGGCTCGGCCACGAAATGCGGAATGTGGTCCGATACGGTAGCGACTCCTGATACGAGGTTTCTGTAAGCTCCGAGTATATAGAGGTCCCTGTTCTCTATCTGCTGCCTTTCCTGGTAGAGGGGGGCGCTTTTAAGATCATTGTCCCAGGGGAGCCAGTTCTCGTAAGGGCCGTTCCCGATTTTAGGATAATAGGTCCCAAGAAGGTGGTCGTGTCCATTGATCAATCCCGGTAGAAGCACGGTATTTTCCAGGCTTACCGAAACCGGCTGGCTTGATTTACCCTTTACTACGCCTTCTATCCTTTCGCCGTTTATCACGACGCTGGCCCTGCCTATAGATTTTTCCGGCGTGAGTACGCTGACTCCTGTTATTGACCACTTCTTCATTATTCCGCCTTTACCATGCCCGGAAAGCCGGTCCGCAGCATAGTTAAATTAATTTATTAACTCATCGGGACAGCGTCAAGAAAAAATCCGACACAGTCCAATCTCATTATCGGAACAAGGGAAAGGCTGAATTATCAAAAAAGCCGCATTGATCATGACCGGCAGGGATTTACGGATTATTCCCCGCCGCCCGCGGAAAAATCGAGGCCCTTCAGGAGTTTATATATCTCCCAAAATGAATGGAATATAGTCAGAAGAATCGGACCCAGTATGATGCCAGGCATTCCGAAGGACTGGATGCTGCCCAGCAGAAGAAAGAAAAAAACCATGGGGTGGAAGTTGAGCTTGCTACCGAAAATTTTAGGCTTGAGAAAGTTTTCAAGGAGTAGATAGCACACCAGTGACCATATGGAAATGAAAATGGCCCAGATATACATGCCAGTTGCGGCAAGGTAAACAGCGAACGGAACCCATATCAGGGCGGTTCCGACCACGGGAATCAGCGAACAGATCGCCCCAAGACTGCCGAGTAAAACAGAGACCTTGCTGCCGGCTATGAACAGCCCCAGTCCCAGTAGAAAACCCTGCGACATCATTATAAAAATGTTACCGGCAAGAAGGACCCTTATTACATGCTTGAGCCTGTCGACAATGGTCTTTTCCATGTCGTCGGGAAATGGTGAAATTTTATAAAAGGCATCGGCAAATCTGTGGCCCTCCTTGAGAAGCACAAAGAGCATCATCAGCATGAAAATGAAGTTCATTATAAAATTCAACGGAAAGGACACAACGGCAGTCAGACTGGAAAATATGAAACCCGACATCTTCTGGAGAAATTCGGTTATCTTTGAAGCAATTTCCTTTTCATTGAGATTCAGAACATTGAGCAGGTGTTCAACGTTAGGACTGGTTATGAAATCCATGTAAAGCCCTGCCGCAAACTTGTGCTCGATATAAACATAAAGCTGGTATGCCTGGTCGGCTATGGATAAAAGAAGAAAAAATAACGGGACAAAAAACAGCACGAAGAGGAGCAGAATAATAATCGCGGAGCTCAGGGACTTGCTCTTTACATGCATCGCGATCCTGTCGTAGAAGGGTTTGATCGCAAGGTACAGTATGACTGCAACGAGAAACGGCCAGAAATAAATCTGGAATATGTAAGCGAGACCCAGAATTACCGCGCCGAATATGAAAAAGAAAAGGTACCTGAGTCCCTTCTTTTCAATCAAAATCTGATATGAATCTTTTTCAATCATCAATAAACTCGAGTGTTCTTCATCTGGTCAGATAATGAGATAAATCCGTGGCTATTCTGTTTATGGCGTGATCAAGGTAATTCTTGTCCTTGATCTTTTCCTTGAATTCCCTTATCTTGTCCGGGTCTACAGACGCGCCCTCGTCCTTTATCTCACGATCCTCCTTTTTCATGAGATCCTTCATAACAACCTCCCGATACGTCCCCTCCTCCTTGAGAGGACACTATGGCCAGTCTAAATATCGGCAATCCGCGGGATTTTCTTTAGCATTTTTTCCCCGTATGCGGATTTTTATCTTTCCAGTTCCACCATTTGAGAAGCTCCCTTCTGAAACGAAATATACCGCGCACCTGATCACATACAGAAGGCACCTGTCCTGCCGGCCGCCCTTCGATTCGTTAATCATTTCATAAAGCCTTTCCGGGTCCTTTCCCTTCAGACCGGAAACGGTTTAAATGCCGATTTCAAAAAGATCCTTCGAAATCGACCTGCCGACAACAGAGACGCCCATCAGCTCCTTCAACGAGTCATTTTTCTTCATTTCCTTTAAATTCAACGCTCAGGGGCCGCATTGCAAAGGGTGCCGTTTACAGTACTGTTACATTTATCGGACACAGGTCTGCAAACCGAGCAATTAATAATCGTACCGGAGCCGTTATAAAAGCGCATTAACCGCGGGGCCATTAATATTTGACAAAACACCCGCCGGCTTGTTATATTATTAAAACTATCAAGAAGGGTCATTTTTATGTTCGATATCAAAGAATACTGCAACAACTATTATTATGAATCCGAGTTGAACCACAGGATAGAAAATATCGATGAAGACATTAGCAGGGACATAGATTCCATTCTCAATTCAAGATTCGACCGTCTTTATCTCAAGGACATGTTTAAGCATGAATCCGGTTCCATAGAAATAATACACCCCCACCTCGGTTATCCCGGCAGTCCCCCGATACTATACGGCCCGGACAAGGTAAGGAACCTTCTGTCGTTCTACCCGAGGACCGGCGACTTCGCCAAAATAGATAAAATCGTCATAAGGCCGAAGCTGATAGAGGTCGGAGAAGTGGAAATGGTCGGGCTCTACCTCAGGAAAAAAAAGATACTCGTCATGTATCTTTTCAGCCCCCATTTCTATATGATCGACGCGTCCCGGATTGACGGATTTTACGGCTTCAAATCGATGGAACTCGACAGGATATCGGGGGGACACCTGCTCGATGACACCATCAAGAAACCCGGCGAAAGCAATGAAATTTTCATTCATCCGCTGTGGTACATGATATCCATGGTTTCCGCGGGCAATGACGAAAGAATTGAAAAATTCTTCATAAAAAAGAACAGCCCGAGGGACAAAATCTACGAGATTCTTTCCGATATATCATTCTACTATGCCCGGCACGGGTATTGATGCTTCCCGAAAACTATCACTGCCATACACACCTGTGCGGCCACGCCACCGGGACCGTGGACGATTATATTCTTACCGCGATAAAATCAGGGATATCTGAGCTCGGCTTTTCCGACCATGCGCCCATACCCCTTCCATTCAGGGAGGGGATAACGATGGACCCGGGAACTGTCGAGCATTACATCGGGCTGATTACGGAAAAAAAGGGCGAGTATTCAGGCAGGCTGCAGATCAGGCTGGGCTTCGAGGTCGATTATCCGCTGTGGGGCGAATTCGATGAAGGCTACTTCGAGGACCGGAGGATAGATTACCTCATCGGATCCTGCCATTTCATCGACGAGTGGCCTTTCGACCATCCCGCATTCGTCAATGAATTCGACAAAAGGGACATCGACGAGGTTTACAGTGATTATTATTCGATACTGGAGACTCTCGTCGATTCCGGTCTCTTCGATATCGTCGGGCACTTCGACCTGGTGAAAAAATTCGGACACCGCCCGAAGAAAGACCACGGGGCCGCGGTCGAAAGAATCGTAAAAAAAATCTCCAGGAAAAACATGTCCGTCGAAATCAACACCTCCGGCCTGCTTAAGCCGGTCGGCGAGATGTACCCTTCGCATGATATATTTAAAATTTTTTTTGAAAACAACGTTCCGATCACCCTCGGTACCGACTGCCATTCCCCGGAGCTGGTCGATTACGGCCTCCAGGACGCGGTAAGGATGATAAAGAAAGCCGGATACGTCAAGGTCTCCGGCTACTCGTCGCGCAAGAGATACGACATAGCCCTATGACCCGGTTCATGAAAGACAGTAACGGTTTTTTTGTGCTGGATTCCCCGTTTAAAGAACTCGTGATACAGACCGCGGGGAAAAAAACCGTCAGCATCGATTACTCGGCCCCGCGTGAGCAGGTCAGGGATGACGAGAAGTCGTTGATAAACAGGACCACAGGAATAGAACGCAGGAACATCGTGTTTCTCAGCCAGATGCACGGCGACGGAATAATCACTCTCGGATCCTATCCGGAAATCGATTCGATGACGGCCGGTGAGGCTGACGGCCTGATAACCGCCCTGCCGGATCTCTGCCTGGTAATCAGGACAGCCGATTGCGTGCCGGTATTCCTGTACGACCCGGTGAAAAAAATCCTCGCCGCGGTCCATTCCGGATGGAGGAGCACCAGGCTGAACATAACCGGCAAGGCGGCTTCGATGCTGATTTCAATGGGCTCTGACCCCTCCGGCATCCGCGCCTTCCTGCTGCCTTCGATAAGCGGTGAATCATACAGCGTAAATGAAGACGTCGCGGTCCAGTTCAAACAGGACACCCTGATCCATGAAGGGCGGATATACCTAGACCTGTGGAAAAATATCAATCGTTCGCTGGTCGATGAAGGACTTGATCCGGATAATATCTACTGCTCCGGCATCTGCACCCTTAAAAATAACGGTGAATTCCATTCATACAGGGCCGGCGATGAGGGAAGAAACCTTAATTTCGGCTTCATAAAAAGCTGCACCGGAATAAAAAAAAATACCCGGGTTAAAATTCCGGATTGAAAAAAAGGACTGCAGATTGATCATTGAAACAATCCATCCGGCAAGGAGCGATCCGTGAAAATTTTCCTGACAGGCATGACCGGCCACCTCGGGTTCAATATTCTCATCAAACTCATTGAACGGGGACATGAAGTGACCGCCGGCGTCAGGGATTCGGAATTCGCCGCGTCTCTCATCGAAAAATATATTTCCGATCCGTCAGGCATCACAATCGTCAAAACAGATCTGTCGGACCTCCCGTCCCTCGTGAACGGAACCGGGGGGGCTGATTGCGTAATAAACGCCGCGGCAGTAGTCGGCCTCCGCAGGGAGGGCGAGAAGGAGCAAATGGATACCAACATCAGGGGCGTCGGCAACCTGCTCGATGCATGCATTGAAAACGGCGTCAGGAGATTCATCCAGATATCGACCATACAGACCGTAAAATCCGGGACCCGCGAAAAACCCGGCTCCGAAACCGGCCCGGCCGACCAGGAAGAGGTCCGTGACCCGTACACAAAAAGCAAGATAGCATCCGACCGGCTGGCCCTCTCCTATACCGGCAGGGGACTGGATGTGATTGTTCTTTCCCCGGGCCTTCTCACCGGCCCGTACGACATCAGGGCATCGGCCATAACCAACCTGTTCAGGGTCACCGGAAACGGCGCGAGCCTGTTTTATCCGAGGGGCGGCATAACGATATCCGACGTTGAAAACGTGGCTGACTGCGTCGCTGACGCGGCCGTTTCCGGAAAAAGCGGCGAGAGGTACCTGCTCGGCGGCGTAAACATGTCATACAGGGAAATATACATGATCCTGCACGGCATCACGGGCTGCCCGAGGCCTATCATCCCCATCCCCGAAACTCTTATGAGGATTACGGCGGCGGTGATGGGATTTTTCGAGAAAAAATTCAATGCAACATTTACGGTCAGTTCGCACAGGGTGCTTCTCGTCTGCAGGCAGGAATTCTATTCGTCGAAAAAAGCGGAAACTGAGCTGGGATATAAAAAGACAGACGCGGAGGCGTCATTCAGAAAATCGTATCGCTGGCTGCTTGAAAACGGGAGGATCAAAAGAAAAAAACCGGCCGTCCCGGCGGATCATTTGAACATCCTGTAGATCTCCAGCATCCGCTCCACCGCCCTTTCCCAGTTGAAGTGTGTCCTGACCCTTTCAATTCCAGCGCCGGACATGGCCCTCATCCTCGCCCTGTCGGAAGCCAGGTCGTCTATCGCGTTCGCGAGAGCCCTTTCGTCCCTTGCCGGAACGACAAGCCCTGAATCCCCCACCACCTCCGGCAGCGCGCCACCGTCGCTGGATATGACGGGAACGCCGCAGGCCATGGCCTCGGCAGCCGGGAACCCGAAACCCTCATAGACCGACGGCACGACGGCAATTTCGGACTCGCCGTAATGCCTGACCAGCTCCTCGTTTCCTATCTTCCCGGTGAATTCGACCCTGCCCGCCAGACCGAGCTTCTCTATCAGCGGCCCGGTTATGTTCCTGTGCGGGGAGCCGCCGTCCACGGCGGTCAGGACGACCCCGGCTTTCACGAGCGACAGCGCCTTGAGAAGGTAGACGAACCCCTTCTTCCCGTCCTCCACGTTTCCCACGAACAGTATCTTGCCCCTTTTCTTCTTCACCCCGGGAAGCGGCCTGAATATGCCGGTGTCCAGGCCGTTGTGCACAACTGAAATTTTATCCGGCGGGACGCCGAAGTCCGTGCCGATCCTTGATTTCGAATCGTGCGAAACGGCTATTATGCGGTCCAGTCTCCGGGACACGATTTTCTGCATGAGGGTCGGATAAAACATGACCGACTTGAACTTCTTTTTGAATGCGGCCGTCCTTTCCAGCACGTTCTCAAGGTCGATCGTCAGGGGATGATGGATGGTCGCAACGACCGGTATCCCGAGCGATTTCATCATGAGCAGGCCGTACCCGAGGGACTGGTTGTCGTGTATTATATCGAAGCCGTGCCTGGGCGCGAGTTTCCGCAGCATGAGGTACGCCCTGTACCCGAAAGAACTTATCTCCGGAAAGGCGCCGAGCCTGGAGTGCAGGTATTCGTAAAAATTTATCGGGGTAAAAACATCGAACGGGGACGAGGGGTTGATCACCTCAGCGCCCTTTTTCACGTAGTACTGGTTGTTTGGGATTTTGTGAAGGACGACGCCCTTCATCGGAAGGGGATAGGGCGGACCTACGATCGCGTGCACCTCGTGGCCCTGTCTCACCATCTCCTCGGCTATGTATTTAAGATAGATTCCCTGGCCGCCGGAATAGGGGTTTCCCCTGTAGCAGAGAAGGCATATCTTCACCCCTTTTTCCTCCGCCCCCCGGACCCGGCCCTTTCGTACAAATCCTTCATGGTTTTTATTTTTTCCGGATCAAGCTTCTTCACTATCCGCGCCGGGTTTCCCGCCGCTATTACGTTCGGCGGGATGTCCCTGGTTACGACCGATCCGGCGCCGATGATCGAGTTCCTTCCGACGCGGACCCCCTTGCATACAATCGCGGAATCCCCTATCCAGGACCCGTCCTCCAGCACGATCGGCGCAGTTCCTCCAGGGGTGCTTGTGCGGTCGTATATGTCGTGCCAGTCGGAATCCGTAAGGTAGCAAAAATTCGCCAGCATGCAGTCGTTTCCCACTGTGATGCCTGACGCGCTGCTCAGCCTGACCCCGTTCATCACCAGCACGTTGTCCCCTATCGTTATCCTGCCCTCACCAGCGGAATGCCTGATGGTCGACAGGTTCGTCCTGTATCCGTCGGCCGCGACTATCACGACATTTTTCCCCAGGGTGATGTTCTTCCCGTAAACCACGACGTTCCAGATTCCCCAGACGGAGGGCATCCCGTCTATTCTTTCGAATTTCCCTTTAAATGAAAGATGGTAATGTAGCCCTGTCCTTACCAGGAAAAAAAGCCTTTTAAAAACAGATGATTTTGCATCCGGGTCGAACATTTCACGAAGCCCTACCGGTCCGCGATTTTTGAAAAATCAAGCAGACCGGAGAAATTCTTCAAAATGTACTCGAGGATGAAAAGCCTGTTGTCCCGGACCTCGGTCCGCTTGTCCATGACCAGAACCTTGTCGAAAAACCTGTCGATCGCGGCTTTTCCCTGTATAATGAGCTCGAAGAGCTCGATGTATTTGCTTTCCGAGATCAGGCTCCCGATGAGTCCGGATTTCGAATTGAAGAAATCGTAAAGCTCCCTCTCCGCATCGTCCTCCATTCTCGCCGGATCGAACCTGAGAGCGTAATCCGGGTTATCCTTCCTGAAGGAGGCCACTATGTTCTTCATCCTCTTGAATCCCAGGAGCAGCTCGGTGAATTTCTCGTTTTTCCTGAACTCGTTGACGCTCTTTGCCAGCCTCCAAAGCTCGAGGAAATCGCTCCTTTCAGTCGACAGGCAGGCGTCGATCTCGTCGTGGCTGAAGCCGCTGTCAGCGAAAATCGTCCTGGCCCTGGCGGATATGAATTCGTGTATCTTTTCAACAAGCCCTGCGCCGCCCCTGTAGTTTCCGGAAACACGGTCCAGGAGCGCCCTCAGGTCCATGTTTATGCCGTTCCTGATCAGCATGTCGACCAGCGCGTTTGCCTGCCTTCTGAGGGCGTAAGGGTCCGCAGATCCCTTTGGTATGTTGCCCACGGAAAAGGACCCGAAAAGGTTGTCGATCTTCTCAGAGACGGATACAGCTACGCTCACCAAGCCCGAGGGCGGGGTGTCGTTCTGGGACCTCGGCCTGTAGTGCTCGTCAATCGCGTCCGCGACCTCGCTGTCCTCGCCGTCTGAAACGGCGTAGATCTTTCCTATCTTCCCCTGGAGCGAAGGGAACTCGAAAACGATGGCCGTATTGAGGTCGGCCTTGCAAAGGAGTATCGCCCTTTTTATCTTTTCCCTAACGGCCTCATCCAGCCCGGTCAATGACGCGAATTCCTCGGAGACCTTCGTCATCCTTATAACCTTGTCGTATATGGAACCGAGCTCCTTGTGAAAAAGGACGCTTTTAAGCTGGTCAACGCGGTCGGCCAGCTTTTTCTTCCTGTCCTCGTCGTAAAAAAACCCGGCGTCATTGAACCTGGCGGAAATCACCCGGACGTTTCCCGCCTTCACGAAGGGGGTCTCCGGATTGTTCGACACGACCAGGAATTTATTCGTAAGCCTGCCGTCGCCGCCCGTGACTGAAAAATATTTCTGGTGCTCCCTCATCTCGGCGATGAGAACGATTTCCGGAATTCTGAGGTATCCCCTGTCGAACTCGCAGGTGACTATGTGGGGGTCTTCCACGAGGTAGGTCACCAGGTCCAGGAGTTCCTCGTCATCGTTGAGCCGGCCGCCGGCCTTCGCCGCGGCCTCTTCCAGTCCTTTCATGATCAATGACTTCCTTTCGTTCTGGTCGACCATCACCCCGTTTTTCGCCAGCACCGACCGGTATTCCGAAACGTTCTTAATCCCGATCATCCTGTCGTGCTGGATGAAATGCCCCCTGGTTTTATCTGAGGATTTTACGCCGTCCATTTCAAAGGGTATGACTGATCCGTTGAACAGGATCAGGAAATAAGGTATCGGCCTGGCGAAGGTGATCTCGTTTTTTGCGGACCATCTCATGCGCTTGGGAAACGGGATGCCGTTTACGACGTCCCTGATGATTTCCGGTATGATTTCAGCGGTATTTCTGGCTTCGAGCCTCTTCCTGGCGTATATGTATTCCCCCTTATCGGTCTTCTTTCTGAAGACATCGTCCTGCCTGATATTGTTACCAGCAAGGAATCCCTGCAGGGCCCTGGAAGGTTTCCCGTCGCTTCCGTAAGCGGACGCGACAGAAGGTCCCTTGACCTCGACCTCCTCCTCCTTCTGGCGCTCTTCAAGTCCGGAGACCATGACAGCGAACCGTCTGGGCGTGGCGCAGACCTCGATCTTCCCGAAGCCTATCCTGCTGCCGTTCAGCCTGTCGTTGAATATCCGGCCTATGGCGTCTATTGCGACCGGAACATATCCCGCCGGTATCTCTTCCGTGCCGATTTCACAGAGGAAGTTCGCTTCTTTCATATAAGGCTCCATTACGGATTGATGTTGCAGGGACGGCATTCTCGCCGCCCGGCTCTGGTTTAATAACAATCATGGAGTTTGGAGAGTCAATTAAATTTTTTCGCACCGCATGCGGGAACCGGCTCATCATCCGGAAAGCCCGGATATTAAATCGCACTGAAGCCGGATGATATTTCAAACGACACATTCCTCCAGTCTTTTAACCGGTCGTTTATGGGCACCTCTATAAATTAGATTTTTCATTATCAAACCGCTGAAAAAATCTAATGGCTGATCACAAAAACTATCGTTTTTGTGCCTGCCATAGGGCGCTTGTATTGAAAAAACCAGTTTATTTATTTGTTTTAAAAATGAAAAACTGGTTTTTGTGACCGCCGTAATTTAAACATTGAAAGTGCCCGCAAGGGAACATCCTGATTTGATCATTAGAGGTTCGCTTATTGCATTCAATGAATAAAAATGACTGGTTTTTTTCAAATCCGCTGATATGATAGAAAAGTTAATGAAAATCTGTCAATTGCCTTACCCGGCAGGGAGTCCCTTCATGAAAAAATGGGCGAAAAAAATCCTGTTGATTCCGATTCTTGCCGCATCATGCTGTTCGGCGGAAAGGACGGCTGAACACTTCAACAGCATCGCATCAGATCCAGGTTCAAAGGCCGAACAGATAATACAAAGCCTTGAAATAAAAAAAGGTTCAGCGATCGCCGACCTTGGCTCGGGCGGAGGATATTTTACGATAAGGCTGGCCGAGGAAACCGGGCCTGCCGGAAGGATCTACGCGGTGGATATCGACAGGGATCTTCTTGAAATCGTAACAAGGGACTCGAAGAAAAAAAACCTGCACAATGTTATTGCCGTTGCAGCAACGCCAGGCGATTCCGGCCTGCCTGACCGCGGCGTGGACCTCATTTTTATCAGAAACGTCTTCCATGATATCGGGAATCCTGAATACTTCAGGAAGCTGGCGGGCAGGCTGAGGAAAGGCGGAAGGCTGGCCATAATAGACTATAAACCCGGGTTCATCGCAACGGCATTTCACAACGTGCCGGAAGAAAAGATATTGAAGGTAATGGCCGATTCAGGCTACACGAGGATTAAAAGATATACGTTTCTTGAAAACCAGTCTTTCAACCTGTTTGAACTGAAAAAAGACCTCAAGTAAATTTCCGGCTTTAAGGGATTTTCTTTCAGGCAGGTCCGGGGCAGGCATGCTGAAACTTGTCAGGGACCGGAATAAAAACGATAATTAAAGACGAAGGAAAGCTTTTATCTTTTTTTTGCGAGGTAGCTGTACGGGTTTTTATGAGCGCCCTCTCTGAGAACCTCAAAATGAAGATGCGCCCCTGTTGATCGGCCGGTGTTGCCGCTCTTGGCTATAAACTGTCCCTGTTTTACGTACTGACCAACATTGACGATTATTCTCGACAGGTGCGCGTAAAGCGTCTTCCAGCCGCCGGGATGGGCTATTACCACCGTGTTGCCGTAGCCCCCGAGCCAGCCGATATAGGTTACCTGGCCGTACTTGGAGGCCTTGACCCAATCATAATCGCACCTGATGTCAAGTCCCTGGTGGAACTCCCTTGACCCCATGTTGAAGGGATCCCTTCTCCATCCGTACCCGCAGGTTATAAACCTGCTTGCCGTGGGCCAGAGAAAGCCCTGAAAAATGTTCCGTGGTTTTGCGTCAGGAATGAAAAGGACGGTGTCCTTTGCTATGAAATCCGCGTTCTTGATGTTGTTTTCCGCGATTATTTTTTCAAGGGAAACGTTATAGGTCCTGGCAACGGCTACTATCCTGCTTCCGGACGGCATCTTGTAAATTATACCGTCCTTGTTGGGTATCTTCAGTTCGGTTCCCTCGGAAATGAATTCGTATGATTTGAGGTTATTGCTGCCGCAAATGGTATCGAGCGAAACGCCGTAGTCCTTGGCTATCCTGTTGAGGCTTTCCCCTTTTTTTACTACGTGTTTTTTTATGACCAGGTTCTGGTGCGTAACTGGGGTCTTATAATCGGTCTTTGATGATTCCAGGATCTGGTTCTTCCTGACGTCGTCCTCGCTCTGGTCGAAGCTTTCGCCCGATGGAATGAAAAAAGAGACTGCCGCAACGACGGCTATTGAAGAGAGGCTTATGATCATCCTTTTACGCATGTCATGTTCAAGCCTCTTTATGTTCTTGATATAGACGCCCTTTTTCCCGAGATAGATTACAACTATCTCGTTGTGAAAAAAGGACAGGGTAAGCCTTCCTATCTTATATGTACTTGAAAATGAGTCCCGCATTCTTATTTTTCGGTTTAATGTAAAATTGACGGATTCTTTTATAAATTATCGGCAATCGATGTTATATCACTTTAAAAATTATCTCTGCCCCTCTCCCTGCGCGGAGGAAGGGCCTATGTTGTAGGAATCTTCTATCAGCTTCTTGATGTCTTTTTTCTGCCCGCCGGTCACATTTATCGTGCCGAGGGCCACCACGCCCCTCTGGATAGCTATTGAAGGAGCGGTCATGTCGCCCAGCACCTTGCCGGTCTCAAGAAGCCTGATCTCGCCGAAGGCGGTTATGTTCCCGATTACCGTCCCTGCCACTACCACGGATTTAGCGACGATGTCGGTTTTAACCTTGCCCGTCTCTCCCACCACAAGCTCTTCATCTGTCTTGATTTCCCCTTCGAATTTTCCGTCGATCCTGAGGGAACCGCTTATATAGAATTTGCCTTCAAATACTGAACCTTCGCCTATGGTGCTGTTTATGAGATCGCTTTTGCTGGCCATATTCCCACTCCGTGATATTTATGGATGAACCTTTCAAAGGTTCAAATTAATCCCCGGGCTTTAACAAAGTAAAGCAAAAATTAAACCGGATCGATAAATTTGATATAACCTTTATTTTTCTGAATTCAAATGCCGTTTATAGTTTGAGATCGCTGTCTTTTATGGGTTCCTTTACCCCGCCCACGGATATCAGAGAAAGCCTGCTTCCCCCGAAGATTCTGTCGCATATCCTCATCAGATCGTCTCTCCCGAGGGCATCTATCTGCGATACCATTTCCGAAAACTCAAAATGTCTCCCGTAGGAAATTTCGTTCTTGGCAAGCTGCCCCATCCGCACCTCGACGCTTTCCATGCTCAGGGCGAGATTGCCTTTCATGTAGGTCTTTGCGTCGTCCAGTTCCTCGCCGGTTATGCCGTCGCGAAAAATATCCCTGCATTCCTTCATGATCAATTCGAAAGCCTTCAGGTATGTGTCCGGCGATGTGGCGCAGTATATTCCGAAAATTCCAAGGTCGCTGAACGAGGAATGGAAGGAATATATGGAATAGCTTATCCCCTCCTTTTCACGTATATTCTGGAAGAGCCTGGAGGACATGTTCCCGCCAAGAATTGTGCTCATCGTGTAAAGGGCCCATCTATCGTCATCGTTTCTTTTTATCCCGTCGGCGCCTATGCAGAAGTGAACCTGCTCGAGGTCCCTCTCCACGTGTTTCCTGAAAATTCTCCCGGGAGTTCCGGGTTCGATGCGTACGGCCGGGCCGCCTCCCCTTGACGTGGAAAAATACCTGTCTATGAGGATACGGATATCCTTCTCTTCAAACCTTCCCGTCACCACGAAGATGGCGTTATCGTTGCGGTAATTTTCGTTGAAAAATGAAAGCAGGTCGCTCCTCGAAGCGGCCTTGATCCCGTTTTCCGAGCCGAGTATGGTATGCCCGAGAGAATGGCCGCTTAGCATGCATTCCATGAACAGATCATGGATGTATTCATCCGGCGTGTCCTCGTACATCCTGATCTCCTCGGAGATTACGTTTTTTTCTTTTTCAAAATCCGACTGATCGAAGAGTGAATTGTAGTACATGTCCGAAAGGACATCGACCGCCAGCTCTGCGTGCTCGGAAACCACGTCGATGTAATAACAGGTGTATTCCCTGTTCGTCGCCGCGTTGTGCTGGCCGCCTACCCTGTCGACCATCCTGGCCAGCTCCCTTGCTGATCTCGCGGCCGTGCCTTTGAAAAGCATGTGTTCCACGAAATGGGCGAAACCGTGCTCGTTTTCCCTTTCGTCTCTTGAACCGGTCTTCAGCCATAGACCGGCGGAAAGCGAAACCACGCCGGCTATGGGCTCAAGAAGAACAAGCAGACCGTTATCCTGTCTGTATTTAATGACCATTTCGGGATCAGAGGGCGTCTTTTCTGCTGAGGTCTATTCTGCCCTTTTCATCGATCTTGATGACCTTCACCTTTACCTTGTCGCCGACCTTGACTATGTCGGTAACGTTCTGCACCCTTTTAATGTCAAGCTTGGATATATGGACAAGACCTTCCTTCCCGGGCATGATCTCTACGAATGCCCCGAAGTCCATTATCCTCTTCACCGTGCCGTTGTATATCTTGTCGATCTCCGCGTCATCCACGATCCCGCGGACGAACTCCTCCGCGAGATTTATGGACTCCTGTGAGACCGCCGATATGGTGACCGAGCCGTCGTCCTCTATATTGACGTCCGCGCCGGACTCCTCGATAATCTTCCTGATGATTTTTCCTCCCGGTCCTATAACCTCTCCTATCCTGGAGGGATCAATCATTATCACCTTGATCTTCGGCGCATAAGGCGAAAGGCTCTTTTCGGGCAGCGAGATGATTTTATTCATCTTATCGAGTATGTGCAGCCTCCCTTCCTTTGCCTGCTCAAGAGCGGCCCTCATTATCTCCGGGGTAATGCCTTCGATTTTTATGTCCATCTGGAAGGCGGTTATACCCTCCGTTGTCCCCGCGACCTTGAAGTCCATGTCTCCGAGGTGGTCTTCGAGCCCTATGATGTCGCTTAGGATGGCGAACCTGTCGCCTTCCTTCACGAGGCCCATTGCAATTCCGGCCACCGCGGCCTTGAGCGGCACGCCTGCATTAAACATGGAAAGCGAAGCCGAGCACACGGTTGCCATCGACGACGAACCGTTCGATTCGAAAATTTCCGATACCTGTCGTATGGTGTAAGGGAAATCGTTTTCCGCGGGAAGAACGTATTCCATTGCCCTCTCCGCAAGCATTCCATGGCCGATCTCCCTCCTGCCCACTCCGCCGTGTCTGCCGACCTCGCCGACGGAGAACGGCGGAAAATGATAATGGAGCATGAACCTCTTGTCCCCCTGGCCGTCTATGTTGTCCATCCTCTGCACGTCCGAAACCGTGCCGAGTGTGGTGACACCGAGGCTCTGGGTCTCGCCCCTGGTGAACACGGCCGACCCGTGGGTCCTGGGAAGGATCCCCACCATTATGTCGATGGGCCTTATGTCCCTCAGTCCCCTGCCGTCGGCCCTGAGTCCCTCTTCCAGGATCCTCTTTCTTATAACCTCGCCGTCAAGGGCGTCAATGATTCCCCTTACCTGTGAAACCGTGTCCGGGAACTGTTCTGAAAGCTCCTTCTCGGCTTTTTCAATGATGGAACCCAGCACGGCCTCTCTTGCCTTTTTAATCTTGTGGTCCTTGAGCTGTTCCAGCTCTGAATAATACCTTTTCCTGGCCTCGTTTTTAAGGTTCTCGTCCGCTTTAAACGGATAGTACTGCATCGTGGGCTTGCCCGCTTTTTTTGCAAGTTCCTCCTGGGCCTCGCAGATCCTTTTAATGTTCTGGTGCGCGATCTCCACGGCGGATATGATGTCGCTCTCGCCGATGTTTTTAGCGGAACCCTCTATCATTGTAACGCCGTTCTTGGTTCCGGCCACCACCAGGTCTATATCGCTCTTCGCCATTTCGGCGAAGGTCGGATTGACGATCCAGTTACCGCCGACCCTGCCCATCCTGACCGCTCCTACCGGCCCCCTGAACGGCATGCCGGATATTACGAGTGCGGCCGATGCCGCGTTTATCGCTATCACGTCCTGCGGGTTTGTCTGGTCCGCCGAAAGGACGTACAGAATTATCTGCACCTCGTTCACAAAATCATCCGGAAAAAGCGGCCTCAGTGGCCTGTCGGTAAGCCTGCTGACCAGGACCTCCTTGTCGCTGGGCCTTGATTCCCTTTTGATAAAGCCCCCGGGTATCTTCCCGGCGGCGTATGATTTTTCCCTGTAATCCACTGTAAGCGGAAAAAAATCCTGTCCCTCGACCTTTTCCTTGGATGCCACGGCGGAAGTGAAAACAATTACCTCGCCGTAGGATAACGCAATGGCTCCATCCGCCTGCCTGGCAAGGTACCCTGTATTGAAAATCATCTTTTCACGACCTACTTCCACGCTGTAATCCACACTCATGACTTAACTCCTTTTTTTAATAAATGACCCCGGTCGTTACATCGAATGCACTCAAGCAAAAACCGCCAACGGGGGCAAACCTGTCCTGACCGGCATAAAAACAGAATTCAAAAAACGCCGTGCGGCAATGATCCTGCCTGCGACAGGCGTTCCGGATCTGTTTTTATTATCAACTACCTTCTCAATCCGAGGGAAGTTATAAGGCCCCTGTATCTCTCCAGATCTTTTTTCTTAAGATAATCAAGAAGCCTCCTTCTCTGTCCGACCATCTTTAAAAGTCCCCTTCGTGAATGGAAGTCCTTCTTGTGGACTTTGAAATGCTCGGTAAGATGGTTTATTCTCTCGGTCAGAATTGCGACCTGAACCTCCGGAGATCCGGTGTCGCTGGAATGAAGTTTGAACTTTTCGATTACCTCTTTCTTCTCGTTCATATTTTAAAATCTCCTGAATTTGTTTTTCTATAATTTATGGACGTCACCGAAACCCGGGGGCCGTCCAATTCATCGCAAATTATTTATGGGCACCTCTGAAAATCAGCTGTATTATGCGACTCCCGTATATCAGCGCTGGTTGAAAACGCACTGATAGCTGATTTCCCATTTTTCAATATCCGCTTCCGCTATTGCAATTAGATTTTTTTCCTGGTCCAGGACGGCATGGATTTTTTCACCGCCCCCTGTTATTTCCGCTACATCCTCCCTTTCGAAACGCGCGCCGTTCAGGACCTTTTCCCTGGCGGAGTGTTTCACGATAATTGAACCGTACTGCGACATCGCTTCGCCGGGACCGATTATGAATTTTTTCTTCGGGGAATTCCCCTCCTGTAAACCGGTCAAATCCCTCATGGTAGCCGCATCCTCCACACTGAAGCATCCGGATCCGGTTCTCCTGAGGCCCGCCAGGCAGCCCCCGGTTCCCAGCATCCTGCCCATGTCCCTTGCGATGGACCTGATATAGGTGCCCTTTGAACAGGTCACCCTGATTGAAACCGTTCCTGCGTTACGGTCGATTCCCGCAACCTCGAACAGGGAGATGTTCACCATCCTGCCTTCAGGGATTACCTCCCTTCCTTTTCTGGCCAGGTCGGATGCCCGTACCCCGTTGAATTTCAGGGCCGAATAAACCGGCGGCACCTGGAAGATATTGCCCCTGAAACTGCCGGCCGTCTTCAGGATGTCTTCTTCATCCGCAAACGCGTCTCTTTTCTCCTCTATTACCCTGCCATCGATATCGTCCGTATCGGTCGATATTCCAAGCCTGATCACGCCCTCATAACTCTTGTCGCCGTCCAGGAAATATCTCGCGAGCCTGGTATAACATCCGGTACATATGACCAGCAGGCCTGATGCGAACCTGTCGAGGGTCCCGGAATGACCCATCTTCTTCACCCCTGTCAGCCTTTTGATGCTGTTCAGGGCGTCGTTTGAGGTGATGCCCGTCGGTTTATCAAACAGGATGACGGCGTTATCAAGGCAGGCGGTCGTTTTAATCCCCGCCGCCATTCTTGTCGTCCGTATTTCCTTCGGTCTGGCACTCGCTCTTTTCCAGCCTGTTTAGAAGATCAACCATCTCGACCGCGTCGGCCACGGATGAATCCATGAAAAATTCAATCCTCGGCATGATCCTCATTCTCAATTCCTTCCCCACCCTGTGCTGGATATATCCCTGCGCCGATTTGATTCCCTCCATGGTCTTCCGCAGGTCCCTGGGGTCGCCCATAACCGAAATGCCGATCCTGGCCAGTGTCTTATCGCCGGACAGCTTGACCCCGGTAATGGAAGCGAAACCGATCCTGGGGTCCTTGATATCCTTTATCAGAAGCTCGGCGACTATCCTCTTTATGAGCTCTTCAATTTTCTCCTTCCTGTAGGCCATTTTCTCCCAGCGTACCTGCCTTACAGGGTCTTCGCGATTTCGATCAGTTTGTATGATTCAAATATATCGGTTTCCTTGAGGTCGTTGTAATCCTCGAAACTGAAACCGAATTCCTGCCCGGCCTGGACCTCCGACACGTCGTCCTTGAATCTCTTCAGGGACTTCAGCTTTCCGTCGTAGACCACGACCCCGTCCCTTATGAGCCTCATCCTGCACTGCCTGTCCACTTTTCCGCTCAGGAGCACGGCCCCCGCAATTGTCCCGACCTTGGAAATTTTGAATACCTGCCGTATCTCCCCTGAACCGGAGATCTCCTCTTTTATTTCAGGCGAAAGCATTCCCTGCATCGCCGCCTTGATATCGTCCGTGGCCTCGAAAATGATGTTGTAGAACTTGATGGATACGAATTCCTTTTCCGCTATCTCCGCCACCCTGCCCGTGGGCCTAACGTGATAACCGATGATTATGGCGTTCGACGCCGAGGCAAGCATGACGTCCGACTCGTTTATTCCTCCCGTTCCGACATGGATTACCTTGACCCTGACCTCGCCGGTCGACAGATTTTCAAGCGACTCGTGCAGGGCCTGGGCGGAACCGTCCACGTCCGCCTTGACTATTATCCTGAGCTCTTTTATCGCTCCCTCCTTGATCATGTCGTTGAGGGACTCCAGGGTAACCTTCTTTATCTTCTTGGCGAATTCAACGCGCCTGTACTCGAGCCTCTTCTGGGATATCTGCTTTGCAAACCTCTCCGATTCGACGACCTCGAACGGATCGCCGGCCCCCGGGACGCCTGATATTCCTATCACCTCTACCGGCGTGGACGGCGGCGCCTGCTGGAGCGATTTGCTCTGATAGTCGAAAAGGGCCCTTACCTTCCCGGAATAAATGCCCACGACGAACGGGTCGCCGACCGAAAGCGTGCCGTTCTGTATGAGGATCGTGGAAACCGAACCCCTTCCCGGATCCAGCTTGGCCTCGATTACCGTACCCTTCGCCATTATCTTCGGGTTCGACTTGAGCTCCAGTACCTCCGCCTGGATCACTATCAGCTCCAGCAGCTCGTCTATGTTCGTCCCCATCTTCGCGCTGATCTCGGCATAAAGGGTGGTGCCGCCCCATTCCTCCGGAATGAGCTCGTAGTTTGCAAGCTCCTGCTTCACCTTGGCGACGTTGGCCTCGGGCAGGTCAATCTTGTTGATCGCGACAATAATGGGCACGCCTGCGGCCTTCGCGTGGTTCATTGCCTCTATGGTCTGCGGCATCACGCCGTCATTCGCCGCCACCACGAGGACGACTATGTCTGTGATCTTCGCACCCCTGGCCCTCATGGTTGTAAATGCCGCGTGGCCCGGCGTATCGAGGAAAGTTATGGTCTTCCCCCTTACGTTTACCTGGTAGGCGCCTATATGCTGCGTGATTCCGCCGAATTCCTGGTCTATGACGTTCGTCTTTCTGATGGTATCAAGGAGACGGGTTTTACCGTGGTCGACATGTCCCATTATCGTAACGACCGGCGGCCTGAAGATGTAGTCCTCCTCCCTGTCCTCCTCCTTCTGCTTGATGACCGTCTCGTCGAAAAGGGAAACGACCTTCACCTTCGTCCCGTATTCGGAAGACAGTATCTCGGCGGTTTCAGCGTCTATAACCTGGTTTATGGTCGCCATGACCCCCAGCTTCATAAGCTTCGCTATGACCTCGTTAGCCTTTATGTTCAATTTTCTCGAGAGATCGCCGACGGATATGTTTTCGGTGATGTTTATCTCGTTGGGGATGGAAGTTTCTTTCTTCCTCTCGTCCTCGGCGCGTTTTTTCTTTAAAAGGATCTCCTTTTCCTCGATCTCCTTTTTATATTTTTTCTTGTCCTTTTCCTTGTCTTTTTCCTTCTTTTTCTTTTTTGAAGCGTCCACCGATTCAATTACCGGTTTATCGGGCTTGGCGCCGGAAACCGGGGTTTCGGGTTTTTTCGGCCTGTCGCCCGGTCTGCCGGCAAGCGCCGGCCTGGGCCTCTGGTCGGTCCTGGCCTTCTGGGCATCCCTAAGCGGCCTCTCCTTCTTATCATGGACCCCCTTCTTTGCCTCCGCGGACTCCTGATTTACTGGCTTGGCCGCATCTGAGTCCGTATGCATGTCCTTGATCTCTTTGGATAGATGAACCTTCCGCTTCAGCTTTATTTTTTTTCCTTTTTTATCAGCCTCCGCCTTCTGGGCGAGTTTGATTTTTATCACCTCTATCTTTTTTTCGATAAGAAAGATGTCCTTTTCCGCAAGCTCCGCTTCCCCGCTCTCGCATTTTATCTCGAGGTTTTTGCATATTTCCATCATATCCTCGATAGTGATATGATTCCTGGTTGCGATGTCGATAGCCTTCATTTAACACCTATTGATTAAAGAATGTGTTTCCCATTTACGCCGGATCACTCCCCATCTCCCTCTTCCTCTGATCCTTCCTCGTAATCGTCTTCCTCAAAGTCCACGCTTTCCGCTATGATATCCATTATTTTTCTCGCGGTCTTTTCCCCTATACCCTCTATCTTCATCAGGTCTTCATGGGTCTTTTCGACCAGGTCTTCAACCGAGAATATGCCGCCTGTCTCGAGAAGCTTTATCGTCCTCGGGTCGAGGCCGGGCAGCTCGCCGAGCGGGGTTTCGTCGTCGTCCTTTCGGAAAAGCTTTTCCACGATGGCCCTTGAATCGCTCGAGCTCAGGAATTCCCTGTACTGGTCTTCGGTCTTGATGTCGATGTCGAAGCCGCATATCCTGGATGCCAGCCTCACGTTGTGCCCGCCCTTGCCCAGGGCAAGGTGCTTCTGGTCGTTGTCCACAACCGCGATCACGCCGCCGTCGGACTTAAGGACGATCTCGATGACCTTGGCGGGCGTGAGCGCGTTCGCCGCCATGATCTTCATTTCGTCCACGTATTCCACAACGTCGATCTTCTCGCCCTCGAGCTCCCGGACGATGGACTGTATCCTCACCCCTTTCATGCCCACGCAGGCGCCGACGGAATCCACGTCGTCCCTCTCGCTGGTGACCGCGACCTTTGTCCTCATCCCCGGTTCGCGGACCACGTTCTCTATAATCACGACGCCGTCGTAGATCTCCGGTATCTCCATCTCGAAAAGCTTCTCGATGAACTTCGGGTGCGTCCTGGAAAGGATGACGCTCGGGCCCTTGGAATTTTTCTGAACCGCCAGTATCAGGGCCTTTATCCTGTCGCCGGTCTTGTAGTGTTCGAGCGGCGACTGCTCCCTGGCCGGGAGAATTCCCTCGGTCCTTCCGAGGTCGACGTATATTGCGTCCCTTGTCTTTCTCTGGCAGAACCCGTTTATGAGCTCCCCCTCCTTGCCGGTGAACTCGTTGAAGATTATATTCTTCTCGGCCTCTTTTATTTTCTGTATGATTACCTGCTTGGCCGTCTGTGCCGCGATCCTTCCGAAGGACTCAAGCGGGTTTTCCTCGACCGTGATGTCGTCCCCCAGGCTTACGTCCTTCTTTATCTGCTGGGCCTCTCCCAGGGATATTTCCTCGGACCTGTTCCTGACGGTCTTCACCACCATTTTCTTTGAGATCACCTTGACATTGTTGTTGTCCCTGTCGAAGCTCACCCTCACGTTTTCGATCGACCCGTACTGCTTCTTGAACGCGGAAAGCATGGCCGATTCGACTATCTGTTCGATTTCTTCCCTGGGTATGCCCTTGTCCGTGGCGATCTGGTGCAAAGCTTCAAAGAAATTGCTGCTCATGTTCTCAACCTTTCAGTAATCTAAATTTGAATTCTGTATTATATCAATGGACAGGCTCAGACTCTCTTCACCTGACCGAAGGTCAATGATGCCGTCCCTGACGTCCTCGATCGTCCCCTTGAACACCCTGTTCACGTCACCTTCGCTGTAAACCACCTTGACCGGGGCCCCCTTGAACCTGACGAAATCATCTAGACCCTTCAATTTTCTGTTAAATCCGGGCGAGGAAACCTCTACTGAGTAATTCGGAAGCAGTTCCTTATCGTCAAGCCGCCCGGACAGTTCCCTGCTAAACCTTTCGCAGTCATTGTGGGATATTCCGGCCAGGCTGTCGAGCTTGACCGCGATCCTCGAATCCTCACCCCTGACGAGGACCGATGCCTCGTAAATCCAGTAGCCCAGATCCCTGGAGGTCTCCTCAATCACCCCCATTATCCTGTCCTTCAAGACCAATTAGCCGCTCCATATGGCAAAAAGAGAGTGGGGTGACCACTCTCTTTTTATGCAGAAACATAAAAATTGCAAACCTTGAACCAAGTGGCAATATGTTACAGACGCGTATTTTTTTCAAGCTTTTTTTATTGGCCGGCAAGTGCATCCCCGTCGACTTTTTCAGGGATTCAGTATACCCGGTAATTATCATTGACAGGCGGGATATTAAAAAAAAATACTCTATTATGCTGGAGACTTTTTTTAAAATTACCGAAAAGCTGCCGTCCTGGTCCTGGGTACTGGTCGGTTTCGGGGGGATAGCGCTTGTCATCGGGGGGTTCATCGGACTTATCTGGGCCTTCTCGCACATAGAGGGCTTCGCCAGCATTATTTTTCTTGTAATCGGTTACTTCGCTTTCGGCGCGGCCGCCCGCTCGGTCGGCAAAAGAAAAAACATCATCCTGGCCGGTGCGATCATTTTTTATTCGCTGATGGGCGCAGCGATCGACCAGACCGGAAACTTTGTATACAACATGCCAGTTAACCTGATGTGCCCCGAAAGCACCTCCCTCGAGAGGAATGTACAGACCCTCCATCCGCTCCCCGGAAGGACGGATTTTATCCAGGATTTCACCTGCTACGATGGAAATCAGAAGCCTGTTTACCGCGTGGAAAATTACAAAATCGCCCTCCTGCGGCTAGGTGAATACATCGTTCTCGGCTATATCCTTTACGGATTCAGAAAGCTCCAAATTTTTCTGCTCCTTTATTTCAGGAACAGGGGCGAGAAAAATATCCATACGATCAGCCCCTGAGAGTCAATGCATCATTCCTGATCTGTTGTCACCCGGTTTTAACCTTTTTTCGATCTGTTTTGAACTTCCAAAAAAAATCCGGTAAAACTGTAGAGTCGGGTTTTTAATGGCAGGCTCTGGTCTACCCGGCACTTTTTTGTTTGCCATATGGGACGCTATGAATGAATCTTGCCCAAATGGATCTTTTCAGCTACACTTTTTCATCGAGAACTAAAAATGGATTTCAATAAATTAAACGAAAACCAGAAAAAAGCGGTGCTCGCCACGGACGGGCCGCTCCTCGTTTTCGCCGGCGCGGGCTCGGGAAAGACGAGGGTCATCACGTACAGGACGGCCTATCTTATCGGGGAAAAAAAAGTGCCGCCCTTCAGCATCTTCGCGGTGACCTTTACGAACAAGGCCGCGGGAGAAATGAAAAAACGGGTGATCGACCTTGTAGGGCCGGAGGGGAACAGCGTTTTCATCAAGACGTTCCACGCCGCTTCAGTTTACATGTTGAGGAATTTCGGCCAGGGCATAGGCATACCGAGGTATTTTTCCATTTATGACGACACCGACCAGCAGACCGTCATCAAGGAGGTGCTGCTCTCCATGAGGCTCGACCCGAAAAAGATAAGTCTGTCGATGATCGCATCCAAAATTTCAGAAATCAAGGACAGGGCGGAGCTCATAGACGGCGGGGACCCGGCCAGGCTCCTCCCTGATTATTTCTCCTTCAATTTCCCGGAGGTATACAGGGAATACCATTCAAGGATGGCATCGCTCAACGCGCTGGACTTCAACGACCTTCTGATCAAGGCGGTACAGCTCCTGAAAACGGACTCCAGGGCCAGGGAGACCATGCAGAGGATGTGGTCGCATTTCATGATTGACGAGTACCAGGACACGAACCACGCGCAGTACCTCATTGCAAAGCTCCTCGCGGAAAGAAGCAGGAACATATGCGTGGTGGGCGACGACGACCAGTCCATATATTCCTGGCGCGGCGCCGATATAAAGAACATACTCGATTTCGAGCGCGATTATCCCGATGCCGGTGTGATAACCCTCGAGGAAAATTACAGGTCCACAGAACCAATACTGACGGCCGCATCCTCGGTGATAAAAAACAACGGGAAGAGGAAGCCGAAAGAGCTAAGGTCGGTAAAGGGCGACGGCGAACCCGTGGTATGGTGCAGGGCCAACAATGAATACGGCGAGGCGGAATATGTCGTGAACACGATAACCGGACTGAAGCGGAGCGACGGCTTCAAAAACAGGGACTTCTCCGTGTTCTACAGGACAAACGCCCAGTCGAGGGTCTTCGAGGACCATTTGCGGAAGGAAAACTTACCGTACAGGGTCGTCGGAGGGCTCAAGTTCTACGACAGGAAGGAAATAAAGGACATCATAGCCTATCTCCGATTCATAGCGAACCCGCTGGACATCGTTTCTTTCCTCAGGATCATAAACGTTCCGGCAAGGGGGATAGGCAGGACAACCCTTGACAGGATAAGGGCCGCGGCCGCTGAAAAAAACATGCCGGAATGGCTGCTGATTTCAGAAGGCAGCCTGGACAAACCGCCCAAGGGGATCGATGAGTTCGTAAAGGTAATCTCCAGGTCGATGGAGATATCGAGGAAAATACCGGAAATCAAGCTCTCCGCGTTCGTAAACGACGTGATAAACGAAAGCGGGTACAGGGCCATGCTCGAGGGCGAAAACACGACCGAGAGCGAATCAAGGCTGGAGAACCTGGAGGAGCTGGTGAACGGCGCGTACGACTACGAGAACTCGAACAGGGACGCCACCCTCGAACAGTTTTTACAGGACATATCCCTCCTTACGACGGAAGAGAACCCGGAGACCGATCCGGAGAACAGGGACAACTGCGTGACCCTGATGACCGTCCACAACGCGAAGGGACTGGAATTCCCGGTGGTATTCCTGACCGGCATGGAGGAAGACACCTTCCCGCACAGGCTGTCGGTGGACACCGAGGAGGGGATCGAGGAGGAGAGGAGGCTCTGCTACGTCGGGATAACGAGGGCGATGGAGAGGGTCTACCTGGTAAGCGCCGATATCAGGAGGTCATACGCCGGGGTTTTCTACAAGCAGCCTTCGAGGTTCATATCGGAGATACCGGAAAATATCATGGAGTCCGTGTTCCACGCATCGAACGACTTCAGCGGAAACGGTTTTTCAGGGCAGGACGGGAGCAGGTCCGGCGACGCGCCCAGGGACACCGGGTCGATGTTCAGCGTAAAGGAAAGGGTGATGCACCCGAAATACGGGCCGGGAAGGATCGAAAGGATAGAGGGAGAGGGCGACAACATCAAGCTGACTATCGCTTTTACGAGCGGGAAAAAGACCTTCCTCGAAAAATACACGCCGCTCGAAAAAATGCCGTAAAAAACCCCGCGTCAACGACGAATACTTTCATTGCTATTTAATTCATAGCTCCTGATTTATCTGATATTCAACAGACAAAAGGTTATCAATAATCTAATGTATACAAATTCCCCAATTATAGATATCAGCAAAAACCCTGATGTTTCGCTTCCTAAAAGGATTAGGTTTTTCATAGTCAATTCGCCCGATTGACAAATATTGATGACTCTGTTATAATGTCATAAATTTTTTGTCATTTTTTGAATAAAATCAACGCTTAAGTAATAAGGAGATCAAATGAGAAAGGAAACAGTCATTCTGATTGCTGGTTTCGTGTTTTTCACGGCAATAAACTGCATGGCCGCTTCCGGTTTAGGCGGGTATGTCACTGGAGGAGGCGGCATATCAAACAAGTATTACGGCGGTTTTCCATCCATATCTATGATGGGAGGGGGTTTTCTTTACGATACCAATGTCGATAAGGAAGGATTCAATTACAGGCTGAATCTTGGGGTTGATAGATATTGGGAGAGGTTGTTTGATAATACTAGTTATTCAAGCGGAGTATCTGTAATCAATAAAAAACACTTTTTAACGACTTATAATATTAAGGCCAATAATAATTTCGGGTTCGGACTTTATTCATCAGACACGGTCAGGCTTTGGTTTGGGCCCCAGTTGGCGATAGCCGCCGGTTTCAGAGAGGGCTTCAATTATTTTTCAATCTCGGCTGGTCCGGTTATCGGATTGAACTATCACTTGACGGAGTCGGTAAGTTTGTCTTTTGAAGCGGCTTTCGATGTATCATATCTTATGAGAAAAATAATGCATTATGAATTCGATTTAACGGGTTTCAGTCAGATGGGTGGACTTGCTATATTGGATGGATATCCAGTTCCTTTTTTCTTTTACTATTTCAATATTGCGCCATTATCAGGAAAACAAATGATCCATAATGCCGGGTACACGGGTCAAATAAGTTTCTCCTTCATATATAAACTCGGATCGTAATATTTGTAGAGGATAGTTATGAAAAAATTATTACTCATGTTTATAATATTCATTTCGAACAATATTGCCAATGCAAGTGATCCGCTGATTATCATGGGCGACAGCCGAGCTTTTTTTCTAAAGAGTCCATATATAACAAATGCTTTATATTCTTCTACTTCAGTACCGGTTTTAGACACTTCCAACCCTCCGAAAGCAATATTCAATGAAGGCAGGCCGTTCTGGTCGACTATCATGTGGAGAATGGATCCTATGTTTCTGCCACCATTTACAGGCATTGATACTTTCGTTAATACTTATCACAATATGAGAATAAATCCTCCTTTAAATGAACCTGTTGAGCCATATGTGGCATTTATATCACTCGGGGGGAATGATCTATATTTACCTATCATGATGAATAAAGATGATAATAGTAATGGTAAACATAAAATGCCAGGAATACTTGATGCTTTGAAAAAATTTTTGAACAGCTCACTGCGGGACAAGCTTTTCGGAAGCGCGAGCGACATTCTCGTTTCCCTCTGTTTCGTTTCCTGCTGGGGGCATGTCACGTCCGACTGGGCGGTCGGCAACCTCAGTTTCATCATACCAAAAATTCTGAACAGTCACAATCAAAATAAGGTTCTTTTAAGTGATATTGCACCTGTTGCATTATCATATAAAGATAAAGATAAAAAAGACTGGAACTGGGACGTACAGATGAATTTTATCGCTGAAATGATGGTCCTTATCTATAATGCAAAATATAGTTCCGTTCTAATTCCTTCATTGAAGAAGAATCCATCTTTTGAAAACAGAGTCGAACTTTTACATACTCATGATACGTATTTTAGCAGGTTGATTTTTAATATAAATTGTCAGCCTATTGATTACATACCGGGCGATGGAGTTCATTTCTCCCCGATCGGCAACGCCCTCTGGGGGGAGATGATCGCGAAAAAGCTGGGGGCATTGAAATGGCTTCCGAAAAACCCGGCCCTTTGCAGAACGCCGGAATTGAATCCCCCGGCTGTTTCAGGACCGGCATCGGGCAGCATCACCAGGGTGGGGCTATGCGGTTTCTATCTTCCGCCTATACCGTACATCTTCAGCGTGTCTGACCAGAACAATATCCTCGACGTGACGAACGCGGAAAAGATGACCGAAGGCCTTTATAAAATCAATATGGACCCCATGGTCCCTTCATGCGAAGTCAAGGTCACGGCAGTTGATACCTGCGAGAATGAAAGAAGCTATCTTTTAAAATACAATACGGTCCTTGACGCGTTTTTCTATGCGGAACCGTTTCACTGGGTTTTCGTGATCAATACCACCTATTATACATTCACTCCGATTTGAAACAGGAGGTATTATATGTGTTTTAAAGTTTTATATGTTGTTATTGGCGTTGCCTTCCTGCTGACGGCCGGTTGTTCTGAAGAAGCATCTTCAACGGGCCGGACAAAAAATATATTGTCCGGGCTTGCAGTCTCACAGGGGCTCACGCCGGCACAAAAACAGGCCGTGGCCATGGAAATGGAGGATTTTTATAATAATATAGACAGGGGGTGTCCGTGCCTTTTGCCTCAAAACGAAACGAAGCCAGAATACAAACCATCCTTGAAAGAAAGCGGGGCGATGAGCGATGTTAAGACGAGATTGAGAGAGGTCAAATCCTCTTCCGGTCCGGAATATAAGGATTACTTGAAGAAACTCAGCGATTCATATTTCAACGCGTATCAGACCGTGGGCATTCCCGCCGAAAAATATTTAACGCAGGGCCTTGCGGAAAAAAAGGAAAAACTCAAAGAATATCCGACAGATCTTCTTGAATTCATGCGGCTCGGCCTGGCCGCCAATATCGAAAGGGTCAACACTATTGCTACAGAAGACAGGAAGGGACTTGATCCTCAGTTCGTTAAATTCACTGAAGCCGAACTGAAAACAATGATACAGGTCAGAAGATCGATAATAGACGAGCTGACCAAGAGAAAATGATGAAAATCCAAACGCAGGGCTTTATCATCTGTATGCGCCGGCCAATCATCAGACACCTTCATCTTCGGCTTTTTTCACGTCCTTTACAGGCGCCGCATCGCTCCAGGTCTCATTGAACCTGAACATGATCCCCATCCTGCCGTAGTATTCATATCCCACGCTTACGCCCTCGTAGCACGAGCTGTTGTGCGCAGGGCCCTTAGAGAGAAAAACCATTCCTCCAGACTGGAACAGAAGCGTCATGGTTTCGGAGATGTGATAATTCAATCCGACGGGCAGGACGGGAACAGGAGGACCTGGAATTCCGGTCCGGCGACGCGCCCAGGGACACCGGGTCGATGTTCAGCGTAAAGGAAAGGGTGATGCACCCGAAATACGGGCCGGGAAGGATCGAAAGGATAGAGGGCGAGGGCGACAACATCAAGCTGACTATCGCTTTTACGAGCGGGAAAAAGACATTCCTCGAAAAATACACGCCCCTTGAAAAAATGCCGTAAAAAAACCCCGGTCTGCGCCGGGGTTTTTTCATCGGGACGTTTCCGTCGATCATAAAAATTTTTTTAATCTTCAGTTTCCACTTTCTTTTATTCACTGACAGGTTCATTTCCGCTCTTGTTCTCAAGGAACCTGAAAATCACACCCGCCCTGGCGTAACAGTCGTATCCATGGCCGAAGCCGGAATAGGGCTGATGTATTTTTGTAGCCTTTTCTCCATTCATCATACAGTACCTTGCACCTGTCTGCAAGAATATGGAAAGCATTTCAGTCAGATTCACGTTTAATCCGATTGCCAATTCAAAATTTACGGTAATACTTTTAAATCTTTTATGCACCGGGATAGCCTGCCAGGTATAGGTATATAAAGCGCTCGGCATGGTCTGATATGAAAATATTCTCGTCCTTTCTATCTCTGAATAATTTATTCCGAGGCCCGGGCCCACCCAGAAACGAATTTTATCGGTCCTTATCAGACCAAACCCAAAAATATTCTCAATGCCGTACCTGTAAAACTTAAGCCTGCCTGAATTCAAAGTATTTTCTACGATTATAACCGGCGGTTCAAATGGAAAATTCACTCTTTTACCACTACGGTTGATCTTCGATACATATTTGTCAGCGGAAAAAGAAAATCTGTAATTGAACAATGAATCACTGCCGACGTTGGTGTCGAAGATGCCTCCGAAACCGATATGTTTTTCAGATGAAGTCCTGCTTGTTCCCCACATGGTCTGGCCCAGTCCGCCGTTTACGTATCCCCCGAAACCTATAGCGAATGATGATAATTCAAAAACCGTCAAAACGAAAAACAACATTATAAAAATAACTTTTTTCATTTCACATAACCTTTGATTAGTTCTAATTTATTATCGATCGATATCATATATACCCCGGCTGAATCAATCAATGCAAATATTTTCAATGAAACCGGAAATAATTTTCATAAAAATCCTGAAGCATAATTACGGTTCTCTTTATCTGGAGCCGTCCCCCGGCTAATTTTCTAATGCGCCGCTATTAATTTATCGATCATATAACCAGAGAAAACCCGGAGATTAACATGAAGAAAGCCATATTATTATCCATACTGATCATTTCCTGCACTTCCGGACCGGATATCATGTCGACCGGACAGGCGCCCGGATCGGCAGACCCGGCATCCATCTCGCTTAAAAGGCTTTTCTCCGTCTGCGAGGCCGACATGGCCAGGGCCGGGAAAGTGATAATTTCGCACGGCCTCGTGAAGAACCTTTCCCACCTGCACCGCATGGATTCAGGCGGAAGAAAATACTACCTTCTTGAAAGGGAGGCCATAACCCGGCTTATAAATTCGGTTACGAGGGGATTGTACTGCGACTACATCCTGATGAACTCCTCCGGCACGGTGATCTATACCATGAAAAACGACAGGGTCTTCGGAAAAAACGCGGCGACGCAGCTCAAGAATTCCGGCCTTTATAAATGCTATACCGAATCAGGAAGGGACGCCTATTACAGCGACGTTCTGAAGGTCGACAGGGAGGACGGGTATTCCCTCTTTATTTCTTCGCGGCTGGAAAACGGGGCATCGTCCGGGATCTTCGTGCTCCAGATCGGAATGGCCAGGCTCAGGGAAACGGTGGGGGAAAAATCAGAGGCCATCGGCCTCGATAAAAAGTATAAAATCACGGCGGACAGCGCCTCGATACAGTCGGAATACGGGCAGTTCGGCCGCATGAACATCAAGGGCCTCGGCGAGAGCGGCGTGATGTATTTTCTTGACAATGCCGGGGCCGAAACGGCCTACAGCCTGTTCAGGCACAGGAACCTGGAGTGGATAATAGTCACGGAAAAATTCGGCCCGTCAGATTTCAGATGAAACGGCCTCCGCTATCTCGTCATGGATGCCGCTGAAAACGTCCGGAAGCCTGTACTGGCCGCCCAGCATCCCCTCTATTTTTTTCGAAAGACCCAGCACCATGGAATCATTGAAGGAGCTCTTCCCGGATTTAACGAGCCCCATGAGCACGCCCGGAAAAATCATTGAAAGCGATTCGATGTCGCCCCTTATGACCTCCCTTATTCCCCTGTCCTTGATGATCTTCAATTCGGAGTCGTCAAGCTCGAACATGCTTATCAGGTACTGACCCGGCCTGAGGTTCGCAAGCTCGCTCCTGTCGAAGTTCCTTTTTAAAAGGAAAATTATGTCGGCGTTCTCGAAGATGTTCACAGCCGTTGTGGCGAGGCCCCCGAAATTTTCGAAGGAGAGCATGTATTTTTCGTTGTTTTCGTATCCCAGCACCCTCCTGCACCCCATCTTGGCGAGCAGCACCGAGGTCCTTATCGTGGATACGTCGATCCCCACAACACCGGCCGTGAGTTCCTTCCATATCAGCCTGTTCTTTGAAACGACCCTGCCGGCAAGCGCCAGAAGATATACCGGTATGTCGTCGAGCATCCTCGAGAGCACCGGGATATTGATCCCGGACATTATCTGGCCGTACATCATCATGTCGGCGCCGTCGACGTCGAAAATTCTTACGGCGGAAAAATTGCTTTCAATGGACTTCAGGTGCTTGAGAAAATCCTCCGGCTGGTCGCACCTGATGACGACAGGGAAGGCGTTCAGCCCGGTGAAGCGGTTGATGAGGACGGAGTCCTTTTCGGCCGAGGAATACCTGCTGAGGATCTCCTTGATCTTCGATTCATCGCCGGACCTTACCCCGGACACGAGCCCCACGCTTCTCGCGACCCCGGCGAATTCCGATCCCTTTCCCTCACTGATCTTTTCCTGGATGAGGTCGTGCCCGCCTATCAATCCGGTAAGGTAGTCGCTCATGTTCTCCAGGGGAAGCCTTGATGAAAAAGACAGCAGGCCGCCGGATATCTTGTCCTGCAGGGAGTTCCTTACGGATATGGTCCTGAACCTTTCGTCGGAAGCGGATATTTCGGATATGAATTCGTTGAAGCCTTCGCTTTTATGGTATACGGCCTCGATGGTATAGGCTTCTTCACCGCCGGCCATCTCCGTAAGGCCGAGCCTCTGGATCTCGCAGCCGCCGCGGGTAAGCTTATGGATGAGGTCGGGGAGGCTTCCCTTTTTGACCGATATGTTGATTTCGAAGATTAGCCTCATTGCGCCACCGGTTCAATTTTTATCTGATGCGGCGAGCCTTCCTGAAAAATCAGCCGCGCGGGACCGGACCTCCCCGATCAATTCCGGGCCGACGCCGGTCATGCCGTCCGTCCCCGGGACCAGCATCATGTCATACTGACCGAGGACGCAGTTTATGCTTTTAAAAAAATGACCGAGCACGGTTACAGACGGTTTAAAAACGCTCCCGTAATCCGACCCGGAAGCAAGTATGATGAAACCCGCTTTTTTCCTGTAAGGCACGCCGCGCCTTATATGTTCCTCCCATAAAACCTGGCACCGGTCAATAACATTTTTAAGCTGACCGGGGACAGAGGAAAAATAAACCGGCGATGATATGACGACCGCGTCGGAGTCCCTGAGACCGCCGTAAACGGGCCTCATCAAGTCATCGATGGGGCATGAAGGATTGTCCCTGCAGAAACCGCAGCCGGTGCACGGAGAAACTGCAAGACTGTAAACGGATGTTTTTTCTATGAAAAAACCCGGATCCAGGGAATCCAGGAAAACATCGTGAAGCGCTGATGAAAAACCGTCGTCCCTGGGACTTCCGTATATGGAAAATATTTTCACTTCAATCTTCTTTAAGCCTGGTGAAGATCATCCTCCCGGCGGTGGTCTGCAGGACCGAGGTGACTATGACGGGGACCTCCTCGTTCATCCTCCTGCGTCCGTTTTCCACAACGACCATCGTACCGTCATCGAGGTATCCTATGGCCTGGTTCTGGTCCTTCCCTTCCTTGATGAGATTGACCTTCATCTCCTCGCCCGGGAGCACGACCGGCTTCAGCGCGTTTGAGAGAAGATTGATATTCAGGACCGGGACCCCGTGGAATTCCGCGACCTTGTTCAGGTTGAAATCATTCGTTATGATCTTGGCCTTCATTACCTTCGCCAGCCGCACGAGCTTGGCGTCCACCTCGTGTATGTCCGGGAAGTCCATGTCGGATATCTTCACCATTATGGACTGGTCCTTCTGCATCTTGTTCAGGATGTCCAGCCCCCTCCTGCCCCTATTCCTCTTGATCGAATCGGCCGAGTCCGCGATCATTTGAAGTTCGTTAAGGACGAAATTCGGTATCACCAAGATGCCTTCGAGGAAACCCGTGTCGCAGATGTCGGAGATGCGGCCGTCGATGATCACGCTCGTGTCCAGTATCTTGTAGTAGACATACTTGTCCCCGTCGTCTATCTTCAGCGGGATTATCTTGTCCAGGATCTTTATCTCCTCGTAATTGATGATGAAAAACATCATCACCGCGAAGCCGATGACATGATAAATCAGCGCCTTGATTATCTGGATGTATTCCGTGAACAGCTCAAAGGTCAGCGTCGAAATGGCCAGGCTCACCAGGTGCGCAAGAGTGAGGCCGATAAGCAGTCCTATGATCGCCGAGAGGCACATCCTGGCGGAAAAGGTATGGGAAACATACTCTATTACAATTACCATCCCGAGTCCGAGCACGGCGGAAATACCGGCGGAGATCAGGGCCGCCTTGAGTGAGATGTTGACGAAATAAAGCACCGAAAAAAGCATCGTGGTGCCTATGAATAAAACCCTCATTACAATAATCATTTCAAAACTCCGGTAAAATATATAAACGGTCCGGGTCAGACCCCGGCCTCGATCTATGCAAGATCAAAACATGCGCGTAATTGGATCCTGGGGAAGGGTTTATCCTTTTGTATGGGTCGAGAGGGCTTCCGAGACAATATGTCCGGCTTCTTCAATATCGATTTCCTTTGCCAGGGCGATCTCGTGGGTAACAAGCTGGTAAGCGTTTTCGTAAAGCTTTCTTTCCATTATTGATAATTCCTTTTCACAGCCCCTTCTGTACAGGTCGCGGGCCACTTCAGACACCTCGTAAACCGATCCGCTTTTAACTTTGTCGATATTGGTCTGATACCTTTCCTTCCAATCATCCATCGTGGTAGTCTCTTCTTGTGCAAGGACGTTGATGATCTTTTTAATCTCCTTTTTGGAGATTATGCTTCTCAATCCGATATTTTCCGCGTTCTTGACCGGTATCATGACCTTCATCCCGCTGGACTGGATGGTGATGATATAATATTCAGCCTTTTTACCGAGGACGACTTTTTTTTCAATCGCATCTATCCTGCCGACGCCATGCATTGGATAGACCACATTATCACCCACCTTAAACATATAATGCTCCTGAATTTAACCTCTCAAAACCTGAAAAACCCTATAATGCCGAAAGACCCCCTGCTCAAAATTTATTGACGGTATATCACTCTACCTTCAGTCCCTCTTTTTCCATGTATCTTTCAAGAACTGATTCCATCTTTATCCTCTTATTGTCCTGGTCCATTGAATTGTAATACTGCGCCGTCGCGCCCTTGAGTCCCCAGCCTGCGCCGATCTGCTGCACGCCCTCGGGCCTGGGCGGGAACGCCGGATCAGGCATGCCGTTGTAGACTTCCTTCATGTACCTGGCCCATATGGGAGCGGCAACGCCCGCGCCGGCCTGATGTTTGCCCAGCGACATGAACTGCCTGTCATAACCGATCCAGACCGCGGCAGCAAGGTCGGAAGTGAACCCGCAGAACCAGGCGTCAGTCCAGTTCGTGGTCGTCCCGGTCTTTCCGGCCGCCTGCTTCATGAAGTTGCATTTGCCCCTTATCGACTCGGACGCCGTACCGTGGTCTATAACGCCCTGCATGAGGCTCGTCATTATCCAGGCGACATCCTCGGATATGATCTGTATCGATCCGTCCAGCTGCTTGGCGGCGATTATTCCGCCGACCTCCCCCTCGATGTTCGCCATTTCGTTGCCGTCCCTGTCCAGGACATATCTTACGGCGAAAGGTATGACGTCCCTGCCCCTGTTCGCGTAAACGGCATAGGCCGTGGCCATTTCAAACGGGGTGAGTTCCGTTGTGCCCAGTGCAAGGGTCGGGTTGGGAGTGAATCTCGATTCCGGGACCTTCAGCATCTTTGACGCGTATTCGATGATCCTGTCAGCCCCGACAAGATCGTATATCCTCACCGAAATGATGTTGATTGACGACGCGAGGGCCCTGTTAATAGGCACCATGCCGCTGTAATCGCCTTCGTAGTTTCCGGGCGACCAGGTGTCGCCCTGGGCGTCTATGTCGACTATCGGCGCGTCCGGGAGCTCGGTCGTTGTGGTTATTCTCTTGTTTTCAACCGCGGCCCCGTAAACGAAAGGTTTGAAGGCCGATCCGGGCTGTCTCCTGGCCTGCACCGCCCTGTTGTACTGGTTCGAAACCTCGAATTCCGCTCCGCCGATCATGGTTGATATGTAGCCGGTTTTCGGTTCTATGGCTATCATGGCCCCCTGGACCTTCATCGATGTGGATATGCCGGATACAAGGGTCCTGAAAATCTCAAGCGACTTGTTGCACCTCGGCGAATCCACGAGAAGAGTAAGGATATCGAGGGAATCCAGGTCCTCGTCCACCATCTCTTTTTTGAACATGGTTTCTATATCATTTTTAACAAGAACGCCGGACAGCGGGAATATCATCCTGAGGGTCCCATACGCGCCGATCAGGCCCCTGTCAACCGCCATGTTGTAGTATTCATTGGCCTTCGACGATACCTTGTCCTGCTCCTCCACCCCGTCCTTCACCAGTTTCTGGGCTATGCTCTGTCTTTTGAGATTGAGCGTCGTATATACGCTGAGTCCTTCATTGTAGACCGCGTCCTTTCCGAACCTTGCAAGCAGTATCTGTCTCACGTAATCGGTAAAATAAGGCGCATTGTCCACATTTTTGGATATGGCCGTCTTGGTCGGATACTCGTCTATTATGGAATCGATATAAGCGGGCCAGAAGTCCCTGTATAATTCATTGGACCTTTTTTCCGTCATGAAACCGGCGTCGACCATCCTGTTCAGGGTGTCCCTGTTCTTTAAGTAGGCCCTCTTGGGATACTTGAGTGGCGAAAATCCGAACGGCTTGGAGGGAAGCGCGGCCAGCACCGAACTCTCCACCACGTTCAGGAACCTGACGTCCTTGTCGAAATAAAATTTAGCCGCCGTCGATATCCCGTGGCATCCGTGTCCCAGGTATATCTGGTTGAAATACATCTCAAGGATCTCCTCCTTGGAGAACTTTTTTTCTATCTGGAATGCTAGCACGGCCTCAAGGGCTTTTCTCATGACCGTCCTTTCCCCGGTGGTGAAAAGCCTTTTTGCAAGCTGCTGGGTTATGGTCGATCCACCCTGTACGACGGTAGGCTTAAAGTTCATCAGCGATGCGATGACGTTTTTGCCCATGGCCCTTACTATCGCCATGGGGTTCAGGCCGAAATGGTCATAAAAGGCCCTGTCCTCGGCAGCGAGGAAGGAATTGATAAGGCTGACAGGCATTTCATCGAAGGTGATGAGTTCCCTCTTCTCCTGGAAGAGCTCGGCGATCAGCTCGCCGTTAACATCATACAGCCTTGTCGGCATGCTTGGCTGGAACCTTTTAAGGTTCTCTATGCCGGAATAATTCTTTATTTCAGAGGTGATATAACCGAAGATTACCCCGCCTAAAACGGTGAAGGTGGCGAAAAGGGAAAGGGCGATTTCTTCAATTTTCCTGATCTTTCCCTCGTGGTTTTCCATGCCTTTCATTAAAAAAAACCGCCTGTACTTGTTTGAACGATTATAAAGCTTTGCGGTATCAGGATGAACTATCTTTGCTCATTCAGCCCTTTGCGCACTTTTCATATACCAAGTGAATTTTGTATAATTTACGGGAAAAAATACACGGCATAAATTAATAAATATTTTACAAAATTCTAAAACGAAAATCAATAATAATTTTTCGACCTCTGGATGATATGGGCGATCACGAATATTACGACTGCAATAATTACTATCCAGAAAACGCCGATCAATAAAATCTTCAACAACCCGCCGATGAGTTCAAATATAAACGGAAGGATATGGGCAATCGTTATATAGATTGCCGCAATAATTCCGAGATAGAAAAAAAATTTCCTAGCGTAATAGTCCATTTTGATTTATTTTTATACAAAATTATAATAATGTCTAAAATTATAGAGGAATTCTCCCTAATAAATAAAACAATCACATTATAATGAAAATAAAAAGATTTATTTGGACATATTTCAATTAAAAGCGTTAAATAACAATAATTTTTTAAAACTTCCTTTAAAAACAACAGGTTTGTCTGAAATCATGTTTCTTACAGACACAGTATTTCTTTAATGAACCATCAGCGTAAAAAGGGAATTATCGGATTTTCATATTGGTGCGGAATAAAAAAATGCATGATAAAAAAATTAATCCTCTAATGCCGCCCGTACTGGAATTTGCCGCATCGGCTGCCGTTATTTCAACCGTGGTTTATTTTTTGCTGGTTTACGGCTGGGAAATTGTAATAATTTTTTTAAAAACCTCCCTGCTGGTCCGGATTGTGTCGGTAACTTCAATCATTCTGATAGTATCTGCGGTTCTTGCCTTGATTTCAATCAGGCAACTTGCAGCGGTAAAAAACGGGGCTCTGACCCCGTATCGGACATTTTATGCTGCTTCATCGGTCCTCGTGATCGCGGTCTCCGCGGCCTTCGCGTGCTTCATTACAGCCGGGTCATCCCTGGCCGAAACCGGAAGAAATCCTTCAGCTGAGCTTTCGTTCCAGTCCGGTATCGGTCCATTCACTGTCATCGGCGACGGCGGGCGGATCAAAATCTGGTTTTACGAACCGGGAAGCGAAAGCAAAAAGTACCGGATCCTTTACGGAAGGGGCCCGGACCCGTCCGGGATGATAAGTACCGCGGAAGAATCCCGGGGCGGCGCAAGGCACGAATTCATTCCCGGCGGTATCTCTCAATGGACAGGATACGTTTATCAGATCCCGGGATTAAAAAAGGATACCTTTGCATTCCGGACCCCCCCGCCGGAGAAGGGACCGTTCAGGGTTTTGTGCATGGGAGACACGGGAAACACGAAACGAAACGAAGGGTATTATTCATATTTCGGAGAGGTGATGTCCGCCGCCCGGGACTGGTACCGCGCCGCCGGAGCCGAACCGGATTTCCTGCTGCACCTCGGCGATATGGTGAAAACCGGATCCGATCTCCGTTCATGGATGGAATTTTTTTCCGTGCTGGAACGCCATCCCGGCCTTCCGCTTGTCCCTGTCCCGGGAAATCATGAATTCCTTGAGGATTATGCCGGAAATTTCAGGTACTTCTTCTCCATCCCCATGTTTTACTCCTTCGACTACGGGTGCGCGCATTTCATAATCGCGAACGCTTATGACGGGCCCGGGACCAGCCCGGACGGACCGGTACTTTCGACCGGGAGGAGGCAGTACGATTTCATAAAGCGCGAGCTGGAAAAAAAATCAGGAAAAAAATGGATCATTGTATGCATGCACACGCCCGTGCTGAGCACGGGAGATTACGGAACGAACGAAATCCTGACCGCCCAGTACCTGGAGCTTTTCAGGAAGCACAGGGTCGACCTGGTCCTTTCCGGACACGACCACAACTTCGACGCGTTCCAGGTAGACGGGGAAACGCCCTGGGGAGGGACCTTCTATCTCGTGGCCGGTACAGGAGGATCATCCCTGGACGATTATATCATGAAAAGGAAAAAAAACAGATGGCTGGACTGGCGGCACGACAGGAATTCGCCTAATGGACTTTTTTTCAATGATGAATATGCATTTAAATACCATCTCTATGGTGAGCTTTCCTGGGGTTTTCTGGATATAAAAATTTCCGATGACGCAATTGACCTGAGTTATCAAAGATGGCTCGGCATGGATAGATTCCTCGAAATTACCGGTCAGGAGCTTTATTCGTGGAACATGGTCCCGCCGGACGAGGCGCCGGCATTAAAATCAGTCCGCGCTGAAACGGTATTTAAAATTTCGAAAAAAAGACATTTCACCCGGGAGGGGAAATGAACGGAATTACTCAGGCCTCTCATCGACCTTTACAAAAATATTTATAACCTTCCTGTTTCTCCAGACGGACAGCTTCAGCGTGTTTCCGACCTGCGCCTGTCCCACAAGGGAAATCAGGTCGTTATGATCCTTTACCTCCCTGTCGTTAACCTTTAAAATGACATCGCCGACCCTGATCCCGGAATTGAGGGCGGGGCTTCCCGGAAAAACCTCTCCGATAAAGGCGCCATTGGCGGCTTTAAGCCCCAGTTCCCTGGCATAATCCTCCGGGATCGGCACGATAGATACGCCGATATACCCCCTGGTGATCTTCTTGTGTTTTTTCAACTGGTCCAGTATGGCCCTGGCGGTATTGAACGGGATGGCGAAGCCTATCCCCATATATCCCCCGCTCTGGGAATAGATCATCCGGTTGATTCCGATTACCTCGCCGTAGATGTTTATCAGCGGTCCGCCGGAATTGCCGGGGTTGATCGACGCGTCTGTCTGGATGTGAGAGCCCCCTTCCGTGTCCCTTCTGCCGATCGCGCTGATCACGCCGACCGTGAAGGTCTTGTCCAGGCCGAAGGGGTTTCCTATCGCGATCGCCCAGTCGCCGACCCTTACCTTGTCGGAGTCGCCGAAATATGCAGGCTTGAGCTTGCCGAAGGGATTAATCTTAAGCAGTGCCACGTCTGTTTTCTTGTCATAACCGACAACCGAGGCCTTGTATTCCTTTTCGTTTACCTTGACGGTCACCTTCGAAACTCCGCCTATCAGGTGATAATTGGTGCAGATGTATCCGTCCTCGGAAATAATGAACCCGGAACCCAGCCCCACCCTTTTTTCCACCATTGGCCTTGCTTCGCTTCCGAAAAATTCCCTGAGGAATGGGTCGTCGAAAAACGGATGCGGCTGGACCCTGACGGTCTGCTCTGTTGTTATGAAAACGACCGTGTCCTTGTACATGTCGTATATTTTCCTGAAGGCGTCCTGTATCTCGAGCGCCTTCGACGAATCCGATGATGATTTTAGCGGGGACTGCTGCATGTTGCCGAACAGTGAAGAACTGTCATCCCTGGAGCATGAAAAATAATTCAAGACCAGCAGGGCGGCCGCCATGATTACAGGCGCGGCGAGAATGATTTTTTTCCTGTTTTTTGCGAGCATTTACTTCACTCCGTCCTTTTGAATGTGTCCCTTTTGTATTTTTTCTGATTTCTTTCATCATCTTCTATCATGTCCTTGAAGACATGCCTGTAGTTGGTGGACCGATCAATGTCAATCTGGTCCATGTCCACCCTGTTCGGCTCATTTTTCTTCTTGCACCCGAAGACAAGAAGCAGTGACATAAAAACCAGACCCAGTCTTAAAGCAGCTTTCATCAGCAGGCTCCACCCCCATTTTTTATGATTATTATATCAAATGTCATCACATCGGAAAATAATCAATTATTTATTCATGTCATTTTGAAAAAAAGCCCCCCTCTTAATATGAAATGTTTTTTTACAAGAAAATAACTTGATTTTTTACCGTCGGGCCGGCTCTTTTAAAATTAATTAATTTTTAGACAAAGGACAGCCGGCAGCAAATGAAATTCCGGATTCATTTAATAATAATGCTTTTACTCGTCGTTCCGGCTTATTCGCTAGACAGGCAGATTTTCAACGCAGTGGAGGCAGGCAGCATCCAGGACGCTTTGAATGCGATACAGGCGGGTTCCGGCATTAACATGCGTGATGAGAACGGACGCACGCCCCTCATCCTTTCATCGATGAAAAACGACCTGAACATGTGCAAATTCCTCATAGAAAGGGGTTCGGATGTAAACGCCAGGGACAAGCAGGGTAAAAACGCGCTTTTTTTCTCGAGGGGACCGGTCATGAGGCTCCTGGCAAGCTCGGGCGCAAGGATAAATGACGCTGATTCAAGGGGATTCACCCCCCTGATACAGAACTCCAACGACAGCAATCTGCAGGGCATTCAGATCCTCGTGGAATCCGGGGCAAATCCCAACATCAGGGAAAAAAACGGATTCACCGCCCTCATATTATCCTCATACAAAGGAAATACGGCCGGCGTCATGATGCTTTTAAGGGCAAAGGCGGATCCGAACACCAAGGACAATTACGGAAATTCAGCAATCATACTGGCATCAGGCAAGGGCCATCTGGAAATTGTAAAAATGCTGCTGTCTTCCGGGGCCAATATAAACGACAGGAACATCTTTGATTCAACGCCGCTTATCGGGGCATCCTATTCCGGACACGCGGAAATCGTCAATTATCTGATCAACAAAGGGGCCCTGATCAACACAAGGGACAGGTACGGACGCTCCGCGATAATGTATGCTTCCGCCAGGGGGTATTTCGACATAATCAGGATTCTCATCAACAGGGGAGCGGAACTCAATTTCAGGGACATGGTTGGCAGGAGCGCACTTCAGGAGGCGGAGTCAAGGGGATACAGGTTCATCGTGATGCTTTTAAAAAACGCGGGGGCAAAATGATAAAGAGGATAGACCATGTTGCCATAGCCGTCAGGGATTATGAAAAGGCCCTGGTTTTTTTCAGGGACCTGTTCGGCGCCGTACTGGGCGCTTCAAATGAAGATCCGGGGATGAAATACATATGGCAGCTCATGTCAGTCGGCGATCTCAGCAGGCTTGAAATCCTAACCCCTACCGGCAGTGGCAGCTTTCTCGACAATTTCCTGAAAAAAAAAGACGGCGGGGTGCATCATATAACCATGCAGACGGCCGACATAAGTAAAGCCGCCATGATTCTTGAAAAAAACGGCATACCGTTTTTCGGCCTCCGTGAGTACGGAAACGTCTGGAAAGAGCTGTTCATCCACCCCGGGGACGCCTTCGGCGTCCTGATCCAGATCGCTGAATTCAATCCCCCCGACTGGCTGGATCCGTCGGTAAACATGCCCGGCGGAAAAAAATTCTCCGTGGAAAAAAAGCCGGGCGGCATTGCCGTGACGTTTGCCCACCAGGGCGGCGGAAGGGCCACCCTTGATCTCACCGAAAAAGAGGCCGCCGAGTTCATAGGCGAGCTCAAGTCGAAACTATGAACCGCCCGCTAAAAAAGTTTGACATCTTTCCAAAACAGGAATAACTTATTATCTGCAGCCAGGGAGGGAATTATGAAAATCAGAACGGAAGTCAACGATATTGCAAGCAGGCCTTCACAGTTAAAAAGCAATCCGCAGAAAATACAGGCATATCATGAAAAAAACGCTGAATCCGCGAATAATTCCATCAGGGAAAGACTGGGCGCTGAAAAGGGACTTGGCGACGCATTGAGCCTTGTGCTGGTTTCGCAATCCATAATACAAAAGGCCCTTGTCATCACTTCACAGCTTAAAAATATGGCCTCCCAGGCCCTTAACACGGGAAAAATCAATCAAAACGAAGTAAGCCGGATGCAATCCGAAATAAATTCATCAATACGTGATTTCGGACATGCGGTTACAATTCCGGTTCAGAGCGGGAATCCTTACGGCATCACGGACCTGAAAGACTCAATGGACGGACTGAAGGGAATTTCCTCAAAAATCGGATCCGGCGATATGCCGTCGGCTGAAGAAATCACTAAGGTATCAAACGGCCTGAAAAGCAAATTTGAATCCCTGATAAAATCCGAAAAAAGCCTGAACCATTCCATCATCGGTTCCGTTGATTTTGCTCCGGCGAAAATAAATGACGCGGGGACTGCGATTGAGGATTTAAAATCGCGCATTACTGATAACCCGTCGGGAGCTCTTGCGGCCCAGGGCAACATAAACAGGGAAAACGCGTCAAGGATTGCATCAATATGAGACTCTTATGATAATCCGCGGTTGATTAATTGCCTTAAAAACAGTCTGCAGCTGCAACGCAAATAAAAATAACCCGTGCTTTTAATTAATTTATTCAAAACTTCCAGGTTAAAACGGTCCTGATAAATTCTTTCCTCAATTGAAAAAACCGTTATGAGGCTTTATTGAAGCAATTTCATCGGCCGATGCCTGTTATAATAATTAATTTCAAATTATAAAAACATCTACCAGGGTCAATATTCTACAAAAAAAGCCGGATAATGTCAAATTGATACAGATTCGTTTCCATTTTTAAAACCTTCCGGCAATTACGGACTCTTAATGCCGTTTATTATTGTTCACAAGGTAAATCGAATTATTTTTTTTTACACCGGACATGAATCGAACAGGCAAACCGAATGATTGTGGACAATCAACACGGATCGTGTTATTAATTTTAATTTAATAATTGTTCAGCTCCATTTATTTTTTTTTAAAAAAAATAGATTTATCTTGACTTTATATTAATTTTGATATAAATGATCATCCAATCATTAACAGGGTTTCATACACCTGCTTACCGGATTATATGATATTCAACAAGCTTTATAAAAAACGCGATGTACAATACATCGCCATTTTTATAATTAATAGAAAACGATAAACAAAATAAAACGAACCGCATAAATGAATAAAGGAAGCTTTAAAAAAAAGACGACGGCCGGTAACAAGGGAACTCCCATTCCTTCATATAATATCAGGGCAAACAACATCGACAGAGAATCAGCAATTGCTGAAAGCACGAGGGCGATAAAAAACCTGTTCGGCATGAAGGCAATGATTTCTGAAATCCAGGAAGATTACACACGGACTCTCGAAAGATGTTACGCGGTTAAGCTTGCTCGGCTCATAATATCGCAAATAAGCGGTAAAAAGGTTAAATTGAGCAAAAACGGCCTTTTCCAAAAAAGCTTTTTCGAAAAATGCCTGTCTCTGGTTAAATCCGAGGATTTGTCGGATTCAGATGATGAAGAAATCATGATGATATACATAAAACAATGCCTCTGCATGCTGATGGCCTGCGGCCTGGTTAACGGGTCCGGCAGATATGCGTTCATAGATCAGATGATGCCGGAATCAACACTGTATCCGGTTCTCTTCAGGTCTTTCTGGAACGATTCAAACTGGGCGGTGATTTTTCCTTCAGATCCTGACGCGGCAAATGATCTCAAGGAGAGCAGAAATATACTTGCCGATATAATTCTACACAGGACCGGCCCTTCCAGCATAAATGAAATAGCGAACGAATTTTTCGAACTCACCGGTTTCAGCAGCAGGAACAATCTCTTCATGATTTCTTTTCTGGATTTTTATTTTTTCACCTGGCTGAAGCATTTCGGTTTATTGAAATACTCAAGCGCGACCCCGAAATCGCCCGTAAGCATCCAGCTCACCGCATGCGGAAGGAAAATGCTTTCATGCCGTTCCCGCTGATTTTCAATCCCGAGAGGTAATGAGATGAAAAAAATACTTATACTCCCGGCCCTGGCCCTGTTTATGATTTCCTGCCTGTCTGACTTTAACATCAGAAAGGAAATAACAAACTCTGATGTAAAAAAATTCAAAAAAAGCGGCATTTTCATACGTTTCACGGATTCAACCCCTATTGATAAAAAGAAGTATCATACGACCCTCAGCTACTGGCTCGACGGCTACAGAAAGAACAATGCCATTGAAATAATCACAGAGGCAAGCGACAAGATAACCCTTTTTACGTCATCATTCGACAGCTTCAACCAGATGATGGAGACAAGTGACTTCTACAAAAATAAAGCCCTCGGGGTCGTAAAACAATTCCTCGTGGAAAACGAAAAGGAGTTTAAGGAAATAATCGATAAGAAAGGGCTCGACAGCCTGATTATATATGAGGTTGACAGCAATTATTCAACCGAAATGCAGTATATAACATTCTCCAGCATACTGGTCATCGCCGACACCAATTTCAAGGTAATGTACCTTGACAGGCAGAGGGATACTTTCGAGGTCAATGAAATCGATCCAGAGCTCATATCACGAAGACTCGTGGATGATGTTTCCCGAAGGCTTATAGAATGCCTTGACGATTTCAATTACATCCGCTGATTCTATATTCGTAATAACCCGCATCAGGAAAACCAGAATTTCTCTCCAGATGAAGGAATTTTATTGGAGACGGCGGGAGTCGAACCCGCGTCCTACAATACAGCCCTACGGCCTCTACATGCTTATCCGTCCCTTTTACATTTAAGCCTTCCGGCCGGGGGGCGGCGCCGTTCAAAAGGCCTGGTTCCTAAAATTTTCGCCCTCATCCACGGAACAGGGAATCAGGCTATCCCCTGAATATTACGCCTTTAAATGTCCCAGAGGAGCGGATCACTTAAAGACGTGACAGTCAATTAAGCTGCCAGTGCAAAATTATCGTTTGCAGTTATATTTTTCCGCCATATTAACGAGCTGACAGCACGCTCGGCATGCAACCGTAAAACCATCTTTGCAGTCGAAACCAAAATCGTCCCCTCCCCGTGATATAATATAAAAAAGTATTGTAAATGTCAAGCCATGAACGTAAATTGGGCCTCAATCCTGTTGTTAACTTCACGAATTTGACATGTTTATATCAAAAAAAACAAAAACAGGCCTGCTTGGTCTGATTCTTTTGGCCTGCCTGTCTTATTTCTGCTGCAAAGACAGCGGCGGAAACAGGGACAATGAGCAGGAAAAACAGGACAGGCAGTCTTCAGTCAGCACCAATGATTCTCCTGTCCCGGAAGTCTACGAGCCGGCAGCCCCCATCAAATTCACGGATCTTCCCGGAAGGTGGACGCTGAAGTATTCGGAGAATTACGGGTATGATTTCACATTCAACAGGAACTATAAATCAGTAGTGGTTCTGAACCTCAATACACAGTGCATCGTATTCAAGGGCGTTTACACGATTGAAAACGGCAACCTCAGGATCAATATCTTCGAAATGAAGCAGGAAGACAGCGCGATACCGAGCATGAACCGGGGGTTTGTTAAGGCGAAATCATCCTACTTTCTCTTCAAGGCCGGAACCCTGAAAAAGGCCGGCGCCAGGATTCTTCAACTGAAGCCCCTGCTCATCATCATCGACGGAAACAATTCAGACGGCTATTTCGAGCCAGTAATCAAGCTCGGAAAGTCCGGCTAATCCCATGAAGGCCGAAAAAATCATATTCAAAAACGGAAAAAACCAGGAACTCTTCGGGCGGCTTTACATTCCCGAAGCGGAACAGGGTAAATGCGTCATATTCAGCCACGGGCTTTTTTCTTCCAAGGACGGGTATAAGATTACAAGGCTGGCCGGGGATATTGTTTCGGAGGGATTTTTCCTCCTCGCGTTCGATTTTTCATTTTCCGGGGAGTCCGGAAATAACATAGCCGATATCTCCATCCGCCAGGAAGTGGACGACCTTAAATCAGCAGTCGCATTCATGAGGGACGCTGGCGCGGATGATATACACCTCATGGGATCAAGCATGGGAGCCGCCGTCACGATACTTTATGCATCCGAATACGCTTACCGACCATCATCGCTGATCAGCATAGCCGCCCCCATGGACCTTGCCGGCATCTCCAGGGAGGCGGGAATTGAAGACCCCGGATCTCTACCGCCGGAAGGAACGGCCTGCATAGACGGCATCCGCCTGAAAAATGCATTCTTCAGGGAAATCATGAATATAGACATGAAGGCGGCAGCCGCACGGATTGACTGCCCCGTACTCATAATTCACGGCGCCCTCGATTCAGTCGTTAATGCGCGCAACGCGGAAATACTCGAAGAAACCCTCAAACGGGGCTCGAGAAAATTCATTGTGGACGACGGCGACCACAATCTGTCCAGGGAAGAAGACATCAGGTCTCTCAGCAGGGAAATAACCTCCTGGCTGAAAACATATGCAGGACGGGTGTGAATGCATGGTATCTGAAGCGCTTTACATATACGTGCTTTCCCTGGGCATATTCCTCATCGTACTCGGCGTAGTGGAAATTATCGCGCCCCTGAAGGTATTTGAAATATGGACCAAGTGGGTTTCAAGAAAGGAATTCTTCATGCACGGACTTATTCTAATAGTCGGAGGGTTCCCGCTGACTGTATACAACGGCGCGCTATCAGGGCTGATTTTCTTCATGGGCCTGGTTCCGGTTTTGATCGGCCCCTTTATACTCTTCTATCCGGAAAAGGTGAAAAACGTTTTTCTTGAGATGTCCTCCGAGATGTCTTCCGATTCAGAAAAGTCCAGCATCAAAAAAATTATATTATTCGACGCAGGCATAAGGATAAGCATAGGCGTGGTATTCACGATAAGCTTCGCCCTGTCAAAAGGACTGATCTGACCGCGCAATCCCCCCGCGCATCCTCAGTATTCCTTGCCGGGAAAAAGCTCCATGAAAAACAAAGGGCCCGCGCTATGGCGGGCCCTGGCAGGTTAAAATTTTTGTAATTAGAAAAGTTTCGGTATCTTGATTTTCTTACCGGCATCCTTCAAAAGTTTTCCGCCGGCATCCATCACCGCACCCTTCGCCACGTCTCCCGCGACGCTTTTAATAATCTCGTCAAGAGAAGCGATCTGGGGCTGGACAATATTGACATTAGGATCGCTGAAAGGTCCGACCGCGCTGATTGTAAAATAAACCTTCCCGTTCTTGTTCAGGAGCGGCCTGACTGCGTTATCGGCGGCCTTGTCCGCCTTCACGTATTTTTTAGCGCCGAGCTTTCTGAGGCCGGCTTCAACGTTCTTCTTTATCCCGTTCTTAATGGCCCCGGACCTCTTATCGGAAAGCACCATGTCTATCTTCATGTTCATGGTCTTGACGTTTGTATTGGCCTCGCCGCTGAAGTTCATCGTAAAGTCGCTGTTCTTCAGATCGCCGTTAGACAGCTTGACAAGTCCCGCCTTGTACCAGGCATCTACATGTGCCGGGGAATCCTTCCACTGCACGTTCCCCTTCATGAAAGGAAGCCCGCCGAAAAGCTGGGTGAGCTTGCCGAGGGAAGCGAGTTTTTCAAAAAGTTTTAACCCGTTAAAATTTCCGTAAGGAAGCTTGACCTCGATGGAAACCTCGGGATCGATCTTCTTGGTCTTGAGATCAAACGGCTTTGCGTTTCCGGTGGCCTTGAATCCCAGGTCAAACGCGTTGACGGTACCGGTCTTCATGGCGCCGACGGTTTTGATGCCCATGTTGATGTATATCTTTACATTATTTTTCTTATCCAGCTCTTTCGGGTCTATTTCGATTGAATGGACCTTGGCTGTAAGGTTATATACCTGGAAGGTCTGGGCGAATTTCTGGTCCGTGTAGGTGACCGTTCCGCCGTCAATCCCGGCCTCTCCCACTGTTACCGCTATGGGAATGTCATCGGCAGTAAATGGTTTTTTACCTTCTTTTGCCTCCTCGGCCTTTTTCTTTTCCTCTTCAGCCTTCTCCTCCGGCGTAAGCTTCTTCGGCTGGAGCAGATCGTCGAAGTTGAACGTACCCTTGTCGCTCCTGACTATGTTAATGGTCGGACCGTGAAGGATGAATTTTTTCAGTTCAAACCTTTTCTGAAGCAATGGCAGGAACTTAAAATTCAGCGCGATATCCTTTACGCTTACAAAAAGGTCTCCCTTCGCGATCGGCTTTCCTTCAAGCGCCTTGAGCTGCTGCTCGGTCTTGAAATTGGATATCTGGACGTCCTTGACATGAATTCCGGAAATGATCGCGAAAATTCCGATAGACACGTCACCAATGACCACCTGCCTGTTGAGCGCCTTTTTAACCTGGTCAGCGACAAGTTTCTTGTCGACGACGATCATGATTACCACGCTCAGAATTACGATTATGGCGACAATCGAAGCCACCGCAATACCGGCGATTTTTAATATCTTCTTAACCATACGGTCCCCCTTTATAATTTAAGGCAAATACAAGAAACCACTGCCTTTAAGGTTCAAATGTTGAAAATCCGATGTCCGGAACTGAATTCTATTCCTGAAAACCAATATTACAAGCAATTTTTTTGGTTATTTGCTTTTTTAAAAACCGCAGGATAATAAAAAAAAGGGGGTGGACCCCCCTTTTTTTTACATGATGGCTTTTTTATTACCAGACGAACCCCACTGAAAGCCCGAGGTTGAAGCCGTTAACGAAGTAATAGGTCATTGGCACGTCGACAATAACAGGGCCTAAATTCACGCCGACCCCGCCTATTAACTTGGGCATGACAGGGTTGCAGTGCTTGCCCTTCTGTTCGCCCCTCGCGAATGCTGCGCCCGGGAATGCCGCTGGAAAAACGATTATCGGGGAATAACCCCTTATTTTGATTGCGGATTCCGCCATGGCAAAATCCGCGCCCCCGCCCAGCGAGAAGTTGAGAATCCATAAAATCCTCACCGCCGTCGTCAGTTCGAGAGGAACTACATATGAAGACGTATGGATTTTAAATTGAAATTTCGGCCTGACAACAACAATTGCAGCTCCCACGTTTTCCGTGACGTTGTAAAGGTTCTGCTGCATGTCCATCTTGTTGTACTGATAATAAAGGCCGGATCCCAGGGAGAAACCCCTCCAGAGAAAAATACCTATCGGCGCCTTTCTCTGGTCCATGAACTGGTAGTTCACTTGCAGGCCGATGTTCATGAAATCAATCGCATAGCCGCTGTAATGAAACTTGTTCTTGCCGAATTTCACGGCCATATAGAGATCTTCAACTCCGAATATGCCGCAGTTAAGACCGATCTGCGCGGTCCATGGGACGAAGGCCGCGCCCGCATAGAGGTCTCCCCTGTACTGCAGCTTCTCGTCGATGTTATTATAATAGCTCAGGCTCCTGCTCGGGGCCTGTCCGCCAATCATTGCCCCGACTGTCAAGGCGAACAGGTCATATCCCTGGTAGCCCCTCTGCGTCGCGACGTTGGAGGAATACGCGCTCGCGTTGGCAAAGCCCTTGGCCAGCCTGGGCTGGCGTTGATAAAGAATGGTCTGTGAATAGATGTCCTGGTAGGCCTGGTTGATCGCCGCGTCTATCTGGGCCTGAATCGCCGGGTTCTGCGGATTTAGCGCCTGCACGTAAAGCCAGGCATTTGCGTCAACGCTGTAAAAAGAAACTGCGGTAAAAATCGAAAGCAATATCAGCGCGATTCTTTTTTTCATGATGGTCCCTCCATTGGATGATAAAACGGAAGTTATGTTTTTAATATCCGATAAAAAAAGATAAAATCAATCTTTTTTTAAATTTTTTTATATAAAAATTTTTTTAATGCTACAAATAAAAGATTTTTGAACATTTTTCGGAATGAATGTAAAATTCATTCCGCTGAATAAATTTTAGCGTCGCCCGTATATTCTTTTTCAAACCTGACCGTCAAACTCATATCCTCAAAAAACGTCGCCGGAGTTCCGGCAGGGGGAATGCATCTTCAGCCGGCAATAAAACAATCAGCTGCGCATGACTGAATCACCCGCTTCCGTGTTCCCGCGCATAACAAAACACCTAACCTCCGAGCGTTATCCCTTTACCGTCCGAGTCGACCTTTATCGTACGCTCATCCAAAAGGTCCCAGCCGAGGAGCCTTACTGAAAGCGGATTCAATATATGCTTCTGTATCGCACGCTTTAACGGCCTTGCGCCGAATTGCGGATCAAACCCGGTATTCACCAGGAAATCCAGCGCCTTCCTGGAGAGTTCGAGCGTGATGTTTCTCTCCCTGAGCCTGTGGGCCAGATCGGTCAGCTGTATCTTTACTATCTCCTTGATGTTGTCCTTTGACAGCGGGTTGAAGATTATGATCTCATCCACCCTGTTCAAAAACTCGGGTTTGAAATTCATCTTGAGCTCCTTCTCCACGCCTTTCCTTCTCTCGTCCATCGGGATCGCGGCATCAGCTATATATGAGGTCCCGATGTTCGAGGTCATGATGATGAGGGTGTTTTTGAAGTCTATCGTCCTTCCCTTGGAATCCGTGAGCCTGCCCTCATCGAGAATCTGGAGGAATATGTTGAAAACGTCCTGGTGCGCCTTCTCGATCTCGTCGAAAAGAAGGACTGAATACGGCCTCCTCCTTACGGCCTCCGTGAGCTGGCCTCCTTCATCGTAGCCGACATACCCGGGAGGAGCGCCTATCAGCCTCGCGACAGAGTGCTTCTCCATGTACTCTGACATGTCTATCCTTACCACGGCCTTTTCATCGCTGAACATGAACTCGGCCACGGCCTTTGCTGTTTCGGTTTTTCCGACGCCGGTCGGGCCGAGAAAAATAAACGATCCGATCGGCCTGTTCGGGTCCTGGATCCCGGACCGGGACCGCCGGACCGCGTCCGATATGGCCATTATGGCCTGATTCTGTCCCACGACCCTCTTCTCGAGAATGGATTCCATCCTTATGAGCTTCTCCTTCTCTCCCTCGAGCATTCTCGTCACGGGGATGCCGGTCCACCTGGACACTACGGCGGCTATTTCCTGCTCGGTCACCTCTTCCTTCAGGAGTGTGCCGTTCTTCTGCATCTCCTTGAGCCTTGCGTTCGCAGCGGTCAGCTTCTTCTCGAGCTCGGCGATCCTGCCGTACCTGATCTCGGCGACCAGGTTGAGGTTCCCCTCCCTTTCAGCCTTCTGCTCCTCCAGCCTCAGGTTCTCTATGCTTTCCTTTATACCCCTGATATCCGTTATGACGCCCTTTTCATTCTTCCACCTGGCGACGAGCCCGTTCTTTTTTTCGTTCAGGTTCGCCAGATCCTCCTCTATCCTGTCCAGCCTCTCCTTCGAGGACTTGTCCTTTTCCTTCTTGAGGGCCTCCTTTTCAATCGCCAGCTGGCGGATCTTCCTCTCGATCTCATCGATCTCTATCGGCATGGAATCGATCTCCATCTTTATATGGGACCCCGCCTCGTCGACAAGGTCTATGGCCTTGTCCGGGAGGAACCTGTCGGTTATGTACCGGTCGGAAAGCATTGCCGCGGCCACGACGGCGGAATCGGAGATGCGCACGCCGTGATGGACCTCGTACCTTTCCTTCAGCCCGCGGAGGATCGCGATCGTGTCCTCGACCGTCGGCTCGGAGGTGTATACAGGCTGAAACCTCCTCTCCAGCGCCTTGTCCTTTTCGATGTATTTCTGGTATTCGTTAAGCGTGGTCGCGCCGATGGTCCTGAGCTCGCCGCGCGCAAGGGCGGGCTTCAGCATGTTGGACGCGTCCATGGATCCCTCGGCCGCACCCGCGCCCACGAGGGTGTGCAGCTCGTCTATGAACAGGATTATCTCGCCGGCCGCCTCCTCGATCTCCTGGATCACGGCCTTCAGCCTCTCCTCGAATTCACCCCTGTACTTGGCGCCCGCTATCAGAGCGCCCATGTCCAGCGCCACGATCCGCTTGTTCTTCAGGTTTTCGGGGACGTCGCCGGCGATTATCCTCTGGGCCAGTCCGTCCACGATGGCGGTCTTGCCGACGCCGGGCTCGCCTATCAGGACCGGGTTGTTTTTGGTCCTCCTCGTGAGGACCTGCATCACCCTCCTGATCTCCTCGTCCCTACCGATGACCGGGTCGAGCTTGTTCATCCGCGCCAGCTTCGTGAGGTCGCGGCTGAACCTGTCGAGCGCGTTGTACTTGCCCTCCGCGTTCTCGCCGTCCGCCCTGTGGCCTCCCCTTATGTCCATCAGCACCCGCAGGATGTTGTCCCTGGTGAACCCGCTCTGCGCGAGGATTTTCTTAACCCTCTCGGTCCCCCTGTCCGCAAGCGCCAGGATCAGGTGCTCAGAGCTGAGGTAATCGTCCTTCAGGTTCACCGCGAAGTTCCAGGCCTCGTTCAGGACGTCCCTCAGCGAAGCGGACATCGCCGCCCCGCCCGGGCCTGCCCCGACCTGCTTCGGAAGCGTCTCCACGGCCTTCGCCGCGTCGCCCTTTACCTGGACGGCTGAGGCGCCTATCTTCTGCGATATTGAACCGAATATCCCCTCGTCCTGGTCCACAAGGGCCAGGAGCAGGTGTTCCGGCTGGATCTCGTAATGGCCCTTCTCGGTCGCCATATTCTGCGCCGCAGCCATCGCGTCCTGCGCCTTGATCGTCAATTTGTCCATTCTCATAGAAACTCTCCCTTCGGGTTTACGCTGAAAATATAATCCACCGGCATTGCATATAAATGCCGGTTTTACAAACAAAATATCAACTGAAATCAGAAAATCAAGCGAAGCGGAAAGGGGTTTTTTATATATGGGCGGTCACAAAAACCAGCTTTTTCATTTTAAAACAAATAAAAAAACTGGTTTTTTCAATACTAGCGCCCTATGGTAGGCACAAAAACGGTAGTTTTTGTGATCACCCATATGTTTTTATTTTACTGATAAATCCGTAAAACGTCAAGCCTGAAGGATCCGGAGGCTCACAAGGTACTACCCATCTTGGTTTGAAATCAATTCGATATCAATCACGAATGATTTCTACCAGGAGGACACCCAGCCTTAATACAAGCATTCACATCTACTACAGGGTTTTTTAATACGGGGTTAGAACAACGATATCATATGAAAGACATTGTAAATACAAAAGGCTGCGCATTTTGTCAAATTCGTCCGATTTTGGAAATACCCTTATAATCCTCCTTCATTCGTATCGTTTGTTTCGATGGGTACTTTTTTGAGAGTTTGCTTTACTTTTGATGTCCCGGCGGAAAACATGAAAGGTAATATCCAGATAAAAGCTATCGATAGTATAAATATTATCATCATTAAAGATTTTAAATTTTTTCTAAAACTATTTTTTGAGTTATTAATAATACTTTGAGTTGTACTGATAATCCATTTCCAATGTAAAATGATATGAACTGTTAATAATATTATAAATAAATAACTTACCCAAGCATGAATGGAGCCCCAATCATGTCTTGATAACCCAAGATATGTTATTATTTCCGATCTTGATTTTGCAGACCATCTTCCAGTACCGGGTGGAAGTATGAATCGCATGATTAACCCAATTGAGCTTATTATCGAAAAGAGAAACAAAAGGACTATGTCCTTTATATAATTTATTTTATTAATTTTCATTATCATTTCCCTGTTAATACTTTTTCTTAAAGTATAAAGCGACATTCACCAGTCCAATCATCACCGGCACCTCGATAAGCGGCCCGATGACGGCGGCAAAGGCCACGCCAGACCCGATTCCGAATACCGCAACCGCCACCGCGATCGCGAGTTCGAAGTTGTTGCTCGCCGCGGTGAAGGACAGGGTTGTTGCCACCGGGTAGCCGGCGCCTATCTTTTTGCTCATGAAAAAGCTCACCAGGAACATGACCACAAAATAAACAAGGAGTGGGACGGCAATGCGGACGACATCCAGGGGTAAATTTACGATGTATTCCCCCTTGAGGCTGAACATAACTATGATGGTGAACAACAGCGCGATGAGGGTTATGGGGCTGATTTTAGGGATGAATTTCGTCTGATACCACTCCTTGTTCCTGATTTTAATCAATACGAAGCGGGTCACAATGCCGGCGATGAACGGTATGCCGAGGTAAATGAACACGCTTTCGGCGATCTGACCGATAGTCACATCGACTATGCCGCCTTTGAGTCCGAGAAGCGGCGGCAGGACCGTGATAAAAAACCATGCGTAAACACTGAAAAACAAAACCTGGAAAATGCTGTTGAAAGCGACGAGCCCCGCGGCGTATTCTGTATCGCCGTCGGCCAGGTCGTTCCACACTATGACCATTGCGATGCAGCGGGCGAGCCCTATCATTATGAGCCCGACCATGTATTCGGGATAGCCGCTCAAGAAAAGAACCGCGAGCGCGAACATGAGAACCGGTCCGATCACCCAGTTCTGTACGAGCGAAAGGGCGAGTACGCGCCAGTTTTTAAAAACATCTCCGAGTTCTTCGTATTTGACCTTCGCGAGCGGCGGATACATCATCAATATCAGTCCGACAGCAATAGGGATGTTCGTCGTTCCCGACTGGAACTGGTTCCAGAAACCGACGATCCCCGGGAAAAAATAACCCGAGAACACACCGATGAACATGGCGATAAAAATCCATAACGTTAAAAACCTGTCGAGAAATGCTAATTTTTTTGAAGCGCCGTCTGACATGATGTCCTCCAGTTATTGATTATCAATTTTATAAATATCCCTTCACTTCGTCCCGGATATATCTGATGAAGGAGCTTTCGTTGTCGTGGTAATTCCATATCCCTGGAAGGTTCTTCCAGCGCACCTGTTTCGAACCTGTGAATTCAGATATGATAACTGACTTCGTTTTAAGATTATAATCATTAACAAAATGATTATTTCCCGGCTTGTCGATATTGATTATTTTCAGTTCAATTTTAGATGAAACCATCTCGTTTTTAAAGCCGTCGTTCACGGCTTTTTTCGTGAGTTCTTCTATCCGAAGACACGTTTGACAGCGGAAATCCCCATGAAAATAATACACGATGATCTTTTTATCGCCAGCCGCTGCCTGCGCACTGATTGCCGATGACAGATTCCCAGCTAAAAAAATAACTGAAAAAACAAATATAAATGTTATTTTTTCAAAATTCATTATTTTACCTCAAATTTGAAATTATTAAATATATTCCGCCCAGGATCACCAGCACGCCGCAGGCCTTTTTGAGTATTACAGCCCCTTTTGAGTTTTCGTTCCAGTTGAGATAGCGCTGGACAATCTCCGTAAAGGTCCCCGCCAGCACGATGACGGAACAGTGTCCCAGGGCATAGGCAAGTATAAGGGACACCGCGAACAGGATTTTCGTGGACGCCACGCTGAACACCACACCCAGCATGGGTGCCATGTAGGCGAAGGTGCAGGGCCCCAGGGCCACGCCGAATATCAGCCCGAGAATAAAGGCCGCAGCCAGGCCCTTTCTTTTAAAATTCGGGTTGGCCCCTTTTTCGAGAAAGGGGAGGGGAATCACACCCAGAAGGTGCAAACCGACGATAAAGAATATGACCGCCACGAAATAATTGCCCCAGGAGCCGATATCGCCCATCATGCGCCCCATGAGCCCGGTGATAAGGCCTATTACGCCTATGGTGATGAGAATCCCCAGGGCGAAGAGCAGAGCGAGAAAGAACGCCCTTCGCGTGGTAATTTTTCCCTGCTCATCGATATAGCCGACGATAAGAGGGATACTCGCCAGATGGCAGGGGGACAGCACGATGGAGAGCACCCCCCAGATGAACGAGCCAAGCAGCGCGATCCCCGGCGATGACGAGAGCGTGCCTGAAAGCCAGGTGAATATCTCGAGAATCATCAATTGACCCCTTTCATTTTAAGGATTTTAACGAGCTCTTCCCTGGGAAAAAAACCCACGTGCCGATAGTATTCTTTCCCGTCCCTGTCAAGAAACACCTGCGTCGGTATGGCCTGTATGCCGTATTTCTTAGCCTGCGGCCTGCCCGCGTCAGTCCACACATCATGGAAGACAACTGTGACCTGGCCGGCATACTCGCGCTCGATCTCACGCATGATGGGCTGCATCATCTTGCAGGGGATGCAGTTGACCGAACCGATTTCCACGAAGGTGACCTTGTGTTCGGCCTTTCCTGGTACTTTATTCGAAGCAGTATCTGATATGGAAGCATTATTATCGGCCTTACCTGAAGTTGGTGAACTTTCCGGCTGCTTCGACTCGCCGCATCCGAGCATGCTTCCGAATACCAGTAACGGCGCATGGCACGAACACCCCCCGGTAGAACGAAGAAATGGTACCGTGACGGCCACGGCAATGGCCATAAGAGCCGGAATAATTAATTTCATTGCTCTTTTCATACTGATTCTACTCCTTTATTCATTATTGATCCAGATGATTTTTCATCCGCTTATTGGCTGAGGCTGACATGCTCCCCGGTAATTCCCTGGCGAATTCAAGAGCATCATCTTTATCACGATCGATTAAATCCGCTTCGAGCGGATTTAATCGTCAAAGTTGATTGTAACAACTTTTGTTTCCATGCCGGGCGCCTTACGAACAGCACCCGCCCCCTGAGGTTGTGTCGCCGGCTTTTCCTTTCAGAGGCATTGAGGATGCTTCTTTGATCGCGCTGGCAATTTTATCAATGTTTTCCTCCGTGACCGGAGATTCGCCTTTCTTGTATCCCAGGTCGGCAAGCATTATGGAAACTGGCTTTACGCCGATGCGCTCCAGGCATTTCCGAGCGCACGCCATGGAACATCCGTCCACGGTTATGTTTATGTCGGCCCCCTTCGCCGATTGGACAAACCCGGACAGGTCCGCCCCGACGCCGGCCAGGCAGGTCTTCGTCGCGAAGCCTTCCTTCCATAGTTTCCGCACCGCCTGGTCAGCAAGCTCGCCCACATCGGCCGCACCGGAGCAGGGGTACAGCAATTTTATTCCACCTTCACTGCAACAACCATTAGCCATGATATTCTCCTTGTGTTATTTAATAAACGTGTCTTTTTGATGAGGCCTGTAACTGGCCTCGAATACCGGCGTTCAATGCGACTCGAGCGCCTTTCTCACTTTTTTTGGAAGATTATTCCTTTTAAATATCAGTGCGTCCTCCCGGTTCTCATCCATGTCAATGGCGAGGATCCTCCGGACATCGCTCACATCGAGCCTGACGACTATATCCTTCAAATTCATCATGATCAAATCACTTGATGTATTTTTTTATATCTTCCAGCGACGGCACCTTGCCAACGACTTTCACCACGCCGTCGACCACGAGGGCGGGCGTCATCATCACGCCGTAATTCATGATCTGGTTGATGTCCTTCACCTTTGTTATTTCGGCCTCCAGGCCGAGCTCTGAAGCTGCCTGGCGGGTGAGTTCCTCCAGTTTAATGCACTTGGGGCATCCGGTGCCGAGTATTTCGAGTTTCATAGATATACCTCCGTTATAATTACAGTAATAGTGAACTTCATGGTCTATCATCCCTGAACAATCCCGTTGCGCCGGCCGCGATTGCCAGCGCCGATCCCAGGACCAGCGACTTCTTATGGGAAATCCGCCCTGCCAGATCACCAGCAGGAAGAAAATAGATCAGCACCGATGCCAGCTCTGTAATATCAACAAGATAGGGGCCTACCGCCGAAAAACGCTTCCTCGCTATTTTCAGCGCCTCCGCCGTTCTGCCCCTATCGACAATTAGCGAAGCAAGAAGACAGATGCCGGTTATTATATAGAGCGCTAACATACCGCTTGGGACCGTCTCCTATTGTAAAATATCGCGCCAAATATCATCCCCGTTTTCGTGGACATGATGATAACCCGGATAACATACACAATAGTCTTTTTCCAGAACCGGTGGTTATCTCCACCGGGCGCGACTTTTCCTGCAGCATAAACCAAATCCTTATACATCAAGATTATCTTCCTCGTTTTCCCTGCCCGGACCATTTCGGAAATCCATTATCATCGCGCAGTATGAGAGTAGTTTCATTCTTCTGTACTGATCTGGCAATAATAACATCTTTCCCATCCTGCTTTATCCGAGAACCGACCACAGTTATGGAATCACCCTTTAAAATCTTCATTTTATCTTTTATGAACCATTCGGGGCCAAGATGAATACCGATAGTTTCTTTTTCGTTTTTCAACATAACGTGCGATCCCCATGTACCTGCGGTGGTTATATCCGTAACTGTT
>JALOTL010000040.1 GCA_025457915.1 Spirochaetota bacterium | reverse complement strand
TGATTGACAACAGGGGATTCGCATTTTCAAAAAATAATGAGACTTGTTTTTTAAATAATCGCTGGGCCAGAAAAATAAAAATTGATGAATAAAACAATGACCAGACAATAATTTTAAAAAATTTATTGATTGTAATATTATTAATTAAAATTAATAGCGCAGAGTTTTTTTTCATGGATAATAGATTACTGCAAGAAACACATTTTAATCAGTTATGGTTTTCCTCCCGGTAACCCATTTCCGCGGCCGGACTTTTTATTTCACTTAAACGGGGATTTTAGGGAAAAATTTCAACGGTGACGGATGGCGCGACATGGACCCCCGGGGGCTATGTTTTTACGCAGGCAGTGATATATTGATAAATGCGGCCTCGTATGCCGGGAAACCGGCAGGGTGAAATTATTGCTCGACACCCGGGTTAAAAGACGTTATAAAGTCCGGGCAGGGCATGCAGTACCGGATTTCACCCCGGGACAAACCGCGGTTTTTATCGGAACAGACCATGGAACAACAGGATTTAAAAAAACTGCTTGAGGACTGCCGCGCGGGGAGCGAGAGCGCCTGGCGCGCGTTCATCGCGGAGTTCCACGCGCTCATTTCCGGCACGGCCGCCAGGGAATATGGGACCGACAGCGAGGACGTGGCACAGAACGTTTACGAAAAGCTCCTGTCCGGAAACTGCCGCCTCCTTGAACGCTTCGACGGCTGTTACGAGCAGTTCCTGGTCTACCTCATGAGGATATCGAAAAACGTTTCGCTTTCCGCATGGAAGAAAAGGGCCCGCGGCAGGTTCCAATCCAGCATCGACGAAATCCGCGAAGACGCCCTCGCATACGACGCCGGGATAGAGGACGGCCTCATCCGTGAGGAAGAGCACGAATGGCTGATGGAGGCCATATACGGTCTGAAGCCGAAATACCGGGAGGTCATCATCTACCTTAAAAAGGGCTACAACCACCGCGAGGTGGCCGAGCTGACCGGGCTACCGGTAAACACCGTGCTGACCAGGGCGGCCAGGGCGAAGGAATTACTGAAAAAAACGCTGAAAATTGAAATAAAAGCGGTCTGAAAGAGAATATACATGGGCAAAGACGCGAAATTGATGGAAAAAATCAGGCTCTACATCGAGGGCGGGCTCGATACCGCCGGAAAGGAAGAGGTGGAGAATCTCCTGCGGGAATCAAGGGAGATGTTCGACTTTTACATCGAGCTCAAGGAGGCCCTGTTCCTTAAAGGCAAAGGCGCGCCGGCGCCGGCGGGCCTGGAGGAAAGAATCATCGGCCTCGCGACCGGCAGGGGCGCGCCGCACTGCAGTCTCATCGTCAGGTTCCTGGGGGACAGGGTCTCGGTGAGCTCCGGCGGAAGCGAGGAGCTGAAATTTTACGGCGCGCAGGCCGTCTTCTCGTCCGGGACGGGGAGCGTTCCAGGGCCGGTGACCATTGAAAGGCGGATAGCGGACCGGGAACTGACGCTGGTAATCACCCCGCCGGAAGGTGACGGCGGCTGCGGCATCTCCGCGACAATCGCGGACGGGGAAAAGCTCGAAGCGGTCCTGGCGGTCGACGGGAGGGAAATCGAGACCCTGCCCGAAACGGCCGAAACGAAAATATTCAAAACGCGTTTACCGGAAAATTCCGAGATCGGACTCGCCTTCAAAAAAAACAACGCGCTTCTTTTCACGATCGGTATAAAGATCAGGAACAGCTGACCAGCATCCAACCCGCCTGACCGGCGACCAATCTGAAAATCCTTTTCCAATATCCGGGAGAACGGACCGGGCGGCCCGCCCTTTTCACGTTTCCTTCATTAAAAAAATAAAATAAAAAGCCGCGCAGGGGAAATATCTTATATTAGAGCAACGAAATTCCCTTTGCCCGGCATTTTACCCGGGACATGGACCCCATGGGTCTATGTTTTTTTAACGGGTGATGTTATATTAAACTTTGCGGCCTTAAAGGGTTTTGGCCGCCTGCCAGGAATGAAACAGGATACGGCGACGGAACGGGGACCCCGTTCCGGACGGCGGAGCACCGCCCGCGGACAAAGATGAACGCGCGGCGGCCGGCATCAGCGCGACCGCGTTTGTTTCACCCTCTCCGTCCCATGCACGCGTCCCGGAGGATGTTATGGAAGACGACTTTAACGGCCCGGAAAAGAAAATCCCGTACAACGAAAACGGAAGGCCCGGGTGCGCGCCCGGCCCGGTCTCGATTGAAAGGCGCATCGCCGGAATGGACGCGAAGATAACGGTCACGCCCGAGGAAGGCGGGGACATCTTCCTAGTTTCAGCAGTCATATCGGGCTGCGAAAAAATCGAAGCCTCACTGGTTATAAACGGATGGGAGATCGAATCCATACCCGACCTGTCCGAGAGGAAAAGCTTCAGGACCCCGGTCTCCGGCGGGTCCGACATACTCCTCGTGTTCAAAAAAAGCGGCCTGGTACTTTTCACGGTCGACCTGATGCTGGAGAGGAGCTGAGGAATATTATCGATAAATCATTTCAAGAATCAATGTACTGTTGAAGATGTACGATGAATTCGATTATTTTGATTTTGGATCTTTTTTTAAAAACAACGGGTGACTTGACAGGTTATCGTGCTTCATGTTATAATTTTTATCAGACTTCTATTAGAAAAACAGGAGTGATTTTATGCAAAAAATAAACCAGGAATATTATCAGGATGAAAAAAGGGTATTCTCTTCAAGTAAACAATGAACAGATCATTGAACTGCCGGATACAACAAATTTTGACTGGCGGATTGAACAGGACGGTGCGGCAATCCAGCACATGTATTACGGGGAAGAAACAGGCGACGGCGTTAAATTGAATATCACTTTATCAAAATCTTATGAAGTGCGGGTTTCAAGCGCCGATCCAAGATGTTATATTTATATTAAATGAATTTCATGAATCTATAATAAAAAATCAGTACTACTTTTTAACTGATAAAAAACATCAGTGAATAAATAAAAAAAATTCTGACACCCTCCTAAAACTTGGTAATTCTAATTCGTTTTTTGATAGTTAATAAACAACAATTTTTGAACTTATCAAACCCTTTTTTACATGAATTTTCTATAAACAACCTTCCGACAAAATGTGGAATACAAAAAACAGAAATAACCCTGCCATTATATTTAATTTTAAACTCAGAGAATTTTATTATAGATCGTCTATTTATCCGAGTATGCGATATTGGTTTAATATCAAGATTTATATTATTAGCCTTTATTATATCCTTGAATGTGTTTTGAGCTTCTGAACCCATTAATACAATTACTCGAGGTTCAACAACAAAAACTTCATCTAGTATCCTTGTCCGGCATTGGCATTGTTTTACATTAATCCTGTTTTTTTTAGTCTTTGTTGAATAAGCGCATTTTATGATATCAGTAAAATAGATTGATTGAAGAAATTTATTACCGCACATTGTTTTAAACATTTTATAATATGCTTCATGTGTTCTGTGAGCACGAAAATAGGCGTTCAAATCTCTTGCAGCTTGATGCAAGCTAAATACACAATGTAATTTATAATCTTCACATCCTTTACCCGCGTCCTGGGATATTATCATAACTTTTTTCTTAAGCCTGGATAAAACTATCAGCCGTTCAAATTCTCCTGCAGCTGAACACCAGCCTCCCACATCACCCTGAAATCATTTTTCATGGACTGGAATGAATCATCAGGCGGATCGAGCGTGAATTCCTCCCGGGGAATGACCCTGCAGTGGGTGAACCCCGCGTGTATCGATCTGCTGATGAACTCGGAATTAGATATGAATTTCTGTATCGAGGTCATCAGTATGTACCTGAAGCATTGCTTTACGGCGGCCGCGGAAAGGTATTCGACGAAATTACGCATGACCCCGGCCCAGTCCACGCTTTCGGAGGTTTCAACGTTGATGACGTCGATTACAAGCGCCCTGCCGCCGGATTTACATCCGACATCAAGCAGCAGAAGGTATCCACACCAGCGGTCCTTGTGAATGATCTTGAAAAAGAAAGAGTACGGGTGCAGGAGGTGGTTTTTTAATTCCCTGCTGCAGTCATGCGACACTGCATGCCTGAACGCGAGCGTCCAGTCCTTTGCCGGGATGAAGATGAATTCGTCTTTCCCGGAGGACATGGGATGGCGGCCGCTCAGTGCGCGTCCTGCCGCCTCAAGAACCGCCATGGATTCTTTAGAAATCGGCTGGAGGAGGGGAAGGATGCGGTTTTTGATGACATGGTAATTGCGCCTGAGCCTGATTTCAAGGACCGGGTCAGGGAACTGGATTGCCTTCAAGCCGTTGACAAGTGGGTCCCCGGTGTCGTCCGGCCGGGTATCATGAATGAATATACCGTCCTTTACGATAAGGTCCAGGTGCCGGTTTGAAGAAATCAAAAACTGGAGATTATAATTATTCACTTCGAGCGTGCGCTTTATCGCGCCCCCGTCGCCGGTTGCGGCCAGGTATATCTCTTCCGTGTTGAGCCTGAGTTCTTCCTCGAGCAGCAGCGTTTCTCCCCGGGCAATCGTATTGACGTCGATGGGTACCGGGAGGCCGTTGCCGTTCAGCGTATCGGGCGTGACCGCGGCCGCGTCATTAAGCTTTTTTTTAAGGCCAAGGACATGGCCGTATGTCCCGATTTCCTTCGACAGCATTTTGATTTTATCGCGCAGGCCCGCACCGGCAAACTCTTCTTTCAGTATCCTGCATCCCGTTTCCAGCTCGATTTTTTGGGCCAGCCTGGTATAGTACTCCTCTGGCAGAATGTTCTCCATTGTTTCCCCGGTACGGTGACCCAGGAGTTCTTTCACGGCGAACAGCGCTTTACGGGTATCGGTCCCTTTGATTCTGCTGGAAAGTTCTGCCGATTCGCGCATTGCAATTATGAAAATGAGTTTTTCAATGAACGACGCAATCCGCGGCTGGTAATTTTTCAGCTGGCGGAACATCAGGCGCGATACGATCTCTTCCAACGCCCCCTCCGGAGCGGCAAGTTTGTTGATTATCGCTTCCCGCCCGGGTTTATTAAGCTGGGCGAGCAGTCCGGCCTCCCCGGCGAGCAGTAAAGGATTTTCATAAATGGATGCCAGGTAATCGCGGAAATGAAGCGCTTTTTCCACGGCCGCCATATCTTTCTCCATGGGACGGACGCCCCCTGCGGTTATCACCGCGCTTTCTATCGGGAGGGGAATGGCCTGCAGCCGGTATTTTGAAGCCTCCCCGGTTGTTTTACGGAAATCCTCGTAGCTGTCGATCCACCACACGTCGCCGGGCAGGATTGAATAAAAAAGATTTACATCGACGGAAGACGCGGGATCGGCAACCGCACCGCATGCGAGCTCGTCCCTCCTCCCCTGGAGTGCAATCACCCGGCCATCGTCCGCATCGATATCGATCGGCACCATTCCGCGGTCAAGGAACCTTCTGACAAGCCGCAGGCTGGCTTTCAGCCGGTCAAGGCCGTTCGCGAGAAGCAGTCCCGGTTCCTTTTCAAAAAGCGGCTTGATGATGTATTCATGAAGATATACCGGGTCATACCGGTGCAGGATAAATTCCATGTACGCCAGTACTATTTCTTTGAGATTTGCAAAGTTCACCGGGTCCGCGGTTTCAGGGTGGTTTTTTAGAATGTCAGTGACCAGTGGAAACCTGTCTTGCGCCCACATACCCAGGCCCCTTGCGATCGTCATCTTTGCGAATTTCGAAAACAGGCCTATGTAATCCATCAAATGCTGCTCGGCATTCTCTGCGAGAACGCCCGGGTTGGATTTCAACAGCCATTCAAGACCTTTGACGATAAGGTATCCACAGCCATACTCCCGGTCTGTTTCCTCCTGGGCTGAAACGCAGATCTTCATGTACCGGGCCAGCTTTTCATGGTTTTCCGGGTCCAGGAGCCCCGGCCCGGCAAAGGCCAACGCGCCTAGTATTGACCCGTCGCGCCTGTATTTTTTTACTACTGAAATCGCGTCCTTGTACGGTGTATTCTTTGCCGGCGGGAGATAAAAATTGCGGTAAGCCAGCACATTACTGCCCAAGCGCATATCCGGGCCAGCCAGGCGTTCCATCAGGTTCTTGCAGGCATCGGCAAGGGCCCGGATATTTCCAGGCATGGCATAGCCGGGACTGGATACGATGAGCCGGCAGACCAGGGTGCAGAAGAATTTATCGCACTTTAACTTTTTATCGAGATTAAAGGAATGCTCCAGGCATTCGACATAAACGTCGAGATACTGCTTCATGCCGGGGACTGAAATTTCCGGGTTGATTTCCGCCAGCAGGTAAATAAAATCAGTGATGTATAAACCGGGGTTCCCGTGAAAATATCCGCCCATCACCGGAGTATTCCTGTCCAGCTCGATGTCCCTGATGATGAATCCGTAATCGCGGGCAAGGGACAGGAATTTTTCGATGTCGTCACTGGCGTCTTTGCCCCGTGCTTCCCGCCGCCAGGTGAGCGCTGTCACGGCCCTGAACAGGCCGGAGGAATCGACCCTGCCGCGCAGCAGCTCCGTTCCGTACCGGGCGGCTATTTCGCAGATGCGCCTGCAGTCAATGCCGGGATTTTCCGACCGGAAAAGTTGATCGGCCATCTCGATGAACCGGGAGAATGGATTATGAGCGGTAAAGTGCGCCTGCCCGGCGGCATCGACCAGTCCCAGCAGAAGCCTCGCGAGCCAGTCCATGCCGCAATCGGGATGGGGAGGCAAACCCCTGCTTATCACCCCCTTGATGTCGAACAGCTGCAGGACGAATTTTTTATTCAGGCAGTTCGATGACGTAACTGCCGCTGAATGCAATATGCGATCCAGCATTCCCGGTTCTCTCATGCCGGCATCATTGCCGCATGCCGCGAGAAACTTTTCAATTTCGGCGATAATGTCTTCGGGTTCGCCGTATTTGCGGATGGACGAGTCATAATGCATGACATGATTGCATGTTATCATCGCGATGTGTTCGATTGCTTCATGGTCGTCAATATCGCGGACGTCGAATCTGCTTTCTATCAGCGCGAGCAGTCTCTCCGCGGCGATGACCGGGTCATGGTAGCGCTGCTCGGCGCAGTTCACCGCCTGGGCGACGAAGACGGCCGGCGCAAGGCACCGGGGCTCGGCCATCCAGGGGTGGCCCTTGATCATTTCGTTGAGTACTTTTTTCATGTTGCGCCTGGTCGATCCGGACCTTATCGTCTGCGACAGGAAATCCCTCGGTTCCAGGCTTTCAATGAAGTTTTTTCTGATGGTTGCGTATACATGGGTGTCATCGCCGAGTATGCTGACCAGCTGCCTGAGCAGGACCGGGTCTCCATGTTCTTCCCATGGTTGGCAGTCTAAAAGATTTGAAATCTGGTATAAACGACCTGGAAACCTGGATATGACCTTTCCCGTCATCAGCCTGAGGGAAGACAGGAAACGCGCGTCAAGGACCCAGTCGTTATTGCCGATGATTTCGCCGAGTTTTTTTATTGCCTGCCCGCTCGCAAGGTGCGGATCAAGCGCCGCGAGCGATAATTTACGGTACAGATCGCCGTTATCGATCTCCCTGATGACCGGGTATCGCCCAACCAAGTTGTTCAATTGATCGAGCGAATTATATCCCGGCACCGCATTGCAGGCGTCTACTTCAGCCTTGCCCGGTCCTATGTTTTTCATTCCTGTTGTGATTTTATGCGCCATTGAAGCCTTCCTTCTTCCAGGTCAACGGTAATGACTGTTCACTGGCCCTGACATCGGTATTAACCCCGTTCAATATTGCAGTTAATTGCAGACGTATTTACCAATAAGCCATACCGCCGGGATGAAGAGCATGCTCCCTGCCGGGCAGTGCCCGATGACCATGCCGGCGAACCATGGGCCCATGTACTCGATGTACCTGCCCCGTATCTTTTTTGCTCATTCATTTACGGCCTCCCCTATTACGGCATGGACAGCCGGCGAGCCGATCATGCTTCTTGGAGGGCAGATATACGCCCGCCGGGCCGTGGCCGGGACACCGTCATTCCCAAGAAACGAAACTACCGCCTCCCCGATGCCGAGCTCCATTATTGCCTCCTCCACGTCAATTGACCCGTCGGCCCTGAAGGTTTCGGCGATTGCGCGGACGGCCCGCTGTTCCCGCGGCGTGAAGGCCCGCATTGCGTGCTGGACCCTGTTGCCGAGCTGTCCGAGGACCGCGTCAGGGATGTCGGCCGGGTGCTGGGTGACGAAAAAGACCGCCACCCCCTTGGACCGTATAAGCTTCACTAGCTTTTCAACCCGCTCGACGATGACGCCCGGGGCGTCCCTGAACAGGAGGTGGGCCTCATCGAAAAAGAACGCTATCACCGGGCTTTCCCGGTCGCCGCGCTCCGGGAGCGCCATGTACAGCTCATTGATGAGCCAGAGAAGAAACGCGGCATAAATGCCTGGGGAATGGACGATATTCCGGGCGTCAAGGATATTGATGACCCCCTTTCCGTCCTCCTTCGCCACAAGGCGCCGCACGTCAAAAAAATTGACCGTGTCGGAAAAAAGCGAGTCCTCACCCTCGTCCTCGAGCATCAAAAGCGCGCGCTGGAAAGAACCGAAGCTTGCCGCGGATATGCGGCCGTATTCCTTCTCAAACTCTCCGGCGTTCTCAACGATAACGCCCGCTATGCCGAACAGGTCCTTGAGGTCCCTGAGGCTGATGTCCCAGTTGCGGGCGATCTTGAACACCTGGTAGAGCGACTGTGTCTGTGCATCAGACAGGCCGAGAAGCCTCGAGAGGAACAATGGTCCCATCCTCCCGACCGTCGCCCTGATGGAACCCGGACCGCGGCCGCCGGCCTGCCAGTAAGCCACGGGGTTGCCCTGGAAGACAAAATCATTCATGCACAGCTCGCGGGCCCGGACTTCCTGGTCAGTGCTTCCGCCCGGATACCCGATGCCTCCCAGGTCGCCTTTTATGTCCGCGATGAACACCGGTACCCCGATCATGCTTAACTGCTCGGCCATCACCTGCATGGTGACAGTCTTTCCCGTGCCGGTGGCCCCCGCGATAAGGCCGTGGCGGCATGCCATGCGCGGAATAAGGAACGCGGGCCCGTCGCCCATCGCGACAAGCAGTTTATCCTCCGTGTCTCTAGGTCCGCTGAACATCGCTGTTTCCATTATTCGCCTCCCATGATGATTACGATGAATACGGCAAGAATGATGACCGCGATAACGACCGACGGCACAAGGCCCGCCATGAACGACCGGCAGAAGAGGGCGCCCTTTTCCGCCAGGCCCTCCTTCGCCCCGCTCGTCATCCGGTCCCAGGCCGGGGTGTCCCGGCGGCTTTCATCGATCGACTGCTCAAGGCTGATCTTCCGGCGCTCATCGCCGGCTACCTGCTCAATCGTCATCCTTCTCGTCTCGCTCATTGCGGCCCCCTGTCATGCTGTTTTATACGGTCATCCCGGTTTGAACAGTATCGCGTCACTTGATCAAACCATGTTTCCGCTGGTAATCCCGTATCGCCAGTCTGAACCTGAGCTGGTCTTCAGCGGAAAGAGAAGCGAACATTTCTTCGGCGGAAGGACAGCCGGCATCGTCATTTTTCTTGATCGAATTCCCGGCCTTTTTCCCGGTATACTTATCCCAGGCGTTCCATACGGGAACGGACATGGCATATAACAGTTTATCAACCAGCCCGGCGACGAGATCAAGACATTCGATTACGCCGAAAACCGCGGTCCCAGTCTTAATGCCGCTATTTATACTGTTAAGAAGAGAATCCCGCTTTGAAAATTGGTTGTTCATTTTACTTCACCCCTGGCATAATATTTTTCCAAGCATCCAGATGACAAATACCGCAACGACAAGTTTGCCGAGAAAATGCCCGATGACGGTCCCTGCCATCCATGAGCCCATGAATTCCGCGTATCGGTCCGAAAGCTTCTTCTGTTCCATGTTTTCACCTCCTTCCCCGGTCCCGGATGTTCTTTGCATCACCATTATATATGATCCAATAAGACCGGAAAATATCGGAAAAAATATTCCATAAATCTTATCAATACTTTGAGGAATTCGCCGAGACCGCCATCGCGTTCTTCAATTTACTCAAGGAAAAATAATCTGACGACGGCTGAGAATATGTAATCTTGCCGTCCGCTGTTTTAAAATCCGCATGCTCAACAGGATCCGGTCCCGCAGTGTCCTGTACTTCCCGGGAAGTCCCGGGCGCTCGCCCTGGAGACTGCTTTTCCAGGTCATGGTCATTGGGGTTTCCGCTCGCACGTATCGCAGTCAGAATCCTGTATGCTTCTTCCATCTGATTGCCGGACAGTGACCGTATTATTTTTCCTGTCTCTTCATCAGGGATTTTATTCTCAAATTCCGATCGGGGAGCTTCCCCCTTTTCCTCCTCCTTCAACCTTAGAAAATAGAATCCCGCCAGCAAAGAAGGAATTCCCACGAGAAGACAGGTGGGTTTTGCCGCTGCATGATAATAGTCAACCTTCTGATGCGTCGCGTAGAAGTATATCAAAAACACCCCCATACAGCCCAGAATCACTCCGGCAATCCTGTTTTTCATTTTTCCGCCTCCTTATTTTCTAAATGCAATATCATGCGATGGATGAAAATTTACAAACGCGACATCCATCGCAAACGTCCATCTTGATCTTCTTTTCATCCTCAACATACATGACCCAAACCGACATTAAAATACCGGAAAAAAACATACTATTTGTCCTATCAATACTTTGAGGAATTCGCCGAAACCGCCATCGCATCTTCCAATCTGCCGCTATAAAAAGGATAGTACGACACCTGAGGATATATAATCTTCTTCCCGGGTTTAACACGTTTTTTCCCCTGTTCTGGTTCCACGGCATCCCCATACTCCTTTTTACGCGCGGATATTTTACCTGCCTCTGCCGATCCCACATCAATCATCCCCCTGTCTGTTCCCGGATCAATACTGCCATGCTCCGTACTACCGACATTTTCATCCGGCATCAGATATTTTTGACGGAGACGCTGCTTGTCAGGGGCCGGGAGTGAATTGAACACCTCCCGGAATGTCTTCTCAAACTCCTCATCAGAGGGGATCTCTGCATTACCATCTTGTTTCTTATCGGAAACGAGTTGAGGCTGTACATTGTTATGCTCTACCAACTGCTGTTTCTTTTTCTGATAATTATAAACGCCAATGCCGGCGAATACGATGCCGAGGCCGATAAGTAATGCCGCTTCTCTCTTTTCCTTTGTTATCATTTGACGTCTCCTTACTTATAAATTTTCTCATCAATCACTGTATAAGACACATCAGTACGCGAAAATATCGGTTTTTTATTCTCGTATTTTTCATTTTTCATGCAGCCCTTTTCCAGTGACGCGGCTGTCTGCGGCAATGCATAACCGTCCTCACCACACCATCGTATGTGACAATTACCGCTATATTCTCAAAACGGACGGAACCAGGTCCCTCATAGCCCAAGGCCTTCCTGCAGAACCAGTATACGGTATCGCAATGGCCGGCATAATATATAAATCCATGATCAATGACAAACTGGATTGCCTCATCCGATATGGCACGCTGTTCCTTCCTGGCTTCCGCATGGTTGCTAAATCTGAGCGAGCTGTCTGATAAATTGTTTTTCATGATATTCCTCCCGTTGTTTCGGTTTCAATAATTAAGACCAGGGGAGGTTAATAATTATCGGAAAAATATTTCTGCCATGCATACATATGCATCTTCATGCATTAGATCCTCCTGATGACATCCTATTTGATCAAATTTTCAGACCGATTAGATAGATGGGGGATAAAGGATCTGGACATTTAAAAAAAGATTAAAATAAAAAACCGATATTTGCTAAAATTCAGAGTCTAATAGTATGATTTCAGCAGGATGTCCAAGGTCGAGATAGAATGAGAGCTATGGTACAGTAATGGATAATGATTTGACATATACATTTCCATACAGTATTAATATCTGGAATAACATCAGAGAAAAAATACTGCTGGAGATCTGTATGGGAACAAATGGCGACTGTGTAACACAACCGGAAGTTATTAATACTCTATTATATGAGATGTTCCTCAGGAATGATGATTTTATCAAACAACTTATAAAAATTTTTGTTAACAGTTCATCTATTAGGGATAATGAGGACGCACTAGATATTCAACAAGAGGTGTATCACAGGGCAATAATCAGTAAAAGCAAATTAAAGGATAGTACTAAGGAAAAGGAGTTTATCTCCCAAAGCGTATATAATACCTGTCGTATTTATTATAGTAAAAAGATGAGAGCTCTCAAAGGCCCTTCCGGAAAAAAACATTATAAGAAAGAAATTGAAGACCTAAAAGACGGTTCCATTAGTAAAGGCAAGCGGATTACTCCAGAACAAGAAAAGATGCTTCGGGATCTCGGCTGCGGACTGATTGATGCAGATCCTCCAGAAGCAGGCCTGTCACGGGGCACAATAAAAGAACAATTGATACGGAGACAAGGAAGAGAAGACACTGAAGAAGAAAATGAAGATCTTTATTTGGTCATAGCCATCCTCAGTGTAATTCTGATCACATATAATAAAGAGAATCTCACTGCTGAACTTATTGAAGTCGTTGCAGATCAGCGCGAAGAAGTCGCTGTGCATCTGCGGGAATGGATCAATAAAATCAAAAAACCACTGAAGAAAACCATCGGTTTATTGTACTTCTGCGATTTTAATTCACAAAAACAAATAGCAAATAGGCTTAATAAATCCCAGTCAAACGTATCGGAACATATTGGAAACATACGGCGACATTTACTAGAAATGTTGGTAAATAAATTTCCAGGCGTTGAAGTTGAAAAAATGATTAGAAATGTGGAATTATTCAAAAAGAAAAGCAAGGAACAAGAATCTAATCATGATAACGAATCGATTTAATGATAATATGGTGATAACTATGAAAAAAGACTTATTTGAAAAAATTATTGATTCTGAACCCTGCCCGGAAGAGATCCAGCAGATTATATTGGAACTTTCGAGCGGGACTCTAAGTCCTCAGAATGAAAAACGGGCACTTAAACATTTATCAGAATGCGATTCATGCCGTTTCATGTTCAACATATATCATGATACACTCGAAGAAATGGAGGCCGAGAAGACTGCAGAGGATGCGAATTTGGCGCGAGAAATAATGGAGACAATCAAGCAAAAAAATGAACCGGCAATGGCAGAAAAGATATTGTCCGTCCTTTCAGAGATCAATGAGAACTTCAGGAAGATGACTGGCAGGGTTTTGACTGAAGCGGATTCAATAATGCAGGATATATTTTCTCCTATATCCCTTATAATGTTGAATTCCGGTCTTGTGCCTGTAGTCGCCGGCACACAGAGGAATACGGGAGTCCCAAAAGAAAAGATAACATTTTCTTTTACTAGTTCTGACGAAGAACGGAAAGGGTATGTCATCATAGCAGACGCCACCATACGGATCCAAATAGAATGTAGCGATACGGATAAACGTTTTTACATTATCGGTAAAGACGAAACTAAAAGTACACGTCCAGATAAAGGAATGGTTACTTTCGATAATATCAGACCAGGTGCGTATCTTCTTTGCGAAGACATGATATGGCTAAAGAGTATTATGATTAGTGAAGATACAATCGATGAATAGAATATTTCTTGATTTATAAATACACAATAAAAAAATTTAATCATATCAGAGGGATGGTCTATATATGGAAAAACAATACAAAAAATTATTTAAAGAACTTTTAAACATCAAAAATGACCTTAATAGTTCAAAAGTTAGCGAATTAGAAACATTTCACAATAAACTTTTAAACCAATTCAAGAAATTACTCCCATTAGAAGTTGAACCTGATTGTCCCATTGAAATTAAAAATTTGATAAATGAAATTAAAGGGCGTATTGTTGAATTAAAAATTTAAAATTTATAGAATTGAATGTTTTAACTATTTTTTTACCATATAAATGAAGCAGGATATGGAAAATACTACAATTGAAATCCTTGAGCAAGAGCTGAAATTATCCATAGACAATTATGGCGAATATCATATAGAAACCTCAAATGTCAACGACAATCTTGGAGATGCATATTCTGATAAAGGCGACTATGAACAAGCAATCAAATACTATGAAAAATCACTTAAAATACAAATAAAAATTTTTGGTGAAGAACGCCCTTATAGCGCGATTACATACAACGCAATCGGAATTGCATATTATAATAAATGTGACTATGAGAGAGCAATCGAATTTCATGAAAAAGCTCTTGCAATACAATTAAAAAATCTTGGAGAGGAGCATCCTGCTATAGCAGAGACATATTGTTTGATTGGAGATACATATTATAAAAACAGTAATTATAATCAAGCGCTTGAGTATTATAAAAAGGCTCTTGCCTTACAATTGAAAAATTTTAAAGAAGGTCACTCTAATATAACGGATATATTTAATGTTATTGGAATTGTACATTCTAAAAAGGGTGATTATGATCAAGCAATAAAGTATCATAAAAATATTCTTGATATAGATTTAAAAAAACTAAGTGAGAATCATCCTAATATAACTGTTCCACTTATAATAAACACGTTACAATATGTTATGATTGGGGATTTATATTTTAAAAAAGGCGATTATTATCGGGCAATCACGTATTATGAAAAGGCTCTTGTTGTACAATTAAAAAATTTTGGAGAGGAGCACTCTGATATTGCTTTATCCTATAACAATCTTGGAGCTGCATATTCTGAAAAAGGCGACTATAACCAAGCAATTACATATTACAATAAAGCGATTAACGCACAATTAAAAGAACCTAACGAGAAGTACCTTGATATCGCTTTAATTTACTTTAATCTTGGAGCTGCATATGATAAAAAAGGCAACTATGATCAAGCAAATGTTTATTACGAAAAATGGATTGAAATAAAATTAAAAAAATTAGGCAAGGAACTTCCTGATGAGAGGAATCCTGATATCGCGAAACAACACAATATAATTGGAGCTGTATATTTTAAAAAAGGTGATTATAATAGGGCAATTGAGTATTATGAAAAAGCTCTTGCAATACAATTAAAAAATTTTGGAGAGGAGCATCCTGATACTGTAAGAATGTACTATGATCTTGGAGCTGCATATTCTGAAAAAGGCAACTATAACCAAGCAGTGCTATATATGGAAAAGGCATTGTCAATTGCAAGCAAGATAAAATATCTATATTTAGCACCCTTTGTAATATTAGGGTTTTGCTATTATTTTTCAAAAAAATATATAAAAGCAAAAGACATTTTCCTTGAAGGAATCTTATTACTTGAAGAAAGTCTAAAAAACATAGGATCATCTAAGATATTCGTTTTACAGGAAAATATTTATCTTTATTATCATTTGATTCAAATATGTTCGACAATTAAAGACTTATCTTGTGCTTTTTATACCGCAGAACGAATGCGCGCCCATGGATTTATCAACAGGATGGCGATTAGAACAGCTGTATCGGTCAAAGGCATAGCAGCGGAAGATTCTCAAAAACTTTTAAAGCTTAACGATGAAATAGAAACTCTCGTAATGAAGCGAAACAGAGAGATTGAAAAACCACTAGTTGAAAAAGACAAGGAGGGACTGTTTCAAATTTCAATCTTGATCGAAGAAAAGGAAAAAGAAAGAGACAGCCTGCATACAAGACTCCTCGCAAATGATAGATTCAAAGAACTTTCTGAATTTAAATACGCAACCCTCAAAGAAGCGCAGAATCTCTGTGGAAAAAGGTCGGCCATACTTGAATATGTCATCCCCAATGGGATCAAGTTGGCCATCTCATCATACTGTCTGATTATTAAACAAAACGATGTATGTCTGGTTAAGATCGCATGGGACGATGCTTGTGTTAAGGCAGTAAAGGATTGCGTGCCAGATGATTTCCAAAAATTCGTCAACCTAAAAAGAACAACAAAATTTCTCTATTCACGGCTTATCAAACCCCTGGAAGAGGAACTCGAGGAAATAGATGATCTCCTGATATCTCCGGACGGTCCATTAGCATTCTTAGCCTTCGACATTTTAACCAATTCCGACGATAAATATCTGATTGAGAAATACACAATTTCTCTTATCCCTTCAGTATCTGTTATAAGCATGATAAAAAAACGAGTTCATGCTGACGACAGGGACACCTTCCTCGGGTTTGGAGATATTATATATAATAGGGATGATTCGAACAATACAAAAGATGAAGACGATAAAACGAAAAGATCTGTTGAGTTTTCAGAAAAAACAATACATTACTACTCAGCCAGGGCAGAAAGTGATGGCCTCCGAGGCTATCGCGAGTTCTGCAATCAAAAATTACTAAATTTGCCACATACAGGGGAAGAATTAAAATCAATAGCACAAAATGTATTTAATGGTTTAAAAGTAAGACTGTTCTTGCGCGAGGAAGCCTCAGAAAAGACTGTCAAGATGTTATCAGAAAACGGCGATTTGTCCCGATACAAGATTATTCATTTTGCGTGTCATGGAAAGTATGATGAGAGCATACCGCAAAATTCAGCTGTGATTTTGGCCGAATACCTGGATAATTATGGGAACACAAAAGACAGCAACGATGAAATCGAGTATGATGGATGGCTTGATATGAATGATGTCGCAATTTTAAATCTTCAGGCCGACATGGTTACTCTTTCCGCCTGCGAAACTGGATTGGGAACCTTAGTAAGAGGTGATGGCATTGTGGGGCTTACGCGCGCATTTATGGTCGCGGGGGCAAATAATGTCGCCTCAACGCTATGGAGTATTCATGACAAATCGACGAAAGATTTCATGGTCAGCATGTATGATAAAGTAAAAAACAAGAATCAAACACTCAAAGAAGCATTCAGAAATACCAAACTTGAATTTATCAAATCAAAAGACTACAATTATCCCTATTACTGGGCTGGCTTTGTCTTGTGGGGTGCTTGAGTTTATTCCAATCATAAAAGACGGAGGTCTATCATGTATGGTTTTTGCATGTATTGCCAGAAAGATGATCAATTCATATGGTATAAATGCGATCATTGCGGCGCATTGATTTGCCGTGCATGTGGTTCTGTCGGGCAAAGATGTAAAATTTGCAATAAAGGACAAATTCATTCCGTTTAAAAGATGGGGATGATGCCACCCCCCTCACGTCTGTACGTCCTTCACGTCCTTCTTCCGTGGCTTTGCCCTTCCGAAAGTTATGAAAAGGTCGTCCCTGCCGCAATCCGACATCCTCAGTTCGCCGTCCCCGATGCTGAAGCATATATTCATGAAATTGTCCCTTATCGGACCGGCATTCATGCCCCCTATCCACAGGACGCTCCCCCTGTAGACGGCCTCGGCCGCGATGCATGGCCCTTCACTGCCAGTCCCTGCGCCGTCGGCCGCGCCAGGCACGGTTTTTTCAAGGAACTCCTCCAGTCCAGGCCCTGCAAGGTCCGCGTAGATCCCGCGGGCAAGCCCTGAAAGTTCAGCAAAATGCACCGTGGAAACGCCCGCGGCCGCAATGGACGGCGACCCAGCCCCGATCTCCGCAGCGTAAACGTTTCCCTTCGCGAAAACCGCTGACGACGAGACGCCGCAGCCGCTGGAGCCGCAGTATGCGTCCCCGCCGGAAAAAACCGATGACCCGGAGACGGGCCCCCATATCCTGGCGTCTCCGCCCGAAACCGCAGAGGAACCGTCCATGGACCGGACGGCCAGCCCGCCGCCCGCTTCGATCCTGCTCCCGCCGCTGACGGAGCCGAGCACCGTGACCGACCCGCCGGCCTTAAGGACCGCGGAATGGACATGCCCGGAGACGATGACGTCCCCGGCGGCCTCGACCCTTCCGCCTGCGCCGACGCCGCCCTCGACAAAAACCGGACCGTCGAAGAGCACGCCGCCGGACTTCCCGTCCGTGTCGCCGCCGACCACGAGGCACTTCGCCGGGACGGAATCCAGCCGTTCAAGGAAGACCATCGGGATGTCGCCTGGCCCGGCCTCCCTCGCAACCGGCTGACTGTACTGCCACATCCGGGGAAGAGCGCGGGCCAGCACATCAGCCTCGTCGTTCGACAGGAAAGAGCCGATGCGTTCCGCAATTTCCCCGTAGTGCGACCCGGAAGCGATCATGGCGGCCGATTCCACGATCATCGTGTAAATCGATTTTTTTCTGCCGAGGATGAGCCCGGACGCCCTTTCAATGACCTCCAGCTTCACCTCCGCGGGCTGGTCTGACAGCATGATCTCGCAAAGAATTTCCGATCTCCAGCCGCCCTCTGGCCCGGTCGGCCCCTGCTTCCGTTCAAGGATGATCTTGTACCCGATCGCCTCCTGCATGAGCGCCCCGGGAAGGCCGCATGAGCAGATGAAAAGCCTTACCGCGTCTTCGCCCCATCCGCTGGCGAGCGACCTGACGCAGAACTTCATGCATTCCAGGCAGTTGGACTGGGCCAGGAGAAGCCCGCCCGCTATGGCGCCGCCTATCTCCCTGATCCGCACCCCGGAAGCGCCTTCGGCGGCCATCCCCGCCAGCTGTCCGAGAAACAGGATGTCCCCTGAATCCGCGCTTTCAATCGAGGGAAGTCCCCATCTTTCGGCCTTTACGGCCAGCCTGCACGCGGCGGCCGCGATCTCCGGAGCGCTGACCGCTTTAAACTCGTGGTCGCTGTCGTAAAACCAGTCTATCTTCATGCCGCTCATGTCAAACCCCCTTCCCTTTTTTCATTGTCCTGCGACAGGAACATCCTCACCCCCTTCACCAGCAGATCGATTACATCGGCGTGCAGGTCGGCAGGCATGCCCTCCTCCCATACGACCAGGCAGTCGCACCCCGACGCCTGGTAGTCGATGCCGCCCCGGGAAACCGGCCTCAGTTTTTTTCCGTCAACGCGCCGGCAGTCCCTGTATTTCTTATATACCGGTTCCCTGATGAAATCGTAGTTGGATATGAGCGCTTTCCTGTCGGGAACTAGTATGTATTCATAACGGTTCTCCGCCGCGATCGCGGAGATTCTGCCGATGAACCCGGTAAAAACGTCGAGCCAGTCCACGCCAAGCCTCGAATTGACGTTGAAGACGTCGAGGAGAAGCGCCCTCCGCTTCTTTCCGCATTCGACATCCACAAGGGAAAGGTATCCGCACCACCTGCCGTCATGGATTATCCTGAAAAAATGAAACGAGGGGTCAAAAACCTGGCTGGCAAATAAATTACTGCAATCGCCTGCCACAGCGCCCCTGAAGAGAAGGCCCGCGTCCCATGCGGGAGCAAAAAGAACCTCGTGGGCTTTTTCCGAAGGACCGCGCAGGTATGACCCGGTCCGGTTCCGTACGCAGTGTTTTTTCCCCGGGCACGGCGTGAGCAGGGGAAGGATGAACCGGTTTACCGCGGCCACGGATTTACGCACCCCGGCCTCGAAAGACGGATCAATGGCGACAAGGCCGTTCAGCGTCTGCACGGCCATGGACAGGGACGTCAAAGACCCGTCATCACCCGGAAATTTTCCGCCGGGCAGAAAAAACCTCCCCCCTTCGAAGCCAAGGCATACCCATGCATTCCCGGTCCTGACCCGGTACGAGACCCCGGTTTCGTCCTTCTCAACCTTCAGGTAAACCCTGCCCGGCACACGGTACAGTCCGCTGAACAGCTCAAGCGGCCGTTCCCCGGACAGTGAAAAATCCATCCTGAATATCTCCGGCCCGCCGTTCTTCATGCCGCCCGAAACTATCCTGTTGAGGGAACTGCGCACTGACAGGAACATTACCGCGGTCCCGAGCTCTCCGGATATTCGGCCCGTCTTCAAATCGAGCGGGGCGCCCGCGAAGAAGCTTTTAAACCCGCCTGAAAGCGTTACGCCGAGCATGGATTCAACCATCGTGAAAAAACCCGCGTAAAATTCTTCCGATAGCATTTTATTCAGGGACTCGAAAACCCTGTCCCCGTAAAGCTGGCGCAGGGCCTCCCTTGCTGATTCTCCGTCGACGCGAAGCAGACGGTTGAGAAGGGCCGGCTCCGAAAGAAGCGCGTGCGCCGCAAGCGCTTTCCCGATAAGCGAGGAAATCTCCGGCTGAAAATTCACGAGCTGCATCTCAAGGAGCCTGCGCACAAGGCCCTCCAGGCATTCCGCGTCGAGGTTGAAGCCAGAGAGAAATGACGCCTTCTTTTTCCCGCTTACCTGTCTTGCCGAAAGCACGAGGCCGCAGATGACGGAAGGGTCCGTCGCCAGGTCGACCGCTTCATTTCTTTCCGATTCAAAATCCGCACCGTCATCGCCTTCAACGTCAGTCTTTACAACCGCGCCCGCAGTCACGCTGATTTTTTCCGTAAACAGCCGCGGCGATGTTATCCCTACCGCAGGCGCCGAATCCATGGTTTTTTCGAAATACGCATATGTCATCGAAACGGACCGGCTTATGTACGAGTAAAAAAGCCTGCGGTCGTTCTCATCGGAAAGATCGGGCCGCAAGCCCTCCGCGAAACTCCTTACCCTTGACGACATCGAATCCGGTTCGGCAATGACGCCGTCAGGCGGCGGAACAACTCCGGCCGAAAGATACGGCATGGCCCTCCGCCTGACGCTCCCGGCCTCGTCCGCGATCCCCGCGGGAAGGCCCGAGGCATTCCAGGATTCGAGCCTTGGACGCAATATGTCTTCATAAAAAAGTACGGGATCGAAATTACGCTCCATGTATTCGAGGGCGGTATACATGAAGTCCTCCATAACGCCCGCAGGCGCGCCGGACAGCATTTCGCCGTACGTAGTAAGGGCAGGAACGAGGAACCCGGATTTGAACGACCCCATGAGTTTTAAATTGTCGTATTCCACGTTCTTTTCCTCAAGGATGCCGTTCACAGAAGAAATCATTTCCGCGTATTTACGGAAATACGAAAAATCCGGGCCGTTCCCCGCGGGAACGTCGATCTCCGCTCGTTTCACCACAATCTCCAGAAGGATATCCCATCCGGGGACAGCGCCCGCAGGCAACGGACGGTTCCTGATGGACCCGCCCTTAACGGCGAAAAAAAACAACGCGGCCATCCTGTCACCGTCGAGCGCGGCCCCGGCCGAATAAATCAATCCGGCGAGGTTATAGACCAGCCCCGTCGTTTGTTCAATGCTGTTCCCCGGTCCCCTGCACAGAAGTCCTGAAACAGCGGCGGCTATCCG
>JALOTL010000026.1 GCA_025457915.1 Spirochaetota bacterium | reverse complement strand
TGCCGCCTCAGCCCATTATATTTATCGGAACATAACATCGCGAACTCCTGCATAAAGATGCCCTGATGGACGGGTTTATTTCAATATTTTTCATTCACGGCGGGGGGAAGCAGGGATTAAACATTTAAAAATATAAAATCAAAAATCAAGGGTAATATATATAGCCTGAAATAGTTCTATTAATATTACCAGGCTTGATGTTTATTACGCTCAAGGAATGTTTTTATATCGGTTGAACGATTTTTTATAAAATTTATTTTTCCTTCCCGGAATTTTCATATATTTCTGAAAGTTCATTTAATTGCCTAAGAATTGAATCATACCTTCCGGAATCATCTCCGGTTTCCTCATTCCACAGGAAAGGAAACCATAAGCGTAATTTTTCTTCAATTAAAGGATCTTGTTTCATCATCGTATCGATCAGAGACTTCCTGAATTGTTCGGGACTGAGGAGATAGATGACATTACTGCCGACGTCCTTGACTCGGATCAGTGCTTCATGTTGGTGAAATGAAAGATAATCCGCAAGTACGGGCGTACCGCCGTCATTTTCCGATTCCACGATCATATACCTGTCGAGGGTGATATGTTTAACGAATACCAGGTGAAGGGTTTTATATGCAGCCATTCGAATCGCTGTTATTTTTTTATTCATATCATGTTTTTTTATCAAAGTCGTTTATGGATACCTCTATAAATTAGATTTTTCATTATAAAACCGCTGAAAAAATTTAATTTATACATTAAAAATGACCGCAAGGGAACATCCTGATTTGATTATTAGATGTTCCCTTATTTTCAATGGTTGATGCGGATTTATACCCTGATTTTTTTATCCTATTATTATAACAAAAATAATAGCTGAATGAAATTCATGTAATCATGATTGATACTGCACCATAAATAAAAAAACCATTATTCTCGGGAATCAATTCCGGGAATTTTTCCGAAGTATAGTTTAATAATTTTTCAATGTAGGAGTTATTAGCGGAGATACGCGGTTACAAGGCGAACTCCATCGCCATTTATTATTTCATTAAAAAAAATAGATGAAAGTCAAATTAAATTTAGGCATAAATTAATATTTTACAACTTGACTTAATGGGATAATATATTGTTTATTGCATTATTAAGCACGTTAGTATATTTTTATTATAACAAAATAGTATCAAGCATCGGTGATGGAGTTCACCGAAACCGCCGCAAGGCTGATGACTCCTGGGAAAGACGTTTGCCGGGATGGCGGTTGAAATTTAGGAATAAACCTCCTTCGGCAAAGAAGGGGGTTTTTGTTGTTTGGGCCCTTGTCAGAGATGATCGGGAAGATTATGGAACGGCTTCAAAAAATTGCATGCCTGGTCGATTCTGGCGATGGGGTTCGCCATAACCGCCCGGCAGGGCTGATGACTCCTTTATTAACAGTGCGAGTCCCGGATATGACCGCACAGAAAATAAAATACTATTGTTTGAGGTGAAACCCCATGCTTGAAATTTTTACAATCGCTACAGTCTGGCTCGGTCTTGCCGTGGTATCCACCATTCTCGCAAACCGTCTGAAAATATCCATGGCTCTCATGGAAATATGTGTGGGCGCCCTGGCAGGGTACATCGTTTCGCGTTTCGCCGATCCTGAAATCCTGCACCCGAACTCCGAATGGATCAAGTTCGTTTCCGGTTCCGGTGCCATCCTTCTCACGTTTCTCGCCGGGGCGGAACTCGACCCCGAGTCCCTGAAAGTAAAAATGAAAGAGGTCTCCGTAGTGGGCCTTTTAGGTTTTCTCGCGCCCTTTTTGGGATGCACGGTTTTGGCATATTATGTCCTGAGCTGGGATGTGCGGGCAAGCCTTCTCGCCGGAGTTGCGCTCTCTACAACATCCATGGCAGTCGTGTATGCCGTCATGCTTGAATACGGGTTTAACAAAACAGAATACGGCAAGGGAATTCTCGGCGCTTGCTTCATAAACGATCTGGGTACGGTAATCGCCCTTGGTTTGATTTTCGCCCCGTTTAACTGGAAAACGTTGGTTTTCATAGTGGTTTGCGTCGCGGTTGTTTTCGTAATGCCTCCGCTCACCGCCCGCCTGACGCGTATGTACGGGAATCGCACGGCTGCCATACGGACCAAGTGGATCGTTCTTGTCCTGTTTGCTCTCGGCACCCTGGCTCTCTGGGCTGGGAGCGAGGCCGTCCTGCCCGCGTACATCGTCGGAATGATACTCGCCGGTACGGTATCCCGCGATGAATTTTTCATTCGCCGTCTCAGGACCCTTACCATCGGATTTCTCACACCTATATATTTCCTCCGCGCGGGATTCCTTGTTTCCATCCCGGCCATATTTGCGGCCCCCCTTGTGTTCCTGGCGCTCCTGGCGGGCAAGGTCGCTTCGAAAATATTCGGCCTCTATCCCGTGATCGGGAGGTTCCGCGAGAGCAAAAAGGAACGCTGGTACTACACACTGCTTATGTCGACGGGCCTCACCTTCGGGTCGATATCCGCCCTTTACGGACTAAACCACGGGATTGTAAGCCAGGACCAGTACTCGTTTTTAATCGCGGCCATCATCGCGAGCGCCGTAGTTCCGACCCTCATTGCGAATATGGCCTTTTTGCCGGAACACTTGCTGAAAGCGCCAATGGCGGACGAGGAGGTCCCCCAGCTCGATACAATATCGGACACTTGGGAGGACAGCGGTCTCGATGATTATCTGAAGAGCAAAAAAGAAAGATAAATTATTTTTTTGGAGGATTCGATATGCGCAGCAGAATTAAAGAAGTCAATTCGATTGAAATACTGGATTCAAGGGGGAACCCCACCGTCAGGGTTTTTATGACCCTCGATAACGGCATCAGCATCTCGTCGTCGGTGCCGTCCGGGGCCTCAACCGGTGAAAACGAGGCAGTTGAGCTCCGTGACGGTGATAAAAAACGTTATGACGGTAAAGGCGTTTTGAAGGCGGTCGCAAATGTAAACAACATAATCGCTCCGAAGATCATCGGCATGGACCCGTCGAAACAGGCGGAGATCGACCGGCTCATGATAGAGCTCGACGGAACACCCAATAAAGGCAAGCTCGGGGCCAATGCTATCCTGGGCGTGTCCATGGCGTTATCGAAAGCGGCCGCCATTGCGGCAGACTTGCCCTTGTACGCTTACCTCGGCGGGACGGGTTCATACCGCATTCCCGTACCCATGATGAATATCCTTAACGGCGGTAAGCATGCGGAGAACAGCGTTGATTTCCAGGAGTTCATGGTCATGCCGGTCGGCGCGCCGACTTTCGCTGAGGCGCTCCGTTACGGCGCCGAGACCTTCCATGCCCTGAAAAAAATACTGGGCAAAAAGGGCTATTCAACCGGGGTCGGCGACGAAGGCGGTTTCGCACCCGATCTCAAGAGCAACGACGAAGCCTGCGAGGTGATAATCGAGGCGATCATGGCTGCGGGATATGAACCGGGGAAGGACATAGCCCTTGCTCTCGATCCGGCGGCGAGTTCTTTTTTTGAAAAAGGCACCTATGTTCTTTCGAAATCCGGCCAGGGGAATAAAACAAGCGCGGAGATGACGGCCTTTTACAAGGGTTGGGTTGATAAATATCATATTATTTCCATTGAGGACGGTCTCGATGAGAACGATTGGAGCGGCTTCAAGGAGCATACTGCCGCGCTCGGCGGAATGGTCCAGATCGTAGGCGACGACATTTTCGTCACGAATACGAAATTCATCTCGCGCGGAATAAAAGAAAAAACTTGTAACGCGGTACTCATCAAACTCAACCAGATCGGAACGGTCACGGAGACCATCGAGGCGATCAGCCTGTGCCGTAAGGCGGGCTGGGGCTATGTCATTTCCCACCGTTCGGGCGAGACCGAGGACAGCTTCATGGCCGACTTTGCCGTGGCCATGGGGGGCGGACAGATCAAGACCGGTTCGGCCTGCCGCAGCGAGCGCATTTGCAAGTACAACCGTCTGTTGGAAATCGAGCGGGATATGGGCGGCCAGGCATTATTTGTAAATCCATTTTTGAAGTAGAAGGGAGATTGGACTCAGTACTGTTGAATTTGGATATGATCCCCATGCTTTCTGTCATAGGGACCGTTTTCGGAGCCGTCGGCGGAATCGCGGCTTTCCTCAATGCCTATGAAGGATACCAGCATTTCCCGGCAATAACCCGGAAAAGAAGGATCATCATGTCCCTGGAAATCGCCGCACTGGGTTTTTTGATGACAGTCGGCGCTGTTATTCTTGTATTTTTTTTAGTAGGAAAGATTTTTATTTAGCATCCTAAAACCGGTGTTCAAGCTGTGGAAGATTTACTGGCGATCATAAAAAAGGAGTGCGAAAGGCACCGGATTCGGTCTCTGGACCGTCAGTTGGAGGCCGTCGACCATCTTTTGTCTCAGAACAAGGTCATAGATGTGGCCGTGCTGGGGCAGTTCAAGGCCGGTAAGAGTTCGTTTCTGAACGGTTTTCTCGGAAGAAACATTCTCCCCACCGGCGTCATTCCCCTCACTTCCGTCATTACGAGGATGGCCTTCGGTGATATTGAAAAGACCGTCGTGACTTTTTTCGACGGGCGAAGGTGCGAGACGGCCCTGTCCGATATAGATGAATACGTGTCGGAGTCCAGGAACCCGGAAAATAAAAAAAACGTGCTCTGGGTCGATGTCGAATTGCCGGAGTTGAAGCCATACAGGGGGCTCCGGTTCGTCGACACGCCCGGGCTCGGGAGCATCTTCAGGCACAACAGCGAGGTAACTGAAAAATGGGCCCCCGAGATCGGGGTCGCAATCGTCGCCATAAGCGCTGACAGGCCCCTGTCCGAAAGCGAGATACTTCTTATTAAAGAGGCTGAAAAATACAGCCCGGACATCATCGTGCTGCTTACGAAGGCCGACCTGTTCGACGGGCCGCAGATAAATGAGATCATCGATTTCATGGACCGGTCGATCCGGAAAACGATTAACCGCCGGCTTCCCATCTATCGCTTTTCATCGAAAATCAATACCGGTCTGTATAATAATGAGCTCGGTGAAAAACTGTTCAGGCCGCTGATGAAAGATTTTGGCGCTGAATTCGATAAAATATTGAAGTATAAAATCCATTCCCTCGCCGTTGCATGCCTGAGTTATCTGGAGCTCGCACTGGAGGTCTCGAAAAAATCCGATGCCGAGCGGGAAAATCTGAAAGGGCTCATCTTGAGCGAAAGACTGAGCGTGGATTACGTGCGTAACGAACTTCTGCTTGTGACAACCGGTTTCCTGAGCCAGACAAGGGAAAGGATTTACGGCATGGTGAAGCCGTACCGGCCTGGCCTTGAAGATGGGGTCGGCAGGATGTTCGTCGGTGAATACGGTTCATGGGGCGGAAACCTGTTCAGGGTGTCGCGGAAATATGAAAAATGGCTTGAAGCCGTTCTCAGGGAGGAGATAAAAAAAATCGTGGAAGCGGAACGGCCGGGGCTTGTGGCTCTTCTTGAAGATGCCCACAGGCATTTCGCTTTTTTTTGCCGTTCCTTCCGCGAAAGGCTGAACCAGAGCATCAGGTCCGTTCTCGGCATTGAAATCAGGTCCGAGGAATGGGTTGTCGAGATCAGGGAGATAAGCGACCCGGACGTCAGGGTCAGCCGCGCCAGCGAGTTCCACCTTGACATGTTCTGGTTCCTTTTCCCCATGTTTTTATATCGCGGAATATTCGGCAGGCATTTTAGAAGCCAGATACCATATGAGATCAATAAAAACCTGCACCGCATCACTTCCGATCTTACGGAAATAGTGAACAGGGGAATAGAGGACCTGAAAAACCAGACATACAGGTTCATCGTAAACGAGCTGGCCACCGTTGAAACTGTATTGACAGGAAACAGGAGCGATACCGATGATCTTCTTGGTGCGGTTGCGGACATCAATATGCATCTTGAAGATTAGACCGACGCGCTAAATCGGCAGCTGCATGTCCGGGGCCGCATTATATTCATTTCAAGAGAGGGTAATTCGATGTGCGATAAACCATGCGTGTTTTGCGATATAATCTCCGGGAAGTCCCCGGCCAGGGTAATCATGGAAAACGAGCTGGCCATGGTGATACTCGACATACATCCCTTTTCAAGCGGGCACTGCCTTGCCATACCAAAACGGCATGTCCCGTGGTGGCACCAGATGACGGAAGAAGAGAACGCGGCGCTGTTCACCCTCGCCCACAGGGCGGCCAATAAATTGATGAAGATTTTCGGTTCGGATTTCATCTGCATGTACGCGCGCGGAAAGCGCATCCCGCATACCCATATATTCCTGATCCCCTCGCACGAGGGCGACGTGCTCGACCGCTTCTACAACGCAATGGAAAAGTTCCAGGAAGCTCCGAAGGAGCTGTCAAGGATCGCTTCTCCCGAATCGCTGGATGAAGCCGCTGAAAAGCTTAAATGATTGTCCAGTAACATCTTGACAAAAAAACGCCGGTGCTGGTAAATTATTGGCTGTCGGAAAACCCGAACAGATCCTGACCGGGGGCGTCCGCCGCGGACCCGCCGGCCAAATTTTTCCCGGAGAGTGCCTTAATGATAGATCCAAAACTTGTCAGAGAAAATCCAGATGCTATAAAGAAGCTGCTGGAAATGAGAAACATGGCCGGGGCGGTCGACATCGACGGCCTGATGAAGCTCGACGGCGAGAGGAGGGGCCTGATATCAGAGTCCGACGCCCTCCGCGAGAAAAGGAACAGGGTCTCGAAGGAGGTCGGCAAGGTCAAGTCAACCGGCGGCGACGCGTCCAATCTGATAAAGGAAGTCGACGGCATAGCTGAAAAGATCAAGGACCTTGCGGAGAAGGCTGACGCGATGAGCGGGGCCTTCAACGACATACTGCTCAACCTTCCCAATATCCTGGATGAATCCGTTCCCTTCGGCAAAAGCGATAAGGACAACGTGGTCGTGAGGACATGGGGCGAAAAGCCCTCGTTCGGCTTCCAGCCGAAGCCGCACTACGACCTGGGGACAGACATGGGCATCCTCGATTTCGAGAGGGGGGTAAAGATTTCCGGCGCGAGGTTCTACGTCTACCGGGGACTCGCCGCGAAGCTGGAGAGGGCGATCATCAACTTCATGCTGGACCTCCATACCGTAGAGCACGGGTACACGGAGATTTTCGGCCCGTTCATCGTCAACGACGCCAGCATGACAGGCACCGGCCAGTACCCCAAGTTCAAGGACGAATACTACCGCATAGACAGGGACGGCCTGTCGCTCATACCGACCGCGGAGGTCACCCTGACGAACCTGTACAGGGACGAGATTTTAAACCAGAAGGACCTCCCGGTGTACGTCACCATGCAGTCCTCCTGCTTCAGGAGGGAGGCCGGCGCCGCGGGAAAGGACACCAGGGGCCTGATAAGGGTGCACCAGTTCCAGAAGGTCGAGCTCGTGAAGTTCGTCGAGCCCGGGACCTCGTTCGACGAGCTCGAGAAGCTCACCGCCAACGCGGAGGAGGTGCTGAAGAGGCTCAACATCCACTACAGGGTCGTGCTCCTCTCGAGCGGCGACACCTCGGCTTCCTCCACCAAGACTTACGACATCGAGGCCTGGATGCCGGGGCTGGACAGGTACGTGGAGATTTCGTCCTGCTCTAATTTCCTGGATTACCAGGCGAGGCGGGCAAGGATCAGGTACAAAAAGGACGGCGGCGGGGACAAGCCCGCCCTCGTGCACACCCTCAACGGGTCCGGGCTTGCTGCGGGCAGGACCCTGGCCGCGGTCATGGAGAACTACCAGACCGCCGATGGCGTCTTCGATGTCCCGGAAGTCCTCAGGCCGTACCTGAAGTGATCGTCGGGCTGGAATTCGAGGGGATTGACTGGACTGCAATCAGGCAGGCACTCTCCCTGTCTCTTTTAAAGAAAAGGCCCTTGAAAATAGCCGGCGGCGGCGCCTTTCTCTCGGAAAGGCCGGAGTACATGCCGCTCTTCCTTGACATCTCGGACCTTGTCGAGCGTACCGGCGCGGGAAAGCTCTCGCTCGGGTCCGGCTCAATCGTGTTCGAGCCGCGCGGACTGGGCCCCGGGAACATTGAATTCGAAACCAGGAACAACTCCTCCGCGGTCGAGCTTCTTCTCTTCGTCATGCCCGCGCTTTTCTTCAACGATTTCAGGAGCGTCGTCAGGATAGGCGGGGTCACTCATTCGCACCTTTCGTATTCCACGGCTTTCGTGAAGGAGACCCTTCTCGCGCTCCTCGAGAAGATCGGGTTTTACGCCAGCCTCTCGTTGAAAAAATTCGGGTTCTACAATTCCGGCGGGGGATCGTTGGAGTCGAGGGTTTACCCATCTGAGGCGGCGCCCTGGGACTTCGGGGGCCTTGGCCCGGCCGCGGTCGAGGGGGCGAAGATAATAATTTCGCGGATCGACGGCAGGGTGGCCGCCTCGGAGAGGGGGATGATAATGTCCGGGCTCGGGATCGGGGCGGACAGGACCGCGGTGCTGGAGGTGATGGACTCTCCGGGCTTCGGGAATTCGGTCCAGGTATGCGTGAGGGCCGGCGGCATACCATTCATCTTTTCGCGCGAGGCGGTGTTCTTCAACGAGGCCGGCGACCTGGTATACGACGAGGAAAAAAACGCTGCGGCGTTTTCCGGGACACTGGTTTCCGCGAGGGACTTTTCGGCGCGGGGAGAATTCCCGCCGTTCGTTATGAGGGAGATCCTGCCTTATCTTTTTCTATCTGGGAGCCGGGTGCCCGGGAGCGTTGACCCTAATTTGAAGGATTCACTGAATCTTTGCGGCGCGCTGTTGAGATGACCGTACTTCCCGCCGGCATGTCGTTCCTGACGACCATTATTTCCGGGACCCTGCCGTAGCGGTGCAGCACCCGCTCCATGAGGTCCAGCTTGGACTTGAGCTGCTGCATCTGCCTTTCTATGGTCCTTTTTTCGTTCGCGTCTGCCTTCGCGTACCGGGCTTTCATCTGCTCTATCGAATCAAGCTGGCTCATGGTCTGGATCACGCGCCTGCCTGTTTTAGCGTCGTGGGTGTTGATGGTCTTGATCGGCTCGACCTCGAACCTGAACGTTATCCTGCTCGAGAAAAAGGCCTTTTTCATGATGAGCTTCACGATGATGGAATCCCTGGTGCCCAGGCCGTTATTGTAGTCCGCGGTGAGCCTGGTCTGCTGGTTTGAAATAAAATTCCCCAGGCTGTAGAATATGTAGCAGTTCCTGCCGTCCCTTGATATGATTTTTTCCGCCGGCTGCAGTACGTGGGGGTGGTGTCCTATCACAAGGTCGACACCGTCCTCTACGTAGCTTTTCAGTATCTTCCTGTCGCAGGCCATGGGCTCCTGGACATACTCCTTCCCCGTATGCACTATCATTACCAGGTAGTCGCAGCGCTTTTTCATGTCCGCGATGTCCTTCCTGACCTTGTCCGTATCGTAAAGCCAGTTGATATAAAAGCCTTCCTGTTTTTTCGGCCTGGGGTAGTTAAGTATGCCGGTATAGGCGATAAATCCTATCCTGATGCCCCTGACCTTTTTCACAATCCCGGCCCTGGCCAGCCCCTCGCTTGAATTGACCCCGACGAAGTCCATCCTGTATTCATTCAGGAACCTGAGGGAGCTTATTACGCCCGCCTCCGCCTGGTCCAGGATGTGGTTGTTGACGAAATTCAGCAGGTTGAACCCGGCTTTTTTGAGCGCCCCGAGGATCTCGTGTTCGCAGTTGAATTTCACCGGCCTGCTGCTGTACGGCGGCAGGATGGGGAACTCCATGTTGCCCACGGCTATGTCCGCGTCCCTCAGGTTGTCTCCTATTCTTTCGAAAAGGAAATCGAAGCCCCTGTTGTTGAGCGTCCTGTTCTTCCTGTCCGTCACGTTATACGAGAGTGCGGCGGTCCTTATAGGCATGTGCATGATTATGTCGCCGGTGAAGTATACGCGCGCCTCCCTGGCGAAGGAAAGGGAAGGTACCGCCAGGAGCAGAAGAACCAAGAATATATGCTTTTTTTTCATGTAAACCATCGCAAATAAGTAAATGAATTACGGGAACAATGTCAACAATTTTACAAACGGGACCCGCCTGCGGCCTTTCCCCAAAAAAAAAGGATGTATCAAAACATCCTTCTTTTTTTAAAGAATAAGTAGTTAAATTACTTGGTCTTTTTTGCCGGCGCGGGAGCTGGTTTCTTTGCGTCAGCTTTTTTTGCGTCTTTTGCATCAGCTTTCTTTTCTTCTTTAGGCTGTTCGCTTGAGCAAGATACGAAGCCGAATGTAAAGGCGACAAGAGCGATAATAATCACTGTAGCAAACTTTTTCATTATATCTTCTCCTGAAAATAATTTGTTACATATAATTTGTCCTATATTTCTTAGTCAATAAAAAAATTTATATAAATACAAAAATATGGGCATATTCTGCGTTATTGTCGATAACTCATTATTCTAAAAAAAAGTTATTAGTATTAAAGAAAGGATGTTTCTTTCCGGATCCGAATTTTGTTAAAAGGGCGGGATGAGGTATTTGAAGCCCCGGGATACCGGCTTTTTGTGCCGGTCAGGGGTGTTGCACTTAAATACCGTCACGTGCCGACGGCCCCTGAATTTTTATTGCTATTTTTTATCATTCGGTTAAGATAAGATTTCCGTTTTAAAACAGCCCTGTTGCGGTCGGACTGCTGAAAAACCCGCGGGGTTATGATTTATGGCCCCGGTTCAAAGATATGCCCGCGGAAGCGGATAACATGATGTCACGGAGGTGTCGACATGGAAAAACTGTTTTATCCCGAATCCATAGTGATCATCGGTCTTTCTTCGAAGCCGAGCAACATTCCGAGGCTGGTCCTCGAGAACCTCATCAGGTGGGGCTATATGGGGAGGATATTCGGCGTGAACCCCTCCGGCAATGAGGTCCATGTCAACGGCATCAGGATGTACAGGAGCATCTTCGAGCTTCCGATAGTCCCTGACCTTGCCTTTGCGCTCATTCCAGCCAGGTTCATACCGGATTCCATAGACGAATGCGGCAGGTTCGGCATCAAAAGAATGGCCATTCCGTCCGGCGGGTTCAACGAGCTCGGAGAGGAGGGGGCGAAGCTGGCTGTCATGGCCCTGGAGAAGGCGAAAGGGCACGGCATGCTTTTCGTGGGCCCGAACGGCGTCACCATCGCAAATACCTCCAACGGCCTCTGCCTTCCCTTCGTTCCTTCATACAGCCCGCCGAAGGGCGGTCTTTCGATAATATCGCAGAGCGGCGGCGTGGGCCTGATGCTGTGGAATTTCCTGACGGACGAGAACATCGGCATGGCCAAGTTCGCAAGCATCGGGAACAAGCTGATGCTCGACGAGGTGGATTTCCTCGAGTATTTCGGCCGGGACCCGGACACCGAGATTATCTTCATGTACCTTGAGAGCATACCCAGGGGCGAGGACCTGGTCAGGATCTGCTCCGGCATAAACAAGCCGGTGGTAATACTGAAGTCGAACGTGACAGACGCGGGCGGAAAGGCCGCGATGAGCCACACCGCGGCCCTCAAGAACAACGACGACATCATAAACGCCGCCTTCGAAAGGGCGGGGATAATCAGGATTGACGAGTTCAGGGAGATCATTTCCGTGGCCAAGGCCTTCAAACTGCCGCCGCTAAGGGGAAAGAGGCTGATGGTGATGAGCCCGGCCGGCGGGTTCACGGTCATGATGGCCGACCAGTGCGAGGCCATTGGGTTCGATTTCGCCGATCCCGGCAGGCAGTTTTACGATGATCTTAAAAAGTTTTCGAACGCCGGCGTCATCAATTTTTCAAACCCGCTCGACATGGGGGACATCTACGACCCGGTGATGACCGCCCACATACTCTACACGGTGATGCATAACGAAAACATCGACGGCGCCATCTACGTCAGCCAGTGGCCGCATATGCCCAGGGGCGAGGACGTCTTTTACAGGATGTTCCACACCGACCTGTCCAAGGACGCGATTGGCGCCATCCTCTCGTCAGGCAAGCCCATAGCAGCCTGTCTTTTCGGGCTCGCCAGGACCATATCCCGCATCAAGCAGAGCATTGGCATGCCGATATTCGACAGCCCGGGCGAGATGATAAGGGCGCTCAAAAAACAGTACGATTATTATCAGAAAAAGTCGCGGCCGGAGGTCGTTTGCGCCAGGCCGGACGGGATCGACGATAAGGCCGCGAAAAAATGGATTTCTGAAAGGAACGGGATCGTCGGAGAGGAGGCGCTGGAACTGCTGGCGATGTACGGGATAAGGCCCGCAGAGTCCGGCCTTGCTGCGAGCGCGAAGGAGGCGTCCGCGCTGGCGGAAAAAATAGGGTATCCCGTTGTCATGAAGGTTTCCTCCCCGGACGCCGTTCACAAGTCGGAGGCGGGCGGGGTCGTGGTGGGGATAGCGGACAGGTCCGGCGCGGAGGCCGCCTTTGAAAGGATCCGCTCAAGTTTGGCGGCTTATAAAAAGGACGCCAGGTTCGACGGCGTCAGGGTCATGAAGATGGCAGCCGGGGGATACGACATGTTCATCGGGGGAAATCGCGACGTGTCCTTCGGGCCGGTGGTTTTTTTCGGGTTCGGCGGCATATACATAGAGGTTTTCAAGGACGTGAAGAGCTTGTTCTGCCCCTCGTTTTTAGAGGAGATATCGGAAAAGCTCATGCACCTGAAATCATACGCGATCCTCAGGGGAGCGCGTGGCAGGGGGGCCGGGGACATCGCCGGCTACGCGGGCATGATCGAGAGGGTCACGCACCTGATGTCGGATTTCCCGCAGATAAAGGAACTGGATATTAATCCTGTGAGGATCCTTGAGGACGGATCAGGCGTTGTCGCACTGGACGCAAGGATGAGGATCGGCTGACGCGTCATTCGGGGATAAGGGAGAGCTCGGATTCGAAACCGGCGGTAAGCGTTTCGTGTTCGTTGATCAGGCAGTCCAGCCGCTCAAAAAGGGAGTCGATCTCCGCCCTGGTGTCGTGGATTCCCTTCGAGAGGCGGGAAATCTCCTTTCCGTCGCCCGTTTCCGACGCCCTTATCATTTCGCCGTTCAAGGCGTCCAGCCCGTTTTCCAGGTCCTGTATCCTTTTCTCCACCGAGGACATCTCGGATTCCAGCGGCTTCATGGACCTGGACCTTCTCGCCAGGATGTCGGCCCGGAGCTTGCGGACGTCCTTCCTGTTGGGCCTGTCCGGTTCCGCGGTCCTGTCCGCGGATTTCTGCCTTTCCTCCTCCCATCCGATCTTTTCTATGAAGTGGTCGTAGCTTCCCTCGTGGATCCTGATGCCGGCGCCCTGAAAGACGACGAACCTGTTTGCCAGCGTCCGCAGGAACATCTCGTTGTGCGTGACTATCACCACGGCTCCCTGGAATTCGTCGATGGCCGCCAGGAGCGCGTCGTTCGACTCCATGTCGAGGTGGTTGGTCGGCTCGTCGAGCATGAGGAGGTTGGCCGGCGAGGCTATTATTTTCCCTAGCAGTACCCGGCTCTTTTCGCCCCCCGACAGCACTGATATCCTCTTGAGGGCGTCGTCGTCGCTGAAGAGCATGGCCCCGCTGATGTCCCTGGCCGTCTGCCTTTCGCATCCCGTGGCGGCTATCTCCTCTTCGACGGTCAGTGATTCGTTGAGCTTGAGTGTGTTCGTCTGGACGTAGTACCCGACCGAGGTCTCGGGGTGCGATGACATCGTGCCGCCGCCCGGCACGAGCTCGCCCGAGAGCAGGCGGAGGAGGGTGGTCTTGCCCCTGCCGTTTTTTCCTATGACCGCTATCCTGTCGCTTTTTCTTATCGATATGCTGAAATCCGACACGACGGGCTTTCCCTCTACGTAGGAGAAGGCAAGGGAGTCCGCTGTCAGCAGCACCTTGCCCGGGAAGTCCCTGTAGCCGAACGAGAAGTCGAGCATTTTTATTTTTTCCAGCCTGTCGAGCCTGTCCTGCTTCTGGAGGGCCTTGATCCTGGACTGTACGAGTCCCGCGAGCCTGGCCTTGGCCCTGAACCGCCTTATGAACTGCTCGGCCTCGCCTCTCTTTTTTTCATCGTTGAGCCTGGTTTTTTCATAGACCTCCTCGTCCCGGAGGATCTGCTCGTAGTATTTGTCGGTGCCCCCGGCTATTTTTCTGGCCCTTTTCCTGTGTATGCCCACCGTGTGGGTGATGACGCTGTCCATGAATGAGCGGTCGTGCGTGACCAGTATGATCTCTCCCGGCCAGCCCCGCAGGAACCCGGTCAGCCACCTGATGGACAGGATGTCCAGGTAATTGGTGGGTTCGTCCAGGAGGAGCATGTTCGGCTCGGCGATCAGCACCTTCGCGAGGCTGATCCTCACCTGGAAACCCCCGGAGAATTCAGCCGGCTTTCTGTTCATGTCCTCCGCTGTGAATCCAAGTCCGAAAAGGATTTTTTCGGCCCTCCACCTGTCCCCGGCCATGTGGTCCTGGAGGCCGCGGCACGCCTCGTCGATGAGGGTTTCCCCGGTGAAGTCGAGGGCCTGGGTCATGTATCCGACGGTGTAGTTTTTCGGGATCATGACCTCTCCGGAGTCGGGCTGCTCCTCGTTCATTATGACCTTCAGGAGGGTGGTCTTGCCGTGCCCGTTTCTTCCGACCAGCCCGATCCTTTCCCTGGTGTTCACGTTGAAGGTCACGCCGTCGAACAGTTTCTGTTTTCCGAAAGACTTGCAGAGGTTTATTATTTTAAGCATTTTTCCACCGCGGCCAGTATCCGCGAACGGCCGTCTTTTTTCAATGAAATATTTGTCCGGCCGGACCGGGAGGGAGGGATTTTGTTTTTTCCTGCTTGACTGGACCGCCGGAAAATTACAGATGTGGAGCATAAAAAACTTCAGGAATGAGGCAATGTCTTCTAAAAAGGATAAAAGGCTAAGGATAGCGATGGTGATCGACGTGTTCGACGAGCCGAACGGCGGCGGGATACTGTCGACGCAGAGATTCGTGGAGCAATTGAGGAAGAGGCACAGCGTCCTGGTGGTGAGCACCGGCAGGGAGATGCCGGGCAAGGCGGTTCTTCCTAGTTTTTATCTCCCTTTTGTAAGGCGCGTAATGGAAAGGATGAAGTTCATATTCGCCTGGCCCAGCACGAAGGTCCTGCGAAAGGCCTTCGAGGGCGCGGACCTGGTCCATGTCCAGCTTCCGTTCCTGCTCGCGATCAGGTCGATTACCATTGCCGGGGAAATGGGAGTGCCGGTGGTGGCTTCGTTCCACGTCCAGCCGGAAAATATCTGCTACAACATCGGGATCAGGTCCAGGACCGTGATAAACTGGATGTACCGGTTTTTCATCAAAATGGTTTACAACAGGTCGAGCGTCGTCGTCTGTCCCAGCCCCTTTGCCGAGAAGGAGCTCAAGCGCCGCGGCCTCAGTGTCCCCGGGATAGTTGTGTCCAACGGGATACTTCCCCAGTTCAGACCGGCAAAGGCCTCCAGGGATGCGAGGTTCAGGGGCAAGTTCATGATACTTACCGTCGGCAGGCTGGCAAAAGACAAGAGGCACGACGTTCTCATCGAGGCCGTTTCGAGGTCGAAGTACAGGGACGTCATTCAGCTGGTGTGCCCGGGACAGGGCCCCATAAAAGACAGGCTCGAGGAGCTGGGCTCCAGGCTTCCCAATCCTCCGGTATTCGGATGGATCACGGAGAAGGAGCTTATCAGGTTCCTTAACACGGCGGACCTTTACGTGCATCCGTCCGAGGTGGAGCTGGAAAGCATGTCCGTGCTCGAGGCCATGGGCTGCGGGCTCCCGCCCATCATTTCGAATTCAGGCACGAGCGCCGCGAAGAGGTTCGCGCTTACGGAAAATTTCCTTTTCAGGTGCAACGATCCCGCGGACCTTACAGCGAAGATAGATTACTGGGTGGAGCACCGCGCGGAGCTGAAAAAGGCGCGCGCTGAATACCTGAAAAGGGCCTCGCATTTCCGCATGGAAAATTCCGTCAGGAAGCTTGAGGAAATATATTACGGCGTCGTCGGGGACCGTTCGGAGGAAAAGCGATGATGAAAAAGCACAGGTGGTACGTGATTCTCGCGGCATCGCTCGTCCTGTCATCGGGCCTGGTTTATCTTTTCCAGATACATGTCTTCAACAAGATCGAGGACACGGAGTTCTACATGCTCCAGGACCTGGCCTTCGTCCCGGTACAGGTCCTGCTGGTGATGCTCATCATCGACAGGCTTCTCCGGAAAAAGGAAAAGGAGTCCCTTCTCAAGAAGCTCAACATGCTGATAGGCGTTTTTTTCAACGAGGTGGGGACCGAGCTCATAAGAAGGTTCGTCGGCATGGACGCCGCGCGGCAGTCTCTTTTGTCCGGGATGAAAAACATCGAGGGCTGGAAAAAGGACGATTTCGCGAGGATGAAGGAGTTTGCGCGCTCGCACGGGGGGGCGCCGGAGCCGGACCCCGGGTCGCTTGAAGATCTTGCCGCGTTCCTCAGGGACCGGAGGGACGATATGCTGAGGCTCCTGGAAAATCCCAACCTGCTGGAACACGACGATTTCACCGACCTTCTCTGGGCGGTTTTCCACGTGTCGGACGAGCTTCACCACCGGAGCGGATTCGGCTCCCTGCCGGAGAGCGACCTGAACCACCTGAAGAACGACATCGCCCGAGCGTACGGCCTCCTGCTGGTTGAATGGATCGCATACATGGGCCACCTGAAGACGGATTATCCGTACCTTTTTTCGATTGCCGCCAGGCTGAGCCCATTCAGGGAAGCCGCGGACGCGGTCGTAAGGTAGGGGAGCGGGTATGGACCCGGCCACGACGCTGCTGATCGCGCTGGGACTCTCCATGGACGCTTTCGCCGTGTCCGTTTCGGGCGGCGTCTGCACGGCTGACAACAGGGCGGGGAACGCGTTCAGGATGGCCGTATTTTTCGGCGTGTTCCAGTCCGCGATGCCGGTGATCGGATGGCTCGCCGCGGTGGGCTTCAGGGACGCGATCTCAGGGGTGGATCACTGGATCGCCTTCGTGATCCTCACGGCCATAGGATCAAAGATGATTTACGAATCCCTGGTTAAACGGGGAGAGTCCAGGGCCATCGACCCGACGAGCTACCGGACGCTTTTTCTGCTGGCGCTGGCGACCAGCATCGACGCGCTGGCGGTGGGCGTTGGATACGGGTTCCTCGCCGAGACTATCATGCTGCCGGTCCTGGTCATCGGGGCCGTGACCTTCGCGGTCTCTTTCGCGGGGTACTTCATAGGATGCAGGACCGGGGATTTCTTCGAAAAGAAGTCGGAGGCGGCAGGCGGAGTGATCCTGATAGCTATCGGGTTGAAGATCCTTGCGGAACACATTTTTTTCCAGTAAAAAAAGCTAAATATCTGCCGGATACAATCCGACATAATACCTGAAAGACTTTTTACAGGCGGCCCAGATATGAAAAATAAACTCGTGTTCCTGATGGTTTCACTCCTGCTGCTTCCCTCGGCTATGATGTCCCAGGACAGGACGAAGAGCCTGGAAAGGGTGTCGGATGACCTGAAGTTCCAGAACGCTAAAAGGTTCATAAGGATAAGCATGCATGACAAGGCCGTGGAGGAACTGAGCGAGTACCTGGAGATCTTCAACAACGGCATCCACAGGGACGAGGCTTTCAGGCTGATCGGGGACCTGTACTTCGAAAGGCTCGACTACCTCAGGGCGATCAAAAACTACAGGGCGCTCTACGAGGAGTTCACCAGCACCGAGGCCGGGGTCGAGGCCTATTTCAAGATAGGGATCTGCTACAAGAAGATGGGATACGACGGCAGGGCGGTCGAGATTTTCCAGGAAATAATACAGTACCATCCGGACTCGAGCTACGCGCACCATGCCGAGGTGCAGCTCGATACCCTCGGGATACTGAACGAAGACGAAAAGAAATGACCGCGCGCCACTGCGCCTTTCTCTGCGTTTAATAAAAAAATATTGACACATAGTCACCCTTAAAGAAATATGCCGCCATTGCCGCTGCGGGTGGACCGGATGCGGCAATAATCACCATTCAAGAGGAAATAAAATGTCGCTTCAATCTTTGAGAAACATAGGCATCGCGGCCCATATAGACGCCGGAAAGACCACCCTCACCGAGAGGCTGCTTTTTTTCACCGGTACGACCAGGAAGATGGGCGAGGTCCATGACGGACAGGCAACAATGGACTTCATGAAGCAGGAGCAGGAGAGGGGGATAACCATAGCCTCCGCCGCCATAAGCTGCGCATGGAGGGACCACCAGATAAATATCATAGACACCCCGGGGCACGTCGATTTCACCGTTGAGGTGGAGAGGTCCCTGAGGGTCATCGACGGCCTCGTCGCGCTTTTCTGCGCCGTTTCCGGGGTCGAGCCACAGAGTGAAACGGTCTGGAACCAGGCCGACAGGTACAAGGTCCCGAGGGTGGCCTTCGTCAATAAGATGGACAGGATCGGCGCCGATTTCGCGGAGGCGGTCAGCCAGATGGACAAGCACCTTGACGCGAACCCTGTTCCTTTCCACGTGCCCATAGGCGCCGAGGAGAACTTTATCGGCGTGGTCGACATCATCACCATGAAGGCGAAGATTTTCAAAGATTATGAAATAGAAGAGACCGACATACCGGACGAATACGTGAAGAAGAGCGAAGAGGCAAGGAAGTACCTGCTGGAGAAGCTTGCAGACTATAACGAGGAGATAATGGACCTCTACCTTGCTGAAAAAGAGGTGCCGGTCGAGCTCATAAAGAGCGCGGCCAGGGATGCCGCTATCAAGCTGCTCTTCACGCCTGTATTCTGCGGCTCGGCCTACAAGAACAAGGGCGTGCACCTTCTCCTCGACGCGGTCATCGACTACCTTCCTTCGCCGATCGACAAGGGTTCGGTCGTGGGCTGCGATATTGACGATCCTGAAAAATCGCATACGAGGCACCCTTCTACCAGGGACCCGTTCGCGGCCCTCGCGTTCAAGATCATCCACGATCCGTACGTGGGCCAGCAGACCTTCATAAGGATTTATTCCGGAGAGCTAAAAAGCGGCATGCAGGTGCTCAATTCCACGAAGGGAAAGCCGGAAAGGATAGGAAGGATACTGAGGATCCACGCGAAGGAGAGGGAAGAGGTCAGCCAGGCCGGCCCCGGCGACATCATCGCACTGATCGGGATGAAATTCACCAAGACCGGTGACACCCTGTGCGACCAGGACCACCCGCTTTTCCTTGAATCAATATTCATACCGCCTTCCGTCATCGAGCTGAAGATCTCTCCTTCTTCCAAGAGGGACGAGGAGAAGCTCTCCAACGGGCTGAGAAAGCTGTCGATGGAGGACCCTTCGTTCAACGTAAGGGTAGACGAAGAGACCAACGAGACCATAATAGCCGGAATGGGCGAGCTTCATCTCGAGATAATAATAGACAGGCTGAAGCACGAGTTCGACGTTGAGGCCCTTATCGGCGAGCCGTCCGTCGCTTTCAGGGAGACCATAACGATGGAGGTCGAGTCCAATTACAAGCACGTGAAGCAGACCGGGGGCCGCGGCCAGTACGCGCATACCGTCATGAGGATAGAGCCGAACGACAGCAAGGGCTTCGAGTTCGTGGACCACATCAAGGGCGGAGCCATTCCGATGGAATATATCCCGTCCGTAAAGAAGGGAATAGAGGCGACCCTGGCGGACGGGGTCCTCGCGGGATTCCCGGTCGTCGACGTAAAGGTGACCCTGCTGGACGGCACTTTCCACCCGGTGGACTCGTCGGACATGGCGTTCAGGACCTGCGGATCCGTGTGCTTTAAAAACGGCTTCCTCAAGGCCAACCCGCTGCTTCTCGAGCCGATGATGAAGATAGAGGTAAATACTCCGGACGATTACATCGGGGACATAGTCGGGGACCTGAACAAGAGAAGGGGCAGGATAGAATCCATGAGAAGGTACAGGAAGGGCGCGCAGAAGCTCAACGGGTTCGTGCCGCTTATGGAGATGTTCGGTTATGCCACGCAGCTCAGGAACCTTTCAAGCGGAAGGGCCAACTATTCGATGGAGTTCTTCAAGTACGTCCCGGTGAACAAGGAAGTTCAGGAGAAGGTGCTGAAAGAGGTACAGGAAAAGAAAAAGGCCAAGTCGGCGAAGTAAATAAATCAGGCGGCCGTCCTAAAGGACGGCCGTTTTATTTATCCTGCAGAATGAATTAATTTTCCTGCTTGAAGTGTCTTTTTTCCAGGTAAAGAAGGTCGGCCTTTACCCTTTTCGTGAGCGGCGATTTGCTGAAAGGCTCGACCCCGGATTCGGCCTTTTTGATGAAAAGCTTGTATACCTTTCTCGCGGTTTCATAATCCTTCAGGGTGGGGTCCTTCTCGAATATCCTGCCGAGCAGATAATACGCGTCCGGGAGGGTCTCCCTGTTTTTATAATACTTGATGAGTTTGGTCGCCGCGTCCAGAGCCTGGGTCCCCTTCTGGGTGTTAAGGTAAAGCCTGCCCATGTTCAGGAGCGCGTTGTCGGCAAGCTCGTGTTCCGGGAATCGTGAAAACACCCTCTGGTAGTATTCGATCGCGGATATATAGTCCCTTTTGAGCATGTTGCTCTCGGCAATGAAGAAGAGGGCCAGGGGGTATTCGCCCGAACCGTCCGGTACTGACGAGAATTCCTTGATGGCCTCGTCGTAGTTGTACTGCTTTATCAGTATCTTGCCGATCCATACCCTGGCGCTGTCCCTGTGAGGGCTCTGGGGGTACTTTTCAACCAGTTCTTTGAAGTTTTTCATCGAATGGGGATAGAGTCCGCTGTTGTAAAACTGTATCCCGGTTTTAAGCAGGACTTCCTCCGCGTTGGATACAACCGGCGAGTCCTTTTTCGGCGCGGTCTTTTTTTCGGGCTGGGGTTTATCATCGGGCTTTTTGTCCCCTTCAGCCTTTTTCAGTTCTCCGGGAGACGGTTTAACCGACTGCTTTTCCGGGGTTTCGTTGAGTATATTGTTGATGATGTCTTCTGTCCGGTTCGAATCTTTCGCCAGGAGCGGCAGGGACAACATCAAGATTATTAGTGCTGCGGTTTTTTTCAATTCCCGATTATTCCCCGGTCTTTCAGAATCGGCTGCGGCTGCCTTTTCGGTCCTCTTTTAATATCCTTCTTTTTTTCGAGTATGTCCACGTCGCTGTCAAGGCTTTTATCCCTGGTCTTTTTTTCAAGAAGGTCGACGCCTTCTTTTTCCATGCTCATGTCATGTTTCTTTTTTTCGAGGAGGGGTATCCTGTCGCCGCCTTCCTTGATTATGGTCTCCCTTCCTCCCTCGTATGGCCTGGTTTCCCTCCTGAGCTGTTTAACGTCGGATTTATCGGCAAGGGACGGCCTGTATTCCCCCTCGGCTATGCGGTCCCTTATGTCCATTTCGCCGACCCGGGCTTTCCTGTCCTTTTCAGGTTCAACTATGCCTTTGTCGAGGTCCGGCTCCAGCCTTTCCTTCGCGGGGTATTTGTTTTTTGCAGGTGCGGGGTTCTTCATTTCGTTGATGGCCTCGCTCTCGAGCATGTTCCTGAAGCTCCCGTCGTCCTTTTCCCTGCTGATGTCCAGGTCGAACACCTCGTTCGTGGTGCCTGCAAGAGGAGGGCTTTTGATCTGCGCGGCGTTTTTTCCCCATTTTACGCCCATGATAATTCCGCCCACACAGAGGACGAAAATGAAGAAGTAGAAGGAATTTTTTATCATATCGGCCGTCCTGCGGTCGATCAATTCAAAGCCCCTGGAGGTCGATCTCATAAACTTCGAGGTTATTCTATAAAGAAGGTTCATGTCCAGCCCTCACCGGTGTACGGATTTCAGGATCCTGTCCCTGTCGACGATTATCACGACATTACATTTTTTAAGGCTTTCCAGGTTGTCCCTGTGGCTGTACATTCTTTTCATGGCTTTGTATGAAATTACCGGACAACCGTTCAGCTCCCTTATCGCGGCCGTATAAAACGGTCTGTCGCCGGCCTTTTTGTTCTTCATGGCCTCTTTCTCGTCGGAAACGTAAGCCACCGTGCCCCGGTAAGCCGCCGTCCTGACATCGATATACTGCCTGCCGTATATTTCCAGCCCGTTTTCATTATATACTGACGGGAATATCATGGGCTTTATTCCAAGGCCCCTCGCGTCGATTATGAGGCCGGTATACCTGGTCGGTATGGGATTGTCGTCCATCGATGGAAATTCATTTGATGGATACCTGTATGGTATGGCGGATATGATGTCCCCGATTTTCAGTTCAGCCCTGCATCCGCTCCTGTGGAAATCCAGGGGGTATTCGTATACCCTGGCCTTTTTTTCTATGATATCGAAGAGCCTCTCCTGGGTGTCGACCTCGTCTTTGATCAGGACCCTCAGGGTTTTTTCCGCGTCCACCCTGATGGTTTTAAGTGATTTCGACAGCCCCTGCAGCGCCTTTTCCCTGGCCTTCCTGTAGGAATCCAGCCTGGCCCTGTTCAGCGTGCTTTTTTCCATGATTTCCGGGTCTATCGGCGTACCCTGGCCGTCGAAATGGATTTCCGACTCGCCGAAGGCGGTCACAACGCCTTTTTTCCAGTCGACTCCAGTGACGGTGTTGTTTGCGGGATGTACCTGGGCGCAGATTGAAACCAGGATTGCCGCGATTAAAGGTGCTTTTTTCATCATTTTAACGGAATTTGGATATGTTTTGGCATCTGTAATATTATCGGAATCATTCTGTTAATAATATATATCATAAAAGAAGAAAAATGCAATCGATTCAGGGAATGAAAAAACGGGGTTCATTGCTCATCGATTCTGGCCGATTCCGCCCGCGGGTTTTATGCTTTTAAGCCTTTTAATGCTTTCCGACAGGAGCAAGGCCAGTTTTTTCGAGGCTGACGCCACATCGTCGTTGAATATTCGGCATTCCCGTTCCCGTTCCAGGTCCTGCCTGGCAAGGTAGGCGCGCGTTTTTCTAAGCATGGGCCCCAGGACGGGCCCGAGGCCCCTCTCGTCGATGAAACGCTCGATAGCCCCAGATTTTTCCTCGTGCGGGACGTTTTCCCCGGATGAAATGACGCTCAGTGCGGAAAGGCCTTCCATGGCCGCTTCAAGCTCCCTGATCATCGGGCCGGGGTCGGATTTTTTTCCAGCTGCGGCCTGGAGGATTTCCCCGGGCGTCGCGGCGTTTTTCCGGGGACCGTCCAATGCGTTCCCGAGGGGCGTTTCAGCCGTGTTCCCGATCCTCGCGCCGCCCTCAGTGGAATTCACCACCCTTACCGGCACCTTGCCGGCCGAGTCCTCGAACCATCCCCTGTAGAGGTCGAGAACGAAGTCGGATATCACGCTCCCGGAACCGCCGTAAGCCTCAAGGTGTTTTATCTTTCTTTTACGGACGACCCTCTGGTTGATGGTGTCGAGGTTATGGAGCCTGGTGGTAGTCGGTAGCCAGTCGTCGTTATGGTGCGTGCCGCTGCAGTGGATCTCCCTTCCCGTATAGGCCAGGTCCTGTCCGACCAGCACGATCGGGTCGCATCCCAGGTTGAGCAGCAGGTCAAACGCGCTTGTGGCCACCGAGCCGCCGGATTGTATGTCGCCGAGCGGCGGCATGAATTTTTCAAGCCAGTCCATCAGTGGAGTCGTCTCCCTTTTCTCCGCTCCGCTTTTATCCGAGTAATACTTGGCGGTTGTGCTGAATATCCTTTCGCCGCGGTATCTTTCCATTACGGCGGGGCATGAGACCACGTCGCCTATCAGCATCGCCCCTTCCGCCCTGAGACCGAGAAAATGCCGGAGACTGTTTTTCTGCGCGTCAAGGGTCATTATCAGGTGCGGGACGATGCCGATTTTATCGAGGACCTTCGCTGCCGTATCAACGCAGACTATGAGCGCCCTGTCCCTGATGCCGCCCAGGAGTCGCGCGTTTTTCCTCAGCGAGGGTCCGGCGGACACTATTACGCCTGGATACCCCCTGAACCTGCCGAAGAGATCCGCGGCCCTGCCGCTTTCAAATACAAGGTGGAGGTTCGAAAGAATGTTCCATATCCATTTTTCCTCGAACTCGAACCTCGTCAGCAGGTCGCTCGCTTTCGAGGTGATGATCCTGCCGGCGTCCCGGTACATGCCGTCGTAAAAATCCGGGAAAATCTGGTATGACGGCCTGTGCACGTAATGGGATATGCCCTTTATCTCCGCCGCGCTTATTTCGTCGAAAACGGCGGCGAGCTGGCCCGCGGTGTGGACGATGTCGGAGCCGTCCAGGTTGCCGGGGCATTCCTTCACCGCGATCAGGGCCGCCTCCTCGTCCCGCTCCACGATGATGATCCTCGCGTCGGGGTGCGTCCGCCTCAGCTCCCTGACGTGATAGCCCAGGCCGCAGCCGGACACCATGATCACGTTCGCCCTTCCGCGGACGAATGCAGAGACGGCCCTCTCCGATTCCCTGACCGGATCGTAAGCCGAGTGAAGCCTGACGTCCGAAGAGTTCCTGTATACCAGGGTCGGGTGTCCGGAACGGGTTTTTTCCAGGATGTAGCAGCCCATGCTCTTACCGGGACCTCATCCTTTCGAACCTGTCCATTATTTTTTTCAATTCTTCGGCGATCCTGTCGCGTTTGAGCCCGAACCTGTCCATCACCTGCGACTCGATTATGTGCGGGTTGAATCCCTTTTTGCCGTGCATGGTGAGTATGTTCGCCAGGTAGACTATCATGACCATCGCGCTGTTTCTTTTGTTCGCGAGCAGGGGGGAATGGTGGTTTTTTAAGGCATCCACGAGGTCCTCGGGGAAATTCCATTTTTTCGCCATCATGGCGCCTATCTCGGAGTGGCTGATTCCTATCGCGACCTCTTCCAGGATCGTGCTGGACCTGAGCCTCCTGTTTCCCGTGATATCGGAAATTTTTTCCATCAGGGCCTGGTCGGCCGATAGGATCACTATCTTCCCCATGTCGTGGAGCAGACCGGCGACGAACGCGCTGTCCGCTATCCTGGCCAGACCGTAATGAATCGCCATGAATCTCGCCAGCGATGCGGTTTTCGTGCAATGGTCCCATACCTGCTCGAACCTCTTGAACCGCCTGCTGATTATTTTCCTGGAGGCGGAAGCCATGAGGATCATGCGGAGGTTTTTCAGTCCTATTATAATCACCGCCTCGTTTATGCTGTCTATCCGCTTGGAGGTTATGAACCCGGCCGTGTTCGCCGTTTTAAGCACCTCCGCCGCGAGGGACGGATCAAGCATTATCTTCGAGGAAATGAGGTCGAACGACACGTCGTGCTGGCCGCACAGGGCCTGCAGCTCCATTATGTTTTCCGGGAAGGTCGGCAGGGTGTCGATGTCGTCCAGTATCTTTTCCTTGATCGCGGTGGTGATCTCGGCCTTCTTGACCTCGAGGGGCAGGGTGAAAACGCTTACCGCCTTTCCCGATTTTGACGATACGCTGAAATTTTCCGGATCGATGCCGTCGTTTCTCATCAGGAGCATTATCAGGATGATCCCCAGCCCTGCGCCCTCCGAAGGGTCGTATGCCGTTTCGTAAGCCTCGGCGAAATTGGAGCATTCCCGCGCTTTCCGGATGCGCACCGTGATCCTTTCCATTTCGTTTTTCAGTATTTCAGAATTGTTGATGATTTCGAAAACTATCTTTCCGCGCCCCCTGGCCATCCTGAAAATCACGGACCGGTCGGTACTGGCGAGTTCGTCGTGGAGGAGGGAGAAATCGTTTGCTATGTCCCTGAACCCCTCCATTCCCCTGGAGTAATCCGACGGGTCATTTATGTCGAGCGAGAGCTTGCGGAAGTACACCCTCTTGAGGTTGGCCTTGACGGCGTTGAATATTATTTCCCTGACGGCAGTCAGCGCCGTATCCAGCAGGAACAGCCTGTCGTTACCGGATAGTACGATTTCAATGAGGGTGTTGATCGCTTCGAAGGTATCGTCGGAGGGATACTGGAAGCCGATGCTGATCACTCCTTCAGAGTAGAACCTGTCAGCAAGTACCGAGGGGTCGTACAATTTAATCGGTCCTTCTATTTATAGATTAAGCGGTCTTAAAAGGTCCCGCCTGTTAATATTATTAACCGGTCCTTCAGGAGAGTCAACACATAAAGCGGCGGGATGCTCTTATTTTATGGGATGGAAATCATGCTTTCGGGATTTTTACCGGAAGACCGGCTGCGGATTTTTCCATATTCGCGGATTAGGCGTTCCTTCCCGCTGCCGTTTGCTCCGTGGGGCGTGTTCGCGTAACCGAAAGCGGTAATATCGAGTTTAATGCCGTTTTTTTCGAGGGCCGTGAAAAGCCTTTTCGTGCGCCCGTTCAGCCTGAAGCCGGATGAAAGCGCGCAGTAATCGACCCTTGCGGTTTTTATCAGTGCAACATATCCCGATATCGAATCATCATCCGTCGCGGTAATGTAAGCGCGGGTCGACGCGACTCCGGAACGGTTCAGGTGGCCTGCGGTTTCCTCGCCTGCTATGGGTCCGGGGATCGGACCGATGACGAAGGCCCTGCGGCCCTCTATCGCCACCAGTGTTTTTCCGGAATTCAGAAATTCCATCTTTTTTTCCGGGCGGGCAGCCTGGCCGTATTCCATGAGAAGCCAGCAGGCGGCGATGCCGGCGACGACTGCGGCCGAGGCCGCCCTGCGGCTGGGACCGCGCGTCAGTAGCGGCGCGAGGCATAGCGCGAGCGGGGCCATCAGGAGAAATGCCGCTCCGTCGATGTAGAAGTGGCCGTTGAGTCCGGCAAACAGTCCTACGGCCCGGAGGCTGGCGTCGTTGAGGATGTCCGTGGCCGCCGCGAAGACTCCGCCGGCAAATCCTGATGCGATGGAAACCGCGTTTGAAATCATGGAGGTTACCAGAACCAGCGAGACGAGCGGCACTACTACCAGGTTTGAAAGCGTCCCGGCCAGGTTGAGCTCTCCAGTGCGGAGGGCGAGGATGGGGATGACCGCGGCCTGGGCTGAAAGGGAGACCGATATCCCCGCGGATATCTTCGAAGGCGCCCATCCGAAGGATTTCATGTACTCCCTGTGGAAGAGGAGTATGCCGAGGGTCGCGCTGAAGCTCAGCTGGAAGCCGAGTGAAAAGATCTCGTAAGGAAAGGCTGCTGTTATCGCGGCCGCGCTCAGGAAAAGCGCGTTGAGGGCGTTTCTGTCAAGGTCGAAAATCGTCTGGGCCGAAAAGACGGTGTACATGATCCCGGCCCTCATGAGGGATACCGGCAGGTCGGTCAGGTAGAGATAGAAGTGGAGGATGACGACCGTCGCGGCCAGCACCGTCTTTTTTCCGGACCTGAACGCGCCCAGCAGCGCGAAAACGATTGAAGCGATGATTCCCACGTGGTCCCCGCTCGCGGCCAGCACATGCAGAACGCCGGCGCGTTTGAAGTCCTGGACGGTCCCGCCGTCTATATGCGAGGGATTTCCGAAATAGAGGGCCTTCACCATGGCGGATGTTTTTTGTGAAAAGAGCCTGTCGCTGTTGCGCGATATCCATCTCCTGGTCCTTTCCCTGAACGGTTCCGGGGGAGCCCCCGTTATCGCGTATCCGCCTCCGGAAAGGTCCGCTGAATAATGTATGCCCCTTCTTTTCAAGTGCAATGCGAAGTCCCCGCAGTCGAGCGGTTTTATTTTTTCGAATTTTATCATGCAGCCCTGCCGCAGGAGCGGTTCATCCGCATTGAATGATGCCGCCTTCCAGGTGCGGGAACCCGATCCGGTTTTCCGGAAGGTAATGAGGGTTTCCGAAGCGTACCTCCCCGATGATACGGATTCGATTTTCCCTTCATATCCGCCATGGGAAATATCGGCGCCGTTTCCGTCTGAAAGGTCCCTTACCCTGAATGAGGTTGCTGCGCAGCAGACGGCCGCGATGGAAATGATAATCAAGGCGTTCCGGGTGCGGTTCCCGGCCGTGTTTTTACAGATGGCCGGCAGAATGGCCATGGCGCATATGAAAAGGGCCGGCCCGGCGCAAGGCGGAATTTTATCGTCCAGAAAGAATGAGTACGAAGAAACGGCGGCCGCGGCGGTCGAGAGCATCAGGAACAGGGACGGGATCAGCAGGCTTTCGGAGAAACGGCTACATCCTTCCGACCTTGTATACAAATCCCGCGCTGATTCCGTATGAGAGTTTGGTCGAGTCCCTGCCGAGGCCGAACGAGCCGTACCTGACGTGGACATCCGCGTAGAGTTTCGTGCTGAACGTGGTGTTGAGGCCAAGCGCGGCAGATCCCTGGATGCCGGCGCTTCCGTTGTATTTTCTGCTGGCCGGGGGCGTTTCGAAGTAAACGCCGCCTCCCGGGGCGATGAAAAATGTTTCGCCCAGGTTTATGAGAACCCTCGCGTTCGATGAAATGAACATGTTCCTGACAGGGTATTTGTCGTTTTTGTTGTTCATGAAGGAGAAGGCGAAATCGCCCGCAAAGTACCTGGCGTAGACATTGAATGTGAGTCCCGCGGTGTAGTACTGGCCCGGAAATTTTTTAACTCCCTGGTATGCCGAGAACCAGTCCTTGTACGTGATGCGGTTGAAGCCGTATCCTGCCACCGGGCCGATATACGTGAAGATCAGGTCCCTGGTTTCGCCCCTTTTTTCTTCCTGTGCCGATAGCCCTGCCGCGCAGGAAAAAAGGACGGCTGAAAGAATTGCGGCGGTGCGGAAAATTTTTGCCAATATTTTCTCCGTTACTTGATGTTAAGCGGGTTTTTCACGACCTGGGCGTTCGACGGGACGCTGAAATCGAAAAGGCTCCGCATTACACCGGCGGTCATGCTGACGTTCGTGATGGTGAAGCTGAAGCTTTCATCCTCCTTGCCCTTGAACACGGCCTTTTTAAGGAAGAATGAAGAATCCAGGATGAGGACAATTTCCGTGTAATGCTGGGCGTTGTTCTTGAGCTTGACCGTATATCCGCCCGAACCCTGCGACGTCACGATGGCGTTGTAGTCTTTCGTCATTCCGGCTATGCCGCCCGAGGTCGATCCCTGGGCAAGGTCCTGTACGCCGCAGATGTTGCTCCCCGGGCTGTATACCCAGAGTCTTCTGCCGTTGGATACGATTATTTTTCCCTGGGGGTTGGAAAATTTCACATAGATTTTATCCGGGGCCATGTACTTGAAGCTGCCGATGAAGGTCTGCCCGCTGTGCGCCGTCCAGGATATTATGCCGGTCATTTTTCCAATGCCGCCCATCCTTCCCCTGAACTTCGCGAGCGCCTCGTCGCCCGTGACGGCATGCGCGCCCGAAGCGGTAAGAAGAATAATTATCAATGCGGTTTTTCCAATGAGTTTCATTTTCAGCATCCTCTGATAAATATACGATTTAGGCCCGGAATCCGTGTCATTTTTATTTTTGAACATTTTTTATCAAGGCGTTTTTAGGATGTAAAGTATTTATTCTTGCCCTGAATTAACGGTTTTTTAGACATTTTTTATTTATTCCGCTGGCTTCCGCTTCCCCTCGGCTATGCTCGGGGAGCGGGATAATCCAATCCGCTTATCGGGCACCTGCTACGTTTTATTTTTGCATACGGATAATTCATGCAGCTTTATATGGTTTTTTTCAATCAAAGCCGACTTTTTCGCATGGCTCCAGCCTTGGATCTGCTTTTCTCTATTAAAAGCATCCCGTATGCTGATAAATTGTTCGAAATATACTAGAGTCACTGGAAACCTGCGGCTGGTATATTTGGCTCCTTTACCATTTTGATGCTCGTTAATCCTTTTCTCAAGATTCCACGTGCTTCCGGTATAATATGTACCATCAGCGCATTCAAGTATATACATGTATGGCATATTAATTTTTAACCTTCGCTGGCTTCGACTCCGCTCAGCCAGCGGAAAAATCACTTTTCTGCACATAGTCGCTGTTGAGCGCCTGCACTGAGCCTGTCGGGCTTCCGCTTCCTCTCGGCTATGCACGGGGAGCGGGATAACCCAATACGCTCGTCGGGTGCCGGCACAGGGCCTGTCAGGCTTCTGCTCCCCTCGGCTATGCACGGGGAGCGGTTATATCCAATCCGCTCGTTGAGCGCCAGCACCGGGCCTGTCGGGCATCAGCTCCCCTCGGCTATGCTCGGGGAGCGATTATATCCAATCCGCTCGTTGAGCGCCAGCACTGAGCCTGTCGAAGTGCAGTCGAAACGAGCGCCTGGAATAAAACTCCCTCATCCCCCATATCCCCAAACCCCTGGAAGTTAAAGGTATAATGGGTATGTCAGGATAAATGTTTTTATATGCCGCACTGAATAAACGATTATAATCCTGTTTAATAAAAATCATTTGAAATAATACCGCGGATGTATATCATCTCATGGAATTCATTTTACAGCGGGGAATCCGATGAAACGCACGAAGATGCCGTATTTCATATTATTCGCCGGCCTGATGGCCCTGTCGGTCTTTAAAAGCGGCGACATGTACAGGTTTTACCTTAAATCCTACCATATCGACTACAGGCACGAAACCCTTGCCTCGATGCTTAAAAAGGCTCGGGTCCTTCTGAAAAACGGAGAGCATGAAAAACTGGAAGGATATTCGCGTAAGATAATCGTCCTTTTTCCGGAAAGCAGGGAGGCAAAAAGGATTTCCGGGACAAACATGATCAGGCTGGGCAAAAAAAGGGCCGGAGCTGACCTGTACCTGCTGTCGGTCGAGCGCGACGCTCTCGATCCGGCGGAGCTGGAGGAGGCCGTCGGCGTTTATTTCGAAGAGGGCCTTTACATTGACGTGGCCGCGGTTTTCAGGGACAGGGACCCCGGAAAAAGGCCCGGTACGCTTTTCTATTACGGCGCCTCGCTCTATGAAAAAGGCAAAACCGCGCAGGCCGCGGACGTCCTCGGCAGGGCAGTGGCCGCGGGCAGGAACGATTCACGGGCTTATTATTACCTGGGGCTCTCCCAGGCGAAGAGCTCGCCCGCGAACGCGGCAGCCAGCCTTAAAAAGGCCGTTGAGCTTGATCCGGAGAACAGCGACGCGAGGAAGGCCCTTTACGAGGTCGAAAGGAAATCCGGCAAAATCCTGAAGGGCAAGAGCATTGTAAAGAAAAAGACGGATACAAAAAAATGATATGATGCGTATACAGTTTTTTATAACAAGCAGAATGATTCCCGTCTTTGTCATTTCGAAGGAGCGCAGCGACTGAGAAATCTTAACCATATGCTATGCATCGGGAAGGATTTCTCGCTCCACTCGAAATGACAGGGTGGGGCTAAAACGGCCATACGGACGCGGAATGACATTGGATGATCCGTCAATATAGCCGCTCGTCTGGCTTCCGCTTCCCCTCGGCTATGCTCGGGGAGCGATTATATCCAATCCGCTCGTTGAGCGCCAGCACTGAGCCTGTCGGGCATCAGCTCCCCTCGGCTATGCACGGGGAGCGGTTATATCCAATCCGCTCGTTGAGCGCCAGCACTGAGCCTGTCGGGCATCGGCTCCCCTCGGCTATGCTCGGGGAGCGGTTATATCCAATCCGCTCGTTGAGCGCCAGCACTGAGCCTGTCGGGCATCAGCTCCCCTCGGCTATGCTCGGGGAGCGATTATATCCAATCCGCTCGTTGAGCGCTAGCACTGAGCCTGTCGAAGTGCAGTCGAAACGAGCGCCTGGAATCAATCCCCATCTCCCCGATCTCTACCATCCCCACATCTCCAAACCCCTGAAATTTATATGGAAATAGGGGATAGGGAGATCGGGGAGATGGGGGGATAAGAGATAAATTATTATTTTATGTAAATTGGTTTTTTCAGTGGATTCTTAATGAAAAACCTGATTTATGGAACCGTTAATAAACGACTTGACGTTCGTTATTGCGTACGCTATCTTGGTTTGAAGAGGTACAAATGAAAACAATAAACGCCACCAGGGCGCGCGGCAGTTTGTACGCGCTTATTGATGAAGCCAATGCATCACATCAGCCCATACATATAACCGGGAAAAGAATGAATGCTGTTTTGTTGTCAGAGGAAGACTGGAACAATATACAGGAAACTTTATACCTTCTTTCCATTCCGCGCATGCGTGAGTCCATCAGGAAAGGACTGAAAACGCCTCTGGATGAATGTTCCGGGGATCTTGATTGGTGAATTTCAAAGTTTATTTTACAGCACAGGCGGTAAAGGATTCGAAAAAAGCAGCTAGGGCCGGCCTGAAGGATAAGGTGATGGTCCTTATTGAAATTTTAAAGAAAAATCCGTTTCAGAATCCGCCGCCGTATGAAAAATTGCTGGGTGACCTTGCGGGCGCCTACTCGAGAAGGATCAATATCCGGCACCGCCTTGTATATCAGGTATTGAAAGAAGAAAAGGCCGTAAAAATCATAAGAATGTGGACGCATTACGAATAAACTCGGACTTATCATTTAAGATGAAATATTGAAGCAAAAAAAGAAAGGCGGCTGTAGGCCGCCTTTCTTTTATATACTTTTTTCAAAATCGTTAGATTTTCGTCGTCAGACCGAGACCGAAGTTCGTGATGTCCCTTGAAAGCCTGGCCAATCCGAACCCGTATTTTTCCTGTCTGTAGAAATGTTTGGCGGCAGCGATGTCGATGGACATATTGTCCGTGATAGCATACTGCAAACCAAGACCGACCGCGAATTCGAAGAGCTCCGGTTTGACCAGCATGTCCTGGTTCCATACCGTAGATCTCGTATTCGGGGTTATGAGAGAGAAACCAATGCTGGGTTTGAGTTTTCCGAGGAAGAACTCGAAACCGACGCCGAGTCTCATCTGGTCTTTCTGCTTTTTGTTCAGATAATAGCCTTTGGCCACGCCGACAAGCGTATCATAAACAGCATATGGATATGCCGTGTAGTCAAGCGAGTGGGTGGTCAGGTTGGGGGTATATCCTGAACCGAGTTTAACCTCACCCGAAAATACATAGTCGAAAGAAACCTGGACTTCGACTATTTCAGCCGGTTTAACAGCGAGACCGACTGCTACATAAGCCGGAAGTGATTTTTCAGCTGCTGATTTTCTGTATTTTTCCGGCAGGAAGTTTTTATACCCATAGTCAATCATTGTGCCCCTTGCCACGTTTTCAGTGTTGTACAGGGCCGTGATCTTGACGGATTCGGTTGGGATGAACATTGTTCCGAAGAAGCCGTTGAATCCAGTCAGCCTTGTATACTGATCGAGTACCTGCCCTCTGACGAAAGTAGGTATGCCACCCTGTGTAAAATTGGCCCATCCCTTTCTCCAGTCGAACATCTGCGCGAGCCTGATGCCGCCCGTGAAAGCCAGGCTATCGGTCAGCAGGAAAGATCCGCCGGCCGTCATCCTTGACCACAGGTTTTTCGCCCATAGCTTGGTGATATTGGCACCGGTAAAGCTAAGGGAATGACTTGCAGCATCAAGGCCAACAACGCCGACTCCTAGAGCTTGAAGTTTGTGTGAGAAACCTGTAGTAGCCATTGGAATGCCGACATATTTGTCTTCAACGCTGATTTCTCCGCCGCCAGCGGGAACATCCATGGAACCGAAGATCGCAGCACGGTCTTTTTTATAGACAACTGCGCCGTTAGGTATCAATGGAATAAAAACCTTGTCGGAGTATTCCCTGTTGTATGGTCTGTACCTGTGGGCGAACTTTTTCATGCCCATCTGGTCTGCGATCTGCAGATACAGGCCGTCTCCGAGCTTGACAAGACCCGCGGGGTTGTAGTACACGGAATCCACGGTCGCGGTGGTCGCGTTCCTGCTCTGAGTCCTGGTGTATTCGACCGAGTTCGCGAAGTTGTAGGCTTCAGCTGCTGCGAACACGTCTCCAGCGACGAAGGCGATAGCGAACATGACCACCCCGGCCATTGCTAAAAACTTTTTCATGATAAAATCCTCCTGATTTTATTGTCCCGTTAAAATCGGGATAAATTATTCTGTAACAAATTCTTTTCTTTTTTATCGTATTTAACAATGATGATAAAATTTTACACATTATGCCTTACCGGTTTTAAGACCGGTTTTGTGTAGCTTCATCAAAATTAAATACTTAATGGGAATTTGTCACAAATAAATACTGGCCGAAATTTTATAAACCTGAAAACCAATTGTCAAGCCCTTTAAATAAAATTTTTACATAAAACTTTTAAAAATTGTACATAATAATTAGACACCCCTCTGGATACGTGTCAGTTTTGTATCTTCAGATTTAAATCGCAGTTGAAGGATGTTTTCCGTTCATTATCCGGATTTCCACTGCCACAATATCCATTAATCTCCTGAAATTTATAAGAAAATAGGTGATAGGGGGACGGATGAGATAGGGAGATAAGAGAGTTAAGTTCGTATTTTCTTTAAAAACCCATTCCCCATCCCCTCATCTCAACTATCCCCATATCTCCAGATCCCTGAAATTTATATGGAAACAGGGGATAGGGGCAGATGGAGGAGATATGGAAGGAAAAGAGATATTGCGTATATTTTTATCAGCAGACAATTGATAATGCCGGAACCACATATCAGAAAATAGAGTTGACATATTTAACATCAGCGTCTGTATTACTTTGATTGTTTCAGCACAATATACGGCAAATACCGGAGCGGTTTTGTTCAAAAAGCAGAAAAAATACGATCTGGCCAACCTTGAAAGGGAAATACACAACCTGACCAGGCTGGTGCAGATAAACGGGATAATCAACTCCACCCTCGACATAGTAAGACTCCTCACGATAATCATGGAAATAATCAAGGAGATCATGGAGACGGAGGCCAGCACCCTTCTTCTTTACGAGGAGGAAACGGACGACCTGGTCTTCAAGGTGGCGCTTGGAGAGGCGGGCGACGAGCTCGTTGAAAAATACAGGGTAAAGGTGGGGCAGGGCGTCGCGGGATGGACCGCTGAGATGAGGAAGCCCGTGATAGTGAACGACGCCTATTCCGACAGGAGGTTCGACCCCGAGTTCGACAAGGTCACCGGGTTCAGGACTGGTTCCATCCTCTGCTCCCCGCTGCTCTACAAGGGAAAGCTCCTGGGGGTCATACAGGCGATAAACCCGGTCAACAGGCCGGAATTCAACGACGACGATATGCGCCTGTTCAACGTTTTCGCGGAGCAGGTGGCCCTCGCGGTCCAGAACGCGATATATTTCCAGAAGGCCATCGAGGAAGAGAGGATGAGGATCGAGCTCGAGTCCGCAAGGTCGGTCCAGGAGTCCCTGATACCCGACACGGACATGACCGTCGGGGACATGAGGATAGTCGCAAGGTCCGTCCCGGCAAGGGAGATCGGGGGCGAGTTCCAGAGGATATTCAGGCTCGGGGATGATATACTGGCCGTGTCGCTGGGCGACATCCACGAAAAGGGCATTTCGGGCGGACTCCACGCGTCCATGGTGGCCGGGTCCCTCAGGGCGATATCCATGATCGGCGGGAAGAGCCCGCTGAAAGTGGTCAGGACCCTCAGGAGAGCGGTTCTGGACGACTCAAATCCGTCCGCGCGGCTTTCGATTTTTTACGGGATCGTCGACGTTACGGGCAGGTCGGTGCATTTTTCAAACACCGGCGTGGCGTATCCCATTCTGCTCAGGGACGGGGTCGCCAGGTACCTGAGGCTGGGCAAGATAGGGGAGGCCGCGGAGGATGAAGACAAGAGCATCCTCGTGAGGCTGCAGCCGGGGGACTGCTTTCTCGTCATCTCGGACGGGATACTCAATATCAGGAACAGGTCCGGGAAGCACCTCGGGCTGAAGAGGGTGATGGAGTTTCTCCAGAAAGATTTCGCCGATCCGGCGGCGCTGGTTGATTCTCTGGTGCTTTTTGCCGGCGATTACGCCGGGGAAAGCGGTAGAAAGGAAGATATATCAATAATCGCGATTAAAGTGAGCTGAAATATGAACAATTTCGTGTCGGCAATATTCTGCGTGGTCTGCGGCTCCCGTTACGTGGAAATGATGGAGTGGAGCAACAGCGGCAAGTCCGTGATCAGGTGCAGGACCTGCGGCGCTTCGGAGCAGGTCTCCAATTTTACGCTCGGCAGGTGCTCTGTTTCCAACACCGAACTGCAGAAGGCAAGGGACACAAGGGCCGTCAAGGGAAAATACGGCGAGAACAAGCCCGAGAGGTAGCCTTCACGACCTTGAAAATATCCTTTTCAGCACTGTCCTGATGAAAAAGAAAACCACCCTGAGAAACCTTCCCAGTCTCCAGGGCTTGGTTATTATCCTGTAAAACCAGTCCAGGTTCCTGCTCATGAAGAATGCCGGCGCCTTTTTCACCTGGCCGGATATTATATCTATGCATCCCCCGACGCTTATAAAGACCGTGTTCTTGAATTCACCCCTTATCTTGTGGATCCATTTGTCCTCCCTGGGGAAGCCAAGGCCCACGAATATGATGTTCGCCTCGGATTTTCTCATGGCCTCCACGACCGACTTTTCCCTGTCGGGGCTGAAATAGCCTCCGTGCCTGCCCACGATCCTGATCTTGGGAAACGATTTGCGGATGTTGAAAAAGGCCTGCTCGACGACCTCTGGCTTTCCCCCCACGAGGAATATGGAGAATTCCTTTATCTCGGCTATCCTGACGATGTCCATCATGAAGCTGAGCAGGGATATTGTTTCCTTTAGCGGGTTCTTCAGCACCCTCGATGCCCATCTAACGCCGGACCCTGTCGCAATCCTCATGTCCGCGAGACCGGAAATCACGTTGAGGTCGAGGTTGCCCCTGACCCTCTGGATCTTGTACGGGTTGAACGACATGACATGGTGTATGCCTCCGTTCGTGATCATGTCCATGACCTTGACCACCGCCTGAGTCCTTGTTACGTTGTCTATCCCCACGCCGAGAATGTTGACGACGTTGGCGTCGTCGAGCTTGACCTGGTTGTATTCGAGGATCAGGTCCCTGTCCTCCTTGTAGGAATCGTAATATATTTTGTCCCCGGGCATATCTCCCTCCTGGTTTAATACTGTCTTTTTATCGCGCAGAACTCGCCGCACATGGAGCACTGGTCTTCCTGCTGCGAGGGGGACGCTCCCCTGTATTCCCGCGCCCTCTTCTGATCTATGGAATGGCTGAACATTTTTTCCCAGTTCCGCTCCTTTCTGGCCTTCGACATGTCGCGGTCCCATCCGGAGGCCCTGCTGCCGAGCTTCACTATGTCGCCGGCGTGGGCCGCGATCTTCGATGCGATCACGCCTTCCCTTACGTCTTCCACGGTCGGGAGACGAAGGTGCTCTGCGGGGGTCACGTAGCAGAGGAAGTCCGCGCCGCTCGCCGCGGCTATCGCGCCTCCTATGGCTGACGTTATATGGTCGTACCCGGGTGCGACGTCCGTAACCAGCGGTCCGAGCACGTAATACGGGGCGCCGTCGCAAATGGACTTTTCGAGCCTCATGTTGTCGGCAATCATGTCAAGCGGCATATGGCCGGGACCCTCGATTATCGCCTGGACGCCCTTTTCGCGGGCCCTTCTTGCGAGGCTGCCCAGGATTATCATCTCGTGGATCTGGCCCCTGTCGCCCGCGTCCGCTATCGCCCCCGGCCTGAGGCCGTCGCCCAGGCTCACCACGACGTTGTACGGCGCGAGGATGTCCAGTATCTCGTCGTAATGCTCGTAAAGCGGGTTTTCCTTTTTATTGACGCTTATCCATTCGGCAATGATGGATCCGCCGCGGCTGGTGATCCCTATCACCCTGTTGCCGGACTTGAGAGACGCGAGCGATTCTCGCGTGATCCCGGAATGGATGGTCATGAAGTCGACCCCGTCCTCGCACTGCTTTCTTATAACGCCGAGAAAATCCTCAATTTCCATGTCGATCACGGATTTCTTTCTGTTTTTCATTTCGACCGCGACCTCGTACAGCGGGACGGTGCCGAGCGGGACCCCGCAGTTCCCGATGATTTGCCTTCTTATGGCCGGCAGGTCCCCTCCCGTCGAAAGGTCCATTATCGTGTCCGCTCCTGCCTCGACCGAGACCCTGAGTTTTTCAAGCTCGAGGGTCGCGTCGAACATGTCGGGGGACGTGCCTATGTTCGCGTTGATTTTGGTGCTGAGCCCCCTGCCGACGCCTACGGGATCGATTTTCCTGGCGGAATTTTTAAATATAGCGATTTCTCCGCCGGCGAAGCCTTCCATGACGCGCGCAGCGTCGAGGCCCTCCTTTCCGGCTACGAACCCGACCTCGGGCGTCATAGTGCCATTTTTTGCCTTGGTAAATATGTTCATTTGCTGATCGCGTCCTCGGAAGTTAAAAAGCCGGGCGAAAATCCCGGAGGCTATTTTTTATTTTCAGTCCCCGGGATGATTATCAGGGGAACCTCCGATAATCGAATCAGGACGTTCCCCTGTGGGCATTATCAATGTATAAATTGGATTTTTTCAGCGGTTTAATAATGAAAAATCTAATTTATAGAGGCGCCCATTAATGAAATTCCCGGTCATTTGTATCTTTACAAATCCGGGCTTGCCGGTGCCCTTAACAAAGGGTAAATAATAATCGTAGACCGGCAAGTGTCAATAATAATTCTACAGAATAATCGTCAAAACGGCAGCATCATCCCGGTAAAGGCTAAACTGCACCCCATCGTCAAGACGGATTTTTCTGCCAGTTTAAGTGGAATCTCCTTGGCTTGCTGCCCGGCGGAGCGTTTAAATTATTTCTTGAAAAAAAATTGTTGCGCTGATAGTAAGACATGACGTTTAATCCCTGAAATTATCGCCCGGCAGGAGTCCCATACAACCCATGGAAAGAACTGGAGAAATCATAAAATTTATCGAATTCGATTTCGATAACGGAGTTTTTCTTGAGCCGGAATCGCGCCGTGAAATGCTGAGGGAAAAGCTGTTCGACGTCATGAAGACATACAATCCGGGCGTCGTGGTCAAGGCCGGGCTTGGCAGGGGCGATCTGGTTTACGACCTGGCCGCGCAATTCGAATCGTACATCGTGGTGGTCGACCCGTCTTTAAAGGTGATAATGGAATTCACTTCAAGGCACGGGGACGACCCGGTCATGAAAAAGATAAGGTTCATCAACGGCGACTTCAATTCCCTTCCGGTCGATTATTACGCGGCCGATCTCCTCGTGTGCATCGATTACCTCGATATACTGGAAACGGGAAGGGTGATCGACGAGTTCAGGAGGTGCCTCCAGTTTGAGGGGATCCTTTTCCTGGGAATGATAGTCCTGGATGACCAGGACCTGGAGGGCGTTTACGACGACCTGGTCAGGAGCATGCTGCCCCTGCACAACGACTACTACCTTCAGGACGACCTCAAAACAGTGCTGGACCTGAACGAGTTCAAGTTCATAAAGGGAGGTACGGAGAAATTCGACGAGAATATCTTGGAAAAGATAAAATACTGCTCCGGGTTGTACGGCGGCGCCGGCGATCCGGCCGGCATTCTCGAGAGAGAGGGCGACGGGTTCAGGAAGTTCTACGGCCTGAATGAAGGCAGGTTGAGCATTTCGTACTACACGGGACTGTTCAGGCGCAAGAAATACGAGCCGGTCAGGATATGAAATTTTCCGTAAGGCCGTCGGGAATCGGCGGGGCCATAGATATCCCGGGGTCGAAATCGCACACGATACGTGCGCTGGTGTTCGGCATGCTGGGCCGGGGCGAGTCCGTCATCAGACAGCCGCTCGACTCGTCCGACACGAGGTCCTGCCTCGGCATGATAGAGAAGTTCGGCGCCCGCATCGGAATCAGGTCCGATGAATGGACCGTGAAAGGCACGGGGGGCTCGGTGTCCGTCCCGGACGACGTGATAGACGTCGGTAATTCCGGGACCTCGCTGTACATAGGGATTGGGCTGGCCTCGCTCGCGGACGGGTACACCGTGTTTACCGGCGATGAACAGATAAGGAACAGGCCGGCGGACTCCCTCCTGGGATCAATCAACGACCTGGGGGGCAGGGCGTGGTCCACGAGGGAAAACGGAAAGCCGCCCCTTGTAATAAAGGGAAGGATATCCGGCGGTTCGACGGGCATAGAGGCCGTCACATCGCAGTACCTCACGTCCCTGCTGATATCCGCGCCCCTGGCAACCGGGAACACTGAAATTTCAGTGCCGCTTCTCAACGAGAAGCCGTATGTCGCCATGACCCTTTCATGGCTGGACAGGCTCGGCATAAGGTACGTGAACAACGAATACAGGTCGTTTTCAATTACCGGGAACCAGTCTTATGGAAATTTCAACGCGAGGGTCCCGGCGGATTTTTCATCGGCCACGTTTTTTCTTGTAGCCGCGGCCATCTCCGGGTCGGAACTCATGCTCAGGGGACTCGACTTCAACGACACCCAGGGCGACAAGGAAGTCGTAAATATCCTGAAAAAAATGGGGGCCGCGGTGAACATCGAGGAGGACGGCATCAGAATCAGGGGCGGCGGCCTGAAGGGCGGGACCTTCGACCTGAACGCCATGCCGGATTCGCTCCCCGCACTCTCGGTCGCGGCCTGTTTTGCCGCCGGGGAGACAAGGCTTGTAAACGTGGCGCAGGCCAGGCTCAAGGAAACCGACAGGATAAGCGTGATGCATTCGGAGCTCGGGAAAATGGGGGCCGACATTGAGGAAATGCCGGACGGACTCGTAATCAGGGGCGGCGGGCTAAGGGGGGCGAGGGTCGACGGGCACGGCGACCACAGGGTTGCGATGGCCCTTTCCGTCGCCGGGATCGCATCCCCCGGGGAAACGGTCGTCGACACGGCTGAATCCGTATCCGTGACGTTCCCGAATTTTTTTGATTTAATGAAAAAAACTGGCGCGGACGTAAGGAGAGAATGAAATGGCAGTGAGGGGGATCAGGGGGGCCACAACCGTGGAATCCAATACCAGGGAGGAGATCGTTTCCAGGACGACCGAGCTCCTGGAGTCGATAATACAGAAGAACGGCGTGATACAGGCGGACGTGGCTTCGGCGATTTTTTCCGTGACGGACGATGTAAACGCGGAATTCCCGGCGGTCGCGGCAAGGAAGATGGGATGGCTTTATACCCCTCTTTTCTGCACCAGGGAGATACCGGTCCCGGGAAGCCTCCAGGGCTGCATAAGGGTCCTGCTCCACGTGAATTCCGACAGGAAGCAGGAAGAAATGGTGCATGTGTATCTTTACGGGGCGGTCAGGCTCAGGCCGGATCTTGAAACTGATAAAAGCGACAGGTACTATACCTCAAAAAAAGATTGAAATCCTCCGGTTATTTCCTGATAATTAATAATTGCCGTGATCGGCGTTCAAAATCATGAAAAGATTATTCCATATATATGTTATTGCCTCGGTGGCGGTTTTCGCGGCCGTTTTTTCCGGCCGCGCGCAGGAGGAAAGAAAGATCGAACTTACGGCCCAGGGGATACTGGCCAGGGTCGATAAAATCATGGAATACCCGCAGGGACTGATCAGGGGCAAAATAAAGCATATAACCCCGGATGGGAAATCAACCAGCATAAAGTTTACGGCCAGCATTGCAAAGGAGGACTTCCTCTTCATTTTTTCCAGCAGGGAGAGGGGTGACCAGCTGAAGGTCCTTTTCAATCTCGGCGGGGAGGATGTCTGGGTCTACAACATGCACGCCCTCAAACTCTATCATAAAAGGGGGATCGATAAATACGATCCAATTCTGGCGACCAACTTTTATTTCATAGACATCTCGAACGCCGACCTCCAGAGCAACTATACCGCCACCATCACCGGCGAGGCCGTGGTCCAGGGTAACGACGCGTACAGCCTAAAGCTCGTCCCGGTCTTCAAGGGCGGCGAATACGGACAGCTTACCCTCTACGTCACCAAGGACAAATACCTGCCCCTCAGGATAGACTTCCACGACAGGGACAGGGCCATTTTTAAATTCATGACCCTGGTTAAAACCAGGGAGAAGGACGGAAGGATCCAGCCTCTCCAGTACGACATGATGAACATAAGGCAGGGGACCGTATCCATCATGAGCTTCGATGAATACGACGAGGGCCAGAAGTTCGGCAGGGAGATTTTCAGGTCTGAAAAGCTCGGTGACTGAATGCCCCTCTTTTTCATAAAAGCATCGCAGATCGAAGGCAGGCTGTGCCGGATAGCCGGCGAGGATTTCCACCACCTCGCGAGGGTGAGACGCGTCGCAATCGGCGACAGGCTCGGACTCAGGGATGAAAAAGGCATGGAGTACGGAGCGGTCATCACGGCAATAGGGGAAGGCCTGATCGAGGCCGAGATCATTATGGAATCGGAGGCCGCGGCCGTTCCGCTGGTCCTGGATCTCTACCTCTGT
>JALOTL010000025.1 GCA_025457915.1 Spirochaetota bacterium | reverse complement strand
ATGCTCGTGTTTTCCCCCAGGTTTTCACTCAGTTCCTCTTTCCATATCCTGATCCGCTCCTCGCTTTCCGTAAGGATCTGTTTTACCAGGGCCTTGAGCGCCTGTGTAAATGAATTGTATGGAATGTCCCTTTTGAGCCTGTCGAATTTACCGGATATAAAATATCCCCTTTCCCTGAGCAGCGGTTTCTGGATTTCGTTGACGAGGAATGATTTTCCTATTCCCGGCGGTCCCGAAATCAGTACTGTTTTTTTTGAACCGCCGGCGACTTCATAGAACAATTCGGAAAGGCGGAGGATCTCGTTTTTTCTTCCGTATATTTTTTCCGGTATCCTGAGCACTTCCGACACATCGCTGGCTCCAAGGTCGAAGTTTTTTATTTTTCCGGCCGAATCCAGTTTTTCTATGCATTTATCCAGGTCGGTTTTTAATCCGTTCGCGCTCTGGTACCGCTCCTCGGCGTTTTTAGCCAGGAGCTTCATGATAATGTCTGAAAAAATCCTGGGTATGTCTTCCCTGAGCCTGAAGGGCGGCACGGGCAGGATGGCAATGTGCGAATGGACAAGCTCCATCGCGTCCGTTGTTTCAAAGGGAAGGCGGCCGGTTAACAGCCTGTAAAATAGAACGCCAAGAGAATAAAAATCCGTGCGATAATCGATTGAGCGGTTCATCCTGCCGGTCTGCTCGGGCGATACATATGCCAGCGAACCTTCAATGATTTCAGGACTGACGGCGCTCCTTATCTCCCTGCCTATATCCGAGGCGATTCCGAAATCAATTATTTTGATTTCCCCGCTTCCGGTATTTATTATAATGTTGGATGGGTTGATATTGTTGTGGACGATCTTGTTCCTGTGAATTTCGCCGATGCAGTCGGATAATTCGGAAGAGATTTTTAAAATTTCCGGGAGCGGGAATTTTTTCTCGGACATGTATTGATCGAGGGAGATTCCGCCAGCATCTTCCATGATAATGGCTTTTTTGTTACCCAGGTCCACGAGAGAGTGGAACTTGATTATGCGGCGCGAATTGAAACCGGATACGACATTGTATTCATTCTGAAGGCGGCCGACATCGGCGGGATCCGGATTATCTGATTTATTGGTTTTGACGATGACTTTCGCGCCGTCGGATTCCCGTAACGCCCTGTAGACGAGCGTCTTTTCGCTTTCGTAAAGTTTCTCGGTAAGGCGTAGCCCCTTTATCTCTATCATCAGCATCCCTGCGATCAACTATGGTTGCGGCAACGATTGCCCTTCGCGAAGCTGATTGGTCCATGATCATCCATGATTCAACCATTCGCTCCGGTACGGCCGGCCGGAGAACCGGATTTATTTATTAATTGATTCTAATGCATATATCCGGATCAGCTGCAATATAAATTTTTTATGCGTTCAATAATTTCATTCTCTTTGCCGTATGGAATCGGTGCCTTTAGTACGCCAATCCTTTTTTCACGCGGAATATTTTCCGGGATGTCGGACGGGTCTTTTAAAATCAAGTGGCCGGAACCGTTTTCCCCTATCGCTGAAATCAGCGATTTTACGGACCTGTTGTTTTCATTGCTGCATATGACCCATATTTCCGATAAGTTTTCGTTTTTTATCGATGTCCGTATCTCTTCGAAAACACCTGAATCTGTCACCCATGAACAGATTCCCTTTAACCAGTAAATATTATCCGGATGCGGAAAGTTTTTTTCTAAGTAATCCGTGATTTTTGCGGCGTCCTGCGGCCTGAACGTCGAATATACGATGAAATGTACCGGCATGCCTTTTTGAAGATTCTGAAGCCTTTCCAGGTAATTTATTTCATCGATAAAAATCGTGTCTTCGGGAAATATTGATCTGTAGTTATTGTAAACCATATGGTCTTTATCCAGCATTATAATACAGCGATGATCCGCGCCCGTAATGCTTATCTGCCTTCTCAGTGCCAGCACCCACGGACATATCCTTTCATAAACAGGAACGCCTGCTTTTTTCAGTTTTTCTATGGAGACCGGGTCTCCGTCGTATGATGATACGTATACGCCGCCTCCGGCCGGGAGTTCATCGATGTTTTTTATGTAATTAATATTCAGGGAGTCAAGCCAGTCAGTATTGGCCCCTTTGCCCGATGATGAACTCCACTCCAGGTTCAAATAATAGGTTACCCCGCCAGCAGAGTCTTTTTTCTGGAGAATTTTCATGAAATCGTCGACGAGATATTTTTTAACAAAGTTGCATCTGCCGTCATTTTTAAAGAAATAAAAGAAAGCCATCAGCAAATCCTGCATTTGGAATGTTTGATAATAAACGCCTTCCGGGCAAAGGTCAATAGTAAAAAATATATTCTGATATTAATATTAAAATATTTCCGATAATATTTAATAATCCCCGGTTTTACATTTTAATATATGGGCACCTCAATAAATTCGGTTTTTCATTATAAAACCGCTTAAAAATCCCAATTTATACATTGAGAGTGCCCGCAAGGGAACATCCTGATTTGATTATTAGAGGTTCCCTTATGCTATAAAACCTGGAACATCAAAGGGAGGTGTTTATGCCCCAGTATATCAATTTCGAAAACATCAAGTTTCCGGATAATATCTATGTTCATAAAACCAGAAGAGAGAATGTTCATATTTATAATCTTAGAAGGAGCATCCCGAGGATAATAGAGGACAAAATATTCGAAAAACATATAATTCCAGTTCTTGAAGAGGAAGAAAAAGAATTTATCCTCAATTACTATATAAAGAAGAACATGAATCTTTACGGCATCGGTTCGGAGACGGAATTTTCTTACGTGCTGAGGACCCTTCCGGTCAATATATCCATCAAGGACATGAATGAATTTTTCATTGAGGAATCTGTGGGGGAAGACGACAAGAAGTTTCTGCTGCAGTTTTATAGCATGGATCAGCATGGCGATCATTACATCCTCTCGAAGGTCTTCAACGAACTGGACGAGTTGAGGATCGCGAAAATTCTCAAGTCAAGAATTCTTTTCATCACCGACGCTGAAAAGGCGAGGATATCGGAAATTTTTGAAAGGATAGACAAGGTGCACAAGGAGGACGTATTCATCGCGAACATGCACGTCGATCCGGACCATGAATACTTCTTCGAGCATAAACTGGATCATATACCGGGGATGATGATGATTGAAACCGCGCGCCAGTTGTTCGTCGCCTGCGCACATATATACGGGAAAGTGCCCACCAGCGGTATTTTTTTCACGCTTAACAGGATGGACGTGTCCTTCAGGGAGTATCTCTGGCTGAGCTATCCGATAAGGCTGGAGCTGAGGATGACGGAAACCAACTATAACGACGAGGGGTACTGGTTCAAGTGTTCGTGTAATGTGTCCTTCTGCCAGGAGCACAGGGAAAAGGGAGGGATCGGCATCTCGGGCATGACATTCAAAATGGACTCGCTTGAAGCTATTATAATAAAAAAGCAGGTGAATGACGCCCTGAAGTTCAATTACAACCCGGGCCTGAAGTGCGAGATAATGCTGAAGGATCTTAAGAGCGAAGAACGCTTGATCGGGAATGTCGCCGACATATCTCCCAAGCATTTCATCGTGGAATTCATCGAGCCCGTGGATTTCGGAAAGGCCTCGGAGTTCGAGTTCAGAATGAACCTCGAAAAACACTTCGAGGTCAGGGGAACATGCGTTCTTAAAATTCACCGCAAGAGCGGCAAAAGGTGCATGGCGAGTTTCGTGATCGGCAGGGTCGACGAGGCCGGCGGAAAGAACATCAGCGAGATAATAAAAAGGCTTTGCCATGCCAGGGAACAGAGGGGGATATTGTAGGAAGCATCTTCATTCCATTCCCAGGCTCTTGTATCTTTCCCTGGCGATGCTGTAGATGGTCTTGACTATCTCCTGCGGATTTTCCATGTGTTTTTTTATCCTCTCATAGACCATCTCGCGTATGTTTTCAATGCCGATCGGCGAGCCCTTGAGCTCGACGTTTATGTCGTTCAGGACGGTATCGAAGCCGGTTCCTGAATGTTCGACCCTCTGGCTGAGTATGTTCTTCTGGTACCGCCTGTGTTCCATCTCGAGCTCCATCAGTTCCTTCGGCTTTTCCCTGGATTCCGAATATACCACGAGGGAAGGGAGGCAATCATCCATCATTCCCGACATGAGGTACGGCCTGAGGCCTTCGTTGAAATTGAAGAGAACCAGCAATGACTCGAGCGAAGAGCCGTAAACGTTGATCCTTGATTCCGGCATTACGTTTATCGTGGGATTGAATGCGATCGAGTTCCTTATCCTCGAAAATGTGGCCATTCCGGCCTCCCCGCTGCCTATATAGGCCACCTCGTTTTCGGTCAGGCTGTTGTCAATCATGCATTTTTCTATCTCGATGCTTTTCCTGTCCCCGGAAACGAACCTGTTGATGCCGCCGGTGAAGATCACGCGCTGGCTGTTGTCTTTCTTGACCTTGTAGTCCGTGGCGAAGAGGTTTTCCTTGCCGAGCCCGAGCCTTTTGATGAACTCTATCGCGATGCTGTAGGGTATGGCCGTGAGGACGAGCGGGCTGTATTTTTTTATGTGCTGGAAAAAAATTTCCGCTCCCGGGGCAAGCCTTGATTTTTTACCTATGATGGAAAGGCACGAGGCCGGCACGTCTTTAAGGAGGAAATCCGGGAAGTAAACCGCAAGCTTGAAAAACGAGAACGGGATGTTCCCCTCTGCGGCGACCCTCCTGTTGTTTTTATCCAGGATTTTTTCCAGCTCGATGCCTTCCTCGAAAAAAAGCACCGAGTCCAGGAGATTGTGGTAGTCCCCGAGCTCCAGGAAGTTCCCCATGCCGAGGAAAATCTTTTTCGGTTCCTTGAAAAGCTTCGAGGTTTCCGCGAGAAAGTCCTTTTTCCCCAGAAACAGGTGTTCGTAGCTTTTTCCCCTGTTTATTGCGAGTTCGAATTTGGTTTCGCTCATATGACCGCGCGAGTTATTGTTGAACAAATTTTTAGTAATAATAATAAAAGCCTCGATATTTTCAATACATTAATTTTAACTGAGGATCGATTTATCGCGATCATGATCATGCAGCGATGCAATAAGGCGCAGGGGGCGCGCGGATGCGGGGAAAAATAGTGCTGGCCGGAATAAACGCGAGGTATACCCATTCCTGCCTCGCCCTGTACTGCATCAGGTCTTACTGCCGGGATTCCGGGTACGGGCTTTCCGTTTTCGAATGCTCGATAAACTCGGACCCGGAATCCGCTGCGGCGGCCATAAACGGCATGGGGCCGTGCGCGGTCGGCATTTCAACCTATATATGGAACGCCGGCTTCGTGAAAAGGCTGATCCCCCTGATCTCCGTGGCGAAGATAATACTGGGCGGGCCAGAGGCTGGATACAATCCTCAGGCCTGGCTGGATGAATTCCCTGAAATTGATTTTATCATATCCGGGGCCGGCGAAGAGGCTTTCAGGAAGCTTTTATCATCAGGGCTGGAGTCTGACGCCAGAATCATTTCCGAGCCGAACCCGCGTTTTTCAGAATTGCCGTTCCCGTATTCGGAAGACGACTTTGCGGGCATGAGGGGAAGGTATGTTTATTACGAATCGACCAGGGGCTGTCCCTACAGGTGCTCCTACTGCCTTTCATCCAGGACTGACGTCCCTTTCGAAAAGCGCGATACGGGGAGGGTGATTGAAGAGCTGGATGTTTTAATCGGGCAACGCCCCGGAACGGTCAAGTTCGTCGACAGGTGCTTCAACGCGGACAGGGAACATTCCAGGGCGGTGTGGAGGCACATAATTTCAAGGACGCCCGGGACGGTTTTCCATTTCGAGATTTTTCCCGGGATACTCGGGGATGAGGATTTCGATATCCTGTCCCGGGTCCCCGCCGGCCTGTTCAGGTTGGAGATAGGCGTCCAGTCGGTATTCAGGCGGACGCTCCTTGAAATCGGGAGGCCCATGGACTGGGAGGCTTCACGCGCGCAGATAAAAAGGCTCGTCGACATGAAAAACATGCATGTGCATCTCGACCTGATCGCGGGGCTTCCTTTCGAGGGGCTTGACGAGGCGGCTGAATCGTTCAACCTGGTGCATGGGCTCATGCCGGACCATATCCAGCTTGGTTTCCTGAAAGTGCTCAGGGGCACGGGGATTTCATTGAAGGCCGGGGATTACGGGATCGTTCACTCTGAATCGCCCCCGTATGAGGTTCTCGAGACGAAATGGATTTCCAGGGACGACCTGGACCTGCTCAGGGAGGCGTCGAGAATGGTGGATTTTTTCCATAATGAGCCCGGCTTCAGGACATCCATGGGGAGGCTGATAAAAATATGCGGGTCCCCGTTCGGCGCATACAGGGCTCTTGCCGAACGGTCCCTCGCGTCCGGAACCGGCCGGAGGGGCAGGGACTGGCAGTTCCGGGCGGGATTCATGCTGGACCTGGTGAAGGCGGTCCGTCCGGATGAAGCGGGATATCTGGCGGACTGCCTGCGATGGGACTGGTGCCTTCATGGAAGGTCCCACAGGTATCCGCCGGCGGTCGACTGGGAGGGATGCAGGGAAGCCAGAAGGCGGGGCCTGGACCTTTTCGGGCGGCGGGGCATCGACCGGGTGCCGGCCGGTCTGCTCAGGCGGTCGGTATTTTTCAGCGCTGAGACTGAATCGTTCCGCAGGGATTTTATGAACGGGCACGGGTCGGCCGTTTTTTTTCATGGAGGAGGGGAGCCTGTTTTTTTTGATTGATGAAGCCGTAAAAAAAGCTATTGACATATTGCTCCTGCGGATTGATGCATAAAATGTCAAAAAAACCGGAGTTTTTAACAGGATGATGGTAGAGTCAATAACAAATACCGTGGGCGATACCCCGCTTATCAGGCTCGGCAAAATTTCATCGGGAAACGTCTATGCCAAGGCGGAGTTCCTTAATCCGGGCGGCAGCATAAAGGACCGGGTAGCAAAGCACATAATAGACTGCGCGGAAAAAAGGGGTGACCTGAAGCCGGGCATGACCATCATAGAGGCCACATCCGGCAACACCGGGATCGGACTGACTCTGTTCGGGGTCCAGAAGGGATACAGGGTCGTCTGCGTTATGCCGTCGAACATGAGCGAGGAGAGGAAAAAAATCATCACGGCATTCGGCGGGGAGATTGAATTTACCCCGGCCGGGGACAGCCTTGAAGGCTGCTTTAAAAGGCTCAATGAGATCGTAGACTCCGACCCCGGTAAATTCTTCATTGCCAACCAGTTCAAGAATCCAGACAACCCGGAAATCCACTATAGCAGGACCGGCCCTGAGCTCTGGGAGGACATGGGAGGGAATATCGACATATTCGTCGCGGGAGTGGGAAGCGGGGGCACCCTGCAGGGGATCGGAAAGTTCCTCAAGGAGAAGAACAGGAACGTCAAGATCGTGGCAGTGGAGCCGAAAAACAGCGCCGCCCTTCTGGGCGGCGAGCCCGGGCTGCACCAGATACAGGGAATAGGGGACGGTTTCATCCCCGACGTTCTCGATGTGAGCCTTGTTGACATGGTGATAACCGTTTCCGACGACGAGGCCATAGAAATGACCAGGAGGCTGTCGAGAGAGGAGGGCCTTCTCGTGGGCACATCTTCCGGGGCCAATGTTTTCGTCGCCCTCCACGTGGACAACGGCAGACACAGGGTCGCTACGGTCCTGCCGGACAGGGCCGAGAGGTATTTCAGCACGGCGCTTCTTTAAATCCGGACCGGCGAAGTTCCCGTCCCTTCATCCAGCAAATGAAAAAAAAACGAAAGGCCATATTCGAGATATCTGAAAAATATGCGGGCAGCGCGGAACCGCCCTGTCCGCATTTCGGCGAGTGCGGCGGATGCTCCTTCCAGGATATTTCCTATGAAAACCAGCTTCAGCTGAAGAAGGATTATCTTTCCAGGCTTTTTTCCGACATAACGGAAGTCCCTTCCGTCTCACCCTCAGTCCCGTTCAGATACAGGAGCAGGATGGACATGGTCACCGCCTTCGGGAAGATCGGGCTCAGGAGGGCAGGCAGCCACAGGCACGTGATAGACATAACCTCCTGTAAGATCATGCAGGAAAAATCCGAAATGCTTTATTCCTCCGCCAGGACGATCCTCGCCGAAGTGGAGGGGTATGATTACCTGAGGCACACCGGCTTCCTGAGGTACGCGGTGATCAGGCAGGCCATGTTCACCGGGGAGACTATGGTGAACCTCGTTGTCTCTGACAGGAGGGCCCTCCCCGACGCGGTCATCGACGGATTGTCGGCCGGGGCGGATTCGATGTCAGTGCTGCTGAATTCCGGGAAGGCCGACCTCAGCTTCGGAGAGGTGATCGAGGTCGTCAGGAGGGGATTCATCGTGGAGTCGTTCGATGGAACCAGGTACAGGATCGGGCCGAATTCGTTTTTCCAGTCCAATTCCCGGATCGCGCTGGACATGTACAGGAGGATAAGGGAGGAGGCCTCCGGCAGGGCTCTCGACCTCTATTCCGGCGTGGGCAGCATTTCCCTTTTCGTGGCGGGAAAATGCGAAAGCGTGACCGGCGTCGAGCTGGTAGAAGAGGCCGTCGCGGCCGCGGAAGCTAACAGGACAGAAAACGGCGCGACGAACGTGGAATTCACGCGGGCGGACGCAGCTGAATACCTCGAGTCCGGTACCGGCGGATTCGACACCATCATCCTCGACCCGCCCAGGAGCGGCCTTCACCCGAAAGTCGTTGAAAGGATAAACCTTTCCGGCGCCGCCAGGCTGATCTACATGTCCTGCAACCCGGACGCATTCCGCCGGGAGATCGACTCGCTTGACCGCTACGGCCTTGATTCCCTCGAGGCCTTCGACATGTTCCCGCAGACGCCGCATATCGAGACCCTGGCCGTTCTATCAAGGAGGCGGTGATTTGTCCGAAGCGATTAAAAGAAGGGTCAAGCGCCATGTGACCGCTATGGAGCATGTTTTTTTCGCCGTGGTCCAGCCGGGGTTCGAGAACGCAGCGGCCGCGGAGCTCGGCATGATCGGAATATCAGGAGTAAGGACGGCCTGCACCGGGGGCCTGGAGTTTAACGGAAGGATGGAAGACTGCTACAGGGTTAACGCGTGTTCCCGCACTGTCACCAGGCTCCTGATGCGCCTGGGAAGGTTCGGCGCAAGGGACCCTGAGAGGCTGTATGCAGGCGCTAAAAAAATTCCCTGGGAGCTTCTCGTCGGAGATGGAACGAAGCTGCAATTCAGCTGTTCCTGGAAGAGATCGAGGCTGCATTTCGGTGAAAAGATAGAAAAGGTGCTGTTCGAGGCGGTATCGGAAAGAATGGGCGGATGCGGTCTCGGCGCCGTTCTTGATGAAGGTTCTACCGCCGCGCAGACGATCTACGCGAGGATTGAAAACGACGTGTGCGAGGTCAGCCTCGATTCAACCGGTCCGCTTCTTTACAGGAGGGGCGAGAAAATACGTGTTTCCGGCGCCGGGTTAAGGGAAACGCTTGCGGCCCTTATACTCCACGAGGCGGGCATATGCGGGTACGACATGATAATCGATCCGATGTGCGGCGCGGGTACCTTCAGCATCGAGGCCATAGGCATACTTCTCGGGCGGTACCCGGGCACCGGGAGAACGTTCAGTTTCATGGACTGGCCGTGCTTCAGCCCTGCCGCTTACGCGAACCTTGTCGGCAGGCTTCCCCGGGAAAGCGCGGGCCGCGGCGGGGGCGTTATCGCGATGACGGGAGACATCGATGAAAAATCGGCGGCAGCGGCCGGAAGGAACCTTGCAGATGCGGGACTCGCGGAATACGCGGATGTGAGGCGGAGGGATTTTTTCAGGGATGCATACGATCCGCCTCCCGGCAAAAAGTGCCTGATTGTCCTGAACCCGCCTTACGGTAAAAGGATGAGGCCCGGGGACATAAGGGGACTGTACCGGATGATCGGGAACACCATTCGCGGGAAGCATGCGGGCTGCGGATACGCGGTAATATCGCCCGGAGTGGAATATGAAAAGATAATGTCCCTCCCATACGACAGGAAGGTGCTGTTCATGAACGGCGGATTGAAGGTCGCCGCGATATTCAGGGACGCGAAATGACTGTATGCGCCCGTCAGGGCTTTTTGCCCATGACCTTGACGTAAAAGGCCGCGCCCCTGTTGTACGTCCTTTCCGCCTCCTGCGGAAACAGGCAGCCGGGCAGCTCGCCGGACTTTCTGTGGTAGGCTATGCAGTCGCAGCAGGACCCCTTTCTAGAACACGGCTCGTAGGTGCATGTGCAGGTGAAAGTGTTTTTTTCTTTTTTGCATTCCATCATCGTTCCGCCGTCAGCAGTTGTTTTTTATGCCGTCCATGTTTAAAATCTCCCTCAATGTTATGAAGGAATCCATTATGTTCTCCGTCAGGAAAGTGTAGTTTATCGTGTCGTAGGTGTCTTCAGGGCAATGATAATTCTTGTTCCTGTAATATCCCGTATCGGACAGCATTATGGCCGGGTACCCCTGCCTGATGAACGAGGAGTGGTCGGACAGGTCCATTCCCCTTATCGATGCCGGCGCTATTATCTCGAATATTTTTTTCTTGGCATGGGTGTTGTATATTTTTTTCCACAGGTAGACATATTCCGATAAGGACGGCAGCGAGAATACTCCCAGGTAATCCCCGCCGGACGGGTACTTGTCCTTCATTTCATACATCGGGAAATCCTGCTTGTGCTTTTTAGATCCGTATCCCATCATTTCAAGGCATATCATGAGCTCGATGTTTTCATTCTTTTTTTTGCATCCGCACGCGTACCTCATGCTGCCCATGTCTTCCGTCGAGAAAAAAGGCGGCTCCTCCAGGGTGAACGCGACGAAGCGGACCGTTTTTTTGAATTCATGCCCGGATGACAGCCTGTAGAGCTCGAGAAGCGCGGCCACGGCAGTGGCGTTGTCGTCCGCCCCGGGCGTGTCCTCTACCGTATCGTAATGCGCCCCGACCACGATGATCTCGTCCGGCCTGGAGAAGCCCCTTATCTCGGTTATGATATTGGCGACCTCCGTCCCCTTTATGGCATAGGTTTGTTCGGAGGGTTCATGCCCGAATTCGCTGAAATAATTCTTGATGAATGTCCTGGCGGCTTCGAGGTTTTCATGCCTGCGGATTGTTCTTTCCCCCAGGTCATGCGAAAGGTGCCTGACTATCTCCAGGGAGTTTTTTTGAATGGCCTTTCTTTCTTTTATATTTTCTGAAAAGAACGATGAAAGCATATGATAATATCCAGATATCAGGGAGTTGGGATATATATTTCCGGTGGTTCCATTTTTTCAAGGACTTTTCAAAGTAAATCCTTGACTTTATTGCGTTGAATGATATGATAAAGTCCATAACGATACAAGGGGCTGTTGAGATGGAAATATTCGACGGGTTCATATCCGCAATCGCAAGCGAGTTCAAGATCCAGTTTCACAAGGATTCCCAGGGAAGCTACACTACCAATCTCGAGTTCGAGAACAACAGGTCGCAGGAAGTGCTGATCACGCTTTCCAAGGACGAATCCGGCGACAGGATCATTAATTATTACTCGATAATCGGCAAGCTGAAAAAAGACCTTTGCGAGCTTTACAAGTACACTCTCCAGCTCAACGCCACCCTGGAATACGGCGCGGTCGCGCTGCTTAACGATACGGTCATACTCAGGGACTCCATACTCCTGGAGGACTGCGATCCCATGAGGTTCATGAAATCACTGACTTATATCGCCGCAAAGGCGGATGAACTCGAGGAGCTGCTGATGAACGACAATGTCTATTGAGATCCGCCGCCGTTCCTGGGGACTTCGAACCTCAGGTAGAGATATTTGAGCTTTTCCCTCATGTCGCGATTGTATTCCCTGTTTATCGGCAGATCCGGCCTTTTCTTCCATTCATCTGATAACGACGAGAGTTCGTCGTAAAACTGCCATTCCCTGTAGTAGGTTTTACCGTTTATTATCATGACGGCCTCGACCTGGCCGGGAGAAAACCAGCCGTTTTTTATTTCATTTGAGATTGCCCCGGTGTTGACCCTCAGCCTGGAAATTTTCGAGTAGGAGATGATCCTTCTTTTAACGTCGTATTCCACGGGCAGGCCGAGATCCTCAATGGAAGATTTCAAATCGGAAGCGTTTTTATATCCCTTCCCCTTGATGCTGTTGAGCCTGGGTAGAAGTATTTTTTCAGACGCGAGCTTTTCAATTACGTCTTCGCCAAGGCGGTAAGGCTGCGGGGAATAGACCCTCTGGTTGAAGACGTTCTGCATGAAGAAAAGCGAAACAAAGGTAATGATCCCGGCCAGGATGGGGGTGGCCACCCAGCCTGCCGCTATGCCGCCGAGCACCCTGAAATTTATTCCCCTGCCGCCGTGGGCAAGGCCTATCCCGAGGACCGCGCCTACAACGGTCTGCGTGCTGGATACGGGAACCAGCGGTATCGTCGGAAGCCCCTTTGACGCGAGAAAATGCTCTATCCTGAATGACGCGAAAAGGAAAAGTACGATTGACGAAGAGAGTACCACTATGAAAGCCGAGCCGGGCGTAATCCTGACGATATCGCCGCCAATCGTTTCTATCACCCTTCGGGAATAGGTGAATATGCCGACGGCCGTGGCTATTCCGCCCAGTATGAAAAGCTGTTCTGTCCCGGAGAGGACAAGAAAACCCGCGTCGAGGGGTTTGAACGGGGCTGTCGTGGCGAACACCCCCATTACGTTCGCGATGTTGTTCGCTCCCAGGGAATAGGACCCGAAGGCGGCCGCGATGATAAGTGCGAGCCTGTTGTAGAAATCAACCTTGATCATGTGTATCTTCATCCTGCCGATGACCGACTTGGAAATCCGGTACATGACCATTGCGAGGAGCGCGGAGATTACGGGACAGAGAATCCATGTCGAGAGTATTTCAGTCAGCGTGTCATAGTCCGTGAGGGAGCCTGAGAAGACGTTCCATCCGACAATGGCCCCGACGATCGAGTGCGATGCGGAAACCGGCAGCTTGTTTTTCGTCATCCAGTAAACCGATGCCGCCGCGGCTAAAGTCACGATAAAGGCCCCGGCTATTTCGTTGATGGCCCCCAGCCTTCCGAGCGTGTCCGTGGCGCCTATGCCGGAAAGGGCCGATCCGAGTATCACGAAGACGCTCGAAATGACGGCAGCAGTCCTGAACTTCAGCATCTTCGATCCGACGGCGGTCCCGAAAACGTTAGCCGCGTCATTGGCTCCGAGCGACCAGCCGAGGAACAGGCCGCCTGACAGGAAGATCAGGATCGCCATGTCACACCGTCTTTTTAATGGTCGCTATGGCGATCCTGTTGGAGACCTCCTCGGCGTTGTCGGCCAGAAGGTCGATGTGATATACGAAGGACCGCAGGTGCATCTTCACGCTTAGGTCGACGTCCATTTCGAAGATCTCCCTTTTCATTTTTTCAGCGATATTGTCCGATTCCTTTTCAAAGAATTTAACTTTATACAGGTGGTCCTTTACCGCGCTGGTGTCGTAGAAGTAGGCCCTGCAGGACAGAACTATGGCTTCCACGGAACTGTTTACGGGCTCGGCCAGGTTTAAGAAGCTCTCCCTCAGGCTGTCCGGTATCCGGGGCTTTTCTATGGAAAATTCCACCATCGTCGATTTCGCGCGGTTGATGATGATGTCCATGCTTTCCAGGATGCCGAGCACGTCCCCCCTTGACTCGGGGATGAGCGTCTGGACGTAAAGCTGCGCCTCGATGTCCATGCGGAGCTCGTCAGCCCGGTGTTCAATGGTTTTTATCACTGCAAGCCTTTCCTCGAACTCGTCGATTTTTCCGTCAAGATACAGCTTTATGCCGGCAAGAAAATGCATTGAAGCCTGTGCGGTCAGGTCCAGGTAGGAATCGATCTTCATTATGAGGTCTTTGGTTTTTGTAAAAAGAAAGGCCATGTTGCTTCTCCGATTTTTTGAAATTTTAAAATATTCCGCGGACCGGAAAAATGAACGGCTGCCGAAATGCCCGTTTATCAATTAAATCTTCATGGGAATCCATGCATGATCCGGTAAAAAAAACGGCGCTTGAAACGCCGTTTTTATAATACATTACCATGAATTTTGCAATCGTTTATTCCTTAACCATGTAGCTTTCCTTGTATTTGGTGTTGTCCTGTATGTCGTTGAGCAGGTCTATGGCCTTTTTCTTTGATGCAAGCGGCCCGATTTTCACCCTGTAATATTTCTTTCCTTTTATGCTTGTCTTGTCCATAAAGACGTCGTAATCCATCTGCTTGAGGGTCTTTATCTCCGATGAGGCCTTTTCTGAAGAATCGTACGATCCGACCTGTATTGAATAGTGCCTGCCGTCTTTAGCCCTGGTCGGGGGATTTTTATCGACGACCTCCATGACCTTGCCCTTTCCGGACTCGCTATGTTTTTTCACGGATTTCTTTTTTTCAGATTTTTTGATTTTCCTTGAAGCGATGACGCCTTCCTTGCCGCCCGACGTTTTTTCGATTTTTTTGTCCGGGTTTTCAACCGGCGTTTCCGGTGTTTTCTGCTGGGAATCCCTTATATTGTCATTCGTGAGGATATCGACCGGCTCGGATTTCGACTGTCCGCGGGAGGATGATTCCTTTGAATGCATATCGGAATTTTTTTCATCCTTCTGGATGGACGGGATCTTTTCGTCCCTGGGCCTGGACATTTCATCCGACGGCAGCGGAGGCAGTTCGTTGCCAAGGGAGCCGAGGTCCTTCGTGGTCAGGGATTTGTCGTTCTGGGTCAGGAGGGCCGAACCGTCGTCCTTTCCAATATAATTCATTCCTATGAGGAACGATGCGACGATAATGCCCAGAACGGCGCAAATTATCAGTATTATCCTGGCTGCATCAAGATGCAGAAGGTAGACGTTTTTTTCCTTCACCCTTTTCTGGGGGGTTTCAAAATTTTCCATATTGCGATGACCTGCCTTTTCGTGTTTTCCAGCGAACCGGAGTTATCAATCACATAATCGGCCATCTTTATCTTTTCATTTAGTGAAATTTGGTGTCTCAGCCGTTCCAGTATCTCCCCCTCGGTGATATCGTCCCTTTTTATGCCCCTTTCAAGTATCTGTTCGGTCCCGGCCGTAACGACGATGTTGATTTCCATGATCCTGTCGAACCCGGACTCGAAAAGAAGGGGTGTGTTCACCATGAAAATCCCTTCCCCTGCCGAAGCCTTCAATACGGCTTCCATGATGGCCGGATGCGTTATCTGGTTAAGTCTTTTTACCAGTTCGGGGCTTTTGAAGACATGGTTTGCCAGGCCGCGCCTGTCAAGGGTACCGTCGCTTTTTATGAATGCCGTTCCGAATTCAGACTTTATTTTTTCAAGGGCCCCGGTTCCCGGTTCAGTTATCTCCCTGGCCAGGATATCGGTATCTATGACATGGGCTCCCAGTTCCCCGAAGAGCCCGCATACGATCCCTTTCCCAGATGCGTATATTCCGGTGACGCCCACTCTCATTTTCCGCCTCCCAGTACTTTTTTAATGAAATCCTTCATTTTGGGTTTTTTCGGATATGATTTCGGAAGGGACTCCTCCAGAACGGCATGCAGTATTTCACGGTCCCCCAGCGACGCCCGGAGCCTACCGGCCGTTTCCATGGGCGTTTTTCCGGACACGCCCAGCGCCTTTTTCATTATTCCATCCCTGTCGATTTTACCCCCGCAGCAGTCCGCAATGAAATCGCTGAAATTCATTTTTTTCGCGCCTTTTATATCGGGCCCCTCCATGTTGACGTTCACCGGCATCGTTACCGTGTACCTGATCATTTTTTCTATGGATTCCCTGTAGCTCATGAAGGACCTTCTCGTGAACCTCCCATACTGTCTGAATCCGCCGCTCGATTTCATGATGTAGCCGAGGTTCCTTGTCTCGACCGGCGTTGTCCTGTCCTGGAAATACAAGGAATACCTGTTCTGGTAGGCCGTTCCCCTTGAATAGATTTTAAAGCCGGTGAAGGAAAAATCGAAGCCGATAAGCGCGGCCGTTTTGAATCCGAGAAATTCGGCCAGCCTGATGGCGTCCCCGGCGACGGTCCCGGTAAGCGAATCGACGGATCCGATTTCTCCGGCGATTCCCGATATGATCTGCGAAAGGGGATGGGTGTTGAGATGGATGAAGCCCCCGTGTTTTTTTACGCTGTCATGGGACGAGGAAATGGAAAAAATCCTTACCGGAACTTTTCCATAGCCTTCCTGCAAGTGTTCAGCCACATAGGGCTGCGGATCGGTTGATATGACGATATCGGGTTTTATTCCGCTTCCATGGAGGACTGGAAACGCTGAATCCACGCATATCGTGAAAAAAACGCCCATGTTTGATTTTATGTCTTTTAAATGGTTTTCGAGGCTCGGCCCGGAAGTGACCACGACTGCCGGCATTCCGGCAAAGGCGCCCGCCAGCTGAATGATCGGTTGAAGATCGCCCAGTATCGACGAGTTTTTTATGATATTTCTGAAGTATAACGCGCCGAAGGCCTTTCTGGCGGCACCGTCCCCGGCTTTTTTCTGTATGACCCTGTCGACGGCTTTTTTTATGCCGGAATAGTATTTTTCAAAAAACCTGACGGATGCGGGGTGTTCCAGGACAGAAACGCCTTTTATGGAATCGAAATCCAGCAGGGCGGTCAGCGCGTTCTCGATCTCTTCCTCATCCTTCCCCGTAACAAAAACGGCCCTGTCGGACTCAAGGAGAAATGATGCCGGCCCGTTTTTCGGCATCATTTTTTCTATTCCACCTATGACGTCCACCAGGAGGATTTTACTGTATGAATCGATGATGTCCCTGAGGGGTGCGAGATGATATCCCAGCCCGGTACCCAGGACGATAAGAAAATCAAACTTTCCCGGATCGAACGAGTCCTTCATGCCGGAAGCTTCCCTTGACGGCCTGACCCTGCTGTGCAGCAGGGCCGTTTTTCCATCCATGGAAACCATCAGGGTCGGAATTCCCTCATCGGTGTCCAGGATTTCATATTTTATATCCATTTTCATCTGCGGTTTATATTATGGATTATCGCGCCGGACGGCCCGGCAGTATGATTACGAACAATATTATGATTGCCCATCCGCCGGTTGTCCAGCATTATGTGCGTTATTTCGGTAAAATAAAAAAGCCATGCTGGAATTGAACGGACATTTTTTCAGAAACAGGAAGATCAGGCTCCTCTTCTGTCTTATCGTGGCCGCGGGATACATATTCGGATTCATGGACCTGGTTTTCCACAATGACTTCGAAAGACTGCATATTTTTTTATTCAACCTTACCGCCGGGGGTTCCGTAGTCCTCTATTTAACGGAAAACCGGGATTTTCCCGGCTTCCATTCCTCGGCTTTTCTGTTCATCAGCATCGCCTATTCCATATCGGCATATTTCCATGTCTATCCGGCATCAATTGCCTGCTCCATTGTGCTTTTCATCATCGTGGAATCACTGAGGATCAGGACCTTCGGATTTTTCCCGTGGATTTTTTTCGATACAGGGGGGGATGTTTCCCGGAAATTTCATCAGGCGTCCGTTCTCTGCCTGTCCATCTCCCTGCTTCTTTCCTCCCTGGTAATATTGAACAATGAGTATTTTTTATGGTTTTACCTGGAAAAGCTCAACCTGAATGTTTTTTTCCTGGGGTATTCCTTCCCGATATCACTTATAACAATGTCGGCCATGTTCAGCTTCGTAGCCTGCCCGAAAAGGCCCTTTTTCATCCTTTTTACCCATCTTTTTTTCTGGACCGTCAATCTCGGGGTGGTTCTTTTTTTCGTGTTCATCCTTCTGCAGATGTTCGTCTTCGAGGTTGCCGCCGCTTCGATCCTGTCGGCGGCAGTGCTTTCGATTTTTCCGTTTTACATCAGATTCAGCGCCGGTTCCCAGCAGAAACGTTTTTTGCTTTCCGGGATGACGTTCCTTCTTTTTACGGGAATAACAGGCATAGTATATTTAATCATCGGAACGATGCCGCTTTATTACTCCGAATACGGCAGGGTGCTTCTGAGGACTCATGCGTATCTCTCCCTTTATGGATGGAATTTAAGCGGCCTGATAATAATTATAAGATGGAACGACTTTCCGTTGAGGATAAATTCAAAAGCGGTCATACTTTTTCACTGGGCAGTGATACTATCCGCTTCCATAAGCAGGCTCTTTGAGCCTGCCATGGCTTTTTCCATGGCAGGATTTCTTTTTCTGCTTTCCCTGCTGTTTTCAGAAAAACAGTGAGTAAAAAAAGCCGTCTCCTGCCGTGATGATCCGCAAACGGAATACGGGTCTTATTTATCACGGATGGAGACGGCCTGCATTGTAACGGGTATTTTTGGATTCTATGATCCCGAAGATTAAAGGACCCTGCCCGGGGCTGTCCTCAGTTTTTCAAGCCTGGATTTCAGGACTGCTATGTCGGTCTTATAGTTGCCGAACGTGGTAAGCATTCCCCTGTTTTTCGCCGTTCTGGCGAGCATTTCTTTCCTTTTAATCTCCTGCTCTAGCCTGTCAATACTGAGACGATCTGATGTTTTGACCATAATTTAACTCCCAAAAATAGATTTATTTTCGGGGTTTTTCATTGACTAATTGCCGTTCAGTTGTTAATTTATTTTCAAGTAGTGACAGCAATTGTCAAAGGGGACAACCCCCAAACCCGGGGCTGACTTTTATGTCAGCCCTTTTTTTTTGATTTGATTATCAGTCAAACCTTTCTAATGTATTTAAGTTCATGGAGAGGGTCAAATTAATGGGTGGTTTTTTAAAAAAAATTTATATTTTTTGAATAAAACCGCCCGGACGGTTTTATGTTTTTGGAAACGGATAAAACTGCCGGAAATAAAAAAATTATTTTTTTTTAAGTTTTTTCTTGACGGAAACCCCGGTGTTCTTATATATAGAAACAATTGATGAAGGCGGCATGATGATAACTTTTACAAACACAGCATTCAGAGAAATCAGCCCGTCCGGCGCTGCCGGTATGACTGGGTGGTGGTGGCATTATTTTACCTGATGACTGACTGTTCATCTGCAGAAGATTTGCAGGCCGTGTGATGAATAGTCGCACGGCCTTTATTTTTTTATAAAAGAAACGGAGAGCCAGATGTACCCATCAATGGAAAAATACAGGGAATTATCCGGAAAATACAGGAGAGTCGTGATCTACAGGGAAATAGCCGGGGATCTTGTAACGCCCATAAGCCTGATCAGGAATTTCTCGGACAGGGAATGCCTTTTTCTTCTTGAGAGCGCCGACCTTGACAAGAGCTTTTCGAGGTTCACGTTTTTCGGTTTCAACCCGTCGAGAATCATATCATACAGGGGAGGGAGGGTCCTGATAAAGGATTCCTCGGGGACATCCGTCGTCGACGCAAACCCGGTTGATGTTCTCATGGAATTGCTTGAGGACGAGAGTTCGAACAGGGAGCCTGAATTCGGAAATTTCGCCGGCGGGTACGTGGGATTCATGGGCTACGACATGGCCAACCACATGGGGATCCTCAGGAGCAGGGTGAGGGAGGATGAAGAAAACACGACCATGCTCTTCATGGAAACGGACGAGTTTTACGTTTTTGACAATTTCATGGGAAAGACCTACGCGGCGGTGTCCATGGTTTGCGCGGGCGATCCGGAGGAGGAATACGCGCGGGCGGAGAGACGCACGTTTGAAATGGCGTTTGAAATCACGGACGTTAATGAAGCGAACCCGGCCTCATCCGGGATCAGCGAAAAATTCCAGGACTTCGAAAAGGAACACTACATGGAGGCCGTGGGCCGCCTGAAGGAGCTGATTACTTCGGGCGAATGCATACAGGTTGTTCTTTCGAACAAATACGAGATCAGGGGCGCGGTAAACCCCATGAACCTCTACAGGCTCATGAGGAACATAAATCCGTCGCCGTACATGTTCTATATAAAAAACGGGAGTGAAGTGCTCTGCGGGACCTCGCCGGAAGTCCATTTGAGGATAGAGGGCAGAAAGGCGACCCTCAAGCCGATAGCCGGCACGTACAGGCTCGACGGCACCGATCCGGAGCTGATAAAAAAAAATCTGCTCAGCGACGAAAAGGAGAGGGCCGAACACCTCATGCTGCTGGACCTGGCCAGGAACGACCTCTACACCGGGTGCAGAAGCGACAGCGTCAGGGTGATCAGCTCCTTCGAACCGGAGGTGTATTCCCACCTCGTGCATATCGTATCGGAGGTCAGCGGGGAGCTCAGGGACGGCGTCATGCCGCTGAAGCTTTTCTGCAACACCTTCCCGGCCGGAACGGTAAGCGGTGCGCCCAAGGTGAGGGCCATGGAGCTCATTGACGAGCACGAGGTGTCTCCGAGGGGATTTTATTCCGGGTGCGCCGGATATTTTTCATACAGCGGGGACGTCGACACCTGCATAATAATAAGGAGCGCGATGGTGAAGAAGGATTCGGTCGTCTTCAGGGCCGGGGCGGGGATAGTATACGACAGCGTGCCGGAAAAAGAATTCCTGGAGGTTGAGAACAAGCTTGGGGCCGCTTTCGACTCCCTGCGGAAAATGAGCGTACTGGAGGAGAAGAATGTTTTTGCTAATTGATAATTACGATTCCTTCACGTACAATCTGTATGCGCTGTTTACCAACCTGGGGGCCCGCATAGAGGTGATCAAGAACACGGAATACAGGAGCGCGGACGATTACAGCGGCATCATCATTTCGCCGGGCCCGTCGTCGCCGTCGAATTCCGGCACGACCCTGAAGTATCTTTCGGATTACATCGGGGAAAAGCCGATTTTCGGCGTCTGCCTGGGGATGCAGTCGATAGCCTATTCACTCGGCTGTCCCGTGGGAAGGGCGCCGGAGATAAAGCACGGGAAGCTGGACAGGATAAGGGTGACAGGCGAGTCGGTCCTCTTCAGGGGGCTCCCTGAAAGCTTTAATATCGTCCGGTACCATTCGCTCGCCGTAACCATGGAAGACAGGTTCGTCACCTCCCGTTCGGACAGCGACGGGGTGATAATGTCGATCGAGGACAGGGAGAAAAAATTTTTCGGGGTGCAGTTCCATCCCGAATCGGTCCTGTCGGAACACGGTGAGGCCATCGCAAGAAACTTTTATGAATTTGTCACGGGAGGCGGAATATGAACGAAATCATAAGGCGGCTCAATTCCGGAGAAAAACTCAGCAGGGGCGAAGCGGCTAAATTTTTTGAAGGCATGATAGACGGCGCACTCACCGAGGCGGAGGTGGCTTCCACGCTGATGGCGATAAGGCAAAGGGGAGAGACCCCCGGGGAGCTGTCGGCGCTCGTCACGGCCCTCGACAGGAGGAAGCGGCGCTTTGAGCTGCCCCGGGCCGGGACCATAGATACCTGCGGCACCGGAGGCGACGGCAAGTCGACGGTAAATATCTCGACTGCGGTAAGCATAATCCTCGCGTCGCTGGGTTATGCCGTCGTGAAGCACGGCAATTCAGCCCAGAGCGGGAAGGTCGGATCGGCCGACATCCTGAAAGATCTCGGTTTCGATCTCGAGTACAGCGGCACCTCCCCGGAGGGGTTTTTTCAGAAGCACGGGTTCGTTTTTTTAATGGCGCCGCACTATCACCCGTCTCTCAGGGCGATAGGAAAGATCAGAAGGGAAATCAGGGTCCCGACGATATTCAATTACGTGGGCCCGCTGGTCAATCCCGCGGATCCCGTGTTCCAGATAATAGGAATAAGCAGGCTTGACAGGCTCGAAATGCTGGCGGACGCGATCATGGAGATGGGGAGAAGCGGGATAACGGTTTATTCCTCCGAGGACGGTTTCGACGAGGTGTCGTCGAGGAGCAGGACGCTCTGCATCACGGTAAAAAACGGCGCCAAGGACAGGTTCTCCATCGAGCCTTCGGACTTTTTTACGCCCTTCGATCCGCCCGTTGTAAAGGACAGGGACAACGCAAGGGAACTTTTTCTGGCGGGCCTTTCCGGCAGGGACGGGAACCTCGCCAACCTGCTGGCGCTCAATACCGCCCTCGCGCTATATACCATGGGAGAGTCTGGCCTGGAGGGCGGGTTCACGAAGGCCAGGGAACACATAATGAAGGGCGGTCCCGGACTGAAGCTTGAAGAGCTCCTCAAGGGGGAAGCGGTAATAAATGCGCATCATTGATATCCTGGAAAATAAAAAAGAAGAGATAAAAAAGATGAGGCTCCCGTCCCGCGACAGGAAGAGGGAACTCCTTGATCCCGTGTCTTTTCTGAGGGAAATGCCGTTTATCGCCGAGGTCAAGAAATCATCTCCATCGGAGGGATGCATAAACAAGAAAGCGGACCCGGTGGAAACCGCCAGGTGCTACGAGAGCGCCGGTGCGGGCTGCATCAGCGTCCTTACTGACGAAAAATTTTTTTCAGGCAGTTATAAATACCTCGAGATGGTCTCGGAGGCGGTGGCTCTTCCCGTACTGTGCAAGGACTTCATCCTGAGCGAGAAGCAGATCGAGAATGCCTATCTGCACGGGGCTGATTTCATCCTGCTGATCGCGACGATACTCGATGAGAACGAATTGAAGCTTCTCTCAAACAAGGCCCGCGGGCTGGGGATGAAGGTGCTTTTCGAGATCCATTATATTGAAGAGATGATAAAGCTCAGGGACCTCGACATCGAACTCCTGGGAGTAAACGCCAGGGACCTTGTGACCTTCGAGGTCAGCACGGGCTTCGCCATGTACACGATGACGAAGCTGGACGGTGAATACCTGAAGGTCGCAGAAAGCGGGATACGCACGCCCGAGGACGTGAGAAACTTCAGGAAATCCGGGGCCGACGCCTTCCTGATCGGCACCTCGCTTATGAGGTCCGAAGACCCCGGGCTCCTTCTTAAAAGCTTATATTCGGTGCTGTGACATGTTTGTCAAGGTTTGCGGGCTGACCGGAGAAGAACAGATTGAATGGGCGGCGGAACTGGGCTATTCCGCGATCGGCGTGGTACTGCATCCGGGGAGCCCCAGGTACTGCAGGCCGGAAAAGGCCGAGAGGCTGGCGAGGCACGCCGGAAACTCCATCATCAGGGTCGCCGTCGGCCTGACCCTGGAAGAGGTCGAACCGGTGATCGGTTTTTTCGATTACGTGCAGATATACCAGTACAGGCAAGTGAAGAACCTCATCATGGCCGGGGACGAGTACGTCCCCGGCGACTACAGCTATTTTCTCTACGACAGGAGCAGGGGCAGCGGCGAGGAGTATGATTTCCCGGAATGGCTTTCATCGCTGTCGGAATGGCTGATCATATCCGGCGGTTTGAACGAATCGAACGTCGGGAGAATACTGAAACACATAAAATGTTTCGGACTGGACGTTTCGAGCGGCGTGGAGGGCCGGAAAGGGGTGAAGGATTTTGAATACATGCGGAGATTCATAAGCGAGGTCAGGAATGCGGAACGATAGTGGATTTTACGGCGAATTCGGCGGCCAGTTCGTGCCGGAAACTCTGATACCGGCGCTTGACAGGCTCGAGGAATCGTTCAGGGAATTCTGCGCCGACAGGAAATCCCTGGCGGAGTTGAAGGAGCTTTTCGAAAAATACGCCGGGAGGCCGACGCCGGTTTACCATGCTAAGAACATATCAAAAAAATACGGGATGAACATCTACCTGAAAAGGGAGGACCTTCTTCATACGGGCGCGCACAAGATCAACAACACGATAGGGCAGGCGCTCCTGGCCAGGAGGATGGGAAAGAAGAGGATAATAGCGGAAACAGGCGCCGGCCAGCACGGGGTCGCCTCGGCGACGGCTGCCGCCTCGCTGGGGTTCGCATGCACCGTCTACATGGGCAAAACCGACGCCGACAGGCAGCTCCTCAACGTGAAAAAAATGAAGTTCCTCGGCTCGGAGGTGAACATCGTGGATTCCGGGATGGGGACCCTCAAGGACGCGGTAAGCGCGGCGTTGAAGGACTGGGTCGCGAGCTTCAATACCACCCATTACCTGATAGGATCCGCGGTGGGACCGCACCCGTTTCCGGAGATAGTAGCCTATTTCCAGTCCGTGATAGGGACGGAGTCAAGGGCCCAGTTCGGCGAGATGGGCATGCCTCCCGACGTTGTGGTCGCCTGCGTCGGCGGGGGAAGCAATGCCATCGGCATTTTTCAGGGTTTTCTGGACTCGGACGCGAGGATAATAGGGGTGGAGGCCGGCGGAAGGTCGCTCAACTCCGGGGACAACTCGGCCACCCTTTCCCTGGGCAGGAAGGGTGTTTTCCAGGGGAGCCTGTCGTACCTTCTCGAGAACGGCTCCCTCCAGGTGGAGGAGGTGCATTCCGTTTCGGCAGGGCTCGATTATCCGGGCGTGGGGCCCCAGCATTCATACTTGAAGGATTCGGGGCGCGTGGAGTACAGGTACGCATTCGACGCGCAGGCCCTGGCCGCGTGCAGGGAGCTGACGAGGATGGAGGGAATAATCCCAGCCCTGGAATCATCCCACGCGCTTGCGTACGTGTTTGAAAACTCCGGCGAGTTCGCGGGGAAAAACGTCCTCGTTAACCTGTCGGGAAGGGGAGACAAGGACTTCGAGATAATTGACAGGCACCTGCTGGAGGACAAATGAGAGGAGTTTACCTGATGGGGGGATACCCAGACGAAAAAAAATTCAGGGAAGCCTGCGACTGCGCGGTCTCTTCCGGGTTCGATTTCATCGAGATCGGAATACCCTTCAACGATCCGCTTGCGGACGGTCCGGTAATAACGGCCGCCGCGTACGCGTCGCTTGCGGGGGGCGCAACTCCAGAGAGCATAGTGACGGGGATCGAGACGCTAAGAGGGACCGCCGGATTGTACGTGATGACCTATTCGAACATAATTTACGGTTACGGACCCGGGAGGTTTTCCGAAAGGCTGTCTGGCGTCATAAACGGCGTAATACTTGCCGACCTGCCGAACAGGATGAGCGGTGTGCTGCGCGGGATGGGCCTCGAAATCCCGATCGTGCCCTTTGCCACTCTTGAGACCAGGCCATCTGACCTCGACGCCATCAATAAGTCGGCGAGTGATATTGTTTATTTCGTCGGCCTGAGGGGAATAACCGGAGCCGATGCCAGGATATTCACCGATGAGCTCATCGGGAAGGTGGACATGATAAAGAAGGGCAGCGATAAGAAGATCATACTCGGGTTCGGCATAAAGACCGGTGAAGATGCTTCGCGCGCGCTGGAGATATGCGACGGGTTCGTAGTGGGCACGGAGGCGGTCCGCAGGCAGGGCGATGCGTCAAGGCTCGGTGATTACCTGTCTTCGCTTGTTTCATGATGGCACTATGGATAATCATACAAATTGAGATTGTGTTTTAAAACGGCCGGAATCCTCTGTGTGTTTCGGAATTTTATATTGACACTGCATTTCAGGCGGGTATTTTTATATATAGATCCTGTCATGTTTTTTTATTGATTTGATTTCGCATTTTTCCATATTAACAGTTCAACAAGGAGCCGGCATATGAAAAAAATACCGCTTTTTATTATCATGATTTCCCTAATAATAATCCTGACCTGCCGCCATTCGGAAGCGGCAACGCCCGGGGAATTGAATCTCCAGACTGCAACCGGAGATCTTGTAAAATTTTTAAAGGACGCCGATCCTAAAATGAGATCGAAGGCCGCCCAGCTGCTTGGAGAAAAGAAGGCCGGGGAGTCGCTCGGGGAACTGAAAAAGCTTGTGAAGGATAAAGATTCTGGAGTAAGGCTTTCCGCTGTCGGGGCCCTCTTCAACCTGGGCGGAAAAGCATCCGTCCCGTCCATTGTATCGACCCTGAAAGATGAAAACAGCGACGTCAGGAAACTTGCCGCAAAGGCCCTCGGCGGCCTGAATGATAAAACGGCGGCCACTGCTCTTTCCGGCGTGCTGAAAGACAAAGACTCCGGGGTGAGGCTTGAAGCCGTAAGCTCGCTTGGAAAGCTCGGGGGAAAGGCCGCCGTGAACGCCCTGGCGCAGGGTGTCAAGGACGGGGATCCTGGCGTCAGGAAGGCCGTCGTTGAAAACCTCGCGAAAATAGGCGACAAGACATCGGTCCCGGCGCTCGTGACCTCGCTCAAGGACAGGGACCCCGACATAAGGGCGATTTCAGCGAAGGCCCTGGGGGCGCTTAAGGACAAATCCACGATAACCGGCCTTTCGTCGATCCTCAGGGACGAGAGCCCTGAAGTCCGCGGCATCGCGGTCCAGGCGCTCGGGGAAATCAAAGACAAGAACGTCGTACCGGCACTGGTCAAATCGCTTGACGACAGCGACCCGTCGATCCGCGACAAGGCGACCGTGATCATAAGCAGGTTCACGGGCAAGCCGGCAACGGCCGCGCTTATCAAGGCTGCGGCCGACAGGGACGTTAACGTTCGGGCCCACGCGGTACAGGCGCTGGCATCCCTGAAGGAAAAATCCGCAATCCCGGTTCTGTTGACCGCGCTCGGCGACCAGAGCCCGAACGTGTCCTCGTATGCGGCACAGGCACTCGGAAAGCTAGGGGAAAAATCCGCCGTGCCCGGAATAATGGATCTTCTGAAAAAAAGCTCTGACCAGGATGTTCGTTCGAAGGCCGTACAGGCGCTGGGAAGCATAAAGGACAAATCCTCAGTGGCGGTCCTGCTTGACGCGCTGAACGCCTCGAATACCAGGAAAGACCAGGTCGCGGAGGCGCTCGGAAAAATAGGCGACAAAAAGGCCGTCCCGTCCCTGGTTTCCCTTCTTCAGAACAGGGCGTCGGACCCGTCCGTAAGGGAAAAGGCCGCCTGGGCGCTCGGAGAAATCGGCGACAAGTCGGCGGTTCCATTTATCAAGCAGGTCCTTGCCGTCGGGGATACCGATTCCGTGAAAAACGTGGCCCAGCAGGCGCTGAAGAAGCTTGAAAAAAAGTGACATTACCGGCCGTCGTGGCGCGCCGGGACTTGCGGAATCGAGACAGGATGATAACGAAGCCCGGCGGGCATTCATCGAGAAGATGAACCTTTACGGGAGAAACCGCGTCCCGTTTTTATTCATCATCGATTATGAATTCAGGAGGCCGGTTGCCGTTCCCTGCAGCGAGGCCATCGGCAGCGGAATACTATATGATATCGGCGGCATCGCCAATTCCCCACCGCCGGGGCCATGCGGCAACGGGTTCCGTATGGATAAGCATCCCGTGCCCTTCGAGGAATACAAAAGGGCCTTTGACCTTGTACTTGAAAACCAGTCCAGGGGCGATTCCTATCTGCTCAACCTGACCTTTCCCACAAGGATCGACATCAACCTTGACCTTGCCGGTATCTACCGCCTGGGCGGCGCCAGGTACAGGCTCCTTTACAGGGACGATTTCGTTGTTTTTTCCCCGGAGTGTTTCGTTAAAATATCCGGCGGAAGGATAAGCTCTTATCCGATGAAGGGCACCATAAACGCGGATATTCCAGGCGCTGAGGAGATAATACTCGGGGACCAGAAGGAGTTTTCCGAACACCTGACCATAGTTGACCTCATACGCAACGATATGAATGCCGTGGCCTCGAACGTAAGGGTTGAGGACTTCCGCCGCGTTGAAAGGGTGAACACGCATGATAGCGTGCTCCTTCAAACCGTATCGGAGATAACTGGCGACCTTGAAGGGGATTATCCCGGGAGGATCGGGGATATAATCTGCTCGATGCTCCCTGCCGGCTCGGTCACGGGCGCGCCGAAAAAAAGGACGCTCGAGATCATAAGCGAGGCTGAGAATTACGACAGGGGATATTACACCGGGGTTTTCGGCCTGTTCGACGGGAAGGACCTTGACAGCGCGGTCATGATAAGATTCATAGAGAATACTGACGACGGCATGATATACAAAAGCGGGGGCGGGATCACGGTATACAGCGATCCGGTCTCGGAATACAGGGAGATGGTCGACAAGGTTTATGTGCCTGCTGTTTGAAACGATAAGGATAGAAAACGGGGCGGCGTCCAATATCGTGCTGCACGAGCGGAGGATGAACCGGACCAGGGAGGCCCTGTTCGGCATGGAGGACCGCATCGAGCTGGGTCCCGTACTGGATCCGCTGCTGACGAAATCCCCGGAACCTTACAGGTGCAGGGTTACATACGACCGGAGCGTCAGGTCCGTGGAAATCAGGCCTTACTCGCGGAGAATTATCCGAAGCCTCAAGCTTGTCGGGTGCGACGAAATCGAATACGGCTTCAAATATGAAGACAGGAGCGCCCTGGTCCGGGCGCTTGCGATGAGGGACGGCCGCGACGACGTCCTGATTGTTAAAAACGGCGTGGTTACGGACACCTCCTTTTCAAACATCGCATTTTACGACGGCGTTTCCTGGTTCACTCCCGCGCGGCCTCTTCTGCCCGGCACGAGACGCGAGGAGCTTCTCCTTTCCGGCGCGGTAATCGAGGCAAATATTGCGCCCGGCGACCTGCCGCATTTCAGAAGGGCGTGCATCATTAACGCGATGATCGGTCTCGGCGAGTTATTCGTGGAAATGGACTGCATCTCGTAAGATTTGTGCCCGGCCCTTTTGTCTCCCCCGGCCTTAACCGGCTATATTTTTCTTGCATATATCGCGGCGCGGAATATTCTTGCAACATCATTCAATTCGAGGAGTCTGAAATGTCTGAAAAGGTGTTCTGGATAGATTTCGACATTATGGAGCGGTTCATGGCCGACGTTTTCAGGGGCGTGGGCGTGCCAGACGGTGACGCGAGGATATGCGCCGATATCCTCATCACCGCGGACAAGAGGGGGATAGATTCCCATGGGATAAACAGGTTGAAGCCGATATACTACGACCGCATAAAGGCCGGGATACAGTTCCCGGAGACGAATTTTGAAATTGTCAGGGAGGGCCCGGCTACCGCGGTCATCGACGGCCATCACGGCATGGGACACGTTATAGCCAAAAGGTCCATGGATATGGCTATCGAAAAAGCCGGCAAATACGGACTCGGCATGGTAGCGGTGAGGAATTCAACCCATTACGGAATAGCCGGGTATTTCGTAATGATGGCGGCCGGCGCCGGGATGATCGGAATCACCGGCACGAACGCGAGGCCGTCCATAGCGCCGACATTCGGCGTGGAGAACATGCTCGGCACGAACCCGCTGGTTCTCGGCATACCTACGGACGAGGAGTTTCCTTTCGTGATCGACTGCGCCACGTCCGTGACCCAGAGAGGCAAGATAGAGGTCTACGAGAGGGAAGGCAAGGACATGCCCCCGGGATGGGTGATCGACGAGAAAGGCGAGACCTTCACTGACTCGAAAAGGGCCCTCGATGCCCTCGTGGACGGAACGGCGGCGCTCACGCCACTCGGCGGTATAGGAGAGGAAGGCGGCGGCTACAAGGGATACGGATACGCTGTGGCGGTCGAGATAATGTCCGCGGCCCTTCAGGCCGGGAGCTACATGAAGATGCTCACCGGATTCGAAAACGGCAAAAAGGTGCCTTACAGGTTAGGACATTTTTTCATGGCGGTTGATATCGGGCAGTTCACCGAGCTGGAGTCGTTCAAAAAAATCACCGGCGACATACTCAGGGAGATCCGGGCGTCAAGAAAAATGCCCGGCCAGGAAAGGATATATACGGCAGGGGAGAAGGAATACCTTGCATGGCTGGATAGAAAAGACAGGGGTGTCCCGGTCAACCTGAGCCTCCAGAAGGAAATCAGGACAATGATCGGCGAGCTCGGCCTCAAGGGATATGATTTTCCTTTCTGAACCGGAAACCGATGGACAGGACAAAAAGAATAGCATCGCTTCTTTCGGATGTCCTGGGAAGCGGAAAGGTCTTCACCGACAGGGACATCCTTTTATCGTATTCAACGGACGAGACGTCCGACCTTTCGCATATGCCGGACATCCTGGTAAGGGCGGAGACCGCGGAAGACGTCTCGAGGGCCATGTCCGTCTGCAATGAAAACCTGTTTCCGGTAATACCCAGGGGCGCCGGCAGCGGCGTGACGGGAGGCGCTGTCCCGGTTTCCGGCGGGCTCGTGCTTTCCCTCGAAAAAATGAAGAGGATTATCGAGATCGACAGGGAGAACATGGTGGCAGTGGTCGAGCCCGGCGTCATTACCGGCGATCTTCAGCGCGAAGCCCTTTCCGAGGGACTGATGTATCCCCCGGACCCCGCGAGCCTCGACATATGCTCGATAGGCGGGAACGTGGCGGAAATAGCCGGGGGGCCCAGGGCCGTAAAATACGGCACCACCAGGGACTACGTGCTCGGACTGGAGATCGTCCTCCCGGACGGCAGCATCATCAGCACCGGCGGTAAATTCGTGAAAAACGCCACTGGATACAACCTGACGGGGATACTTCTCGGATCCGAGGGGACCCTGGCGGTTATAACAAAAATTTATCTCAGGCTGATTCCCGCCCCGCTTCATACGTTAGATCTGCTCGTATCGTTCGATTCAATAGAAAGCGCGATAGAATCGGTTTTCAGGATATTGAAGGCAAGGATCGTCCCCTCGACAATTGAATTCATGGAGGAGGACGCGATAAAACTGGCAAACGGTTTTCTCAAGGGCGCATTTCCATTTCCGGAAGCCAGGGCCCACCTGCTGATACAGCTTGACGGAAAATCCGAGGACCAGGTGAACGAGGACCTCGCATTGGTAGCTGAAATACTCGGGTCAGGGGAGGAGAGGATTGTCGTCGCCCAGTCCGGCGCCCAGAGGGAAAAGCTCTGGAAGGCCAGGAGGTCGATCAGGGAGGCCATCCACGAGGAAAGCCCTGTTTTTCTCGCGGAGGACTGCGTGGTCCCCAGGTCGATGATACCGCGGTTCCTCGTCGAGGTAAAGGGTTACCTGAACGGCCTGGGGCTCAGGTCGGTCATGTTCGGGCACGCGGGGGACGGCAACGTGCACATGGACGTGCTGAAGGGCGGCATGGACTACGATCAGTGGACAGGGATTATTCCCGGTCTGAAAAGGGAGATTTACGGGCGGGCCATTTCCCTCGGCGGGACCATCACCGGCGAGCATGGGATAGGCTATATTCGCAGGGAATACCTCGGCATGGCCCTGTCGGAAGCTGAACTGGCCCTGATAAAAAGGATCAAGCAGGCTTTCGATCCGAACGGCATTCTCAATCCAGGGAAAATATTCCAATAAACCCTCTTTTAATCGTCCGGGTGATTGTTTTAAGCGGCGATATTCTCTTCCGGATTGTTTTTCTGCTATGGGCTCTGACCCCATGTTTCATAAATGGATGCCCTGAACCGGATTACAATTATCTTTATCCGGTTTTAACAAACCGGCGCATGCGGGATATTGTTTTCTGATAAAAAATTAATAAAAAAATTAATTTCTTGAAGCCTTTTCATGCATGATCGATCCTGAAAAAAAACGGAGCATTAAAGTGGAGAAAATCGAAATCGGATTCATAGGCGGGACCGGCCTTTACGAAATAGAGGGCGCCCGGGTCATAGAGGAGATGAAGGTTAAAACGCCGTGGGGCATGCCCTCGGACAGGATAACCATAGCGGAGATATCCGGACACAGGGCGGCGTTCCTTCCGAGACACGGCAGGGGCCATTGCGTACTTCCCCACGAAATAAACTACAGGGCCAACATCGCCGCGATGAAGATGCTCGGGGTCGGGCAAATCGTCGCCTTTTCCGCCGTAGGCAGCCTCAAGGAGGAGATCAGGCCGCTCGATTTCGTCCTTCCGGACCAGGTTATTGACAGGACCATGGGCAGGCGCGGGACATTCTTCGGCGACGGCGTGGCTGCCCACGTGGGCTTCGGCCATCCATTCTGCGGGAGAATACACGATATAATCAAACCGATAGCAGTGGATATGGGATTAACCATGCACTGCAACCAGACGCTGATCTGCATGGAGGGTCCGGCATTCTCCACCAGGGCCGAGAGCAACCTCTACCGTTCGTGGGGAGCCGGCGTGATAAACATGAGCACCATACCGGAAGCAAAACTGGCAAGGGAGGCCGAGATCTGCTATGCGGTGATCTGCATGAGCACCGATTACGATTGCTGGCACGAGACAGAGGAACACGTCACCATAGACATGGTCATCAAGAACCTTGCGGTAAACTCGGGGCACGCAAAGGACCTGATCAAGAGGCTTATTGTAAATCTTCATGAAAAGAATAGGGATTGCGGATGCGATGAGGCGTCCAGGTACGCGATAGTCACTGCGAAGGAAAAAAGGAATGGTAAACAGTCGGCCAGGCTGAAGAAGATCTTGCCGGATTACTTTTAGAGGTGTTCGTAGATATATTTCTTTAGTATGTTTTTCGCGGCTTCGGACATGTCATCGAACTTGAGCGTGTAATAAATGCTGTTTTCCTCTTCGACGCTCCTGCTGGCTATAAGCCTGCTGTTTGACCTGATATGGAATTCCAGTATCTCGAAGTCTATGTAATAATCGAAGTTGTAGTTGAGTTTTTTTGAAAGCTTCATGACCGCTTCGAATTCATTTATTTTCAGGATCGTTCCGCTGATGATCTCTTCCTCAGCGTTTCCGGATTCCTTGATGGCTGTAAGCGTTGCCGGGACTATAATGTCGATGTACGGGTGCCTGAATTCCTTTCCCCTGACGAAATCGTCGGAGATGGAGATCGTGAGGATGTTTTTTTTACCCGCCAGGGTCTTTGAGCTGAAGACGTATTCGGCGTCGCCGGAACGCCAGATATAAACCTTGATCGATATGCCCGGGGAAAGATCGGATATCTGCCTTGGGCTCCTGAAAAGCCTGATATCCAGGCCCTTTTCAGATTTGGAGATTATTTTCCCCATGTAAACGTATTTGTATTCCGTGATGAAGTAAAGGATCTGGTCAGCCTCTATATCCATGAGCCTTTCGATCGGCTTCCTCTGCAGGCTGTGATGGAATAGCCTGTCGTTTATCATCGAGATGTCCTTGCATATGGATTCCAGGGTCTCTTCCGGTTCGTTCTTGTCCTTGAGGAACCCCAGGAACCTGCCCACCCCGTCCTCGAAAAGCGCGGTTTCCGTAAGGAACCTGTTGGATTCGCCGAGCCTGAGTATGCCCAGCATGTTGTTTATTATTTTAATCTGGAAGTTCGATAACCCCAGTTTTTTCAGCTTGAAGAGGAACAGCTGGTGGTCGTGTATTCTCCGGTCTTTAAGAACCTGCAGGTACTTATAAAGGAAGTAGATTATGGCGAGCATGAAGATGGAAAAAAGTATCAGCAGTACTTCCCATGAGGAAGCGGCATGCCACTTGATTCCTAATACAGTTTCTATATCCATATCGGCCTTCTGTGATCCGGGTGAACGCTGGGATTGTTCCCGCTACAGTCCGAGAGAAATCCCCAAAAATGAATACAGTTCAAGAGTCCGTTTATACTGGAGATTGTAAGAGCTGTCTATTATACTATAAAATTTGCTGTAGCTCGTGCTTGTGCTTGAAATCTGCGATCCGATTGTTATAACCGATCCTTCAGAGAAGCCTATGTCGAATCCGAGGACGCCGTAGTATGTGTCGCTGGTATATTTGATTTCCTTCATGTATGACCCGGTTTTTTCAGATTCCGTGGAAAAGCCTCCGCCGAGATTGACCGTGAAAGACTGCGAAAGCGGGAAATCGAAACCGCCCCTGATCGAGATTGAAGGATCGCGGTTAACGGTGGAATCCTTCTTGAAGACGGTGTAGCAGGTGTTCTCGCCGAAGAAGAAATCCTTTTTGGTGTATGTGGCCGGCATCGCGATTTCACCTTCGGCGGCTATGCCGATTTCCGGGAGAAGCTTTTTGTGCCCGCCGGCGACGATGCTGATCGTGCTTTCGTAGGCAAAGAAAGCCGAAGGACGCGCTTCGCCCTTTCTCCTGAATGGAAATACCGCGTCCATTTTAATAAGATCGTATTCATATGTCGGCCTGTTGACGGAAAATTTTCCCGATTTGAGGAGAAGCCCGGCCTGGGAGTCTTCGTTTTTGTAAAGGTATCCGAAGCCGAGTTCGGTCGCGATTTTTGTTTCTTTATCCGTCGATTTAAACCTGGTTGATGTCCAGCTCAAATCGAAATGATTGGCCGTGGTGCCGGTCGTGCGCTGGAAATAGCCGACGTTTATCTGGAAGCCTATGGAATGCCCGCTTGAAACCTCGAAACCATATGAGGCGACGAAGGACGGGGTGAAGTTCATTTCCGTGACAGAAACGTCACTTGCGTAATAATATCCGGACTTGTAGGCTGCGAGTTTTTCCCTGTATCTGCTGACCCTGTTCAAATCGTTGGTGGTGACGCCTATTCCGAAAGCCGATTTCCCGCTTTTCGAGCAGAAGGCGAGGTCGAAAGAAGCCGCCTGCCGTGCGGTCTGCCTGGCGCGGAAGGACGGATATGTAAAATCGCTGAAAAGAGACCCGTTGTTTGAATGAAGATAATAATAAGGGCTGTAAACGGCAAGAATGCCGATGGCCCCTCCGCCCGGGATAACCGTCATCAGGGCGGGATTTCTCAATACGTCGACGGCGCCCTCGGACGTCACGCTTTTCAGCTTGCCGAGAGAATAGGCCCCCGCGTCAGCATAATCGAAAGCCAGTAATGTGAACGTCAGGGACAGGATAGCGGTAAATAATGCTTTTTTTACTCCTGACTTCGCGGGAATTCGCCGGACCATAGGGGTATTTTGTATTTTATTTTCAGGCATGGATGCTATTTAGTTTGTTTTATGAATGTAAATTATAGGAAATAAATATTAAAGTCAAACAAAAAATTATTGATGTTGATGCGCCTGGGGATTAGCATTTATCAATCACATTACGGAGTGTCAAATGGTCGTTGATTTTCACATGCATCTTTTCAATGAAGCGCCCTGTCTTAAAAGGGACAGGTATTTTGACGATGCTAATTTTAAAATGATCTACGGGGATCGCCGGGCAAGGATTGCCGGGCTTGATTCGATTGCCGGATACATGGATGGTTCGGGAATAGATATCGGCGTTGTGATGTCCTTTTCCTGGATAAAATCCGGATACAGCCGGGAGCAGAACAATTATCTCGGCGGCGTCGTACGCGCATCGGAAGGCAGGATCAGGGCCTTCGGTTCAATTCCAATGGATGCCGGAAGGGCAACGGACGGGTGGGCCGGGGAAATAGCTGATCTCGGTCTTTCAGGAATAGGGGAAATCGGTTTTTATTCTCCCGGTTTCGACGGCGAAGCCCTTTCGTATCTCAGGAGCGTGCTCGAATCCGCAAGGAGATTTTCTCTCCCGGTTTCGATCCACGTCAACGAACCCGTGGGCCATTTGTACAGCGGAAAATACGAGCCGGGGTTTGAAAGGCTGTACGATCTTCTCCGCGATTTCGCTGATGTTACCATCATACTCTCCCACTGGGGCGGGGGCCTTTTCTTCTATGAGCTGATGCCGGAGGTCGCCGAGTCTTTCAGGAATTTTTACTACGACAATGCCGCGACCCCGTATCTGTACGACGGCAGAATATACAGAGCGGCCCTTGATATAATAGGATCGAAAAGGATTCTTTTCGGAAGCGATTACCCTCTCCTGAAACTTGAAAGATATGTTGAAGTGATGCGCGACAATTTGAGGGATGAAGTTTTTTACGGCGACATCATGGGCGGCAACGCGGCGGTTCTTTTAGGGCTTTAACCAGGCCGTTAACAGAAACAGCATGAAACCGGCCATCGCCAGGCAGATGGTCCCCACGATGACGGTCCTGCTCATTGACTTTCCGGGCACAGCCCGCATGATCATAATGGAAACAGAGGAAAGGGACTGGTAAAGGTTAACTATCCACGACCAGATCAGTGTCACAAGCATGATAGACCAGAAGACCACCAGGTAGTATCCGTCTGACAGCCTTTCGGGTCCCCTGCCGGCAAGGCCGATTAATTCCCCCGGGAGCATCCCGGACGGGTTTAGAAATCCCGGAAATCCGGTGCCGGCAATGGTCCCTGCGATGAATAAAAAGCCGGCAAACAATAAAAACGATGAAACGCCCGCGGTGAAAATTACCAGCGCGGAAATCATCAATGAATAGGCCGGGACATTGATATTTTCAACGGCCAGGAACCTGGCGAGCCCCTTAAAATAATTTTTTACCCCGACGGGGCATTCGGCCATATGGCTGATGATCATACCCTTCATTCCCCAGAAAAACATGAATATCAATGCGGATGCGGCCAGAACCGGAAAGAAAAATGAAGCGTAAACGGCACCGTATCCTTCGGAGAAAAAAGCCATCGGCGACGCCAGGAGGGCCGCAGCCAGGGGAGGTATAGTGAAAAGAATGAATATTATTCTGGCGCCCGCGGATATCTCGAATGAGGCGTCGGAAAACATGAGATTTTGATTATTCTGAATCCTGTTAAAAGTGTTCAATGAAAGAAGATAAAGATGCAGGTCGTAAGCGAAAGCCATCGAAAGGAAAAGAACTACGGCAATGGCCCCCGACATGAAGGGGTGTTCTAGAAAAAACACTGAATTTTTATAATAGACGGCTGCGGCTATGGAGATAAGAAAAACCAGGCACAGATGCGTGCAAAATGAAAATATGATATTTTTCAGATTGAATGACAGGTATATGCCGTCAAGTACGTCCCTGGCGCCCGGGTGCGTGGGTATTCCCGCGTGTTGAGGCCATCCCCTGGCCCTGCCTTCGATTATGATCCTTTCGCCGCATTTTTCACATATGAAAAACGAGCGTTTTTCCCCGAGCCTGTCTTCAGGTATGTGATATCTCTGTCTGCACTTTTTACACTTAAGATCCATCTTTCGGGCTTCGAGGGACTGGCCTATTTCATGTTTTTCATGTCGCCGAGCCTGATTTCCCCCAGTTTTTCCTGGAGCTTCGTGTCCCTGTCCACCTTGTCTGCGAATTCCTGGTACTGTTTGAGGGTATATCCGTATTTTTTTGCCACAACCTCTTTTGATTCAGGCTTCTGGTCCGTCGAAATCATCTCGAGATCTATCTTGGCAAAATCCTCTATGCTCATCTCTTTTTTCTGACCGCATGATATCAGAACGAAAGCAATGGCGGAAATGGCAATGAACGCTGTAAATTGTCTCATACTATCCCCCGTATCGCATTAATCGCCTCAACAGTAGGGATATTTTCGATAATGTCAAGGATAAAAGTATTCTGCATCGTTCCGGGAGGGATAATAATCCGGTTCAAGGTCGAAGGGGTCAGAGCACCGGGTCTTCTCCCGGGCTGAAAAGGAGGTGAGGAAAGCCCGGAAACGGGTTTTTATTATGTCGCCTGGAAAAACGCTTTTTTTTGGATATTTTAAATATTTTTTTCGCTAACAATTATTTTAAAATATGATTAATTTTCCGTCATTTTCGGGCATTTTCGGTCCAATATCGACCCTGTGTCTTTTTTTCATTTTTTATAATTAATATGTAAATTAAGTTAGTATTTCTTGACAATTTTTCTCTAATTATTTTTTTATCACGAGGCGGAAAATTAATAAAGCTGAACTGTTCGATGGAGAAGCGATCGCCGGGTGATAAAATGCCCCTCTGGGTCCGGATCAAAAACAGGCGGATAAAGGGTATTTTAAAACTCGTTTTAATTACACCTTGTTTTAGGAGGGAGTAGATGGGGATGTTGGTTGAGAAATCGACCGATCGGGATGCCTACAAGAGGGGAGTCATAAACGGGGTTAAATATTACGGCAAGCACCTCATGGTGACTGCAGTTTCCTGCAATGACAACCTTCTTGATATTGATAAGGTATCCGGATTTGTCAAAGAAATGGTGCCCAGGATAGACATGGTGCCTTTTGGAGACCTGGTAATAGCCAGGTTCGGCGAAGGCATCGAAGAGGGCATTTCGGCGGTACAGCTGATAATGACAAGCGCAATCACGATCCATACCAATGATATGGCGCGTGACATGTATCTTGACGTTTTCAGCTGCAAGTGGTTTGATGAAGCAGTCATCGCTGAGATGATAAAGGAGTTTTTCGATCCAGAAGAAATTAAAGAAAATATCATTTTAAGGAGATAACAGAAATGGTAGAGGAAGTGGTTCCCGACCGGTTTTATCCGGAATTTTACCCAAGGTTTCCATATGAGCCGACAAAAGAGAGGTTCGACATCATAAAAACCGACGATGTCGGCGAAGGAATCATCTCTCTAGCAGTGTTTCGTCCTGGAGAAACGGTTTTCAGATTTGCCGGGATTCTGATGGACGAAATGACCCTTTTCACGTTACAACTCCAGCCCGGGCATCATCTCCATGATCCCTTTTTTATGGGCAAGGTTTTACACAGTTGCGAACCCAACATGGCCTGCGACATGGCGTCACAGACCTTTACCGCGGTCAGGGAAATCAAACCGGGCGATTTTCTGACCATGGATTACGAGACTACCGAGGACCAGCTTTTCAGATCCTTTGAGTGCCATTGCGGTTCCCCGAACTGCAGGAAGTTCATCATGGGAAGGAAGAGCAGGATACAGCACGTCCACGATGGCTTCGATGTTCACTATGCTGTGGCGGAAACTTGACTCAAAAAGCTGAAAGAGATAATACACTGAATATTCAGGGGCCTGTCCTTCAAGGGGCAGGCCCTCTTGTTTTATGCGCCGGTTCCGCCCGGCCTTCCGCATAATAAAGGGAATTTTTATTGACATATGCCTTTTATGAAAAAAGCTATACAAATAGCCGGGACCTGGCGGCCGTCATCAAGCCGGGATCCGTTAAAACCAAAGAGCCGTATGGATGCATCCATATATGGTTCCCAACCCGGATAAGGGGGAAAAAATGTCACAAGTTATAGATTTCACCGACCTGAAATATATAAAGTTTCTTGAGGCCGAAAACAAGATGGGCGCGATAGGGGAACTCGGTTCGGTGTTCGACAACACCAGCGTCTGTGATAACGCAGATATTCTGGTACAGGCCCTCAAGGAGAGGGAGGAAATAATGAGCACCGGTATAGGGTTCGGCATTGCAATACCGCACGTGAAAATAGATGCAGTGAAGGAAATGGCCTTCGCGATCGGCATATCCAAAAAGGGGATAGCCTTCGATTCCATGGACGGCGAACCGGTGCATATAATAATCATGGTCGCTGCAGGCGAAAAGCAGCACAAGGAATACCTGCGGCTCCTGTCCAATATCATGGCGATATTAAAAAAGGGCGAGGTGAAGGACAGAATCATCGATGCCGGCTCGTCCGAGGAAGTAATCGAAATACTCGCAGAGGAATGATGCTCGGGCGGATACCGGGTTATGCGGAAACAGTTGATGCCTCGGCCCGGGGAACATATTAAATTCAGGGGACAGAAATGGACGAGAGGGATTATCAGCATCTGAAAATCGAGTTGAAATGGCAGAAGATTTGGGACGAATCAAGGGCCAACATCTGCAGAAGGGACGCAGGCGGCAAAAAGTACTATGTTCTTGAAATGTTCCCATATCCCTCGGGAAGACTCCACATGGGGCATGTCAGAAATTATACCATAGGCGACCTGGTATCCCGGTTCCTTTCCATGAAAGGCTACAATGTCTTCCATCCGATGGGATGGGACTCCTTCGGCCTGCCGGCTGAAAATGCGGCCATAAAAAATAATATCCCCCCGTTTAAATGGACCGCCGAAAACATAGCCCATATGAAAAAACAGCTCATGCGTCTCGGTTTCTCCTATGACTGGACAAGGGAGGTCACGACCTATTCGCCGGGGTACTACAAATGGAACCAGTGGATATTTGAAAAGATGTACGAGAAGGGCCTTGCTTATAAAAAGAAGGCTTCGGTTAACTGGTGTTCGACCTGCAATACCGTTCTTGCGAACGAACAGGCTGAAAACGGCGTGTGCTGGAGATGCGAAAGCCCGGTGACTCAGAAAGACCTCGAGCAATGGTTTTTTAAAATTACCAATTACGCCGACGATCTGCTGAAGGGCCATGACGAACTGGCCGCTGGCTGGCCCGAACAGGTGCTGACCATGCAGAAAAACTGGATAGGAAGGTCCACGGGGCTGAAGATCAATTTCACTGTGGAGACGGGCGAGGAATTCCCGATCTATACCACGAGGCCGGATACCGTATACGGCGTTACCTTTATGGTTATTGCACCTGAACACCCGTTTCTTGAAAGGGTAACCGATAAAAAGGTCAGGGATTTCATGGAGAGGATAAAAAAACAGCCCCTCATCGAGAGGCTCTCCGAGGAAAAGGAAAAGGAGGGGATTGACACAGGGATAAAGATCATCAACCCGTTCAACGGGGACAAAGTCCCACTTTACGTGGGGAATTTCGTTCTGCTGCACTACGGGACAGGCGCAATCATGGCTGTTCCGGCCCACGACACCAGGGACTTCGCATTCGCGAAGAAGTACGGCATCCCTGTAAAGCTGGTAATTGACAATCCAAACGCGCCCATCGACGTTAAATCCATGGCGGACGCTTATGTTGACGACGGGATTAACGTGAATTCCGGACAGTTCGACGGCTTGAACAACAGGCAGGCAATCGAGAAGATATCCGACTATGCCGAGGTGAAGGGCATAGGGAACAGGGAGGTCAACTACAGGCTCAGGGACTGGCTCATTTCAAGGCAGAGGTACTGGGGCTGTCCCATACCGGTAATCTACTGCGACAGCTGCGGCACAGTCCTGGTCCCGGATAAGGACCTTCCGGTGAAGCTGCCGACCGACGTGGATTTCAGGGGCGATTCAAGGTCTCCCCTTACCATGATGGAGGGCTTCATAAACACGGTCTGCCCGAAATGCGGAGGCAGGGCGAGAAGGGAAACGGACACCATGGATACCTTCGTCGATTCATCCTGGTATTACGCCAAATTCACATCGCCGGACACGGCAGGGATGTTCGACAGGGACGAGGTAGATTACTGGATGCCGGTCGACCAGTACATAGGTGGCATCGAGCACGCCGTGCTTCATCTCCTGTACGCGAGATTTTTTTCGATGGTGCTCAACGACCTCGGTCTGTTAAAATCCAGGGAGCCCTTCACCAGGCTGCTGACCCAGGGCATGGTCATCAAGGACGGGTCAAAGATGAGCAAATCGAAGGGCAACATCGTCGATCCGGACGCGATCATAGAAAAATACGGCGCCGACACGGTAAGGCTTTTCATGCTTTTCGCGGCTCCGCCCCAGAAGGACCTCGACTGGTCCGACAAGGGCGTTGAGGGGTGCTACAGGTTCATAAACAGGGTTTTCAGGCTGGTCGCAAGGTTCGGGGGAAAATACGGGGGCAATTTCAAATTCGACGGCATCAATCTCGACCCGCAGCTAAACAAACTGAGGATAGAGGTGCACAGGACTGTAAAGATCGTGACGAATGACATCGTGGAAAGGATGCAGTACAACACGGCGATTGCGAGGATGATGGAGCTCACCAACGCGCTGTATCAGATTGATGAAGGCTCGGCCGGAACGAAGGAGGGATCCATGGTCGTTTCCGAGGCCCTTTCCAAACTCATACCCATGCTGGCGCCGTTCATACCGCACGTTGCGTCCGAGATGTGGGAAATGCTGGGAAACGGAGGGTCCCTGGTCAAAACGCGTTGGCCTGAATACATCGAAGAGCTGACCACCAGGGACGAGGCCGAGATTGTTTTCCAGATCAACGGCAAAACGAGGTCCAAAACCCTTGTTCCTTCGGATATTTCAAAAGAAGACATGGAAAAAATCGCGCTTGAAAACGACAGGGTGAAGGAATCCATAGCCGGCAAAACCGTTGTCAAGGTCATAACGGTACCGAAGAAGCTTGTCAACATCGTGGTCAAATGATATTTTGGTCGGCCGGGGGCCATGCCGGGTTTAACCCGCTGCTCCCGGATTGATGCGGTCCGCCGTAATAATTCCGCTTAAAAGTGGAAGCTTGCCTGCACCGTGTAAAGATAATTTTTAAACATGCTGAAGTCCGTGTCGTGATTGCTGAAAAGAAGCCCGGCAATCCCGGATGAACTTTTTTTGAATGTAAATCCCATCATCATGCCCGCGCTGATGTCAAGGTTGTCAAGCATGTTGAACCTCAGTGTCGGGCTCACGAAAAGTCCTTTCCCCTGAGGGTCGTAGATCGAGAAGAATTCCCCCCTGAGCAGCGGCATGAAGTCGTATCCCAGAGCAAGGCCGAGGTAATGCCGGTTATAGGTCAGGAACTGGTTCGCCAGCTTGAAGTAGTCATGCTGGTATATTCCGAAAATCTGGCTTTCGATGAAGGCGTTTTTAACATCCCTCCTGCCGTTCATAGCGCTTCCGTTGTAGAAATACTCCACCAGGAAATTGAGCCCCATCCTGAAAGAATACTCGAAACCGGTGCTTGCCTGGAAGAATTGCGGCCCCTTTTCCGGCCAGAAATAGATGAGGCTCCCCCGGAGCATGCCGTCCATGAAATTCGTTGCTATGTCGGCTCCGCCCGCGTATTTCTGGGAGATCATTCCGCCGAGGACCGCTATATCGGTCTCGCTGAAGGTCATCTTGAATCTGCCGATATAGTTGGCGTATTTGGGGTTGAGCTTTTTGATATCGTTGTCCCGTCTCTTCTGATCGTAGACAACGGTAAGAACCGCGGAATCGCTGAAATAATAATCCACCTTTGCCGCGTCGGTCCCTTTTTGTTCCTCCGGGCCCTCGATGAAGGTGGGAGTTATCGGATTGAGGATGTCCAGGGGGTTCCACAGCTTTCCGCTTCCGAACCGGATCTGCTGCCTGCCGAGGGTCAGTGAGAGGTCGCTTACGGAAAGCTTCGCGTATGCCTTGTGGATTTTCGTCCTGTAATATAATTTTCTGCTGTAGGCGGGCTCCCAGGAAAGCTTGAACAGGTCGTTATAGGTGCTGTCCCTCCAGAAGCTGTCGAACTCGTAGCTTTTATTGTAGTTGCCCGGTATAACCTCGTTGTCAACGTCTGCATGAATCAGGAGAATGTCGGAGTACTTCATCTCGGGCGTCACCCTGATCCTGTTCATGTCCGAGACAAGGTCCCTCTTGCGCGGCAGCAGTGCCCTCATCGGATTGTATCCTATGTAGGAGTCGGTCCTCTGGTACATGAAGAGGTTTTTGTACATTCCCCCGATTTTAAAGGAGAAGTCGCTTTCTTCAGCAGGGATTTCACGCTCGCCGTTTTTTTCATCGTTTCCGCCTTCGGATATCA
>JALOTL010000039.1 GCA_025457915.1 Spirochaetota bacterium | reverse complement strand
CACCCCGGGGAGTGCAGAGGGGAGCTGGTGAGAGCCCCCTCTGCAATTGAACCCCATCCCTGTCAGGGATAGTGGATGCCGCGAGAGTGGCAAAGAATCCTTGATGGATACCCTGCCTCAGAGAGGGGGATAGAGTCAGATCCGCTACCGGATCAAACCCCCACACCGCCCGGTGTATAAATTTTTTAAATTTTTTTCAAAAAAACGGCAAAGGAGATAGATAGGAGCTACATAGGAGCAATAAAGGAGGTACAAAGGAGAGACAAAAGGGAGAATGAAGGTGTAGAAAGTGGGTTTTGAGCCGCAACTCAAGATAAATTTTTTTAGCTTTTTTACATGCCGTTCGTTATGGGTTGCTGTTTCTAATTCTATTGAGATGTTAATTAAGATTGACTTTTTGTGAAATTTGCAGTCTAATATATGCAATACATCCATCATCACTCTTGTGATGCAAAAACGAATTGCTTGTATGAATTAGTTAGGCGAAAGACCCGCAGTTTTTTTGAGGTAAGGTGAGTTTGTTCTATGGAGTAATTTTTTCTACAGGCTCAACACGGGAGGCTGTTCATAGAATGGTGCCATAAAAAACTTCAGTTTAAGTTCGAGAGGAATTCTCTCATCGTATAAGATACAAAGATGCAAGTGGGACTAGTTATAGGAGACAATTCATAGACATTTTATTATCAAATATAGCATGGCTACTTCCCTTTTTGGAGATCATTTAGCCTTTGGCAAACTATTGCTATAACAACAATGTCATTTACGTTTTTTGTATTGAGGAAAAATCGTATATTAAAACTTTTTATGTTATTTGCTCTTCAAGTGATGTTTATCAATTGTAATATTCTTGACAAATTTATGTCTCATATTATCTTATTACTATATAAATATGTAGTATATGATGACGAAAGTGAAAAAGCCAAATGTAATAGATTTATTCTGCGGCTCTGGTGGTCTCAGCAAAGGCTTTGAAATGGCTGGCTTCCACATATCATATTTAAATGATATTAATAAAGCTGCTTTAATGACTGCTGTAAGAAATCATAATGCACCTTCTTATTTGGGGGGAATTGAATTTTTATCTAAAGAGCATATAGAATCGGCGCTCGGCGATGAAAAACCTTTAATCCATGGAATTATCGGAGGACCGCCATGCCAGGGCTTTTCAATGGCAAATCAGCAGTCGCGTTTTATAGACAATCCTAAAAATCATTTATTTCGTCATTATATTCGTCTGGTATGGGAAATTAAACCGTATTTTTTTGTAATGGAAAATGTCGAAGGTCTGTTGAATATGGCTAACGGCAGAATTATTGACGAAATAATTAATTCCTTCAAAGATATCGGATATAGCGTTGATTATAATACATTGCTGTCTGCGGATTACGGCGTTCCTCAATACCGCAAAAGAGTCGTGTTGATCGGGAACAGAATTGATAAGCGCAATGCATTTCCAAATAAAAGAAATACTGAAAAGAATTATATATCCGTGCTGGATGCAATTTCTGATTTGCCGGAAATACCTTCAGGGCATATCAAGGATGAAATCGACTATACAAAGCCTCCGAAAAACGACTATCAAAAAATATCAAGAAAATTTTCTTCAAAAGTTTTTAACCATATAACGACGAAGCATTCAAAAAAAGTATTAGACAGACTCTGTCATATTCCGCAGGGAGGGAATTGGAAGAATATTCCTTTAGAGCTTTTAGACGACTATACTGATGTATCGCGGACGCACAGCAGCGTATACAAGAGATTGAATCCTAATGCGCCGTCGATTACGATAAGTAATTTTCGAAAGTCAATGATTTTGCATCCCAATCAAAATAGAATAATTTCTGTCCGCGAAGCTGCGCGAATTCAATCGTTTCCTGATGATTACTATTTTTGCGGCACCATTAATGAACAGCAGCAGCAGGTTGCCGATGCCGTTCCCCCATTAATGGGGAATGCTATTGCTGAATCAGTAATGAACTACATTCTGGAATAAGGCAGCGCCGATGGCTTGGATAAAAAGGAATGATGTATTTGAAGGCATTATAAAAAAATTTCCAGGCTATAATATAGATGAAAAAATATTAAAAAATTGGGCTGAAAAAGGAAGCGAAATTGAGGTTGTCCGCGAAAAAAATAGAATTGGGTTTCATGAAGAAGATATAGTTAAATGGATTGAAAGGTTAAGCTGCAGTTTTATAAAATTAGACAGTGACGATTATAAGAAGTGCTTCATTTTTGCTGTAGAAAGTTATTATAATTCAATTACAAAATCTGATTTTAATAGAGCGAAACAGAGAGACGTCGGCGAATTTTTAACGAATCAAATTCAAGGCAAGCTCGGCGAAATTGCAGTTGCAAAGCTATTGGAATCTCACGGCCTTAACGTTCAATTAGACTTTGATGTAACCGGTCAAATTCCCAGTCAGGATATTTCTCAGATAAGTACAAGAAGAAACGTTTGGAATAACCCATCGATAAAAGTATCAATTAAATCAACGAAATTTAAAAATTTTTTATTGCCTGTACCTGAAAATGAAGCTTCCTTGGAAGATCGAAAATCTGATCTTTATGTTTTATCGCAAGTCGGCTTGTTTCCAAATCATATACTAAGAATAATAAAATCAGAAAAATCCGACATCATTAAAAGCTGCGATAAATATATTCCTTCTTTCGACCTTATTCCTTGCCGTGTTGGTGGCTGGATCGCCTACAATGATTTAATAGCATCCGGATCATTAACCGGTGACCAAATTAAGGATAAATTCGGAATTCAAATGGCTAGCCCGAATTTTATTAAGGTAACCGGAGAACTTTCATACGATTGGTTGATGATGAAAGATTTAATAATCGGCAATTGATGTAATATTGGAGGAATGATGGATCATTTTTCAAAAGAAAAACGATCTGATATTATGTCGAAAATTAGGAGTACCGGTACAAAGCCAGAACAAAAAGTTGTAAAATGGTTTAAAAAGAGAGGATATAAATTAACAAAGAATATTAAAGATCTACCCGGCAAACCAGATATTGTTTTTAAAAATTCTAATCTTATTTTATTTGTACACGGTTGCTTTTGGCATCACCACAAAAACTGCAAAAGGGCTACGATTCCAAAATCTAATAAAAAGTATTGGCTTCCAAAAATTAATCAAAATATTAAAAGAGATATCTCAACAGCAAATAAACTGAGACGTTTAGGCTGGCATGTTGCTGCTGTTTGGGAATGCCAAATTAATAAAGATATTGATAAATATTTAAATAGAATAATTATTAAATACTTAAATAAAAGTCTGACCAGTGACGGTATTCACCTGACAGTCACCTGAAAAATAAAGAGAACATGTTGCTTCCCCCCATCTCCTCCCGCGTTCGTACAGCCGAAGTTTATGAAGATGCTTTTCGGCAGGCCGAAACGCAGGACGGCAACAAGGCTGGCAAGGAATGCCCAGTATTTCAGGAACGTACCGAAATAGAGAAACGGCACGGCGTAGCCGGGATTGTTGTACAGATAAAAATACATCGCGCCGAAGGCGAACGCGGTACCGGCCGTGAACAGCCGGAAAAGCATGTAGTCCTTCGGATTTATTTCACTGACCTGCGGGATCACGGGAAATCCGTAAGGGATTTTGACGAAGAGCGACAGCAGTATGCCCGTGCCCCCGATGATATTGAACACCGATCCTGTGAGCAGTATCCATTCCATTATTTTACCTCTTGTAATAAGCGTTTGATGATGTTTTATGATTATTTCAGCAATGACAGCTGTCTGCGTCATTTACTCCACTAAAAAAGGATCCTTTCATGTGTAATTTTTCTTCAGCGCCTGACCGCGCTCCACGCACTTCAAACAGGCATGATTTATTGCCTTTTGATAAGCAGTATATCAGTTCAACCTGCGACGGCAGATACACCGGCCGTTTATATTCAACGTTCAATTCCTTTACTTCAAACGGAAGAATTTCCTCAAGGGCCGAGTCGACAAGGGCAAGCATGTATATCCCGTGTGCGATCGGATGTTTGAACCCGAAAGGCCGCGCGGTAAGCGCGTGGAGGTGGAACGGGTTGAAGTCGCCGGATACCCTTGCGTATCTGCGGCCGGCGTTTGCCTGAAGGTCCAGTATTTTCCTTTCGCCCTCTATCGGCTGTGCCGTTATTTTGGGATTTTTCACCGTTAGATGCTTCCGGTTCCTGTGCAGGAAGCGGCTTCGGCATTCGACCGCCCTGGCGCCGTTTATAAAAAAGTCAGTGGTGATTTCGATCACCCTGCCGGAAGGCGAGGGTTCGGCGCCATCGATGCGGCACATCATGTCGAACAGGCTTTCGGCCGGCGCGGGCGTGAATTGCCTGAATGTATTGTCTATGTGGACCAGGCCTGGAATTCCGAGGGGGAAGGCAGGGTCGGTAAGCAGGGCCAGCTGGACGCGCTGTGCCAGTACGTAATAGTATGGGAGGGGGATGCGGCCCGTGTTCCCGAACCCGAACATTTTATTGAACGCGTTGAAGGATTCCGGCCTGATTCGGACGCCGGTTATCGAGCGTTCGATTTTCGACAGGGACATGTTTTCCTCGAGGCCGGGCTTGCGGGCTATCAGGGCCTTCATGAGCAGGGCGGCCAGCGAAGGTACGCGCGAGTAAGGCATGACGGTCATGTCATTCATTTTTTTCCCCCTGTTCCGGACGGGTATCCGCGTCTGTGCGGCTTTCCCATGAAAAATAATCATGGTATTCCGCCGGTATGAGCGCCCTGTTCACTTCGAACAGTTCTATGAGGACGCCGTCCGGCGCGGGCACCATGATGTACTTCATATAGCCGATATCAGTCACGGTTTTCCTGAATCCTGTGCCTGCGGACTGCAGGCGCCTGTAGTCCGCCTCGATATCGTCGGTCATGATTGCGAAATGATGGATGCTTCCCGGCCCGGACATCTTCGGCGGCTGGTCGTAAAAATGGATCCTGCCGGAGCCGACTTTCATGAAGACATTGCGGGCCCCGGCTATTTCCATGTCGAGAACGGTCTCGCCGCTGAAAAAGTCCCGGTAGAATTCTAGGGACTTCCCTATGTCTGAGGCAAAAAGATGTACATGGTGAACGCTGTGCTGCATATTGCCGCTCCATTGCCGTTATTTTTTATTCTTTCCCGGTTTTTCTTTTGTCCTGTCATGTGCGTCATCCAGGTCTATCTTCATGCGTGACGCCCACTTTTTGGCCCACGCGTCAAGCTGGAGGATGATGGACCCCAGCGAGATCCCTTCGTCGGTTATAATGTACCCTTCCTTCTCCCTGAGGGCAATAATACCGGTCTCCCGCAATTCTGTCAGCCGGGAGTTGAGGACTGTCGGGGAAATGTCCCCGCAAAGCTTCTGCAGGGTCCTGAACGAGCACGGTGAATTCTGATGGAGCTCCCATAAAACGCGCAGGGCCCACTTCCTGCCGAGGAGCTCAAGGGCCGCCATTATCGGGCGTCCGGTCCTTGAATTCCTTGTTTTTGATCCGGGTTTCGGTACGGTCATGATTCGCCTTATTGTTACTGATTATGTAGCGCTACTAATAATGTAGCGTAATGCCCGGGAAACGTCAAGCGCAAATGCAATTTTTTTAAAATTTTTTACCGGGTCCATCAGTACCGCTTTTATATGTCTTTTTGTCATCGCCGGAATCAACGGTTGCCCGGTCCCTGACGACGCCCTCCCGCCTGACGATACGTCCGGACACTTAATCGGGAATTTCCTGAAATGTTTCAGGCGATAGGGAGCGGACGTACCATGGTGCCGCACGACAGATCGCATGAATGCCGTGTCGCGATTTGAAGCCGGGACGGGGGCCGGGATTTTTGTTATTGCAATAGATCTATTGAGGGTGTAGCATGTCGTGTATTCTGAAATAGACTGGGGTTTTCTTTTAAAGTGAGTTTATATGGCCATCATATACGTTACGAACATGAAAATCATATGATACAACGGAAATAAATACCGATGCAAAATTTTACCCTCCAGAACATCTCCTCGCGGCTTTTCGGAGACAGGGCATCATTTCCCTTCGAACACAGGCTGTTCAATACCTATTTGATCATGAGCTTCATCCTGGGAATCGTGGCCGCAATTGTAAACTATGCGTTAAATCTTGGATTCATCCTGTTATTCTCAAGCCTTGTATTAAGCGTAGCGTGTGGAGTTACTTACGTTTTCAGCCGGTTCAGATCACTGCACTACGGACAGATTGTATCAATTGCGTGTGTTGGCTATCTGGTAATGGCCCTGCAGTGGTTTTATAATGGTGGTACCCTGGGGGGTGTTCAGTATTTATTTCCTGTGGTATTGCTCTTCATGGTAATTCTCGTGAAAAATGAGCACAAACTTCTGGTAACCCTCATTTATTTTTTCACCACTGTTGTCCTTATTGCGATTGAATACGCCTACCCCGAATATATCAGCATGTACACGGTCAGGGCGGACCGTTATCTGGATGTGGCTATCACAAGCGCATATTGCATAATGACCATTGGCCTGGTGATTATGGTTTTCTCAAACAATTACTGGTCGACCTATCTGACCCTGCAGGAGGAAAAAAGGCGCTTCGAGCTCCAGTCAATAGAGTTGGGAAAACGAAATCAGATCATTGAAGCGGATCTGGAGATTGCCCGTTTGATCCAGCAGGGACTCCTGCCGCGTGAATTGCCCGCAAGTGAAAGATATGATTCACACGCGGTGTATGTCCCCCTGGACAGAGTGGGCGGAGATTTCTATGATATTATCACCTGGGACAATATGCTGGGACTCTTCATCGCCGATGTATCCGGTCACGGCCTGGCCAGCTCCTATCTCGCGTTGATCACCAAGACGTCCCTTGACAGCATACAGGACTATCATTCGCCTGCCGCGGTGCTTGCCGGGATCAATCCGACGGTAACAAAATCCTCGGTAAAAAGCAATTTTGTTACGGCATTTTTCGCGACTATCGATCTCGGGAACAAAATCATCCGCTATGCCAGCGCGGGGCATATTCCGCAATTGATTTTCAGGAAATCGACCGGAGAGATGATTGAGCTCCGGACCACTGGCATGCCGATGGGCTGGCTTGACGAGATTGTTCTTAAAGAAAAAGAAATACGGCTCGAGAGCGGGGATCGCATCATCTTTTTTTCAGACGGTGTGACCGAGTGCAGGGATTCGGAAAACAGGCATTTCGGCGAGGATCGTTTTTATGAATTTATTAAACAAATGAAGGACTCGGGTCCTGCAGGCGTTACCCGTCAGCTATTGGATTCATTGCGGAATTTTTCCGGTTCCCAGGATTTTGAAGATGACATCACGTTCATGGTTGTTGATCTGCATTGATAACCCTGGCCATTAATAAAAAAATAGTGTTGAAATAATTTTACCTGTTACCTGATACTCCAGGTTCCCGGCCACCGGCAAACACCGCATGTGCCGGGAAATCGGTCCCCATAAATTTGAAACCCGTGTTTCAGGATTTATAAACGATTTATTTAAAGGAATACCATTGTGATCTGTAATAATGGAAAATTCACATTAATAGAACAAATATGGATGCAGTTATCTTTTAATGGCCTTGTATTACTGGGCGCTTTTTCAATATTTATACTGGATCCGTTTATATCGCTTTTATATGTTCTTTTTGTTGTTGCCGGAATTTTCTTTTTTATCATGCATCTCTGGATCTGCCCGAGATGTCCGCATATTAAAGATCACGCCTCCTGTGTTCAGCTTCATCCTTTTCTTGCAAAAAAAATTATTAAAAAAGGCGTTTCAAGACCGTTAAAAGTCTGCGAAGCAATCGGATTTTATATTGTTTTATATGGAATATTGTTCATTCCGATTTACTGGGTGATATCAACAGGATATCTGATCATACCGTATTTCCTGCTGGCCATAATGCATTATTCCGGTTATTATTTTCATTTTTGTCCCAGGTGCTTGAATATTGATTGTCCTCAAAATACGAATAATGAGCTAAAGAATAATAATTCAACGGTTTTAATGAATAAGGAGATGAACAATGACAGCCAGTAATAAGCCCGACAGGTCGGTAATCATCACCGGCGGCAACGCGGGGCTGGGATATGAATGCGCGCGCGCGATCGCGTCGTCCGGCAAAGAATACCGGGTAATAATCGCGTGCAGGGACGCCGCAAAGGCGGATGACGCGGTGAAGAAATTAAAATCGGAAACGGGCAATGACGGCATATTCCGGATGGAGCTTGACCTTGCTTCATTGGCGTCAGTGAGGAATTTCGCGAAGGATTTTTTAAAATCCGGCCGGCCTCCGCTTCGTGCGTTAGTCTGCAATGCCGGCCTCCAGGTGGTCAACGGTACTGCATATACGAGTGACGGATTCGAGATGACGTTCGGCGTCAATCACCTGGGCCATTTTCTGCTTGCTCACCTTTTATTGAAGCAGATGCCCGGACCAGGCAGGATTATATTCGTCAGCAGCGGCACGCATGATCCGGAAAAGGTCACCGGAATGCCGGACCCGGTCTATGTTAATGCAAGGGCCCTCGCTTCCCCGGCCAGGGACTCTTCCGGGGAAAGCGACGCGCTTATCGGAAGGCGGCGGTACTCCACTTCGAAGCTGTGCAATATTTACTGCGCTTATGAATTCGCGGACCGGATAAAAAAGGAAACCGAAAAAAACATTGCCGTCAATGCGTTTGATCCGGGTCTTATGCCGGGAACGGGTCTCGCCAGGCAGGCCGGCCCCGTTGCATTCTTCATATGGAAATACATCATGCCGGTAATGACTCTGCTTCCAATTAATGCGAATACGCCCGGAAAATCCGGCAGGGCCCTTGCTGCTCTCGCGACAGACGCTCTCTATGATGATGCCACGGGAAAATATTTCGAGGGAACGAAAGAAATCAAGTCGTCGAAGCTGTCCTACAGCAAGGAAAATGCCCTGGATCTCTGGGATACGAGCGTTGAACTGGTAAAATTAGCGGAGGATGAAACCGTTTTATCTGTATAAGGGAACCTCTGATAATCAAATCAGGATGTTCCCTTGTTGGCGCTTTCAATGTATAAATCAGGGCGGTTACAAAAACCGGCTTTTTTATTTTAATACTAACAAACAAGCTGGTTTTTTCAATACTGGCGCCCTATGGCAGGCACAAAAACGGTAGTTTTTGTGATCACCCATCAGATTTTTTTGAGCGGTTTAATAATGAAAAATTTAATTTATAGATGTCCCCATGATTTATTTTAAATATCTGCCGCCGGGACTATGCCACAGGGCCTCCGACAACAATAATCCCGCCAATCCCCATCCCCCCAAAAACGCTTGCTTAATATTCATCATATCGTATAACCTGTTTCCGGCCCTGTTTTTTCAACCCATGGCTGAAGATTAACCCCCTGTCCCCTGGAGACGGATGAAAATTTTTTATTCAAAAGAAGACTGGAAGGAAATCGTCAAGGCGATGGGACTGGTTTTCGGTGATATCGGGACGTCCCCCATATATACGCTGTCGGTCGTGGTGCTGTTCGTGAAACCCACCGAGGACAACATCATCGGGGTGCTCTCCCTCATCATCTGGACCCTGGTGATACTCGTCGGTATTGAATATACCGTTCTCGCGATGAGGCTCGACGACCAGGGCGAGGGCGGCACCATAATACTGAAAAAAATCATCGGAAAGAAAATCAGGAAGGGCAGGGCCGCGATGCTTGTCACGCTTCTGGCTTACGCCGGGGTGTCGCTCCTGCTCGGCGACGGGGTCATAACTCCCGCCATCAGCATACTTTCGGCGGTGGAGGGCCTCGCGCTGATACCGGCGTTCAATGCCATACAGCAAACCCATATAATAATCATCTCAATCGTGATCACGATCGTGCTCTTTTTCTTCCAGCCGAAGGGCACGGACAACGTTTCCGTCATTTTCGGGCCGGTGATGCTCGTATGGTTTGTCGCGCTCGCGGTGAGCGGGGCGGTTTCCCTCGCGGAAAACCCGTGGGTGCTGAAGGCCGCGAATCCCTGGTACTTCATAAAATTCTTCGCGGACAACGGGTTCGCCGGGTTCTTCATACTGTCCGAGGTGATCCTGTGCGCCACCGGCGCCGAGGCCCTTTACGCGGACATGGGCCATCTCGGCAAGAAGCCTATCGTCCGCGCCTGGCACATAATATTCATCGCGCTCCTGCTTACGTATTTCGGGCAGGCCGCGTTCATCCTGAAGCACCCGGGCTCGAAGAACGTCCTGTTCTCGATGGTGCAGGGCGAATCGTCCCTGCTGTATATACCGTTTCTCGTGCTCGCCGTACTCGCGACGATCATCGCGTCGCAGGCCCTCATCAGCGGGGTTTTTTCCGTCATCTACCAGGGGATCACGACCAGGGTCTTTCCCCGCATCAAGGTGGATTTCACCTCTAGCAGGCTGAAGTCGCAGATATATATCGGCGCCATCAACTGGATCCTGATGGCGGCCGTGATATTCATCCTGCTCATTTTCAAAAAATCGGAAAACCTCGCGGCAGCGTACGGCCTAGCCGTGACCGGGACCATGAGCATCACGGGCATCATGATGATCATCATCTACTTCCTCAGGCGGGACATTATCAGCTGCGCGGCCGCCTTCATCATATTTCTTGTAAATATCACGTTCCTGGTCGCGAACTTCAGCAAGCTTTCACACGGGGGATACTGGTCGATCATACTCGCTTCGATCCCTTTCTTCATCATAATCATCTGGAGGAGGGGGCAGAAACAGCTGTTTAAAAAGCTCATGCCGGTCGACCTCGATATGTTTCTCCAGAGCTATTCACAGATCCACCGGAAGGGGAGGACGATTTCCGGGACCGGGCTTTTTTTCGTCGGCAATTACAGGTCCATATCCCCATACATCGTCCACTGCATCATCAGCGGCAACATAATCTACGAGAACAACGTGCTCATCACGGTCAACATCACTGACGAGCCGGTCGGCATCAGGACCGCGTACACCCCGGACATCGGGCCGGGCCTCCACGTTTTCGAGATTTTTGCCGGATACAAGGAGGAGGTCGACATCACGGCCGAGATCGCGAAGGCGGGGATAAATCCGAAGGTGATTTTTTACGGGACCGAAGAGATCAACACGAAGAACATCTTCTGGAAGATTTACGCGTTCATCAAGAAGCTCACCCCGAGCTTCGTCCAGTTCTACAGGCTTCCCACGTCGAAGCTTCACGGGATAATCACGAGGGTGGAGATGTAGTTCCGTTTAACCGTCCTTGATTGTTTTAAGACGCGGCAATATGATAAAAGAAAAATCATTCAAAGATAAAATAAACCTTAATGAACTGGCGTTTGACGCCGCCATTCTTATCTTTTCGTACGTGCTGGAAAAAACATACTCCCCGGTCATGGAGTCCGCGCCCCTGGGGTTCCCTTTTGTCCTGCTGTTTATTTTAAGCACCATATATTTCCTGCCGGTCCTTATCGGCAGCATGTATAACGTCGATTTCAAGGACTCGCCGCCGTTTATTAAGCGGTGCGTCAGTGTAACACTTTTTGCCGTCATGTTTTTCGCGTTCTTCAACCTGCTATATACCATTTTCTCGGGTATTAAATTTAAAGGCCCCTATGCGAATTTTATAATGGCCGCGGGGGTCCTTTTCCTGATAATGGGGCCCATTGCAGGTCTCATGTTCACAAGAAAGGACGCGCCCCGGATTAAAGGGGCTTCCACCCAGGTTTTTTTATTCCTCTTTACCATCGGCATGCTCCCGTTTTTTTTCGTTGTGATGCTGGGAGAAGAGATTTTCGGCAACACCGGTTTTTTCGCCGGGATATTCATTGTATTCGGGCTTTTGATAGGGGATGTCCTCTTTATTCTTATTCTCTATCTCACATATGCCTGGTGTAAAAAATTTTTGATCCGGAAGGGCGTATACGATGCCTGTGTTTCCATCCTGAAGATCATGACGCCGTTCTGCGTTTCATTCATGCTCGTCTTCTTCAATATCAACGGCAACAGGCTCATCATCGGCGATAAAGGCGTTCATGACGCGGGCTCCATACTGCTTGTCATTTTTCTTTTTATCGTCTCCGGCATATTGCCTTTAAGGATGATGATGATGTTTACGCCCCCGGTGCGGCCCCTGAATATCCTGATCGATGTAATTGCAGTAGCGTACATGGTGATAACTATCGTAAGAATGTAAGGCTTTAACCTGAATGTCTGAGTTTTTGGCATTCACATGTCTAGTGTGGTCATTGAGCAGTGACGGGTTTTATTTGCCCATTTCTTTTGCTACGCTCCAAAAGAAAAGGGCGCTCGCTCAAGCGCCGCGAGTGGCTGTGGGCGAAACTCGTCGAATCCGCTTCGCATGATTCGACTTCGGCGTCGCGTGCTTTTTTGACATCCTGTCAGCACGCGACACTAAAACATCCTGTTTTGAGCAGCCGCCCGATGGGTGTGTCCGCTTTGCAGCGGACGGTTTAATTTAATATTATCAAAACATAAAGCACCGCAATGTGCCAGACTTTGTTCAAAGTCAATTGATACCCCGCGAGGGTGGAAGATTTCTACCATGATTCAAACACTATAATAATGTAAATAAGGTTGACATTCAGTAAAACGGATAAATACTAATACACAAAGCACGGCATTCAAAATCCGGCATTCTGATATACGGTCAGTCTGTCCGCTGATTGCGGGCGGCATATGAATAACGGCAATAATTCTTGAAATAAAAAGGACGGGAAATTATATGGATCAAATTAAAATCATCACGCTTATCGTGAGCGCAATGACTTTACTGGTCGCGCTGGGTTCCGCAATCATGAACTACAGGCTCGCCAGGCAGAAAAAGCGCATCGAGCACCTGGAAAAGAATTATCGAATTGCAATCGAGAACCTCCAGGCGCTATACCAGATCGAAGAATACTTCGCGGGTAAACTGAAAATGTCGAGGAGACAGCAGCTGCAGAATGAATTAAGGAAATGGATTAAGGAAAATAATCTCAATATAAAGCGGGATTTTTTCAGCCCCGCGTTTTTCGATTCGGAGATGACGTATCTGGGAAAATGACGCGCCGGGCGCGGATCCGCGCCCCTGCCTGTTCCGCTTACTTCAGCGCGCCGCACTTCCTGCATTTGCGGGCTCCCCTGAAAAGCCTGCTGCCGCAATTTGAGCAGGAAAAAAGCTTCTCCTCGGCCTTGATCCATTCTTCCGTCCCGAGCCTTTTCCATTCCGGGACCGCCCTGAGTATGTTTTTTTTGCCCTCCGGGACCGGGAATGATTCGACCTTTTCGCAGGGGAAGCCGTCGCATTGATAACAGCCCTCGTATCCCTTTTCAACCGCGCAGCTTTTAATGGCGCACCCCCTGCAGTATTCGAATACCGTGTCAGACCTGCATCCCTTGCAGACGAGTTTTTCCGCCGGCACCCCGTATGCCTTTGAAAGCTTCTCAGCCAGGGCCCGGTCGTTGTTTGCGCCTGCATGATAGATTCCGCACACGCCGCAGTACAGCCCGCATGGCGAAACGAGACCCTTGTTTTCCATAAAACCTCCTTTAGATCGCGGCATTCCGACATGCCGCTTGCATGATTAGATTAAAATGCCTGTTATTAATTCAGGTTGAGAATGTTCCTGAAATCGTTTTTATTCAAAAGGTTCCGGAGCCAGTCGACCATGTCCGGGCCCCTGAAAAATGGCTGGTTACGGAACAGCGAATTGAATTCATAATATGAATCCTCAATTTCCCGGATGCTGCCGCCGAGCATTTCGTTTATGCTGCCGGCGGATTCCCCGGCCGTGAAAAGATTATCGGTGTCGACCAGCCCGAGTTTTATAAGCGGCCTGATTTTTTCACCGCACCTGCATGGATTGTCCTCGTGCAGGAGACTGCAGTTCACGTCGAAAAAATCATGGATTTTTTTCCTTGACCTTGACAGGATCTTCCTGAAGTTTACTTTCGTTACCCCGCAAAGCCCGCTGCCGATTTTATCCGGTACGTTGAAGACGACCCCCAGTATGAAGATCATCCTTTCCCTCCTGTCCAGGCAGAGCAGCATGCAGTTCACGCAGGAGATTTTCGTTTCATTCACCATTAGCCCGTGCTCAGGCTTGCTGGATTTTCTCCTGTCGGGAACGCTTGAAGCAAGGTCGTTGATGTCGTGTTTTTCCAATAGCCCGGCAACGGTCCTTTCCATTTTTCCTTCCTTCATGTTGATGACGTGGTTCGTCACGACGCGGTAGAGCCACGTCCTGAAGGAGGCTTTTTGCGGGTCATATGAGGACAGTTTCGTGATGATTTTGATCAGCGCCTCCTGCGTTGCGTCCTCCGCGTCCTGTATGCCGCCGGTCATCCTGAGCGAGATATTGAATATCCATGACTGGTGGCGGAGGACAAGGGCCTCGAGCGCTACGGAATCGCCCTGCAATGCCTTCGCGATATAATCGGTATCTTTTTTGTCCTCTTCAATATGTTCTTCAAACGGGTTATACATGTTTTTTATTCTATTATTTTCAGTATTGCTTTCTGTTCATAAACTTATACAGTGATTTATTAATATTGTGACAAAAAAATCAATTTTTTTAAATATTATAAAATACCGGCGCCGGGCCTTCACGTCCTGGCTTTAAGCGAGGGATTTACTGTGCTGAGCCGTAAGCTTGGCGCTTTCAACAATTTTATTGACATGTAAATCCGTCGTGAAATATATGTTAACCGTGTTTTATTTAACGATAAATATGAATCAGCCGCGTTTAGAAGGCATTATATAAGCATATAAGAGAACGGAATCGATATGAAAAAAGAGAAAATCATATATTTCGGTAATCCTGTTTTAAGGGATCAGGCAAAGCCCGTGACCGCGTTTCATAAAAAGCTTCACGCGCTGGTCGATGTCATGAAATTTACATTGCTGAACGAGGACGGCGCCGCGGCGCTTGCCGCGAACCAGGTGTCCGTCCCCAAAAGGATCACGGTCATCAATTACATGGACGAGTACCTTGAATTGATAAACCCGGAGATCGTGTCGTCCTCGGGCGAGAGCGTCGACAGCGAGGGGTGCCTTTCCCTGCCCGGTTATTTCGGAAATGTAAGGAGGGCCGAAACGGTAATTGTGAAGTTCCAGGACCGGAACGGCAAAGAGAGAACCATCGAGCGTTCCGGCCGCATGGCGCGCTGTCTCCAGCATGAAATCGACCATCTCGACGGCATTTTATTCATAGACAGGATGGAAGAGCAGTTCGTGACCAACGGCGAAAACAAGCTGGCGGTCGAGGACCTGCTCAGGGCGACGTCCGTGAAAAGGGACGTGGATTGAGCTGATTTCTTGCTGAAATAACCGTTGACAAATCGCCGCCGCTGTATTACATATTATTACAGGTGATTATCATGAGAGAAATACTTACGGTAAGTCTTGACAGGGCGCTGAAAACCAGGGTTGAAAAAGCGGCGAAGCGGCTTCATGTCTCAAAAAGCGAGCTGGTTAAAAAGGCCATTGAAAAGTACATTGCAAAAGAAGAGTTTCATGAATTGAGATCCCTGCTTATGCCTTACGCCGAAAAGGCGGGGTATTTCACGGATGAAGACGTTTTTAAAAATATTTCATGAAAATTGTTTTAGATACGAATGTCATACTTTCCGCTTTGATCACGCAGGGGTTATCTTCCAGGGTCCTGGACATTTGCATCGATAAGCATCAATTATTCATTTCCGGGTGGATCATTGATGAGGTATTGTCGAAACTGGATGCCAAAATGCATGCTTCGAGAAAAGAAATTGCCCGTGTTGGCGCGTTTTTGGATTCGGTTTTCATTGCAGCCGTCCCGGATGGCGTGATGCCGGATGTCTGCAGGGACAAAGATGACAATAATATTTTATTCCTGGCGCAATATGTCGGAGCTGATTTGCTGATAACAGGCGATAATGATCTGCTGTCATTGAATACCCACTTGAAAACAAGGGTAATCACCCCGCGGCATTTCATGGAGAATTATTATAAGCCGGATTAATATAAACCTGCCGACGTTTGAAAAATTGAAATGGATAAATCACCGGGGAAAATAAACCTGCTCATCACTGGCGCGGCCGGAAATCTCGGCGGGCTGCTTGCGGAACAACTCCGGAATGACACTTCCATAAACCTGTCACTGATGATCCACAACGAAAACGCGAGTGAAGAATTGCGGAATGACCCGCGGATAAAAATATTCCGCGCGGACCTCGCGGACAGGGACACCCTGCTTCCCGTGCTGGACGGTATCGATGTCGTGGTCCACTTCGCAGGGGTGCTGTTCAGGCACAATCCTGAAAAATTTCTGCCGGTCACAAACCTGCAGTATTTAAAAAATCTTCTGGATGCCTCGCTTGAGCTCAAGGTCAGGAGGGTGATCCTGGTCAGCTTTCCGCATGTTGAGGGTGAAACTTTTCATGACGCGCCTGCCATGGGTTCGCTGGACGGGAGGCCCGGTTCCGTTCACGCGTCCACCAGGCTGGAAGAGGAGAAATATCTTTTTTCGAAGGGCCATAACGGGTTTGAGCCGGTTTCATTGCGGGCCGGCATGGTATATGGGAAAGGAATACTGATGATCGACGCGGCGAAACGGCTGATGAAGCGCGGACTGCTGGGGATCTGGCGGAAGCCCACCTGGATACACCTGGTTTCGATAGACGATTTTTTATCATCCGTAAAAAACGCGGCAGTCAGGACCGGTATAAAGGGGATTTATCACATCGGAGACGAGGGGGTCCAGACCCTGCAGGAATTTCTCGACTCTATCGCCGGGCACTGGAACTTTAAGAAGCCGACGCGTATGCCGGTGTTCCTGATATACCTTGCGGCTTATTTTTGTGAAATCGTCTCGAAGATTTTCGGGACGAGGTCCCCCCTGACGCGCGATTTCATTAAAATCGGGATGGCGTCATATTACGGGGACACGTCGAGGATGAGAAAAGAACTGCTTGAAGAAGTGAAATATAAGAATTATAAAGACGCGCTGTCGATTTTTTAAAGCGTGCCTGCCGTGAACGGGAAACGCGGCGGAATAATATTGAAAGGGATTATTTATGAATTCTGTCAAAGACTGGGACCCGGCATCGTACCTGAAGTTTGGGAACGAGCGGACTCGGCCGTCGATCGACCTTGTCGGCAGGATAAACGTTCCTGATCCGAAGAGCATAATCGACATCGGGTGCGGACCCGGGAACAGCACGGAAATACTGCTGGGCAGGTGGCCGGCCGCCTCGATCACCGGCATCGACAACTCTCCCGCGATGATTGAAAAGGCGAAATCGGATTACCCCGGCCGGAAGTGGGAATTGATGGACGCCTCGAACATGTCCCCGGAGAAAAAATTCGACGTGGTTTTTTCGAACGCCGCGATCCAGTGGATACCGGAACATGAAAAACTCATGCGGGTTTTCATCAGCCTGGTCAACCCCGGCGGGGCGATGGCAATACAGGCGCCGTTATATCACGAAATGCCCGTCTGCGCTGCAATAGACGGCGTTTTCAGAAAAATATCCGGTGAAACCGGGTTCGATTACAGGTCGATATTCACCTTTCATCCCGGTTCCTTCTATTATAACGTGCTGGCCGGCCGCGTTAATGCGATTGAAATGTGGGAAACATCATACGTCCATGTTATGGATTCATGCGCAGGAATCATCGAAATGATAAAAAGCACTGGATTGAGGCCGTACATCGAGCGGATCGCGGATGATGAAATGAAGATTGAATTCGAGAAGCGCGTACTTGAGGAAATAAAAAAAGTCTATCCTGAAATGAAAAACGGGAAGGTATTGTTTCCGTTCAAGAGATTGTTTTTCGTAGCTTACGCTTGAGGATTCTTTCGAAATTGATTATTTTCCGGAGGCGGGCCTGGTCGACGAATACCGGATAATGGCGGACCCTGTCGTCATTGCCGGCGGCACGCAGATATTCAGCGGCATCACGCGCAGGCTGGACCTGCGGCTTTTAACGTCAAGAACATTCAGGAGCGGCGCCGTTCTTCTCTGCTGCGAAACCGTGTAAAAATGGCAGTGGATTATTGTTCAGGCGTAAGGGCGGGATAAATGAATTATAACAATTTGAAATCATACATTGAAAAAGCCCGGAGAATGAAGGACGGGCTGAAGCGCGAAGAGCTGAAAAAAGCGGAGTCTTTTTCGAAAAAAGACAAGGTCAACGCTTACGCGCAAAAGCCTTACGGTTTTGCCGTGTACTGGGCGATGAACAGCGTCAGGAAAACCTCATCAACCAGGGAAGCCGCGGTCTATGCGCTGATCGGCGCACCTACCGGCCCTGTATCTTTTTCTCTGCACGGCGGAATGGCCGGTCACCCCTTTCCTTTACCACGGCAGGATCGTGACCGCGGCAATCGTGCTTCTGTGCCTCCTGTATTTATTGAGGCGGAAAATATACTGCGTTTTCACCTATCCCTTTTTCATCAACTGGGACAAGAAACTGCCGTTCGCGCTGGGCGGATGGGAGACGCTGGTGTCCTCGGATAATTTTACTGATCCGTGCTTCTGGAGGACCGGCTGTTCGATAACAGTCATTCCAAAGGAAAGGACGGAAGAGTTCATGGAACTGGCGCACTCGATATTCTGCCTGTTTTGCGGCAAAACGCATCCTGTATTCGAGGCATTTGAATCCGAAGACTCGGGTGTATGGGAATATAATGATTATTCTCTCGGCGGGAGGTCCAACTCTTCGATAGCGGGTTATATCTACTCGATGATAAAAAAAGGACTTCAACCGGGTCGCGAAGGCCACGGGAAACATAAAGGAAATCGTAATATCGTGCCCGGAAGACGAAAAGGAATTCCAGAAAATCTCGTTCACTTCAGATTCTGAAGGAACATCATCTTAAAGCCATGGACGGGGAATGATCCCGGCGGCGAACAAGAAAAAAAATTTCATTACTGCAGTCTCCGGTCCGGCACTTTATAAGAGCCGGACTGCTTTCGAATTGTTCTTGCAATTTGATAATTAATTAAAAAGATTAATAATAAATAATAATTATTTGAATTGAACCTGCGGATGTGTTTCAAATAATCTTGCGTAAGGCCTGAAGGCTTTTTCTGAATTTTCAATCCGGCCGGGTGACGAGGGGGTTCAGATGAAAAAAATGAAGTCCATGCTGGCGGGTCTTCTCGCGCTGTTTTTTCCAGCGGAGGTCAGGGCCGGATATCCGGAAACCTTTAAAGAAGAACTCAATTACCAGTGCGGCAGGATTCTTCCTGTCGCGTCGCTGATCGCGATGGCCGGCTGGATTCCATATATCCCGATCGATCTCCAGCTTCACCCTGGCGAGCCGCTCATAATCCCCCTCAGGATCGGGCTTGCCGTTGTGGGTTTTGCCATTTTCGTTCTGTGCCGCTTCAGGATCATGGGACGGTACAGCCTGCTCTTACTCTGCATCATGTGCGCATACATGGAGATCGCCACAGCTCTGATAACGGCGCTGACGAAGGCCGACCAGGCATACCTCGGCGGTTATCTCTTCGTGCTTACACTGCTGGCTCTTGCGCCGATCAGGAGGCGGACCGCGTGGATGATCCTGGCCGTTTCCATCTCCTCCTTTTTTATCGTCGGGTTCATCAAGGGAATGCAGTTCGATTCCGTGCGTTCGCGGTACGGCCTGAATGACCTGATCGGGGCGTTCGTAGTGGCCGTGTTCTTCACCTATTTGCTGGACAGGGTGCGCTTCTCAAGCTGGGAAAAATCTAAAAAGATAGAGAGCCAGAGCGAGGCACTCAAATCCGACAAGCTGAAGATCGATAAGCTGCTCCAGGACGTGCAGCTCTCCGAAATGGATTTCAGGCAGCTATTCGAGCACATCCCGATGGGGATTTTCCGCATCAACGCAGATGGGAAAGTGATCATGGCGAACAGGGCGCTTCTCGATGCCCTGGATTTCCCCTCGATCGCCGCCCTCAATGAAATCGGCCTGTTCAACCTTTATGCCGGTACCGACGAAAGGGCGCTCCTGTGGCAGAAGATAGTGAGCGGCACGATGACCGGCGTGGAAACGTTCCTGAACCGCGGGGACGGAGTGACCGTTCCCGTGTCAATAAGCGCGTACATGGTATACGATGATGAAGGAAAGCCGTCGCTTATCGAGGGGACGCTGGAGGACATCACCGACCGCAGGCTGGCGGACCTGGCGACGCGGGAGTCAGAGGCGAAATTCCGGTCCCTGTACGAATGGTCGCGCGACGCCATCATAATGATGGACCGGCAGAAATTCCTGGACTGCAACAACGCCGCGCTCAAGCTGATGGGGATTTCTTCAAGGGAACAGTTCGTGTCCATGACCCCGGCGGATTTTTCACCGCCCCTGCAGCCTGACGGGAGGGAGTCGGCCTCCGCTTACCGTGTTTATGCGGAGCAGGCGGTCCGTGAAGGCGGCTGTTTCTTTGAATGGACGCACAAGCGCATGGACGGCAGCACTTTCCCGGCCGAGGTCCTGCTCAGCAGCGTGGAGTATCCCGGCAGGGCGGTGCTCCAGATAGTGGTCCGCGACATCACCGAACGCAAGAAAACCGAGGAGGCGCTGAGGGAGAACGAGGGCAGACTGCGCGCTATCATCGAGGGCACCCAGGCGTCGCTGGTAAGCGTCGATCTCGCCGGGTATTTCACCTACGCGAATGACGCTATGGCCCGGGCGGTGGGATACGACAGTTCCGAGGAGCTCATCGGCAAGCAGTACCTGCATTTCGTCCATCCAGACGACAGGCAGCGGGTGATGGATGCCTACGTCGTCCAGGTTAAAACAGGGCAGCCTTCCGGTATGCTTGAATTCAGGGTCATCGACAGGAAAGGCGGGATCAACTGGTTCATGTTCCAGTCCACGCTTGCGATGAAGGACGGCCGGATAGTCGGCCAGACCGGCGTGGCCCAGAACATCACGGAGCGCAAGAAGCTTGAACAGGAGCGGGAAGAGGCGGCCGGAGCGCTGCGCAGGAGCGAGGAGCAGTACCGCCTACTCGCGGAGAACAGCGACGACGTGATATTCACGCTGGACCCCCAGCTGCGTTTTACCTATATAAGTCCGGCGTCCTTCAAATTGCGCGGCGTGACCGCCGAGGAGGCAATTAACGAAAAACTGGATGACATCATGACCCCGGAATCATTGAACGGGGTCGTCGCCGAATACGGACGTGTTCTCCCTGAGATAGAAAAGGGAAATGACCCGACCGTAAGAATTGAAATCGAGCAGTATCGGAAAGACCGTTCCACGGTGTGGGTCGATATTTCCATTAAAACCATGAGGGATGACGAGCGGCGACTGACCGGCTTCCTCGGCGTTTCACGCGACATCACCAAGCGCAAGATGGCGGAAAAGGCGCTGCAGGAAAGCGAGGAAAAGTTCAGGCAGATCGTTGAGAACGCGTCGGATTGCATCTACCGCATAAACGATAGCGGAAAAATCACGTTTCTCAACCCGGCGGCGGAGCAGATGCTGGGATATAAAATTGACGATATCCAGGATCACGGGTTCCTTGAAGTTGTTGCGGACGACTATAAAAAGGATGTCATGGACTTTTACCTGGACATGGCGCGCCGCAAGGTCAGGCAGACCTACTATGAATTTCCTATCGTCCCGAAGGACGGCGAAATAAAATGGATGGGACAGAACGTCAAAACTGTAGACATTCCGGGGGGCGGGGTGGAATTCCACTGCCTTGCTCGCGACATCACGGAACGCAAGCAGGCCGAATCGGCGCTGAGGCAGTCCGAGCGCCAGCTTGCCGATGTAATAAATTTCCTTCCCATCGCAACCATGGTAATCGACCGTGAGGGCCGTGTGACGGCGTGGAACCGCGAGATGGAGGCGATAACCGGCATGAACCATGCGGACATCCTCGGGAAGGGAAACTACGAATACGCGTTGCCTTTCTACGGCGAACGAAGGCCAATCCTGATAGACCTTGTGTTTTCCTCTGAAGAGAAGCTCTCGGCCGAATACAGCCACATCACCCGGGAAGGAGGCGTCCTGACGGGCGAGTCTTTCATTCCAAAGCTGGGGGAAAACGGAATCATACTGGTGGGTTTCGCCAGCGCACTGTACGGACCTGACGGCGGGATAATCGGCGCCATCGAATCGATCCGGGACGTAACCGACAGCAGGCGCGTGGAAGCGGAATTGAAGGAAGCGGAGGAAAAATACAGGACCATACTGGAAAGCATGGACAGCGGATACTACGAGGTTGATTTACAGGGAAACATGATCTTCTGCAATCCGGCCCTGCGTGAATTCCTGGGATTTGAGGAAGCGGAACTTAAAGGCCTGAATTTCAGCGCCTACATGGATAAAGAAGAGACCGGGAGGATTTTCCAGATTTTCAACGAGGTCTACAAAACCGGAAAGCCTTCCGGGGATTTTTACTGGAAGCTGGAGAGCAAGGACCGGCAGAATGTCCATTCGGCCGCTTCAGCGTATCCGGTTCGGGACCCGCGGGGAGCCATAGTCGGATTCCGGGGGACTGTCCGGGATATTACGGTCATCAAAAAGGCGAAAGAAGCGGCGGAAGAGGCGACCAGGGCCAAGAGCGAATTTCTCGCGAACATGAGCCACGAGATACGCACGCCCATGAACGCAATTATCGGAATGACTCATCTCGCCCTGCGGCATGCGGATGACATGAAACAGCGCGATTATCTGCACAAGATAGACCGCGCGACGCACAACCTCCTGCAGATCATCAACGATATCCTCGACTTTTCGAAAATCGAGGCTGGAAAGCTCACGATGGAGCGCGTTCCGTTCCGTCTCGACGAGGTCATGTCTAACCTTTCGACCGTGATAAGCATCAAGGCGCAGGAGAAGGGGCTCGAGTTCATTTTCGACATGGAAGCGGGCCTGCCGGAAACGCTGGTGGGCGACCCGCTGAGGCTCAACCAGGTCCTCGTGAACCTGTGCAGCAACTCCGTGAAATTCACCGAGAAGGGCGAAATCATAGTCCGCATACGCATCGTGGAGCGGGACTCCCGCTCGATCATGATGGAATTCAAGGTGATCGATACCGGGATCGGCATGAGCGGCGAACAGATCGGAAAGCTTTTCCAGGCGTTTACGCAGGCGGACACCTCGACGACGCGGAAATACGGTGGGACCGGTCTCGGGCTCAGCATAAGCCGCAAGCTGGTGCAGATGATGAACGGCAGCTTCAACGTTACCAGCGAAGAGGGCAGGGGCAGCACTTTCGTGTTCACCGCCTCCTTCGAACTGGCGGCCGGGGCGGAGCCGCCCTCGCGAAGGACAGGCATATCGTTTGCCGGCATGAAGGCGCTGGTCGTAGATGACAATGAAAGCTCGCGCGTTATCCTGAGTGATCTTGTCCGGGTGCTCGGCTTTGAGACGACGTCGGTTCCATCCGGACCCGCGGCGATCGATGCGCTTGAAAAGGCGTATTCGGAAAACGAACCTGTTTCGCTCGTTCTGATGGACTGGCGCATGCCGGGTATGGACGGGCTCGAGGCGAGCAGGCTGATCAAGAACTCTCCCAACCTGTCAAAAACCACGACGATCATAATGACGACCGCTTTCGGCAATGACGAAATCCAGCAGAAAGCGCTCAGCATGGGGCTGGACGGATATCTCATGAAGCCGATCAGCCAGTCGACCATGAACGACGCGGTTATGAACGTGCTCGGACACGCCGGCCAGACCGGGACGGCGGCCGTTAATGAAGCCGACCCGTTCGACCTGGTCCGGGGCATCCGCGGCGCGAGGATCCTTCTTGTCGAGGACAATGAAATGAACCAGCAGGTCGCGATGGGACTCCTCGGCGAGGCCGGGTTCACGGTTACCCTAGCCGCGGACGGACGTGAGGCGGTGGAAAAAATGAACCGGGATTTCCACGCCGTGCTCATGGACATCCAGATGCCGGTAATGGACGGGTACGAGGCGACCCGTATGATAAGGGCGAGGAGGGAATTCGACGGCATACCGGTAATCGCCATGACCGCGAACGCGATGGAACAGGACCGCGAGCTCGCAATCAGTGCCGGCATGAACGACCATATCGCCAAGCCCATTGACCCCGTGAAGATGTTCCGCGCCCTTGCCTTTTACATCAAGCCCGATCCGTCAAGACCGTTTGATGTTCTCCCGGATGCGGAGCCAAGGCGCGGCATGCCTGCGCCGGTGGTTGATCTCCCGGAAGAGCTCCCGGGAATCGATATCGCGGACGGCCTGGGCCATCTCGCGGGAAACCGGGCCGGCTACAGGCGCCTGCTGGTCCAGTTTTCAGGAAACCGGATGATGCTGGACAACCTATTCGCCGCCCTGGATGCGAAGGACATGCAGACGGCGATAAGGGCCGCCCATTCTATGAAGTCTGTGGCCGGTAATATCGGCGCGAGGGAGCTGCACAAGGCCGCGGCCGACGTTGAGTCCGCGTTAAAAAGCGGATCCGCATCGTCGGGTGTTCTTAAAGTATTGACAATTTGTTTTGAAAAGGTTATACGTGGACTCCAGGAGTGGACGGTCCGTGACTCCGAGAAGGGTGGCGCGGCCGTTTATGCCGGCGACAGGCGCGCCTGGTTCGGCAAACTCGAAGAAATGCGCGTGCTAGTTGCAGATGACGACGCGTTGTCCCTCGAGAAATGCGAGGATATCATGGACCAGGCGCCCGACGAGCTGCGGGATAAAATGCGGATCATTCACAAGGCTCTTTCGGGTTATGATTTTGAAGACGCGCTTGCGGTGATAGACGAGACCCTGATGCTGGCAAGGGAGGACGGATGAACGATAAAAAAACGATTCTCGTCGTGGACGACACCCCTGAAAATATCCAGGTCCTCACGGCCGCGCTGGGGAGCCTGTACAGGGTGAAGGCCGCGACGAGCGGCGAAAAGGCGCTCAAAATATGCGCGGGAGACCCCATGCCTGACCTCGTGCTCCTGGACGTCCTCATGCCGGAAATGGACGGCTACGAAGTGTGCCGCAGACTTAAATCCGACGCCAGGACCGCGCCGATTCCGGTCGTTTTCGTGACAACGATAACTGACCCGAACGAGGAGGCAAAGGGCATTTCTCTCGGCGCGGTAGACTATATCTCGAAGCCGATAGACCCGGCCGCCGTGCTTGCCCGCGTGGCCTCTCTTGTATGACAACCCCGATTTTCCGGAGAAAAGGATGAGTGATAAAAAAACGATTCTTGTCGTGGACGATACGCCTGAGAACATACAGGTCATCAGCGGCGTGCTCGGCGAACAGTACAGGATCAAGGCCGCGACGAGCGGCGAAAAGGCGCTGAAGATCTGCGCCGCGGACCCCCTGCCTGATCTTGTACTGCTGGACGTCATGATGCCCGATATGAACGGGTATGAAGTATGCCGCCGGATCAAGGAGGACGATCGCCTCCGCGACATACCGGTGATATTCATCACCGCGATGAGCGAAGAAGAGGACGAGGCGCGTGGATTCGAGCTGGGCGCGGTCGACTATATCACCAAGCCGGTAAGGCCCGCCATCGTGCTCCAGAGGGTGCGGTCTCAGATAGAGCTGGCCATGGCCCGTGCGGAGCTTTTCCGTCTCGGGAAGCAGTATTCATCATATCTTTCACCCGAGCTTGCAAGGAGCATCGAATCCGGAGAGATCGGCACGAGCGTGGGCAGCAAGCGCAAAAAGCTCACGATTTTCTTTTCCGATATAATGGGCTTTACCCGGCAGACGTCAAAACTCGAGCCGGAGGATTTAAGCATGCTTCTCAACAGCTACCTCGAGGCGATGAACGAGATCATAGCGAAGTACAACGGCACGCTGGACAAGTACATCGGGGACGCGATACTGGTTTTTTTCGGAGATCCGCACAGCAGTGGTCTAGCCGAAGACGCATGCGCATGCGTCAGCATGGCCCTGGAAATGCAGGACCGCATTCTCGAGCTGCGCAATGACTGGTCCAGGCAGGGTATCGCCGATCCCCTGCAGGTGAGGATCGGCATCACAACCGGTTTCTGCACCGTGGGCAATTTCGGCTCGAGCCATAAAATCGATTACACCATAATCGGCAGCCCGGTCAATCTCGCCGCGCGCCTCCAGGCCCACGCGCGTCCAGGCACGGTCCTGGTGTCCGAGGAGACATGGAAGCTTGTCGGCGGAACCTTCGAGTGCGTCGCACAGCCCCCGGTCCAGGTGAAGGGGGTCGAAGACCCGGTACGCACCTGGTCCGTCTCGTCGCAGACGAATTTCGAACGCTATCGCCTGTGCCTGGAGAACGCCGTGATCGATGTCAGGCCTGATGCACTCACGCCCGATGACCGCGGGAAGGTTAAAGCGCTTATAGATGAACTTTCCAGAAAAATATCGTAAGTCCCGGTATTGACGCCGCTTCCGCTCTATCTTTCCGTCAATCATAATACATGATTTAATCCGGGTTCCTTACGAGCCGGACGTAATTGTATATGCGGACCGCGTCTCCCTGGGGCGCAACTGAATTGTAGTACCCGTTGTCCAGCTTCGTGTAACCGGAAAGGCCGCCGCCCTTGGGATCGCTGCGCTGGCAGCCCGCGCCGTGTATGTCGTTCCAGCCGATGCCCGACGTGTAGCCCATGGCCCTGCCGAAAGCGATATATACCGCGGAATAAGCTGTCCCGCTGTACGAAGCGTGCGATGTTCCGGTCCAGTACCAGGGATAGTCCGGCTGGTAGTTCTCGTTAGTGATGGATGTGCAGTTGAAGAAGAACGTATTTATCGCTGGTAGACCGTCCTTGTCCGGGGCGTGAGAATAGTCCACGATGCTCTGGAGCTCCTTGGCGTTCGGGAGCCTCCAGTCGCCGTGGCCGAGGTAATTCGCCTCGTTATTTGTCCGCACCCAGGCCAGTGCCGCCTCCCAGGTCATACCGGTGCCGCTGTCGTTTTTGCTCCACATCAGGCCGGTCGCGTTGTCCGTTACGGTATCGTCGCCATTATCCATGAAATTGTTAGTCCCGTATGATGTGTTTCCACGGACGAGTTGCACGAAGAAAGTCTTTTCGCTTCCGCCCGGCATCATCGCGTCATATCCCTTTATCCGGCCGTCCGCGAAGTTGACTCCGAAATACTTGCTGTAGCCTGAAGCTCCTGGATCATCGACGAAAACATTGCAGGTAAGGTACTGGGAATCTATGACGCGCTCGCCAGCGGAGGTCTGGCCGTAGGCGAAATTGAAGGTGCCGTCGTCGATGAAGGGGGTCAGCATCGAGATATTGGTCCCCATGAACCCGCTCGGGTCTGTGCCCCTGAAATCGATCAGTGAATAGAGCTCCTTGACCGATGGCAGCCGCCAGTCGCCGTATCCTCCGTATGCTTCCGCGTTGACAGTGGAGACGTATGCCGCGGCCTCGATGTAGGTCATCTTGTCGGTTTTGACCGGGGCCGAGAGGTCCATGTTTGGACCCTTCATCCAGGTTAAACCTGTAGTGCCGTCATATACAGTTTTACCGTCGCCGCTCACGGTGTAGCCTGGCTGGTTGCCGCTGTACTGCGCGTCCTGGCCGTAGAAAGCATCAGTTGCGCCTGGTGCGGTTTCCATGGCCGTGGACGAGTTATAACAATTACTCTGGCCAGTGTCCACTATGGTATAGGTTTTGCCCGTGGTCGCGGTGGAAACCGGTACAATTCCTTCAGTAGTGACGGATGAAGACGTTAGAACAGGCATACAACCGGCAAGCGCCGCAAGCAATAATCCCGCCATGCCCGGATATTTTTTTTTCATTTCAAGCTCCTTGTCCGCATGATTTTTCAAATAATACCTTTATAATTGAAGAAGGTCGTCCTTTCCGCTCGGATTGGACGGTTTTTTCGGTAAAAAAAGATTTGACAATAGTTTGATATCAAACTATATTGTTTATCATGAATAAAGATCATATTCTCTTTGAAATCGGCAGGATCCATTACAGGGTGAATAAATTCCTGGGCGTCGAGCTTGAGAAACACGGCATAACGGGCATCGCCCCCTCCCACGGAGAAATCATAGGGTCTCTCCTCATGAGGGGGCCTCTGACCATGAAGGAAATAGCCGGGATAGTCGGCAAGGACAAATCAACGGTAACCTCGCTCGTCAGCAAGCTGATAGACAGGGGGTATGTGAAAAAAAGCGAAAATGCCGACGATAAACGGATAACCATCATCAGCCTGACCCGGGCCGGGAAAGCGCTTAAGCCGCATTACGAGGAGATATCATCCAAACTGAAGTCATGGGCTTACAGCGGATTTTCTGAAGAGGAACGCGACCGGCTGCACGCGTATCTCATAAGGCTCGGGAAAAACCTTTAACAGAGAAAATTTAGTTATGCATTTTGCGAGCCGGTGAGGAAAGGGGAATCAATATTGGTTTGATGTCAAACTAATAAATAATATCGTTCTGAAGGAGGATTTCATGAAAATCAGTGATGATGTTCTGAAGATGATCAAGAAACACCTGGGTTATTCCGACGGGGAGATCAAACTGTTCAGCGAGAGGCCGGAGAACGGGGATATCCTTGCGAAAGCCCCGGTATTGATGAACAAGACGATAATTTTCGAGGTCATCGAATCAGCGGGCTGCAACAGCGGGCACAGGGTTGGGGACAGGTTCTATCT
>JALOTL010000038.1 GCA_025457915.1 Spirochaetota bacterium | reverse complement strand
GTCCGACAGGGGGGCGCCGCCCAGGATCATTTCCCTTATGGAAGGCCCGCCGCAGAGAAGATCGAAAGCCGGGTAATCCGAATTGAATTCATAAACCCCATGAAGGAAAGAGGCTTCAGGATAGAATTCGACGGCCGCCTTGGCCAACGCGACCCCGGTAAGGAAAGGCCTGAATGCGCGTCTGTCGGTTACATGTATCCAGACCCCTCCGCATGTCTTTCCCGCGTGCTTGCTGACCGAAGGCTTGAAATAAAACGGCCTGAAAACCGCACCGCCGAGGCCGAGGGAATTCAGCGAGCCTGCCATGTCGTAGGGCCGCATGAACGGGGCGCCGATGTTTTTAAACGGGGCGGTCGTTCCCCTTCCCTCGGAAATGTTCATGCCCTCGAAGAGGCACATCCCGGGATAGATCAGCGCGGTCTCGAAATCGGGCATGTTGGGGGACGGCGGGATCCACGGAAGGCCCGTATCCGGAAACAGCATCCCCCTGCCCCAGCCTTCCATGGCAACAACCTTTAGATCGAGGTCCAGATCAAGCAAGTCCTTTGCCAGCAGGGCCGTTTCGCCGGCTGTGAGTCCGTGTCTCACCGAGACCGGAAGCAGTCCCACGAATGACCGGTAATCCTCCCGCAGCAGCGGTCCCTCAACGTCAATGCCGCCGATGGGATTCGGCCGGTCCAGGACGATGAATTCAATGCCGCTTCCCGAAAGGGCTTTCATGAAATAGCACATTGTATTGAGATAAGTATAATACCTGGAGCCTATGTCCTGGATGTCGAAGATCACCGCGTCAAGGCCTTCCAGAATGCCCATGCCGGGCGCAAGTGTTTCCGGCGATCCGCCGTAAAGGCTGACCAGGTCGAAATCGAATTCCGGCTGTCCATCAACAGGGACCTGGTCCTGCTCAGTTCCGTAGAGTCCATGCTCCGGGGAAAATACCCTGACGAGATCTATCCCGCTCCTTTTCAATGCGTCCCATCCGTATTCCAGGCCGCCGGTTACAGATGTATGGTTGGCGATAAAACCGGTCCTGCATCCGCGGTACCCGCCAGTATTCTCAATAAAAATTTCCAGTCCGGTCCTGACCATTTTTCGCTCCATTTATTCAAATTATTCCTGCATGAATCCATTACAAGCATTTTTCGCCCATGACCGCGGCACGGGCCAAAGCGCTTGACTTTTTTTCATTAATCTGCAAAAATTCAACACTCCGGTGCGCCGTACCGGTATATTTAATGGAGGGGACCCAGCCATGCAGCGCATAATAAACGACATACTTCACCACAGGGACGAATACTGCTCGGAGCTGTACGATGTCTGGAGCCAGCTCTACGACATGGTCGGCGATAAAAGCGATCCGACACTGGAAAAACTCAAGGGGCATTTCGCGGCAGCGCATGACCGCAAGGAAATCAAGGAAATGCTGATCTACATCAAAGAGCTGATCTTCATGCTAAAGAATTAATATATTTTTCAGCATGACTTGTTCAACTTAAACCGCTAACCGATTTAAACATGACTGTTTTATATTATCCGAGCCATGCTTTAATACTAGAAATTTGATAGAATTTACACATTTTTATTGTTTTTTCCTCTCAGTATATTTACTATTATAGTAGATTATAAAATATTGAACAACTAAAGGAGGAAAATCATGTTTAACCCCAACAAAATACTGGTTGCTACCGATTTCTCAGGTGAATCCGATGAAGCGTTGAGAGACGCCATGGATATCGCGGAAAAGTACAATGCCAGGATTTACCTCCTGCATGTTTTGCGGGACGTGGAACAATGTGCCGTGGACTACTGCATGGAGGAAAGCCAGGTCACAGCTGAAAAAAACAAGCTGCTTGAACAGGCAAGGATTGAAATGGACCGTGAAATACACAGGATAGCAGGCAACAGGGCAGTCCCGATATCAGAGAACATAAGGTTTGGAAACGCAGCTGAGGAGATCTTCAAGGAAGAAAAGGAAAAGGGGATAGATCTTGTATTGCTTGCCCCGCATGCGAAAAGGAAACACTGGTGGAAGGTTTTCCCGCACCTTACGGACAAGGTTATAAGAAAATCGCCGGTTGAAACGATGGTAGTCAAGCATTAGTCAGCATTAAAGCAGCAATCCATGTTATCATTCCAGTTGGTAGCATGGATTTTTTTATCGTCAATTTAATAAAAAGGATAGCGGAATCATGCCGGTAAAAATAATGGCACGGGTGCGCCGTTCCGGTTTCGATGGATCTGACATTCCGATCCGGATAAACAATAAATCCCGTAAATGCCGGATACAGCGGCAATCTTACACAACCATATAAAAAAAGTATTGAAAAATATATAGATAAATTGATAAAATATTATATGCAAGTTCCAAATCTGCCATCATTGCTGCACAGCAAAAAGTACAAAAACAAGATGATTGATGTGGAGAAATTTTGTGAAATCATAAAGCCGGGATCAAGGATATTCATAAGCGGCGGTCCCGCGACGCCCGTGCATTCAATAAAATATATATACAGCACGCCGCACTTGAACTTCCAGGACCTTGAAATTATCCAGCTTGCCACTCCGACGGATTTTGAATTTTTCAACAGAGAGAAACAGTCAAAATTCAGGTTCAAAACATTCAGCATCGGCGAAAAAATAAACATGGCAACGCAGTTCGGCCTCCTTGATATTATCCCGACGACCATTGCGGAGCTTCCCTATCTTTTTTTGTCCGGCGCTGTTGAAATTGATGTCGCGATTATACAAACATCCCTTCCGGATAATCATGGAAATCTGAATCTTGGAACGGTAAATGACATCAACAGGATCGCAATACAAAAAGCATCAATTGCGATTGCGGAGGTGAACCCGAACGTACCGGTCACCCTCGGGGACACCGGGATCTTTCTTGAACAGTTTGACTATGTGATTGAAAGCGACGAACCTCTGCTCGAGTATTTAACGCCGCCTTTTGATGAAACCCTTAATAAAATTGGTGAATATATATCAAACCTCATAGAGGACGGTTCAACCGTATCATTGAGCATGGGAAGGCTTTTCGATGCGGTTGCCAGCCACCTTCATAATAAAAAAGGCCTTAAGGTCTGGTCGCATATAGTTTCTGACTGGATTATCAGTCTCATAGAATCCGGCGCTATCATCAATCCAGAGTTTTCAAAAAGAGAGGCCCCTGTCGTGGCAACCTCATGCATCGGAACAAAAAAGCTGTATTCATATATTAATAATAATCACCATATAGCCTTGCTGCCGCTGTTTAACACCACCTATCAGCAGGCCATGCAGAACCTGAAAAAACTCGTGAGCGTTTTGAATGTAAACAAGATTGATATTACCGGCGACTCCGTAATTTTATCCAGCAAAGACCTTCAACTTACAGGTTTTGACAGCAAGATGAATTTTGCCCTGGCGGCAACACATTCAAGGGACGGTAAAGTGATCGTAGGCCTGAGGTCGCAGGACCAGAATGGTGAAAGCAACATCGTAATAAATCATTCCATCTCTTCGATCCGTCATCGTTGCTCGCTGGGCACCGTGAGATACGTTGCCACTGAATACGGAATTGCCAACATATTCGGCAAACCCATACGTGAAAGGGTGCTGACGATGCTGGAAATCGCCCATCCGGACCACAGGCAAAAATTGTTTGATGAAGCAAAGGCAAACGGCCTCGTTTTTTCCGACCAGATATACATCATTGAGAATACCTTTAAATATCCTTATTCGCTTGAAAAAACTGCATCGTTTAAAAATGACCTGCCGGTTAAATTCAGACCGATAAAACCATCGGATGAAGACAAGATGCGAAGGCTGTTTTACCAATTTTCAGATGAGGCCAAATATCTGCGGTATTTTTCCGCTATCCGCACAATGTCCCATAAAGAGATGCAGAGATATGTCAATGTCGACTATGAACAGGACCTCTCTATTGTAGGAATCATTCAGGAGCGTGGCACGGAACGAATCATCGCTGAATGCAGATATTCTTATTACAAAAATGAAAACATATATGAAACCGCTTTTATCGTTGATGAGGAATTTCAGGGGATCGGTATTGCCACGTTCATGCTTGATTACCTGCTTTTGATCGCCAAGGAAAGGGGTCTTGAGCGTTTGAGCGCTTATGTACTGGCCAGGAATGATAAGATGATATCGATTTTCGAAAAATCGAGGATTTCACCCCGGGTTATCGATGATGGCGATAAACTTCGTTATGACTTTTATCTTTAAAAAATAATGTTCATATCATAAAAAGTGTTGAATTCTATATGGCGCTGTTATTTAATCACCAAAGTTTTAATATTATACTATGAATAAATTGGTAGCGGACATATAGTTCCAATTCCCTCCTGCCGGCGGCAAGAAATCGCGGCATTTATGGAAACCCAATATTTATGGTGTAGATTTGTCGCATAACTAATCATAATTATAAATAATACGCCCCGATGCCGAATGCGGCGATGCATATTATTATAAATTATTGAGTTTTGCGACATGGATATTGTTCATTTGCCTTAAATTCATAAAAAATAATCTATTTATCTAGAGGAGGATTGCATGTATCAGCTTGATAAACCCGATAATACTGTGGAGATATTGGAGCAGAGCGTTGCAAAACATTCAAAGAGACTGTTTCTGGGAACAAAAAACAAAAATAAGCAATATGACTGGATAACGTATGAAGATTTTAGCAGGCGTGTTGATAATGTCAGGAGCGGCCTGAGCCAGATCGGCATAAAAAAAGGCGATGCCGTTGGAATTATATGTAATAACAGCACCAACTGGGCCGTATGTTTTTTTGCTACATCAGGCATTGACGCGCGTTTTGTTCCCATGTATGAGGCCGAGCTTGTACAGGTCTGGAAATACATCATTACTGATGCAAATATTAAAGTGCTGTTTGTTTCCAAGAAAGAGATATTTGATAAAATTAAGGCATTTGCTTCTTCGATTCCTTCACTCGAGAAAATCATTTTAATGGAAGGCGAAGGTCCGGACACACTTTTCGAGCTTGAGAAAAAGGGAGCGGCACAGAAACTGAAGAGTATTTATCCGGAACATTCGTCAATAATCATCCTGATCTATACATCGGGAACGACCGGCGACCCGAAAGGCGTACTCCTTTCGCATGGCAACATAACAAGCAACGCCCACTCTTCGCTGCTTAACTACCCCAAGATGGATGAAAACGAAAGAACATTATCCATCCTTCCATGGGCGCATGTATTTGGACTTGCGGAGCTTGTCATAATGTGCCGTCTGGGCGCGTCAATAGGTCTCGCGGAAAGCGCGACCACCATAGCCGAAGATATAGGTCTGGTTAAACCGACGTTCCTTGTGGCCGTACCCAGGGTTTTCAACAAGATATATGACGGGTTGTGGACGAAGATGAACGAGGAGGGCGGTCTCCCCAGGAAATTGTTTGTAATGGGAGTGGAGAGCGGAAAAAAGAAACGCGAGCTGGCGGAACAGGGCAAATCCAGTTTCAAGACAAACCTGAAATTCAAAATTGCGGACGCAATCGTTTTCAAAAAAATCCGGGCGAAGCTAGGCGGCAGATTGACCGGGTCCATGACTGGAAGCGCCGCTATGAATGTGGAAATTTCCCACTTTTTCTGGGACATGGGCATACCCCTGTATGACGCTTACGGATTGACCGAGACCTCGCCTGGAGCAACAATGAACGGTCCGCTTAAATACAGGATCGGCAGCATCGGACCTGTCATGAATAAATGCAAGATTGAAATCGACCAATCGGTAGTTGAACCCGGGGCAAAAGACGGTGAGATTATAATTTTTGGGCCCAATGTAATGCAGGGTTACCACAACAAACCGGAAGCGACAAAAGCGGTAATGACCCCGGATGGAGGTTTCAGGACGGGTGACCGCGGTCGGCTCGATGAGGACGGGTTTTTGTTTATTACAGGACGGATCAAAGAGCAGTTTAAGCTTGAAAACGGCAAGTATGTGTTCCCGGTGGCCATAGAAGAGGACATAAAACTCAACCATTACATAGAGAACGCCATGATCTATGGAGAGGGCCGTGAATTTAATATCTGTATTGTTGTTCCGGATTTTCTTACACTGGGGAAATGGGCTGGGACAAATAATCTGCCTAAAGAGCCTGAACAACTCATTAAAAAGGACGAGGCAAAAAATTTTCTTATTAATGAAATAGTTAATTCCTTAAAGGGAAAATATGGCGCATATGAGGTCCCTAAAAAATTCATATTCATAAGCGAGCCTTTTAATCTTGAGAGCGGAACGCTGACTCAGACCATGAAATTGAAGCGCCGGGTTGTATTTGATAAATATAAAGACCAGATCGAAGCATTATACGCCGCGAAGTAGGCTTTATAACATTCATCGCTCCCTTGCGATTCCGCGGGGAGCGATGAATGTATACCCGATTATCACTATCCTGACGTGATACTCAGTAACACGCCGCATGCTTTTTACCCGGCTCAGATAAAACCGGATTTATTCGATAATTATAGCCGTTGCCGGGCAATCGTCAGCCGCCTGTTTCGCAGATTTTTCGATGCCGGCGGGAACAGGGCTGGCGTATGCCACCGCTAAATCGCCGTCCATTTTAAAAACCTCCGGGCAAGTCTCCACGCAGAGCTCGCACCCGGTACACTGGTCTTTGTCAACCTTTGCTTTCATGTCATTCTCCTTGTATTGTTATTCATAGATATGAGTGCATCAGATCGAGCAGTATCCCGTGATATTTTTCATGGACCCCAATCCCGGCTTCCTCGATTTCGATTTTGATAAAATCATCCGTTATTTTCCTTTGTTGTTCCAAGGAAAATATTTTTCCGGCCATCACGAAAAGCACGCCGTTTTCCTTCTCGATATGGTGTTCCAGGAGATCGGCGTATTTTTCAGCCGCGTCGGCGAACCGCAGTCGAAGACCGCCTGATTGTCCCGATGATGAAAAGGAATCGGACATGATCATCGCCATTTTCCTTCCCGTCTCATGTTCTTTCAGCATTACGCCTATAGGTCCGCCCTCTTTTTGAATTCCAGCACTCTCCAGCGCCGGAAAAAAAACCTTCTCTTCCTTCGAATGATGGCATCCGTCAGCGAAACCCCTGATAAATTCCAGGATTTTAAGCAGATCTGAATCAGGTACGTCAACTCCGGTTCTTAACTTTGCGGACACGGATCTCATCACATCAAGCATCCTCAAAACGAGCTCATGCTCCTCCATGAGAATTTCCACAGGCCGCATATTAATGCCCCACCATTAAAAAAATCCAGTCCATAAGTTCGTTATCTTAATATATTACATTAATATGGGCGGGCTGTCAATTGTTCCATGCATTGAATAGAAATTTTATCCAGCAACTCCGTTTCCGGTGGAATAAAAAAAGGATTCCGCCCGATGAAACCCGCATTAATTGTATTGACCCGGCGCGCCGCTTCTGTATCATTATATCAACGTGCAGATTCTCATAAAAAAAATGCCGATCCGCCAGTCATGATGAAACCATACGGAAAATACCTGGTCGCATTCAGTATCATATTCCTGGCCCTTTTTTCGACTGTCCAGGCACAGGACACGGTTGAAAAAAAATTCAAGGGGATCCTCGCAGACATGAGCGCGGCGGTGTCCTCGTCAAAAAACGAGGATGTTAAAAAAATCTTTGCGGCGGCCATGCAGAGAATATCCTCCGATGAACTCGGATTCTTCATCGACGAAAAGGCGGAGAGGAGCATTTTCCAGGGCATAGGTTTCACCCCACCGAAGGGCCGCGGCAAACCGTGCTACGTGGTTTTAAGCCCGTACATGCTGGAAATCTACTCGAAAAGGCCGTCAATTGTCATGACGGCCCTGTTCCATGAATTTGTCCATGCCTACGACTATTTCAGGGACCCCCCTGCATTCCTCAATTACTCGAAAGATCCCCTTGAAAGGTTCATGTACGAATTCGACGCGACTTATTTCGAGGCCGTCTTCATCGAAAGCGTCCCCGCGCGGCTGAATTACGATCTTTCAAAATTCGAAAGGTACCTCATGGACTGCTTCAGGAAAAAGGAGCTCCACGTGTTTTCAAGGTATCTCCTGGGGACCGATTATTACACCGCATTCGAGCTTTACAGGATCCGCAATTCGAGGAAAACCGCGGAGGAAAAACTTATGGAAGTTCAAAGCCTCGGGAAAGCGGTTCTTGAAAAAAACACGGTCCGTCCCGAAGACGGGAGGGAAAAAATTTTCGAGAAATGCATGGCCATGCTGACCTTCCGCAATTACGCGCCGCGGACGGTCACCGAGATAACGGACTCCGCCCTTGAAAAGGCCGCCGGGCCCGGCCTGTTTCTCGCCGGAAAATATCAGGCCTTAAACGGCATCCTCGCGTCAATCGACAGGACCACGTACCCGTATTTGAAGCTGTGCGATGACGTTTTATCAGGGAAAAGGGAGGAATACGGCAGGATAGATTGACGGGGGACCGGACCTGCGGTCACGTCACAGCATATCGAGGACCAGCAGGGTCAGGTCGTCGTCAAAAGAATCCCTTCCCTTGAATTCCCTGACGACCAGCATGAGCATCTCTGAAAATTCCGTGGCTGAAAGCCCGCTGAAGGACGAAAGCATCTCCCTCAGCCTCTCCTCTCCGAAGACCATGCCGTTCATGTTGCAGCACTCTATCAGCCCGTCGGTATACAATACGAGCCTGTCTCCCGCCACCAGATGGAACGTCCCGTCGTCAATCACGGTGTTCCTGAACCATCCGAGCGGAATTCCCCTGGCATTCAATACGAAAAATTCGCCGGTTGATTTCCTGTAGACCAGCGCGGGCGGATGACCGGCGTTCGCGAACCTGACCGTCCCGTTTTTTATGTCGATTACGGCATAGAATGACGTCACGAAATTGCTTTTAACGGCTGAACGGCAGATGGATTCGTTCAGTATATACAGGACGCGCCTGGGCGACAACCTTTCCGAAATCCCCTCCAGGGACATCTTCGTGATGAGAGAGAGAAATGCCGCCTGGAGCCCGTGGCCCGATACGTCAGCGATGAAAAGAAAAATGTTGTTTTCCCTTACCTCGTAATCGTAAAAGTCGCCGCCGATTTTGTCCATCGGGATATAGGTGACGTGCGAGCTGAACCCCGAGACCTCTGGTATTTTATCGGGAAGGAGTTTTTCGAGTATCTGCCTTGCGATATCAAGGTCATTTTCGATCTCCAGGTTCCTGTTCGCTATCAGCCTCTGGTACTCGTAATTGTTGAGCAATGACTTTACCCTGGTAAGGAGTTCCTTCGAATTGAAGGGCTTGGTCAGGTAATCGTCCGCGCCGTATTCAAGGCCCTCCAGCTTATAGGCAAGGTCCGCCTTCGCGGTCAGCATCAGGACCGGCGTGCTCCTGAGATAATCGTCGGATTTGATCCTCCTGGTCATTTCGTAACCGTTGACCACGGGCATCATCACGTCGGTTATGATCAGGTCGGGTACGTATTCGGCCGCCTTTGAAAGGCCGTCCTCCCCGTTTTCCGCGGTTATAACTTCATAGTTGACCACCAGAAGGGTCGAGATAAGCTCCCTCATGTCCGGATTGTCGTCCACGACTAGGATCCTCTTCAGATGTCCCCGCCCCGCCGGCGCATTCACGGTTTGCGCCTCAGGGGCTTCGGGCGCGATCTTGAGGTCCTCCATTTCCCTCATGCCTGTAAACCGCTTCTGCTCGGACAGGCCGGCGGGTCCGCCCTTCATGAATTCGACCCCTTCCATGGCCGCGAAGTGCTCCCTGCCCTTCAGCAGGCAGACGGTGAACACCGAACCGTGGTTTTCCGGGTGGTCCTCGATGAACCTGCTTTCCACCAGTATCTTGCCGCCGTGCATGTCGACGAACTCCCTGGCAAGTGAAAGGCCTATTCCCGTGCCTTCGAATCTCTTCGATGAAAGAGAGTCCGCCTGGCCGAACCTGTCGAATATCATTTCCAGGCTGTCCGCCGGGATCCCTATTCCGTCATCTGTGAATTCAACGAAGCAATAGACGTCATCATCGTAAACCCTGACCCTGATGAAGCCCCCCCTGTCCGTGAACTTGAGGGCGTTGGACAGGAGGTTGAGGGCTATCTTGTCCATTTTTTCAAGGTCAAGGTACAGGTTCGGTATGCTTTGACTGTCGCAGGTGAATTCCACTGATATGCCGCGGCTTTCCGCTGCGGACTTTATGGATCCGACGTAATTCCGCATGAAGATTATGATGTCGGCCTCCTGCACCCTGATGTGCATCTTGCCCGCTTCGATCTTTGATAAATCGAGGATGTTGTTGATGAGCTTGAGCAGCTTCAGCCCGTTCTTGTGCAGGCTTTCAAAAAAGCCCATATCCGGGGTTTTTTTATAATCGCCCTGTATGACGGATTCGATGGGAGTGAGCATCAGTGTGAGAGGGGTGCGGATCTCGTGCGATATGTTGGCGAAAAACCTGGATTTCTGCTCCTCCATCTCCCTTCTTGCCTCGTCCGCGATCTTGTATTCAGTGATGTCCCTGGAGATGCCGCGAAATTCGTATTCCCCGTTTTCGTTAGTTTCGATCCTTGCCCTCTGGCCGAGCCATACCTTCCTGCCGTCCTTCCTGATGATCGGGAATTCGATGTAGGTTTCTTCAATTTTTTTTTCAATCTGTTCCCTGTACTTCCCGAGGACTTCTTCCCTGCAATCATCCGGTATAAGGCGCCTGTAATTCATCCTGTGCAGTTCATCGAGGCCGTATCCCAGCAATCTTTCCCCGGAAGGATTAACGAAAAGGAAATTCCCGTACTTGTCGTTTCTGAATATCCCGTCCGTGGCTTTTTCCACGAACTGCCTGTACTGGTCCTCGCTTTTCCTGAGTGCCTCCTCCGTCTTCTTCTTTTCAGTGATGTCCCTTCCAACGCCGCGGAAGCCCACCGGTTTTCCGCTTTCATCTTTTATCAGCATGACGGACGTTTCCAGGCTTCTCACATCGCCGTCTTTTCCTATGATTTCATGATCAAGCATCCCCCCACTGATCTCGCCCCTGTATATTTTATTATAAAAAGAAAAGACCTTTGCCGCGGTTTCATCGTTAAGGCATTTCCGGAAATTTACGCCGGCCATCTCCCCCCTGTCATACTTTAGAATGCTGCATGTCGCGTTGTTCACGAAAATGAAGTTTCCGAGAAGGTCCGTTTCAAAATAACCCTCATTTATGCTCTCGATGATGGAACGATACTTTTCCTCCGAACGAATGAGCGCTTCCTCCATCAGCTTCCTTACCGTGATGTCACGCGCGAGGCAGTGAAATTCTATGTTCCCGTGCCTGTCCCTGAAGAGCTTGACGCTCTCCCCTATCCATACCAGCGCTCCCGCGCTGTTTTTTATGGGATATTCGAAGTAGGTCTCCTCAAGGTTCTCTTCCAGCTGTTTACGGTAGAAATTTTTTATCTTTTCGATGTAGTCGTCGCAGACGAAATTGACGTAATTGCGGTAAAGGACGCCATCCACCTCGAGGCCGAGCTTTTTAAGACCGATCGGATTCACGTAAAGGATATTGCCCTGCCTGTCGTTTATGTGTATGCATTCGCTCGCGTTGTCTATAATATAGCGGAGCCTCTCCCTCACCTCCTGCAGAGCTTCGTCCGCGATCCTCCTCTCGGTGACGTCCCTGCCTATGCCCCTGAATCCTGATGGATTTCCGTCCCGGTCCCTTCGTAAAAAAACCGATATCTCGACATATCTCCTTCCGCCGTCCTTGCGTATGATTTCCAGCTCGATGTTCGGGTCCCGGGTCCCCCCGTTGAATATTTTGGAATAATCTTCGATGATCCTGCCTGTATCGTGGTCGGAGATGAATTTACGGAAATTCATGCCGGTCATCTCCTCCTTCGAATAACCGAAAAAGGCGCAGATCTGTTCGTTGAAGAAGGTGAAATTGCCGTGAAGGTCCTGCTCGAAGTATCCCACCCTGCCGCTTTCAAGAATGGTGCTGTATTTCTCCTCTGAATCCCTGAGATCGTCCATTTTCTGTTTCACGATAAAATCAAGGTTCACGTTCATTTCCCCCAGCAGGTTTTTCATCCTGTTGATCCTGTCCGTGAGGGCCAGGGAAATGATCACGATATGAACGATCGCGCCTACCTGGTAAGCCCACATGGTCACGATATTTCCAGGCAGAAGCCCGAACCTGTGCAGGACCGAAACAATGGTCCCGGCCATCATTATCGACAGGGAGACAATCATGAACCTTGCGCCTCTTTGATCCCTGTCCAGGCACGAAATGGATGCTCCCATCTGGACCGGCAAGGAAAAAAGCATGGCCAGCGAGCCAGCCTGTATAGCAATCCGGTAAGGAACAATCCAGGATAAAACCGCGCCCGCCGCGCTCAGGATGATGTATGCCATTATAATCCTGTCGAACATGGTCGATTTTTTCGAGAGGCCCAGGAATGAACGGAAAAAAAACATCCCGGTAACTATCGCGAAAAACATCGCGAAAGGGGCCCCGTCGTTAAGCGGGGGCGCGTTCGGCCACAGGTACTGGAACCCGGTCCCGTCGAGTATGAGACCGAAAAGAAGACACGCCATAATGAATAAAATGTAGAACAGGTAGGACCGGTCCTTTACCGTGAACGCCAGCACAAGGTTGAAAAGTATCATGACGAGAAAGGCGCCGTAGAACAGTCCCCTGGTAATCCGTCCATGTATGATCTGGGTTATCAGGCTCTTTTCCGATAATAAAGCGACCGGCAGGACCATTGAGCTGGTCGAGCTCGCCTTGAGATAATAGGTATACCTGCCGGGACTGTTTACCGCCGGGAAAAGAAAATTCACATGACCCATGTATTTTTTATCGAACGGCATCCTGTCGCCCTGGACCATGCCGGCATATCCGCCCCTGCCGTCCGGAGTGAAAAGCTCGATCCTGTCGAGAAGCGGGTATCCGATCTCGATATACCAGTGAATATCGCTGTGCGGGGCGATATCGACAGTGAAGCGCAGCCATACCGTCGAACCGGTAAATCCGAAATTCATTCCCGGCATGGACAGTTTTTTAAAAACTGCGCCGGATCTGATTTCATCGAACGTGCGGCTGCCGCCGGAATCGATGAACACCTCGCAGTTTCCGGAAATATCATACCTGCCCTCACCCTCCGCAACGATAGCGCCGGCGTATACGGGAGTCAGAAAGAAGAAAAACGATGCTATGAAAGAAATGATCTTCATGATCGGGAATACTGACCGTAATCCCGCGAAGGGTTTGCCCTTTGCGCGGTTTAGCATATTATCCGGCGATGAACTAAAAAATCAATCGAAAAAAATCCCACAAGGTACGAACTGATGGCGGGAAGGATCCGGATGTGAAAAATTATCAGTTTGTCCTGTAAACCCTGATGTATTTAAAATGCGCCCTTGAGTCGCCGCCGAAAGGCTTTCCCATCTCGTTAGCCACGAGTCCGATCCTGACCTGAGCTGGATTGAAAATTCCGCTCATTCCTTTCGTGAATGTGGCACCGCCGTCCGTGGAATAGTACAGCGTAACCCTGCTCCCTGATTTTACGACTCTCAGTACGGCCTCATCCTGGGACCGCGAGTGCTGTACCCAGACTGCGAATATATTTGAGGTGAAGTCCGGGAAATCTGCGACGGCATCCTGGGCCTGTGTGATGGAATCGTATCCAGGGGGCGGAGCCCCCGCGGAAATATTAATGTCCGTTGTGGGATTCAGATAATGGCTGTACCCGCTTGCAGGCCATCCGTTTTTATCCCTGCAAATGTTCATGTCGAAAAGCCCGGGCAGAGACCCGAAGCTGGCGAATTTAATGTAATGATACGGATTGGCCGCATCACGTATGATGAGCCCCGCGAAATGGGACGCCGCTGAGGATGACGGCGTGAATTTCACGGATACATCGACCCTGTAGCCTCCCGTGCTCCAGTCCAGCGGTCCGGTAAAAAGGCCCGGGCCGTACCAGCCGTTCCACCAGTCAGCGGTAGTCGCCGGTTCCGGCGCAAGCGCCAGCTCGCCACCCGCAAGCGAATAGCTGATCGTATATGTTACAGGAACGGGGGGATTGGCATCTTTGTATCCATCCAGCCTTTCCGTCCACCTGGTCATGTCGAGCAGCGCTCCATCGAACTCATCGGAATACTGGGACAGGAGGGTTATGGTACCGCCGCATCCCGCCAGTATTGTCAAAGCCGCAACAAGAACCATTCTGAATTTCATACAATCCCCTTGTAAAAATCTATTTCAAAACCCCGGGACAATATTATCATCTTTTAATAAAAATAATATTTTATCACAGTAATTACAAATATTAAAATAACATCTACTATATATTATATCGGTTTTTTATAAGATAGAATCGTTCATTTTTAATATTGGAAATACGTGAATAATTCCGGATCTCATTCTATACAGCAAAGATGCCTGATCTGTAATGCGAACATTCTCCGGGTTTATGCTTCCATGCTTATTGTACGAATCCGAAGCTTTTATGTTTATACAATTTACGCATGAATCTTTTTTTCTAATCCAAATTCAAAAATAATCCGCCATCAACGTCGAATCAACCTCGATCTTTCCGGCTTATGATTAAATTTACCGGGTAAATCGTTAATATTTTCCTCCAAACTTTCAATGTGAAAAAATTTCAAGCAATCTGATGATTTTAAACTTGTAATTGTGCCATGGACTTTTAATTCTTTATGAAAATAAATTGCCGGTGGAGCCTTAAAGATGAAATCAGACGCTTTCGGTTTTTTTCTCGGCCGCCTGCTCGGCGGCTTCAACATAGTTGCGATATTCTGCAAGATCATCGTCCTCTGGTTTCTGGGCTTTTTCATGCTTTCCCGCTTCGTCACCAATGTCGTTTTTGATTTCTTTCCGCCGTGGAACAATCCTCCGCACACGACAGACGCAGTCGAACCGTGGAACATTATTTTCCTCGTACTTGGAGTATATTTTTTCCTCTGTTTGTTCAGGAGGATATTCTGGCCGAGGATAGAGCCTGAAAGCTTCAGGCCCACTCTGAAGATGAATATTTCGGACTGGACGATAGTCATCCCCAACCCGGTCCTTAAGCCGATGGAATTTCTTTTCGTAACGTCGCACCCGCTCTATGTATTCATTGACGCCGCATGTCTTTTCATCGCCGGTATTTTCCTGTATATCGGGTCCTACGACAGCCCGGCGGTCAATCCGGCAAACAACGGCGTGAATTATTTCTGCTACACGCTTTTCTTCGCCCTCACGCTTTTCATGGTGCTTTTCCGCCAGTTCTCATGGTTCGTGCTCGGGAGAAAGGTGAAGGTTGAAGACAGGTTCAATCTTATAACCAGGCCGCTGATAACACTGTATTCAATACTTGCCGCGATAGGAATCCTGACGTTTATTGTCTCAATGCTTCTCGGGTAGGGTTGCCTGTCAGGCCGGGTGAAACCATCAGTGATTTATATGGTATTTATTACCCCCCGCGGGGTATAACGGTCATCGGCAATGACTGGCCCAATTGCCCCTTTCTTTTGCACGCTCCAAAGAAAGGGGTGAAAGATATTGTACAGTACCTCGGTGCATATATCGCCCCAGTCAGGGGCCGGGTTCATTAAGGGGGGATTTATAACTAAATCTCCCCTTCCACCCCCCTTAGTTCCGCTCTGCCGCGGCGGCTTGACTTCATCTGCCAAATATTATTCACTCAGGGCCTGCGGACGTCGCTTCTCGACATCCTGTCTCCAGCGACACCACCGGCCTCCTGCCGGGAGCTCAACAAAGCTGGGAAGACTCAAACAGTCCCCCTTCAGGGATATGGTCTTCGACCATACCTCGGCCAACTTTTTGTGGTTTGACTATCAGGCGGATACCGTCATCTATGATAAAAGTCAAGCCGCACAAGTAAATAATCCGTATTTCCTTAGTAATTTTAACTTACTCATGTAATTCTT
>JALOTL010000011.1 GCA_025457915.1 Spirochaetota bacterium | reverse complement strand
TATCCATGTCCGCAAGATATTCATTAATCGATTAAATCCATGTCAAAGAAGAAAGATTTCATTTTTTTCATAATGGCCGTATCACTCTGCGCTTTTTCTCAAAGCATCATCGATTCGACCTTCAACAATTACCTCAATGAATCTTTCTCCATTTCCGACTTCCAGAGGGGCATGCTGGAGCTTCCGAGGGAACTGCCGGGATTCCTTGTTGTTTTCGTATCGGCAATGCTTTTTTTCATATCAGGCAGAAGGCTCGCGTCACTTTCAAATCTGCTGGCCGGGGCCGGAATAATGCTGGTAGGACAGTTTTCTTCAACCTACAATAGCATGCTGGGCTGGCTGTTCATTTACAGCCTGGGGCAGCATCTTTTTATACCATTGAATTCCAGCATCGGGATGGAATTCGCGGTTGAGGGAAAAACCGGAAGCAGGCTGGGACAGATAAACGGCGCCATGAATCTTGCGGCAATTCTCGGCAGCCTTGCCGTGTTTGCCGGATTTAATTTTTTTCTGCTGAATTATAAGATTTCCTACGTCATATCGTCAGCGGGATTCATCCTGTCTGCGGTCCTGATATTCATGATGAAGCCGGACAAACCCCAGCCATTTTCATCAAAACTGAAACTTCGGCGTGAATACCGTCTTTTTTACTGGCTGAACATCCTGTACGGCACGAGAAAACAGCTATTCCTCACCTTCGCTCCATGGGTGCTCGTGACTGTTTTCAACCAGAAAACGCAGACTGTCGCGACCCTTCTCGCGGTCGGCGGGATCATCGGGATAGGGTTCAAGCCCATGCTCGGCATGGCGATCGACAGGTTCGGCGAAAGGGTGATACTTATGTCGGAGGCTGTTGTACTTATAGCCGTCTGCCTGGGATACGGTTTTTCCAAGACTTTGTTCAGCGAAACCGCGGCGCTCTACATAGCCTTCGCCTGCTACATAGTCGACCAGCTGATGATGTCCGTCGGCATGGCGAGGTCCACTTACATAAAAAAAATCGCGGTTGATCCGTCGGACGTATCCCAGACCCTCACAATGGGCGTGACCATAGATCATGTTTTTTCGATATCGATAGCCCTCGTCAGCGGGTTTATCTGGATAAGCCTGGGATATCAGTATGTTTTCCTGCTCGGCGCTGTCATCGCGGTCATAAACCTTTTTTCGGCTTCGCTCATCAGCACCAGCGATTATAAGTTGAATATCAAGGACTGAAATCAAACCCCCGGCGGTTTCCGGAGAACAAGGTTTTTTATCCCGTTTTTGTCGAATTCCTCGCTGTAACGATGGAAAATCGGGAGCTCATTTTCTACAAGAACGGGGTAATCCATATCATCAACCGCCTTTTCGCCGAACATCTCCACAAGGTCCCTCCTCGCGAGCGAGTTGGTTATGATATCCCAGAAATTGGCATCATTGTATTCATCTATAAAGGCGCCGGCCATAACTGAAAGTTTTTCTGTCGGGAAGCAGTGATCGAGATCCCCTTCCATCCTCACAAGGGAGGAACATCCGAATTCTCGAAATCGTGAAAAAACGGCCTGTTCCAGGGCATCGAACTCATCGACCCGCTCTGACCTGTTATAATTTGCAACGTGATTCCCGATATAAACAAGCTGGAGGAGCGCCTCATATTGCTTTTTCGTAAGGTCGATAATCATTTTTTTATCCTTGACATGAAAATATGAATTCAGATTTCTCAAAATACTTTATTTGTCAATTTTTTTCACGGAACTATATTAATAATGGTTTATATAATCGGAGTCGATCACCTGGTACAGTACCGCGGACCGGTAGACGAAAAACTGCTGAACGAATTCATCATGTTTATCAATGAACTGATAGCGGAAAAAAAAATTACCCTCGCGGCCGAGGAATTAAGCGAAGAGTCGCTCAGGGATGTCTGTATGTCCGATACCTCGACCGTCAAAATGGCGGCTGAATCCTCGGGCATAAAGCACGTCTTCTGCGACCCCGATGACGGTGAAAGAAAGAACCTCGGGATACCGTATCATGCCGACGTCAGGGACATGGTTAAGAAAAAAATGGGCGTTGAAGAAAAATTCATCCTCGACGCCGGGTTGAGAAATAAAGTCGAAGAAGAAACTGACAGGCTTTCAAGGACGTTCTGGCCGGCAAGGGAAAAGCACTGGCTTTCCAGGATTTCAGGCAGGTTACGCGAAAATATTCTGTTCATCTGCGGACACGAACACGTTGAAAGCTTCAGGAAACTGCTTGCGGACAGGGGGCTTGACTCAGAGATCATCGAGCCATTCTGGAAAAGGGATATTTTCAGCGATTACGCAAACCTGGGCCTTTCCTGAATTCAGACTATAAATTTCTCAAGGTGGCTCCTTTCGCATTTCACCGCGAAATCTATCACCCTGTATGAATATCTTCCTATCGATATGATCTCAGACATTTTATTCTGGCATTCCTCGATTGTGATTTTACCTGAAAAAAAAAGGACTTTGGGCACCAGTATGGAATTAATATGAGGTATGTGCCTTTCCCTGCAGAAAGCCGCGCCGTCTCCGTCATCCAGTATGATGAATTCCCCTGCGCCGGAAAAATAAAGGATGATCGAATCCCTCTCTCCCGGATCGAGCCTGAAAAGCCTCTGGTCCGGATTTCCATTCCCGTCCATGAACTCCGGCGCTTTCAGGACATCCATCAACCCGGATTCCGCAAAACGCATGAAATCATCCGTCCCGGCATGATCCGATCCGGTAAGCTCCCCGTAAACGCTTTCCGATGCCTTCAAAAAATATATGCCTGGTAGAAGATGAAGAATTCCGGCCTTTTGCAGTATGATCGCCGAGGAGGAATCTAAGATGCAGGTCCTTTTATGCATATGCGCACGCTCAGCATCCGATAAGGTGTCTTGCGTTCGGCACGACCTCGATCATGTCGCTTTCACACACGACGATGGGAATGTTTTTATATCTGAGCTTGATTTTTCTTTTTCCAGGCTCCATTTTAAAGCCCGGGGCCTTGCTTAATTCAACAAGAAGATTTACGCATCTCTCCCTGCCTATTATAATATTCTCGGGATTGAGGCCTTTCCGGAGAAGATCATCGATCATCAGGTCGAGACTTTTAATTATGCTGGTCATAATCCGCTTCTTATTTTCTCCAGGAACTTTTTTGCGTGGGGCACCATGTCTGTAAAATTATTTAGCTTATCACAGGGATAATCCTGGCAGTAAGCGCAGTTTTGAAGCTTTCTGGACCTGCTGCAGCTCCTGATCTGGCATACTGAGCAGTGGCCTATCAATCTTTTATCTGAAGCGCATCCATCGCAATTTATATCCTCCGGTTTCATCACCAGCCTGTACTTTTCAGCCCAGAGTTTTGCGACCCCGGCCTTTTCATCATAATCCCCGGACTCTGTCGCGATAAATGCCGGGCATTCACTGCAGTCAATTCCGCAATAAGCCGTCAATCTGTCCATTTCAACCTCTGATTTTCGGCCTGGGGAAAAGACCGGTTTTTTTTACGATATCACCGACCGCCTGTTCCCATTCAATGGCCATGATATGAACCCCCCGGACACCATCGATCTGCCTGAGTTCTTCTATAAGCTCACAGCATATCGCGATCCCTTCTTCTGATCCCTTTCCCTTCCGGGCGCCTTCCATTCTTGATATCAGTTTCTCTGGTACTATTACACCCGGCACCCTGGTGTTCATATATACAGCCATCCTTGCCGATTTAAGCGGCGTTACTCCCGCAAGGATATGGCATTTTTCATGGAGCCCCAGATCAACCACGCGCTCCATGAATTTTTTAAAAAGCTCAATATCGTAAATGCACTGCGTTTGTATGAAATCCGCACCGGCATCGATTTTCTTTTTCAACCTGAGGGGCCTGTACTCCACAGGTTCGGAAAACGGCGTCGATGCGGCACCGATAAAAATCCCGATATCACCGGTGAGCGTATCGTCGGAATCAAGGAGTTTTTTCTCGTCCCGCATCCTTTTCAGGGTCGATATAAGCTGGATTGAATCAATGTCGTAAACGCCCTTGGAATAAGGTTGATTGCCGAAACATTGATGGTCTCCGCTCAGGCAAAGAATGTTTTTTATTCCAAGAGAAACAGCGCCCAGGACGTCGCTCTGCAGGGCGATTCTGTTCCTGTCGCGGGTTACCATCTGCATCACAGGGTCAAAACCGCCGGCTGAAACCAGGGCGCAGGCTGAAAGGCTGGACATCCTTACCACCGCGGTCTGGTTGTCAGTTATGTTCACCGAATCGACAAAGCCCTTCAATAAACCTGCCTTTGCCTTTATCACACCGGGATCAGCGCCCTTGGGGGGGCCGAGTTCTGCGGTTACGGCGAACTTGCCGGAATTCAATACCTTTTCAAGATTGCTTCCTGATTTCATCGGCACCTGTCTTTAATCCTGCTGGAACTTCTCATATCCCCTTTGAACCAGGGTGCCCTGGGTCTGGTTTTTCCATTTCATCGGTTTCTTTATATTCATGATCTGATCAAGTCTCCCCTGATCCTTCAGCCTCTCGTATATCTGGCACCAGGCGCAGGCTGTTTTTTCATCGACCTCGCATTTCCCGTTTCTTGATCCGCCGCAGGGCCCGTTGTATATTCCCTTGGCGCAGAGCGCTACCGGGCATATCCCGCCGGTATAGGCGAGCTGGCAGTCCCCGCAGCACCTGCAGTTTTCCTGGTACTGCCCCACTTCCCTGTTAGCTCCGACAAAAACGGTATCTAGGGCCGGGAACACCGGCATCCCGGGAAATCTTTCGGCCACGAACTGAACGCCGGCCCCGCATGCCATGGAAAGCACCGCCTGGAACCCGTCGATCAAATGGTCCAGTTCGGCCACGAACTCCATTTCGCACTGTCTCTCCATGGTGTATCCGTCAAAAATGACGCCTTTATTGTCCTTCAGGTCCACGATCAGTGAATCAACCTCCCTCTGCCCGCCTGCAAGGCATACTGCAGTGCAGCCCGCACAACCGACGACAAGGACGCTTTTTTTCCCCGATATAAAACCTAGAATCTCTTCTATTGGTTTGATCCTGGCTATGACCATATGATCACCTTTTTTTTACGTGGCAATTGCCGCACAGCCGCGGACCGGACCTTTTGTATTTGATCTCGGAATCCTTGTGGCAGCCCATGCAAAGAAGATGATATGAATCCATGAGCCCGTGCCTCGAATCCGTCCTGTTATGGCAATTTGCGCATCTGATTTCTGGATTACCGGCCTTAAGCTCCGAATAATCAAGCAAATTTTTACCATCGAGGTATCTGTGATGACAATATGAGCATGAAAGCCCGGAATCCGTATGCCGCCTGTGCGGGAAGACCGGGTCCGGCCTTTCTTTTTGTCCGTATGATGATTTATTATTAATGATAATGAAATCGTCCTGCGCGACCAGCAGGCAAGACATGATTGAAAAAACCGACAAAATAATATATAATGAAATACGTCTCATTATTTATCTTTAATCCCTGAAGGTCCTTCGCTGAAATCCTCATAGACGCCGTTCGCCCTGCATATTGTCCTAGCCCATGAAATTGCGGATGAAATGTCGATGCCAAGGGGGCAGTAGCACCTTCTGCACATGACGCATTTCCCCCAGATCAGCTTCTTCATTGCCGTGAGGTCGTCATAGTCCAGCTTCTTCCATTTTCTGAACATGATGCCGAGTGAATTCAATGCCTTGTAGGACGGGGTGCTTTCAGGGTCCCCGCTGTTCCTGTAATAGAAACAGCTGTCGGCGCAGGCGCCGCAGGAAGCGCAGACCGATAAAAAGATTTTCATCCTCCCCTTGCGGTCCAGCATCGATTTTATTTTCTTTGTGTCAATGTTCAACAATATCTCCGGAGTTGAAATCAATAATCCCAGGTCCTGCCGCCCCTTCCCAACGCGTATTCTCCCGGGACAAGAATCCTTCCAAAAACGAAAAATATCCCGTGTCCGAGCCTGGTCCACCCGATCAGGACAAGAAGCAGTTCGCCCGCCAGGATGTGAATAAGCATCACGGTATCGTAGTCGCCGATACTATGATATGCCATGAACCCGGTTATGAAAGGCAATAGAACGGCACCCATCAGCATCCAATCCCTTAATCCCGTAAGGGCCCTGACCTCTTCTTTAAATATTCTCCGTGACAACAGGAAAGCGGCGGATATTAAAACAATCATGGTGAAAACATCTGCGATTTTCTCGGGCAGCGAGGGCATTTTAACTCCCCAGCAGGCATGGATCATGATATTATGTGACAGTAGAAATAACGGCGTAACAAGAAGCGCCGCATGGAAGGCCATGGATGCCGCTGCAAGAAAAAGGTTTCTGGATAAAAGTAATGAATGGATCTGATTGATTTTTTGTCTGATTGCATGAACAGAAGGGTAATTCGAGGATTTTCGCGTCTCGCATCCGAATTTTGATCTGTTGACCGATTTTTTCGAAGACAGGAACAGGAGAGAAATGGTTTGATAAGCCAATCCGGCTAAACACGCGCCTGCCGATAAATATAGCGCAGGACCTGTCAGGAAATCATACATGTTCATCACCGCGGTTATCATTTAAAATCGGTTTCAAATATCCGGGACATCGTCCAGTAAAATCGGTTGAATCAATCGGGGACAGTACCCGCTCCGCGATTCAATGTTAATGTATAAATGGACGAATCATCAAAAATAACGGGAATATATTCCCAGTCAAGATTTTTTTAATCCAGCTGATCCAATATTAATAGCGGATCCGTTCTCTTTTAATCTTCTAGGTAAATTGAGTAAATTAAAGCAATGAATCGGTTTTTTAAAAAAAAGTGGATATTTGTATCGGAACAGTATAATTCACTTTTGTAAATTTTCTTATTGCCAGCTGTTCAAAAAGCACCCCAATTGAAAAAAGAGCCCTCCTGTTGAGCTGTATCCTTATATTTACCTCCTCCCCGGTCCCAGCGTTGGTTTTTATGTAACGCCTTTTCATCGGTACCTTGTAAATATAACCACTGTCGGGATCAATAACCGGGAAGTATTCGATCTTCTTGCCTTCCATTCTTGAAAATATGATCAGGCCTGAAATATCAATCCACACTCTCTGTATCAAGGGTATGGTATAACCGACCTTGGGACCGAATTGCCAGTTTACGGAAGCCGGGTATTCCTCGGATGCAAGTCCGCTGCTCTGGCTGTACCTTGCCCTGTATTCCATGAGGAAATTGGTCCCGGCGTGAAAACCGTCTACAATATAATAACTGACAAAAGGACCGAATGAAATGGTGACCGGTCCGTCGCTAGGTTTCATAAATGACCCGGACAGACCGAATTCATAAGTACCCTGCTCCGCGTATTTCTTTCTCTTCTTGGGCGCGGGTTTTTCGTCCGCTCCCGATAGCTCCAGAGTTGAAACAAGAAGCATCGCCGCTAGAGCTATGATGATTTTTATTTTACCCTTCATCTTTGTTCAGTTAATTGAATTCAATTCTGTTTATTAAAAAACATGCTGACCATGATTCCTGCAGCCAATTCGCTCGTCATGTCATTAATTTTTACAATGTCTCTTATTTGACTGCAGGTCTGATTATTCGTCCTGGAGCACGGTTACTGGCCTCGCTTTTTTCGATCTTTGCCGGATTCCCCTGCTTCACAATCCCCCCAGGCTGTCTACCGGGGATCGCCTGTATCGCCGGTTTAGTTGCTGAAACAGGTTTTTTCATCCTGACGATTCCGGCATCATGTCCGGCCGATTTTCCGGTTTTAAAACCCGGCGCGACAGCTGTTTTTGCGGCGCCGGTATTGGCTTTCCTTGAAAAAACCGGTACAATCACCTTGTTCTTTCCGGCCGGATCAGTCCCCCTGTATTTTACAGCACGCGAATCCATCCTGCCCTTATTCAGGTTTTTATTCTTCAGGGTAGCGGTTTTATCAGGATTCTTTACATCTGTTCCGCCGCACCTCAATGGCTGTTGAATACACATCTCCTTTTGATAAGTCTTGGGGTTCTGCCTTGAATATGCGTCGCATTTTCTTTTCAATTCCGTATTTCTTGCGGCCCCGTATTTAAAGCAATCCTTAAGCCATGACGGAGCCTGAGGGGATGGCTTTTTATACATTGTCATTAATTCTTCGGCTACGGCCTTCTTTTTTTTCTTTCCATCATCTTCAATGGCATGGACCGATAAAAACGGAAAACCAATCATGATGGCAAAAAAAATCATGGTTTTTTTCATGCTGATTATTCTTCGATTTTCCGGACCAAGCAGTCCGTCTGAATGATTATAATTTGAGCTAAAAATTTAATCCGAAATTAACGCCGCTCACAAAACCCCTGGTCCTGTCCACCAGATCCGTTCCGAAAACATCAAAGTTGAGCTTGATACCTTCTTTCGGGAAAATGACTATCCTGAAACCCATATTATAAGACCCCCTCATGTAAGGTTTTGATCCGTAGGAGGGACCCCTGCTGTATGAGTAGTTGGCGAACTCGTTTATCCAGTGAAGCCTGTTTTCGAAAAGCTTCGGGTAAACGTCTGCGTCATACCCGATCGAAAAGTCCAGTTCGTTTTTCTTAATAACCTTTTCATCCTTAAAATGGAGATTTCCGAAATGCTTTCCCAGAACAAGCGTTATGCTGGACGGCATGAAGTTGTTGTCAAGATTGAATGTCGAGGCAAGGTACGCCTGGTATACCCTGTAGGCCGTGTCACGGATCTTAATACTCTGATATGTCCCGCCCGCGGCAACTGCAACCGGCGTCTTACCCCTGCCGTATATCAATACCTTTGACCCTATGATCATATCGTCTCCTTTGCTGTTCTGGGAATCGAATGAGACGCTGAATTCAAGGATTTTAAGTACACTGAAGGAACTGCTCGGGACATGAGTCATGTTGTATTTTCTGTCTGAAATTTTGGATGTCTTGTCCAGATAATACGAAAAGGGGATAATATTCCATTGGGACGGCAGATATATTGCCATCAGGTAAGGAATCGGGTCAGACCTGTCAAATCCCCTCTTTTCATTTACATAACCGTAAATATAATGATATGCCACATCCATGCCGAAATTCAGATCCTGTGTCGTAAGGTTTGCCGTCGGGCTGGCTATCAGCCCTGTTACCCCATTGATGCTGGGGCTGTTTGCATTGAGCGACATGGCGTTAATGGATTGAAGGATGATAAATGAGAATACAATGAATTTCATTAAAATATTCGCTGAATTTCTCATGTCGGATATCTCACATTAGAATTTATTTTAAATCGGATAATCCGATAGGGGATATGCAATACTTCGTAATTTGACGCAGGTTAAATCGATATAATTATGTATTTTCAGATTATGGATTATTATTAATTTATACGGATTCTTAACGCACCTGTCAATAATAATACACTAATGACAGTAATTAAATTGATATATCAATAGGAATGAATTTATGGAAGGATTTGGGTCTGGAGGGACTCGAACCCTCAACCAATTGATTAAGAGTCAACTGCGCTACCAATTGCGCTACAGACCCCGGTTATTGCCCGAAAATAAATTTATTAAGCTTTTATGTCAATATTTTTGTTAAAAAACACGAGTTATTTTAATTTTATACTTGAAAATAATTAAAAATTTTAATATATTAAAAATTAATTAAATTATAAATAATAAAAATGGATGAAAAAAGAAGAAATCAAATGAAATCTATAATACTGTTCCTAGCCATTGCCGCTGCATGGTTTGTATTGAATAAATGGGTTTTGCCGAAATTCGGTATTTCAACCTGAATGAGCAGATCCTGCTATCTGGACGATAGCGATAAAAAAGAAAAATAAGGAGCCGGAGTATTTTTATTTTGAGGCATTAAAATGCTTCCCGAGTTCATCGGCTACGATCTTCTGGCCGTCCCGGTTGATGTGTATCTCATCAAAGGCAAAATTCCTGTCAAGCTGACCGTCCCTGTAAAGCAGATGGTAAACGTTGACGAACCTCACGCCGGTTTCCTTGCAGATTTTTTCCAGCTCTATATTCAGCCAGATGATCATCCAGTTCTTGATGAATAATTTTTTTCTTATCGGCAGGTTGCTGACGAAAAATATGTTATTGCTGATATTCCTGTACCGGGCGATTATAGCCCTGTATTTAGCGGCAACCTCGGGCACGGACCTGAGCCTCAGGAGGTCATTGCCGCCGACCAGTATGACTATCCTGGATGGAGCAAGATCCTTCACCATGTCCCTTTTCATCATTACGTAATCCGTCGTTGCGCCGCCCAGCCCCAGGTTGCACACACTTTCACCGAAATATTCCTGCCAGCTTGTCATCATTACGTTGCTGTCACCGAGAAATACGGTGCAGCCTTTTTTAAATGTCCCGGGATCAGTGATCGTGATCTTAAGCGATGATTCTCTGCAATAAAGAAGCGAAGTCACTAACAGCATGACGGATAAAAAAGTCAATTTCACAGCGGTTCTTGAGAAAAAAATATTCATATGCCCTTATTCCCCCAGTCCCCTCTCGACCATGAGCTCAAAACGATTCTTTTCCGTAAAGGAAAATGACGTATAGTTTTTATAAAGGTTCATGCTGAGGTGTTCGAGGTTTATGTCTGTCACGAAATAGTGATATCCCTGTACGGATGAAATCAGCCCCTTGAGCTCTCCCACAACCTCCATCAGGTTGTTTTTATCAAGAACGTCAGTGAAGGCCCCGTCAGGCAGGGAAAACCGGTAAAGGACCTCTCCTTCATCATTGAATCTTATTGACAGCTTGAATGGTAGGATCTTTTTCAGGTTCTCGAATATCTTCTTCATCTGGACAGGATCGTATTCCGAGATTTCACAGTCGGATTTGAATCCCCTTTTTAAATTGTACATTACGATGGGCATTTTCTGCCCCGCAAGAATAGAATCAGGATTGTTGGCCACAATCTGGCCGGCGACATTCATGGAAAAAAGATAAATGCCCAGGAGGTACTGTGAATAAAAAACGGCGGGCTTCCTGAAAAATGAAATCGATCCCCTTTCGTCCGTAACGAAAAAATAGCAGTATTTGGTTTCAAGTTCGCTGTATATCTGGATAACGTTTTCCCTGTAGCTTTCTATGATTTTCATGAGATAGTTGAGTTCTTTGACGCCGGAATCCACCCTGATCTTGTTTCTGACACCGTTATTGAAGGAAATATTGTATAGCAGTTTTATCTCTGAATCGAATACGGTGTAATCCACGACGTTGACAGTACCCACCTTCCTGGTGAAAAAAACAACAAACCTGTTTCCCAGCTGAGTAATATATCTCCGCTTTTCATCGGCCATGGGCTCAAGAAAAAAATCATAGATGTCCTTAAGGAGGAGCCTGAACTGGTAGAATTCCTTGCTGGAGGAATAGGGCGATGAGGATGAAATGTTTATCGCGGTCTTGAAATCCAGCCCTGTTATCATGCAGCCGTTCAGAATATCAGCGAGTATCTTGATAAAGTCATTCTGGTTCTTGTAAGTGTCGAACTTTACCTCCCCCCAGCTGTTGTAGTACAAAAAAATTATGTCGTCGATTTTATCCGAATATTTTGAAAATGGATTTATTATTATGTAGCTCATAATGGGAAAAGGGTCCCTGAGGAAATACCTGTTGTAGAGCTTTACCCTGTTAATTACGAACCTGTTGGTTATGTCCGCGACTATATCCCTTAAAAAATTTGGGTCGGCGGAAAAAAGTCCAGAATCTATGTCCAGCCTCGTGAAATCCTTCTGGAAAAGGCCGTTCAGGCTCACCCAGGCCACCAGACCGAAGAGGCTCTTGTTCTTGTAGATGATTATTTTGTTCAGCTTGTTGTTCGTTATCAGACGCTTGGAAAGCATCCACATGTCGTTCCCGTCCCTGTCCCTGACGTATTCCATCATCAGGTATTTTTCAAAAGGGTAGTTTTTAAAGCTCAGCGTGTTGTCGATCTTGTTTTCTGACATTGAAAAGTGAGAGAAAATTTTTCTTGTTATGCCCTTGATTTCAGCCTCGTTCATCTTGTGCTGGATCTGCTTTGATTCTATCATGGACAGAATTTTCTTGTATCCGAGAAGCATGTTCTTTTTTGCGCTGTTGAAAAGCTTGGTGACTGGTTCGATGCCCCAGTTCTGGAATGCGTCCATCTGCTTGATGGTCAGCTCGCTCCAGTTCCATTTTTTTGCGTATTCCGTCATAATCCTGTGCTTTTCGGATATATATCCCTCGGCTTCCGCGGAAAAATACCTGGAAAGGTTCGGCTCCGACTTCAGATAGAACGATATCTTCAGAATTTCAAGGACGCTCTTCTCATCCTCGCGCTGGATGAAATAGTCATACAGGTAATTGAACATGATGATGTAGGCATCGATGTATTCGCTCTGCAGTTTGTCTTCCTGGATGTTCTTTTTAATGATGTTGCTGATGAAGGGATTGTCCTCAGTGCTGTCGAGATATCTCTCGAGCAGTCCCATCTTTATTATGGATTTAAATGGGCTGTCCAGCGATTTCAATATCTGGAAAAGGGCGGCAACAAGAAAATCCTCCCTTTTGATGTTGTAAAGATTGCCGAGATCGGCATATTCATGCATTATCCGCGATTCATTCGCGACTTTCAGCCACTGGCCGTAAAGCGCGTCATTGCATTCCGGGGGCAGGACCCACCAGAACGGGATTTTGCCGTGGAGAATAATCGAGCTCCTGAAAAACTCCTCCTTCAACAGCTCGCCGATAGAAGTGCCGAAAAGGTCCTCCTTTTCGTCTTCCGCGTAGATGTTCTTTCTGACCTTTTCTATTGCGTTAAGAAAAAAATTCACATCCATGCTGAACTTCTCGTGTATCCAGGCCTCGATGTTTCGGCACTTGGCCTTGAAAAGGGCCACAGACTCCTGGTTGAAGTCCTTCTCGTTGAAACAGATCCAGAAGTCGAAATCGGAGTCCTTAGTGTAGGCGATCGTACCGGCGCTTCCCATGAGGGCGAAGGTTTGAACGAACGGCTTGTCGTTTCTCAGTATCATTGTCTGCACAGTTGGGAACTTCGCCTTGACGAAGTTTATCCCCTTGGTCGTCGGGTGGTAATTGTATATGCCGAGCGGCACGCTGGATGAATCGACATAACCGGGGAGTTCCGTCTGGTTGGTGTTCAGCAAAAAAGGAATGGACTCGAACAGCTCGATTTTCTTGGGATCTGAAATGGACTCATAGAGTGTATTGAGCTTTTTCTGGTTGTATTTTAGGAATTTACCCTTGTTTGTTTCGATTTCAGCGAGTATTTGTGCTAAAAGGTCCTGCTCCATAATAATCCATCAGCGTCAAGTTGATCGGATATTCCGAATGATTCCGTCATGATGTATGCAAAGGTTTACCATAAAAAATGAAACATATGCCGTAAAAGGCCGTCGTTTCCCTCATTGAACCAATACTATCATTCCTTGATATTTCTTTCAAGTATATTTGATATGTACCTTGTGAAATCCAGCTGGAGGTCCACAAAAAAGGGTTTTTTCACCTTATTCTTTTCCTGATCTGTAAGTATGGTCACCTTGGGCTTAAGCGGAGAGAGCTTGTTCATTTCCTCTATAACTGCGACCTCTCCATTGTTGAGCCTAATCAGGTCTCCGGTCTTGATGAAATAATCGCCCCTGTTAAGCGTGTACCCGACCGATCTTGCGAAGTCCCTGAAATCTTCCGGAAGAAATTTATATATGGTCTTGTAAGGCGCGTATACCATGTTTAGAAGAGTCTTGAGGGCGCCGGAACTGGTAAACTTCTCCCTTCCCGGCCTCTGTGTTGTAAGGGCGACAAAAATATCGCAAATGGCTATGAGCCTTACTTCCTTCGGAACGCTCGTCTCATATTTTGAATGGTCGAAACCGTACGGATAACCCCTTCCGTCCGGATTTTCATGGTGAAGGAGTATGGTCTTTTTTTCCAGGTCGCCGAAATCCCTGTTCTTCTCCACAAGCTTGAATCCAAGCACCGGGTGTTTTTTTATAACATCGCATTCTTCGTCTGAAAGCCTCTCGGTTTTACTTAGAATTTCCCTGGGGATGCCGGATTTTCCTATGTCGTGAAACAATCCGCTAAGTCCCATTATTACCCTGTCGGCTTTTTTATATTCAAGGCTTGAGCTGAGGTATGCGGCCAGTATCGATACATTCGTAGAATGGTTGTAATCGTAATCGTCAAGGTTTTTTACTATATCAATCGGCGTGAAGATCCCGTTTTTATTTTTACTGATATCGTCAAGGAGTTCATTAACCATGTACTTGGATTTTTCTATCTGCTTGGTTGAAAGGGTGTCCTGGGTTGAGAATTCGTAAATGTTTCTTATGGAATCCAGCAGGTCCTTGATGTTTTCCTTTACCTGGTTCTGCATCGCCCTGCTTACGATATCCACGGTCAGATCAAGACCGGCGATGTTCTCGGACTTACCCTCCGGCAGGTCCTTCTTGTTTTTCTGGGTCGGGTCGTAATAAAGATAATCGGTCTTATTATCGATCAGGTGCTTGATCAGCGATTCGGAAATGGGCTGGTGAGCCTCGAGGATTATATTATGATATTCGTCATAAAGGTCGTACGCGTACCTTGATCCGGGCCGGGTCTTTTTAATATCCAGCTGGATATCGCCAATATCCTTTAAATGGTATTGATCGTAAATTTTTGATCTGTCTTCAGGCATAGTTTAAAAAACCGATCCGTAAAGAAATAATATCGAATATTTTTTATACAAAACTTTAGTCAAGTATATTTTAAAATCTCTCATGGATTATTAAACAAGATACTGATATGTTTATTACAATTAATCAAGCCGCAAAGACGGCCGTTCACCCAATTAAATATTGCTTGATAATCCCAGAAATTTCAGCAGGTCTTTCCATCGGAATCATATGCCCGGCTCCTTCCATGAGCATGTATCCCCCATTTCTGAAAAAGCCCGATGCCTTTTTAAGATCTATATAATGCCTGTTTTCGCTCTCCCCTCCCTCAACAACAAGAACAGGGCACTCCACTTCTGGCAACAGCGGCCACGGATCGCTATGAAGCCCCCCCATGAACAGAGAGGCTTCCCTTTTCGGCGGGCAGGAAAGCTTCAACCCCCCTCCCTCGCCTGAAATCATCCCGTATTTCAGATACAATTCGAGCGTTTCTCCGTCCCAACTGCTGAAAAGCTTTTTTGATCTCATATAATGCCTGGCCTCATCAAAGTCAATCCAGTCGTTTTTTCTTTTAAGGGCCTTCCATGCCAGCGGGTGCTGTTCAATGCCGATATCCATCGTGTAAAACTGGCTCGGAAGATATATTGGTTCAATCAACAGCATTTTATTAAACAGCTTTTTATCAAGAACAGCGGCGATAGTGGCAACGGTCGCGCCCATTGAATGGCCGGCAAGAAACACGTCATTCAATCCAAGACCTTTCAGCAATAAACAAAGATCATTGGCGAGAACATCCCAGCTGAGGCCGCCTGCTTCCGGTTCCGCGACCCTGTGGTCGCAGAAATACGGGGCGATTATTGAAAAATATCCGGAAAGATTCCTTGCTATCGGGTGCCATATCCAGGGCATAAATCCCGTTGCATGAAGCAAAACAAGACACGGTCCGTCACCGGCATATCTCAGGTACTGTATTTCAATATCACCGGCATCATAAACGGCTGATTCAGGAAGAATGTCTTTCATTTTAACCCGGCCTTCCTGCTTGCAGCTAAGGATATTCCCATGGCATTCAGATATATATCCATGCCCATAAAATGGGATATGGCGCCCGTGAAGGATATGCCTCTTGATGCAAGCTCATGGATAAAAAAATTTTTGACCTTTCTATTGCAGAAATCATCAAGCTCTTCGCCTGAGTAACCCGTTGATAAAGCCCCGTCCATTATGGTTTTCATTTTAAACAAACATTCATTAAGCATATCCGCCTTCCCTGGAATGTCATCTACAGGCCCGAAATGGGTCAGGTATGCCCTGGAGGCTCCTGACCCGGTTATCCTTTTAACGCTTTTCAAATATTCGTCAGGATCAAAATCAGAGGGCGTGGTTGATGGATAAATAAAAGGCCTGCTTCCTTTCTGCAGCACAGGGTAGCAGAGCCCGAAGGAATCGCCCGTGAATATGCAGTTTTCACCCGAATCATATACGCAAAAATGATGTTTCGAATGTCCGAGGGTATGCATGAACCTGAGACTCCTGGAGCCGAATACCAACTCTTCGCCGTCATCCATGGCCCTGATTCGTGCCGGATCGATAGGGGAAATCCGGCCGTAAAGGCGTTCAAACTTGTCGGCCCCGTAAACTGCCATCGCGCCCTTTATGAGTTTTTCGGGATTTATAAGATGCGGCAATGCTCTGGGATGGGCCAGCACCATGGCGTTCCTGCATTCATCAATAAGGGCGGAAGTTCCGCCGGCATGATCAAGATGCACATGAGTTACAATAATATACTTAACATTTTCAGCCTTGCGTCCCGAATCTGCCAGCACTTTAAGAAGAACAGGCACTGCGGAATTGGTATTCGTTTCTATAAATACGGCATCTTCGTCTTCCAGCATCAAAAAAGAAGCCGCAAACCCCGGGTAAAGATATCCCGTATCTATTACTTTAATCGATTCATTCATCATTCAGCAGTTTCATGTAAATGTTAAAAATGACAGAACGGTTCTACGGCGGATAAATCCGCATTCATTTAAACCGTTTGATTGTATATATTAGATATACGGCTGGAGAATAATCAAGACTAATTTAATTCCTGGATCATTAAATCAAAGCATTTCGAAAAGCTTCTGCTTCACGGAAACAGTAAAATTTTCACCGTGGTACCTTGATGTCTCCGTAAGTATGTCATCCAGGGGCACTCCGAGCATAACTGCCGACAGAGCCATCCTGCAGTATCTGTTAAACCTTTTCCTGGAATAAACGTCCTCATTCATATGCCAAACCCCGTCCCTTTTTTATAATTATCGACCCCCGCGGGGGACATTTACAGCATATTTTCTCCGCCGGAAAACCTTATTTTAATTACAACGATCTCGGGCCTGTTGCCGACCCTTACGGGAGGTCCCCAGGTGCCGAAACCGCTTGAAACATAAACATGTGTGCCGGAAATCTTCCGATATCCGCAACCGACATCGTATATCATGTTGACGACATGGTTGAACGGCCACATCTGCCCGTTGTGGGTATGCCCTGAAAGATGCACGTCCGCCCCCTCGTCGGCCGATTCCCTTACCGAGAATGGTTGATGGTCGATAACAATGAACGGTCGTCTCCGGTCAAGTCCAGACAGGAGATCGGAAAGTGTTTTCCTTTTTACACCGGCAAATCTCTGCCTGGTATAGTCTTCCCTGCCTACCAGGTAAAAGGAACCGTCCAGCAATACGAATTCGTCCCTGAGCATTTTAATATTGTGCCCGCAGAGATATTTATAAGCCTCCTCGGCGCCGCCTATATATTCATGGTTTCCCATGACGGCATATATCCCGAGCCTGCTTTTTATCATCTTCAGCGTATCACCGATATTCTGTTCGAGGACCGGCTTCAGGTCTTCGTCGATTATATCCCCGCCGAGAATTACCAGATCAGGGTCCTGGTCATTGATAGTTTCCGCCATCCTGATCAGCGTCGAATTCCTTATTATAATCCCGAGGTGTATGTCAGTCACCATGACGATTTTAACCTCTTTTTTAGGTGAAGGTTTGTTTACATCGAGATCTATCCTGTGAATTCTCGGGAACTGCGTATTGACGAACCCTGATAAAACGATGGTCATGGACAGCGACAGCACAGAAAAGAAAACCACTGGTCCGGCATGGGCCCTGTTTTTCAGACCATGGGGTATGATCCCGAAGAATCCATCGGCCATCCTGACCAGGTCGATGAAAACAATGATCAATAAAAGATAGAGCATCATGCCAAGCCAGAAGGACCCGGTCCAGATCATGAAGCTGCTCAGCCTGCAGACGAAAAATCCTTCAAGAAGCCTGCCGACGATATATGACATGGAAAGGAATACGAACAGGGAAACATAGATCTTTCTAACCAATTCGTATCCGTAAAGGGACTGCCAGCCCCTGATGAAGATGTAGAAATTAACAGAAAAATAAATCAGCAGCGCTACTGTAAGGAAAATCGCAAAATCCATGTTTTTCATGAAGTCCCGCTGTAACCTTTATACTTCCCTGGTCAGCTGGAGCCTGTTGAGCTCGCTCACTTTTCCGATCAGGATCTCGTCCGTTTTGGCAAGTCTCGTAGCCAGCGTCTGGACCATTTTTGCGGCGAAATTGGGGTTTTTTATCAGAAAATTCTTCAGCTGTTCGACGCTGTCGATATATACCAGCTTCACGTTTCCCATAGCAGTCACATGTGCGCTTCTCGGCGTATTGGCAAAAAGAGAAATTTCACCGAAGAAATCTCCTTTATTCAGCGTGGCCACCACTACCCTGTTTATCCCCTCTGCAAGGGAGATTTCAACCGAACCTTCAATGATTATGAACATCTTCTTTTCAATATTCCCGGCCTGGATGATCCTTTCGCCGTGCTGGTAATAAATCAAATTTTTCTGCATTAAAACCTCATGTAATGGGGTGATGGGGTAATATGAATTCTATTAAGGCCGTCATGCAATGCAAGTAATTATTTTGGTTCATAGTCCTTTTTGGGAGTAATTAATGGCCTGAAACCGCCGTGCTTTTTCGACAGGCACAAACCGCAGCGCTCATCGCTGCAGAACTGGCATGCGAAACAATCAGCGCAGGGATGTTTCTTGTCAACGTTTTCATCCGGAACGAACAGCCTTCCGGGAAATCCCTTTATTTCCACAAAAGCCATTTGTATCAATCCATCATGACCGGGTAGCGGGATATCCTGTCACGGAGCCTCGAAGCAAGAAAAGCATCGGCATTCTTCAATGAATCGTATATCATGAGCGATTCCCTCCTGTACTCCTCGATTTTTTTTTCATCCCATCCCGGAGGCGGCGTTCCCAGGTTGCTTATCCTGTCTGCCATTTTCACCATCCAGATCTCCCTGGGCTGTCCTGTTATCCTCTCGAGACATTCATGCATGCGGTCGGAACCATTAATGCCGGTCTTCTTGCTAAGGGCCCGAACCCCCTCCGCCACGGCAGGACCGAAAACGGCATTTATGTCATCGAATTCGGTTTCCGTGTCCTCCATGACATCATGCAATACCGCGCACTGTAGAGCGAGGTCGCCGTTAATTTCAGCGTTCTCGGATACTGCCGCGGCCACCTCCATTGCCGTTGATGCAAGATGGATGATATACGGCAGCCCGGTGCCCGGATAGGTCTGTTTTTCGTGCGCCCTTGCCGCGAATAATAATGCTTTCACGAACTTGTCCTGCGACCATTTCATATTATTAATCCTTCATATAATACATTCATATCAATTGTTTAAATAATTCAAATATGTAACAAAAAGAACATCATCCACTCAATATAATATAATATACAAATTGAACCGGTAAAAATACGTTTAATATTATTTTAAATATATTGACTTTATTTTAAAATAATGTTAAATAAATAAAAAGGGGATCGATATCCTCGGGATTTCCCATCCGGCTTCATCAGATGGCCGGATAAACAAATAATAATTTTCCCGTAGGGATTTGCGATAAAACCACTCCCCTTCTCAATTTAACAATGAAAAATAAACAAATCAATTACTGGCTTGAAAACAAGCATCAGCTGTATTCGGATTATGAATCCCGCCTGCAGTCATACTATTCGGTTCTTGAGTTCATGACGAAAAAACTCGAAGGCGTAATTTCAGAATCCGGCATCAAGGCCCTTGTCAAAGGCAGGATCAAGGATTTCGATGCGTTATTGAGGAAGCTCTTAATAAAATCGCAGGCAACTGTTATCGACGATCCCTTCGAAAAAATTACCGACATCATCGGGCTCAGGATAGTCGTACCGTTCTTTGAAGATATTAAACTGATCGAATCCCTGATAAAAAAAAGTTTCGGAGTCGTAGAAATTGATTACAAATCTCTCGATCTTTCAATCAAGGAGTTCGGGTACGACTCGACGCACATTCTTGTAGAGGTGCCGGAAGGCATAGAGGATATCGAAGTGCCCCCGGCATCCATGGTTTCCGAAATACAGTTAAGGACCATTCTCCAGGAGGCATGGGCCGAGGTCGAACATGAGCTGGTATACAAGACCAATCTGGATAATATCGAAGATAATATGAAAAGAAAACTGATAGCCCTGAAAGCCACGCTTTCGCTTGCCGATACGACATTCCAGGAGCTCAGGGACTTCCAGAAAAAGAAAATACATGATCTCGACGAAAGGCACAAGAAGCTTCTCGACAAGGTATCGACCATTCCCGAGCAATCCGGCGGGGGGCCGGAAGTGAGGCTTGAATCCATCCGCGGCAATGCGATCAAGGGATCCGGTTATGACTCGGAAATGAACGACCTGTACTTCGAGGCGTTGAACGCGCACCTTGACAACAAGCTCGAAAAGGCCATGCACCTTTACACGCACCTGATAATGATTGCACCGAATCATTATCTGTACAACCACAGGGGCCTGGTTTATTTTTCACTGTCCGAATATGAAAAAGCCGTGGACGATTTTACAGAGGCAATTAAAATCGAACCGAACGATACCAGGGTCTTCACCAACAGGGGACTGGCATACAGGATGCTGAAGCAATACGACAGCGCGGTCGCCGATTTCAACAAATCTCTTGAAATAAACCCGCTCTGGCCGGACACCTTTTACGGCAGGGCCCTGACCCGTTTCGACATGGGCGACGTACGTGCCGCGCTGGAAGACATAGACAAGGCAATTAAACTGAATCCCGAATTCAAGCAGGCATTCAGGTTCAAGCAATATCTTCTAAACCAGCGGTTTGAATAATAAATCAAGAGGCCCTTCAATGACGGCAAGCATTTTTACCCGGGGAAAAAAGGCCATTATCGCGGGCGTTTTAATTCCTGCTACGTTAATGTCGGCGATCATCGCATATCTCGTTATTAACACGAAAATCCAGCTGAGAAGCTATATCGCGGTGCTGAAAAAAACGGAAAGGATGTTTATAACATCACTCCCCGTATATGAGGACTATGCGACACCTGAGAAAGAAAAAAAGCTGAGGATTTATCTTCTTGAATCCCATCTTAAAAGCATAAGGGACAGGAAACTGCCGCAGATTAAGACCGAAAAGGAAAAAAACGCGATGTCCGACGAAGGAACCCTGATGAAGCTCAGGTCGGGAAACGACAAGCTTTATTTCTTTTACAATGTCAGGGAGGAAAACAGATACCTGACGCCCAGGGCCACGAAGTGTTTGAATGCGATCGGGCAAAGGTTTAACATCAATATTAAAAAAAAGGGCGATCTCCCGAACGTAAAATTCGCCGTATCATCAGCGCTCAGGACTGTTGAATACCAGGAAAGCCTTAAAAAAAAGAACAATAACGCGACGTCAAGCTCATCCCATACATACGGCACCAGCTTCGACATCTTCTACGATGAATACATGGTCGTAATTCCCGGAGGGGAAACATGCAACCCGGCCCTGAAATCCGCGACTGAAGAAATGGACAAATACCTCGGCTACATGATGGGCTCATCACTCAGGAGGCAGTTTCATTCTATGATGATGGAGACCCTGCTGGAAATGCAGGACGAAGGCCTGGTCTACGTCACGCTGGAAAACAACCAGCGCTGTTTTCATGTCACGGTACTATGACCTTGGCGCGTTTGTATACATCCTGGCCGTAACGACTCCCGCTATGAACCCGCACAAATGGCTCTCCCATGAGATATAGAATCCTCCCGGCAGCACGCCCCATATCATCCCGCCGTACAGGATGAACACCAGCACGGAAACCAGTATGGCCTTGAAGTTTCTCTTGAAAATGCCGAAAAAGATGAGATACCCCATGAGTCCGTATATAAGTCCGCTTGCGCCAAGGTGCACGAATCCGGATCTGCCGATAAGCCAGGTCCCGAGCCCTCCTATGATTACAAGGTGGGCCAGAATGAAAAAACCAAGTTTTCTTTCCAGGGTAAAAAAAATTGATCCGAGCACGAAAAGGCTCAACGTATTGGCCACGAGATGTGCAAAACCCGCATGCAGAAACGGTGAAAGTACTATGCCCGGAAGTCCCAGAATCGATCTCGGCCGTATACCGAATTCGTTGATCGGCAGGAAAAAACTGGCCACCAGTGAAATCCAGAGAATACCCACGATAAAAATCATTATCTTTATCGATCTTATAATATTGTCTTTAAATGTCTTTTCCATGGATTTTTTTTCCCGTATCTAATTAATTGTTGATTTAATATATTAGAACTTTTATTATAAAATTTAACTGATCCTGGAAGCTGATTATTCACGACCAAAATTTTATATAGTATTTCAGGGCCCCGTGTCAAGGATTATATCCACAACAGTAAATCAGTCTGAAACGGACTTCAGCGAGGAACAGAAAAAAAATATAAGAATTATTTTTCACCCGGATTATACAAAAAATTACAATACGGCAGCCTGCGAGTCCCCCGGAAGGGTGACCTCGATAATGGAATTGATCGGGGACATGTTCGATATAATGGAGCCGGAACCCTGTACGGAAAATGACATCCTTTCCTGCCATTCCCAGGGCTTGATATACATGGAAAGAACGGATCCGCTCAGGTTCGAGGTCGCTATGATGTCCGCCGGCGGAGCGATGCTTGCTTCAGATATGGCGATCGAGGGATACATCAGCTTCGCGGTCATAAGGCCGCCGGGGCATCATTCAAATCCAGATCACAACTGGGGGTTTTGCTTCCTGAACAATATGGGCATTGCGGTTATGAGGCTGATAAAATTGAAAAAAATAACGGATGCGGTCATACTCGACATCGACCTGCATTACGGAGACGGGACCGAGGCAATATTCAACAGTTACGAGAATGTCAGGGTAATAAATATCCAGTCATCAACCCCGGATGTTTTTATGTCTGACATCGATTCACAGCTCGGTAAAATTGAAAAAACGGACATAATAGGACTCTCGGCCGGATTCGATCAATATTTAAAGGACTGGGGCCAGAATCTTACAACAGGGGATTTTTATAAAATCGGTTTTAAATCCGGCAGGTTCGCAAGGGAAAAAAGCGGGGGCAGGATATTCGGCGTTCTTGAAGGCGGATATTACATCCCGGAACTGGGGAAAAATTTCATCTCCCTGCTTAAAGGCATGGCCGACGGCAGAAATCCAGAATAAGAATTAATCCATGCGGAGGTGTGTCATGAAAATACAGACACTAAAGGAAAGAAAGTTATCATTGAAAACGGACGGAGAACTTGTGCTTTTCTTCGTGGGGACCGGAAGCGCTTTTACAAAAAGACAGTACCAGACCAATCTCCTGATAATAAAAGGCAATGATCATATACTTATTGATTGCGGGACCAAGGGTCCGCAGGCCCTTTCCGAACTCGGTCTGCCGGTGACCAGCATTAAAAACTTTCTCATAACCCACTCCCACGCGGACCATATCGGCGGGCTTGAAGAAGTGGCCCTGATGAGCCGTTACATCACGAAGGAAAAGCCGGTTATGATCATAAACGAAACATACCAGTACATCCTGTGGGACATGTCGCTCAGAGGCGGTTGCGCATATAATGAAGAAGAAGCCATGGATATACTGACCTTCAGCGATTTTTTCGATATCCTGAGGCCTCAATGGATGCCTGATTATCCAAGGGAAACTTTTCAGGTCAAGGTGGGCTCGATAGACCTGAAAATCATGAGGACCAAGCATATCCCGGATTCCTCGTCCGACTGGCAGAGCTCATTCTGGAGCTGCGGCGTGATCATAGACGACAGGGTCATGTTTACAAGCGACACGCGGTATGACTACGACCTGGTCACCTATTACGAAAAAATCTTCAACTTCGAGGCTATATTTCACGACTGCCAGTTCTTCACCGGCGGCGTTCATGCAGGGATTGAAGAGCTCAAGCAATTTCCGCCTGATATAAAGAAAAAACTCTATCTCAGCCATTACGGCGACAACTGGGAGGATTTCGAAGGCAAGGTAAAGGAATACGGATTCGCGGATCTCGCCAGGCAGCATATATTTTACGTTTTTTAAAACAATCAAACCTGATTTACCGGGCATCAAGTGCGCGTCAAGATCCTCATAATACTAATCCCCGTCCTTTTCTGCTCCTGCCGAAAAGGACCGCTGAGCGAGGCGGAGGATCTGGGCATTTTTGGAAAGGATAGAAAGGAAAGCGTATTAGGCCAGGACGGATGCACTCCCATAAGGTTGAACGACACAATAATGATGTGGACTTTCGGGGACACCATTCTCGGCGACTGGAAAGGTGATCTTTCAGTTTATTCTACTTTCGACCAGATTGCCGTCATGAAGGGGATGATTCCAAATTCTCTCGCCTTTTCCGAATCCCCGGATGACGACAACTTTGAATCAATAAAATTCAGTTACTACAGCAAAAACGGCAAAGTCGTTCCCTTCATCACGGACAGGAATAAAAACCCGCGCATATGGAGATATTGGGCCGTCGGCGGCATTGTTCAAAGCGGGTCGGCATATGTTTTCTATATGATTATCGAAATCCCGGACGCAGTAAAAAGCCTGAATTTCAAATACCGGGGGATGGGACTTGCGGAATGGAAAATTCCTTTGAAATGGAAGGTTGGCGACGCTGTGGATTTTTCAAAACAAAGCCGGATATTCCCCGAAGATCATCCTACATTTGGGGATTCAGTCATAGAAATCGACGGGTATCTGTATCTATCCGGACATGGCGTGCCGGATACACCTTCAAATGCCTCAGCCTTCGTGGCAAGGGTCAGAAAAGAGGAAATCAGAAACCTGAAAAGCTATGAATTCCTAACAAAAGACGGATCCTGGAGCCCGGATATACAAGAATCCCATGGAATGTTCGGCGATGTGGCTGGTGAATACTCATTATCATTCAACAAAAAGCTGGAAGAATTTTTGATTATTTATTGCAGCACGGCCGGAAAAATCAAGCTGGGCAGATTCAGGGAAATTAAAAAGATGCCGGAAATCAAACCGGTTGAAATATTCGAACCAAAAAAAATATCAGCTTCAAAAGACAGGCCCCTGATGTATTATTCCGCAAAAGAGATTTACTATACAGATAAAGCTGTTTATGCCGTTTATATGAACCCAGCCATATACCAGCCAATGCTATTAAAAATTAAATATTGAGTCAGTTAACAATTAATTCCAATAATTCTTGCTGAAATGGTTACACATCACTTTTTTTAATCAAAAAAGCTAAATATATTGACAACAATTTAATCATTTTATAATATTCCTCCAAAATAAATAGTGTGTCAATAATTTATAGCACTTACTATAAAGATTTGTTTGGAGGTCATTTATGCTTAAAAGACTGTTGATTGTTGCTATCTGCCTGACAATTGGAATCTTCTTCACTACCAAATCCTTTTCTCAGGATGACCCTGCTGCAACTACTACTGAAAAAAAGGTCGAGAATGCGACCGATGAGACAAAGGAAGCTGTTAAGGACGACAAGGCCAAGGATACAACAGTAAAAGATGCGACAACGAAGGACGCATCTGCAGATTCAGGTAAAAGTGCCGTATCTGTAGCGAAGGCCAAAACCTTCTGCGACGGCAAAAATATGTTCGTGAACTCGAAAGTTCTTTTCAGATTATATTCAAAGGACAACAAGGAAGTCGATAAAATAGAATATAAAATTGACGGCGGCGAAGTGAAGATTTATGACAGCCCGTTCGTTATCGAGCAGGAAGGCAAGCACGTCATACACTACTACGGTATAGATAAAATAGGAAACAAAGAAGAACCGAAAAGGTTTGACGTGATCATAGACAACACAGCGCCAAGCGTGATTGTAACCACCAACAAGCCGGTCCAGAAAATAAATGAAAAGGTTTACATATCAAAAGACCTCATATTCACGATAAACTCTGAAGACGCCCTCTCCGGCATCAGCAAAATCGAATACACTGTAAATGGAAAAGACTTCCAGGACTATGTGGAGCCTTTTAAAATTTACAATGACGGCGAAATCAACCTGATGGTCAAAGCGGTTGACAATGTAGGAAACGCAACCGAGCAGTTCGTCCTCAAGCTTGTAGACGAAACAGGAAAGGAAGTCGACCTCAAGGAAGGAGCCGTTAAATTCGCCAGCGATAACATTCCGCCCGTCGTAACGATCAAATCCGACAAAGAGCTAAAAATGGCTGACAACAAACTGGTTGCCAACACTGACGTGAAATACGCCGTAACGGCAGTCGACAATGAATCCGGGGTTGCTTCTCTCTGGGTTAAACTCGACAACAAGGGAGAATTCGTTCCTTATAAAAGCGAAATACAGTTCATGACTAACGGTGATCATATTATTGAAGCTAAAGCCATTGACAAGGTTGGGAACGTATCCAATGTTGCCACCTTTACTGTTTTTGTCGATACGACTCCACCGGAAACCAAAATTGAAACGGTAACGAACAACAAATAAAGTTATAACTTTATTTTCATTAAATAAAAAACCCGTCTAATGGCGGGTTTTTTATTTATCCCATTGAATAACGATAAAAAAATGTCCCGCCATGAAGTATGGCGGGACATCACGCCGACACTTATCGTAATCCCTATTGAAGTGAATTCTGATTATACCTGTCCTGGTTAATCCAGCTTCCCCTTTTAAGTTTATGCCTGAAATTTGTCGTATCATCCTCGATAATTTTATGGATATATGCGATATTTTTTTCAATGGCCTCAAGGTACAAATTCCTGTCAAGCCCGTGCCTCTCTTTGAAATGAAATCTTGCAAAATTGTATGAACCAAGATAAGAATTTTCGAATCTCTTTTTTGTTACCTCATAGAATTCAAGGGTTTTCCTCAATATATCGAATTCAGTATTAAAGCCCGGTATGTTTGCCTCCCTGAATTCATAATAAAGGAAAAGCAGCTTTTCAAGATATATACGACTGGACATCTGTCCCAGGAGATCAGCGGTGCCGAGGATAGTGCCGGCAATTTTTTCCTCGTCATTTATGAATTGTATTGAATCAAGTTTTATGGTCAGACCGGTCGATTTGATCAATCTGGAAATCTCATCCAGTTCTGATGCCTCGACTCCGAATATGGCATGATTTTTCTTTATGAAGGCGATGCTCCTTTCGACATGGCTCGAGGTGTATTTTGCGCCCGTTCCATCTTTGTCCCATGATTCCTGGATATAGCCCGTATCATGCAGCAGAGCGGCCATCAGCAGATTTTCCGCGAGGCGCTCATCCATTTTTTGCCTGGTGATAATGTATCCGTCCATCAGCCTCGAAACCGCGGTCAACGCATCAATGGTATGCTCGAAATCGTGATATTCCGTGTTGCATGACTTATAACCTGGAAATTTCCCTTCAAAAAGTATCGACACAAGCTTGGAACATTTTTTTATCCTCGAAGTCATTCTCCTGGGATAATGATGATGAAGAATCTTTAATGCTTCTTTTAAATAATTAGCACCTGTATCAGATTCAATGATTTTTGACAGCTGGATATTATCGCCGGAATTCATCTTATACCTCCCCTGTGGAGCAGCGGGTTCTTTGATAGTTATTAGAAATATTTAAGGGCGAATTACAAGATTGACCGATTTAGTCTTTGACTAATTACAATTATAATCCTATTATTAAAATTCAATCATATTTTATTGTGCAATTTTAAAAAATATAAAAAAGTCTTCATAAATGTAAAATTGATTGAAAACATGCAGGATTTTTGTTAAACAAAGAGAAAACTGATCACATTTTACCAATATGAACAATAACTATTCTGCAAAAACAGGTGAATTAATCAACAAGGCTATTATTGATAATAAAAGAATCAGAATCATCGCCTATTCAGTAAGCGAGAATGTTGAACAAAAACTTCACACCGTACTGGAACTCATGCTTAAAAAATATAAAAAACCAGATCTCCTTCCCGCCCTGTATACAATAGTAAAAGAACTGTTAATCAACGCGATCAAGGCAAATTTTAAAAATATATATTTCGAGGACTACAGGTCTAAAAATAATTCTGAAAATATCATCAATTATGAAACGGCTTTGAAATTATTTAAGCTGGAGATCAGCAGGGAGAAAGCTTCAAATCTCGAAAGAATCGCCAGAAAGCAAAAGATACGCGCCCTGGTAGATATTTTCTGGGAAAACGGCAATCTGAATGTTTATGTTACAAACCCTTCAAGGATGACAGACCTTGAACTGGAGAACGTCAATAAAAAACTTAAGGCCGCCAGGGTATTTGATGATATAACGGAATACTTTATGAATAATGACGACGACGAGTACAAGGAAGGAGCGGGTTTGGGATTGATATTGATTTCAATGATGATAAAAAATCTCGGCGTCCCCCAGGATAAATTTTCAATAAATACCCTCGAGGACAAAACAGTGGCATCCCTCAGGCTCCCACTCGAACTCCTATAGTATGTCTTTTTTATTTACCACCTTGTTGAGGGGGTATTCGATGATGCCGTCGGCGCCGGCCGAAATCAGCCTTGGAATGATTTCCCTGACCACGGCTTCGTTGATGACAGATTCAATCGACAGCCATTCTTTATCATGAAGCTGGGATATGGTCGGTGCGTTGAGACTCGGAATTATTTTGATGATATCCTCGATTTTATTCTTCGGGACGTTCATTTTAAGTCCGACCATGTTCTCCGCCCTGAGTGCGCCCCTGAGAAGAATGGCTACCTGGCTTATTTTTTCCTTTTTCCATGGGTCAAGCAGACTTTTTTTATTGGCGACAAGCTTGGTATTGGTTTCGAGAAGGGTATGGATTATTTTTAAGCCGTGGGCCTTTATGGTTGATCCTGTTTCAGTAACCTCAACGATCGCATCCACAAGTCCCTCGACAACCTTGGCCTCGGTAGCGCCCCATGAAAATTCCACCTTGACATGAATATTCCTGTCGGAAAAAAATTTTTTCGTAAAGTTCACCAGCTCGGTTGAAATTGTTTTTCCGGAGCAGTCTTCAATGGTTTTAATATCGGAATCTTCGGGAACCGCGAGGACCCATTTGGCTTTTCGGGTGCTGACCTTCGAATAAATAAGATCTGTGATTATTGAAACATCGGATTCGTTTTCCAGTATCCAGTCAAGACCGGTAAGACCGAGATCAAGAACGCCGCTTTCAATATACCTCGCCATCTCCTGGGCCCTGACCAGCGAACAGACAATTTCAGTGTCGTCAATTGATGGAAAATAATTTCTTGAAGAGACCGATATCTTCCATCCCGCCTTCTGGAAATAGTCGATCGTGGCCTTCTCCAGACTGCCCTTGGGAATACCCAATTTGATCTGCCCGCTCATTTTTTTTCTCCATAAACCTTTTCTGGATCAAAAACCTTGATGCCGTCCTTTTTCAGGAAACCGTTTGATACCAGATTATGAAAACAGCTCCTGTAGCCTGTATGGCAGGCGGCTTCGCCGATCTGGTTAACCTTGATGAGTATGGAATCATTATCACAGTCAACTCTTATCTCCCTTACTTCCTGGACGTTCCCGGAAGATTCGCCCTTTTTCCAGAGCTTGCCCCTGGACCTGCTCCAGTAATGGACAATGCCTGTTTTAAGGGTAAGTTCGAATGATTCCCTGTTCATATAAGCCAGCATAAGAACTTCACCGCTTGATGAATCCTGTGCGATTACCGGTACAAGACCGCCCTGTTTTTCAAAATCAATAATAATCATCGGAATCTCCGAAACAATTTCATTTCAATAAAATTTCAACTGGATCAATATTTTTAATGCATCATATTATTACAAGTATTTTATTCTTGATTGAAGACCGGTTTTAAGACATTGAAGAATAAATTGTCAGTAAAAGATTTTTTTGCATATTATACTTGCATAAATTGTATATTAAAGATATATTTATACAGAACTTCTAAATGGTTTTAAAATTCGTAATTGTTGAATTATTTTTTTTTAGCGCATGAATGATATGACCAAACAAAAAATAATGCTCGTGGAGGACGAAGCAATAACAGCGCTGGATATCAAACATATGCTTGAGAAAAACGGCTACGAGGTATCAGCCGTAATTTCCACGGGCCGGGAGGCCGTTGAAAAAGTCGATGAAATCAAGCCTGATTTGATATTGATGGATATCATGCTGATGGATGAGCTTGATGGAATACAGGCCAATGAGAGTATCATAAAAAAAATCAACGTCCCGATCGTATATCTGACGGCAAGCACTGATCCGAGCACAATCAACAGGGCTGACAAGAGCAAGCATTACGGTTATATTATAAAACCCGTCAGCAGAAAAGACCTTTTTTCAATTATATCAACCGCGATACAAAGACATAATCTCGAAAAAAACTCGGCTTGACAAGAAAGTAACGGGTTAAGATGAACTTTGAATAAATGAATCCATATGATTAGAACCATCAAACATGCATTTTTGAAATTTACCGGTTTTACATTGCTGATAATGGGTATTTTCATATTCGTCATAGGAATTGCAATGTCAGTTGATAAGGAATCCGAGCAATCGAAAAACGGCATACCCATAGCAATTGCTTCCACTGCATTTATGATAAGCGGTGCCATACTTATTTTACTGGCCAAAAGAATAAAAAAAGAAAACGACCTGGTTGAAACCGCGGCCAGCGTGATAAAATCCCACAGAAGAATAAGGCTTATCGACCTGTCACAGCAGATGAACGTCCCCCTTCCGGACGCATCCAGATACCTCTCAAGGGCCCTGTCCCTCGGACTGATCAAGGGTTTTTTCGACAGGACGACGGATGAATTTTTTATAGAAGGAACAAAAATAGAAAATGTACAGTACAAGTTCTGTCCCTCCTGCGGATCGCCGCTTGAAAAAATTTTTCTCGAAGGCGAAACGATAAAGTGCTCCAGATGCGGAATACTCATTCAGTAAAATATAACTTTCACCCCTTAACAGCGTCAGTCTTTAAATATTAACTTGACTGCATTCCACTGTAAATAATCATTAATCGATTTTGCTTGATGATCTTTCCCGGAAATTCTTTCTGGATAACGGGAAAAAATTAAATTAATTAAAGGATTAATCTATATGTGGTCCATAATTCTTTTATCAGTTTTTCTGGTGGTTATGATTGTGATAGGTTTCTGGGGTATGAAAAAAACGTCGTCCCTGAATGACTTTTTCCTCGGCGGAAGGACGGTGGGACCCTGGGTATCCGCCTTCGCCTACGGCACGACTTATTTTTCGGCCGTACTCTTCATCGGATTCGCCGGCAAACTGGGCTGGGGTTTCGGCCTGAACAGTCTCTGGATAGCCGCGGGAAATTCTTTCATAGGAGCCCTGCTTTCATGGCTGATCCTCGGCAGAAGGACCAGAATAATGACGCAAAACCTGGATGTGATGACCATGCCTGAGTTCCTGCATGAAAGATACGGAGGAAAGTATATAAAGATCTTCACGGCGGTTATTATTTTCATTTTCCTTCTCCCATATTCCGCATCCGTCTTCAAGGGACTGGGTCATCTCTTTGAGGCAAACTTCAAAATTTCCTATGACCTTGCGCTTTTCATAATGATAATGATAACAGGCGTCTACCTGGTGCTCGGCGGGTACTTTGCCATAACCCTGACGGATTTCATACAGGGTCTCATAATGCTTGTGGGATGCTTTTTGATGGTCGGCATCTTCGTCGGCAAGGGAGGCGGATTAGTCGAGGTGGTTTCATCCATAACTGAAAAATATTCGGCACATGTTCCGCCTCTTTCATTGAACAGCTACCTGATCCTGGCATCGCTTGTAATCATGACATCATTCGGCACATGGGGAATGCCACAGATGGTTCAAAAATTCTACGCGATAAAAAACGAATCGGTGATAACCAAGGCCGCCGTCATTACCCTGTTCTTCTCTCTGGTCATTACTTTCACAGCGTATTTTACCGGCGCCATGACTCATATCTTCTACGATTCGGTCCCGGTGGTGAACGGAGCGCCTGCCTTCGACAGGCTTATCCCGGACCTGCTGACCAATAATCTTCCCGAGATCCTGATGGCCTTAATCCTTCTGCTCGTACTGTCTGCATCGATGTCAACCCTGTCATCCCTTGTTCTCGTTTCATCTTCTTCGGTAGCTATAGACCTCTACAAGGGACACATAAATCCGGAGATATCAAAGGAAAATTCACTGGCAATGATGAGATTTCTCAGCGGGGTTTTCATCCTGATATCATTTTTCATAGCAAAATTCGAATTCGCGATCATTGTTACGCTGATGTCACTATCCTGGGGGGCGATTGCGGGATCCTTCATGGCCCCTTACATTTACGGGCTTTACTGGAAGGGCGTAACCATGGCCGGCGCGGTTGCCGGTATGATAACTGGCCTTACGACCAATATCGCCCTTTTCTTCATTCTCGGCCCGGCAAATTCACCTATCGCCTCCTGCGCAGCAATGATTGTGCCGTTCATCATTATACCGGTAGTAAGCCTTTTCACAAAAAAACCCGACAAGTCCATTCTGGACAAGTCGTTTCAGGGAATAAGCTGATGGACATCGACATGATGCCGGTCCAATTTTAAACCAGTCATGCAAAAAAAGGGCCGGTCCTAAGACCGGCCCCTGCATTAAAAGCGATTAAACGGGAACCTCTAATAATCAAATCAGCATGTTCCCTTGTGGATATTTACAACGTATAAATTAGATTTCTTTCTATGGTTTTATAATGAAAAATCAAATTTATAAAGGTGCCGATAAATCAATCTGAATCCCTGCCGCCGTCTCCGGTATACATTGAATTGATTATATCTTTATACTTTTCACCGACAACCTTTCTTTTTATCTTCATTGTTGGCGTCAATTCCCCATTATCCTGCGTGAACTCATCGGCAAGGAGGGTGAATTTTTTTATTTTTTCATAATTCGCCAGTTCCTTCGACTGGTCATCGATCCTTTTCCTGTACATCTCGATTACCCCGGGATTCTTTATGAGATCCTCCCTTGATGAATAGGAAATCCCGTTCTCCCTGGCCCATTCCTCGAGCGCCTGAAAAGAAGGCACGATAAGAGCGGATATGTATTTTCTCTTGTCGCCGATGGTCGCTATCTGCTCGATAAAATAATCCTTTCCTACCATAGTTTCTATATGCTGAGGTGCAATGTTCTTGCCCTGGGAGGTGATGATCAAATCCTTGATCCTGTCGGTAATTTTCAGGAAACCGTCCTGGTCTATTACTCCGACATCGCCGGTATGGAACCAACCGTCTACTATTGACTCGGAAGTCGCTTCAGGCTTGTTGTAATAACCCTTCATCAGGTTTCCGCCCCTGATGAGTATCTCTCCGGTGTCGGCGATTTTCACCTCGGTGTCCCTCAATATCTTGCCCACAGTGCCGAATTTAAAATCACCGGGCCTGTTGCAGCTTATAACCGGGGACGTTTCGGTCAGGCCGTAACCCTGGCAAACGAGGAGACCTATCGAGAGAAAAAATTCTTCTATCTCGATTGAGAGAGGCGCTCCGCCTGCCGAAAAAAAATTTTTATGCCCGCCTACTATGTCCCGAAGTTTTTTAAGCACAAGGCCGTCAGCCATATAATGCCTGAATGCGAGATACGGACCTATAAATTTTCGGTCCTTTTTCTTGAACTGGTATTTCCGGCCTGTCTTTACGGACCAGTTAAACAGAATTTTTTTTAGGCCGGACGCCCTCTCGAGCCTGTCATAAACGGTTGCATATATCTTTTCATACAGTCTCGGAACGCTCACCATGCAGGTCGGTTTCACATCCTGCATGTATTCAAGAACCTTTTTGGTATCAGAAATGTAATTGTTCTGAACACCATTGTAAAATACTATATACGACCAGGATCTTTCATAGGCATGGCTTAAAGGAAGAAAGGACAGGGACCTGTCTTCGGGAGTGATGACAAAGTGTTCCATTATTCCATCGATCTGATGAAAAATATTCGAATGTGTCAGCATGACACCCTTGGGGTCACCCGTGGTTCCGGATGTATAAATCAGGGTCGCAAGGTCATCCGACGAGGATTTACTCATCCTCTCCTCAAGCTCTTTCTCCTTTTTTGACTGCATCCCAATTTTCAGGAATTCAGTAAAACGCATGGCCTTATCACCTGAAATCGGTATGGATTCGTCGAATACGATTATCCTGTCAATCTTGTTAATGAAGGTTTGCACTTTATCGTAGTGGTCCTTCGTTCCTACAAAAATAATCTTGATGCCGGAATCCTTCACGATGTACTCGGCCTGCTTCGCGGTATTCGTGGCATATATCGGAACCGAAACGCCCCTTATCGTTAAAATGGCGAGGTCGCTTATGGACCATTCCGGCCTGTTGCCGGAAAAAATACCGATCATCTCTCCTTCCTTCGCGTCGAGCTCGAGAAGCGACAATGCGGCATCCCTGACCATCACCTCCATTTTTTTATAAGAAGTCTCCTGCATCTGCCCTCCATACTTGAATCGCATGGCGGTTTTATCTCCGTATTTCTGAGCGCTTTCCCTTATCATGTCTCCAAGATGTTTTTTTCCCATAATGCAGCTCCTTTATATTGTGAGATTATCAACCTGAATTCGGGTTTATTACCGGAAATCAACGAAGGCACAAGCAATGATGAAGCGGGCAACAGAGCCAGCACGAATATTAAAGAAAGCAGATTTCTGATTCCGGGCGATATTTGACTTGTCAGTGTTGTCAGGAAAGCACCAAGGACAGGAAACAAAACGGCAGATAGAATAAGAACTTGATCGTCCATATTATGATACCCGAAACAGGAATCCCCTGTTTTCTACCGACAGGAACATCCTTTTATGGACACCTTTTTTAGTCAATAAATATTATTACAAATCAATGAAAAATGTACAACAATTTATGCAGTTAATTTTACCAATTAATTATGCCGTTAAGCATCATATTATATCGAAATTTAAATCATTTGATATCATTGTATTTATAAATTGGCCGTTCGACTGCGGTTGCCCTGACCGATTTGTCCCTGATAAGAACATCAAATTCATCGCCTGTTTTTACGGTGCCGGATTTTACAAGTGCCATGCCTATTCCGATCTTCAATGTCGGTGAAAATCCTCCGCTCGTTACATAGCCGATTTCCTCGCCGTTTTTCAAGACCCTGTATCCGTCCCTCGGCACCCCCCTGTCTTTCATCTTGAAAACTATATTGGTCCTCGGAGCGCCGCCCGCCTTTTGTTTTACAAGAACGTTCTTTGCGATATAATCCGCGGATGAGCTCACTATCCATCCTATCCCCGCCTCTATGGGAGAAATATTGTCGTTCAGCTCGTGCCCGTAAAGCGAGTAGCAGGACTCGAGTCTGAGAGTGTCCCGGGCGCCGAGACCCACCGGCAAGATCCCGAATTCCTTTCCGGAATCCAGGATGTCGTTCCAGATGTTCGGAGCCAGTTCATTGCCTATATATATTTCAAATCCGAATTCGCCCGTATACCCCGACTGTGATATCATTACGTCTTTTCCACGATACTTGAAAGTGCCGAAATAGAACCTCCTGAGATTCGAAAGGGAATCAATGCTCATAATTTTTCCCAGGATGTCTTTTGACCTGGGCCCCTGGAGGTCGATCTTTGTCAAATCTGAAGACCTGTCCGACAAATCGACTCCGTCGATCAGGTGCTCACGCATCCAGTTCAGGTCCTTTTCAAGAGTCGCGGCGTTTACCACGAGAAAAAAATCATTCTCACCGGCCATGTAAATGAAAAGGTCATCGATGATGCCGCCCGTCTCATTGCAGAAAACTGAATACATCGACTTCTGCTTCTCCAGTTTGTCGAGTCTTGTGGGTATGAGCCTCGATAAGTATTCAGCGGACCTCTTTCCTGATACGGAAATCTCACCCATGTGGGAAACATCGAATAAACCGGCCTTCCCCCTGGTGGCATTATGCTCCTCCACTATCGATGAGTACATCACGGGCAGCTGCCAGCCTGCAAACTCGACCATGTTTCCGCCCAGTCTTACGTGTTCCTGGTATAAAGCCGTCTTTTTCATTTTTACATCCTTCTTATTGCAAAATCTATTGCCCTGAGCAGGGGATCATAAACCTCGCTTACCGCTGGGCAGTAGGCCAGTTCGAGCCTGGGAATCTCCATAAGGGGAACATTGAATTCAAGGGCGAAGCTTATGATGTTTACCCTGTCCGAGGCCCCCCTTGCGCCTATCGCCTGTGCGCCGAGCACCCTGCCGCTTTTCCTGTCGGCTATGACCTTTATTGTTATCTCGGGATTATCGGGAAAATACTCAGGGAGAATGCTTGATTTAATCTTCCCGGCAACCGGTTCGTATCCGTAATCACGGGCGTTAGATGTATTGTAGCCAGTGCCTGCTATTTCAAGATCGCCGATCTTCGTGACGAACGTTCCAGCGCTCCCGCGATATTTAACCTCTGGAGAAATGGAATTGAATCCGGCAAGAGAGCCCTGCTTGTACGCGGAGGTTGCGAGCTTGGCTGCGAGCGTCTTCCCGTCAATAATCGATCTTCCGGACATGCAGTCGCCCGCTGCAAGGACACCGTCGGATGAGGCGCGGAGAAATTCATCCGTGGATATCCCGTTGCCTGTATATTCCAATCCCGAGGCCGCGGCGAGCGCCGTATCCGCCATGAACCCTGCAGAAAGCACGCCGATCCCCGCTTCGTGCTCTGAGCCGCCGGCCACCACCCCGGTAAAAGACCCGGACCCCATAATGGACTCGACCCTGCTCGAGAGCCGCAATTCGATCCCCTTTTCTTTAAGGTGATCCTCGATGATTTTCGACATGTCCTGGTCAAGAACTCCCGGGAGCACCTGGTCCTTCATCTCGAACACCGTAACCCTGTCCAGATGACGCCTGAGCGCCATCGCGGTTTCCAGGCCGATTGCGCCCGCGCCTATTACTATCGCGTTCCGGCCCGATATGTATTTTCTGATTCTGTCCAGATCCTCAACGGTGGTAAGCGGAAACAGACCCTTCCCGATTAAATCCCTTAATCCATCTACCGGAGGTATGACTGGCCGGCTGCCGGTGCATAGAATCACCGAATCGTAAGGGATCTCTATTTTTTTTCCGCCTGATATCGCGACGGCCTTTTTATTGGCGGTGTCCAGCTTCTCCATGGAGCCTTCAATCTTTTCAGCCCCCATTCTCTGGAGATTGACATTCTGGTAAAGGGATTCTGACGGCATCAGGCCTTCCAGTGAATATGGCAGACCGCAGGGATGCATCAGGTCGCTTTTTTTCGGATCGATGACAATAACGCCCGCCCTGGCGTCCTTCCTTTTTATGGACATGAGCGCGGAGTAGCCCGCGGATCCGAATCCCGCTATGACAATCCTCGCCAAAGCGCTCAACCCTTTTTTCCCTTGATATGTTCCACAAGCGCCCTAAGGCCAAGAAGGTAGGACCCGGCACCAAAGCCGGATATCTGTCCGATACATGCGGGAGCCACGTAAGAATGATGTCTGAATTCATCTCTACCGAAAATATTGGACAGATGAACCTCAACGGCGGGTATTGTTACCGATGAAATGGCGTCCCTTATTGCTATGGATGTATGGGAATAAGCCGCGGGATTAATCAGCATCCCGTCAGAATCTGTATTATGAATGCAGTCGATGATTTCACCCTCGCTGTTGGATTGAAAAAAATCAACCTTCACGCAAAGGACCGCCGCAAGTTCTGAAATCATGGAGTTGATCTGTTCGAGAGTTTTATCTCCATAATAATTTGTTTCTCTTTTCCCGAGCATATTAATATTCGGGCCGTTAATAACCGTAATCTTCATAATATATAACTGTTATTTGGATTTTAAAAAAGACTTGGATTAGTAAATGACATGCACTAAAAAAAGCAAGAAAAATCACGGAATATGCTGAAAATATGTCAGTTTATCCTCTCTTCAGATATTGGTTCAATTACTGGAATCCAAACGCCTCGTAAAGATTTTCAGCCTGGCTTCTGATATTGCCCCTGTCGTTGCTTTTAAGCACGTCTTTGAGGTACCTGGCTGAATCCTCTTTCCTGTTCATTTCTTTGTTAATAATCGACAGATTGAGCTTGATTTTAAGCTTTTGATCATCTTTCGGTTCCGTGATCTGATCGAGTTTTTCAAGCAGGCTCTCCGCCTCCTTGAGATTTTTGTAATGAAAAAGTGCAATTCTTGAAAGATAATAAATTGAATCTTTTTTCAATCTATTGCTCATCCCGGATTGCTGATTGAAAAAGGCGTAAGATCTCTGATACATCTGCATTTCGAAATACATCTTGCCCGAAAGGTGATTTATGAAAGGCTCCTGTCCCTTAAACATTGAAAGGTTTTTTGAATAAAAGCTGAATTCCCCCGGATTCTTTTCTTTATAAAAATATCTCATGCAATTCTTCAAGACGCTTTTAGCAAAGCCGCTCTTTAAAACCTGTGCCAATCCGTTTCTGGCCATAGCAGACGCCCTTTTGCCATCTCCTGTTTTAAAATAACAATTTATGGTGATCGCGGTTTTATTGTTCATCGAACCCGCGGCCTTTATCTCATCAAGCTTTTCAAGGGCATCTCTATACCTTTTTTTCTTATAGTAGAGCTCTGCGAGGCCTATCCTCGCAAGATCGGACGATTCAATTTGAGGCATTTCCGTTATTACATTTTTGTATGTCTTTTCAGCCTCGTCATAATCATTGTTTTTTAAATGATAACTCCCTATGAGACACATCAGTCTTGCATAGGAGCCGCTTTTACCGGAAATAAACCTGGCGGCGTCGTTGGCGCTCGCAAGGTCTCCCATTTTAAGAGAGCTGTCGGCATAAATGAAAATATCGTCATAAGGCAAATTCTTCATGTCCTCGTTATTTATGGTCTTGTATATCTTTTCATAGTTCTTAAGCGCATAATAGCTCCTGACAAGCAATGATAAGATCTCTCTTGAATACCTGTCGCCCGTGCCTGACGGCTTTTCCCTTTCAATAATTCCCGTGACATCGCCGTATTTTTCCATGTAATAAAGACAATGGAGCCTGTTGCGAAAGGCCGTTTCATAATCCTTTTTCTCGAGTCCGTTCAGGTATCTCAGGTAATATTCCTCGGCTTTTTTATAATTCTTTTTTTGAAAATTCTCGTTTCCCATCATAAGACAGAGCTTCATCGTTGATGCGGATTCCGAAAAACGGTTAAACAGCAGATTGAAATACCTTTCCGGGCTCCGGCCGGCCTTCTGGAGGGCCATCGAATAATCATAGATGGGGGAATCGGCATCCTTTTCCTTCATGAAGTTTTTTATAATTATATTCAGGATTTTTTCGGCCTGCTGCAGTTCCCCGTCCTGCACATATGAGCGGACCAGCAGAACACAAGCGCCGTACCTGTTTTCAATCTTCGGCTGGCCAAGGTACTGGTTTAAAAGGGAGATGGCCTTTTTCACGTTTCCTCTTTTATAATGCATCGAGGCCAGAAAAAAGTTTGCTTCGCCTACATAGCTGGAAAAGGGATTCTGCTTCTCGATACCCTCAAAGAGCCTCATGGCCCTGTCGACGTCTCCGGTTTCAAGATATACCCGCGCCCTCAGGAAATTGACCTCGTCGATATTTTTATCATAAGGATACTTATCTATGAACCTGTCCAGAGTCCTTATCGCCTCTTTGTATTTTTTAACTTTTATATAAGATTTCCCTATGAAAAGAAGCGTTTCCTTGTTTTTCTCAGGATCATCGCTGTTGATCGATTCCTCGAGGTAAGGTATCGCCCTGTCAGGGTCCTTTTCCAGAAATATCTCGCTTAACCGTCTCGATGACTTTACCCTGAGCTCCTGACTTTTTGCGGACTTGTAGACGTTTTCAAGAAGCGTAATCCCCCTGTCCTTTTCAGGCCCATCGGATAGTATCATTCCCAGGTCGTACATGGCGTCATAGTAATACTTTCCCGATTCACCTGCTTGAAGATAGAGGTCAAGGTGTATTTTCGCGCTCGATTGGTTCCCCAGCTCAATAAACGATCTGGCCTTGAGGTATTGCGCATCCTGGTATGTTTTACGCTTCAGAAGGCTGTAAGGAATACTGTTGAGCAGTACCAGCGCCTTTTTATGATCGCCCTTCTTCTGATAAATCCCGCCCAGGATCATCCTTGCCCTGGCGACTATCTCCTGGTCGGCTCCTGAAGTAAGAATTGGATTGAGCCTCTCTATCGCTTCCTCGTATTTCTGGCTCGAGTAGAGCGCCCCTCCTATCCTGACCACCCTCTTGGCGTTCCTGTTTTTATCGGAACTTTTTTTCAGCGCCGATTCCCATTCTATCACGGCCTCCTCGTATCGTTTCAAATTGGAATAGATTCTGCCGATCCTGTCGTGTGCGTCCCCGACCATGGGACCTTCCATGGTGAGAGATATAAACCTTTTGTATTCCTCTATGGCTTTGAGGTTTTCCTTCATACGGTAATAGCATTCCCCCGTCCAGAATCTCGCCTCGTTTGAGAGCGTTACCGTTCGTGAATCATTGATAAAACTGTTGAATTCATAGAGAGCGGATTTGTATTTTTTCTGGTTGTATATCGACAGGGCATGATAATAGAGGGCCCTGTCCCTGTATTCGGAATCGGCCGCATCCGCTATCTTCTTAAAAAGCATCTCGGAAGACCCGTAATTCCCGGATTTATACGCCTCGGTGGCCTGCTCAAAGAGCGTCTTCGTATCTATGCCTGAAAACGCGCCGGTTGTAATTATGAATATTATGGATGCGGCAGCAATACATATCCTGATCAGGGAATGAGGCTTAAATGAAATAGCGCCATTTTTAACAGATGAAAAAAATTCCTTGCTCCGGTTGTCTGCAGCGGATTCGTGCAACCATCCGGATTTAAAACAGCGGAAACACCGGTTTATATTTTCCATATTTTTCAACAAATGACCCTTCATGTTTAATATGGGCACCTCTAAAAACAGGTATTCCCATGGTATTATAAATAATAACTCCAGCTTTTATCTGGTATTATGCCCGACTTGCACGGATGCACCAGTGCCGCAACTACACGGATGTAGATGAGCGGCCACAGGAGAACATCAAAAAATATAATTTATAAAGGTTCCATTATTATTACTGCTGCAGCGCATTAAGTCAAGAAACCTATTGCTTTGAAAAAAGGTTTTTATCAGGATCGGGACTTCCTTAAATATCTTCTGAGATATTCGATCGCAAACAGCGAAGATATGTTACGTATCATTTCCCTGTCCCCGGAAAAATTTCTGGTAAGGGTCATCGTTTCTGAATCCTTTGAAAAACCGAAACAGACCGTCCCTACCGGTTTATTTTCGTTTCCGCCTCCCGGCCCGGCGATGCCGGTTGTTGAAACTCCGAAATCGGCAGCGTACCCATTTCTGACGCCTTCCGCCATCGCCGCCGCCACCTCTTCGCTTACCGCGCCGAATCTGTCAATCAGTTCATGGGGTACCCCGAGAAAACCGGTTTTAATATCATTGCTGTATGCCACTATTCCGCCGATAAACGATGCTGAGGATCCTGGTATATCGGTAATTCTTTTTGATATCAGCCCCCCGGTGCAGGATTCAGCGACAGAAAGTGTCTCCCCTCTCTCCAGAAGGAGTCCGAGAAGCTCCTCTTCGGGGAAATAATATTCTTCCATAAGCATTGATTCACTGAAAAGAAGCTCCGAACTTTTTTTGATTTTTTCCCGATCGAAAAGCCTCCCTTCTTTCTGGATGAAGGTCACGGATGTTGTCCCGAAAACCGTCGTGATCCCGATTGTATAATCCTCCATGGTTATGCCAAACTTTCGTATTATCTCATTTATTTCTGATTCCCTGGAGCCGGCAATCCTGATTAAAAGGCGTTCAGTTTCAATAAAAGGGTATTTAGACTTCAGATAAGGGAATGCTGATTTTTCGAACATTTCCTTCATTTCTCCAGGAACCCCCGGCATGCAAATAATCGACTTCCGTCCGTTCTCGACGATAAATCCCGGCGCCAGTCCGGATAAATTTTCCATGACAAGGCATTTATCCGGTATCTCAGCCATCTTTTCATCTATCCCGCCCTTCTCAAGCCTGAGTCCTTCCAGAAAATTCGAGTATTTACGCATCGCGGGACCATGAATCACACGCCGCAGACCGAAAAGCCCGCATACAGCCTCCACCGTGTTATCATCGTCCGTTGGACCGAGACCGCCTGTTACAATCAGTACGTCCACCGTCCGGATCAGGCTATCAATCGTCCCTGAAAGACCGTCCATGGAATCGCCGCAGACATGGTGGAATACTACTGAAAAATTCGAACCGGACAGCCTGGAGCTCAAATAAGCGGCGTTTGCATCCGTGACGGTTCCGCGGATCAGTTCGTCTCCCGTGGACAATATGCCAATCCTTAAAATCATGCCTGTTCCTGTTTATCGATATCCTGGAAGGGAGGCGGACCCGCCTACATCCTTTCAGGCGCTGATACGCCCAGGATTTTAAGGGCGTTCCTGGTTACGATCCTGACTCCGTCAGCAAGCGCGAGGAAGCTGTTTGTCCTTGCCAGGTCCTCGGAGAGCACCCTGTGTTCAGTGTAAAATTTGTGAAACGACTGCGACAGCCGCATAAGGTATGTGCATATCCTGTGGGGTTCGAAGGTTTCACCGGCATCAAGTATCTCCTCGGGATACTTCAGCAGTATTCTTAGAATGATGTGGGCCTCCGGCAGGTTGATGTGTTCCGCTGCAGCCGCAGATGGATCATACTTCACGCCCCTTTTTTCAGCCTCCCTGAATATCGAACATATCCTCGCGTGGGCGTACTGAAGATAAAACACCGGGTTTTCCGTGCTCTCCTTCTTTGCGAGCGCGAGGTCAAAATCAAGGTGGCTCTCAAGGGACCTCATCGTGAAAAAATATCGCGATACATCCGTGCCTATCTCATCGATGAGATCCCTCATGGTCGAAAAATTTCCCAGCCTCTTCGACATCTTAACGGTCTCGCCGGCCATGATGAGGTTCACCTGCTGGGCGATCAGTATCATGAATTTTTCAGGATCAAAACCGATGGCCTTCACCGCGCCGGCAAGCCTGGCCATGTAGCCGTGATGATCAGGCCCCCATATGTCTATTATCAGATCGTATCCCCTGTTTATCTTGTTCCTGTGATACGCGATGTCCGCAAGGAGATAGGTCGGCCGTCCGTCCTCCCTTACGACGACCCTGTCCTTGTCGTCGCCGTATCCGGTAGACCGGAAAACCTTTTTCCCCTGGTCGTCGTATATGACTCCGGCCTTTTCAAGATACCGGAAGGTATCCTCAACCTCGCCTTTTTTATGAAGATCGCTTTCGTGGAACCAGTTCCTGAAAGAAACCCCGAACTTTTCCAGGTCCCCTTTCTGTCCGGAAACGTTGTATTCAACCGCCTTCCCCGCGATGAATTCAACAAGGGAATCCTCATCATTGATTTTTCCGATTTCTGCGGCATGTATTTCAATAATCCGAGATGCGATTTCCTTAATGTACTCGCCGTGATAGCCGTCTTCAGGAAATTCGACCTTCTCACCTCCAGCTTCCCTTATCCTGGCGAGAACAGACCTGCCGAGGAGCGTGAACTGGTTTCCGTAATCGTTCACGTAGAATTCCCTGTCGACCGTATCCCCTCCCGACTCAAGAAGGTTCGCCAGGGAATCGCCGATCGCTGCGGCCCTGGCGGAGACAATGTTCAATGGTCCGGTCGGGTTGGCGGAGACGAATTCGATAAGCACCCTTCGCGGTTTTTCCTTCGTCCTTGTACCGTAAAGGCGGTCCATGCTTATGATTTCATTCAGGTTTTTAAACAGATGCTCCAGAGATATATGAATATTTATGAATCCCGGCCTTGCGACCTCAACCTTCCCGATCATATCGGAGGTTTCCAGATAACCCTTCAGGGTCTCGCCGATCTCCATGGGGCTGCGCTTCAATATCCTCGCGGTTTCAAGCGCAAAGGGAGTGGCGTAATCCCCGAACTTCTGCTCCTTCGGATATTCGACCTTGAAGACGGGATTTTCGCCGACAGGCAGTCTGCCGTCAGCCCTTGCGGAAGTAATTGAATTTTCGATCAGATTATAAATGCTTTCTTTGACGGTCAAAATTCAGCTCCATTATATTGAATGAAATAAGGATGAATGTCGCATTTCCGGGTATTAGACAAATTTTTGAGATGCTTTTTGTCAATCATAAATAGGTTTAAACCTGCTGCCGGTCATACCCGGGATTCTGAATATTGCTTGATTTTTTAACTGAACTGTATTATATAATTACAGTCCCAATAACACTATGCGAGGCTGAAATGCAATTATTCAAATTTAAAAAAGAACATGTCATAGGTATGGCCCTGACCCTCTCGGTGTTCGCGGCCTTTACCCTCATATATACAAAAACCACCCTGCTTGAAGGCATGGAGAGGGGCGGCGTCGACTTCAGGTTCTTCCTGAGGGACCCTTCGGAAAAATCGATAAAACTCGAGGACGGAGTGCGCATGAGCAGGATCAACCCCAGGGCTAGGAAAGACATCGTAATCCTGGGGATCGATGAAAATACGATAAGGGAATTCACAGCGAAAAAAATCATATGGCCTTATTCATGGGACGTTCACGCAAGGTTCCTGCGATATGTTTCCACGGGCATGCCCCTGGCGGTCTTCTTCGATATCATGTTCCTGGACAACAAGCCGCATGAAGACGCGCTTGCCAGGGCCATTTCCGGCGCGGGAAACGTTTACCTGGATTATCCATTCGAAACCGAGGATGTAGAGGTCGATTACAGCGACCAGAAGGAAAGGACGGCCATACTGGATAATATGCGGTTCCCCGCTGATCCGGACGACAAGCATCCCGATCTCGTGGAGGAAGCGGTTCCGCCCACGCCCAAGCTCAGCAGGGCTTCCCGGGGAATCGGGTTCGCCAATATTTTCCCGAACCCGAGGGACAACGTAAACAGGACCGTCCCCCTTGTCCTCAAATACAAAGGCCATTACTATCCCAACATTGACCTTCTTCTGGTAATGCACTATTACGGCATCGGAAAGAATGACGTCGAAATAAAAATGGGGAAATACATTAAACTTAAAAACCTGCCTGTCGAAAAAATGGCAAGGCCGGATCAGAAAAGGGAAATCATCATCCCCATCAATTCCTACGGCTTCATGGACATCAACTTCATCGGAGGCCCGGGCAGTTTCCAGCACTATCCCTTCAGCCTTTTCTGCAGGGACGGCTCGATGACGGGAAACTCTTCCATCAAGGACAAGATAATACTGGTCGCGGCCTATGCCTCAACCGGCATAGCCACGGATGAAAAAAAATCGCCCTACGGCGCAACGTTCGGCATCGAGCACCACGCGAACGCGCTGAATACGATTCTCAACCAGGATTTCCTCTACAGGCTGAACGAACTGCAAAACATCATCCTGTTTTTAGTGATAGCCCTTATCCTGGGGCTTGTTCTTCCCAGAGTATCGATAATCTCGTCTCTTGTATTCACGTTTCTTTTCATAATCCTGTTCATAATAGGCTCATATTTCATCTTCGATTTTGCAAGCGTAATCACGGCCTTCGCCACGCCGACAATCATGATCGGCGCATCCTTCACGCTGATGGTCACTTACCGGGTTCTCACCGAACAGCAGGAAAAAAAATACATTCGGCAGACCTTCTCGAAATTCGTTTCAAAATCGGTCGTGGACGACCTGCTCAAGCACCCGGACAAACTGAAGCTCGGCGGAGATAAAAAAATTCTGACCGTGCTTTTTTCAGACATAAGGGGCTTCACATCGATCTCTGAAAAGCTCACCCCTGAAAAGCTCGTTGAACACCTTAATGAATATCTCCAGTCCATGACAGACATAGTCATAAAATACAACGGGACCCTCGACAAGTACGTTGGCGATGAGATCATGGCCTTCTGGGGCGCGCCCATCCCGCAGGACGACCATGCCGCCCTGGCATGCTCCGCCGCGCTTGAAATGATGAAAGAACTGAGAAGGCTTAACGATGAATGGATCAAGATCGGGAAGCCCTCGCTGAATATAGGCATCGGCCTGAACTCGGGCGACATGGTAGTCGGCAACATGGGATCATCCTCGAGGATGGATTATACCCTGATGGGGGACAACGTTAACCTCGGGGCAAGGCTCGAGGGCACCAACAAGATATACAGGACAAATATAATCATAAGCGAGTACACCTATGAACAGGTCAGGGACCGGTTCGTAGTGAGAGAGCTGGATCTGATAAGGGTGAAGGGGAAGGAACTGCCGGTTAAAATATACGAACTTATCGACTACAAATCCTGATATCAGGGCTTTTCAAAATCAAGGCAGAGCGAATTTTTGCTTTTTTTATCGTTGATCCTTATGCAGGGTGAAAGAATTTTACCGTCAATTTTAAGCGGCACCGTTATGAACCTGTCGCCGGCCTTCACGGAAACATTTGACTGCAGATCAAGACCTGATTGATATCCATATCTTCCGAATGCCCCCAGGTTCAGGCCGTCGCTCCTGACGTTGAATGTCTTTATAAAGAAGTTCTCCCCCATCTGGGAAAATGAGAATGACACAGAGGCATTTTCCATCTTCCTCAAGGAGTCGGCCCGGTAATCGGTTCCATTGAACATCTCAACCAGTTTCCTCTGGAACTCGGTGTTTTCAGCGAAAAAATTATTCAGGGCGATGTTTACATTCCCCTTTGAATTTTCTATCAGCTGAAGCATCCTGTAGGCTGTAACCTCGTAATCAAAATCAAAATCAGCCTTCCCTGCCAGTCCGCCCTTGAAGCCGGCATCCCTGAAAAATCCCTCAAGGTTGAATCCCTTTGCCGATCCTTTCAGGTTTATGTATGGATAATCCCTGTTAAATCCGCAATTGACTGCAAGCGAGCATTTGGATTCGTAACCCTCGGCGTTAAAATCCTTCATTTCAAGCATCCCGTTTTTCAGGGAAAGCATGAACTTGATATTAGACATCGATGCTTTTCCGGGAAAGGCCAGCCTGTCCGCCGTGAAATCCAGCAAAATGTTGTTGCCGTTTATGATTTTACCGAGGGGTTTCTGCAGGAAAAAAATATCTTCGTAGCCCCTCTTGATGTCTTCATAGGCCATCCCGATAAGCATATCGGTGAAGTAAGCCATCCCCAGATATGGGATCCGGTATTCAAGGATCTTTGATCTTACTTTTATTTCCGTGTCCGAATTGAATGGGATCCAGCTTTTCACAACGGAGTCCGCATTTATGGATATGTCGGATTTTTCAGTCTTAACCGTCGATCCGAGCTTCATGCTTTTGTCGTCCAGCTTGAATTCAAGTTCGGCGTCAGTGATTAACGCATCCCCCCTGCCCGGCTTTTCTTTGATAATCCCGAATTTTTTCAGGGTCAATGACAGGTCTGATCCGCCGGAAACATTGCTCTTGAAGTCGTAATTGATTCTGCCTTCAAACCTTAAAGCCCCCCTGAAGGCGATGTCCCTGAAGGGTTTATATGTGGAGGAAAAATCCTCAAGGTCGATCTTGTTGGACTTGATCGAAACATCCAGCTTCTCTGTTTTATCATTGCATTTATAAGCGCCCGAGGCCGTTATCTTGAAAATGTCGTCATAGACCTTGAACTTTCTGAGGTTGATGTTTTTGAACTCGTCAGAAAAATCGCAATCAATCGCAACATTGAGGTTTTCATTCATTACGAGGTCCCTCTGCGGCTGAAGGGACGCGACAACGCCAAGATTGTTTAACTCCACCTGCCCCTTTATGCTGTTCAGTCCCTTCTCGGAGGTTATTTTCAAATCGGCGGAACCCCCGCCCTTCAAAAGTATGTCCGCTGGCCTGTGCTCCCTGATGAATTCATTGACGCAGGTGAGATCAAAATTTTCTATCTCGATTTCGTTTGTTATTTTTGCGGCCTTTTCATAGCAGAGCGCCCCCTTCAGGAAAAAATTTCCTTTTTTAATGAGTTTGCTTTTATATGGTTTTATCTTTCCCTTGATCCTGTATGATATCTCGTCATCATCAATGCTCAGCCTGGCATAAATATCATAAAACTCGACCTGGAGCTCCGACTCCTTGAAAACCTCCTTGTAGAAAAACCTGGCATCATAATACCTCATTCGAAAACCGCTGAATTTTTGCCTGTCGAGGATCTTCAGGTTTTCAAGATCAAGCACCTGGCTGAGATTCTCGCTATAGCTTTTACCGTAGCGTTTAAAAAAGGTGACATCGGCATCATACAGGTCCATGCCGTCTATCTTGATTTCCCCGATAAAAAGACGGAAGAAATTAAGATCGAACACGGCCTTCTTTGCCTTAACAAGGCTGAGATTATCGTTAAAATCGCTTGATTCCGACACATTGAAGTCCGTAGCGATTATATTTCCGGAGAAATCGATATATGCCTCTTCGAACTTGACGGCCTTGTTGAGGTTGTTCTTAAAAAATATGGATATGTCGGATTTAAGATCCTTTTCAGAAAACCTGACGATAAACAACAGCTTTAGAAGGACGAGGAAAGCGATCGCGATTAGAATTAATCCGGATATTGAAAGGAATACGTATTTTTTTTTAATCCTAGAAATTATTTTGTTTGATATATTTTTCACTTTCTGCTATTTTTTTGTTGTTAAAATACCGATTTTTTTACATTATTTTACCGGAGAATCTGTGAGTCAAGATAATTTAGCCCCGGATCGATAATTGTGGAATTCAACCAACCTCTTCTTTAAAGGATTACATGACTTCGCAAAAACAACTGTAACTGAAAGTGCCATGGATGACAGAAAGTATATCAAAAAGCTGCTTGAAATCTCGAAAAAATACGAGCTGGAAAAGTTCAGCAATATAAATCTCAAGGAAACCCATACCGCCTTTGAAGGAACCCCGCAGAAGCACCCTCATGACAGGAACATTTTAATACTTCTGAAGGACCCCTTTTCTAACGAGGAGTTTTATGAATTTTCAATTGATTCAATAGGCACAATAGAAGATCTCGGCTCAACGACATCAGGCAGCGGAGAAACGGCTCCGAAAATACGTGTCTGGATAAAAAAAGGAATGACTGCATTGAAATCAATGCCTTTTATAGTAAAATAAGAATTAAAGATAAATTTGAATTTTTATCTATTTTTTAAGGAAACTATTTTTGTTTAAAAAACCCTAAATTAACGACAAATTTTCGGCATAAAAATGCATAATATAAAATATCACCTGATGAACATAGCCTCGGTAATGCTTTTTTCATACGTATCGGCGACGACAATTAATCAGATAGTAAAATATAAGATTTCTCCTGATTATACCATGGATTACAAGGCATCCAGAAAATCCAATACCATGATGTCCGCCAAAAAGCCCTTTGAGTATTACAATGATGTAATTGAATCCGGATTCTTCAAGATAGCGGATATTGCGGGACCTGAAGGCGTCTCCGCCTCCTCCGCTGCCGTCGATGAGCTGACCCTGCTTGGAACCATAACCGGCCCCCAGAACATCGCCAGGGCCATGATATCCAAGAAAGGCGAACAGACCCCTAAAATTTTCGCGCTTTACAGGGTAAGCAATGACGTTACAAACGATGTTTACGGATACAAACTTGTCGGAATAATGGACCAGAAGGTATATATTCTCGTCGGTAACGAAAAAAAGGCGCTGGAGCTTTTTCCGAAAAAGTCAGCGGAAGCAGGCGGCAAGTCCGGGATAACCGAGGTCAAGGGAAATTATGTCAAGCAGACGCTTAGCAGGGCTGAAATAAGACAGAAGGTTTTGAACAACATGGACAACGCCCTTAACGGACTCAGGGCCGGGCCCTACAGGGTTAACGGACAGATCCAGGGTTTTCAATTGATACAGATCAGGCCTTTTAACATACTTTACAAATTCGGGGCCAGGAGCGGAGACGTAGTTAAAAGGATAAACGGTCATTCCCTGGACAGCACCGAAAAGCTTTACCAGATGTGGGAATCGTTAAAAAGCGAAACGAGAGTGACCATAGACCTTGAAAGAAACAACCAGGTAATGACATTTGATTTCAATATAACCGATTAGAAGGTAACCAAAATGAATTTCTCGAAAAACAAAAAAATATCGGCATTTGCAATATTAATTTTATTAACACAGATCAACATGTTCGGTACCGACATCATCAGCCAGAAAACCGCATCCGCCCAGGACCCGAAGGATAAGGAAAAAACACCGGAGCCGGTTAAAAAAGAAGCCGTAAAGGAAATAGAAAAGAATATCAATATCAATAAAGAAGCGAAGGAAAGGAAGAACGGCAAAGCACAAAAAAACGGCAAAAATCCGAAAAACGCGAAAGATGCAAAGGAATCCAAAGCCGCGCAGAAACCGCAAACGCAGCCCCAGAAAGAAAAAATGTTCGCCCTGAATTTCAAGGATGTCGAGATTGAGGAATTCCTGAACATAATGAGCCAGCTGATAGGCAAGAATATAATCATGGACGACAAGATCAAGGGTAAGATTTCAATCATATCCTCGAAAAAGGTGCCGGTCAACCAGGCATACAGCATCATGAAATCCATTCTTGAGATAAAGGGCATAGCGGTCATCGAGGTAGGAAACCTGATAAAAGTCATTCCCATGAAGGATGCGATCAAAAAAAATTCCGACGTGATAGTGGATGATAAAACCGGAGAAATGACCTTCGGAATCGACCAGACCATGACTTATCTCCTTGAGCTCAAGAATTCTTACGCTGACGAGATAGCCACTGCGCTTGTGCCTCTGAAATCGCAGTTTACGGACGTCGTTATCTACAGGCCTCTCAATACACTGATAATCAGCGGCAACAGTTCCGAGATAGACGGCCTGGTGAAAATCGCAAAATCCCTCGACAGGCTCGGTAAGATGGGGCAGAAGATAGAATCCGCGGGCAACATTCACGTTTTACACCTTGAAAATGCCAATGCAGAAGAGCTGGCAAACGTTCTTTCACGCGTCCCCTTTTCTCAGAACGCCAAAATCATGAGTGGCCAGGCGACTACTAGCCCCCAGCCGTCCATGCCGCCGGCAGGCATTCAGCCGTCTTCGGCAGCGCAGAGGGTCACCCAGACCCAGACATCAGGCGCGGATAAAACGCCCCTTTCGATCATAGCCAACAAGGCCACGAATTCTCTTATCATAACGGCGCTCCCGGATGAATACAGCGAAATAAAAAGAATAATAAAGGAGCTTGATATTGTCAGGGAGCAGGTATTGATAGAATCCATGATCGTCGAGGTCAACGCCGATTACGGCTGGGAATTCGGGGTCGACTGGCTCCTCGGAGGAAGCCTTACCGGTAAGGAAAAATGGGGCACATCGCAGATAAACGGCCCCATACCCAAGTACAGCCTTCCGGAGGGGGACTACTTCAAACCCAAGGAATACACTTTCGGCGACATCAAGTATACGCAGCAGAAAAAGCTTGCCGTGCCCCTCCAGAAGGGTTTCCAGCTGGGGCTTCTTCATGACGCGGACTTTGTCGGATTCGCGATCATACACGCCAGCGCGACAGACAACAACGTGAACGTTTTATCAACCCCGCAGATAGTCACCGTCGACAACCAGGAGGCGGAGCTCAATGTCGGCGAAGAAGTGCCCATCACCAGAGACAACAGGCTCGCGGCCGACGGCACGTCGTTCCAGACCTTCGATTACAAGCCGGTTGGTATAAAGCTCAAGTTTACCCCGCATATAACCAACAACAAGAAGATAACAATTGATTTCTACCAGGAGGTAAATTCCGTAATAGGTTCTGAAACTATTACCACGGCCGGCTCCTATATACCACCAAAACTGGGGAAAAGGGACATAAAGACCAAAATATCCATATTCGACGGTCAGACGATAGTCGTGGGCGGATTGATGAAAAACAACAAATCCACGACGGAAGAAAAAATACCCCTGCTGGGCGATATCCCCCTGCTGGGCTGGCTTTTTAAATACCGAAAGGAGTCGACCACGAAGGTTAACCTCCTGGTTTTCCTTACCCCCCATATCCTGACCAAGCAGGAAACGATAGACTCTATCACCAAGCAGAAAAGGAATTCCATAAAGAGGCTCAGGCAGGAAACCAAGGAAAAATAGCGTAACCGATATGCCAAAAAAAAACAAACCAAAGACCCTCGGCAGGATTCTCGTTGACAACAACATCATAACCGCGGAAGACCTCCAGGAGGCGCTGCTCACCCAGAAGGGATCTCCTTACAGGCTGGGGCAGATCCTGATCAGGAAGGGCTACGCCGGCGATGACGATATCCTGAAGGCGCTTGCCGAACACTATGACATGCCTTTCAAGCTTGAGCTGACCTTCGACGATCACGAACATCTTTTTTCCGGTATACCCGTCGGTTTTCTGAAAAAAAACATGGTCGTTCCATTCAACAGGAAGGGCGGCAAGATACAGGTCGCGGTGATCGATCCGCTCAACATCCAGCCCCTTGACGACCTGAAAATGCTGTATCCTCAATTCGATTTCGAGGCCGTACTTACGACGGAAGTTGAAATCCAGAAAATCATAAACGAGCACTTCTCGCATCTCAAGTCGGAATCCACAGACGACGTCATCGAGGACCTCGAAGATTCCGACCTTGACATCCTGACCCAGAAGATATCCGAGACCGAAGACCTCATGGACATGGCCAACGAGGCCCCGATCATACGGCTCGTGAACACGATAATCAAGCAGGCCGTCAACGATTCGGCCAGCGACATCCACTTCGAACCGTACGAGAAGGAACTCATAGTCCGTTTCAGGATAGACGGCATACTCTACCAGATGTTCACTCCACCGCAAAAATACCAGAACGCCATCATCTCAAGGATCAAGATAATGGCCAACCTTAACATCGCCGAGAACAGGCTACCGCAGGACGGCAGGATTCAGCTCAAGATCGCGGGAAAGGACATCGATATAAGGGTGGCGACCTTCCCTACCTATTTCGGAGAAAGGATAGTCCTAAGACTCCTGAACAAGTCAGATATGGATTATGACCTCAATGCGCTGGGGTTCGACGACAGGACCCTGAAAACATTCAACGATCTGATAAAAAAAACGCACGGTATAATCCTCGTCACGGGCCCTACGGGAAGCGGAAAAACGACCACTCTCTACAGCGTACTCAACAGGCTCAACAACCCGGAAGTCAATATCCTGACTGTCGAGGATCCTATTGAATACCAGATATCAGGCATAGGTCAGATGCACGTGAAGCCGCAGATAGACCTTACCTTCGCGGCCGGTCTCAGATCGATATTGAGGCAGGACCCGGATATAGTAATGATAGGAGAGATCAGGGACCTCGAGACAGCGGATATAGCCGTGCAGGCCGCGCTTACGGGCCACAGGGTATTTTCGACCCTGCACACGAACGACGCGGCCAGCGGCATCACGAGACTTCTTGACATGGGGATAGAACCGTACCTGATAACTTCATCCGTCAACGGTTTCCTCGCGCAGAGGCTTGTCAGGAAAATATGCGTCCACTGCAAGGAATCTTATACGCCTCCCCAGAAATCCCTTAAGGAACTCGGTATAACCGCATCCAGACTGAAGGGGGGAAAGCTTTACAGGGGAAAGGGTTGCGCCAAGTGCCTCAACACGGGGTATTCCGGAAGACTGGGCATATACGAACTGCTTCCGCTGACGACGGCCATTAAAAAAGAGATAATGAGCCATGAGGATGCGGCTATAATAAAGGAACTGGCCATCAAGGAAGGAATGTACACGCTTTACCAGGACGGCATAAATAAGGCTATAGCGGGAATAACGACAGTTGACGAGGTACTGAGGGTAAGCTGACATGCTTTTTCAATATCAGGCATTGAACAACAAGGGCGCACCGGTATCTGATTTCGTGGATGCTACGAACGAATCGGCCGCCAGACAGAAAATCAGGGGCATGGGGCTGTACCCAGTAAAGATAAAAAAGCAGGACGTTTCCATGGTGAAAACCCTGGACAGTGAAGCGGGCGGCATCAAACTGCTTTTCGCAAAGGTGAGGGACAAGGTCAGCACAAGATTCAGCACAAAGCACATAGGTCTCTTCTCCAGACAGCTCGGGACCCTCCTGAAGGCCGGGCTGCCGCTACCGGTCGCCATTTCGGATATCGTTGAACAGATAGACAACAATCATTTTAAAGGCGTCATAGCGGACGTCAGGGAAAAGCTGCACGAAGGGTCCTCCCTGTCCAACGCCATACAGCAGCACAGGGGTATTTTTTCCGACATGTATATAAACATGGTCAGGGTCGGAGAAAGCCTCGGGTCCCTCGACGAGGTTTTTGAAAGACTCGCGGAAATGGAGGAAAAAAAGAATATACTTAAAAGCAGGATAAGGGCCGCTCTGTGGTACCCCAGCTTCATGTTTTTCTTTTCGATATGCGTCGTGATACTTCTTATGGTCAAGGTCATCCCGGCAATCGCTGAGATGTTCAGCGAACAGAACAAGAACCTGCCGCTGCCCACGGAAATCGTAATTTTCGTAAGCAACATGCTCACCAGGTACGGCATCTTCATCCTGATTATCGCAATCGTCGGGTTTTATTTTCTTTACAAGTACATACAGACCGACGCCGGGAGAAGGAAGCTGGATGAACTTAAACTGGAAATCCCGCTGGTAAGCGGCCTTTATAAAAAGCTTCTGACATACAGGTTTACGCAGAACCTGGGGATTTTGCTGGGGAACAAGGTCGATATAATCAAGTCATTCGAAATAGTTGAAAAAATCGTGAACAATATTGTCATCCAGGAAAGGATATCCGAGGCGTCAAAAAAAATCAGGGAGGGATCGTCTGTCGCCATCGCCCTCAACAAGTCGGGTTTCCTGCCGAAGCTGGTTATCGGCATGATAACGGCCGGTGAGGCAAGCGACAAGCTTGATGCCATGCTTGTGAATATCGGCAAAGTATATGAAACGGAGATCGACCTTACCATCACGGGCCTGACTAGCCTGATTGAGCCGATAATAATCATTTTCATGGGTTTTATAATCGGAATAATAGTGATGTCCGTCATGCTGCCGATCATGGAAATGAATCTCCTGGTCGGCTGATGTCAGCGTTCAGAAAGCATGCTGGTTGAGAATTATAATATAATCATTCAGGAGTTTTGACAATGATAAAAAGAATATTAAAAGCCCGTTCTTTCATCGGAAGGATTTCAGGTTCGAGGGACGGATTCACCCTGATCGAGATCCTTATCGTCATAACAATTATTGCCATACTCAGCGCCATAGTGGTCCCCAGGCTGATGGACATGCCCCAGAAGGCCAGGGTCACGAAGGCCAAGGCGGACATCAACGCGTTTTCCATGGCCCTTTCTAAATTCAGCATGGAGCACAGCGGCAACTATCCAACCAACGATGAAGGGCTAAACAAGCTTGTTGAAGATGGCTATGTAAAAAAGAAAAAAGACATCCTGCTGGACCCGTGGGGACATCCCTATCTATACAGGTATCCGGGAGAAGTGGACAAGGATGAACCTGAAATCTGGAGCCTTGGCGCGGACGGTAAAGAAGGCGGCGAGGGATTCGGCGCCGACATAAAGAGCTGGGAATGATCCATCCGCGTCACATTGCTTTGTCGGCGGCCCGGCGATAAATCTACGGAACGGCATCGGAATGTTGAATCATATCAGGTCCGAAAAGGGGTTTACCCTTATCGAGATGATCATTGTGGTGACCATTGTATCCATCCTTTCGATAATAGTGATACCAAAACTCACAAGGGCGATAGGAGAAGATAAAGAAAGCATTGCCGTTCTCAGCGGGATAATATCCAAGACCTTCGACGATGCTTTTTTGAAGGACCACATTAACTATCTCGTCATCCATCTTCACAGCCCCGGACCCCTGGGCGAAAAAAAGGATGAGATTCAATCCAGGACAAACGGCGTTTCGGTGATACTCAGGGAGGGCGAAAAGTATGTCGACAACAGGAGAAATATCCTTAAATACAAAAAATTTCCGGATTACTTCAAGATAGAAGAAGTTGTCCTGACCTCCGGGGATAAAATCACCGATGGAAACGTCATAATTCCGTTTTATCCGCAGGGTTTCTCGGATAACTTTATAATCCACATTTCTGACGGCGACAGGAAAAGCTCCATCCGAATGTTCAAGTATTTAAAGGAGCCGAAAATATACTCCGATTACATAGAATTCGATAAATGAGTAAAGCCGCCGCATACCAAAAAAAATACCGGGATAAAGGACGCGATCCCCTGCAGGCTGTAAGACACGCCGGAGTATTGCATTCTGCATTTGCGATGGGATCCGGGTCAGCCAGTTTCAGAATTAAGCGAAAAAAAGGCTTTGCCCTTATCGAAATCCTCATCGCCGCATCCATTCTTTCAATAATCCTCATCAGCGTATTCACCGGCGTATCTTCCAGCATATATGCAATGGCCGGAAGCAAAAATTACACCAAGGCCATGATGATCGCGAAAAGCAAGATGAACGAATTCATATTAAAAAAAATGCGCGAACCGGACGTGAACAAGGAGCCGGTCGAGGGTTACACTGAATTCTTACTTACAAGGGAAACAAAAAGGTTCGAGCACACTTTTACGGGCCCCATACCCACAAACATAACCGAGATAACCGTTTCATGGAAGGAAAGGGAAAGGGATAAGACATACAAAATTTTTTACATTTACGCTCAAAAATGAAAAACCGCAGTACTAAATTTAAATCCCGCAATCCCGGAATTCCGGCCCGCTTAATTCTGGTTTCAGCGTTTGGAACCTCCATGCGGATTATCGGGGCAATTTCACACTGCATCACTCTCCCCTTTCGCCGCCCCTTAAAAAATCCCGGTCCAACCGGAACCGCCTGTTCGGCCAGCAGCGGGTTTACCCTGATAGAAATGGTGGTCGGCGTGGCGGTTTCATCCATCATGCTTCTCATGCTGTATACTTCATACAGGACCACCCTGAGCATCGTAAAAAGGGTCAGCGGCTATGCCGAGTTTTATGAAAACATCAATCTTGCCATTAAAAAAATAGACAGCGACATATCCAACTGCTATTTCAAAAAGGAAGGCACCGCCCATTTCATCAGCACGACAGGGGACGGCAACAGCAAACTCAATTTCGTGACGATAAACCATAAAGACATAAGCATGAAGGGCGATTTGAAGAGGCCGAATCCCGACTGCGATATAAAGGAGGTCGGGTATTACCTCATCAAGGACAAGGATTACCAGGACATAAATCTGCTCATCAAGCGGGAGCAGTCCAATTACGACAAAGATCCGGAAGGCGGAGGAGAGCAGAATATAATACTGGAAAACGTCGTCAGCCTGAAGTTCAATTTCAAGCAAAACAATGACTGGGTCGACAAATGGGACTCCAGACAGAACAACCTGTATCCAGAAGCGGTAAAAACGACGCTGATTGTAAAAAATTACGAGGGGATAGTGGACAAATACATTTTCATATCGAACGTAAATCTATCGATTAACACCCAGGGACAGAAATAATATGCTGTTTCCCAGAAAAAATATACAGTCCCTTAAGGCCAATTATAAAAAAAGGAAGGAGATGATTTCCCTGCACGGGATCAGGGGATATTTCATAAACTCCCGGGGATACATCCTCGTCCTGGTCCTGATAGTAACCACTCTCATAGTATCGGTCTCATCGGAATTCATCATCATGACCCAGACTAACATCGCCTATATGAAAAAATGGACCCAGCGCACCAGGGCGGTCTTCCTCGCAAAATCCGGCATCGAGCTAGCCATGAACATCCTCTACGCAGATGACGTCGGTGCCGGAGGCGATTTTCTTTCTTCAAGGCAGGTATCAAGTTCAATAGACAGCTATGCTGACCTCTGGGCGCTCGATCTTCCGGAAATTCCCGTGGAAGACGGCCAGTTGAAGATAGAGATTATCGATGAGAATTCAAAAATCAATCTCAGCGTAATATACACCGAACTGTCCGACGTAAACCCGTATTATAAGATGCTCCAGCGGTTCTTCCTTAACATGGGCTTCCCGGCTGATCATGCCGACGCCATCCTGGACTGGGTTGATATAGATGATTCAAGGTCCCCGTACGGAGCCGAGGCGCCGGATTATTACAGCACCCTGAAGCCGTCCTACGCCGCAAAAAACCAGGCCATGGACAGCATAGACGAACTGCTCATGGTCAAGGGAATAACTCCTGAAATATACTACGGACTGGGAGGGGGATATTACGGCAGGGAGACGAATCTTGTGGACAACAACAAGGGCGATGTTAAATTCGATCCAAAAAAACTCGACAAGATCAAGGGGCTTTCCAAGGAGGAAAGGGATAAAAGCTCGAAATCCCAGGACACGGTAAAGATAGGCAGGGAAAAAAGCCGCGCCCTTGCCGATTATTTCACCGTCTACGGCAGCAGGCAGAACTATCTCGATGAAATAAACAAAATTAACATAAACACCGCTTCTTTCAGGGTATTATCTGCGTTGACAGAAAATATGACGGATGATAAGGTGACGGAGCTGATTAGAAGGAGGCTTTACCGTCCCTTCACTACGGTGGACGAGGTAAAGGATATCATATCGGGGGATGAGGGAACAAAAATCCGCAACAACAACCTCTCGGTTAAATCTTTTATCTTCAGGATCATATCGACTGCGACAATGGGCAACTCCAAGGTCAAAATCATCGCGGTTTACAACAGGCAGAACAGGAGCTTTCTCTACTGGAGCGAGGAATAGAGGGTTAGAATTTTGTTCGAAAATATTGCATCTTTAGACATCGGCACATCATCCGTCAAACTCGTGGCTGTAAGGACCGGACTTACCGATTTCCAGGTTAAATCGCTGGCATACGAGGACATCAATCAGTCCGGCGAGAGCAGGAATGAAGCGGTTATCGATGCCCTTGCCAGGCTTACGCGCGATTTCGATTTAAGCGGATACAGGATCGTGACGAATCTACCGATGGAAAAGGTCATTTTAAGAAATATAACCTTCCCGTTCAGCGACGTGGAAAAAATCGCGGAGGCCATACCATACGAGGCCGAGGAAAATATCCCCTTCAAGATAGAAGACCTTGTCATGGATTTTCAGCCCATGAAAAGCGGCAACCCGGAGGAGGGGAGAGTCCTCCTGGCGGCAACTCACAAGGAAAACCTGTATGAATTCATAAGGGTCCTGGGCGACGCCCACATCACCCCGCTCCGGATGGGAATGGAGGCAGGTGCGCTTTTCGAGAGCTACAAATACTTCAACAAGATACAGACCGAATCCATAATACAGATTGATATAGGAAACTCGAAAACCATCATCAATATAATACAGGACAGCAGCCTTCTCTATACAAGATCGATACCTATCGGCCTCAGGAACATCATTACCGAGATTTCCGAAGGGTTAAAAATGAACATGACCGAAGCCGCAAGAATATTCGAGGGCCTCAACCTGGATCTCACCTCCTATGAAAACAACCTGCAAAAAAGCAGTTACAAGGCTTTCAACATCACCAGACAGAGGCTCCAGAGGATCTTCGACATCGCCACAGACGTCTTCGATGACCTGCTCGAACAGATCGTCATAACCATCAAGGCTCTTGAAGCCGATTTCAGGAACATCGCCCTTTCGAGGGCGATGATTTCCGGCGGAGGCTCCGGCGTGCACGGATTCGGAAGCATGCTTTCCAACGTTCTCGACATCCCGGTAGTCGCCCATCCCTTTCTCGATGAATACAAGGACCCCAGGATCCAGGCCCAGTTTCCCATCGCCTTCGGCACAATACTGGCATACATGAGAAGCAAAAGATCGTCGATCAACTTCCTGAAGGGGGAATTTCTTCCGGACATTGCGTCTTCCTCTAAAAAAATTTACTACCTCGCGGGAGGCTTCGCGGTCCTGACCGGTATAATGCTTATAATTAAACTGCTCGTTTCCTTCATTATCGCGGCAAAATCGAACAGCGACTACAACAGCATCCTTGAAGACCAGTTCAAGCGTAATTTTCACTCCAGCGCAATCAACGACGACCCGATAACGGACGCGTCGAAGATGCTGCAAAAGGAAAAGGCCGACTTATCAAAGATCACCAACCTTATCCCGGACGACACCTCGGTACTGGAGGCCCTTAAAGACGTGATAGTCTTTTTCCCGAGGGACAACAGCTTTGACCTGAAAAACCTCGTGATAAACGAGAGGGTGTTGAGGCTTGACGGCACCATCGGATCCAGCAAGGCCGTGGATGATTTCAAAGAAAACCTTATAAGGTCCAGGAAGTTCGATTCAGTAACGCTTAATATTTCAAGCTCAAGCAAAAACCTGGTAAGCTTCTCCCTCACCATCAAGCAGAAGCTTCAAAAACAGGAAAAAAAAGGAAAGGGTTGAACCTGAATGATAGAATTCAGCAAAAGGGAAAAAAGGATGCTGATGGTGCTTGCGGGAGTCGCGGCGTGCACCGTTGTCTACCTGATCGTATCACAGGTAATGAGCTACAAAAAGGAAGCCGGAGTGAAGTCAGAGTCCAATGCTTCCAGGGTCAGCAAGATGGAAGAGCTGAGTGATGAATACCGTATGATAAAGCAGAAACGGGCGAGCTATGAAGCAATGCTCCGCAACGAAAAGGGGACAACAACCATCATAGAAGAAAATGCAGGCAGCGTCAACATTCTCAGGAACAAGGTATACACCCAGGACAGGCCAAGTAATATCCAGGGGCAATATAAAAAAATATCAACGGACGTCAAGTTCGAGGGAGTGGACATCAAATCGCTTTTAAGCTTCATGCACAAAATGGAAAACTCGAACAAGCTGATATCAGTCAGCTACATCAAGATCAGCCAGGGCCTTAAAGGCCGCAACCTATATGATGTTTCTATAAAATTTGAGAGCCTTACGGCACAGTGACGGCACAGGATGAATTTCAAATTTAACATAAATTTCGTCGAGTTCAAGGCAAGGGCCAAGCAATTTCTTAAGGCATTGCTTGAAAAAGCCCGCGAAATTTTAAAACTGCCTTATGCGAAGCTATATATCGCAATTACAGTGCCCATGATACTGCTTTTCATCATCATGACCTTCCCGTATGACGTATTGATCAGGGGACAGCTTAAAAAAATGGAAAGCGGCCTGTACAGGAGCATACAGATCGGCGACCTCAGCTACAACGTCATCGGTGAATCCACTGCCGACAATGTTGTCATCACATTGAACAGCGGCGCGGAACTGGCGCTCAAGGAAATAAATTCCGATCTGTCCCTCAATCCGTTCACGCTCTTCGTGAGGAAAAAGCTGGCGGGAGGGCTGCAGATCAACGGCTTCAAGTACAGCCGGGAGGCCTCGCAGGTAGATTTCAACATCAACGGGAACCTGGACCTCAACCTGAACCCTGACTATACCCCTGCGCTCGGGACGATAAAGTTCATGATACAGAACGCGAACATCAAGATCGGCGAGATAAATCTTCCTGATTCAATGGGCGGTCTTCCTCTTACAATACCGCCGATAAAGATACCATCGATAATTTTCAATTCCAACATCTCCGGGCAGAGAATGAACCTCCAGACTGTAAAGATCAACGGGTCCGACCTCAGGGGAGAAATCCAGGGCAATATCATGCTGGACAGGATATTCATGAACTCGAGGCTCAACATCAAGATACTGGTCGACCCGAATTCCGAGGCACTGGCCAGGTACAGGGACATGATAGCAAAATTCTCTGAGGGAAAGGGAATGATCACCATCCCGGTTTCCGGAACGATATCCAATCCCAGGGTCGAAATGCCGCAACAGTAGCCGCGGAGCCGCCGCTTGAAGATATTCCTCGCAAAAAATTCCGGTTATTGTATGGGAGTGAGAAACGCCATTCTCAGGATAGTAAAGGAAATAAACGCCTCCGACGGGGACATATACGTTTACGGTCCCCTGATTCACAACCCCCAGACCATGGAGATCCTCGACAACCGCGGATTGAAAACGATTAAAACGCTTGATGATATAAATGGAAAGGACCTGGCGATAAGGACACACGGCATCCCGGTTGATGAATACAGGCTGATAAGCGGGTCCGCAAATAGAATAATAAATCTTACCTGCCCGAGGGTGGCCCGGGTCCAGTCAATTATTAAAAAGTTTTCGCGACAGGGTTACTTTACGATCATCGCCGGAGACGCAGACCATGCCGAAGTGACCGGCCTTAAAAGTTATGCGGAAAACGGACATCACGTGATATCAAGGATGGAGGACATTGAATCGGTTCCTGACTCCGGCAAGTGCCTGCTGGTATCGCAGACGACCTTTGACCGGTCACTCTTTTATAACTTCGTTAGCCCGTTAAAAGAAAAATTTCCGGATCTCATCGTGATAGACACCATTTGCGACTCAACGAGGGACAGGCTGAACGATGTAACGGAAGGGATCAGGAACGGCATCGATACGCTCGTTGTGGTGGGGGGGAAAAACTCGGCCAATACGAAAAGGCTGGCGCAGATAGGCGCGGAAAACGGCATCAAAACCATCCACGTCGAGACAGATGAAGACATCAGGGAAAAAGAACTTTCAGGTTCTGAACGATTGATGGTGACCGCGGGAGCCTCTACTCCAGGATGGATCATCAACAACGTGCTTGAAAGGATTTACGATTTAAAATTTAAAAAAAGCAATTTCATTTTGAAATGGGTGAAGCTTTTCCTGGAGTTCATCGTAAGGACGAACATACTGTCTGCAGTATCCGCTTTTTTCCTGACGCTTTTCGCCCAGACTTATTCCGGGTCCGGAACGGAAACCGCATTCCCCATGGTATCGCTCCTTTATATTTTCTCGATGTACACCGTCAACAACTACCTGGACCTCCGGTTTCTCAAATACAGCAACCATTACAAATACCTCGTTTACAAACGGATCGGGAAACCCCTTGTCGTCATGTCGGCGCTTTCCATGGCCGCATCGATATTCCTGCTGATTGACAGGAGCCTGCCCGTAATATCCGTAATAATTGCGTCTTACCTTGTCGGATTCATATATTCTACCCCGCTGATGAAGGGACTGCTGAAAAAAATCAATTCCGGGATAATCACCAAGATTTATGATTCCAAGATTATAACCGGGCTCGGATGGATGATGATAACCGCCGTTCTGCCCATGTATGAAAACCACTCTTCCCCCGCCCGGGCCGTTTGCGTATCGGCATTCATATTCACGGTAATCATGCTCAGGCACATTGCTCTTGACCTGCTGGCCTTCCAGGGCGACCTGATTCTCGGCAGGGAATCCCTGCCGGTATGGATAGGCGTGAGAAAAATCAGGCTGATTTTCCTGGCTGCATCACTGGCGGGAGCAACCGTATTCAGCGCCGTTTCAGTGGCCGGCGGCAATCTGTGGCACCTGTTATTCAACCTGAATATAATTTACGGGATGATGGTTCTTTTAAGGCTGACCAGGATCGGCTATCACTACTCCTTCAAATATGAAATGATGGTCGACCTCAACCTGGTCCTGGTCATTCTCTTTGGATGCCTAATCAAACTTTTACCAGCTTAATCTTGATGCCGATGCCCACGTCCAGCCTTCCGGTGGAATCGTACAGGTCGCCGTCCATGGTATACCCGAATTTGATCCTGCTTCTGATCTTCAATGATGACGCGGTATCATTGAATAGAAATCTGTGCCTTACCCGTATTCCGAATACGAAATAGAACTTCAACAGAATCTGCAGGGGCCTCATCCCTGAGGCAAGAAGATGAAACGTCCCGGGCTTTTTATTGGCCAGAAACAGGGGATTGGCTCCCTCGGCGATGCTTTTTACCGTCCCGGCCAGGAGACCTGTGATTTTCGTAAAACCAAGCGGTTTCCCGTCCACCGTTATGTCCGCCTCTATCCCTTCGTACAGCGACCCGGTTGCTGGTTCGCGAAAGGCGTGCGTTATGGCCTTTCTTATGACCATCATGTTCTTGATGAATCCTTTTTCCCCCCTGTAGGCCTCCTCAAGAAATTTCGTGACGAATCCGAAACCGAAAAGGAAGCAGTAAGCCTTCCCTATTTTCATGGTGTCATAACTCAGTATCTCCGGTTCTTCGCCCCTGGATAGCGTATCCACGAGCCTTTTTAGTATTTTTTGCCCGTTGCCCTTCAGCCCGATGCTTCTTCCGATGTTGTCCATTGTGCCGCCCTTGAGAATGATTACGGGCGGAAGGCTGCGGGGACCATATATCGCGATCATCCTGGAGATGACCTGGTGTATGGTGCCGTCGCCGCCGGTAATGCCGACATATTTCATCCTTTTTTTCTTGAAATCCCTGACTACCGTGTCGATCTCCTTCAGGTCGTTTGTCAGCCTGATATCGACGATATCCGGGGATATCCTCCTGAAATCATCGATGGAAATCTTGCCTTTCCTTATTTTTTTGGCATTCGGGTTTATGATGACGCCGATCTTTTTCATTTGAATTTCTCCAAACAAATATTTTATTCAAAAGAAAAACAAATAATGTTTTTTACAATAATAAAATCCTTGTAATCGGCATTACATCCGTTATTTTATGAAAAAAACGTCGCAGCCTGTTGCTGTGCATTAAAAATAACAATTGCCGGCCGCCGACAGCCCGGTTTACCGGTTATTGCAAGGCAAACATTAAATCCTGCAGGTTTTAACATGAATATAAATTCCAACACTGAACTCTACGGCATTTTCGGCATGCCGGTCAGGCATTCCCTGTCGCCGGTCCTGCACAATGCCGCATTCCTCCAGGCGGGAATAAACGCCGTTTACCTTGCCTTCGAGCCCAGGACGATCAAAGAAGCCCTTGATTCCATGCGGACACTTAAAATAATCGGAGCAAGCGTTACCATCCCCTTCAAGGTGGATGCCATCGATCTGCTCGACGAGATCGACCCTGTTTCTGAAAAAATCGGATCCGTAAATACCATAAAAAACCAAGGCGGCATCCTCAGGGGCTACAATACGGACGGCGACGGGGCCGTAAAAGCCATACAGGACCTGGGAATCAGTACCGAAGGATTAAAAGTCCTCATAATCGGCAATGGCGGCTCCGCCAGGGCCGTGGCCTTTACCCTCCTGGATTCAGGATCAAAACTCGTCATTGCAGGCAGGAACCGGGAAAGGGTCGAGGCGCTGGCCGGCGATTTAAAACGGCACGGGAATCCCGTACACACGGTTTTACTCGCCGATATCGACGGGGACATCATGAAGGATACGGACATAGTGATCAATACGACGTCTGTCGGGATGTCCCCGGACTCTGACGATACGCCCATAGACTGCGGCCTTATCTCCGGAAGAAACACCGTCTTCGACATCGTTTACAATCCCCATGAAACGAAACTTATAAGGGAATCAATGGCAAAGGGCTGCCGGGTCATACATGGCATTGACATGCTAATCAACCAGGCCGCGAGACAGTTCGAAATCTGGATGGGCACAAAGGCGCCTGAAGGGATTTACCGCGAGACAGCTTACAGGCACATTTTCTGACCCGGTCATTCCGCCATGCCGACTGAAAAACTGAAATATTTCGCCGATAATGAAAAAACCTGGCATGGAGGAACATACGACACATCCGGCATGGTTAAGGCGCTTGAACTTTTCGGGAACCCGCATAAAAACTTCAGGTCCATCCATATAGCCGGAACCAACGGCAAGGGATCGGTTGCGCACATGCTGAATTCCATCTTCATTTCTTCGGGATACAAAACCGGGTTATATACATCGCCCCACCTTCTCTCGATCTGCGAAAGGATCAGGATAAATGACGCACAGATAACCGAGGAAACACTCGGCCGGTATATTGATGAGATATACGAAACCAGGAAAGCGCTTGATAAAAAACCGACTTATTTCGACGTCCTCACCCTTTCCGCCTTCAGACACTTCAGCGACAGCCATGTGGACATTGCAGTCATCGAGACAGGTCTGGGCGGCAGGCTGGACTCCACAAACGTCCTGATCCCGGAGGTTTCATTGATAACCGGCGTATCGCTCGATCACACCGGCATACTTGGCGGGAAACTCCGGGAAATAGCATCCGAAAAAGCCGGCATAATCAAGGAGGGGGTTCCCGTTATTGCCGCTAAATCCTCCGAAGAAGTCCTGGAGGAGATAATTAAACATTCCGGAGAAAAAAAATCAAAGCTTCTTCTTTACGGCAGGGATTTCTACGCGGAAAATATTGAAGAACGGGAACGGGGATACAGGTACGACTATATTTCAGGCGGCTCTTCGATCAGCGGCATCAGTCTGGAATTATCCGGGGAATTCCAGATCATGAATTCATGCCTTGCAATAACCGCGTCGATGATTTCCGGCGATTTCCCGGTAAAGATCACCGCCGGCTCTGTACGGACAGGAATAAAAAAAGCAAGGGTGCCAGGCAGGTACGAGTTCCTGTCAGAAAGACCCCCCGTCATATTTGACCCGGCGCACAACCCGTCAGCATGCGGGTCCCTGGTCGATCTGATACAGCATAAATTTCCAGGATCGAAGAAGACCGCGGTAGTTTCGCTTATGAAGGACAAGGACCGTTCCTTTTTCAGCATACTGATGGAACATGGCTTTACACTTGCCTATTTTGATCTGGATGACGGGAGGTGCTACAGCCCGGGACCGCGGGAAATGAAAAATATTTTCCTTGAAAAATTCAAGGATGAACGCGAACTCTTTCAGTACCTTGACCGGTACCGGACGGGGGACTGGATCATCCTTTTCACCGGCAGCTTCAGGCTGTACAAAACCGCTCTCAATTACAGGGAGCATCTTGAATAAAAATTTGCTTGATTTTTGCAACCGGTCACACTGTAATCATTATTTATGATCTGAATTGTAAATCATACCTTTCATCATCCTTTGGATTAAGCCGCATATGACTTTAAAAAAAATGGAAATAATCAGGAACCTGAAATCGATCAAACAGGCCATCAATGATTTCTCCGAGGGACTGATTCCCGGAGACAGTATATCCGGGATTTACGCTGATCTTAAAAAATCATTCGATGAGCTTGAAAAAAAATACGGCGCAACCGGCGATACCGGCCTGATAAGGGGCGTTTTATATGAACACAATGCCCGCAATTTTTCAGCCGTTACCTCGGTCTGGACCCGTAAGGACGGGGCGCTGGACCTTGCCGAAAGCGTCGGGAACGAGGACCTGAACTCTGTAATAAGAGAAACGATCCTGCAGGCAGACGCTGGTGACATCATAAAGACCGACGATGCCGCATACAGGCTTTATTCTTACAGCTTTGAATCCGCGCCAAACGAAAAAACCATTTTCACATCCGCAAGCAAGTCGGAATATTTCGATAGTAATTATTTTGAATTCACGGCCGCATTTCTGAAGGAAATATACGGAATAATTAATTCAAAAAAATGTTTTTCCATGAATTTTTACGACGACTTCTCCGTGGAAATACTCGATTTCGTCAAGTCCCTGCCGCTCAATTCCGGAATAGACGCAAATCTCATCGTATTCAACAATCTGGAAGATATTTTTTCACATACTGGGGCCGGGAGCATCATAGGATTTGCCGAATCAATGCTCTCTTCGCTGGGAGAAAACTACCCCCCCGGGTCAAAAATCATACACCTTTCGCTCTCCCTCTATATCATACTTATCAGCAGCGGATCGGAAAATTTCCATGTCAGACCGGACCTCGAATTCTGCTATAAAGGCCTCCCCGTACCGTTTAAGATCCAGGCCTTCCGCATCGATTCTGGCGATTCGCTTCAGGAATTCATGGAATTCATCAACCAGTGCTATTTCAGGGATTGATCCAGGCGTGCCATCAATAAAATAATCCATTAACAGGCGGAACCCGGCATTGAGAAAACGGCAGGTTGTTATCATAGGATCTTCATCAGACTCGGGACACATGGAGGAAGCGTACCAGATCGGCCGCAGGGTCGCAGAAATGGGCTGCGTGCTGATTTCAGGGGGACGGGGCGGTATAATGAGCGCGGCTTCACGAGGAGCCAGGGAATGCGGAGGCATCACGGTGGGCATTCTGCCCTCTGAGGAAATGGATGAAGCAAATGAATTCTGCAGCATCGTGATCCCGACCGGGATAGGGTACGCAAGGAACAGCATGAACATTCTTTCCGGCGACATCATCATTGCCATGGAAGGCGGTGCTGGAACCCTCACGGAGCTTGCCTATGCGTGGCAATATGGAAAAACCGTCATATGCTGCACCTTTTGCGGCGGATGGAGCAGAATTTTTGCGGAAATCAGCCCGGATCAGAGGGCTGGGAGCAGATTACTGACCGCGGCAAGCCTCGATCAGGTTTACGAACATCTCGACACCATGATTTCAGCGAGATAATCTATCGCGTCCCTGTCAACTGCCGTTATCACGCCGCCGGAGACACTGATGTAATTATTGGAAGAAAGAAATTTAACTGCTTCCTTAAGCAGCAGCCTGGCTGTATTCCGTCCGCCCCCGGGGTCTTCACTTATAATCCTTCCGGCGTCATCCATCCCAACCGAATAATCGCCGGCCTTGAGTATTCTGGCCAGTTTAACCGGCGGCATCGAATCGAAACCGGCATTCCATGAATTTCTTAAAAGATCAGGCAGACCCAGAACGAGCTGGGGCTGGGAGGTGTAATCCGATAAAAATACGGCGTTTGAAAAATGAACATGAGGGTCCGCAGTACGGTTTCCCCCGAAAAGTCCTTGCTGGTCCTTTCCGGAAGACCTGCAGCATGCGATTTCAACCGGGACAAGGGCTATCTCGACGGAAAATTTATAGAGAGAATCGGAGACGGCGGATATGAATTCACTGCCATCGCCGCTGTGGTCCGGGAAGTAAAGAAGCGGCATCCCGTTTTCAATCATGGTGGACAGATACTGGCAGAGGGTTTCCCTGTATACGGGGTTTGAAATTTTATCCGGATTGACTATAAACCCGCCGATGAGCCTGATGATTAACCTGTCCCTTTTCCTGCTGATCGATTTAGAGTTCACGAAAAACCTCGGGAAAGGGAGACCGAGCCTGTCGATCAGGCTGATAATATACAGATGGTCGAATGGACCGGTACAGGTCGATGCGTAGATGATGTTAACGGACTTTTTTATCCTCGATATTCCCGATGTGTCGCCGGAAAAGGAAATACCGCCCTTGCCGCCCGAGATCATGCTGAAAAGCTTTGTAAGCTTGATATACCTCAGGAAAAACCATTTCGCGAAAAAGCTGTAATTATCGGCGATCATATCGGCATAGGTCCTGGAAAGTTTGATCAGGGATTTTTCATAATTCGTCCTTGTCATCTGCAGTATTATCCTGGCCTCCCTCCCGGACAGCTCGTACGGATTTCGGGTTGTAACGGCATGATAATAATCCCTCATTGATGATAAAAGATCAAGGCCGTCGGCATCCTCCCCCTTCCTGGCGGTGAATTTTTCGACCGTTCGGGACATTATAAGGTTTCTGAAGACCCGTCCCTTTACTGATTCGAATCCGCTCCTTTTCCCCTTGACCTGGATTTTGGTGGAGAAATAAAATTCATGATATTTCTCCGGGTTCTTTATGGTTTCTATAAGCAGCGAGGGATTTTTTTTATTCAGAAGAACTTCATAAAGGGACCTGTATACCGGTATGGAAAGCCCCTCCATGTCGGCAAGGTCGATCAGCGGTTCGATGGCATAGGCCCCTTCCGCGAGATAATGAAGCTTTTCGCTCATCCTCTCAATAACGCTTGCAGGCCTGAACTTGAGGACAAGGCGGTCAAGGATGTTAAGAGTCCGTCCCTTTTTCAATATCTGCCCGGCTATGTCCTTTCCGAACCTCCTGTTTCTGCTGTGATCGCTCAGTGCAGTGGCGATGAGGTCACCGAGACCGGATATATCCAGGATGGTGGATTCCCGGGCCTTGAAGGCCTTTGAAAGCTCGAGCATTTCCTTGAGGGCCTCGGAGATGAGCGCGCCGGCAAGGTTGTCTCCGCATTCCGGAAGCACGCTTATTATCCCGGCCGCGATTGCCGCGGGATTCTTCAGCGTGCCTCCGACCTCCACGCCCATTATATCATCCGTTTCCCTGCACTGCAGGTATGAATTGGTCAGTAATCCGGAAAAAATTCCCCTGGATTCAGCGTCCTTCGATGCGACGTTAAGGCAGGTGTGGTACCCGAGCGAAACTTCTTCCGCGTGGCTGGGTCCGTAAATAGCCACTGCCCTGTCGGTGAATCCAGGCAGGAAAATCCCAAGGGTTTGTGAAATTGTATATATCCTCTGGTTAAGCTTGCAGAAACCTTTTGAGAGGAACCCGAGGCAGGCCCCGGCCGGGAGGTATTTTGAAATTTTCTGCGATATGTCCGGAATGACTTTCGACGGTGTGGCGATGATGACGGCATCCATTCCTGAAACGCAATCCTTCAGGGAATTGGTCGCCCGTATGTTTGCCGGGAACTGTATCCCGGGAAGGAATTCGCCGTTGGTGGAGCTTTTATTTATTTCAGAAACGACTGATTTCTCGTATGCCCAGACCAGGATGTTGATGTCCGGGCGGTTTTCGGCGATGACCTTGGCAATTGTCATGCCCCAAGATCCGGCGCCGATTATTGAGACGTTTTTTATTGTGTCGGCTTTCAGCATGATTATTCTGCATCTCATTCATGCCGCTAAACGGCGGAATGGATCATATGTAATCAAGATAATCCTTCAGCTTCCTGGCCCTGGTCGGGTGTCTAAGTCTCCTGAGAGCCTTGGCTTCGATCTGCCTTATCCTTTCCCTAGTGACCTTGAATACGTATCCCACTTCTTCAAGCGTGTGGGAATACCCGTCATCAAGGCCGAATCTCATCCTGATCACCTTCTGCTCCCTGGCAGGGAGGGTGCTCAGAACGGAGCTGATCTGTTCGTGCAGAAGCCTGTAGGCGGCTGTATTTGCCGGCGAATCCACGTCCTTGTCTTCGATAAAATCTCCAAGGAGCGAATCCTCCTCCTCTCCGACCGGTGTCTCAAGGGATATGGGCTCCCTTGCGACGTTCTTCACGGACTTGACCTTGGCCACGGGCCATCCAAGTCTGTCGGCAAGCTCCTCGGAAGTCGGCTCCCTGCCGAACTCCTGCTGAAAGAGCCTGGTCTCCCTCATGACCTTGTTTATCTGCTCTATCATATGAACAGGCACCCTTATGGTCCTGGCCTGGTCGGATATCGCCCTGGTAATGGCCTGCCTTATCCACCATGTCGCATAGGTGGAAAATTTATAGCCCTTCCTGTATTCGAATTTATCCACGGCCTTGATAAGGCCGATGTTGCCTTCCTGTATCAGGTCGAAAAAGTGCATGCCCCGGTTGGCGTATTTCTTGGCGATGGAGACAACCAGCCTGAGATTGGCATTGATCAGCTCCTTCTTTGCGATGGAGATCTTTCTCCTCCCCAGCGAGATCTGTTTCCCCCAGCCGAGAATGTCGTCAGCGGTTGCGCCCGCCTCCTGTTCAATCCTGCGTATCTTTCTCTCGTTGTTCCTTATGTCCTTTACTATTTCAAGGAGATCGTGCTTGGTTCCGATCCCGAGCTTTTTCACCATCTTGTTAATGTCCTCGCCCTTTTCTATCTTGCGGGCGTAATGCTTGAGCTCCTTGAGCTCCTTGTTGTATTTATTCTCTATGGATTCGAAGAAGGTATAAGTTTCCTGGATCCTGCCGACCATGGATTTGATCTTGTTGGCGACCTTGTTGATCTCGTTTTCGTTTATTTCCAGGGACTCAACGGCCTTCTGGAGCTTCAATCTTGATTCATCCAGCTTTTCGGCAAACTCAACAGCCTTTTTCGATTCCGGGGTCAGCTTCCTCAACTTGTTTGCATACTGGACGATTTTATTGTCTTCCTCGATTATTATTTTCATGTTCTCTAGGTACTTTTTTTCGAGTTCGTTTAAATCAACAGAGGAAAAATAATACAGCCTGTTCACCTTGAGGACGTCAGTCAGCTTGATTTTTCCGCTTTTTACTTTGGAATGGTTTTTAATCAGATCGTTTATGAGGAGCGATGAATTAAGAACGGCCTTCTCTATCAGGATCTCTCCTTCCTCGATCCTTTTGGCCAGGTCCACTTCCTGGTCGCCCGAGAGAAGCGACACCTTGCCGATTTCCTTAAGGTAAAGCCGTATCGGATCGTCTATGTGGGCCGAATCCGATGTCTGTGACACGCTTTTTTTAACAGTACTGCCCTTCTTTTTTTTGCTTGCTATGGTGGTGCTTTTTCTGGTCGATTCCTCGACCACCTCGATGCCCATCTGGTTGAGGAGTATGAATATATCGTCTATCTTTTCCGAATTGAGAAGTTTGTCCGGCAGGATCTCATTGATCTCGTCGTATGTCACCTCGTGGTTCGATTTTCCAAGTTCGATTAGTTTCTTTACTTCAGGGATCGATTCCAAAGATAGTTCGTTCTTGCTCATTACCCCTCTTTATTGTCCGTGGATTGAATTTATTCGGAAAACCTGTTATAAATATACTGCGAAAGCTTTTCCTTTTCCCTTCGCAAGACCTCTATCTCGGCGATATAACCGTGAAAATCACCCTTATCGGAAGATCTCACAAGATCGGCATATTTCTCGATTTTATCATCGATCTCGTGCAGCTTCATGTTGATATATATTTCGGTATAAACGTTGTTGGGATTCTGTATTGAATTATTACTGCTTACGGCCTGGACCAAAAAATCTTTTTCAATACCATCTGTAAAAAAGTCAAACAATTTATCAATCGAAAAAGAATCATCTGAATAATAAAGTTCCGTCATTTTCTTGAATATGTTTCTGGACAAATCATCATTTATGTCTTTTTCGGAATAATCAATCACGGCTTTTTCTATAAGTTCGGGATTATTGCTTATGAGCTTTATCAGTTCCCTGTAGCTCCTTATCATGAAATCCGGTTTTTTCTTATCTTCCGGTTGTTTCGATTTAACGGGCATAACGTGGGTGAGCCTGTTTATAAAATTCTGATAGTCCCTCCTGACGTCGTTCTCGTCAAGCCCGAGGCGGCCGCTTATGACCTTCAGGTAATTGCTCCTTTCCACTTCAAATTTTAGGTCCCTTACCACCGAAAACAGCTGCACCAGGGTATTGACCATTCCAATGTTATCCAGATTGTCGAGAACCGTCTGTATCTTGAAATCTACCGGCTTTGATGCGCTGTCAACGACGGACATCAATTCCCTCGCGCCCCTGTTGACCGCAAATTCGAACGGATCGCCCTCCGGAAGCATGCCGATCCTTGCCTGGACGTTCAGCTCATCGACAAGGTCCAGGGACCTTATCGAGGCCTTGACACCGGCTGAATCCGAATCGAAAAGAAAAACTATCTCCTCGCAGATCCTTGAAAGCGCCTGTATCTGTACGGGCGTGATGGCAGTACCCATCGGGGCCACAACGTTCTTGATGCCTGACTGATGACAGCCGATCACGTCAAGGTATCCCTCGACTACTATGACCCGTTTATAGGCGGCCATGTGCTCCCTCGCGAGATTGAACCCGTAAAGCACCTCCCTTTTTTTGAAAACCTCGGATTCCGGTGAATTCAAATATTTCGGCTCGCCATCGCCTATTATCCTTCCCCCGAACGCAAGTGGCCTGCCTCCCCTGTCAAAAATAGGAAAAATTATCCTGTTCCTGAACCTGTCGTAATATCTTTTTGTACCGGTTTTTTCGGACACACCCAGAAGGCCGAGCCCTGCGGCCGCGGAAAGATCGATTTTTGCCTTCAAGAGGCTGCCGGCAAGAAAATCCCATGATTCAGGGGCAAATCCCAGCCTGAATTCCTCGATGCTTTCCTCTTTGACGCCCCTCGATGTTATATAGTCAAGCCCGCGTTTGCCCGGCCCGGATTTCAGATAATTATGGTAAAGGGCCATGGCTGCATCGTTCATCCTGAGAAGCAAGTCCCGCCTGCCGGTCTCTTCCTTTTGCTCCTCCCTGATCTCGATGCCGAGAATTCCCGCCAGGTGCCTGACGCTTTCAGGGAATGAAAGCTTTTCAGCCTGGGAAATGAAAGAAAATACGTTTCCTCCCGAATGGCATCCGAAACAGTAAAAAATCTGCTTTTCGGGCGATACGGTAAAAGAGGGCGTCTTTTCCTTGTGGAAGGGGCAAAGACCCAGATAATTCCTGCCCTTCTGGACAAGAGACGGTACGTACCGCTTCACGACGTCGACAATATTCGCCCTGTCTCTTATCAGTTCTATCTTATCTTGCGGAATTAACAAATCTGCCCCTGGGTTTATGATCTGGCGTCAGGATAATGAGGGATAGTCCAATTATTAGATAATGATATCCAAAAAATCATATAAAGTCAATTAAAACAAAAAATTATATTTTTTTAACATAAAAAATAAACTATTGCGGTATTTACTGATTTTTTTGTCGATATTATTATCGAATAACCTTGCATAAAGCCATTGCAACATCGCCTAAATATGGACAGCCCGGCAAAATATTGTTTACAATTTTTTCATGTGAATCATTGATGTTTTTTAAACCATTTACTTCGATACAAGGAGAGAATAATGAAAAGGTTCAGCTGCGCGATACTATTGCTTTTAACAATCATTTCCATCGACAGTCTCAGGTCATTACCCACTAACGCGAGCGAAAAAAAATCCGAAAAAAGTAAATCATCCGATACCTTTTTCAGCAGGGACTATAAATTCCCTGATTTTTACAGGGGCATGTATCTTACCGTCAATACCGCAATGGACATGAGAAAACTCTCGGATATGGTATCCAGGGCCAAACAGTCCTACATCAACACACTGGTCATGGACGCGCAGCTTGGGAAAAACAGGAGGTGCATGGTTTCAGAGGAAAACGTCAGCCTGGTCCTGAAAAACGGCCTTCATCCCGTAGCCAGGATAGTGATGTTCCCTGACGGACTGAGGTCCTTTCCGATCGACGAATCATACATAAACGACAGACTGGCAATAGCCGAAGAAGCCTGTAAAAACGGTTTTAAAGAAATCCAGTTCGATTACATCAGGTTTTACGATTCCAGCAGGTTGAAGCTGACCCTTCAGCAGAGGTACGACTTCATCGAGGGTTTACTCAAAAAAATGAAAAAATCCCTGTCAAAGTACAACGTTAAAATAGCAGCTGACGTATTCGGCAGGATTCCGCTCAATAAAAACGACCTTATTGGGCAGAGGATGGAAGGACTGGACGGGATCGTTGACGTCATATGCCCGATGGCCTACCCTTCCCATTACACGTGGAGCAAAAAGCTTCAGCATGATCCGTATTACACCGTTTATATAACTTGCAAGAATGCCGATGAAAGGACGAAGTATTCCGAAATCGTCACCTATATACAGGCCTTCAAAATGAAGATGGGCGGGATGCCGTACGAACAATACATAAACGACCAGATCAGGGCCATTCATGATTCGGGCGTGAAGGGATTCATATTATGGAACGCGTCGCAGGAATACGCTATTCCGCTCAGCGTTACAAAAAGCTTTTATTCAAAAAAATTGTCTAAGAAAGAAAAGGACAGGTATCAATCCGACGATGAGTCATAAAACATGCGACTCATAAGACAGTTTAAAAGACCCTGGCTGCAGGGTCTTTTTTTATTCTCTTTCAAAATCTACGGAATAAACAGCCCTTCTGTCCTTCCCCACCTTGATTTTCAAAATAAGTATCTTCTCCGGTTCAGCGTCAAAATAATAGAAATTGGGTCTGGGCTGCTCTACGTTATTGAGTTTGGTATATGAAGAGGTTTTTTCATCAAGGACCCATTTTTCAATCATGACAAGGTGTCTGTTCGATTGAAGACTGGCTTCAAATGTCTTTTCCTGGGACTCCAGTCCGGTGGTGGTCCTTCCCTCTTCGGACTTATCGATATAAACCCTGTAATAGGTCCTTCTGTCGTCGGCGGGATTGGTTATCCCGGTATCGCTGACGGCGAGCCTGAAATTGAATCCCGATGGGGCTTTGAATTTCTGCTGTGACGTCTTTTTATTCGCCGCTGGAATGGAACATCCTGCGGCGGCGATAATCAGGAATAGCAGGGCCTTTTTCATTTTATGCTCCGTATTTTTATCCTGTAGGGATTATCGTAATTCTCGACCAGGGACTCGATTATTATGTATCCCGTCCTGTCCACGGTCTCTTTTAAAATCACCTTCTGTTCATCCCTGACCGTTACATTTTTCAAAATGTATCCGAGGGGATCGGTTATGGACACCTTTATCTCGCCATCCCTGATGCCGTTTATCGTGAATTCATGCCTGGTGCGCCTGCCCCTTATCAGCTGATAAAAGTCCCTGTCCCCCTTGAATGATGTATAACCTGTTATTTCATTTCCGGTCATCTTGTTTGCCTGGAGCTTCGTGTCGTTCGGCTCAATTTCCATGTTTGATGTTTTCGCGAGAGGGATTACGTTGAGCCTGTACCCCGAATCAATGGAACCGGAATCAATGCCGGAGGATACGGAAATAAAAAAATCCTCCCTGCAGTAAAAATCCGGGTAGACCTCCCTTCCGCCTATCCCGGCCGAATTCAAAGTGATGATTTTCTGCCGCTTCCTGTCGTAAATGGACAGCTCGCCGTCCATGCCGTTGGGCGGGAGGAGTTCAATCCTGTAATAATACTGATCTTCAACGGCCCTGTACGTGAAAAAATCCTGGTCCCCGGGCCTGTTTATCTTTCCGGATATCCCGTTTCCTTCTATCGGGTTCGCACGGTCAAAATCATCATTGTTTTCCATTTCAATTGAGCTGTCATGTCCCTTGAAGGTCACGCCCAGAGTGTAAGGTTCTTCATGGTTGAATCCTCCGCCCCTGGAAGTTACAACCACGTAGTACCTGCCGGAATTTTTTATGCCGAAATTCCTTATGATTTCCCCCTTGCCGGGTCCAGCAGAATCGGCCGAAACAGCCTCCCTGATGTCCGAATCATAAATATATAAAACAGAATTCACGCCCGACACCCCTGACAGCGTGACGTCCGCCACTACCGGAGATCCGGAATCTACTTTCACATCCAGAACGAACCAGTCCTCTTCGCGGTTCGGGAACTCCTGCCTGCTGTTCAGACTGTTCGATGCCGGAGAAAAGAACCCGGTGATCTCGCTCCCCGGGATTATCGGATTAGCGGCGTCAGGCCCGTCATTCGGCTCCCTTTCCTCGCTCTTGAAGTCCCTGATTTTAAGCGCCATTGTATAGGTCGACTCGAGATTCTCCTTTCTCGCGTCCTTTTCACCGTGAAGAACCTCGATGAAGTAAATGCCGGGGGACAGGAATATGTTGGACATTCTCTCCGGGGATGATTTCCTGTTGTCATCGATCCACTTCAGCAGAACCGGGCTGTCCAGTCCCTTCCAGACCTTGAGGGCATTATTTACCCCCTTGACTGCCGACAGTGATATGTCCAGGATCCCCTCCCTCTTAACTGAAAACCTGTAAAAGTCCCTGTCTTCACCGCTTCCAAGGTATCCCTCAACGGTCTTTTCCGGGTCAATTATGTTGGCTGTAGAAAAGGAACCATTGGGCTCCTTTTCCTGGACAGACTGCTTCGCGCAGCAGAAAAAAGCGGACAGCGATAAAACGATCATGTAAATGCAGGACCTTTTAATCATATAATTTCCAGGCGGACAGGTGAAGAAATATTGTTGAAATCCATGAATCCTTGACGCAAGCCTGTCATAAGGGGATTGATAATGATATTGAACCTGCGGTTTCCGCTTGCATTCCTGTTAAATTGCATATCATGCCTGTCCCTGTGATTATAAATGCCATGAAAAACAGTACGACTATTTTGAGCGACCGATAAGATAATATATTATATGAAAAACAAAATAGTCAATTTAAAAATTGAAAAAATCGTCCATATGGGGTACGGAATCGGGCACCATGACGGTTCGACTGTATTTGTGCGGTACGCAATACCGGGCGACGTGGTAGACGCCGAGCCATACAGATTTAAAAAAGGCCTGGCCTTCGCGGATATCATCGATATCAGATCTCCCTCGCCGGCAAGAATCACCCCGGAATGTAAAAATTACGGGACCTGCGGCGGATGCTCCTATCTGTGTGCGGATTATGAATCGGAGCTGTCATATAAAAAATCGATTATTCTCGACTGCATTAACAGAATCGGGGGAGTTGCAGAAGTTGATATCCCGGCGATCGAAACCATAAGCGGTCCGAGATACGGTTACAGAAGTCATGCAGCGATTAAAACCGACGGAATGAGTAACGGATTTTATAAAAGGGAGGGGAACGAACTGGTCCCATTTCCCGGGGAAGGCTGCCTGCTTTTGCATCCGTCAATCCGGAACGGTATTGATGCCGGCATGATAAAAACAGCCGGATACCGGGTGGCCGTGGATTGCGGGGGAAGGATCTTAAATTCGCTTTCCGGACCGAAAATCATCGAAGAAAAAGAAGGGGGACTGACATACCGCAGGGATATCGAACTGTTCTTCCAGACCAACAGGCACATCAGGGGCAGGATGCTCGAAACCGTGGAGGATTATTCAGCTTTGGCCACCGGGGAAGAATTCCTGGACATTGGCTGCGGCGTCGGATTCTTCACCCTGCACCTGTCGAAAAACGGCGCCAGGGGCACGGGCTTTGATACAAACGGTAAAAGCATCGAATGGGCGGAAAGAAACGCGGACTCGAACCTTATAAAAACCTGCAGATTCGTAAAACTTGACTCCTCGGACATAAATCCTTACAAATACAATGCCGGGACCGTTCTGGCCGACCCGCCCAGGGCCGGACTTTCAAAAAAAACAAGAAATACGATCCTCGCAATCCATCCGCAAAAAATCATTTACGTGTCCTGCAATCCGGCAACCTTCGCAAGGGATTCGGCGGATTTTATAAAAAAAGGATATAAAATTGAAAGACTGTCGATGATAGATATGTTCCCGGCCACCTATCACGTGGAGATTGTTTCAAGATTCGTCAAATGAATGAACCCGGTCGGGTACGGATCAGGAATCCGCATTCAGTCCCTGAATTTTCCTTCTAGCCATTCCTTCAATGACTCAAAAAGCCTTATGAGCCAGAGCCATATCCTCATGAAGCCTTTCGCGCTGAGGTATTTTTTTTCTTCTTCGTACCTGTTCATCTCGGAAGACGTGAAATCCTTCCTGTTGATGTTTTCATCAACTTCGATCTGCAGCATCGCCAGTTTCGTCCTGGCATTTATCATATTGCATTCGATATCGGACCAGCCCAGGGACCTGGCCGCCATCAGTCTCCGGTATCCAGCAATCAGGACCTTTTTGTCGGATATGGTGACCGGATTGATGAGGCCAAACTTGAGGATGGATTCCTTGAGCCGTGAAATGTCTCCGAGGTCTTTTCTTATTCTTTTCTTAACGGTTATCTCGGAAATTTTTACCTTCATAAAACTGTATTCCCCTTCAAATATGGCCATATAGGACCATGTTTATTAATCTTGCAACAAAATAGGCCCCTATGATCAAAAAAAACGGAAATGACGCAAGGAAAGATAGAAATTCATGCTTTTTGATGATCCCTGACTCGTATACCTTTTTGCCGAAATAATTGTAATGAAAACATGACGGATCATTCCTTCGATTGTAGACGCTCCTGAGGACGTTTATTTTCACGAATAAAAGTATCACCATGACGAAACCGGAAAGCACCCACAGGATGAATTTCAGATTGAGTCCCCGGATCAGTTCCGGCCTGGAGAGCGCGTAGATGCTGAGAGCGATGGCGAAAGCCATGTTGGTTATGGAAGTGGTTATAAACCAGTTGAAGAGCCTTTTCGACCTGCTGCTGATGTAAAAAATTACTATAATAATGTGGATGGAAAACGAGGCGACAAGGGAAAACAAAAAGATATAAATAAGCATGACAGGTCCTTACAGGGTTTATTTATACAATCAGTTTTCTTCATTGTCAAGAAAGAATATTATACAATGAACAATCTGAAATCCGTTAAAAGCATTTTAAATTCTGTACATGTTTCAATTTTTATTCAAGATTCTAAATCACTGCAAGGCGGTTATCCCGGCTGCAGGAACTTCATGAAAAGAATGGGCTATCGCGCTAGAACCTCCTGCCTTTTGTGTTTCCCTCAATGTATTTCAAAAGCTTGAATGCCCTTTTATTGGTCGGTTCAGCCTTCAGGGCCATTTCCGCATAGGTTCTGGCTTTTTCATAATTGTCGTGTTTGAAATAAAGCTCCGAAAGCGCGATACAGGCTTTCGCATGCATCGGATCAAGCTCTATCACCTTCAGGAAACAGTCCCTCGCCTTTTCATCCATGGGATCCTGGCGCCTGCTGTAGAAAACTCCAAGCATATAGTTTACCTGTACTGAATCCGGATTGGCCTGCAGCGCCTCGGCGCAGTATTTGACCCCGTCAAGCATGTACCTGTCACGGAAGCCGGCCGGAAGCCCTTCGTAGTACAGCTGGTGGAACCTTATCTCCGCCATTCCCCTGAGAAGGTCGTACCGGTTTTCCATATCGTAGATGCGGGCGATCCGCTTGTATGCCTCTTCATACTGCATGAAGGCGAATTGATACAAACCCTGCTTGAAATATATTTTACCCAGTCCGATGCGGGCTTCCGGATTCCCGCTGTCCATCTCTATCGCCTTCTTGTACTCGCTTATTGCGTTTCCGGTATCCCCCGCTTCGAGATAGTAGTCGCCCCTAGCGGTATATACGCAGGAATACTGTGTATATGAATCCTCCTTCAGCTGCACCACCCTGTCTCCGATGGAGGCGAGCCTGAAAAAGCCGTATCCTATAACCATTTTCCCGAAGGACCCGCTGTTGAAAATTATCTTTGCCATGACCTTGGCAACCACTATGTTTCTGTCGTTGATGATATAAAGGACATCGCCTTCATGGACTCCCCTGGTTGAATAAAGCCGAACGGTCACCTTGCTCTTTTCCTGGGCCCTGTTCAACAGGTCCTGTTTGTCATACTCATCCTTTGAGGAAAAGGCCTGTACCTTGCCTTTTAAAACCGCGTCTATTCCCGCGGTTTCATTCTGGGAAAAAAAGATCTTGACCCTGTATTCCCCCTTGTTCATTACCATGTTGGGATACAAAGGCTGGATTAATAACAGAAGAAGCATGAATGGCGATAGTAATTTAAAATTCATTTGAAAAACCTTAAGGGATTAAGTGGTATCACGTACTTTCTGAATTCAAAATGAAGATGCGCGCCGGTCACGGCCCCGGTCATCCCGGAATAGGCAAGGACCTGTCCCTGTTTAACGATATCGGCTTCAACAGCGATGTTTTTTGAATTATGGGCATAAACACTGATGTATCCGCCGTCATGCCTGATGATCACGGTCTGGCCGTATCCGTCCTTCCATCCGCTGAATATCACCCTGCCGCCCGCAGCTGCTTTTACCGGTGTCCCGACATTGGCGCTGATGTCTATCCCGCAATGGAACCTCCTTTCTCCGGAAAAAGGGTCCATTCTTTTTCCGAAACCGGAAGTGATTTTTCCATAAAGTGGCCATATCAGCCTGATGCCGGTTTTTGCTATCCTTGAAGGGGTCTTTGATTTCTGCCTTTCTTCGTGTTTTCTTGCTTCGCTTTTAGATTCGGATGCCTCCGGAATGAAAATCATGGCCCCGGAAGATATTCTTCCCTGTTCAATGGAATTATGCGCCGCAATTTTTTCAGGATGAACACCGTATATCCTGGCTATCTTGATGACAGTGTCTCCCTTTCTGACCCTGTGGTATACCCCGTTCCTGCTGGGCACCATTATGGTCTTACCCCTGTCGAGCATGTCCGGCTTCCTGATGCCGTTGACCTGTATGATCAGCGACGGATTCGTTGAATACCTTGAGGCGATCCTCCAGAGGTTGTCGTTCTTTTTTATCCTGTATTCGACAAGGTGCCACCTGGGGTCCTTTTTCCTCAGGGACTCGAAAGTGGGAACCGCATGCTTCTCGCCAGGCTCCCCGGCCTGATACTTCTTTACAGCTCCTTTATTCCCGGTTCCCATGAAGCTGTCATCAAAAATTATCCTGCCGTATCCGGACTGGTCGTCCTCGGCAGGCGGTTCGTCCGATTCCATTTCTATCCCCTTGATGATTATGGAATCCTCAAGCTTAATAAGGTCTTCGGCGGATTGTGGATTTTTACCTGCAGTCAGATTTTTATATGCAAGTATGAATAAAGCAGCCAGAACTACCGTCAGTATGACGAGATATTTCTTCATGGTATAACAATCGGCAAATACCAGCGCCTTCTTGATGACGGGACTTAAAAAGCGTCCGATTTAGGCGGTTTTCAGCTCAATCTGGCAAGGATCCAGGTATGGAACCGGATATGCAGCTGTCGCGGAAACACGGGTTAAATACACTCATCAGCCCGCCCTTAAATGGTACGGATTGCTCCGGATTGCAGCCCGAATGCCATGGCGCTTTTTACATATTGGACGATATCCCCGGCCTTCATGTACCGGCTCCCGCTTTCTTCCGCAAAAAGGTCCGCGGCCCTGCCATGGATGTATGCCGCCATGCCCGCGCACGATAATAATGACTGGTCCCTGAGCATCAGCGCGCCGGTTATGCCGGACAGCACGTCGCCCGATCCGCCGGTCGCAAGGGAGGAATTACCGCTGGTGTTTACAAGGGAATAATCGCCGTCAGAAACTATGGTAGCAGGTCCTTTCAAAAGGACAACGCACGAAGCCAGCCCGGCAAGCGATTTCGCGGATCCAATCCTGTCCAATTTGATTTCATCCACGGTTATATTGAGGATGCGCGATGCCTCGAGAAAATGCGGCGTTATGATGACGCCGGCGCCGTAATCCGGTTTTTTTTCCGCCAGGTATCCAGCCAGCAGAAAAAGCCCGTCGCCGTCTATGACCGCCCTTTTTATTCCGTAGGTCCTGAGATTGTCCATTATTGTGCCGAACACGATTGACGGGAACCTTCCCCTTCCCATCCCCGGGCCCATGACTATTGCGTCGATCCTCCTGCCGGAAAAAAACCTGTCAAGCTCTTCCTTGATTGAATCCGGGTCTTCGGATTCTCCAATGCCGTGTGTGATTGCTTCCGGCCTGGTCCCGGCGATCACGTCCCTCGATTCCTTCCGGGTCAGGATTGAAATGAGACCCAGGCCAGTTTCGAGGGCAGCGGAGGCGGCAAGGATTATGGCTCCCTCCATCCCGTAAAACCCTCCGACAAGAAGGAGATGTCCCCTGGATGATTTATGCGAATCCGGATCGTCGTCCGCTTTCAAGTGCGCCGTGCAATAAGCCCCGTCGACCAGTTCAACCCTTATGTCGTCAGAATCCAGGAGTACGGCGGGAAATCCGATATCCGCGACGAAAATCCGGCCGGCAAACTTTTTCCCGGGAAAAGTTACGAGATTGATCTTCGGGAGTCCGATTGTAAGGGTGGCTGAAGCCTTTACCGCCATGGAGGGAACGGCGCCGTCCGATGGAAGCCCGCTCGGCATGTCCACGGAAAGGACCGGTATCCCGGAAACGTTTATCTTATCGATCAGCCGGCCGATCAGTCCCATTGGCTGTCCGCTCGCGCCGGTACCCAGCAGGGCGTCAATTATGAGATCCGTGCCCGCCAGATCAAGTGAATCCAGGCCTGAATCGTCCAGCACGGTAACGGCCAGACCGGTCTTTTCACACAGCCCCAGGTATACGGCCGTATCCGGTGAGAGCCTGTTCCTGTCGCCCGCAATGCAGACACGGACATCCCTTCCGCTGTTGCGCAGGAAATGCGCGGCCACCAGTCCGTCGCCGCCGTTATTGCCGCTTCCGCAAAGGACGCAGATCCTGACCGCGGAACCGAACTCGCCCGCCACGAGGTCGAAGACCTTCTTCCCGGCGAAACCCATCAGTACGGTTCCGGGAAGTCCCATCTCGTTGATCGACACGGAGTCGATCCTCCTCATTTCATCGGCTGTAACGACCTTCAATTTTCAATCCCACCTTATGATTTCTACGCCCTTCCTCCCTACATGGTAGGAAAATATCCTTCCCGTCCTGTCGCCTATTATCTTGGTATAATAGCTCTTCTTGTCCTTCATATTCAGCTGGAGGTTGTTGATGATGTTGCCGTCCAGGTTGCAGATCACGAATTTCACATTGTTGTTTGTCATGTTCCAGAAATAAAGGTACTTGTCGTTTACGAAATTGAACAGCACGTTTTTGGGGTCCGGGATATTGAGGATGGCCTTGTCCAGCTTCCTCTCTTCCACGAGGTAATTGTATATCTTGATGTACTTGAGCCTCAATTCATGATAAAAAGCGACCGTGATGAGAATCGTATCGCCGCTTTCATAAGGCATGATATTCTCTATCCTGCCCCTGTATACTTCCTTCCCGTCCTTTTCCTGGAAGTCCTGGTTTCCGATGGTCAGATAAAAATTCCTTTTTTTACCGGAAAACCTGTAAACGTTCCACATCTCGTATGACCTGGAAACCACGAAAAGCCTGTCCTTTTTATCGACGATCATTGACTCTATCTGGTAAAATGGCGTGTCAGGGGTCCCGGACTGGCCCAGGGTGTATTGAAGATCTCCCTTCTTATTGAATCCGAGCACGTATGACGGCGACGAATCAGCGTCCGCCTTCCCGCCCCTTGCGCCCGCGCCGGCCTGATTCAGCCTGTTTTGAACGTAAATATTGTTTTCATCGTCCATCGCGACCGCGCCGATATTATTGAAATTGAAATTAATCGCCCTGACTTTTTTGGGATCAAGGTTCTTTATCGATCCGATGACGAGCTCCGCCTCGCCGTCGCTGTTCAGCAGCTGCACACGCTTGAGCACGTTGTCCGCGGAGAGTATTTTCCCGTCGAACACGCCCATTCCAACCGAAAGATCTTCAAAGCCGAATTCGTCCATTTTAATAAGCACCTGGCCCGGGGCAGTGCCGTTTTTAATGAAAGCTAACCTTTTTGGATTGAGAGTGGTAACTTTCCATTGCCCGCAAGAAATAAAAAAAAGAAAAAGGGCGAGCACGGTCAAATATGCGGTTTTTTTCATAATCCCTCAAGATCCCGTATGTTTTAATTCAATTAAAGGAATAATTGTTATCCATTTGGAACATTCCGGATCAAATGGCAAACATTATTTGAATCCGTAATGGGAGCATGGTTTTAATATTATCTTATACACGGATTTCATATTATTTCAAGATTTTTTTATGGCTGATTTTGGAATAGTCATCCATTTAAATTCCCTTGACAAATCGACTGTTGATGAAAAAGTGTGCTCAGGGAAACAACGGCATACATGCATAAAATAATTATTCTGCGGGGGATTTTGTATGGATTTCAAGCTAACTGAAGAACAGCAAATGGTAAAAGAAACATGCAGGCAATTCGCTTTGAACGAGCTGAAACCCAGGGCCGAGCATTACGACAAAACCCACGAGTTCCCGTGGGAACATGTAAAAAAGCTCAGCGATATGGGTATGATGGGCGTCGTTTATCCGGATGAATACAACGGTGCAGGCATGGATTATGTGAGCTACGCGATTGCAGTCGAGGAGCTTTCCAGGGGATGCGCCTCCACCGGCGTCATAGTTTCCGCACACAATTCCCTGTGTCTTTCCCCGATCTATTATTTCGGAACCGAAGACCAGAAGAAAAAATACCTGTCCAGGCTGACGACAGGAGAATGGATAGGATGCTTCGGCATCACCGAACCTAGCGCGGGATCGGATGCCGCCGGCACGACCACGACCGCCGAGCTGAAAAACGGGAAATGGATCCTCAACGGCACCAAGAACTTCATCACGAACGGCGGAGTCGCGAACGTGGCGGTCATTACGGCCATGACCGAGAAGGGCATCGGGCACAGGGGACTCAGCTTTTTTATCGTCGAGAAGGGAACGCCCGGTTTCAGCGTCGGAAAAACAGAGGACAAGCTCGGCATATGCGCCTCCTCCACCACCGAGCTCGTTTTTGACAATTGCGCCATCCCTGAATCAAATCTCCTCGGAAAGCCCGGTGAAGGGTTTAAAATCGCCATGCACACGCTGGATGGGGGAAGGGTCGGGATAGCCGCACAGGCGCTTGGAATCGCACAGGCGGCCCTGGATGAAGCGGCCTCCTACGCGAACGAAAGGTTCCAGTTCAAAAAGCCCATAGCTTCCTTCCAGGCGATACAGTGGATGATAGCTGATATGGCCACGGAGATAGAGGCATCTAGGCTCCTGGTATACCAGGCTGCCAATTACCTCAATACCGGGGACAGGCAGAAGTATTCAAGGTATTCCGCCATGGCCAAGCTTTTCGCTTCCGAAACGTCCCACAGGGTCACGCATAAGGCGATCCAGATCTTCGGGGGTTACGGATACACGAGGGATTACCCGGTAGAAAGGTTCTACAGGGATTCAAGGATCACGGAAATCTACGAGGGCACCTCGGAAATACAGCGTCTTGTAATTTCAAGCAATGTTCTCAATGATTATAAAAAGTGAATATATTGACCGTCACGGGATAAATTATCATTGACATCATCCCGGACAGGTGTCTTAAAAACAATGTGAACGGACTGTTTAAAATAAGGAGCGCTCGGGGGAAAAACTGAGCGCTCTATTTATATTCAAGGCCGGCCATTACTCAATATAAAGTCAATCAAGAGGCAGATCATGAAAACCAGGATTACAAAACTTTTTGGAATAAAATATCCGCTTGTGCTTTCTGGCATGAGCTGGATAAGCACGCCGGAACTCGTGGCGGCCGTGGCCAATGCAGGCGGACTCGGGATACTGGCTACAGGCATCCTCACCGCTGAACAGTCAAGGGAATACATACGCAGGACGAGGAAGCTTACAAAAAAACCATTTGCCGCGAACGTTACCCTCTATTTCCCCGGCGCCGAGAGAAACGCGCAGGTTATAATAGAGGAAAAGGTGCCGGTGGTAAACTACGCCCTCGGGAAGGGCGATAAAATCGCCAAGGCCGTGCATGCTTACGGCGGAAAGGTCATAGCGACCGTCACCACGCTGAAGCACGCCCTGGCCGCACAGAGGGACGGCGCGGACGCGCTCATAGTTACGGGACATGAGGCGGCCGGCCACGGAGGGGCGATTACATCCCTTGTCCTCATACCCAGCCTCGCGGACGCCCTGGAAATCCCCATAATAGCAGCAGGCGGCTTCGCGGACGGGAGGGGCCTTGTCACCGCCCTCGCACTCGGCGCGGACGGAGTGGCCATGGGAACCAGGTTCATGAACACAAAGGAAAGCCCCGTCAGTGAAATACAGAAAAGTATCAGCATTGAAAAGGACGTCTATTCCACGATTTACACCGACAAGGTTGACGGCCTGTTCGCAAGGGTGATGGATTCAAAGGGAGCTAAAAAACTTATAAAGAAAAAGCTCAATCCGCTGAGCGCACTTGTAAATTCCAGGAAAATCGCCAGGCTCCTCGGTTTCCCGTGGCTGAAGCTGGCGATTGGGATCATGCTGTCAGGCTATAAAAGATCCGTCCAGATGGCGAGAATGGCAATCGGATTCGAGGCCTTCCAGGTGGGCACGATGGACGGAGACAATGAGCGAGGCGTTCTGCCGCTTGGACAGGTAACCGGTATAATTCACGACACGCCCACGGTTAAACAGGTTATTGAAAGAATCGTGGCGGAGGCCGGAAAGCTTTCCAGGGAACTGCCTAAATTATTCTAAAAATTTTATTAAACGGAGGCAATATGTCAGTTGTAAAATGGGAAAAGAAGGAAACCGTTGCAATAATTACCATGACGAACAAGGAAAACAGGCAGAATCTCGTATTCGCAAACGAGATGGTAAACGCATTTGACGAAATAATAAAGGACACCTCAATATTCTCCGTAATATTGACTTCCAGCGATGAAAAAAACTTCTCACAGGGCGTGGATGTCCCGTGGCTTCTTGAGAAAAAGCAGGCCAACGATCTCCAGGCCATGAGGGACTTCATGTACAGGATGAACGACGTCTTTAAAAGAATACTCCTTTTCCCGATGCCGGTGATAGCCGCGATCAACGGGCATGCCTTCGGCAACGGCGCCATTCTCTCATGCGCATGCGATTTCAGATTCATGCGGGCGGACAAGGGATTTTTCTGCTTCCCCGAGGTGGACATAAGCATACCATTTCTTCCGGGAATGGTTTCCTGGGTTAAAAGGGCGATACCGTATTACAAGTTCGAGGACATGCTTTACTCCGGCAAGAGGATCACGGCTCCAGAGCTGGCGGAGCATCATGTCATAGTAAAGGCATGCAAGGACCTGGATGACCTCATGACAAGCTCCTTCGAATTCGCCAAAACATTCCAGAAAAAGAGGGGAATTTTCGGAGAGATGAAAAAAAGAAACCACAAGGAGATCGTCAGGATAATAGAAAACGAGGACCCGGAATTCATCGAGCCGCTGAACATAATGGTTCCATGAATCCATACTGAATAATTTTTCAAAAGGGGCCGCGGCCCCTTTTTTTATTTAAACATGCCGTTGAAGCTCTTTTTCTTTTATCTTGACAATTGAAGGTTTTATTGTTATATTGATATACCGTGTCCGTTTTCAAAATCCGGCTTCAGGGTGATAATTCAGAAATAAAGCCGGGCACAGCGGTTCCTGATTTTTCGAGGTTCCCATAAACAAGCTGTTTGGAGATTGAAATGAGCATTCTTAAAGAAGCAGGCGATTCCTTCCTTAAATACAGTGAAATAATAGTCAGCAAAACCAGCGACTATACAAGAATTGCGAAGCTGAACATAGACATCAAAAGGATAGAATTGGAAATCGACAGGACCGAGAAGGAGCTCGGCGGATTTGTCCTTGGAAAAATTGAATCCGGCGCCACATCCATTGATGCGACAGACCAGGCGCTCAAATACATCTGCGACAAGATTAAAAAACACAAATCAGACATAGATTCCAAAAAAAAGGAAATAGAAGCCCTTAAGAAAAAGGACTCTTCCGGACAGAACACCTGATCAATTTAAATGCCGATATCCTCTAAAAGAATCATCCAGCTTTTAAAAAAACAACACGGTGACTTTACCGCCGGCGATATATTGAATTCCATATCAGAGACAAGGAACAAAAAAAAAGCCGTCGGCAACAAAAAGAAAAAAAAACCGTCCTGCAGGGACCCGGAAAGGATTGAATCCACGCTCAGGGAACTGGTTTCAACGGGCTTTTTATCCAGACAAAAAAACAGGTTCAGAATAAGCCGCGGTTTCATGGTGGAAGGAAAATTATTTCTCGACCGGCGCGGCGGTCTGCTGTCGAACGGGAACGGACTCGAAGCGGTTATAAAAAAGGAAGATATCGGACACGCGCACAACAATGACATTGTATCGGCCGAAATAACCGATGTCAGGCGGGGGACCCTTTTCGCTGAAATCAAAAAGGTGCTCAACAGGGACAAGAATTGCTATTTCGCGAGGATTATAAACAGGACCAGGGACATCAAGGTATTCAGGCTGATCGACACCCCGGGAGATGTTGAAGTTGCAACTGATCTCAACGGCCCCGAACCGGCCCCAAACGACCTGGTCATGATCCAGATTGAAAACGGGACCATCCACGGCATGCCGAGGTGCAGGATAATCGCCCTGTATTCCGGCGACGATGAGGACGGGGATTTTGAAAGAATAAAAATAAAGTATTCCCTTCCGGGCCTTCACAAGAATTATCCGGTTTACAATGAATCCGGTTTCAAAATACTCGATTCATCAAAAAAAAGAACCGATCACAGGAAGCTTTTCACGATAACAATAGACGGGGAGGACGCGAAGGATTTCGACGATGCCGTATCCCTGAAAAAAACCGGCCATGGATACGAGCTCTACGTGCATATTGCCGATGTATCCTCCCATGTCGAAAAGGGCGGCGAACTCGACCTTGAGGCGCTTTCCAGGGGCACCAGCTTTTACCTGGGCAACAGGGTGATACCGATGCTTCCGGAGGTCCTGTCAAACGACCTCTGTTCGCTCCGGGCAGGCGTGGACAGGTATGCGTTCACCGTTGTCATGAAAATAGACGGGGACGGATCCATAAAAGACTACGGCTTCCACAGAAGCGTAATCAACGTAGACAGGAGACTGACATACACATCCGCTTCCGGCATAATCGATGGCGGTGGGAGCGCTGTACTGCGAAAAACGCTTGTTGAAATGGAACGGCTTGCCGCTGTATTGAAAAAAAAGAGAATGGGCGAAGGCCGGATAGACCTGAACATGCCCGATGAGAAAGTGATTTACAACGGGAACAGGGTTTCGGCGATAAAATTCGCGGACCGCCTGTCAAGCCACATGATTATTGAAGAATTCATGCTGAGCGCCAACATGGTCGTTTCAATGGCCCTTGACAGAAGCGGCACTCCTGCCCTTTACAGGATCCACGAGGAAATGAGCCCGGAATCCCTCGCTTCCCTTAAGAAATTCCTGAGGCTCCTGAACGTAAAACTGACCGTAGGCGCGAACCTCGGTGAAAGCCTTCAAAAGGCCATTGAGAGCGTCATCGGTAAAGAATACGAGCAGGTCGTGAATCTCGCCATCCTGAAGTCAATGATGCAGGCATATTACGGGGCCGAGCCCCTGGGACATTTCGGGCTGGGATTCGAAGACTATACCCACTTCACCTCGCCCATCAGGAGGTATCCCGACCTTGTGGTCCACAGGTGCCTCAAATCCATGATTGACGGGGAAAAACCCCCGTATCCGGTGGACGAACTGCAGAAAATCGGGGAAATGAATTCCGATATGGAAAGGGTCGCCCAGAGGGCCGAACGGGACCTGATCAAGATCAAGTCCTGCAGGCTCATGCAGGAAAGGATCGGCGAGGTATTCGAGGTCCTGGTGAGCGGCATCGCAAGGTTCGGTTTTTTCGTGACCCTCATCGACATGCCGATTGAAGGAATGGTGCCCCTTAAAAGCCTTTCCGACGATTATTACATAGCGGTTGAGGATGAATATACCGTCACCGGCAGAAAAACCGGCAAAAGGTACCGGCTCGGGGATAAAATCAAGGCCAGGCTGACCAAGGTTGACCTGGAAACATTGAGGATTGATTTCGAACCGGCATGAGGTACGCGATACATCTCCATATCACCGATCCCGCGCATTACGACTTCATGTTCGAAAAAGACGGGGTGCTTGTCACCTGGAGGGTGTCCATGGACGGCCTGGCAAAGATGCTTGAAGGACAGACCGTAACGGCGGAGAGGATCAAGGATCACGGCATTAAATACCTTGAATACGAGGGACCTATAAGCTGCGACAGGGGCCGGATCGAGCTTTACGATTCCGGGGAATACGAGTGCAACCCGGCATCAAACCCGATAAAACTGAGGCTGACGGGAACCAGGCTGAACGGGACAATAACGATAAGTGATTCAAAAATGAGCTACACAGGCATATCCTCTTCGCCGCTTCCCCTTCCCCGGGATCTTCTTCGCTGACGGCTCATAATTTTATCCCGATATTAAAAAAAATGTTGAAAAGATATCGGGCCGGGATAATAACAATCATTATAAATCCGATCGGGTCCACATGCAGTCTCGGGTCGAAATCTAAAAAAACCGAATAAAAAAATGAAACTGCTTCACAAAATTGATTATATACCGCGTAAAGGCGAAGCCATGGCCGTTTTCCTCTGCGAGGAATCCGCAAAAAACCCCCTCGCGCGAGAACTGGGATGGGCGGAAAAAATAAAGGAAACGATAGACCTGAAATACTTCAGGGGCAAATCGAACGAGACGATATTCATTCCCATGACCGACGGGACCTGCGTGCTTCTTTGCGGCCTCGGATCAGAAAAAAAAATAACCGGTGAGACAATAAGGAACGCCTCATCGGGCGCTGTTTCCATTTTCAGGGAGAAGGGAATTAAAACCGCGGGAATCCGGATCCTGGAGGCCGGCGACATTACCCAGAAGGACGCGGCGCTTCTCGCGGTGGAAGGACTGTATCTTTCCAACTACGTTTTTGACAGATACAAGGCAAAATTAAAAGAAGGGAATTCAATGCCCCTTGACAGGGCCGTAATCATTTCAGATTCAGACCTGTCGGATGAACTGAACACGATCTCGATAATCTCCGAAAACACCAACCTCTGCCGCGATATAATAAACGAAACCAGCGACAACTGCAACTCGGAAACCATGTCGGCCCTCGCGAAAAAAATTTCTAAGACCGCCGGCATTTCATGCACCATCTACGGCAGGAAAGAAATTGAACGGATGAAAATGGGACTGCTGCTCGCGGTAAACAGGGGCAGTAAAAGAGATCCTCAGCTGGCAGTCATGAAATACTCCGGCAATCCGGGGTCCGGGAAAAGTATTGCGATAATCGGCAAGGGCATAACATTCGATTCCGGCGGAATGAACCTCAAGCCGAGCGGGCACATTGAAAACATGAGATCGGACATGTCCGGAGCGGCGGCAGTAATCTATACACTGAAAAGCGCGGCCGAATTGAAGCTTAAAAAAAACGTTTACGGGATAATACCCCTCACGGACAACATGATCAGCAACGATTCATACAGGCCGGGCGACATCTTCAGGTCATACAGCGGAAAAACCGTAGAGATCGGCAATACCGACGCGGAGGGCAGGCTTATCCTCGCCGATGCCCTGTCATTCACCGAAGAAAAGCTCAAGCCCGATATTATGATAGATATCGCCACCCTGACAGGCGCCTGCATCATCGCCCTGGGAGAAACCGTCGCGGGATACCTGACCGGGGACGAAGGACTGGCGGGTCTCCTTGAAGCCGCGTCTGCGGAATCCGGCGACAGGGTCTGGAGACTCCCGATTGTGGATGAATACGAGGAAAACATGAAATCGGACATCGCTGACATCAATAACGTCTCCTCCGAAAAGAATGCCGGCACGATAATGGGCGCCATTTTCCTTAAAAACTTTGTAAAATCCTCAAGGTGGGCCCATATAGACATAGCCGGGACATCCTGGTATTCCAAGCCCAGGGGCTACAGGCCGAAAAATGCCACCGGTTTCGGCGTAAGACTTCTGACTGCCGCGATAAAAAACTGGAATGAAAAGGATTGAGGCAACAACATGGATTATTCAATGAAAGAAATAATAGACATTGCGGTCGGGATAGAGGAAAACGGCCATCGCTTCTATTCGGATTTTTCAAAGAAATTCAGCAATGAACCGATAAGGGACCTGTTTCTGATGCTGGCCGAGGAAGAGCTCGGGCATAAAAAATATTTTAAATCCATGCTGTCCGGTCTTGACAGTGCGCCAGGCATATTCTCCGAAGAATATTTTCTTTATCTTAAGGCGATAGGCGGGGACAGGATCTTCGACAGCAAAAAGATTGCGGTGGAGATGGAAGACATCAGCACCCCGCTTGACGCGATCAACAGGGCCTTCGGGGATGAAAAACAATCGATCCTTTTTTATACCGAACTCTCGTCTGCATATAAAAACAACAGCGAGATTTTCAATAATATTGAAAGGATTATCGAGGAAGAAAAAAGGCACGTGATGCTGCTTCTGGACCTTTCCGAAAAGCTCAGGATCTCATCCTGAATTTATTTGAAGACCTCGCCGGCCTCCTTGTACCACAAGACGAAATCAAGATGATCGAGGGGGATGCCGACTTCGGAGGAAAAAGCCCTGAGTTTCTCTTCGAGCTGCTTATACAGACCCGCTCCAAGGGATTTCGGTATTTCTGCCAGTATGCCCAGGTGTTTCATGTTTTTCAGGATATGCCGGTCCAGTATCGCGATATCCTGCCCCATTCCTATGTTCCTGAGAAAATGACTCGCTTCCTTGTATCCCATTCCCTTGACATTTTTTACAAGCCAGTCCCTTTTTTCCGGGACTGATTCAATGGTCCTGAAATACCTGAAAAGCGATTCGCCCCTTTTCATGACGAACTTGTCCCTGGCTTCCATTATGTACCTTGCCTTGTTGTTCCTGAACCTGACTATGTTAAGCTCATTGCGGATGCCCTCGAAATCTCCTTCGAAAAGAAGGTCTTTTTCAAGCAGGAGCTGTACGGCCCTCCAGCAGCTTTTGGCGCTGGACTGGGGCGTGAGAAGACAAAAGGAAAGCTCGATGAATATTTTCTCATCGTCGCCGTTCCTCCACACGCGGCGGAATTCTTCGAGCCTCTTTTCAATCTCGGGTTTTATCGACAAATAGAGGCACATCACCTCTTCCGCTCTTTTTTTATATTGAATTGCATTCATTGTTTTGTTATAAGGGAATCCTTAATAATCAAAGCAGGATGTTCCCTTGTGGAAACTTTCAATATATTAATTAGATTTTTTCATCTGCCGGTTCGAAGATGAACTGATCCATCACAATCAAAAACTTCCGGGATATAGACAAGTACTTTTTCAGGAGGAGCATATGGCTGAAATCAAAATGTCAGGGTGCGAAAAAGCGCCAGATTTCACCCTGCCGGATCAGGATGGGAACACGGTTTCATTAAAGGATTACAGGGGGAAATGGGTGGTTCTTTACTTTTATCCAAAAGACAATACAAGCGGGTGCACGGTAGAAGCGATTGACTTCACTTCCCTATCGACCGTTTTTATGGAACTGAACGCGGTCATAATCGGAGTAAGCCCGGATTCCTGCCAGAGCCACCAGAAATTCATTTTAAAACACGATCTCGGTATCAAGCTATTAAGCGATGTTGAAAAAAAAACGCTTGAAGGCTACGGAGTATGGCGCATAAAAAAAATGTACGGGAGGGAATACTTCGGGGTTGCAAGAACGACGTTTTTGATAGATCCCCGGGGTATAATCGCGCATGTATGGAACAAGGTGAACGTGAAAGGACACGGCGAGGACGTGCTCTCCACACTGAGGGAATTGATAAAATAACACGATCGCGGAAAAAGACCCGCGATGATCTTTGTCGCGCCTGCCGGAAAAAATAAGAAATTCCGGATCAAATCAGAAAGCGAGGGTCGTTTTAATTCTGGCCATTTCAATCGCCGGGATCCTGATTTTACCCCTGCCGAAAACCGAGTCTACCTCATCCTGCGGAGCAGATCTGTAAAAAAGGCGTGCCTCAACGCTGATACTTTTACCCTTGAAAGACGCGGCGTCAATCAATTCCGACAGCTCCCCTCCGGGGGGTATCCTTCTGTCAGACAGTATCTCCCTCGCCTTTGCCAGGTTCATTACCGGTTTTCCGCTGCCATCCCCGAATACTGTATTGTATACGGCCGTGTTTTTCGGCAGACGCCCGTCAGAGTCCAATTTGCCGGCCGAGTAGAGAAGTTCGCCGCCAGGGGATGTTATTACTATTTCAAGCCAGACCTGCCTCAGGTTTGTGAGCCCTGTCGGGATTTTATGCCCGGCGCCTGTATTCTTTATTGTGATCTTTATTTTTCCTTCGGCCGGCATCCCGGAGATTTCCAGTACGGCCGCGTTTTTCAGCCTTTCCTCGGCCATTTTATACTGCGCGGTATTTTTGATCATGGAAGGAATCACCGTATTCGCACCGACAAAATAATGCGTGTATATATGGTCCCGATCAGGCCCGTCCGAAGACGCCTTCCCGGGATTCTTCGGCCTTTCTGTTGATCCGGTCGCGGGTACGCCTGGCCTCTGGTACATGTGGCACCCCTGGCACGTAATTCTTTTCTGGAGATCTTTGGAATTGTACGGGCTGTTTTTCCATTCCTCGTAAGGTGTTTCCAGCCTGGTTCCAAAAACCACGTGTCTGACGTCATGGCATACGGCGCAGATCTCGGATTCGGTATGGAATTCCGAATACGCGGTTTCATGGTATGACGAATGGGAGTCTTTGAAGGGCCCCCTCTTGATCCCCGGCCTGCTTTCACCGTGGCCCGGATCAAGCTTCATCATGGCATTATAGAGCTCCCTGGCCCCGGTGGAAGAGTGGCAGAAATCGCACTGCACCCCTTCTTTCGCGATAACAGGTATACCGGCCTCCTTATTGGAAGTCTTCATCGGATTGCCCGTCACAAATCCGACAGGAGTATGACATTTGACGCATGATTCAGCTTCCATTATCTCGTCCCCGTCAGTCAACCCCTTGAGGTCGCGGAGGGATATCTCCCTGTAAATCGCATCGTAATGCGATTGCTGATGCAATGATCCCTTCCACTGGTCATATATCTCCGTATGGCACCCGCCGCAGGTCTCCGGCGGGATAAACCTGGACAATTCAAAATGATCGTATTTTTTGCATGAATACGAGACAGCGATAACGGTTACTATCAGCGCTATTTTTATATAACTCAAAATAATATCACCCCCTGCTTCATATGTAGCACTTGACGATAAAAAACGATTGATGTCAAGATTGTTTTCATATCCTGATTATAACCGGAGCCGGTCTTTAAACGGCCGGCAGCATTATGCTCACCCGAAGTTATCAACTGCCCCGCTCTTTTATTAATTCCGGTATGACAATAAAAAATAAACATGGCATATAATGTTCGTTGACATCAATAAAATATGATGAGAGAATGATGAAGAAAAAAATACTCGGGAGCGGAGCCATGATTCCTGTTAAAATCGCGAAAAACATATACTGGGTGGGCGGGATCGACTGGGACCTCAGAAATTTTCACGGTTATGTTACCCAGAAGGGGTCCACTTACAACGCGTATCTCGTAATCGACGAAAAAATCGCATTGATCGACACCGTGAAGCATTATCATTACGAGGAGATGATCGAACGGATATCAAAGGTCATCGATCCGTCGAAAATAAATTATATTATTTCCAACCATGTTGAAATGGACCATTCCGGGTCCATACCCCTCCTTAAAAAGATAGCTCCCCATGCCGCAGTTTACGCTTCACCGAACGGCGTCAAGGGCCTCACCGAGCATTACAAGTCCGACCTGGGATTCAAGCAGGTAAAAACCGGGGACACGCTGAAACTCGGAAAGTACAGCCTGAGATTCATACTGACCCCGATGGTGCACTGGCCTGACAACATGATGACATACCTGCCGGAAGAAAAAATCCTTTTTTCCAACGACGCCTTCGGACAGCATATAGCGTCTTACGACCGGTTTGACGATGAACACCAGCTCAACATGATAATGCAGGAAGCGGCAAAATATTATGCCAATATTGTTATGCCTTATTCCGAGCAGGTAAAAAGCGCGCTGTCAGACGCTGCAAAACTCGACATAGAAATAATCGCGCCGAGCCACGGGCTCATATGGAGAAAGCACATCAATGAAATCATCCACCAGTACGAGGAATGGAGCGGCAACCTGACAAAAAATAAATGCGTGATTATTTTCGACACGATGTGGAACTCCACGAAAAAAATAGCTTACGCGATCCAGAGCGCCTTTGAAAGCAGGGACTTTGAAACGGAGATGCTCAACCTTCAGACGAACCATATATCCGATATCATGACCGAGCTGCTGAACGCAAAATACATATGCGTCGGCTCCCCGACCCTTAACAACAACATGCTCCCGACGGTATCGGCATTCCTGACCTATCTCAAAGGCCTCGCTCCCAAAAACAGGTTCGGACTGGCATTCGGATCGTACGGATGGGGCGGCCAGAGCATCGGCCAGGTCGAGGACACACTTGCTTCATGCGGATTCGAAATGCTCGAAAGCATCAAAATAAAGTATGTGCCGGAAAAAAACCAGCTGGCTGAAATCATCAATAAACTCGAAGGTCTGATAAAATAATAAAATACCGTTTAATTTTTTCTGATTCATGAAAAATCATTATCATCCACTGATACAACCGAAAAAAATGTAAATAATAGATATTGAAATTGTTAAGAATCTGTTAAAATTTTAATATTCCTTAAAGTTTTTGCTTGCATTTAAAATTTAATTTATTAAATTAAAATCAAAGTTTCGCATCAAATCCAACATTGAACATTGAAAATCAATGTTTTTATAAACAGTTTCGGAGGATAATAAATGAAAAAATATGTATGCTCGGTCTGCGGTTATATTTATGATCCGGAAACAGGCGATCCCGACAATGGAATAAAACCCGGTACGCCGTTTGAAAAGCTGCCGGAAGACTGGGTTTGCCCGGTTTGCGGTGTGGCCAAAGACTCCTTCGAGCCGGAAGCCTGACGGAAAGGCGGAATTTAAAGCATGGACGCAAATTTTCTTGCAAGGATACAATTCGGGCTGAACGCAGGTTTTCATTTCATATTCCCTTCAATCTCGCTCGGCCTGACGCTAGTCCTGTTGATTTATGAAAGCATCTATCTCAAATCAGGAAAGGAAAAATACAGGATTATTTCCTCATTCCTGGTGAAAATTCTCGGACTGGTTTTCGCCGTGGGAGTGGCAACCGGCATAATTCTGGAATTCTCATTCGGAACCAACTGGTCCAGATACTCCAGAATGGTAGGCGATATATTCGGGGCCCCACTTGCAGCGGAAGGCATACTGGCATTCTTTCTTGAATCATTCTTTATCGGTGTGCTGCTTTTCGGGCGTGAAAAGGTATCAAAACGGGTTTACTGGCTGTCGGCACTGCTGGTTTTTTTCGCCTCGCATCTTTCAGGGTTGTGGATAATAATAGCCAATTCCTGGATGCAGACACCCGCAGGTTATGTCATTTCCGGGGGGAGAGCGATGCTGACAGATTTTTTTCAGGCAGCGCTTAATCCGTCGACAGTCCAGAGGTATGTTCATACGATCATAGCATCATGGATAACCGGCTCCCTTTTTGTGGCTGGAATAGCCGGCTGGTACGTCATCAGGCAGAAATATGAAGAATATTCAAGGCCCATGCTGGTACTTTCCATCTTTATCCTTTTCGCGGCATCCATGCTTCAGTTCGGAACCGGCCATGCGCATTCAGTCCAGGTCGCCAGGACCCAGCCTGAAAAACTCGCGGCCTTCGAGTCCCTGTGGGAAACCAGGGAAGGAGCCCCGCTTTCCGTTTTCGGGATCCCAGACGAAAAAAACAGGACCACCCATTTTGAGATCGGCATTCCCAACCTGCTGAGCTACCTTGTATACATGGATTCGAACGCGAAGGTTACTGGACTGAATGAATTCCCGAAGGAAGAAACACCGCCCGTATTCGTGACCTTCGCGACCTACCATGTAATGATCGGCCTGGGTTCTTACTTCCTGCTTGTCTCGGCCCTGGGGGTTATACTGTTCGCTCTTAAAAAATTATTTTCAGCCAGGTGGTACCTGTACCTGCTGGTATTCTCCATACCGCTTCCGGTCATCGCAAACGAGATGGGCTGGATATCCGCGGAAATCGGACGGCAGCCGTGGGCGGTTTACAGGGTGCTCAAGACTTCCGATGCGTCTTCAGTTGTGGTGCCCGCGTGGCAGATATTATTTTCGCTGATCGGATTTACACTGATTTACATCCTTCTCTTCGCGGTTTTCATGAAGCTTCTGCTGAAAATAATTGAAAAGGGCCCGGAAAATATCAGGACCGGGTATTGATGAGGGATAAATGGCCATAGAAAATCTTCAGATAATCTGGTTCCTGGTTCTAGGACTACTTCTTGCCGGATATTCGGTCCTGGACGGATTTGATCTCGGTATCGGATCCCTCCTGCCCTTTCTTTCGGACGGAGAGATGGACGATTCGACGCTCTTCAATTCCATCGGACCGGTATGGGACGGCAACGAGGTGTGGCTTATAACCGCAGGCGGAGCGCTGTTCGCGGCATTCCCCCACGCCTACGCTACGGTGTTCAGCGGTTTTTATCTCCCTTTCATGATCCTGTTGTTCGCCCTAGTATTCAGGGCTGTTTCCCTTGAATTCTGGTCGCTCGACGAAAAAAGAAAAAGAATCTGGAGGATGACATTCACCGCAGGAAGTCTTACTGCCTCCCTGATCTACGGAGTGGCCCTAGGCAACGTGATAGCAGGAATTCCCATCGAGGAAAACATGGAATATGCCGGGGGATTTATGAATCTGCTTAACCCATTCAGTCTTACAATCGGACTTCTGGGACTGTCCGCCATCCTGCTCCAGGGCTCGACCTACGCATCGATTAAAACGTCAGGAGGGCTTTTAGAAAGGGCGAGGAACCTTTCAAAAAAAATCTGGATAGCTTATGCCGCCATTGTGGTCATATCTATGATCCTGGCTTCCATTTACGTCGCGGAAAGCCGGAAACCTGCCGTGTGGGTCTGTTCATCCATTACGGTTTTCAGCCTGATACTGAACCGTGTCTTCATAAACCTCGGGAAGGACCTCGCGTCCTTCATCACATCATCATCATCGCTTCTGGGCCTGTGGGCAATTTCCGGATCGATACTTTTTCCAAATCTCGTAAAGGCATCCAACAACCCGGATTACAACCTGACAATATATAATTCATCTTCAGGCCAGCTGACGCTTACCGTCATGCTTATCATTGCGGCAATAGGGATGCCAATTGTAATAGCATATTCTGTATACATTTACAGGGTCTTCAAGGGAAAGACCGTTCAAAATTAATTACATGGAGGAAAAACATGCAAAGACTTGACGTTTATAAATGCGGGGTCTGCGGAAACATTGTGGAGGTTCTCCACGTTGGCGGCGGAACACTGGTCTGCTGCGGCCAGGACATGGTTCAATTAAAAGAAAACACAACCGACGCAGCCCAGGAAAAGCACGTTCCGGTTATCGAAAAAATATCCGGCGGCTACATGGTCAGGATAGGCGCCGTGCCGCATCCGATGGAAGAAAAGCACTACATACAATGGATCGAGTTGATCGCTGACGGCAGATCGTTTTTCCAATTCCTCAGCGCGGGCATGAAGCCGGAAGCGGAATTCAAGATCGAAGCCTCAGCCGTGACCGCCAGGGAATACTGCAACCTGCATGGACTCTGGAAAGCATCATTGTAAGGAGACGGAAACATATGATTAAACCCGTTATAGAAGAAGCCATAAATTCGCAGATCAATAAAGAACTCTATTCGGCTTATCTCTACCTGTCCATGTCCGCCTATTTCCATGGAAGGAACCTGGAGGGTTTCGCGAACTGGATGGAAGTTCAGACGCAGGAAGAGATGATGCACGCGAAAAAATTCTACGACTACCTCATCAGCAGGGGCGGCAAGGTAAAACTGATGCCGATCGATGGACCCAAGACAACCTGGGACTCCCCGGATCAGATTTTCGATGAAACCTACAAGCACGAACAGCTTGTCACGGAATCCATCGACAAGCTCATGGACCTTGCGGTTAAAGAAGGCGATCACGCCACTCAGGCGATTCTGCAGTGGTACGTTACCGAGCAGGTTGAAGAGGAGGCGAACGCAAGCGGAATACTTGAAAAGCTCAGGTTAACAGGAAAGGACGGAAGCGCCATTTTCCTGATAGACAGGGAGCTGGCCCTGAGAACATTCAACATGGCGGCATACCAGCAGCAGGCCGCCCAATAAATTATTTTCAACAAGGAGACAGTATGGCTAGCATTAAAGGAACAAAAACCGAAAAAAACCTCCTTGCCTCGTTCGCCGGAGAATCGCAGGCACGGAACAGATACTGGTATTTTGCTTCGCAGGCAAAAAAGGAGGGGTTCGAGCAGATATCCGCGATTTTTCTTGAAACGGCCGAGAATGAAAAGGAGCATGCAAAGCGCTTCTTTAAATTCCTCGAGGGTGGGGACCTTGAGATAACGGCGACCTATCCCGCGGGAAGAGTAGGAACCACCGCGGAGAACCTGGAGGCTGCGGCCATGGGTGAGCACGAGGAGCATACAAAGCTTTATCCAGAAGCGGCAAAAATCGCCGAACAGGAGGGCTTCAAAGACGTGGCCCTCGCCTTTCTCAGGATCGCCGATGTCGAAAAGCACCATGAGGAAAGATACCTTGAGCTTCTGAAAAACGTCAAAAACGGCACGGTTTTCAAAAAAGATTCGAATGTAATCTGGAAGTGCAGGAACTGCGGATTCGTCTTAGAAGCAAAGGAACCCCCTGAGAAATGCCCGGCATGCCAGCACGATAAATCATATTTCGAGGTGCTGACGGAAAAATTTTAACCAACAAGATTGAATTATGAGAAAATAAAAAAAGAGGGATCGTGTCCCTCTTTTTTTTTCAGCATTTCCCTGCCCCGTCTATAACAAAACCCGGTCCTAAATATGATTCCCTGAAATCAATGCTGAGAGAATCATTTCCGAAATATTTTTTCATCCTTTCGTCAAAGGAAATCCTGATATCACCGTCATTAATAATCTCTTTATCATTATCATTCAACTCATCCAGAGTCAATCCCAGCCTGGGACCGCCTCATCCGAAACCCTGGAATATGATCTTTAAAACAGGTTCATTGAATTGAGAATCCATGATGGCCTCTTTGAGTTTTACTTTAGCCCTTTCTGTAATCCCGAGCTTCATTCGTACCTCCAAAATATTTAATATTTTATAATATACTAAAATTTATAAAAAAAACAACTTTTTTTCATTGCCCGCTGGTAATTCTTATGGTTGAATGCTGTATAAAACTTAACTCTGGAGCAATCATGGATTCAATCGATCTGATTATAATTGGAGGCGATGCCGCCGGAATGAGCGCCGCTTCCCAGGCGAGAAGGATGGACCCGGAAATGTCAATAGCCGTTTTTGACAGGGGAAGTTACGTATCCTATGCGGCATGCGGTATGCCTTATTTCATATCGGGCGAAGTGGGCTCGCAGGAAGACCTGATCGCAATTAATGTTGAAGAATTCATACGCGAAAAAAAGATCATGATACATACAGGCGCCGGGGTGTCATCAGCGGATCTGGACAAAAAAATCATCACTGTAATCAGAAACGGTTCAAATGAAAAGTATGAATACAAAAAGCTGATTATCGCCACGGGCGCGATCCCGTTCATCCCGGAGATTGAAGGGATTGACGGAGAAAGAATATTCTTTCTCCGAAACCTCGGTCAAGCTATCGAAATAAAAAAATTCATAAATAAAAAAAAGCCGGCCGTTTCAGCAATAATAGGCGGCGGTTTCATCGGTCTCGAGATGGCGGAATCATTCGCAAAACTCGGGATAAAGACCGCCATTATTGAAAAGATGCCGTCTGTGGCGATGACGATGAGTGAAAACATAAGAAAAATGATAGGCGACAGGCTGGCGTCTAATAATATTGAAGTTATAACAGGTGCGACGCTTAAAAAAATCAGCGGCCCAGGAAACAGGCCGGGGTTGATAACGGACAGGGGCGGCTTTCATGCCGACATGGTCATTTGCGCCATCGGGGTGGTGCCAAACACAGGCTTTTTAAAAGACAGCGGTCTGAATTTCGATGAAAAGGGGGCCATAATAATCGACGAGAAATCACGGACCGGTGTAAAGGACGTTTTCGCCGCAGGAGACTGCGCGACGGTCAAAAATATCATCACGGGAAAAAATGTTTATATGCCCCTCGGGACAACCGCGAACAAACAGGGACGCGTCGCCGGGCTGCAGGCCGCCGGGGTCAAGGATGAAAGCTTCAGGGGCATCGTGGGATCGCAGATGGTTAAAGTTTTCGAACTCGAGATCGGTAAAACCGGCCTTAATGTGACCGACGCTGAAAGGGAGGGTATTGACGCAAGGATGATATCCTCAAGCGGGAAATCCAGGGCAGGCTACTATCCAGGAAACATGGACGTCCTTGTAAATATCACTTATGATTTGAAAACGGAAAGGATCCTGGGGGTCGAGGTAGCCGGAACGGATAATGCGGCGCTGAGGCTTCATGCAGCCGTGGCTGCCGTTACGGTCGGAATGACGCTGAGGGATTTTGCCTATCTGGATCTTGGATACGCTCCGCCGTTTTCACCGGTCTGGGACCCGGTGCTGACCGCGGCGCAGAAGGCCGTCAAAAGAACAGTTTAAATCCCCGACCCGTCGTAGTGGAACTGGTTTTCAAACCTGCTCTGCATTACTTTGGATCCGGCAGGCACGTCCTCCGTGATCCACACATTCCCGCCGATCTCCGCTCCCCTGCCGATAGTGACCCTCCCCAGAATGGTAGCCCCGGAATATATGATGACATCATCCTCAACGATCGGATGCCTGGGGATGCCCTTGATTGGTTTCCCGGACGAATCCAGCGGAAAGCTCTTGGCGCCGAGGGTCACTCCCTGGTATATCCTGACGCTTTTGCCTATGATCGTAGTTTCTCCTATCACCGTACCGGTACCGTGATCTATGAAAAAACACTCGCCGATAGTGGCTCCCGGGTGAATGTCTATTCCAGTCGTGGAATGGGCCATCTCAGTTATTATCCTGGGTATCAGCGGAACCTCCAGCATGTAAAGTTCGTGAGAAATCCTGTAGTTTGCCAGCGCGGACAGGCTGGGATAACAGAATATGGTTTCGCCTATGTTTTTAGCCGCCGGGTCGCCGGTATAGGCCGCGTTCGCGTCAAGCCCGAGCATTCTCCTGAGATCCGGCAAAGTTGAAATGAAACGACGGGATATGCTCCTGGCCCTTGAATCGCAGTCAGCGCAAAGTTCAAGGTTGTCTTCGGTGCATGAAAAGCAGAAGCCCCTTTTTATCTGTTCTGACAGCATAGTAAAGACGCTGTCCATTGCGGATCCGATGTAAAACTTCATGGTTTCCGGCCTGACGTCCGAATGCACGTAGTAACCCGGGAACAGGATCGATTTTATCATGTCGACGGTGCGGCCAAGGGATTCAAGCGAAGGCATGGGAAAATCATGGTTTGCCCTGTGATACACACCCCTGTACGATTCAGGCCTGCAGAGCCTGTCGACTATTTCGTTGATTTCCTTTTCGGAGAGACTGCCGTTTTTATTATCTTTTACTTTCATCCCGCACCGTTTATTAAACAGTCTGATAAACCTTCATGAGGGGTATTGTCAAGATTAAATTAGCGTTTCCCGGGAAGCGGGCCGAGATACTGATAAAGATAGGTCTTGATTTTGCCGTTATAGAGTTTTCTGTTCCTGTCCGCCTTTCTTCCGAAATGCCTTTCAAAATCCTCATTCCCGGACAGGATAAAGCATGACCATGTGTCCAGCCCGGGGAACACCTTCCCCATCTCGCGATAAATGCCTGCCGCCTCAGTTCCGGTCGAGAGCCTCTTGCCATATGGGGGGTTGCAGACCACACAGCCGTATTTTTTCCTTGAACTCAGTTCGCTAACGGATTTCCTCTGAAAAATTATATTGCCCTCAACCCCTGCCTCGCGTGCATTGATCCTCGCGCTGTCAAACACATGCCTGTCTATGTCAGACGCCATTATGCTGAAGGAATCAATATTCTCAAGGTCGCGGGCCTCCTCCCTTGCAGTTTTCCATATACGGTCAGGGATGGAGACCCAACCCTCCGATGCGAACTTCCTTCGGATCCCCGGCGCGATTCTTCTGCCTATCATGGCGGCCTCTATCGGTATCGTCCCGGATCCGCAGAAGGGATCGATAAAAGGCCTGGTTTTATCCCACCTGCTGAGGAGAACCACCGCGGCCGCTATGTTTTCCCTGAGCGGCGCTTCACCCCGTGACAGCCTGTACCCTCTCCTGTGCAGGCCCTCCCCGCTCGTATCCAGGGATATAGTGGCAGTATCCCTGTTGAGAGCCACCTCGATCCGGTAAAGCGGCCCCTTTTCCTCGAAGATTTCGATTTTATGCTTTCTCCTCATCGCCTCTATCACGGCCCTTTTGGTGATCGACTGGCAATCCGGAACGCTGTGCAGTTTTGACCTCACGGATTTTCCCACCACGTGCATTATCCCTTCCATGGGTATAAAGTTTTCCCAGTCTATCCCAAGGACCCCCTGGAACAGTTCCTCGAAGTCGAAGGCCCTGAATTCAGCCAGCCTTATAAACAGTCTGTCAGCCGTTCTGAGGTTGATGTTGCACCTGGCGATGTCCCTGTCATCGCCCTGGAACAGCACTCTGCCGTTTTCAGTATTCAGTCCGTCGTAGCCGAGGGATTTCAGTTCATCGGACAGTACCGATTCGATTCCGAAGGCGCAGGTAGCGGCTATGATATGGCGGGTCATTGATCGGCGCTTTGGTTTATAAGAATTTTCACAATGAAGACATGGCCTCTTGCATACCGTTGATGAGAAACATCACGTAATCGTTGATGTCCTTGATGGTTGAGCTTTCCACCCTGAAGCCGATCGCACCCTCGTGGCCCCCACCGTCTTCAATCTTGAACAGGTCCAGGATGGTCCTTACATCGAATATTTTATAATACTGCGACCGCCTAAGCCTGAACTGAACGAGATTTGAATCGCCTGAATAATCATAGTAGGCCACAAGGCCGAGCTTTTCGCTGTCCTCGGCCAGAATGTCTGCGACCGTCCTTGTCACGGAAACAATCGTGTCAGCATCGAATTCGTCGTAAAGGAACTTCATGTCGTCTTTCGACATCACCACGTAGGACACGTCGCCCTTCTTTTTCTTTTTATCTATGATGAAGTTGAAGCACTGCTCCTCTTTTGTCGACAGCCTCTGGAGCTCGGTGAAGACCTGACCCATGTCAGTGAAATTCGATTCCTTTGTCGTCTCGCTTACGAGCATGCTGTTGTAGAGCCTGCTGAAGATGCTGTAATATTTCTGCTCCCTCTTGGACTTTAAAAACTGACCCATCTTCGAATCCCCGATGATCCCTGTAAGAATTGAAAGAACGAGATTTCGCGTCATCAGCTGGTCGATGCTGAAGAGCTCGAGAAGATCGACCCTTCTCTTGAGCTTGAACGCGATCAGGCCGATGAGTTCACAGGTGGATGAAGCCTCGCTCACAAGGCAGTATCCATCGCTGCCTATATACTCGCTGTCGGCGCCCAGGTGATGGTCAATCTCGATTTTCAGCACGTCCTCATTATCAAGAAGGGAATGGATCCCCGGGCTCGTATCGATCATCGAAGGCTTCGGGGTATCACAGATGATGATGGCGTCGACCAGACCGGCATCCTCCCTGTGATCAAGAATCTGGATCGAATTAAAGGTGCAGATGTTGAGAAGATACTGGTAATGCTCGTGTATCCTGGAATCTATGTAAATCTTGGCTTCCTTCAGGAACTTGCTGAGTATCAGAGCTATGGAAACCATTGAGGCGACGCAATCCTCGTCCGGCATCTTGTGGCCCAGGATCAGGAAATACTCCCTTGTTGCAATAGCCTTGATGATATTTCTTATAATCCTGTTTTTTTCGTAAATCGTTTCAATAGTCTTTTTTTTCATTTATTAAACCGCTGCCTAGTTTGTAACAACCCTGTTTCTCCCTTCCAGCTTGGCCCTGTAAAGCGCCTGATCCGCTTTTTCCTTCAATACCTTCAGATCCGCGGCGCTGTCAGGAAAATTAGATATGCCCTGGCTGACCGTCACGTTTTTTATTTCCCCGCCGTATCTCTTCAATACATCTTCCTTTGAAACCTGGACCCTGATCTTTTCAGCAAGGTCCACGGAGGCGCTTAATGTCGTATCAGGCAGTATTATCGTAAACTCATCGCCGCCGTATCTGGCAAAGATATCCTTTTCCCTCAGATATTGCTTATAGACATTCACGACTGCCAGGATCATCTTGTCGCCGGCTTCATTTCCGTACATCTCGTTTACGTCCCTGAACCGGTCCAGGTCGATCATTATAAGCGACATTTGTTTTTTTTCCTTTTTCTGGCTCTCGAAAAAGCTTTCAAGCGCATCATCCAGAAAACGCCTATTGTATATTCCGGTCAGATCATCGGTTATTATCCTTTTGCTTGCCGCCTCACCCCAGTGGACCATCTCGGAAAGAAACTCGCCGGTATCCCTGAGTCTCTGGGTGGTTATATTGAGCATCCTGTACATTATCTTGACGGCGATGTCGGGTTTTTCCTCGATTATCCTGTAAAAATCGTCATCCTGCAATGACATCAGCAGGCTGTCATTTACCGCCCTGCAGGTTGCGGACCTCGGGGCGTTTTCGAAAATGGACATCTCGCCGAAAAAATTTCCCTCCGCGAACTTCGCTATTTCCCTGTCCATTCCGTCCGGGGTAAGTATATAACTCGCGACGCTGCCGGACCTGATGATAAAAAGTTCGTTCCCCCTGTCCCCTTCCTTGAAGAGAAGGCTGTTTTTTTTATAATTCCTCTCCCTGAAAAGCGTAACGATCCATTCGGTTTCTTCCGGCGTGAGAAGGGAAAAAATTTCCACCTTTTTTAAAAAATCCCTAGTTTGCATTGTTCACCATATTCCGTTTCATGCTTTTATCCTGTCGCCTCCCCCGTCCCTTGCCTCGAACATTTTCTTATGCGCGGTGCCCACCAGCGATTTCGGATCCGTATCGTCGTCCGGGCACGCGGCTATTCCTATGCTCGCCGTAATGATGATTTTTCTGCCGGGAGTCAGATGGTCTATGCACATTGATTTGACTGCGCCGATTATGACTTCCGCTACCCCGAGAGCCTCTTCAGTCCCGGTTGACGGAAGAACCACGGCAAATTCATCCCCCCTGTATCTGACTGCGATGTCGTCGTCCCTGATGCAGGATTTCACTGTGTCCGCCAGCAGCCTCAGCACGTTGTCCCCGGCCTCGTGGCCGAACCCGTCGTTGATTTCCTTGAAGTTGTCTGGTTTTACCATCGCGATGCATGTTGACGGCCCGTATTCGGGAAGGAGTTTGGGAAGGTCGTCTTCAAGGAAAGACCTGTTGTAAAGCCCGGTAAGCTTGTCGCTCAGGAGCTGCCTCTTGAGATTCTTAATCCACGGCGTCTGCTCGGAAATGAGCTTGTTGGTGGACCTTATTCTCCCGGCGATCATCCCGATAAGCTTGTATATAATGTGCGCGGATATGTCCGGCCTTTTTACCAGAACGTCCCTGAAGGACGCCCCCCTGTAAGGGAACATGAGCAGCACCGTGTCCTTCTCCGCGAGGGCAGTCGCGCTCATGGGCGAATTCTCGAAAAGGTCCAGTTCTCCGAAGGACTCGCCCTTGATGAACTTTGCTATGTCAATTTCATTCGTTCCGTTATTTTTCCTGGTAATCCTTACGGAGCCTTCCTTGATCATAAAAAGGTTTTCGCAGTATCTTCCCTCGCTGAAAACGACCTCGCCTTCGCTGAATGGATAAAAATCGCTGTAGCTTGCCACCGCGGCGAGCTCTTCATCCTTCAGGCTCGAGAAGATGTCTATATTTTTAAGGAGCAGTTTTATTTCATCTATGTCTTTTTCTGTATTCATCGTCTCACCATTTATTGTCCTTTATCTCCTTTTCGGCCCTGAGAAGAAGGGCCATGGCATATTCCGCGTGCGACCACATCAGCGGTATCGCGAAGGATATATAGCCCTCCGGTCCTATCTTCTGGCACTGGCTTTCCACTGCATCGTAGGATTTTTTCATGTGGTTGAGCTCCTCGACGATCTTATCGTATGAAATATCCCCGATCAATATTTCCTGGTCGAATTCCTTTCCGAAATCCCTTCCGCTCAGCCATTCAAGCTCCTTGAACTCGTAAAACCTTTCCGGAGTAGTCAGGTGCTCGCAGAGGTATCCTTCCTTCGATTTGTACCTGTCCACCGTTTCCAGTATCCTGTTCCCCTTCTCCAGGTTTCCGGCGTAAAAATTATACTGCGCGAGCATGGCGGTATACTGGACCCATGGTCCGTTGCCGGCGTGTATGTGGGTTTCCGGGTCCTCGATGAACGGCAGGTACCTCTGCAGCATGCCCAGGTCCGGGTCCCAGAGCATGTCCTCGATATATTCCATGGATTTCCTGAATTGCTCATTGTCGTCGAA
>JALOTL010000024.1 GCA_025457915.1 Spirochaetota bacterium | reverse complement strand
TGATTGACAACAGGGGATTCGCATTTTCAAAAAATAATGAGACTTGTTTTTTAAATAATCGCTGGGCCAGAAAAATAAAAATTGATGAATAAAACAATGTCCAGATTGTAACTTTAAAGGGTTTGAATATTTTTTTATTATTAATAAATAATAAATATTGTGTTATTTTTTTCATGATGGATTTTTTAAGATAAAGATCTTATATTTAGAAGAATCATATTCTGATCTGAACCGGTTAGTCAAGATAGTTTTTCAGGTTTTTCCAGTTTTATGTGTGTGATTCACATCAATGGTTTCAATCTTCTTATTTGCAACTCAATTCGGTAATTCTGTTCCTGAATTCGTTCTTTCTTCAAATCATATGCATCGTAACTCTCTTCCCAGAATGGGGGCATTACAGAGATTTACACTCATCAGGCTTCCCTCAACCTGTCCGGATTTCGGGGTCCAATATAATTTGAAATATGTGTCAGTATGAAATAATATATTTTTAAAGTAGAAAAATCATCAACTGGCAATTATATTTCAATAACCTATTAAGCGCTTGACAAAAAGCGTATTTCATATTTTTTGTTGACTTGCCATTATTAATTTTTTACGGTTTCCGCTTTATTAGAAAAAATTTTTGAGCACATGATATGCAGACATTACAAGAGAAAATAGTTTCATTATTTCCCCACTTCATAAAAAAATTAGTTTTTCCAAATTGGATTGAAGCAAGAGAATTTTTAAAATCAATTGTAATTGAAATCCCGCCTGAAAGTTTATTCCTGGATGCCGGGGCGGGACAATGCCAATATAAAGATATTTTTCATAAACAGAAATATTTTGCTATTGATGCCGCAATTGGAGATATAAATTGGAATTATTCTGAACTTGATGCGGTAAGTGATTTAAGCAGGATGCCTTTTAGAAAGGAAACTTTCAAAACCGTTATATGCACACAGGTTCTTGAGCATGTAAAAGAACCCCAGGCTATAATAAATGAAATGTTCAGGATACTTCAGCCCGGCGGTTTTCTCTATCTTTCCGCTCCTCAGGGATGGGGCGTGCACCAGGAGCCGTACGATTTTTTTCGATTCACATGCTATGGTCTTCAATATTTATTCGAAAAAGCAGGATTCCAGATTATTTATATAAAACCATCATCAGGTTATTTTGGCTACCTGGCCAATCGATTATCCATACTGCCCAAGTATTTATTCTGGCAAATTAAAAATCCTTTAATACGGATTTTATTTTTACCTTTTGAATTATTGTCATTTTTTTTCTTTGTTTTCTTTTTTCCAGCTATACTCAATTCCATGGATTTCCTGGATAAAAAGAGGGAATATACTCTGAACTATTTTGTCAAAGCGTCCAAACCCGAATTCCGTAAGGTTGATACGAGGAAGAAGAACAAATAAGAATTTTTATGCCGCTTAAATATTCACATTTCATGAAGCTTTTAAAAAAAGCGCTGTCAGTTTGGCCGGATTATTAAATTTTTTAAACATCCTTCTGATTTTAAATTCATTTTTTAAAAAGTAATTATTTGCGCAATTATAGATTCTTGCAAATAATTATAATGATCTGCTTGAAATAATAAGACCTATTGCAATTAATATAGTACCTATTATTTTATGTATCGTTAATGGTTCGTTAAACAGGATTACTGAAAAAACCAAAATCAAAATAAAAGTTAAACCGGCAAAAGGATATGCATAGCTTAATTCGAATTTTGTCATTGCACCCATCCATAATAGCCATGCTATACCAGCACACAGAAGTCCTGAAAAAATAAATGGATCAAAAATTAATTTTAATAAAAAAACACCTTTTCCCAACAAGTCATCCGGCAGAGTATTAAAACGATTCATCCTCCATTTAATAATTAATTGTCCGAGAACTGTAAATAATATTGTTCCTAAAATGTATAAATATGACATTGGCGTTTCCTTGAGATTTAATTCGATTTAAAAAATGTTAATCAGCATTTATCTATTTTCCAGGCAGATAATTATAATGAACCATTATTGTATTTTACAAGATTGAGTTTATTTTTTTAACGGTTTTGAACATACAATTTCTTTTATTACATACTGAGGATTGTTGTTTATTGAAATATAAATCCTTCCGACATACTCGCCGATTAATCCCAGCATGATCATTATCATTCCGCCAATAAAAAGTATTGATGCCATCATAGAGCTGTATCCCAATGGAATATCAGGATTCGTGAATTTATTGATGATTATCTTACAAACAAAAATTAATCCTAAAAAAGCGCAGACTGAACCCATCACGGATGCTATGCGCAATGGTATGATCGAAAAAGCCGTAAATCCATTAAACCATAGTTTAAACATTTTTGATAAAGTATAATTGGATTTGCCTTCCAGTCTTGCACGATGCGAAACGATTACATTCGCGACATTTTGAGTCGTTCGGAAAATGAGTCCGGCTATGAAAGGGTATGAATTTTTATACCGCAGCATTTCCTTGATGACAAATCGCCGTGATATATAGAAGCTTGTCGTATAAATATTTTTAGGCTGTCCGACCAATACCTGGCACATTACCCTTGTTAATTCACTGCTGATAATTTTAAAGATATTATGCGTTTTTTTTCCGTACTTGCCCAGGACGACATCATACCCCTCGTTTAATTTATCTATAAGCTTGTATATTTCATTTATCGGTATCTCTCCGTCATCATCAATGCTGATAATGTAATCGCCATTTGCGCGGGAATATCCTGCGAGCAGAGCGGCATGCTGTCCGAAATTTCTGGATAGATTAATCCCGGTAATTCTTGAATTTTTTAAGCAGAGATTTTTTATAACCTTAAATGTTTCATCAGGAGAATTATCATTTACTAAAATAATCTGGTAGTCGAATTCTTTGCTTTTTGTGATCGTGTCGATAATTTCTTTGACCACCAGGGGCAGGGTGGTGGTAGAACAATAGCAGGGAATCACAAATGATAATAATTTTTTCATGATAGAACTCTGATAAACAATGGATTCAATACCGTTTTTTTATTTAAAGAGATTAAATGAAATATTGATTTATTTCATTATTGCGTATAGCACAAGTTCAACCCCGATTTCATATTTGTGATGGCGGACAAAGATTTTATAATCCGGAGCGATTGATTTAATATACAGCGGTATTTCAAATAAATCTTCGGGTTTATGATAAATGCATATTGCGAGTTTCGGCATGTTTTTATTAATCGTACCGGCCGCGCCTTTCAGGGCTTCAAGTTCTGCGCCTTCTATATCCATTTTAATGAATGTCGCATCGGCGCACAGGTTGTCGATTGAATCAACTGAAATCTCCAAATCGCCGCTTTCATTGATTCTGCCGTCCTGGGTCCCGGTCGAAAAATGCAGGACATCCTGTTTGCTCCACAGTCCCTTTTCAATAATGGTGACGTTCTTAATATTTTCTTTTTCGATTAATTTCCGCAGTCCAGGCAGACCGGTTCCTGGTTCAAAGGCATAATACTTTTGATATCTATTGCCGAAATTTTTTATGTATGATAAGAGTGTATCGCCAGTAAATGCTCCACCGTCCACAAAAACCTCGTCGTCTGAGACGGTAATTAAATCCTTAAGAAAATATTGTTCATAAAAAAAATCATGCAGGTATTCATAATTGTTGTTTAATTTTGAGTTTATAAAATCAGTATATGTTTTTTTAGATAAATCATCATTTAATAATTCATAAACCCTGCCGAATTCTTTTTCATGCTTTTTTATGTAATTCATGTCAAAACCGTCAAAGGAATTGTCCCTTAAATAATCAAATAGATATACACCCATTACCTGATCGCATTTCTTCGAGGATATTTTATCTCTCGCACGCTTGACGTCGCTTATATTGGCTATAACTATATTGAATTTATCAAATAATTTTGTTATTTCATCGAAGGTTTTTACATCTTTGAAAAAATTTAAATCACTGTTTATATATTCATCGTCAACAAAATATGCGGCTGCGGAAATTCCATAATTGCACAAAAATTTTCCCAGCTCCGAAGCAAATTCGGCGGCTCCGTAAAATACGACCGGGTACTTGGAATTTTTTAGGATTTTAATATCTGCTTCGCGCTTATCTGTTCCACTGACTATTTTATCTAAAAACATTTTTTCCTCCGTTTATTGATGATTTCAATTTGTCATGTTGTAGAATTAATGCCGAATGCTTTTGCAATCATTCCGGTCACTAATCCATCAATGATCCGCCGTTAACATCAATTATCTCTCCGGTTATATAATCAGACATTGATGAGGCCAAAAAAAGGGCGCAATCCGCGACTTCTTCCGGCCGGCCGAGCCTTTGGAGAGGGATTCCTTTCAGCAATAATTCGCGTGCTTCGGGTTTCATCGTTGCGGCCAGCCCGGTGTCGATTGATCCCGGCGCGATGCCGTTTATATTAATGTTATACTTGGCGTAATGGTAGGCAAGATGACGCGTCAAAGCCGCCTGTCCCGCCTTTGATACTTCATAACTCGGTGAAGCTCCCGGGTGTGGCATCTTGGCCATCTGGGAAGTTATATTGATGACCTTTCCGCTTTTATTGCCGCGCATGATTGGGAGAACTGATTTGCACATGTAATATGTTCCGTATAGATTGACATGAATCACCCGGTTCCAATCCTCAAGAGACAATTCTTCAAAAGGTGTTCTTGTGATGATGCCGGCGCAGTTCACAAGGATATCGATTTTATTGAAATCAGCAATGACCTTTTTGACAATTTTATCAGCAAAATCAGGCTGGGCGACATCTCCTGCAATGTAAGCTGTCTTTGATCCCGATTCGTTAATTTGTTTTGATTCAAGTTTCAGGTTATCTTCTTCATCGGATACAAGGACGATCGCGGCGCCTTCTGAAGCGTATTTTACGGCTATGGCTTTACCAATGCCGCGGGAAGCGCCTGTTATTATTGCTATTTTATCTTTCAGTATTGATTTTTCCATGCATCTTTTTCTCCATGATTTTTTGCGGACCGGCTGCTATTCAATTTTAACTTTGATCAATTCCTGCAGCTCTGATGATTTTTTCAGCATTTCATCCATTGAATTGAATTTTAGAAACACTATACCGAATTTTGCAGTATAAATATCGGTTACACTGTCATCTGGGTTCCACCACATGAATTTTTCAATAATATTGTCTTTTATTGCCGGGTCAATAAAAATATCTTTTATAATCCCGGTTCTGTCGCACATTACGCAATGTCGCGTGTAGAATCCTTTTGGGTCGGCATGAGTCATGTCATCGCAATTATCGCCGGTAAAAGCCCTGACAATGTATCCGGGATAGTCGATCCCGGTTGATATTTCGACCAGTTTTACATATAGATCACCTGGAGGTCGCCTGCAGATTTCGATGATAACTGGTTCGCCGTTGTTTATTATAAACTGTATATGGAAGATTCCGGTTTTTAATTTCAGTATGGAGGCTATTTTTTCAGAATCAGCAATGAGTATTTTTACTACATTTTGCGGGACATCTCCGGGGGCGGAAGCGCCTGAGACAAGGTACTGGTTGAGATAATAGTATTCATTATCGGTAAAATAAAACACTACCTTGCTGTCACGAAGGAATGCGGAAAAACCATGGCGGGTGCCTTGAAGGAATTCCTCGATTACAATTTTTTTAGCTCTGGAAATATCAAATGCCTTATTTATTGCTTTTTTTGTTTCATCTTTTGATCTTATGGTCGTAACACCCTTGCCTCCTGTGAGGTCAACAGGTTTGACTATAAGCGGGAATAGAAAGGAATCTATGTCAAGTATAGCTTCGGCCGAATCAGTATAAGATTTTGCTCTGGGGGTAGCTATTCCATTTTCCGATGCAAATTTTCTATATGAATCTTTATGGTGGATCAGCTTTGTCGTTAAAAATTTATCATGCCCGGGCAAATTCATGTTCTCGGCTATATAAGATGAAGAAAGGGCGGAAAAATCATTGCAGCACGGACAAACGGCATCAATTTTTATTTGATTCGCAAGGTCCAACATTTCATCAAGATTTGAGAAATCCGCCTTGATGTATTCATTCGAATAATTGTGACCCAATTCCTCCGGTCTGTTGCCGGTTGTATACACATAATATCCGAGTTTTTTAGCTGATAAAATCAATGGGATGTCTGCGTAACCCCCGCCGGCTATAAGCATTTTTTTATCATATGACGTCATTGCTAATACAATTTTCTCCAATAGATGATCTGATGCATCCCTCAATGATCCTTAGCCGATTTTGTGTTGGTAAAATGGCATGAGGTTGGATCTATTTTATGAGACGCTCCCCGGAAGGTCAAGTAAGAAAGGATTAATCTTTACGATGAAAATCCGCGGTTATAACAGTAGTGTTAAAAAAGCTTTATAAGAAAACCGATTAACCGCGCCTCCCGCGCGAGTTGTTTTGGATATCAATTTCATTTATAGCCTTGAAGATATATAGCTACTTGATTTCGTTTTGATTGTCTGAAGATTCATTCTGGATGATTCTGAAGATTTTTTGTATCAATTTTTTATTTTCATGGCTGTTTATTATCGATTGGAGTCGTGATTCAATAATACTTTTCCATTTCTCTATCTGATCGTCGTTCATATTGTTATTCGCTTTATATAATCCGACTTTTTTTACAAGGAGCATCCTTGCTTCAATTATTGCGCCCATCTCACGGTCAAGTTGGTCAATTTCATCCTGAATATCCTCAAGCTGGTGAAATATCGATGTGTCTGTATCGGGCGCCTTAAAGCGGAGTGATTTAAGCATCTGCAAAAAAGCATCCGGGGTCAGCTGCTGGTCGGGATCACTCAACGCTTTATCAGGATCAAGATCAACTTCGATCATCAGTCCGTCATAATCAAGATCCATGGCTTTCTGGGCTATCTCATAGACCAGATTTCTTTTCCCTGCTATATGGCTTGGGTCGCAAATAAGGGGAATATCTGGGTATTTATCTGTAAACTCGAGGGGTATACGCCACAAAGGCAGATTACGGTATTTGCTCATCTGGATTGTACTGAAACCTCTGTGTATCGCGGCAATTTGTTTGATTCCGGCATGATCTAATCTTTCGAAAGCTCCTATCCAGAGCGAAAGGTCCGGATTGATGGGATTCTTGACCATAACCGGGATATCGATTCCACGAAGTGCGTCCGCTATGCCCTGAACTGTGAATGGATTGACCGTACTGCGGGCTCCGATCCAGAGTACATCTATTCCGGCTTTGAGTGCCATTTCCACATGTTGCGGAGTGGCGATTTCAATGGTAAAAACCGCAGGAATATTTTTTTTTATTTCAGTTATCCATTTTAAACCGACGGCTCCAACCCCGTGAAAAGTTCCCGGACGGGTTCTCGGCTTCCAAATACCGGCACGGATAATATCAACATTGTTTTTTTGGAGAGTGCTTGTTATTTTGAATAATTGCTCTTCACTTTCCGCGCTGCAGGGTCCGGCAATAATCAAGGGTTTTTTCTTAAATATTTGCATTTTTAAACTCAAAATAATTTCAAATCAGTATTATACCTCATTATTTTATTAATACTCTTTATCAAGCATTAAATGCCATAAAGCAAGTGAATTTTTTATAATTTTCATAATAATAGATATTAGAACTTTTTTTATTTGTGTTAATTTATCATTGTTAATATTTTATATTGATTTTTTAAGCGGTAATAATTTTTTTTATGAAACAGGGGAAGTGCTTGTTGCACTTCCCCTTGAATATGGAAATTACTGGAACTTGAAATTTTTTTCAGTTGCCTGCTTTTTAACGGCCCTGAGTATGGCGGCGTCGAATGTGTTCTGCTCGCCGTTTTTTTTCAATTCCCTGTCGACGTATATTTTTCTCTCGGCGTTAAGCGCGTTGATTTTTTTCTGCAGCCTTTCCCTTTCCTTGATCTTGGACTTGATGTAATTGTCCCTTTCATTCCTGTCCATTTTTTTCATCTCGCCCGGGAGAAGCTTTTCGTCCACATCGGACACCTTGACCTTGCTGTCCTTTACCGCGTCCACGAGGTCCCACGTATTGTTCACGTACTGGCCTGATGCTTTGGACACGGACCTCTGCACAAGGGATTCTTCGCTGACGGTCCTGGCGTTTTTATCCTGCTCGGCCTGCATTTCCTTTTTTATCATCCCTTTGGCGCCGTAGGCTACATATGTCTTATTCAGCTCTTCGCCGAGCTTCATTATCTCCTTGTCCTGGGGGGCGTTTATGTGCGCGATTTTCTGATTGTGGTCGATGTTAATGTAGGTGCCGTCGGACAGGTCGGCCCCGTGTTTCCATTTCGTATTGACGCCTTCATCGTAATTTCCGCAGAAAATAGTATTCACGGTTATTCCCTTTGATACGGCGCGTTTTACCGACTCCGTATAGTCAGAACCTCCCTGTGTGAATGGTTCGTTGCCGGCTATGAAGATCACCTTGAAGACATTGCCGTCTTTGCTCCACTTGAGCCCTTTAACCGCGGAATCTATGACCATCCCGCAGTATTCGGAACCCCCGTTGGTTGTCAGTTTGAAGAGCTCGTTTGAAATTTTATCCAGGTCGTTCGTGAGAGGGGAAGCCATTCTGATGTGGCCTTCTCCGGCAGGGATGCCGTCATTTCCGTATTCATAAAGGGCCACCTGCAGCCTGGGCGCCTTGCCGTCTTTTTTCCCTGCTGAAAGCTCGTTTACTATTTTCCAGAGCTGTGATTTGGCCTGGTCTATAAGGCCGTCCATGCTGTTGCTGGTATCCAGCAATATCGCGACCTGTATGAGGTTTTCATCCTTTGCGGCCAATATTGAAGGCATAATGCAGATGCTCAATATCATCGATATAAGAATATATTTTTTCATATCATCCTCCTTTTTTATACAATAGACTGATACGGGGCCCTGCCGGTTCTCATTTTTTTGAAAATTTTTTAACCCGTTGGGAAGATTCATGAATCGCCTCAACGGGCGCCAAAATTCGTTGTAGTGGGGAATGATAAATCTAATGAATACACGATAGAAAGCAAAAAATTGTTGAAGGATGAGGCAAGGGCGGCCATTGATAAGGCGACCTCTGATGCTGAAAAAATACGCGTTGAAATTGAAAACGGAAAAAGATTGAATATGATAAGCTATACAGATTCTGGATATAAAGGAAAGTCATTATAATCAATATCCAGCTTAATTGATTCCTGATTTATCATTCTGCGGGACTTCATTGATTTAAACCATTCCTGAATTGTTCCATCACACTGAGCTACGGCAGTTGCTTATGCAACATGAGGTGCATTATCTAACTAATAAATTATAGAATCAAATTAATCATTTCTTTATAAATAACTACAATCCAAGCCGCTTGATTTTTATATTACTGGGATAAATGGGTTCATAATTATCTTGACATGGCGCCGTATTTGAGCATTGATGATTCGGTCTGAAATTTCTTTCCGGCAGAGTTAATGACTTTATCAATAAAATATTTGATCTGGTTTAAAATATGGATAAATCAAGAATTGCATTCAACCGTCCCTGCGTGACCGGGAAGGAAATTGAATACATAAAAGATGTCATCGCCAAAGGAAAATTCAGTGGTGATAACGATTATACAAAAAAATGCAATTCCTGGATCGAGAATAAACTTGGATGCAGGAAAGTCCTTCTGACAACGTCAGGGACACATGCCCTGGACATGATGGCCATCCTTATAGGCATTAAGCCCGGCGATGAAGTAATCATGCCGTCATTTACTTTTTCATCCACTGCAAATGCTTTCGTCCTGAGAGGGGCAAAGATAGTATTCGTTGATGTCAATCCAGATACCATGAACATAGATGAGGCGATTGTTGAAAAAGCCGTGACAGAAAAAACAAAGGCAATTGTTGCCGTCCATTACGCCGGGGTCCCCTGCGAAATGGATACAATTTTAAGCATAGGAGAAAAGCATCATCTCTATGTGTTTGAGGACGCTGCGCAGGCCATTCTTTCAAAACATAAAGGCAGATTTGCCGGGACCCTCGGGAACATGGCGGCACTTAGTTTTCATGAAACAAAAAATATCCAGTGCGGTGAAGGCGGCGCTCTACTGATTAATGATCCGGATTTTATAGAAAGGGCTGAAATCATAAGGGAAAAGGGAACTGACAGGTCAAGATTTTTCAGGGGCGAAATAAATAAATACGGATGGGTCGATTTCGGATCATCCTACCTTCCCGGTGAATTAAGCGCCGCTTTTCTTTTTGCACAGCTTGAAATCGCGGAAGAAATCATCACGGACAGATTGGAATCTTGGAAAGCATATTATATGGGACTTAACTCGCTTCAGGTTGAAGGGCTGATCCAACTCGCTAAAATTCCGGAATACATGTCGCACAATGGTCATCTTTTCTATATAAAAACCAGGGATCTTTCTGAAAGAACATCCCTGCAGAAGTATTTAAATGAAAACAATATCAATTGCGTGTTTCATTATATACCCCTTCACAGTTCCAGGGCGGGAAAAAAATACGGTCGGTTTTACGGTGATGACAGTTTTACAACTTCGGACAGTGAGCGACTACTGCGGCTCCCAATGTGGTACGGACTCAAGAGTGATCAGATTGCACATGTATGCGAAATGATCAAAAAGTTTTATAATAAATAGCTAAAAGAGCTCGTCAAGACCCGTGATTTTTACAGAATCCGATAAATAATTCATTTACTTGTTCCAATATTAATAACAAGGAATTTTTTTGATCACGGAAATGTTTCAACTATTATACTGGAAAAACAGATTAAATGAATTTCCGGTGTGACTGCACAGAAAGATTGAACCGGGAAGAAATTTCTTGTTATATTATGATACTTTAATTAAAATTCCGCTTAAGAGCAATTAAATCTAATATTAATAACATGAAAAACGTATTATTCTCATCAGATCATGAATCTTTTCATAAATCGACGATATCCCTTTTCGCCGCTTTCATGTCCATCTCAATCGCATTTTTTTATTGGTTTTTACGTAAAGGATTAGTAGACAACAGTTTATCATTCTTGATTGAAATCCTGGGTGCCGGGTTTTTTCTTATTTTTCTTTCTGATGCCGTCAGTCATTTATCCGGAATATTTAATTTCAACATCACAGGGAAATTCTACTTAACGGATTCTATGGTGACTTTTTACGGTCTTGTTTTTTGCTGTGCCGCAGGATATATTTCATTTCATTATTTTAATGAATTAAAATGGCTGCTGATTGTTCCCGGAATACTATTCTTTCTTTTTTTTAGTTTTCATTATTTTAGAAAGATAAACTCAAGAAAAATTTTCATCTTCTTTGTCTGGGTTATTTTCTTTTTATGGGTAATAAATAGATTGTATAACTCGGCATATCAGACTCCTGTATATCTGGAGTTGATGTTGACCGGAAATTCAAATGCAGATACTCTTTTCCATTCAAGCATTTCCGGAATGATACAGACGTTTGGAATTCCGAGTACGGGTTTAAACGGCATACCGTCATTAAGATATCATTTGGGGAGCCACTGGGTAATTGCAAATTTATCATCCCTATTAAATATTTCAACATTCGCCGGATATAATGTAATATTTCCTGTTATCATAGTCCCTCTATTCTATAAAACCTATTACTTGCTGATCGATCAATTGCGGTCATTGTTTTATCCGAAAAGGTGGGATGTTTTGAATATCAGATTCTGGATAATTTCATTCGTTTTGGTCATAGGTTTTTTGCCGGATTCATTTCTCAGGAACATTTATATTTATTGGGATGAGTACCAGATAATGAGCGAGTCATACACAATTTCACTTATTATCATATTTGTCTTTCTTTCATCCGCAATCATTTTCTGGGAAAATTATTTAAATGGCAAAAACAATTTTTTCTTTTTGTTGATTTTCATTCCTCTTTCAATTGTCTTTGTGGGTGTTAGTAAAATATCCACCATGGTCATTCTATTCGTGTTTTTTTCTTATTTATTTTTGAGATTCGATCTGTATAAAAAAATTGAATATTTGATGACTTATTTTTTAATAATTGCGGCATCGTTTGTTATTTATTATTTAACTAATGATTCATTAAGTGCAACTGAAAACAATATTCGATTCATGGCCTTTCACAAGGATTATGTGAAATCAAATATTCTTTATTTCTTTCTTTATTATTTACCGGTAACTGGTTATATCATTTTCAGGTTATATATTTTAATAATAAATGAATTCAATAAATTAAAAACAGATAATTTATTCGAATTTTTCTGGAAAACCGTAATAAAGGAAAAGAAATTATTTGATGCAGAAACAATTCTCGTCTTGTGTGTCGCCGGATCAATTCCTGGATTTTTTCTTTCAATTCCATCGCCCAGCATGCAATACTTTATTGATCCTGTAATAAGGATCTCTTTATTGTTGCTTCTTGTTCATGTGATTGAGTATTCTTCAAGATTTGATTTTAAGTATTTTTTTTCAAGAAAGTCCATATATAAGATATTCCTTTTATTGTTGTTATCCCTATTGTTTATTATAAGGTATGATGTTGATGTTATTAATAAACTCGCGGGTGCTTTAAAAACTGCATCAATGGTTAAGAAACTTATTAAAGTCCCGGTTTATGATTACGGAAAACAAATAACATTAACTCAAACAGGTGACATGCTGTATTACATTTCACCGATTGGCAGGCAGCCGATTATCATCAAGGACAATAAATTCATACTTGGGACCGAAAATATTTTAAATATCCCGATCAACAACGCTTCATCAGATTTAATCATGGTTGTTGAAATGAGAAGACTTAACGACATGCAAAAACAGGAAAAAAATATTATACAGCTGATTGTTAATGGTAATTCGGCTGGAAGTATATATTTTGATAATAATAATAAGTATAATATTACAATTCCTAAAAGATTTATTTCAGGCGATTCATTAAATTTAATATTCAGATTAAAAGATCATGCAAATGGAATTAATGATACGGGAATAATTTTAGAATCTATTAAAATTACTCCCACACAGGAGTCCTTCTGCGAAAAATCAAACGGGATTATAAAAGGTAGATCTTATCGAATTAATAAAAAATATTCTCTGTTAAAAATTCTGGAATCTATTGGAAAAAAGCCATTGAAAGATAAAAGAAAAAGTATAATATATGTTCCCAAGACTAATAGAGTATACTGGACAATGTCGAATTATAACAATGCGGCACCTTTCATAGCGCCCGCATTGACAGGGATTCCCATGTTTGACGGATTGCCGGAGACGGATATAAGAAGGCTTGGATATGGATATCATACATACGACCGGAATGATTTTTCTTCGGTTAATAAATATGGAAGCATATCCGATGTGTATACAAAGATCATCAGCATGGGATTTGAAAGGTTGATCGTTATCGAGGAAACACCGGACGGGATTAAAAAAATGGAGTATCCGGTTCAAAAATAAAAAATTTCTAAAAACGAGTGTTATGATGATACGCATACCGATTTATCAGCCGTCCCTGACGGGAAACGAAAAAAAATATGTCGCCGAGTGTCTGGACTCGACATGGATTTCATCCAAGGGAAAATTTTTAGCTGAATTTGAAAAACGCTTCGCCGAATACACCGGCATAAAATACGCCACCGCCGTAAGCAACGGTACGGTTGCCCTTCATCTGGCCCTGGTAGCGCTGGGAATCGGAAGGAGCGACGAGGTAATCGTTCCGACCCTGACCTATATAGCCTCGGTAAATTCGATCAGCTATACGGGAGCCGAACCGGTTTTCGCGGATTCATTAATGGACACATGGCAGATAGACCCGGAGGACGTAAAAAGAAAGATTACGCCAAGGACGAAGGCGATCATGGCCGTCCACCTGTACGGGCACCCGTGCGATATGGATCCACTCGTTGATATAACAAAATCAAATGACCTTTTTCTAGTGGAGGACTGCGCCGAGGCTTTCGGAACGCTCTACAGGGGAAAGCACGTCGGACAATTCGGGGATATTTCAACATACAGTTTTTTCGGGAACAAGACGATTACCACGGGCGAGGGGGGAATGGTCGTCACTAACGATAAAACCCTTTATGACAGGTCGGTGCATTACAAGGGGCAGGGCCTTGCCGCGCACAGGCAGTACTGGCATGACGTCATCGGATACAATTACAGGATGACCAATATCTGCGCGGCGATCGGGCTCGCCCAGCTCGAGCAGGCGGATGAATTCATTTCGAAAAAAATCCAGATAGCCAGCTGGTACGACGGTTTTCTGAAAGGCCTTCCTGTTAAAACGCACGGACAGACAGGGGATGTCCGGCATTCATACTGGATGTATTCAATCCTTGTCGAGGAACCCTCCGCGAGGGATTTGCTGAGAAAGCACCTCGAGGACGCAGGCATTGAGACCAGGCCGCTTTTCTATCCGGCCCACACGATGCCGATGTATTCATCCAGGTATCAGAAATTTCCGGTCGCGGACAATCTTGGCTGGAGGGGCATAAACCTTCCCAGCTGGCCGGGACTTACAAGGGAAATGGTCTCCGGCATATGCGAAACGGTAAGGTCTTTTTTTAAATAATCGTTTACTGGACGGACCGTAAACTTATTGACATTTGTACGAAATGAGCGCAATCTAAAGATTGGCGTATCATGGGCTATAAACTGATTCATAAAACATCCAGGACCCTTTCCGAGGGCAGGTATTATCCGCTGGGCGCCACCCTCTCGGATGACGGCGTCAATTTCGCCGTTTTCTCCCAGAACGCGAGGGAGGTGTACCTTCTGCTTTTCAACGGCCCGGATGATGATCCTTCGGACATCATAAAGATTGAAAATCGCACGAAATTCATATGGCATGTTTTCATAAAGGGCGTAAAGGCCGGCCAGCTTTACGGATACAAGGTGGTTGGAGATTATAATCCGACATGGGGTTTTCGTTTCAATGAAAACAAGCTTCTCCTGGATCCCTGCGCCAGGGCCCTAACTTCCAAGCTAGTGAACCCAGACAATCTCCTCCTGGCATATGACTCCATGTCGCCGGACCTGGATTTATCATGCGATTCGAGGGACAATACCCGGATTGTTCCGAGGGCGGTTGTTGTTGACGACGGATTCGACTGGCAGGGCGTCGGTCATCCCGAGATACCTTTAAACAGGCTCGTGATCTATGAAACGCACCTCAAGGGTTTTACCGCCCACAGGTCCTCCGGGGTTAAGAATCCTGGAACGTATCTTGGATTCATTGATAAGATCCCATATCTGAGGGACCTTGGAATTAACGCGGTGGAGCTGCTGCCTGTTCACGAGTATTACGTCGAGGACTTTTTGAGGTCCAGGGGCCTTACGAATTTCTGGGGATACAACAGCATGGGGTTTTTCGCGCCGGAATCGTCTTATGGGTCCGGGAAGCAATACGGCTGCCAGGTAAATGAGTTCAAAACCATGGTCAGGGAGCTCCACAGGGCCGGGATAGAAGTGATCCTGGACGTTGTTTACAATCACACGGGTGAGGGCAATGAACTGGGCCCCAGCTTCATTTTCAAGGGCATAGACAATCCGACCTACTACTGCCTGACCGGCACCGCGCAATACCCGGCAAGGTATTACATGAACTATACCGGGTGCGGCAACAGCCTGAACCTGTCCAACCCCCAGGTCATCAGGTTCGTGATGGACTCGCTCAGGTACTGGGTCGAACAGATGCGCGTCGACGGATTCAGGTTCGACCTGGCATCCGTCCTTGGAAGGGAGGACGGCTATTATCAGAAATCGGCCTCATTTTTCGACGCGATAACCCAGGACCCGGTCCTGAACAGGGTAAAGCTCATCGCGGAACCGTGGGACCTGGGCACCTATCAGGTTGGGAATTTTCCGCTCGACTGGTCCGAATGGAACGGCAGGTTCAGGGACACTGTCAGAAAATTCGGGAAGGGCGATCTCGGGCAGATGAGGGATCTTGCGGGAAGAATCACTGGTTCATTCGACCTTTACGGAGACGACGGCAGGTCCGCTTACAACAGCTTAAACTTTATCACCTGCCACGACGGATTCACGCTGAATGACCTGGTTTCGTTCGACCGCAAGCACAACGAGGCGAACCTTGAAAACAACAGCGACGGCACCAACGACAATAACTCGTGGAACTGCGGTTGCGAGGGCGCGACTGACGATGAAAACGTCATCAGGCTGAGGAAAAGGCTCGTTAAAAATTATTACTGTATCCTTTTATTTTCCCTCGGCACGCCGATGGTTCTCGGCGGCGATGAGTTCATGAGGACGCAGGCGGGAAACAACAACGCGTACTGCCAGGACAATGAAATAAGCTGGCACGACTGGACTCTTGCGGAAAGAAACAGGGACATGGTTGATTTTTTCAGAAAGGCGGTCCGCTTCAGGAAAGCCCATACGATTCTTCAGAGGAGAAAATTTTTATACGGCATCGACAGCGACGGCGATTCCTTTGCGGACATAACCTGGTTCGGCAAAAATCTCGACAGGCCGGCCTGGGACGACACCGAGCAGAAGACCCTTTGCTACCAGCTGGACGGGAGCGAAGAGAAATCCGACATCGGAGATTATCTTCTTTTTTTCATCTTGAATTCGGATCACCGGTCCCAGTATATCAAGCTGCCGGTTTATAATGACATAAAATGGAGAAGGGCGGTGGATACAGGTCTCGATTCCCCGGAGGATTTTGCGGACGATGGAAACGAGGTGGTTATAGACCCGCAGGATCATTACATGGCAAACCCGAGGAGCGTCGTTGTTTTGATCGGAACGTGACGCTATTTTTTCTGGGCCTCGGAATAAACGGATTTAAACAGGGCCTTGATGTCGTTTTCCGCGAAATTCCTCATCATGAATTTTATCGCCGAGTTGTATTTTTTAAACACGGTTGAAAGAAAGTATCTCATGTAGGTGTAGGTCTGGCCGTCTTTCTCGAATTCCTTCAGGTACCATGAACCGTAACAGTCCGCGAAGGCCCCGTCGATGGATTCCTCGAGGTTCCACTTGGTAGCGAAAACATTTTTATCTCCGGAAACCGGAGAATAGATGTTCACGATGTAATTGTATTCGACGCCTATTCCCAGGAATTTTATTTTTAGATACTGTTCGCATTTATAGTATGGCACCGGTGTCGAGTTTCTGCAGATCACCTTCGCGTTTGCCACCCTCGGCATGAAGGATGCGTAATGTTCATAATCCGTAATTGCGGCGGCCAGCTTTTCTTTTTTTATCGGAAAAATAGCGTGATAATCGCCCCTAGTGACGAGAAGCTTCCCATTGCCGGAATCGATTTCCTCGACCTGGTCTTCTATCATGGCCGGGGACTTCATTATTCTTTCAAATTCATAAGGCGCCACGCTGTGCCTCATCATGAATTTCATGGAGCTGTTTTTTTCCGGCTTGCAGGCGTTTGAATCGGCCTGCATGAATATCGCGGAGATTAATATAATCTGGAAAAGCATGCTTATTTTTTTTAACACGGCTTTTTTCCTGTATCCATCGGGAATGTTTTTTTATTTTATTAAAATTTATACTTATTAGAAATAGGATTTTGTCAAATTTAATTTATTATTATTTAAACGGTCTGGACCCTAATGTGCTATTAATGTTAAATACATGGTATTTTTTAAATAATTTGGCATGAAAAAGACTTGAAAAAAATGACATAATTATTTTTCTTGATCAAAAAGGGTTTGATGATCCTTTAGATAAGCCCAAATGCTCTCAATGAAAAAATGATCTATTACCTGCACCATAAGCTTATAATGATGATGAATTTGAAACCTTCAATGCTATTAATCAGGACACTTGAGCCGCTTGTTTTTTCTAAGGCTTATAGAATATTAGAACACATATTATTCCGGGGTCTTCTGGGTATTTGCGGCAGGGTGTGAGTGCAATTCTGCCATATGGCCGGTTGCAGGCTTTTTTTAAATTTAATTTAAAGGTTAGAGGTTAGTATGAAGATTTTAAAGAGAATCTTTTTAACGCTGGGAGTACTCCCGCTAACCGCACTGCAGGTATTTGCCAGCGAGGCCGATCTCGCTATTCCGGACTTGCATGCGGGAAAATTCAACAACTTCGGCGGAATAAACGCGTGGGATCTTCTTTTCTACGGCGCGTTGGTGATCTGCGGTACGCTGGGTTTCAGCCTGTTGCTGCGTTTCCAGGTCAAAAGACTCAGGGCGCATAATTCAATGCTCAAAATTGCTGAAATAATATTTCAGACCTGCCGTACTTATCTGATACAGCAGGGGAAATTCCTCCTCATGCTTTTCGGCTTCATTGCTATTGCAATGACGATTTATTTTGTCGGCCTTCAGGGTAAAGGCGTTTCCACGCTGATGATGGTTCTCCTTTTCTCGGTCGTCGGTATGGGCGGTTCCTATGCTGTCGCATGGTATGGCATACGAATCAATACATACGCAAACGCCCGTACGGCCTTTGCCTCCCTGGCCGGGAAGCCCTGGGATGTCGTAAACATTCCGCTCAGGGCGGGGATGAGCGTCGGTCTCTTCCTCATTTCCCTCGAGCTGGTCATGATGGTTATCATCCTCCTTTTCGTTGACCGTGAAATAGTCGGCGTCTGCTTCCTCGGATTCGCCATAGGTGAATCCCTCGGCGCATCGGCCCTCAGGATCGCGGGGGGTATCTTCACGAAGATTGCCGACATAGGTTCCGACCTCATGAAGATAGTCTTCAAGATAAAAGAAGACGACCCAAGGAACCCTGGCGTTATAGCGGACTGCACTGGCGACAATGCCGGCGACAGCGTGGGCCCGACGGCTGACGGTTTCGAAACATACGGCGTAACCGGTGTTGCCCTCATATCATTCATCACCCTCGCGGTGGCGAACCCGGAGATACAGGCAAAATTGATTGTATGGATATTCGCGATGAGGTTCCTCATGGACTTCTGCTCGGGATGTTCATATTTCATCAACCAGGCCATTTCCTCCGCGAAATACAAAGGCAAAAAAGAATTCGATTTCGAAGAGCCCTTGATGAGGCTTATATGGATAGCAGCCATACTCTGCATAAGCACGTCATTTTTCATGAGCTACATGCTGATAGGCGATATCGGCGACATCATGAACAATCCGGAATTGAATTCACTCTGGTGGAAGCTCGCGATAATAATCAGCTGCGGAACTCTTGCCGCTGTTCTTATACCGGAATTCACTAAGATTTTCACAAGCGCCAAATCCAAGCACGTAAATGAAATCGTTACGGCCACCAAGGAAGGGGGCGCTTCCCTTACGATCCTTTCCGGTATAGTTGCCGGTAACTTCAGCGCATTCTACATGGGGATGCTGATAGTCGGCCTCATGACCGGCGCTTACTTTACGAGCCTGCAGGGCCTCGGGGCGGTCATGGGAGAATACGCGCCGATTTTCGCATTCGGTATGGTCGCTTTCGGCTTCCTCTGCATGGGCCCTGTCAACATAGCCGTCGACAGCTACGGTCCTGTTACGGACAATGCGCAGTCGATTTTTGAACTCTCCCAGATAGAGTCCATAAAGGGGATCTCCGAAGAAATCAAAAGGGATTTCGGTTTCACGCCTGATTTCGAACTTGGAAAATTTTATCTCGAATCAAACGACGGAGCCGGCAATACCTTTAAGGCCACTGCAAAACCTGTCCTTATAGGAACCGCGGTTGTCGGTGCCACGACGATGATTTTCGCGATCATCCTTCTTCTCAAGAAAGTCGGATTCCTGAAAATCTCACTTACCGACGCGCCTGTCCTACTCGGGCTTATAAGCGGCGGCGCTGTGGTCTACTGGTTCTGCGGCGCGTCAATGCAGGCCGTTACGACCGGCGCCTACAGGGCTGTCGAGTTCATCAAAAAGAACCTCAATCTCGAAAAGCAGGAAGCAGACCTTGAAGACTCAAAAACCGTCGTTAAGATCTGCACCCAGTACGCGCAGAAAGGCATGTGGAACATCTTCATTGCGCTGATGTCCATCACGCTGGCTTTCGCGTTCTTCGATCCTAACTTCTTCGTTGCATATCTCATTTCCATAGCATGCTTCGGTCTTTTCCAGGCCATATACATGGCCAATACCGGCGGCGCATGGGACAACGCGAAGAAGGTCGTAGAGGTTGACCTGAAGATGAAGAACACCGAACTTCATGCCGCTACGGTCATAGGCGACACAGTCGGTGATCCGTTCAAGGACACTTCTTCTGTATCCCTGAACCCGATCATCAAGTTCTCAACACTTTTCGGCCTTCTCGCAACTGAGATCGCTATTGAGATGAAGCTTCATGCGACGAAAGCGGGCACCATGGACTATACGCTGTTCATAGGTATCCCTTTCCTGATAATCGCCTTCATCTTTGTATGGCGTTCATTCTTCACGATGAGGATCCCGAAAGAACTGTAAAAAGAAACTTCTCGCAAATAGATAAAAAAGGGACGCCGTATTCGGCGCCCCTTTTTTATGCTTAAATAAATCGCACGGTTCCCGTCATGATTTCATGGAATACGAATCATGCGGTTATTGATCAGCGTTGATATTCAGCCTCAGCTTCATCTTTTCCTGCTGCTGGCCCAATTTTTGTTTTCCGTCCTTTACAGTGCCCATTGTATTGAGCTGCCTGACGAAGGAATCGTAATTTTTCTGGGGGATCGTCATAATGATATAGCCGTTGCTGCCTTTACTGTATTTTTCCTCGATTATGCGGGCGCCAGAGCTCCTTGACATGCTTTTTATCCTTTCCAGGGAGTTATCCTGTACTCGGACGGCCTCGTTTTGCCTTTCAGTCTTCTGGATAGATGCTTTTGCGCCTGAGGAAGACCTGGCACGGTCCTTTTTATCATATTCGGTTGCATCGCTTTCCTTGGCTTTTTTCATCGACGCATCATCTGCAGTTTTTTCATCCGCGGCCCCGACCAGCAGGGTGATCTCGATTTCTTCGGCCCCGGTTCCGATTGAGCTCTCTGAACGTATGGGATCCTTTCGGGCCATCTGCATGCTTCGCAATACGGGCTGACCCGGACGCATATTTTTCTGCACGATTTCCCTGCTTGCTATGATCATGTCTGCAGGTTTTTCCGCGGGAATCTTGATGTGTTTTTTATCTATCTTCACAATGTTTCTTTCGTCCGTCCTTTCAGCGAGCCTGATATTATCCATTGGCCTGTCTTCTCTGTTTAAAAAGATGAATAACAGAACCGAAGCCGCAATAAGACCGGCGGCGCCGACCGGTATTTTCACCACGGCCGGTGAAACCAATTTTTTAATAATTAATTTTAAACTGCCGTCTTTTTTTATTATTTCGACTCCGAGTCTTTGATTAATCGCTTTCATGAATCCGTCCGGCGCATTTTTTGGCTGCAGGCCGGAAAGGGTTTTCCTGTATTCCATTATTCCGGCCAGCTCAATACTGCACCTGTCGCATACGGACAGATGTTTCCTGACGCGCAGGGCCTCCTTTTCCGGAAGGATTCCTTCTGTATAGTCGTAAAGGATATCGATTTTTCTATTGCATTTCATCTTTAAACTTGTCCCTCAGGCTGCTTCTCAGCCTGTGCCGCGCCCTTGATAATCTCGATTTAACCGTTCCCTCGTTGATCCCGGTGACGGTTATTATTTCATCATAAGACCTGTTGTCGATGTCCCTGAGGACCACCAGCATGCGCTCATCCTCCGGTAATGAAGCGAGCGCTTCCTGTATTTCAACCTCGAACTCCTTTTTTTCATAATTAAAAGCCGGGTCTGAATCGGCATTCCTGCCTGGTCCGCTGAATCTTGCTTCCGGATTAATAATACTCTCCATGCTGACGGTCTTTCCATTTATTTTTCGTTTTTTTGAAGATATTCTGCTCCTGCATGTATTTATGGCTATCCGGTACAGCCATGTCTTAAAAGACGACCTGAACTGAAACCCCCCGAGGCTCCTGTAAACCTTTATGAAGGTTTCCTGGGCGCAATCGTTTGCCTCGTCATAATCGCAAGTTATCCTGAAACAGAGGTTGAATATCATATCCTTGTACCTGATTACGAGTTTTTCAAAAGCCAAATGGTCATTTCCGAGAAAATCGCCGATCAGCTTTTCATCCCTTTCTGTCGATTTTTTTAACTCTTCTTTCATTTAGACTCGTTCTGTACCTGATAGGATCTATTTTTTTGCTTTTAAAGATTCTTTTTCTTGACTTGTCTTTATGAATCAATTATTATTTTAACTTCGCGTTTTTTTATTTTTTAATCCAGGGTGCGGCTTGTTTGTCGTTATATCCTTATGTTATTTTCAGGTAAAGTAAAAATATAATAAATGTTTTAGTATTCAATGATATTAATAACACTATTTCTACTTTTAGTGCTCTCTTTTTCCTTCCATATAATGTTCCTGGCCAAATACGTTTATAAAAGGGAGGGGAAATACCTTCGTAATTTCATAAACAGCGCGGTTTTGAACGTACTGCTGGCTCTGTCCCTCATCATAGTTTCACTGTACAAGCCCGATCAGATACAAGAAATAAACATCAAGCTTTTATTATGGATGGTTTCGGGCATGGTGCTGGGACTTACTCTTTTTATAAAAATTTCAATACTCCACAGGATATACAGAAGGGCCAAAGATCCTGACAACTACCATTTCAATTATTTCGGGAAGAAGGTCCTTCATTCAAAGGTGGCAACCCCTATTGAAATCGGAATATTTTTTGTGACCATGCCTTTTTTCTGTTTTGCAGGCGCGTATTTTGTCGCGAGGCTGTTGAATCTTTATCTTTACAGGCATTTATAAAAAAATAACTCTTCCATGATGAAAGAGTTATCTAATATGATCTCCGATATGATTGCGTTTTATTTTTCCTTTTCTTTTTTCATGTAGTAATCGTAAGGCGACAGTCCGAATATTTTTTCAAAATCGGCTTTGTGCGGCGCAACTCTTGCCAGCTGTTTGACCGTGGCTTCCATTTCCTCCGCCATTACGCTGTGCCTGTCTATTTTATTGACGAGATTCATGGTGGCTTCCATAAACTCTTTGCATTTCTCGGCATTTTTCATTGTTTTTTCATCGACTAATGACATTTTTTCCTCCCATTTTATATTATTCGGGTATTCCCCAAAAAATAACGAGCATGACTTTATTGAACCCTGGCAAATTGAAATGTTGATATTGAACAGGAAAAATAATTATTGATCTGTGTTCAGTCAAAGTCATTAATATTAATAAAGGAACAGGAACCATGTGTCAAGAAAAAATATCAATGTTGGATTCATAATTAGATAATAAGCGGTTATCGCTTATACGATTCTTGGTTTTTTCTTTTGTTCCAAAGCCGTTTCCGGATGTTAAAAGATTCATGATGAGATTGAAGCTTGCGGGATTGATGACTAAATGGAGACGATGGAATTATCTTTCAGAGAAATTATAATATTCCTTCACCTGATTTAATGTCCATTTCCTTGGCCAGCAGCTTCTTCGGAATTATTGCGATTATTGCCAGCAGAGTGAGCCCAAGAATGATGAACATTACAACGATTATCATAATGCTCATGCTTTGTTTGAGCGCGTTGATTCTTTCAAGCGATACCCCGATAAGAAACGTTCCCCAGTGTTTTTCCCTGAATTTTACCGGTGCGCCGATGTTCCACATGATTTCGCCCGTGTCCCTGTGGTAAAGTGTTTTTATCGTATCATTTCCGCGGTACTCAAGAGCCTTTTTTATCGCCGGAAAGCTGAGATATATTCTTTTTGAGCGGCTGTTTATTATATCTGTTTTATAATCCCCGGTCTCGACTTTTGAATATTTCCTGTTATGTGTGGATATGTAACCGTTTTTATCAATCAGCACCGCAAAATCAATGTCCGGATCCTTTAAAAATACATCTTCAATATTTTGTATATGTTTGTCAAAAACTGCGTCGTACATCGTGGAGTATTTTTTTGGATTGGTGCCTTTAATTTCTCTATAGTTGGTATCAAACAGCTCGGCTTCTTTCAGGATATTATTCTTCACCATGAATTCCATCATCTCGCTCATGATCCTGGCACCGGTTTTTGATTCTATTCTGCATTTTTCAAAAAACTGGTTTTCAAGATTGTCATACATTTTTGTGATGATGAAATAGGCGCCTATGCATGAAACAAGGCACAGGATCAATATCAGCATTAATTTGGATTTGAAATTCATTAGTTCCGTTTAAAAATGAAATTTGAGTTTTTATAATCTTGATATTTATTAAAAATTGTCAATTATTTTATCAATGGTTTGATAAATTATATTAGAGATGCAATTAACAATACATATTTTTTTGCTGTTTTCCAGTGAAAGGAATTATAAAAATAATTCCATATGCTAATGGAAAAAAAAACAATTAACATTAATGAATGCATTGTTTTGTATTGACAATTACACCCCTGTTATTAAAATCGACATTAACCTCAATGTAAAGGATTCAATCATTAATGGGTCTCTTCACTCCAAACATAGACAGGCTTGATAAAAACGACGACATGCAGGGGCTGTTGAAATGCCTCAAGCACAGAAAGTCAGATATAAGGCTGGCGGCATTTATCGCGATTTTAAACAAAACCGAAGATCCGGACATAATACAAAAACTAAAGGTTTTACAGGACGATAAGGATACAAAACTCAAGACCCTGGCGGTATTGAAGTTCGCCCAGTTCGGGGAGAAGGGACTGTTCGAAAAACTCAGGCCCATCATAATCGACGGCTCCACGAACGAAAAGATAGAAGCCCTCAGAATAATCGCGGACAGGGGTTTTGTCGACAACGATGACATCACCAATCTGGTTGTTCTCGCTCTTAATGATAAAAAGGCGCTGGTGCAGATCGAGTCAATAAAGGTGATGGGAATTCTAAAGAGCCCGCTATTCGTACTTCATCTTGACGAGATGATGCATGACAAGAGGCACAACATGCGGGTCGAATCGGCCAGAGCCCTCGGGATGATAGCAAACGAAGAAGCGACCGAGACGCTCATAGGGGCGCTGATGGATTCACATGCCGATGTCAGGAAGGCCGCAAGGGACTCCCTGGAAACGATAGGATCAGAAATCGCCACGAGGGCCTTGAACGACGCGCCCTTTATGCTTCTCGTGAAAAAAATGAATGAAAGCGTCGCAAGCAGGGAGGAAACGATCAGGCACATCGGGAAGCATAAATTAAAGGAAGGACTTCCTCTGATAAAACAGGCCTGCAGGGACGAATATAAAAACGTAAGACTCGAGGCCGTCAGGGTCATCGGAATAATGAGGGACAAGTCATCGATGGGAATAGTAATAAAAATGATCGATGATCCATACTATGACATACGTCTTGAGGCGGTAAAGACACTGGAGAAGATGAACGACAACCTGGCACTTGCCGCCATCGAAAAGGCGATGAGCGATTACAATACAAACGTCAGGAAAGAAGCTCAGAAGGCGTACTATTCTCTGAAGGCCCGCCTTGAGTTGCTCAACAATAAATAAACCTGGAAATTATTGAATCTGCCGGTTATATTTTTTTTCTACAAAATCTTGCAAGCCACGTATAATTTGACATAAAAACATCCTTACAGGCATATGAAAACACATGAAAATAAAACATCGATGGAACTTCCCAATGTCGAGGGCAATCACTGCTTCGGTTGCGGACCTGAAAATAATTCAGGCCTGAAAATGAAGTTTTTTGCCGAGGAGGACGCCGTGGTGTCCTGGCTTCACGTAAAAAAGGATTTTTGCGGTTGGAGCAATCTGATGCACGGGGGAATAATCAGCAGCATTCTGGACGAAATCATGAGCTGGTCGGCAATATATCTGCTTAAAAAATTCATACTGACCAAATCAATCCAGGTTGATTTCCTGAAGCCGCTGTATGTGACGGACGACCTCAAGGCGGAAGGAAGGGTGGGTGAAAGAAAAAGCGAGCGTGAGGCCGTAATGAACGGTTTTCTTTATAATAAAAAGGGGGAGCTGTGCGCCAGATCAACAGGCAGTTTCGCATTGATCGATTCGGAAGCTGTCAGGAAATTCGGCATCATGGATGAGGACATGTTCAAGTCCTTTGAGGCCTTAATCAAGCATTTCAGTTCATGAACTGGCCGGTGGAGTTTCCGTTACCTTCGGGTGTGAAATATTTCCTTGGAATTACCGCGAGTATCGCCAGCATCGTGAGGCTGAGTATGACAAACATGACTGTGATTATAAGGATTACCATCTGGTTTTTTATCGCTTCAATCCTCTGAAGGGAAACGCCAATAAGAAAAGCGCCCCAGTGTTTTCCCTTCACTTTCACGGGCGCCCCTATGTTCCACATCATTTCGCCAGTGTCCCTTACATAGTATAGTTTCACGGTGCCTTCCCCCCTGTAAAGGAGGGCGGTTTTTATGGCCGGTGAATCCGCGAAATTTCTTTTTGATCTGCTGAAATTAATATCCCTGGCGTAGTTTTTAGTCTCAGACTGCGAGAAGCGGGTGTTGTGGGTCGGGACATACCCGTTTTTATCGATGAGTATCGAAAATACCACATCGGGGTCCAGTAAAAATTCATCCTCTATCTTCTGTATGAACTGATCGAAAATCAAGTCGTACCTGGTGTGGTATTTAGTGGGCCTGGTGCCGGGTATCGGAACATAGTTCGTATCGAAAATATCATTTTCGGTAAGCAGGTTTCTCTGGATCATGAGCTCCATCAATTCTGTCATTACCGCGGCTCCTATATGGGCCTCTATCCTGCATTTTTCCAGCAGCTGCCGTTCAATGTTGTCGAAAAGGCTGCTTATGATGATAAATGCCCCGATGCAGAGGAACAGGCAGAAAGACACTATCAGTATGATTTTCTTTTTCAGATCCATTTTTTATGAGCGGTTTATTACAGCCGGCTGCGTGTTGCAGGATATATAAATTGCGGATAATGTCAATAATTTTACCTTAAGAGGGGCTTCAATTTGTTAAAAATAATTTTATTTCCCATCTCGTTGATATGAAGCTCGTCCACGGTAATGCTGTCTATATCATACCCCGGATCAAAAGGCGCCATTATTTTTACATTGGGGAAAAGACCGGCTGTTTTTTTTATTAAATGGTTGTACCGGTCTATGTTTTTCCCGATATGCGGACTTTTTTTGATGAATAATGAATTCGGATTGATGAGAAGGAACATGATCACGCTGGTTCCGATTTTTTTCGCCCTCCCGAAGAAACCTGCAAGGTTGGAGCTGAATTCTTCAATCCCGATTTCGGTGATGTTGGGGTTTCTGCCTCGTTTTTTTTTAACCCGGTCGATATATTTTTTGCGAATTTTTTCGAATGGGATTTTCTGTAACAGGCGGTATTCGAAGCCGGTTTTACTGAAAAGACGCGGCGCGCAATCGGCGGTTCCCAGCTGGATGATTACCGTATCCGGGGAGTAGGTTTCAAGGAGGTCCACCCCGCCGCCGCCCTCGGTTGCCAGCCGCCTTGTCGTCGATCCCCTTGCGGACCTTTCGATAAAATCATAATGAGGATATGCCTGCTTCATCATGAAGGGCCAGGTCTTTTCATAGCTCAAGCCGGGTCTGGGCATGGATATGGAGTCCGTGATGATTATCACTCGTTTCCTTTTTTTCATTCGGCCGGGTTTTTTGCCTCCTGGTCCAGCAGCCATGCCCATTTTGCGTCCGTCTCTTTCTGAAGGGATTCTATCACGTGGCCCCATTTCGGGTCCTTGAGGTGGTTGAATCTGCCCTGGACGAACATCCATTCCGCCATGCTGATGTGTTTCTTGGGGCGGTAATTTATCTTTATAAGGCCTTTCTTGAATTCATAAAGGGGCCAGTGACAGGTTTCTACCGCCATCCTTGCCATTTCGACCGCCATGTCGGATTCGATTTTCCATCCCGGAATGCATGGTGATATGATATTGATGAAGGCCGGTCCGTCAGTCTCTATGCCCTTTTTTATCTTGTTCGACAGGTCTATGGGGTCATGAATGCTCGCCTGTGCAACGTAATCTATATTATGGCCCATCATGATCAGCGTCAGGTCCTTCCTGTGGCGGTTTTTTCCGAAATCGGCTTCGCTTGCGGGGCTTGTCATTGTGGAGGCGCCCAGGGGCGTGGCTCCGCTTCTCTGGATCCCGGTATTCATGTATGCGCCGTTGTCGTAGCATATGTAGCAGAGATCGTGTCCCCTTTCAAAAGCGCCGCTCAGGGACTGGAGCCCTATGTCATATGTCCCGCCGTCGCCGCCGATCACCACGAATTTTCCGGTTCCCTGGACGGCCTCCGTCAGGGATTTGGCGCCGGTTACCGTGCCCTGTCCGCCCCTGCCGTGCCATCTGATTTCGATAAGGGAATTGTCTGTAAAATTTTTCTGCATCAGCGAGAAAAAACGATCAGGGGGCAAAAAAGTCAAGAGAAAAGCGTAAGAAATTTATTTCCATCCCGGCAGTCACCGTTTTTTTAGATTGAATTAATCTGTTAAATGGTTTATCTTTCAGTTAAAAATCCGTTTGATAAGGATATTTCAGATGATTCTCGGTGACTGTTGATGGATATCAAGATACTCTTAATTAACGATAAATCCGGCGAGGCCGATTTATTAAAAGAGTTGTTGTCGGCGGATCCCTCTGCGTCATACGATACCACCTGCATCAACAGGGGATACGAAGCTTTTGAATACCTGGAGCACGGCCGCGTCGACTGCATACTGCTTGACTGCCGGCTCCCGGACATGACCGGCATTGAATTCCTGGAAAGGTTCGCCGGTATGATAGGACATCACGGCATCCCTGTGGTTTTTTTGACCGGGAGCGGAGCGGAGGCTTCCGCCCTCGAGGCCATGAAGAAGGGAGCATCCGATTACATCATAAAGGACCTGGTAAACGCATCCTCGCTGAGGCGCTCCATCAAATACTCGATTGAGAAAAAGCTGTCCGAGAAAAAGCAGAGGGAACAGCAGGAGCTGATCAACACCATTATCGACAACATACCGAATCCGGTTTTTTACAAGGACAGGAACCGGGTTTTCCTGGGATGCAACAAGTCGTATGAGGCGTTTTTCGGCGTTCCAAAGAGCGAATTGACGGGAAAGACGGCTTATGACGTTTTCGAAGAGGAGTTCGCGGCTATGCTGGACCAGATGGACGCGGAAATACTTTTCAGAAAAGCCCCTGTCTCCAGGGATTTTAAATTGAGGACGCCGGATGGCGATGAAAGGAACATCATCATCAACAACGCTCCGTATATGAATGCCGCCGGAGAAGTTTCCGGCGTGGTCGCGGTCATAACCGATATAACGGAAAGGAAAAAAACGGAAAACGAGCTGCGGAAGCTTGTCGCCGCCGTAGAGAAGAGTCCATCGACGGTAGTGATTACTGACAGTAAAGGAAACATTGAATACGTGAACCCTAAATTCACAAGGCTGACCGGTTACAGCTTCGAGGAGGCCATGGGGGCCAACCCGAGGATACTCAAGTCGGGGGAACAACCCGCGGAGTATTACAGCGAGCTCTGGGAGACGATTTCCGCCGGCAGGGACTGGCACGGCGAGTTTCACAACAAAAAGAAAAACGGGGAAATGTACTGGGAGCTGGCGTCGATCTCGCCCATACTTGATGAAGAAGGAAAAATCGTGAACTATATCGCGGTCAAGGAAGACATAACCGAAAGAAAGAACGCTGAAATAGCCCTTAAAATAAGAGAGGAGGATCTCAGCAGAAAGAACGACATCATGGAGAAGGACCTTGAGCTCGCGCAGATCACCCAGAACGCTCTGCTCCACATGGAGATACCCGAACTGGATTTCATAAGGATAGATTACAGGTACAAACCGCTGGGAAGCGTGGGGGGTGATTTTTTTAATTTTTATCCGTATATCAAAGACGGTTTCGCTTTTTTCATAGGAGACGTATCTGGGCACGGCGTTTCATCGGCCCTTTTCCTGTCCCTCATTAAATCCTCCACGGACAGGATTTTCAGGAAACACGCGGAATCGCCATCCGAATACATCAGCGCCCTGAACCGCGACCTCAAGGGGTTCATGACCTCCCATTTCATAACCGGCATATACGGGATCATGAGAAAGAGTGGGGAGACGAAATCGCTGACGCTTGCTAACGGCGGGCATCCCTATCCAGTGATCATCAGGTCGAACGGCGACATCGAAATCATTAAATCCGGTGGAACGCTGATCGGAATACTGGATGATGGCAGGTATATCGATTTTACGGTGGAAATCAATTCGGGTGACAGGCTTTTCGTTTTCACTGACGGGATCCCTGAAACTGAAAATGATAAAGGTGAAATGATAGGCTTCGAAGAGGGACTGGCCGATCTTTTTAAATCGTCGGTGAAAGACGATCTCTCGGATTATCTGGATGAAATCATGAGGAGGGTGATAGAATTCAGGAGTACCAGGCCTCCCGGCGACGATATAATCATCATCGGTTTCGAGATACTGTAATCACCTGTCGGAGATCTCCTCGACAAGCGCCGAGAAGAGCGTTATGACATCCGCGTTCGATTTTCTTAAATTCATTGACAGCTGCCGGGCGATGGCCCTGGTTACATCCAGTCCTATTTTCGGGTTTTCATCGCCGAACTTGATGAAATCGTCCCTCTTGATGACAAGGCATTCGCAATCGGTCCTCGCAATGACGGACGCGGACCTTTTATCGCTGTCTATCAGGGCCTGTTCGCCGACACTGATTATTGATTTGTCCGCGCCCAGCGTGGTGACCGTATACTTTTCGTTCTGAAGCGTTTTTTTCACTATATCTATCTCGCCATTTATCACGATGAACAGCTCGTCGCCGGAGTCCCCCTCGTTGATGATGACCTTTCCCTTCGAAAATGATATGTCCCTGCAGATACCCGCCAGTTTTACCAGGGTCTCGTCGTCGTTGGAATACATCTTGAAATATGAAAACTGCTTCAGCTTGTCTATTATGCCGTTCGACTTCGGGGTTTTTTTCTTGAAGAACAACATTTACACCGTCCTCGCTTTTTTATTTTCCCTTCCTTCGATTATGATGGACTTGCAGTATTTTTTTATTATGTAGTCATGCCCGGGATTTATTACGGGCAGGTTCGGGGTCAGGTTTTTCGCCGTTTTGAGATTGTCCACCAGCTTTGATATGTCCGGGGTCTTCTGCGCCTCTTTGATGGCTTCTTTTTTTCTCATGAAAAAATTCCCGGTATTTTCAAGTATGCCTATCAGTATCGATCCGTCCCTGTCAATAAGGTGTCTGGACAGCTCGTCGTATTTTTTTCCGATGAAGCTGTCGGGAATGTCGATGGTGTTTATCGATACCTCGGCGTTGACGTTGAGGAGCGCGCTTATGACGTGCGAAATACCGCTGCCCGCGGAAGCGTTCGCTATCAACGCCTTGTTGTAGTCGGAAGACAGTACTATCTCGTCGCAGTTGGAGAATCTCAGGTACCTTTCAAACTTGGAATCGAGCAGTTCCGCGCAAGTGTAAGCCGTCTTTGTTATGGATTTTATCGTGATTATGGTCATGACGGTCCTTGAATCGATCTCCTGTATCGAACCCTTTACCATCCTGTCGACCAGCACAAGCACCTTTTTTGCGTATTTGACGTTCGCCCTGTGAAGGACCCTTTCATCCACGTAATCGCCGCTTATATAATTGATCTCGGAAAGCCTCCCGTCGCTTTTCAGGTTTTCAATCTCCTCAGGATCCGCAGTGTTTATCAGGACGATTTCCGAAGTGAGGAAGCCCTTGTTTTTTTCAAGTATATCGTAGAGCACCTCGGCCATGTTCCTTTTCCATCCGCATATAATGAAATGGTTTTTCAATTTTAAATCCTTCAAGCCTCTTTCCTCCCTCAGCTGTTTTTCAACGAGAAACGACGCTATGTTACCGGTGATCACGCCCACGAAAGATACTCCGAAAAACATCAGCATAATGCCGAACAGCCTGCCAGCCGGGGATTTCGGGAAGAAATCCCCGTATCCCACCGTTGTTGAAGTGACGAAGGCCCACCAGATCGAGTCCTGGAATGTCCTGATGTTGCTGGAATTTCCCTGGTCCTCAACCCTTTGACCGTTCTCAACCTTGTAGAAGATGAAATCCTTTTCAGAATAATAAACTGCCGCAGACAGGATTAATAGAATAAACCCGCTGGTGAAGAGGATCTTAAATATGAAGTTTCCCAATATCTTAATGGCAAAGTGCCTGATCAGCCTGGTTTTAATTGATCTGTATTCCTGGTTTTTCATATCATGCAATGAAGTATTCATCGGAGTTCCTGAAGATCCGGGTTATAATGTCACACCGGATCCTTCAGCAAGCGAGCCGGCATGGTTTTACATGATTTAATTATCGGATTCTTCCTTCATTAATATTTTCGTAAAATGTCCCTCTTTTATTTAACCAGAAATCAGGATATATTGCAGATATTCTGATTTTCTGCGGGATAGATTTTTTGGAACGGCATCTTCCGCTCGGGCCGACCATTTTGCCGCTTATTATACTTGACTTTTTTGTCTATTTTATGATGTATTACTTAACCTTTTTCATTAAATTAAATTACAAGGGTGGCATGATGAAGCGTTTTTCCTTAACAGGATTGATCCTGTCGATAGTTATAACCGGCTGCGTCTCGCTTCCGGATCCGGTACCGGAAGAATTCCTGGTAAATAAAACCCCGGAGGAGTCTAAAAAACTCGCGGATATCGAGTCAGCAATAATCAAGAAAAAGAACGAGATAGACAGGGCCAGGAAGGAATACGACCAGTCGGAAGAAAAGGCGAATATAGCCGAAGAAAGGATATCGGTCCTGGAAAAGGAAAAATCCCTTTTTGCCGAGAAGGAAAAGCTTTATACTATTGAAAAGGATGAAAAGAATCTGGGCGATATCAGGAACAAGATCGTTGAAAACGAAACCCAGCTCGTAAAGGCCAGGGCGATATCAGAATACTCGTCAGCCTACAGGGACTACTGCAGGGCCCTGTTTGAATACAATGAAACTGAGCTGGCCGTTTCGGTTGCCGAACTTTACTACGAAAAGTCGCTTATCGCGAGGGATTTTCTATTGAAAAAGGACGACAGGGCCAGGCAGCAGAACACGGACACGGTAAAAACCGCGACTTTCGCGAACCAGGACAGCGACAAGGCCGTTGATGTTCAGATGTACTCAAATTATTTCGTCAAACAGAAGGACGCTCTCAGGGGCAAGGGCGACAAACTCAAGGAAATGACCGCGAAGCTTAGAAGCGCGGAGAACAAGCTGAAGGCCATAGGCTGCGAGGTCCCCAAATGAACTATTGCAGCATGAAGAAGGCATTATGCCCGGCCGTTATCCTCCTTTTTTTCACCGTTGTAACGCCACTGCGTGCGGATTTATTCTATTCTTCAGCCGAATACAACAGGCTGTATAATGAGAAGGTGGCCCTTGAGCTCGAGCTCAAAGCGGTAAAAAATCAATATAAAAACGAACTGTCGGATTGTGATTCAAAACGAAAGGATCTTGAATCCAGGATTGAAGGCCTGAATAAGGAAATTGAAATCCTGAAAAAAAGGAACGAGGATGACAGGGCACTCTATGATAAGAGGATCAAGGAGCTGGAGAATAGGACTGATATCCTCAAGAAGAAGGGCGGCGACAGGGAAAAGGTGCTCATAGAAGAAAACAGGAAGCTTCAGCAGAGATATGAGGATGAACTCAAAAAAATGAGGGCCCAGTTGAAGGACGCCCTGGAGGGCAATATCAGGCAGATCGCGGACCTGAAGGAGGGATACGAGAAAAAGATCGCCGAGCTTAAAAGGGAGATATCAAACCTGAACGACGAGCTTTCCGAGCTCAAGAAACTGAACAAGCAGCAGAAGGAAGAGCTCCAGAGAATGGAAGCACAGGCCAACGAGCTTGAGAAGCAGCTGCAGGATGAAATTAAAAAGGGGGAGATACGTCTCAAAAGATTTCACGACAAGCTTGTCATAAACATAGACGACAGGATAAGTTTTGATTCGGGATCCTCGGAGCTTAAAAAGGAAATACTGCCCGCACTTGACAAGATCACCAAAATTTTATCGGACTATCCGGAGTATCAGATTGTTGTCGAGGGCCATACGGACAATGTCCCGATTCGCACGGCAAAATTCCGCAACAACTGGCAGCTTTCAACGGAGAGGGCGCTTTCGGTGCTGGGTTACATACTGAAAAACAGGAAAATCGCCCCGTCAAGATTCTCAGCGGCCGGTTTTGGAGAGTATAATCCCATAGTATCCAACAACACCCCTGAAAACCGTTCCCTTAACAGGAGGGTTGACATCGTGGTTATTCCCAGGGTAAAAAAATAATCCCGATGGTCGATGCCCAGGACCGGCGTTGCCGGTTTCATATTATTTTAAATAATAACTCCAGATAGGGAAGATGGCTAAAAACAGCGATGATATAAAAAAAATTGAGCGCAAAGCCATCTCCCTGATGATGAGCAGGGAGATACCCGCCGAAAAGATGAAGGTTGTCAGGAGCCTCATGAAAAACGAGAACCTTCATTCCGAGGAAAGGTATTCCGCCATCATTGAGTTGATAAAAAGCTGCCCGGAAAGAAAGGTCAATTTAAGCAAACCGCCGGAATCCGTTTCGAAGAAAGATGACGTAAAAAGCAAATCTATAACAAAAAAAGGCCGGGACGAGGAACAGGCGGAGCCTGTAACGGAAGTGCCCATCCCGACAGATACCTCACTTTATATCGACGAGATATACAGGCGCTACAGGCGCTTGAAGCTTTTCAAGAAGAGACGCCTTGTTTTGCGCAACAACCGTTTCGGTTACGGACTCAGGAAGCGGTTAATGCCGTCCGGGATATTAATCAGAATCATGAAATACGTGGCCGATATGCAGGAATACCTGATGGCCAGACTTCCCGACATCCTCAACCAGATCCTGAACGATGAAGGCATTCAGGACCCGACTGAATTCAACTATCTCAGGATTTTCAGGAAGTGGATGATGGATACGCCGCTGGTAAAATTCAAAATCGGGACCCTGAAGTGGATGGAGAGGCACAATTACGAACGTGAATTCAAGTCGTACATCATGAATTATTTTTCATTCCTTCTCATGGATCCGGAAACGCGGGAGAGGGTGCTTATCCAGGCCGAAACTGCGCTGAGATCGCTCACGGATCTTCGGAAGGAAGAGGTTTATCAATTCGACTCGGAAAACGAGAAGAGGGGCAAGGAGAAGCGGAACCTGGCGCGGGAAAAGGATGTTTACGATTACATACTTATACTGAGATCCTTCCTTCCCGCGAACACGAAAGACGATTCCGAGCTTTCAAAAAGGCTGAGGAGCGGATTCAGGATAAACGGATTCACGGACCTTTTGCTTATATTCACGGAGGGCCTTATCTTTCAAAGGAAGTTCAGGATGGATGAGCTCCAGACCTATTTTAATATAACGCCCCACAAGGTGAGCGGAGAAATCTGGGATTATTCCGTTGATGCGCTCCGCAAGCTGGGGAAGGACCCTGAATCCCGGAAGCAGCGCGTTATCGATAAATTGAAGAACGACCTTGTGCCCTACGAATTTGTTTACAGGATGCTTGCATACGAGTCGTCCGGCGAAAACATCCTCATGAAATCCGCGCAGGACCAGTGGAGGCTCGTGGACAGAAAGCACTATGATGCCAAATCCGTTTATGCCGAAAACTTTTTCAACTTTATCGACGCGGTCCTCCAGTATTTTAAGAATTGCTACAGGCACATACTGGACGGGTCCATCCTGTATTTCATTGACGCGGACAGGACCGAGATGGCGGGCTCTATTTTTTCAAAAAACTTTTTCGCCGAAAATTTTTCTGCATTGAACTCCCTGATGGACGAGATGCATTTCTTCAGGAGCAAAAACCCGACCCTTTCGATAACCAGGGACGAGGTGAAAAAGATAATGAACGGGCATATAAATACTATGACCCATGCCGAGAGGTTCATGAGGGGGGTCGGCGATTTTTTTTATTTTCTCGGTAAAAGGATCCAGAGTGTTTATGACCTGCACAGACTGTGGGTTTACAACGGCGGCAGGACCGTATCAAAGGACAGGTTCAGGAAGCCTGTCTTAATAGAAGACCTTGAGATTTACAGGGACACCGGCATGCCGTGCCCCTACAGCGATTGCACGCTGGCCGGAGCGGAGTCTCAGAACCCCCTGATAAAAGAAATTTACGGCAGCCGTGTGCTTGACGGCAAATCATCCTCGGGCATCATCATCGATTTGATAGCCTTCTGTTTCCAGGCCTCTTTCGAATGCTTCAATGAAAGGATTTCCGGCGATCTTGATCAGAGAACTGGCATATTAAAAAAAATTGAAGATCTTAAATAGCCTCACAACCGGAATTAAAAAAAGGTGGTTTGCGGAGGGCGGCTACAGGGAGGTTCTCGTTATTGCCCTGCCGCTGATCGTGAGCACCGGTTCCTGGTCGCTGCAGCACTTTATCGACAGGATGTTTCTGACCTGGTACTCCCCGGAGACCATCGCGGCGGCCATGCCTGCAGGCATATTGAATTTCACCCTCATGAGCCTTTTCATCGGCCTTGCCGGGTACGTAAACGTATTCATCGCGCAGTATTACGGGTCTGGTAAAAGGGACATGGTAGGACCGGTTTTATGGCAGTCTATTTATGTTTCTTTTATTGCCGGAATTTTTTTTCTTGCCGTTATCCCGTTTACCGAAAGGATTTTTTTACTGGTCGGGCATGAAAGGGCCGTGATGAAAAACGAGATCGTGTTTTTCAGGATACTCTCCATGGCCGCTTTCCCGGCTGTCGCGTCCTCGGCCATGTCCGGTTTTTTTTCAGGGCTGGGCAGGACATCGGTTATAATGTGGGTGAATCTTTTGTCCACCATGGTAAATATTGTCCTGGACTACCTTCTGATATTCGGAAACGCGGGTTTTCCGGAAATGGGCATGGCTGGCGCGGGCACGGCAACGGCGATGTCCGCAGTATTTTCTTTCATCGCGTATTCATTATTGATATTCAATGCGGAAAACAACAGGGAATACAGGGTTTTGAGCGGATGGAGGCCCAGGACCGACCTGTTTTTCAGGCTCGTAAAATACGGCCTGCCGAGCGGTATTCATTTCTTCATCGATGTCGCCGGCTTCACCTTCTTTATAATTTTCATAGGCAGGCTCGGGATGGAGTATCTTGCCGCGTCGAATATCGCCTTCAACATAAACACACTCTCCTTCATGCCCATGATCGGGGTGGGGATAGCGGTGTCCGTTCTTGTAGGACAGAACATAGGCAGGAACAGGCCGGACCTGTCGGAGTACTGCGCGTATTCCGGGTTCCAGCTTGCATTTCTTTATCTTTCCTTCATAGGCATTCTTTACGGCGCGATACCAGGGGTTTTCCTCGCACCGTTTTCCTCGAACGCCTCGTATAATGACCTGGGCAAGATCATTGAAACGGCCCGCGTCCTTCTGAGGTTCGTGGCCGCCTATTGCGTCTTCGACGCAATGAACATAATTTTTTCTTCGGCGCTGAAAGGCGCCGGGGATACAAGTTTCGTAATGAAAATGATAAGCAGCATCTCCGCCCTGGTCCTCATTATTCCGACATTTCTCGTCATATTCGTCTTCAACCTGGGAATTTATGCGGGATGGTCGTTCGCCACAGCCTATGTCATGGTTCTCGGGATCTCGTTCCTTATCAGGTTCAGATCGGGCAGATGGAAGAGTATGAAGGTGATAGAAGAGAGCAACGTATGCCTTCCCCCCTGTATCCCGGAGGCGCCAGCCGGAAGGCTTGATATCTGATCCATTCAAATACGGGCATTCATTAAAATTTTATTTGCTTTCTAAACAGGTATTTTGAACACTCATACAAACATGATTTGAATATCGGTGGTGCGATGGATAAATTTTTCTTTCCCGAAAGCATGGTGGTTATTGGAGTATCCCTTACCAGAATAAACCTGGGCAAAATAATCCTTTTAAACAATCTTCAGCTGGGATACGGGGGAAGGCTTTACGGGATCGGCAAGGATGAAGGGAAAATAGAAACCATCCCCGTATTTAAAAGCGTTATGGACCTGCCGGAGGTCCCGGACGTGGCCGTGATAATCACCCCGGCCAGGGCCGTTCCGGACATCATGGAGGAGTGCGGCCGAAAGGGCATCAAGAGGATAGTCATCGAATCCGGTGGATTCAGCGAATACTCCGATGAAAAGAATTCACTGGAGAAGACCGTTCTCGAAATCGCCGGCAGATGCGGAATGAGCGTAATAGGGCCCAACTGCGTCGGCACAGCTAACAAGGAAATCAACATGATGATGGCCTTCAGCATTTTCAAAAAGGAAGGCACCCCTGGTACGGTTTCGGCGATCACCCAGAGCGGCGGCATAGGAAATACGCTGATACGCATTCTCAACGACAATCACATCTTCTACAGGAAGTTCGTGAGCGTCGGCAACAAGCTCATGCTCGACGAGACCGATTTTTCAGAATATTTCATGAAGGACGACGGCACGTCACTGCTTCTCATGTACCTTGAGGGATTTAAAAGGGGCAGGGATTTCTTCAACCTGGCGATGAAATCAGAGAAACCGATGGTCATATTGAAATCCAACAGGAGCCCTTCTACCGCAAGGATCGCCAAATCACATACGACCGCCATATCCTCCAGCGACGACGTTGTGGATGCCGCGTTTTACCAGTCTGCAACCGTGAGGGTGGAGGGGGAAGACGGGCTGTCAATGGCCGTGAAGGCCTTCATGCTTCCCCTGATGAAGGGAAACAGGGTGGGCGTCCTTTCGAGATCTGGCGGACATGCCGTGATTACGGCCGATGCCTGCGCGAAATACGGTCTGGAAATGATCGATTTTCCGTCATCATACATCTCAAGAATTAAAACAATTTATGAAACAAGGGTTATAGACCATCAGAATCCCCTTGACCTGGGCGAGATTTTCGATTACACGATTTTCACGAAGATCCTTGAGGAGACGCTGATGCTTGACCAGATCGACGGGGTTATATTCAATCATCTCTACCAGTCCGGGTATGAATCCCGGATGTCCAGGACCTTCCTTGACGGCGTCGGCGAACTGGTCAGGAAATACGGCAAGCCGGTATTTGTCTCCCTCACATCAGACGCGGAGGAGATAATGGACATTTCCAAGAACCATAAATTCCCCACATTCAGCACGCCGCTGCAGGCTGCGACCGCTCTGTCGATATCGCTGGATTATTTCAGGAGAAAAACGGCGAGGAATTCGAGAGGTGACCTGCCGCAATTCACTATTGATGAGAAACACATAAGCGGAATCAGGAGGAAGGTTCTTGAAGAACACAGGCAGCCGTACACGGACGAATGCCTGGACATATGCTCCGCCGCGGGCATGACCCCCCTTCCATACGTGAGGATTTCCGGAGAGTCGCCTGACACGGGAATGGAATATCCCGTGGCCCTTAAACTCCTCTCCAGGGACGCGTCGCACAAGACCGAGGTGGACGGCGTGGCAACCGGTATCAGGGGACCCGGCGAGCTCATGGATTCCATTTCATCCATGAAGGCCGCGGTATCAAAGGCGGAAGGCTCCCCGGCCATTGACGGGTTCATGGTCCAGAAAATGGCCGCGCCCGGGGTGGAATTTTTCGTGGGAGGAAGGCAGGACCCGGTGTTCGGTCCCGTCGTGCTGGCAGGCTACGGCGGCATTTACGTTGAGGTCTTCAAGGACAGGGAAATCAGGATCGCTCCTGTTACTGTTAATGAGGCGAGGGACATGATCAGGAGGCTGAAGAGTTACAGGCTTATTGAGGGAGCCAGGGGGAGAGAACCGCTGGATGAATCGGCGTTTATCGACATCATCTGCAGGATTTCAAATCTGCTTTACATGGACCGGTCGATCAGCGAGATTGATTTGAATCCGGTAATTCTTCACACTCGCGGGAACGGGGCTTCCATCGTGGACTGCAGGATTATTTTTAGATAATATTATCTCCATTGTATTTAAGATGCCCAAAAATATAAAAAAACATCCGTTAAAACCGGTATTTATAGCCCTGCTTTTATTCTTTGCCGGCGCTTTTGCCGGAGAAGGCTCTGATTTCAGCAGCCCGGCCTCTTTTCGTAATCCTGAAAATCTGTTTTTAAAAAACGCCAGAACCAGGGTTGAACCGATCGGCATCGGTAAAATACTGGGGATGGCCGTTATGGAGGACCATGTATTTCTTCTCGTCGGAGGTTTCAACGGTATAACGGACGTTATATTTAAAATAAACCAGGATACCGGCAGGATCAAGTCGATCTGGGGAATAGGAAGGGTAGGCGCCAGGTGCATCGCATCCGACGGCCGTAACCTGTGGGTAATAAGCGAATCAAGGAAGAATTTCCTGAGGAAATTCAATCTCGCCGGCAAAGCTGCCGCAATAATAGAATCAAGGTCATCGCTTTCCGGAAGGATATCGGGGCTGGCTTATTCCAGGGGCGGGCTTGTATTTTCCGTAAGGTCGGGAGGAGAGTCGAAGATATATTCCTGCAACCTCGCAAATAAATCCTTCAGGATTTTATCGTCAATGAAGGGTTCCGTGCGGTCAATCGCGGGTTATTCGGGCAACCTTGCCATGTTCCTTGACTATCCTGGACAGGAACCCATGCGACGGCTTGTAATATACGACCCCGAAAGGGGGATTGTCAAAAAAATGTTGTTCATCAATTCCGCCGCACACTGCATGGCTTCGGAATCCGGACAGCTCTATGCGTTGAGACGCAGAAAAAAGGGCGCGATGATTTATCCGCTCGCAGTCCTTGAAAAAGAGAACATCATCGCGGCCGACCCGCTCAGGAGGAGGGTGCATGTCAGGATCGTGCTGCCGGGCAGGGAAGCAAGACATGGGTACGAGGTATTTATCCCCTATCCCGTCAACAGGGATTTCCAGAGCGTGAAGAACATTTCATTGAAGCCGGAACCGGAAGGTCTGTTCGTAGACAGGCATGAAAACAAATGGGCCAAAATAAAGTCGGAAAAAATAATGAACAATACGGTCGACCTGGAATTCGATCTTTCAACTGTAAGCGTCGCGTATACACTTGACCTGAAATATATGTTTGATAAAAAACACGTTCCCGAAGCAGTTTTTACGGAAAACACGGGCGAAACCTGCTCTTTGGACCTGTCCAGCTTTATTGTTAAATCGCATTCCTCAAGGATAAAGACCTGCCCTGAATATATCCCGAGCCTTATGGCCATAAGGGACTATGTCGGCACCAGCATTAAAGACGAGGAATTGACCACGGATGAGCCGAAGGCCAGTACATTTCTATACAAGGGGACGGGAGGCGGCTACGGACAATCGCTCGGATTCGCGGCCATTTCAAGGTTATTCGGCTACCCTGTTAGGGCAGTATGCGCTTATAATTATTATGATGACAGACCGGCCATCTATAAGGGTAAAACCGCGGTATGGAACCAGTTTTATATGCCGGGTTCGGGATGGACGGATTTAAAAATAACTGACGGTTCTGGGAAAAAAGCATCGACAAAAATCGCGGGATACAGGCTAAACAACGTTTTTATAAGCTACTCCGGCGGTTTCGACGTCCAGGATTTCGAGGATTCTTTTGCGGACGGTCCATATCCGGTCGTATGCAGAAAATCAGGATCGGGGAAAGCCGAGAACGTCAGGGACGCGCAGATTACGGTTACCTCGTCGGGCGTCAGATAACAGAAAAAACCATGAATAAAGATAGGACATGAGAAGAACAGCAATCATACTGATGATTTATACGGCCTGCCTGTCGGGATTATATCTTCCGGAATTCGTTCCGGTAAAAATCGTCGCTGATGCATATTCATTCGAGCTTCAGGAAAAGCCCCTGGCCTTCCATCATGAGTATTTCAACAATCCCCACCTGGCATCTCTCAGGAAGGAATTCGATTACGATGAATATTCAAAAAAAGGATCATCCGAATTCGAGAAAATGATGCTGCTGAAAAATTGGGTTTATTCCCGCCTGAAATACGACGAGGAGTCAAAAAACCAGGACATCAGGAATTCCATCAAGATACTACGGATGGCGAAAAAAAAAGAGACATTCCTCTGCACGAACTATGCGGCGGTATACATGCAGTGCGCCCTCAGCATGGGATGGACATCCAGGTACGTTTTTCTAAGGAAACTCACCGGCGAGCAGCACGCAGGCAACGACATCTGGTCAAATCAGTACAGGAAGTGGGTATACGTGGACCCGACCTATAATATACATGTTGAAAAATCCGGCATGCCCCTTTCACTGCTGGAATTAAGAAAGGAATACATTGATAACAACGGTTCCGACCTGGAATATGTTTTCGGCGAGGGTATCGTGAGAAAAGTTTATGCCTGCGGAGACCTGCCGATCAGGAGAAACAACAGCAGGATATGGCAGTGGTGTCCCTTCAACAAGGACTGGCTTGCTTATACGGCCGAGATTGCGATTGTGGGAAGAAACGATTTTTTTTCCGGAAAAAGCGGGAACGGCGACCAGATGTGGCAGAAGATTTATATAATCAAGGACGATATAAATAAAAACGACCGGAACTGGTACTTTATCAAGTACGACGCGGTTGAGGATATGAACGCGCTGTTTCACGATTTGAACAGGGTGGACCTCAAGATCGTATACAACGGCGGGAGGGCGTTTTTTTCAGGGAAAAGGGCGGCATCCGTAACCCTCGATTGCTACGGGGAATTCAATTTTACCCCGTATTTCAACAGATATGAAATAAAGATCGACGAAGGGGAATGGGAGAACAGGGGCCCCGGATTCAACTGGATTCTTAAACCGGGGAGAAATGAGATAAAGACCAGGATAGTGAATAAATACGGGGTAAAAGGCCCGGTGACCAGGATGGAGGTCCTCAATCCGTGAAATATTATCCGTTCTCCCTGAAAAATATTTGAAAAACAAAAAGGTTGTTTTATTTATTGCACCAGATCCGATTTATTTTAATTTGTACGTTTAAAAAAAGACCGGCCGTTCCGATAACCGGGACAAGTTATATCAAATTAGAAATATTCCGCAGCTTGCTGCCTTGAATATATTAAACCGACGGGGTTGATAACATGAAAAGAATTTCTGGCCGAAGGGCATTCATTGCGCCGCTTGCCTTGCTTGTCATCGCATTTTATTCCGGTTGCGAGAATTTAAGCGAATCTGAAATCAAGCAGCAGTATAAAAATGCTTCCGTTTACAATGAGACTGCGGCGTTCCTCGCTGGATTGCCGATTCCTGCCGGTTCACCGCTGTTTCAACTCACCCAGAGCCAGGAATACATCCAGTACAGGGCGCAGATAGACCAGATATGGGGTAAATACAATGATTTTCAGCTGAAGCAGATACGCGGCTGGAGCAGCAAGAACCTGACCAGGAAAAAAAGCGACGTGCTTTTTTACCCCTTCAGCGGTCCGGACATTCTGAACGCGGTGACTTTTTTCCCGGATGTAAGGGAAATAATAATGATCGGCCTCGAACAGCCCGGCCAGATCCCGGACCCGAGAACGATGAACAGGATGAACGTTTTTAACGGACTGTGGAACATGAAAAAAGCGATGAGGACCCTGCTGCAGCTCAACCTTTTCCGTACCCAGGAAATGCAGGTGGATTTCAGGACCGATTCGTTCAACAGCGTTGCAGGCATCATGATGTTTTTTCTGTCAAGATGCGGTTATGAGATTCTCGACATGAAGAAGATAGCGGTCGGGAAGGGCGGGAATCTGTCTTACGGAGAACTCGGGGGCGCCAACCCTGCCGGTCTGGAAGTGGTTTTCAGGAAGGGCAAGGGCCATCCCCTGCAGATAGCGAGATTTTTCAGGGTGGATCTTTCGGATAATGCGCTCAAGGGAATGCCGCATTTCATGGAATTCCTGAAAAAATATGAAAAATTCAATACCATGCTTAAATCGGCGTCATACCTGCTCAGCTATGACTATTTTGATACGCTCCGGTCCTTTGTTCTCTCCAACAGCAAGAAGGTCCTACAGGACGACAGCGGCATACCGTACAGGTTTTTTGAAGAGAAAAACTGGCGGATACATTATTACGGATATTACAGGGTGCTGGAGATGTTTTCCAGGAAATTCCAGCCGGATTTTGATGCAGTAATCAGAAAGCAGTCGACGGGTCTGCTGCCTTTCAGTTACGGGTACGGTTTCGTCCCCAACAGGAGCCATGTCATCGTTGCGGAAAAGCTGTGATCAGCGGAATACGGGTCCAAGGCTGTATCTGAAGATTTCCTCCATCAGTTCCCGGGCCTCTTTGCCGTGAAGGGGCCTCGGCTGGCAGTAGTCATGAATCATGTAAGGGATAAGCTCGGTCTGGATATGGCGTCCCCTGTAGAAATGGTGCCTGGCGATGATTCCCCTTCTGTGATTGACAGTCTGCATCTGGTCGAACAGGAAATTGCCCAGGCCGTATGAAATGAATTTACCCCTGTAGAATTCTATTCCCATGGGTCTGTGCGCGGATGATGAAACCATTATCGTGGCTCCCATGTCCGCTGCGTCGCGGAAATACTTCTCCTGTTTCTTTTCCGGAACCGGATTGTTTTCATTCCCCCATTGTACGCAGACGAAGACTATGCCGGGTCCGTAAACGGCCCTTTTTACAGCATCATAATATTTTTCACGGGTAAGCCTGGCTGCCCCGGACCTGTTGTTGCCTGCGAATGCCTGTTCCGGGCCTATTTCGTTGAACCCGATGAATGAAATTTTCTCACCCTTCACATCCAATTGAAGGATTTTTTCGGAGTCGTTTTTATCCATTCCGCCTCCGTAATACCTCATTCCGGCTTTAGACATCATCTGGATCGTATTCAGGCTGTGTCTGTCGCCGAAATCGTTGTTGTGGTTTCCGGTAAGCTCTATAACGTTGAATCCAGATTTTTCAAGTATCTGGAAGTACCTTGCGGGAGAACAGAAGACAAGGTTGTTTTTTAGCGGATAAGTGCAGGGGTCCATGAAGGACACCTCGTTGGACGTGGTGGAAATATCCGCGCCTTTTGTGAGTTACACCTGTCTGTATCACGGTTATATGGCGTTTTTCATCGTATTTATCCGCGGAATCAGCCGCCAGGGAATAATCGCCGTCGCGGGAGAGCGCGTAATTATCATTTATTTTCCCCCATGGGAGCCTGTTGTCTATATAGAGGGCTTTGATCCCGGGAGTCAGTCCTTCGATGCCGCTTATACCCAATAATGATTTATCGTATGAAATATTAATATCGGAAAAGTCGCGGGAATTTATGGCTGGATTGCCGTATCTCCCTGTTATTTCAGGGCTAATTTTTTTATCAGCATAGATGTTAATCTTTCTGTCCGGTCCGCCGACTTTATTAAAGTTGGTTATGCCGCCCTTCAGGATTGATTCAAGCTGTGCGGATGAAAGACCGCTCAGGGAATTGGCATAATGGACAGTGATGAACAGCGGCTTATAAGCGTATAAAAAACCGGACGCGCACTGCAGGATGATCCCGGCTGAAATAATTAAAATTATTTTTGGTCTTATAGTATTCATTATTAATAAAAAAAATGATATATTTTATTATCTATAATTACTTTATATTTTGAGATAGCACAATTGGATGTATAATTTTTTTACTAAAAAAAATGTATACAAAAAATTTATAAATCAAAAAAAATAAAATTCAATAATATGATTGACAAATCAAATATCGGTTTTAGTTTTTTATTGTTGATACAGGTTATTTAATTCATCTGGATTTTTAGAAACACCTTTTTTTATAGATATTTGACACTCGCTAATTTTTACTCACCTGGCCGTTACATCTAAAATTCAATAATGAGAATATTTTGAAGGAGGGGACAGTGGAGATCAGGAAGATTTATCCCATCATCATTTTGTGCGCTATAATCGCATTGTGTCTCACGTCGTGCGGGGTCGATCCCTGGATTACCGGCAGCACGACCGATATTGTAACTATCACCAAAATAACAAAATATGGAAAGCAGAAGGATGGGATTTCTCCGTTAAAGAGCAAGGTGGGCCCGGTGAAAATGTCCCATAAGGTCCACCAGGACCATAAGCTGAATTGCATCGACTGCCATCACAAGAAAGGCAATGACGAACGGATTAAAACCTGCGCGGTGTGTCATAAAGGAGAAGAGGGATACGAGGTAATGCACGGCCTCTGCCTCGATTGCCATATGGCTAAAAAGATAGGCGTCGAGAAGTGCAAGCAGTGCCACTGATAAAGTGAAATTATTTCCTCCGCCGACATCATGACAAAAAGGATTCTCATACTCGGGGTCGGAAACATACTTCACTACGACGACGGAATCGGGGTCCACGTGGTTAACAGGATCCAGGAATCAGGGATCGATATTCCCGATGATGTTGAGATAATAGACGGGGGTACGGCCGGATTCGATCTGATACCACTGATGCAGGGCAGAAGTAAAATAGTAATCGTAGATGCCCTGAAAGTGGACGACGCGCCCGGCAGCATTTACAGGTTCAGGCCGGAAAGCCTGGCAGATGACAGAAAGGTGTTCTCGCTTCACGAGTTCGGGATTAAAAAGATAATCGACACTCTCCGGATCATGGGTGAAGCACCGGAAGTGGAGATCATCGGAATCGTGCCGCAGGACATCACTACTCTGGATATAGGATTAAGCTCTGCGGTGATGGAATCGATTCCAAAAGCCATAGAACAGATTTTGAAAGCAGTAAGTCAATAAAAAAGGAGGATGGTATGGCATTGAATAGACGCGAGTTCCTGAAAATCATGGGAGGAACTGCTGCAGCCCTGACGTTCCCCAGCGTCATGTTCCAGGGTTGTAAAAAGGCGTTGGAAAAAGCGGCGGGGAGAACTCCTGTGATCTGGATTCAGGCACAGTCATGTTCCGGTTGTTCGGTTTCTTTGTTAAACTATCTTGATCCGGGGATTGTAGCTGTTATCACGGAGTATATCAGTCTCAATTTCCATCAGACACTGATGGGCGGACAGGGCGATGTCGCTATAAAGGTCCTGAAAGAGGCCGTGGATAAAAAGAGAAAGGATTTCGTCCTTCTTGTGGAAGGCTCAATCCCGACCAAATCGGACGAATACTGCACAATAGGCAAAATAAACGGAAAAGCGGTTGGCGCGAGGGAATGGTTTGAAAGCCTTGCCAAAAACGCGCTTTATGTTGTAAATATCGGAACCTGCTCAGCGTTCGGCGGAATACCGGCCGGGAAGCTGAGGGCGAACGGCGATAATCCTACAGGCGCCAAGCCGACAGTGGAGGTATTGCCGGAAATCAAGAACAAGCTCATAAACGTACCTGGATGTCCTCCTCATCCTGACTGGATGGTGGGGACATTGCTTCATGTACTTTTAAAGAAAGAGGTGCCTGCGCTTGACGAATTCAGAAGGCCCAAGATGTATTATGGAAAGACCGTCCATGACCAGTGCGAACACCTGAGCGAATACAAGCGAGGCGTATTCGCCAAACACTGGGGCGATAAGGGCTGCCTTTACAACCTGGGCTGCCTTGGAATGGATTCCGGCTGCGATATTCCCAACAGGAAATGGGTCGGCGGAATGAACTCCTGTACCGAATGCGGTGGCGGGTGCATAGGCTGCACCGAAAGCGTTTTCCCTGATTACGGCAAGAGGGGCATTTACAAACACCTGGAAGCGAAGCTTGAAGAAATAGAAAAAATCGAGCATCCCGCCGTACGCGAGGCTGTTCTTAATCTCAGGAATGGAGGTATTATAAATGGCTAAGGTATTAATAGATCCCATCACCAGGATTGAAGGACACCTTTCAATTGAACTCGAGGTCCAGAATGGAAAGGTGGTGGATGCATGGAGCATAGGGGACATGTTCAGGGGTTACGAATCCATTCTCAAGGGAAGAAACCCCGTAGACGCGAACCAGATAACACAGAGGATATGCGGCGTATGCCCGGTATCACACGGCATAGCATCCAGCAAAAGCCTTGACGGCGCATTCGGGATCAAGCCCAATAATAACGGAAGGATCCTGAGGAACCTTGTTCTGGCTGCAAACTATCTTCATTCGCACCTGATACACTTTTATCACCTTGCGGCGCTTGACTTCGTCGATATAACGGCCCTTTTGAAGTATAAAGGCGGAGATTCCGGAATAAACAGGCTCAAGGAATGGGCCCAGGGCGAGATTGAGGCGAAGAAAAACAGGCCTGACGCATTGACTGCCGTTGCGCCTTTCCTGCCCAGGTATGAGGGTAATTTCTATATTAAGGACGTCGACACCAATATTGATGCCATTGCGGGTTATGTCAAGGCCCTTGAGATCAGGGCCAAGGCCCACAAGATGGTCGCCCTCTTCGGCGGAAGAGTGCCCCACCTGATCGGGCTTGTTCCGGGCGGCGTCACCCAGGTTCCGACCAGCGACAGGATAAGGGAATACAGGAGCCTTCTTAAAGAAGTCGAGAAGTTCATAAACAACACCTATGTCAATCATGTCATTGCCGTCGCGAAAACATTCCCGGATTACTTCAAGATAGGCAAATTCAACAATTTCATGTCCTATGGCCTGTTCGACCAGGACAATGAAGATAAAAAATTCATGATGCAGCGTGGAGTTTACGCAAACGGCAAGCTTGATAAACTGGATACCGATCTGATCAAGGAACAGGTGAAATACGCGAGATACAATTCCGGGTCGAACCTGCATCCGTACAAGGGTGAAACCAATCCGGATCCTCATAAGGGCGGAGCCTATACCTGGCTGAAGGCCCCGAGGTACAACGGTCTGGGCATGGAAGTGGGTCCGCTGGCCAGGGTCGTCATCAGCTATCTCTCAAACAACGCCGACGTAAAGAAAGAAGTGGACGATCTCCTCAAAATTTTCAAGGCGGACCTGTCTGCTGTATTTTCAGTACTGGGCAGGCATGCTTCGAGAGCAATCGAAGCCAAACTTATCTGCAAGAACGCGAAGGAATGGCTCGATCAGCTCGAGGTCGGCGGGAAACCGAGGAACGAATATGAAATACCGGACAGCGGCGAAGGACAGGGGCTTGTCGAGGCTTCGAGGGGCGCGCTCGGCCACTGGATAGTAGTAAAGAACAAGAAGATTGAGAATTACCAGTGCGTCGTTCCCACCACCTGGTTCTGCGGACCCAGGGACGATAACGGAACAAGGGGTCCCGTGGAGCAGGCGCTTATCGGCACGCCGATTTCCGATGTAAACAATCCCATAGAGGCCGCCAGGGTGGTAAGGTCCTTTGACCCGTGCATAGCCTGCGCGGTTCATATAGTAGAGGGCGGGCGGGAGATATCCAAATTCAGAGTCTGCTGAAAAAAAACATTTCTACGAAAATACCAGGGCTGCTTTCCATCGGAGGGCAGCCCTGTTTGTTTTTTTATTGTTGCAGTCCGGATAATCATGAATATACTTGTTATTTTTAAAAGAATCTGTTTTTCGGCTGCTTCATGCGGAAGCAAATTTTTATACGGGACCGCACTGTTTATTTGCAACGGGTAAATTTTTTATGGAATTAATATATTTCGACAATCCGGCAACATCCTACCCTAAACCTGAACCTGTGATATCATCCATCGAGAAATTCATGAGGAATGACGGCGGAAATCCAGGCAGGTCGGGCCACGCGCTTTCCGCTGCTTCGGCGAGGATGGTGTTTGAATCAAGGGGGAGGATTTCGGATTTTTTCGGACTGGGCGATCCCCTAAGGGTCATATTCTGCATGAATGCGACCGATGCCCTCAATCTTGCGATAATGGGTCTGATGCACAAAGGGGGGCATGTTGTTACTACTTCACTCGAGCACAACAGCGTGATCAGGCCCCTGAGGGAGCTGGAAAAAATGGGTCTAATTTCCCTTGGTTCGGCAGCGGCCTCGGGAGACGGGATTATCGATCCGGACGATATCGCCGTTAAAATTAATGGGAGCACGAAACTGGTAATCGTAAATCACGCTTCGAACGTGACCGGGATCGTTCAGGATCTGAAGGAAATCGGGAAAATCTGCAAAAAGGCAGGGATTGCGTTTTTAGTGGACGGCGCGCAATCAGCCGGATCTGTACCGGTAGATATGGATGAACTCGGGATAGATCTTTTCGCTTTCACAGGCCACAAATCCCTTTACGGTCCCGCCGGAACAGGCGGACTCCTGATATCAAGGTCCTTTGATTATAAAAGGATCAGGCCGCTCAGGTTCGGCGGAACCGGAAGCGGTTCTGAAAGTACCGAACAGCCGGATTTCCTGCCGGACCGCTTTGAAAGCGGCACATTGAATGCGGCGGGAATAATAGGGCTTAACGAGGGCGTGAGATTTATCGAGGAATACGCTGGCGGCCCCCAGGCTGTTTATGAACACAGGCGTCTTCTGGCGGAATATTTTATTTCCTCGGCTGAGAACAAAATCAAAGGGTTTCAATGTTTTTCAAAAAAAATGAACAACTGCGGAATTGTCGCCTTCAATATAAAAGAAAAAGACCCGGCATGGATTTCCCAGGTCCTCTCCGATAATTTTTCCATAATGTGCAGGCCGGGACTTCACTGTGCTCCGCTGGTCCACAGGACGATAGGTACCTATCCCATTGGCACACTGAGATTCGGGTTCGGGATTTTTAATACTGACAAAGAAGTTGACACGGCGGTTGACGCGTTGATAGAAATAACTGAAGGGAAATGATTATGTGCGAAAATTGCGGAATAAATAAACCGTTAAGGCTGACGGAAACAGTAACAGGCGCCGGTTGAGCTGCAAAGATGGGTCCGGGCGACCTTGATAGGGTTATGAGCAGCATTTCAATCCCGAGGGATGAAAATGTAATCGTGGGTCCTGAAACATCCGATGACGCCGGTGTTTACAGGTTGGACGCAAAAAGAGCGCTGGTCCAGACGGTTGATTTCATCACTCCTGTTGTCGACGATCCCTTCACATTCGGCAGGATAGCGGCCGCCAACAGCCTTTCCGACGTTTACGCGATGGGCGGAAAGCCAATTACGGCGATGAACATCGTTTGCTTTCCCTGCGGAAAATTTCCACTGGAGGTCCTCGAAGAAATACTTAAGGGCGGACTGGACAGGATGAAAGAGGCAGGGGTCCAGCTACTGGGAGGGCACAGCGTCCAGGACAATGAGCTAAAATACGGACTCTCCGTGACTGGCATGGCTGATCCTGCAAGGATCTTGAGAAATATCGGCATGAGGGATGGAGACGGGATAATTCTGACCAAGGCTGTCGGAACCGGAATACTGGCAACTGCCAACAAGGCGGAACCGCTTGACGGCAGGATCCTGGATCCAATGATTGAATCGATGGTTTCACTAAACAGGCAGGCCTCGGAAATTATGCTCGGATACGATGTGCACGCCTGCACTGATGTGACCGGATTCGGTCTTGTGGGGCATCTCCGGGAAATGATCGGACAATCCGGTCTGGAAGTGGTAGTGGATTCGAAAAGAGTGTCAGTTTTTGCCGGTGCGCTCGATTTTGCCTGTTCCGGAATGATGCCCGCCGGTCTCCACAGGAACAGGGAATTTTCGCGCGGGATCTGCAGGGTTGAAGATCCCGTGGATACGGCCCTTGTCGATATATTCCACGATCCGCAAACCTCGGGGGGACTGCTTATTGCCGTTGATAAAAAAGATTCGGAACGTCTGCTTGATGAACTGAGGGTTTCGGGCTTGAAGTCATCCGCTATAATTGGGGAAGTAAAAAAATATAAAGGTCCCGGGATCACGATAATATAGCTTTTGATGTACAGATTTTTTCCGGGCGCCATATAAAAACAGGGATTTAAAAAAGGATCAATGATTCTTCAAGCAGTAATATTATTAAAGAAATTCATATAATTTATTAATATTCATTTTATCAATGAACATGAAAATCATCATAAAATGCATTATAATGCTCATGGTAGTTTTTATATTTTCGCTGAAAACATGTCCTTATCCGGATGTAAATGAGAAATATAAATCAGCGGATTATGTCGATTTCAAAAATAATATTATTTCCAGGTATTCCTGGCAAAAGCCGGTTATTTTTTCATTATGGCCGGCAGGAGTAAAAACCAGGATCAGGACCGATAAAAAGATCATCGCACTTACGTTTGACGGCTGCGGCGGGACTGCGGGCAAGAGGCTTGACTGGAAGATAATCAATTATCTTAAAAAAGAGGGCATACCGGCCACGCTCTTCGTTTCCGGAAACTGGATAGATCTCAACCATGATGCTTTTTTGATCCTGTCCTCTTCAGGCCTTTTTGATATCGCGAATCACGGTCTCGAGCACAGGCCGCTTTCAGTCAGGGGCTTTGAAATTTACAACATGACGGGAACCAGAAGCGTCAGCGAGGCAGTTGACGAGGTAGAGCTGAATGCCAGGAAGATCCGCGACATAACCGGGAAGAGTCCGGCATTTTACAGATCCGCCGGAGCTCATTACGATGATATCGGGGTGAGGCTGGTATACGATCTCGGGGAAACGCCGGTAAATTTTACCGGTACTCCCAATGACAGCGACTTGAGCCTGCATGAAGACAGGGTTTTCGAAAATATCATCAGAAATTCCCGCAGCGGCTCGATAATTCTCCTGCACATGAATCACCCGGAAAAAAATACAGGGATCGCCCTCGCGAGGGCGGTTAAATTTTTGAAAGAAAAGGGATTCAGCTTCGTGAAGCTCCGGGATTACGTCGATGATCTGATATGAAACTTATTAAATGTTTAATACAATATTACATCTGTTTTGACTAAATGCCTTCCGGAAACAACTGGCACTTCCGAAAATTAAGAATTGAAAAAAAAGATGTTTTTTGAAATTATTTTAATATTTAGATAAAAATAATTTGAAATTAATCCGTATTTGTATTAATAGCAGCTGATGCGACATAAAAACGAGTAGGCTTTTCAGGAGGAATCTAGATATGGCGACCACATCGAAAAACAAGTTATCGGGAAAGGCGCGGGTTGCCGGTGACCCCTGCAGATCCCTGGGGCCTGTTTCCAACCTGGAAGAACACGTCCAGCCCGACTGGTGGAGTAAAATCTTCAATTCGACATACCTGAAAACGGACGCGGATGTAGTTGATGATCATATTATTACTACCGGCGAGATCGATCTTTTTTTAAAAATTGCGAACCTGCTCCCGGAAATGAAGATACTCGATCTGTCTTGCGGGCAGGGGAGGCACTCCCTCGAGCTTGCGCGAAGAGGATTTCATTCCGTTGAGGGATTGGACCGTTCAAGATACCTGATACAGAAGGCGAAGTCCCAGGCCAAGAAGGAGAACCTCACGGTCAGATTCCGGGAGGGCGAGGCCAGAAATCTTCCATATCCAAACGATACGTTCGATGTAATAATGATACTCGGGAACAGTTTCGGATATTTCGAAACGATACAGGACGACCTCAGGGTTTTACGTGAGGTCTTCAGGGTCATGAAGCCCTGGGGCAGGCTTCTGATCGACGTGGCTGACGGGGATTATCTCAGGGCGCAGTTCCAGCCCAGGTCCTGGGAATGGATCGACAAGAGCCATTTCGTCTGCAGGGAAAGGTCCCTGTCGCTGGACAGGCAGAGGCTGATTTCGAGGGAGGTCATAACCAACGTCGAGAGGGGCGTTATTGCCGACCAGTTCTACGCCGAAAGGCTTTATACCAGGGAAAGCATTGAAGAAATAATGAACACCGCAGGATTCAGCACCATAGCTTTTCATGGAGAGATAAATACCGGGTCGCAGAGGAACCAGGATCTCGGCATGATGGAAAAGAGGATCATTATGACTGCCTCTGTCAGGAAGGAATGGACGCCCGTAAAAAAGAAGAAGGAGGACATCAAGAACATAGTAGTCCTGCTGGGCGATCCGTCTAAGCTTGATCCGTTGAAGCCCCAGAGCGTTTTTGACGACGATGATTTCTATACGATAGACCAGCTTAAAAACGCGTTGAGGGAAGTCGAATCCCATAATTTCAGTTTTTTATGCAACCACGATACCATCATCCATGACCTGGAAAAGCTCAAACCGAGAATTGATTTTGTATTCAATCTCTGCGATGAGGGATACAACAATGATGCGAGAAAGGAGCTTCATATTCCCTCGGTTCTTGAAATTCTGGAAATTGAATATACCGGTTCCGGACCGCAATGCCTGGCATTCTGTTACGACAAATCCCTCGTACGAGGCATAGCCAAGGAAATGGAGATACCCGTCCCGGATGGTTTTTTCATAAAACCGGAGGATTCCATTTATGAGATGTCCTTCAGGTTCCCGGTAATCGTAAAGCCCAACCTCGGCGATTCAAGCTTCGGGATAACGCAGAGGAGCGTCGCGCACGGGATAGAGGATCTCGTAAATGCCATAGCTGAGATAAGGGAAAATTCCGGCTATGAAAAACCTATTCTTGTTGAGGAATTCCTGACCGGCAAGGACCTGAGCATCGGAATCATCGGCAACCCTCCGGATTCCTACGAGGTGCTTCCTATCATAGAGGAGGATTATTCCAACCTTCCGCCGGAGCTCCCCAGGATTTGCGCGTATGAGGCCAAATGGATACCGGATTCGCCATACTGGAAGATCACATCCGTCCCGGCGCAGCTGCCCGAGGAAACAGAAAAGTTCATAGTGGAATGCTGCCTGAAGCTTTTTGAGAGGCTCGAATGCAAGGATTACAGCAGATTTGACTGGAGACTCGATGCCCTTGGCAATCCCAAACTTCTCGAAGTCAATCCCAATCCCGGATGGTGCTGGGACGGCCATCTGGCCAAGATGGCCAAGATTAAAAGCAAGTCGTATTCCGGCATGCTCGGCTCCATACTCCATGCGGCAGAGTCCAGAATAGGAAGAAAGACCAACAGGGATTGAACCCGGTCAGCCGGGGCCCTATTCTTGCCATCTTTTTTTGCCTTTCCGCTAAATTTTGTTTGCCTTCTTTCGTCGAATTGATTTTCTGGCCGTGGATCTTGCGTCCTTTTTTCAAAAAATGATCGATTAGAAGGGCATATGGAAAACATGCAGAAAAAAATCGAAAAACTCACGCTCATCAACGATATGCTTACTCCTGATCTTATCAGGGAGAAGAACGTCAAGCTCGGACTCAGGAACCCCGACGGAACCGGAGTGGTCGTGGGCATAACCACGAAAGGGAATGTCGTCGGCTATGAAAAAGTCTTCGATGACGATGAAAAAAAGAAATTTTCGATCAGGCCGATACCAGGGAGGCTGTTTTACTGCGGGTATGATGTCATTAAAATCGTGGAAGAGGTCGCAGCCGAACAGAAGTTTTGTTTCGACGAAATCGTGTATCTTCTGATGACGGGCGAGCTTCCGAACCAGCATGATCTGAAGAAGTTCGTCAGGGACCTTTCAAAGAGACGGGCGCTTTCCAAATCCGAAAGAAGCATCATCATGGACGAGGTGCAGAACGACAACCAGATGTACGCCCTTCACAGCGTAATATCCCACATGTCAAGATGCGATCCCACCGCCGATTCAACAGATACGAATGATGTTCTCAGGCAGTGTCTCAACCTGATCGCCAAATTTCCGACGATAGTCGCCTACAATTATAACGTCTCGAGGTTCGGAAAGGGCAATGACCTTAAAATAGTACGTCCCGACCCGGAATTGAGCACGGCGGAGAATTTTCTTTACATGCTGAAGGGCGAAAAGCCGGACAGGTATGAGGCGCTTCTTTTTGATATCGCGCTGATCCTGCATGCGGACCACGGCGGCGGGAACAATTCAACCTTCACCGTCAGGACGGTTTCCTCCAGCGGGGCGAACACTTACATGTCTATAGCGGCCGGCATCGCTTCTTTGAGCGGGCATCTGCACGGGGGCGCAAACGAAACGGTAAAGATGATGATGAAGGACCTGATGAAAAACGTGAAGGACTGGCAAAATGAAAAGAAGGTCAAGGCTTACCTCGAAAGCCTCATGGCCAGGAAGGGTTTTGACAGGTCAGGAAAGATATTCGGGTTCGGACACGCTGTATATACCATTTCAGATCCAAGAGCCGTAATACTGAAGAAACACGCTGAAAAGCTTGCGAAAATGAAGGGAGCCTATGATGAATTTCTTTTATACGACATGGTGGAAAGGATCGCGACCGGGCTTCTTTCGGGACGCAAGGGGAAATCCATAAGCGCGAACGTGGATTTTTATTCCGGCTTCGTCTATCAGCTTATGGGCATACCCAAGGAGCTCTATACTCCCATATTCGCCATGTCCAGGGTCGTGGGATGGTCTGCCCACAGGCTGGAGCAGATAGTACAGGGGAAAATAATAAGGCCGGCCTACATACACGCGACAGTTGAGGAAAAAAAGTACATGCCGATAAACAGGAGAAAATAAACGGAACCTGCCGTTCGGAATCAGACCATGTGTTCCGGCGGCCTCCTCTCCTCTTTTTTGGTTAATGAAAATATCCTGTATCCGATACCCAATCCTATAAAAAAATAAATTGAAAGGAGCAGAACGGCAAGCGTGCCGAGCACAAGGAGCCTGTTGTACTCGAGCCTGTTGTAGAGATTACCGGCCCCTATCTTCGGCATTTTTTTTATCTCGGTGGGGAGATCGTATTCTTTAGCTATTGTGCTCATGTAATTCATGTTCATCACGGGTATGCCCTCGCGCGCATATCTGCTCATGACGCTGTCGATCTTGAGCGCCATGTGTGACGGCTTGATGTTCAATCCGGGCTTGAACCTTCTTTTACCAATGTATGTGCCTGTCGAAATTGTACCGCCGCCAACGTTTATGTACGCCGATATAGGTACGTCACCTGATTTCTCAACGTAAAGCTCCGTTCTCGCGTTGATGTTGTCCTTGACGTCCTCGAATTCGAGCATGGGTATCCCGTTTCTTGCGATGGCCGCGCGAAGCATTCTCCTGCCGTCATCGGACATTCCGTACGCGTTGTCCTTAACGCCGCCCAGCGAGGCCGCAACGGTCCTGTAATTGAACAGGCCCTTTTTCACAAGGAGGCTTTCCATGTCCAGCCATGTGAAGTTCGGCAGGTTCGCGCCCCAGGTGGAAGAGGATACGCTTGTTATGATTATCAGTCTGAGGTTCATCGCCCTGGCCGCGGAAAGGACAGCCAGGTTGATCGCCGGAAACGATCCGGTGAATGATACGGCAACGGTGCTGCCGTCCTTCACCTTCGCGTTTTTCAGCATATCTACGACGACGGCCGCCCAGTTGGGATTGATCGTGGTCAGTTTTGCGTCGAGCTCGATCGTGGAGCTGGTTATCGGCGAGGAAAGAACGCCGATCAATCCTGAATTGGGGGTGTCTATTTTTTTATTTATCGGTCCGAAATTGTCGACCCTGTGTTTTCTGACTATGGCCATCCCGGTCCTCATGATTTTTGCCGCCCTGAGTTTCTGGGTGTAATAAGGCTGTTTTATGTTGACCTTGAAGATTTCTATCACCACGACGCCAATGATGGCGATTATGGCGATAAGGAGGTTGATCTGCCAGGTTATCCGGCTTGGTTTCCACAGGAGTTTTTTCATAATGCATACTCCCTTCCGACGATCAGAATGAGAATCAGCCTTACGATAATCGAGGATGTAATGAGAGCGGTTATAGTTTCGAGTATGCCCTGCCTGTCCATCCATATGGCTATCAGTCCCGGGATGATGTAGCCCACTACCGTAAGCTCTATTGAATTTCCCCCCAGGCTGATTGAGTCCACAGACTTGACGAGCCATCCGAGCATGAACCCCACGAGTATCATGAGGACGGTCCTCCTCTTGCCGTATATTATTATGATGGAACTCAATGAGTGAACTATGAAGTATGTGACCAGGCTGATGATCATCGTGATGGCTATCGTCGCAGGATGGTTTATGAACAGCGCGATATATCCCGGGACGACCATGCCGCCTGCCGCTATGCCCAGTATTTCCGAGAAGAGCAGGCTGACCACGAGTCCGAGTCCGATCGAGAGTGTGAGAATGTTGTCCATGGCTTCTCCTTATCGCTGCTGCATGATCTGCGATCTGTTGCTGAAGTATTTTATCAGTTCAAGTCCCGGTCCGGCTATGTTGCCGATACCCATAACCAGCGTAGCTTTTTTGCAATAATTGAGTATTTCTTCAAAAACCGATTCTGTGACCAGGTCCTCGGCGTTTATGAAGTGCCTGGGGTCCATACCGGATTTTATCGCGTATTTTATCAGAAAATATGACCCGCTCCCGATCAGTATGTATTTGTCGGCCAGCGGCCATTTGACAATCGATTCCCCGAACTGCCGGGACCTGTCCGGCCTGTCGATCCTGCTGTTGATGACAAGAATCCTGGATTCCACATTTTTATGCCGGTTTATGGCGATCCTCCATATAGTCTCAGTGGATTCGGGGTCATTTGCTGCGAACCCGTTGATGAAGAATATTTCCCTGCCGAAAAAATTAAGCTTGAAATCGCTCATGGCCCCGACGTCCGGCGCGGCCTTTTTCATGCCGGAAAGAGCTGTATCCCTTCTTACGCCGATTGATTCGCAAACCTTAAGTGCGAGGGCGATGTTTTCCTTGTGTTCGAAGTACTGGAATTCTTCGGCCACAGAGTCCGGAATATCCTGGATATCCTTTTTTTCCACTGTTATAAGCTCCGTGTCCCTTTCGGTGCAGACCTTATTAAATTCATCCCTGTAATCGGTTTCACAGGTATAAAGCCTGGATTTGACTGGCGCCGTTCCCAGTAGTGCGAGTGCCACATCCTTCTCCGCGGGGCCCATGACATCAAGATGGTCTTCCCTTACGTTGGTTATCACGCCGTGCGTGGATTTGATGATTTTCAATTCGCACAGGGTCTGAAGAAAGGGCTGAAGGGCCATGCATTCTATGACGAGCGCCCTGGCATTGTTGCTGGCTGCAAAAGATACGATCCTGAGCTGTTCGATGATGTTCGGCCTTCCCCGGCGGAAAACCGGGTATTCCGTGCCGTCGCTGATGATCATTTTAGGGAGAGTGCCGGTGGTTTTTGCGAAGGTTTTAATTCCGCCCTCCCTGAGCCCGGCGGCAATAAGCCTTGTCACCGATGATTTTCCGCGGGTGCCGTTGACGTGTATCCTGATCGGAATTGAATCCAGGTTTTTTTTATGCAGGTAGTATTCGAGAAGTCCTGATGCCACGATGCAGAATACCAGCACTGATAATAATAAAAATCCAGTCATTGTATGTTTTTTATAAATCCCCTGCAGATGATGTATCCGATAATTGATCGCTGATCTATCAGGGATAAAAAGCATCCGTCAGGTTTTATATGCTCCATGGACCTGAATTCATCAGGACTAATAAATCTGTTATTCGTATGTATTTTTTCAATTATTTTTTATTTTTTGATTAATAAAATCCATTTCCTGCAGGGCGGCTTATATTTGCACGTTACCGGCAAGGTTCTGGAAGTGAAATCATGCGTTATAAATGAATGATAAATATGCCTGCAGCAGACGCCTTAATCAGGGCCGGATAAATATTGTTTGACATCATGTGTTTTAATGATTATTCTTTAAACTGATATGTCCAGTGGAACAAATACAGAAAGAATTTTCGATTTCAATACGGACAGTCTTTTCAGATGCCTTGACCTAAAAAAAGCACCCGTGATGGAATTCGACCTTTTGAAGGAGATTGCCGGGATTACAAGGCTTCCCGGGAATCAGGACGGTCTATTTCGCCTCCATTTCTCCCTTTACCATCACCTGTATCTGTTGAAAAGCATTTCCGGTGAATCCGGATATTACCTTCATCTTGATCCGATGAGGATCCGGCTCATAAAGGTCCCGGAATCCGGTTCCTGCAGGCATTATCATCCGGAGGATGGAAATTATTGCGGTTCTTCCAGCGATGATTCCGGTTTTTGCGCCTACCATTTGAAAAAGCATACCGGCGAAATCGCCGGTGTGATATTCGATCCGCTCCTCGATTTTTATCTCAACACGGAGAACATTGAATACGGGAAGAGCCCCGTCCTGAAAAAATTGATGAGGGGCGTCGTCATTTATGCCTTGAAAAGGGGGGAGGTCGATTCAGCCCTCGCTTTTTTCGGTCTGTCAAAACCGGACTGGAGATCGGTAAAGACCAGATATAGGGAACTGGCGCAGAAATATCATCCGGACATGATGGGTGGCGACGAATCGATGATGAAAAGTCTTAACAGGTCCTATCAGGTGCTGAAGGAAACCATTATGATTGTTGCCTCTTGATTTTTTTTCCGGGGCTTAATTAAATAGACGATATGATTTCAAACGAAGCAAATAACATACTTGATCTCACCGGGAGGCTCAGGAATTTTCCGTCGCTCAGGGACCTGTTGCCGTCATCGCTCCTGAAGGGAATAGATTTTTTTTCAGATGTCGATGCCGCGCTTCTTGATGAGATATCCGGATCCGTGAGCATCAGCGAGTTCAACACCGGCGATATAATCTGCAGGCATGGAAAGTATGATGAAAAATTCCATGTCCTGCTGTCCGGAAAGGTCACCGCTGTCATCCCCACGCCGGACAATCCCAAGTACGAGCTGTTCAGCCTCGGCCCAGGTGATTTTTTCGGGGAAGAGATCGTGTTTTCATCCGAACCAAGGGAGAACACGGTAATCGCGCGCGAAAAAACCACGACGGTATCCCTGGGCGCGGAAATACTCAAGCCTCTCATCAAGCGGTCCTCTAAAATCATGACCATCATGAACAGGCTGTATATAGACAGGAAGCTTAAAAGCGACCTCAGGAGCGTGCCGATTTTTACAAAACTCAATCCGGACCTCTTTCAGGAAGTCCTTTCCAGGGCCGAGCTTCTTAGTCTTCCCGAGGACAGGATAATTTTTAACGAGGGCGATCCCGGAGACTCCTTCTACCTTATCAGGGAGGGGGAGGTAAAGGTGTTCAGGCATCATGAAAACGAGGAAAAACTCATCGCGATACTTACCGACGGGCAGTTTTTCGGCGAGATGTCCCTGATGACGGATGAGCGAAGAAACGCAACAGTGATGACCCTGTCCCAGACCGAACTTGTAAAAATATCCAGTGAGAACTTCATTTCCATAGTCGAGCGTGACAAAGACATGATGGCAGAGCTTGTCGTGGTTGTGCGTGACAGGACCGGCCAGCAGGCAGACGCTCTGAGGAATCCGGAGATCGCCGTTGCGACAAGAAGGGTGCTTGAGCTGAACAGGGACGTCAACAGGCACCTCGACATATTGTCCCAGTGCATGGTTGACACCGAACACGGCAGCGCGCTCCTTGCCACGATGCTCGGGTCGAGGTATCCGTACGTTTATCCCAGGGACAGCGCATGCGCGTCCAGGTTTCTTTACAGGCTTTCGATAAGCAATTTGAACGCAGGGGAGACGGCCTTCAGGCATCTCCAGGAAATATCAAGGTTCATACTGAAATGCCAGAGGAAGGACGGTTACTGGGGGCAGCGTTACGGCATCGACCTCTCCGACAAGGGAATCTACAGGCAGGAGGACAACGTGGCCCACGGGGTCATCATCCTGTCGAGATACCTGCTTGCGGCAAAAAAAAGGAACAGGGAGATCCCGTCCCTTGACAGGTACCTGGATGCCATATCAAGGGCCTCCGAATTCGCGAGGAGGAATTATTACAGGAACGAGCTGCATCTTTTTTATTCCACGACATCGATACACGAATCGGCCATTGAGCGTGGATACACCATCTGGGTGAACTATGCATACCTCCTGATGCTCAGGCTGATTGAGAGATTGAGCCGCGAGTTTTCCATCGGGGAAAGATTCAGGGA
>JALOTL010000037.1 GCA_025457915.1 Spirochaetota bacterium | reverse complement strand
GACTTTCTCAATGAAAAAAAACAGCATCATCATGGGATCTCTCATGCTCTTCGTGTTTATAGGGATGAACCTCAGCTCGTCGCCTGAAACCGAACGCATCAAAAAAATGCAGGCCTGTATTTGACAAGTGCATGGACGAGGCCAATAAAACAAGGAACCCGAAATACAAGGGAATGGACAGGGACGCCCGTAACGCCGCGATAAAAGCGGAAAGGGAAAAATGCAAAAAGGATTATGACGTTTGCAAATAAAGGCTGATCGCGCACGCTCTTTATTTCTAACGACATTTAAAATGAAACGGCCCCCGGTTTTGCCGGGGGCCGTTTGACAATGACACATGCGAGACTGCCATGAAAAACAACAACATATTTTTTGAATTCTTTTTTTTCTTACTGAATTTTTTTTCCGCTTTCCTTATATCTGAAAAAAAACCGGTACCGCTGAATCATGAATGAACAATTCGATAATAAGATCGGATACTGCCGTACCCTGGGACATTATGTGCCGTTCCAGTATTGCCGAACCGTAAACGAAGGAATACCCTGCAGGAAAATTCAGGATTGCTGGTTTGAGCAGATGGATATTGGACTATTCATCGCAAAAAATTACTCGGAATCCGAACAGCAGTTGATTTTTGCTCAACCGCCGCAGAAAATTTCTACAATTATCGACCTGATTCAAAAAGCCCGGGACAAAACATAATTATCGCAACGATTAAAATCATGCAAGACATCGAGCTGCCTTACATAAAAAGGAATAAACAATATGCCAATCTATCAGATTAAAGACCGTAAACCAGTTATCAGCGAAGGAGCCTGGATTGCTCCCTCGGCGGAAATCATCGGCGATGTCCGTATCGGAAAGAATTGCTATATCGGCTGGGGCGCGATTCTCCGTGGCGACTACGGCACCATCATTATCGGCGACGAGACCGCCATAGAGGAAGGCGTCATCGTCCACGCGCGGCCCCTGAGCAAGACCGAGTTCGGCACGCGGGTCACCGTGGGTCACGGCGCCATGATCCATAACGCCACCATAAAGGATTACGCCACTATCGGAATGAGGGCCACCATAAGCGATTTCTCCGAAGTGGGCGAATGGTCGCTTGTTGCCGAACAGGCCCTGGTTACCAGGAAGCAGATAATCCCTCCCGGTAAAATTTACGCGGGTGTGCCGTCACGGGAACTCGGCGATCTGAAAGAGCAGAACAAGACGGAATGGACCTGGGCAAAACAGCTTTACGTAGATCTTGCCAAACAGTATCAAACCGACTGTTTTATTATAGGGTAAGAAATCAGACGAAAATTTCAATCAATTATTACAGGTGTTCTATGGAAATATCGGAATTCAGACACTTTGGACGATTGAACGATCCGGATAGCTGCGCCGTCATAAAAGGAGTCTGCAGCGACGAGATGGAATTTCACCTCGTTTTTCAGAATGATGTTATCAAAGATATACGGTTCTACACCGATGGGTGCGGGCATACCGGCATCTGCGGAGAGACGGCGGCGAGACTGGTCGCCGGGAAACACATCGACAAGGCCATGGCCATTTCTCCCGCCATGGTCAGAAAGGAAATCGCGTACCTCACGGAGGACCATATACACTGCTCAATACTGGCGACCATGACGCTGTTGAAGGCGATTGCTGATTATTTATACAGAAAAAGCATATCGTGATCTTCTTTCACCGGGTGTAAATCCGGCGGCTGCCGGATTTGCTCCATGCAGTTCTTCCGTCCGGGATAATCTAGCAGGGCGGCATTATTATCCGAGTCTCTTTATTATGTCAAGTGCGGTTGTGAAATGGTAGTCAATTTTTTTTGAAAGCTCGATGATTTCCCTCAGCTCGTCTGCAATATCATCAAAACCGGCTTCAATTGTCTGCAATTGCCATTTCTTTAAATCCTCGATATGATCCAGGTTATGCTTTTTAAGATATGGGACAAGCGTTGTTAGCTGTTCCAGATTCAATTCCCCGGAATGTTTTTCATGGTCATGTTCGTAGATTCTATGGCCTGTCTCATCAGGCACGGCACGCATTCCAGGTTTGACTTCATGTAATAATTATTCCTTTTCTTTATCGATGCGCCGGGCGACGTACAACGTCTGAAACGTATTCTCTTTTATCGATACGTCAAAACCGTGTTCCCTGAGAAAAACTCCCACAATGCCGAAATCACCCGTTCCCCTGTCATGATGCCTGCCTTCATTCGCGTGTATGCGCGCGATCGCCTCGAAGCCCCGGGATGTAAAATCGGAGATGACGATCTGCCTTCCCGCGACCCGTATCATTTCCCTGATGACCCTGAACGGATACACAAGATGGTGGAAGGTAAATGCCGTTACCGCAGCGTCGAAAGAGCTATCCGGGAAAGCCAGGGAACCGGCATCATCAGTGACAAACGTAATCTTATCAAGCGTATCGTTATAGGCCGCATTGAGTTCCGCGATACGCTGTCCCTCCGCGTCCGTATCGATCGACACAACCGTGTCGAAATCACGCGCCAGCATTGTTGTGAAGTATCCATTCCCCGTGCCGATCTCGAGAATTGTTCGATTTCCGATGTCCAGTTGCCGGACCAATCGGGAGCGCAAACCTTCCTGATCTATCCTGAATTCTTTATACAGGATTGACCTCTTGACGAACCTGTCATGGTTTTCCGCTATTTCTTTCGCGGTGAATGTTTCATTCATTATAACGCCATGTTTTTCCGTGTAAGACGCGTTTTTTTTCACGTTAATGGTTTACATCTTTAATACTCTTGTATTATTCCCAGACGGCTATTTGTTGTCCCATCTTTATCTTAAGGCCCGTCGATTTAATTGTAAAACGAACTATTCCTTTTTCGAATATGATTATTACGGTCGAACCCAGATTAAATACACCCAGTTCGTCGCCGCGCCGCATGGTCTTCTCTTTCGCCGCGGGGTATATAACCTCTTTCAGGGAGTGCGAGAAACTCTTTGATGCCGCGGCGTCGAAGCTCAGGCTTATAGCCCCCACGTTGGCAGCCCCGACCTTGCAGACCGCGACCATGCCCCGTTTTGAGCGTATAAACGTGATGACCCGCTCGTTTCCGGTATAAAGGCCGGGTACATTACGCGCCACCGATTCGCGGACGCTCAGCAGCCTGCCGGGTACGTGCATATATCCGGTAATCGTCCCGTCAACCGGGGAATGTATGCGGTGGTAATCTCCCGGCGAAAGATACAGGGTGATGAAATCGCCATTGTTGAACGCCGCGGCCGCTTCGGACGGAATGAGATCACGCACTGGATACCTGATTCCTTTCGCCTGCATCATCGTGGACGATTCTATAGGCCCGAACTGGTCTATGCGCCCGTCGACGGGCGATACGACGGCGCGCCGGTCCGTATCCATCCCCCTCGACCCTTCCTTCAGCCGCCGGGTGAAAAATTCGTTGAATGTTCTAAAGCCTTCAGTAGGTGTGATCATCTCCCCGGTATTCACGTTATAGCGTGAAGAATACCAGTCAACAGCGCGCCGCAGCAGCCAGGGAGGAAAGTGAACTCGCGATACCACACCGATTAGGCGTGAAAGCGTTTTCAACGGTATAATCTTGTATCGCCATGCCATGTCGTTATCGAGCTCCATTATGTATTATCAGCTTTTAATATGAAACGCGAGAATGGTAGCAAGTCCCAGGGCGATGAGCATCACCTGTATCAGGTTTTCCTTTGTTGAATGTTTTTTCTGCAGTCCCGGCATGATGTCCGCAAGGGCGATGTAAATGAAGCTCGCGGCCGATATCGCGAGCACATAGGGTATCAGGGACCGGGCCACTTGCAGCGACAGGAAGGCCATCAAGGCCCCCGCGATGGTCGTCAGGCTCGACAGCACGTTTAAGAGCAGCGCCTTTGAGCGGGAATAGCCGTAATCGAGCAGCAGGGCGAAATCCCCCACCTCCTGCGGAATCTCGTGGGCGATGACAGCGATGGAGACCGCAAGACCGGTTTCAGCGGAAATCAGAAAGGCCCCGGCGATTACCACGCCGTCGATGAAATTGTGCAGTGCGTCACCGATTATAATGATGGGGCCGCTGGCATTGTGCACATCGCAATCCTGTTTGTGGCAGTGGCGCCAGATGACCAGTTTCTCGAGAAGAAAAAAAATAACGACCCCCGACAGTACCGCAATGGAAACGTGTTCCGGCGACGCGCCGTCGAGGGCTTTGGGAATCATTCCTAAAAAAGCGGCGCCAAGGAGCGTTCCGGCCGCATAGCTCACCAGGGCGGGCAGAATTTGTGATCTCATTTTTGAAGGGAACAAGAGGATCAGCGCGGCGAGAAGAACGGAAAGGACGCCGCCGGCGATGCTGAAAAATAATATATATGACAATGTCTCCATGGGATACGACCTCTATGTTTTTTCAAATCTCAGCAGGTAATCCGCTATCGCCTTGTGCAGCGTCATTACCGCGAGGATGGCGCAGTGGATTTCCAATGTCGGTTCATTTGCCAGGGCGTCCAGCACTTCTGCAGGTGAAATGCGCAATGCCTCCCTGATGGATTTCCCGCCGGCAAGCTTTGCCGCCGCGGAGCCGCATGCTTTTGAAGAACCGCACCCATCGGTGGTGTAGAGCACCTCGGTTATACGGTTGTTTTTTATAACGAGATACATCTCCATCGTATCGCCGCACAGTCCTTTGATAAACGCCGAACCGTCGGGATCATTCATCCGTCCCATGTTTCCCGGGAAGGGTTCTTCATCGCTCACCGTATCCGTCTCATTATTATTTTTCATGGCAATCAATCCGTGAATCAGCTATTGACGATTTTTATATGGAGATCAAAGACTTCATCGGGCAGCCCGTCCTCTCGGCTCACCCGGAGCACGTCGCCGTTTTCAACACCCGGCGGAATGACTACCGATATTTTGCTTAAGCCGGAAGGTCCTTTAAGAATGAATTCTTTTTCCTTGCCTGATGACGCCTCCTCCGCCGTCATCTCCACAGCGCAGGCGAAACCGAAGGCGGCCCTTCGGCCGAATCTTCCTCTTTTCCCGCAGCATCCCCGTCCGCACGCGGCTGCTCCCATGCTGCCAGGGCGCGAAAAAAAATCCCCATTGTAGGGCATTCCTGCCTCGAGTGAGTAATCATAGGCCTGTTTCCTGGACGGGTCAGCGAGCACTTCATAGGCGGCTGCGATTTCCTTGAATCTGCTCTCCGCCTCAATGTCCCCGGGATTTTTGTCCGGGTGAAATTTTAATGCCAATTTTCGGAAGGCCTTTTTGATTTCATTCTCGGAGGCGCTTTTTGTAATGCCGAGCATTGAATAATAATCGTATGCGTTCATTCATTGTTTTCCTTTATTAAACCGCGTGTTCCTTTTTTGCGGGCCTTTGTTTCGTCAATTAAATCCTGCCAGCCGTCACGGGTCGGATCCATCCGGTCGAATTTTTTTACATAGGGCTTTATATCGATGATTGGCGTACCGTCGAGCATGTCAACACCGTCAAGATGAAGCATCACCCCTTTGACTTTTATCAATTCGACAATACTCAGACCAATGGGGTTCGGTCGCGCCGGATGCCGGGTCGAAAAAACACCCCTTTCAACATCGTCCAGAAATGGTTTTACCAGCATCCTGGCGGGTCCGGCGCGATGAAGATGATAAATAATATAAATATGGGAAAATCCATCAAGGTCTTTCAATCCTGCCGTGTACTGAGGGAATATCTCCGCATAGCCACGGCAACCATGCGCGTAGGCCGGTTGGATCGGCGTCATGGCCGGATCCGTATGTTCACTGTGGATGACTCCGATTGGCTTGAATTTTAAATATTTTTCGTTCATTCCTTAATAAAAACCATCAAGAATTCATCTTTTATGAAATCATGGTACTCGCTTTTTTTTAATCCGGCGGGTTTCATCCATTCGGTCAATTCGCCGGGAGTAAATTTGACTGCGGCGGGAGGCCAGTTCGTGATAAAGTCGACCACCGCTATCCTGCCGCCGCGTTTGAGATATGAACTCATTTTTTGCACGTAACGCGCAGGGTCCGGAATATAATGCAGCGTATCGCAAATGAATATGAGATCGACGGGCGCCGGTATCTTTGGATCCATTTCCTCGGCCGATACCGTTTGTACAATGTCGGGATCGCATGTTTTCGCGATATGCCGCAGGAGAACGGAGTTGATGTCAACCGCGTATACAATACCCCCCGGCGTAACCCGCTGGGCGATTCTTCTTGTGAAAAGCCCGGAACCGGCGCCTATATCCGCCACGGTCATGCCCGGGACGATATGCAATTCTTCAATCATGCGCTCGGTCTCCATGCGGCCCAGGCGCTCCTCCCGTTCCATATGGTCGAGATAAAACCACGCCTTGACGCGCTCCTTGAATAAAATCATCGAAAGCGCCGCTGTTAGTACCACAAAGACCGCCATACCGATACCGATTACTTTTATACCGATAAATTTTTCATAGGGGTGATTCTTTATCGTCATTTCTCATTTACCATGGTGGTGACCGCATCGGCCATGCAGTGATCGACAACGATTATCGTCACGCAGCTGACACCTTCCACTTCTTCAACGGCTTTCCTGATCTTGAAAGCCAGAGGCACCACCAGTGGACACTCCGGCGACGAGGGCTTGAATTCCAGGGTTACCGCGCCATCGCCGGTTGCTTCCAGTTTCCGGACGAGCCTCATGGTCATCACATCCATATTGGTGCCGGGATCGTTCACCTCTTTGAGTTTCTGATGAAGCCGTTCCATCAGGTTCATCGCTTTCTTACGTTCCAAGTCTGCCCCGTATCCGTTCCCACATGTTTTTCACCTCGACTGTAACATCGCCGCATTCGTGCTCCACCACGGACTTTTGTTGAATCATGGCCCTGGTAACTTCAGGATTATACTTAATATTCCCTACGACCTCGATCCCATTCTCCACGCAGTATTTTTCGATCTCGGAGGCGTTATACGGGTTGATGTCGCACTTGTTGATGCACACCACGACCGGGATGTTGAAATGTTTTGAAACGTCGACCACGCGTTTGAGGTCATGGATTCCCGACAGCGTGGGTTCCGTGACGGCCAGGAGAAGGTCCGCGCCGGTGATCGAAGCGATGACCGGACAGCCGATGCCCGGCGGGCCGTCCGTTATGAGCGTTGAACGTCTTTCCTTCTCGGCGGCATTGGATGCCATCTTGCGCACCAGGGTCACCAGCTTGCCGGAGTTCTCCTCGGCGATACCGAGCCGGGCGTGCGCCATAGTCCCCGCCCTGGTGTTCGATACGAACCAACGGCCCGAAAGTGTCCGCTCCATGGTTATTGCGTCCTCCGGGCAGGCATGCGCGCAGAAGGCGCAGCCCTCGCACGACACGGGATCGACGATAAATTCATGTATGGCGTCAAAGCGGCATAGCCGCTCGCAGAGGCCACATTTCGTGCATTTAGACTCATCAATGAGGGCCACCTTCCCCCCTGAAAAATCACCGCTTTCAACTGTTTCAGGCGCAAGTATGAGATGCAGGTCCGCCGCGTCGACATCGCAGTCGGCAATAACCGGCTCCTTAGCCAGCACCGCGAGCGCCGCAGTGATACTGGTTTTTCCTGTGCCACCCTTACCGCTTATGACTGTGAGCTGTTTCATTTTTGCTGTATAACTCCGCCTTTATTTTATCGAACAGGGTAGCATAGTGTTCAATGTATTCCCTGAGGTTTTTAAGCATGAGGGTGCCCATGGAATACTGTTCAGCTATGCGTCGGTCCCAGGGGAAAGACATTAATACCGGAATTCCTTCATTTTTGCAATATTCGTTTACCCCGGAATCGCCGATGTTGCATGAGTTTATCACCACGCCAAGCGGAACGCGGATCTTCCTGACCATTTCTACGGCCAGATTCAGATCGTTGAGACCGAAAGGGGTGGGCTCAGTCACCAGTACGCAGAAATCGGCTCCCTTCACTGTTTCGACCGCCGGGCACGACGTTCCAGGCGGCGAGTCCAGTATGACGGTGCGTCCGGGCTCTATGAGCTCCTTTACCCTGCGGATTAGCGGCGGCGACATGGGCTCGCCAATATTCAGTATGCCATGAACAAAGGAGAGCCCGCCCGCCGTCCCGCTTTCAATGATTCCTATCTCTCGTTTTTCTTCCCGGATCGCCTTTTCCGGGCAGAAGTATTCGCAGGCCCCGCAACCGTGACAGAGCTCGGGAAAAACCATGACCTTGTTTTTTATGACAAAAATGGCGCTGAATTCGCAGACTTCGCCGCACTTCCCGCAGTGGGTGCATTTCGATTCGTCAACCACGGGAATGGGGAGGCACATTGTCTCCCTTTTTATAATTTCCGGTTTCAAAAACAGATGGGCATTCGGCTCTTCAACGTCGCAGTCGATCACCTGTGCGTCCCTGATAAAATAGGCGAGGTTCGCCGCAATTGTCGTTTTTCCGGTCCCACCCTTGCCGCTTGCAACCGCGATTACCATATACGGTCACTTCCTCTGCATGGGGGTTCCGCACTTCGGGCAGGTCGCCTGCGTACAGGGGATTCCCCTCTGGTGGACGACCGTTGCGCCGCAGGCGGGACACAGGCATTCTCCGGTCACCCCGGATCCATTTCCACCCGCGCCTTTTCCGGCCCCCTGTCCGCGTCCCATGCCTTTGCCGCTGCCGCACTGTCCCCTGCCGTCGCCACCTCCGCCCTTTCCTCCAGCCATATTTTCAACCTCCTTGAAATAATTGTTCCTTACTTCATCGACAGCGCTTCAAGCGGGCACGCCTCAACGCAGGCTCCGCAGCCGGTGCAGAGAGTTGCATCCACCTCAGCAAGCTCGCTTACCTTTATGGCTCCGGCCGGGCATTCAGACTCGCAGGCCCCGCAGCCGGTGCATAGATTCTTATCAACCAGCGCTTTCATTTTTATTGCCGGTTTTTCAAGGCCGCATATCCGTTCATGTGAGGCACGGGTGCGGTCCGCGAAAAAGCCGGGCCTTTTTTTTAGTTCGCCATTATCACGTCCGGCGGTAAAAGCGTTCCAGATTGCTGGAAGCATCGACACGAACCATGAAGTTAAAACCGGATGGTCCCGCGACTGACGGGACTGCCCGTACGCGCACCGCATTCCGCGTCTGTTTCCTCTCAATCCCTTTCCATGGCGCATAACATCACCCCCTTATGCCGGAGTGCTCTGTAGCCGTTGCGCCGGTAACAGGCCTGTATTTCCCGGCCTGGTAATTCAGCACAGCTTCTTTCACTAATATTCCCGCCTCAATCGTTATTATCTCAATACCCGCAGCGTTCAGGGCGTTATAGGCCTTTGGCCCCACATTGCCTGTAATGACGGCTTTCGCCCCATTGTCGGCGACGAATTTTGCCGATTGGACCCCGGCGCCCCCTGACGCGCCGGAGGAATCGTTCTCAAACGATTCAAACTCCATCGATGACGGGTTTATAAAGATAAAATAACGGCATCGCCCGAAACGGGAATCGACGCCGGAATCCAGATTCGGCCCTGTTGCGCTTATGCATAATTTCATTATTCATCCTCCTCCGATTGTTATTGCCGTGCGATCCGCGATCTGTTAAAATACATGCCGCCGGTCTAATTTCATCGGTGATTACCGGCGGCATCGGTACGTCACACGTTCGAGTCTTTTTTTTTCGCCGTAAGTTCTTCCAGCTCCTTTATACGTTCGTTAAGAACGTCAATCTGTTTCTGGAAAAAACCAGACTGCGCTTTGAGTGCTTCCACTTCGTGCTCGGGCGTAAATTCACCCTGGAATACAGGGCCCGTGTATCCTGCCCATGCCGGATTGACAGGGTACTCTCTCGCCCATCGAGGCAGGCCGGTAGCGTAAAAATTATGCCGCCAACCGCGTCCTCTCCTGCCAAAACCCCTGCCGCATCCATAGCCGATGTTTACGTATCCCGGCGCATCGTATCCTGCGCAATAACCAGCACCACGTCCAGTCATGGGCCCATGGCCGTTCGGTCCTGTTCTGTCACCACCTGGCATATCATGCCTCCTTATTTTGTTTTAATAATGAAAATCATTTTCAATAAATAAGCAAAAAAATATACCGTCACTTGCATTGTTCGCAAAATCCGTAAAAGCTGATCGCGTGATCGGTTATATTAAAATTATACTTTTTAGACAGCCTGTTCTGGGTTTTTCCGATGAATTCAAGCTCGTCATCAAGGAACTCCGTGTAATCCAAAATGGTCTTGCACCGCAGACAGATCAGGTGGTGATGGTGTTTCTTGCCGTCTGGGTTGTTCACTAGCTCATACCGGGACTTGCCGTCGCCGAAATCGAACTTCTGCACAATCCCCATCTGCGTCAGCATGTCAAGGGTGCGGTACACCGTTGTAAGCCCGATCGTGGGGTTTATCTCATGTGCTTTTACGTACACGTCGGTCGCGCTCACGTGATCGTCGGTTTCGTGGAGTATGTCGAGCACAACCTCCCTCGGAGCGGTGATTCGCGCCCCCATATCCTGGAACCGGTCCTGCCACCACGCCCCCCGGCCACATCTTTTTTCTCTCACGGTGTCCTCGCTTCTAAATGAAAATGATTATCATTATCAATATATTGACGAACCGGTTTTCTGTCAACAATTTTTTGCATTATTTCCGTAAAAAATGCTAAAAGGCCTGTTCCCGCACGGCACCATTAAAGTTTAACAGTGAAATCAAATCATCAATAATATTCATGGTGTTCGGCTGTCCTGTTGACATGTGATATGTTCAGTTGTCTGTTAAAAAATTTCATGCGGTGGCGTGTTCGCTGTAACATTTTTTTTATGGCCGCAGTGCTATTAAAAAATGTCCCGTGAAGCGTTGCGGCATTTCCTTCGCGGGACATGCTTGGCTTTCCGTCAATTAATCATCAAAGGCCATTTCTGTTTTCCATACCTCCCATACCTTGCCGACCAGACCTGGACTTGGTTTTAATGTCATTTTGCCGGGCTTCCACCCTGAAGGGGTGGCCTCTGTTCCTTTGCTGTTACGTACGAGCTGAAAGGCCTGTAGCTGCCTCAGCGATTCTGCGATATTACGGCCAACTGGCGGGGTCAACACTTCAAACCCCTGAATTACGCCATCAGGATCAATTATAAATCTTCCTCGTGTCTCGACTCCGGCATCCGCGTCGTATATACCGTATGCGGAACCGACCTTTCCGCCTGCGTCAGAAAGCATGGGGAAGGGGACGCCACCTTTGACCATTTTTGATAATTCATTGTCATTCCACATTTTATGCACAAATACACTGTCAATACTCATGGACAATACAGTTACTCCGAGTTTTTCAAATTCAGTATGTTTTTCGGCGACCGCCGAAATTTCCGTTGCTCAAACAAAAGTGAAGTCTCCAGGATAAAAACATAGCAGCGTCCATTTTCCAAGATACTCAGAAAGTCTGACGCTGATAAATTTTCCCTGGTAATAAGCGGGTGCCGTAAAATCAGGGGCTTTTTTTCCTACTTGAATCATGGGTTGCTGTTCCTCCTTTGAGGTAAATTGTTTTTTAGCATCGGTGTCTTCCTGTGTCGCTCCTACCGGTCCACCGGTGGGTCTTGCGCATCCAGGCTTGAAATCTTCAGGCATTTGCGTATCCTCCTTGGTATTTTTTTATTGACAGTTTTTTAATGATAATGAAAATAGTTTTCACTGTCAATAACAATTTCTTTTGTCATACACTCGGGGGGGGTTATAAAAACCTTGATAATTATATCGGCCATATCCCTGTGCTTGCTCGCAGGGGCCACAGACTCCTTTTCGTAGTACGGGCGGCGTCAGTGGGCATCGCAACGCAACTACAATCCTTCAACTGTTGAAACGGTGGAGGGGCGCGTCGACGATGCGCTGTAAAAGCAGACAGGCAAAGGCCGCGGCATTCAGGGCATCCACCTGACGCTGATATCGAAGGACGGGATGATCGAGGCGCACCTCGGTCCCATCTCGATCATGGATGGCAAAATGACCTTCGCGAAGGACGATACTGTCACTGTCGAGGGCACACGCATATCCATAGGCGGTAAAAACATCATCATCGACAGGAAGGTCAGAAAAGGGACCTTCGAGGTGATCGCCGATTTCAGGAAGGACTCCGCCTGCGACGATTTCACTGCGACACGTATATCGGTGCTGAATACCATACGGCGCAGACCCTGTTCAGTCGAGGACATTGCCGGCGGGCTGGGAGTACACAGGAATGAGGCAATCAAATATATCGAGGAGCTCCTCGCACGCGGGCTCATTGAAAAGACGACATCGGGCGGAATGGTGTATTATCGCTGTCCGTAACATAAAACGAAGAGGAGTATTCCATGTCCGATAAGAAAAAGATAATCATCATCGGAGGCTCGGCCGCCGGCCCCAAGGCCGCGGCAAAGGCACGCCGCCTGGATGAAAACGCCGAAGTCATCATCATCCAGAAAGCGCCGGACCTCTCCATGGCGTCATGCGGCTACCCCTACTACGTGGGCGGGTTCTTCGACGACCGCAACATGCTTCTCTGTACGCCAACGGGAGTGGTCCGTGACCCGAAGTTCTACCTGAACGCCAAGGGGATCGTCGCCAGGACGGAGACCGAGGCCGTTAAGATTGACCGCAAGGCAAAGTCCGTTTACGTGAAAGACATGAAAACCGGGAAGGAGGAGACAATACCCTACGACAAGCTTATCGTCGCCACCGGGTCCGTGCCCAAACGGCCGCCCATACCCGGCGCCGACCTGGCCGGGATCACCACCCTCCAATCCATGCAGGATGCCGATTATCTGCGAAAGGTGAGCGACGACAAACTGATAAAAAAAGCCGTCATCATCGGCGGTGGCCTCATCGGCATCGAGACCTGCGAGGCGCTACAGCTCGCCGGTATCGAGATCACGGTGATAGAAATGCTGCCCCAGCTCCTCACCTTCCTGGACTGGGAGCTGGCGAAGCTTGTGGAAAACCATGTGCGCAGCAAAAAAGCGAACGTGATTACCGACAACGGGATTGCGGAGTTTCTCGGCGAAAAAGGGAAACTAACGGGTGTAAAGCTCCAGAACGGCATCGAGCTTCCCTGTGAACTGGCGGTCGTTGCCATCGGTGTAAGCCCCAACGTAAAACTCGCTAAAGAAGCCGGCCTTGAAATCGGCGCAACGGGCGGGATTGTCGTCAACGAATACATGCAGACCTCGGACCCGGACATCTACGCGGCGGGGGACTGCGTTGAATCCCTGAACCTGATAACCGGAAAGAAGGTCCATGCGCCCTATGGCGACCTGGCAAACCTCCAGGGGCGCGTGGCGGGCGAGAACGCCGTCACCGGCAACGGCGCCACCTTCCCGGGCACCATTCAGACCGGCATCTGCAAGGTCTTCGACTTCGCGGCCGGCTCCACGGGGCTTTCCGAAAAGGCGGCCCGTGCGTCTGGCTTCACGAACATCGAAACAGTCATCAACGCCAGCCCCGACAAGCCCGGCTTCATGGAAGGCCTGCTCCTCGTGACCAAGCTCGTTGTCGATAAAAAGGGAGGCAGGATACTGGGAGCGCAGTGCGTGGGCCCCGGGGATGTAAGCAAGCAGCTCGCCATCTGGGCCATGGCGGTCAAGGGAGGCCTTTCTGTGGAAAACATGGTGAACGCTGATCTCCCGTATGCTCCGCCCTTCTCCCTTGCGATAGACCACTCAATAGCGGCGGCGCACATCATACAGAACAAACTTAAGGGCCGCATGAAGGGAATCTCCTGCATCGAAGTGAAAAGGAAGCTCGATGCCGGAGAGACACCTTTTATTCTCGATACGCGCGGCCCGGATGAGTACGAACAGATACGGCTCGGGATCGGCGAACGTCTTATTCCCCTTGGAGCTTTGCGCGGACGATTAAACGAGATACCCGCTGACAAGAACATGGAGATCATTTGTTACTGCAAGATATCACTGCGCGGCTATGAGGCGGCACGTGTTCTTGAAGGCAGGGGCTGGACGAATGTAAAGGTGATGGAAGGCGGCATCGCCGCCTGGCCCTTCCCGAGGGAAAAATAGGACAAGCACGTGAGGTGATACGATGGAACATGTTCATTTTTCTACAGGCACGACGGAAGCCTTCGGAGATGCGACCGGCGCCAAAAACTCGAAATTTAAAAGGTTTCTTGCTTCAGGAGCGGTCCGCTTCGCCGGGTGGTGGACCATTTTCGCCGGAGCCCTTGCGCTGAACAGCGTATGTCCGGTCTGCGGCAGCTCGGCCTGCCCTATAGGCATAGGGACGACCGGAATCATCGCAGGCGTCATTGCGGCCGTCAAACTATGGGGTGGAAGACTAATCAAAACGTCCTTCAGCTTTTTTCGGCGATCAGGCCCGGAAGGCCCTGGAATTGATAAATCATCCTGCGCCGGCGGATTTGCCTGCCATGATCATGCTCATCATGTATCGATCCAATCCCGGAATACGAGAGGGAACAATTAATGGCAGTCAATCGGAACAACACGGTACGATCGTATATATCAATCGGATCAGCCCTGTCTTTCCTTGTTTTGTTTGTATCGGGAACTGCCCTTTATACTGCTCCGCCGTGTTCTGTCGCAAACGCGATTGGGTGGAATTTTTTATTGCTGAGCAAGGAAATGTGGGAGGGAGTGCATATCTCCTTCGCCGTGGTTTTTATCATTCTTGCGTCACTCCATTTTGTGTACAACTGGAACGTTTTCGCAACTTATTTTCGGAAAAAGACCGAGGAATCCAATAGTGCACCACACGCTTATCTTATGGTTATTATCTTAACCGCGGTACTGTTTCTTTTATCGGCATTCCATGTCCCGCCGGTATCCTGGCTGCATGATGCTCACGAGAAAATCAAGTTTTCGTGGGATAGCGACGGCGGAAAGGGTCGTGAAGGCGGTATGCGGGGGAAGGGGATACGCAAATTTTTGAATAAGCAAAAAGGAATCCCGGACCTTTCTCGATAATGAAACTGGTTTTTTATGAATATTATGCAGGTTCTAATATTAAAAGGAGAAATATCATGAAAATAGCATTACCGGTTGTAAACAACACACTCTGTCTTCACTTTGGACATTGCGAAAAGTTCGCCGTTTTTAATGTCGATGAAAAGAGTAAAACCATTTCATCGACAGAGTATATCGACGCACCGCCGCATGAACCGGGACTTCTGCCTCCCTGGCTGGCCAAGAAAGGTGTGAATTGCATTATCGCGGGCGGTATGGGGAGTCGGGCGAAGCAATTATTTGCTGAAAACAACATTTCTGTCATAACCGGTTCATCCGTCGGCGATCCTGAAATTATAGTTAAGGATTATCTCAACGGACGTCTTGTTACCGGGGAAAACGTCTGTGATCATTAGCCGTTATCATGGAAAGGGTTACCGTGGAATTATTCATTCAAGAAGGATGCTGTATCGAATGCGCCGCAAAGCGTGAATACAACAGGCTCTTCATGCGCATCATGGAGGGCATAGAACATCCGGGATCGTGTGATGAATCCCGGATGGATCTTCTTCTTGATTTTCTTAAGCAGTCTGATTTCTCAGCCCTTCGAGCCTCTGACGAAGGCCTTTCCGGAATGAAAAGTTCTCACTGTGTCCTGGAAAGAAATAGTAATGGCATGCCATGCTTAAGCATAATAAATACTGAATGATAGGTTTATATTACTCCCCACCCCGCATAGGTGAAAAATGGCCGCTCATTGCCATCTATGGCCTTCGCGACATTCAACCAACCTGGTCGGAACCTCGCGTGCTTTTCTGACTTCCTGTCAGCGCGCGACACTAAAACATCCTGTTTTGAGCAGACGGGCTTATTCGGTTTGTCCGCGCTGCACGCTTGCCGACCTCCTGTCGGCGTGCAGCACTAGGCGCTGCCTGTCGCCGTCGCAGTTGGCGGACGGTTTTGATTATGCCATCAAATATGCATCTTCGACGATTAACAACAAAGTCGGTCACAATTATGAAGGAGGCGGCGCTCAAGGATGAGCTGGTACAGTGTGAGGGCAGGAGGCCCGAAAAGCGCACGGTGGTGAACAAACTGCATGTTCACCCGTGAATACGCCTGATAAATTAATACTATTTTAGAGCAAATTTTTTATTGACTTAATAACATAATAATATTTTTAAGTTTCTGGAGACTTTCTCAATGAAAAAAAACAGCATCATCATGGGATCTCTCATGCTCTTCGTGTTTATAGGGATGAACCTCAGCTCGTCGCCTGAAACCGAACGCATTAAAAAATGCAGGCCTGTATTTGACAAGTGCATGGACGAGGCCAATAAAACAAGGAACCCGAAATACAAGGGCATGGACAGGGACGCCCGTAACGCCGCGATAAAAGCGGAAAGGGAAAAATGCAAAAAAGATTATGACGTTTGCAAATAAAGGCTGATCGCGTACGCTCTTTATTTCTAACGACATTTAAAATGAAACGGCCCCCGGTTTTGCCGAGGGCCGTTTTACTATGAAACAAATGAGAATGACATGAAAAAAAACGATTTTCAGATCCCTTCGGCGCCGATCGTGTTCATCGACCTGGATGAAACCCTGGTAGACCGGGACACGAACTCGCTCTGGCTGGAGTGGCGCATCAAGCAGAGAAGGGACATGAAGGGCATTCCCGAATTGTTGATAGGCCTTCTCAATTCATCCTATTACAAAAAGGGCAGACTGACCGCCGGCAAAATGAACAGGTATTTCCGGGCAAGGACGCTTGGGCTGTCCAGCGACAGGTATTCGGAGATGGCGGAAAGCTTCTTCACGGAAAAAGGTGTGCACCATGTTTATTCCGACGCGGTCGGCCTGGTCGAAAATTTGAAAAATAAATGCGGCCATGTCGTGATGATAACCGGCCAGGACGACTATCTCGCGCGTCCATTTTTCAGGCATTTCAACCTGGGCGGTCTGATATCCAACAGGCGGATAGTCGAAAACAGGAGGTTCATCGGGTTTGAAACCCCCAACTGCTACGCCGATGGAAAAATTTCTCTGGCTGGAAAATACGCCGGGGAGAAAGGCTGCCGGCTTTCGGAATGCGCTTTTTTCACGGACAGCATATCCGACCTTCCCCTGCTCGAGAACGTGAAGTATCCTTACGCGGTAAACCCGGATCGCGAGCTTTACGCGAAGGCCGTCGAATCGGACTGGCCCGTGATATGTTTTGAAAAATAGCCCGGGTGGCGTTTCCACGACGGGGATTTTTACCTGCTGCACGTTATCAGACCTTCTTTCGGTGTGCAGCACTAGCAAATCCGTTTGCGTCGCGCGGTTCAGGCCATGGATGGTTTTTTATGATAATCAGAATGATTTCCACCTTTGTCATTTCGAAGGAGCGAAGCGACTGAGAAATCTTGACCATTTGCATCGGGAAGGATTTCTCGCTCCGCTCGAAATGACAGTTGGGGTCGAAACGGCCATGCGTGCAAGGTTCCGACCAGAATGGTCGTATGTTGCGGAGCCCCTCCGCCGTCTGAGGAGCACCCCGGGGAGTGCAGAGGGGAGCTGGTGAGAGCCCCCTCTGCAATTGAACCCCATCCCTGTCAGGGATAGTGGATGCCGCGAGAGTGGCAAAGAATC
>JALOTL010000023.1 GCA_025457915.1 Spirochaetota bacterium | reverse complement strand
GGAGCGTTTTATTCCTTCGCGGCGTCAAGGATAGATTCGAGGGGTTTCAGCAAGTCATCCAAACCCCAGCATTGCGCCGGGAGATACGAAAGGGACCCATATGAAAACACGACCCTTTCGGCAAGACTCGGAGTCAGGACCGTCATGGACAGCTGGATATCCTTCGCCATGAGATACTATGACTCCTCCGCCGGGCTGGACGGTTACCTGCCCTACGTGGACGAGCATTACAAGAAAACCGAAGGCGACCTCATGGCCGCCAACATTGATTACGCGATCCCGCTGTTCAGCTGGTGGGAGTCCAGGCTCACCTTTTCATACATGAACCAGTCAAGGAAAATCAGGGACCTGCCCGACATGTTCGACACTTCTTATTCGGACATGTTTTTCAGGGGAAAAATGAGAAAGGCGGAATGGAAAAACAGGTTTATCATCGCCGAGGTCGACGAAATCTCGATCGGCGGCGAAATTGAAGAAGACAAGGCCGCAACCATGATGTTCTCATCGATGTACTCCAGCTACGGCATTGACAAGACGAACTACCAGAAAGCCGCCTATCTCCAGAACCACCTGAAGTTAATGAAAAGGATTTTCATAACCGCCGGCGTAAGGTATTCAGAACCGGATCACTACAAGTCAAACCTTTCCTATTCCACCTCCGGATCGTTTATTCTTCCCATGACGGAAACAAGAATCAAAAGCAACTTCAGCACGGGATACAAGATCCCCTCCCTCTACCAGAGATACGACAGCATGTACGGAAACATATACCTGAAACCGGAATCAAGCAAGAGCTGGGATGCCGGGATAGAACAGCCGCTCTGGAAGGAAAAAATCAATCTGGAGTGCAATTATTTCTCGATCGACACGGACAGGATGATACTCTTCGATTTCACCCTGGGACAATACGGCATGTACAGGAATTCAAACTCCTTCGCGAGGGGAGTTGAAAGCCTGCTGAGCATCAAACCGATCGAGGACCTCAAGCTCGAAGCGAACTACACCTACCAGATAGCGAAAAACAAGGACAATAACCGTCCCCTTCTCAGGAGGCCGGAACACAAGGTCGGAGCAAACCTCAATATATCCTTCCTTGATAAAAAGGCCAACATCAACCTCGGATTCATCTATGTCGGGAGGCGCATGGACCTTTCAATTTTTACATTCGCGGGCTATAATTATAATTTTTCAACCCTGGAGCTCCTTCTCTTCAAATATTTTCCGCAGTCTGCCCCCATCAATTCATATTACAAGCTTGACGCATCCGCTTCATACTGGATAATAGATAACCTTCAGGCCTTCATCAGGTGTGAAAACCTCCTCAATGCAAATTACGAGGAGGTCCGCGGATACAAGACGCCGGAAAGGTCATTTTACGGAGGCCTGAAGCTGGTATTATGATGGATACAAATGAAAGCGGGATAATCCTCGTCCTCGGCGGCGCAAGATCCGGGAAAAGCTCTTTCGCGGAAAATCTCGCGGTGGAAATAAATTCGGCACGGGGAACCCGCAACCCGGCCGCGTTCGTCGCGACCGGGGAAAGGAGCGACCCTGAATTTGAAAGAAGGATAGAGGAGCACATTAAACAGCGGGCCGTGGGGTTCAAAACCTTCGAGGAGCCCGTGGAAGTCGATACGCTGCTGGAAAAAATTCATTCCGGTTATTCAGTTTTCGTTCTCGAATGCCTCACCACGTGGCTTGGAAATATTTTTTACAAAAACGGTGAAAAGACCGCCGAAAAAATAGCATTTGAAAAGCTCCTGAAAATTACAGGGTTGTTCACATCAGTCGGGAAAAATGACAAAACGCTTATAGTCGTTTCGAACGAAGTCGGCCTGGGAATAGTTCCCCACACGGCCCTCGGGAGAAATTTCAGGGACACGCAGGGCAGGATCAATATGAAACTAGCGGGTGATGCCGGCGGGGTGTATTTCTTTGGTTTCCGGGATACCCATGAGAATAAAATGAAGTCGATATTCAACTCCCTCCTGATATCGATCGGATTGCTTTCCAGGATCCCGGTGCCGCACCCGGTACCGCGGGATAAAGCTGAAGACGAATTGATGCGCTCCCTCGCCTTCTTTCCGCTGGTGGGACTGGCATACGGTTTTGTCCTCTATTCAGCCTGGCTGATAATGGCGCGTTTATCGGCCGACATCGAAATAACAGCACTGGTCCTGCTGCTGGTTCCATACCTCCTGAACGGGTTCTTCCATTTCGACGGGCTCTGCGACACGGCCGACGCGTTTCTGGCCGACAGGGGTCCGTCCGGGCGGCTTGAAATAATGAAGGACAGCAGGATCGGCAGTTTCGCACTCGCGGTCGGGTGCATATACCTCATCGCGAAATTCATCATGCTGAAAAAAATCTCGGGCAGCCAGGAAACGGCGGCCCTCCTGCTGGCCGTTCCGGTATTTTCAAGATACTCCATGGTCCTGGTTTCCGCCTTCTCCAGTTACCCGAAAAAAATCGGGCTCGGAGCCGCGATGATAGGAAGGACATCACCCGCGATCATAGCGTCTTCGACCATGATATGCATTGCCGCGGCAGGCGCACCGCTTTATTTAACCGCAGGATATGCGTCAACGGCTGAAACGCTTGCCGCATTCATCTGTCTGACCCTTGCGGCTTCGGTCTGCATGATCCTCTTATCCCGGAAAAAAATAGGCGGGGCGACCGGCGATGTTCTTGGTGCCGCATGCGAGACCGCAGAGCTTATCCTTTACGCAGCCGTTGCATTCCCCGCGGCCATAATATAGGACGGCCGCCGTCTTGGAAAACTGCAGGAAATCATTTCATTTCAGATCGGGAACGACATCCTATATTTTTCCCTTCATGAACGACAACCTGACCGCGAACGTGGAATTGCTCAAGGACAGTTTCGACGTCATACAGCTTCTTTTCTATGACAGAAACGGGCTGGATGACGTTATGTCGGCCGGCATAATTAAACGCCTGGCGGAAATAAAAAATTCAAACAATATATCATACATAATCCATCTGCCCATCAACCTTGACCTGTTTTCATCCGCCGCCGAATTTGAAAAATCGGCCGGGATAATCAACAGCATAATTTCCGCGACCGCCGACATCAAACCGGAATATTTCATTCTGCACCTCGACGGAGCATGCGACAGCGCCCGGCTGGATGATGTCCTCGGGATGATAAGACGGATGGACCCGTACGGGAGGGTCCTTGTGGAAAACACTGGTTTCGACCTTCTATCCATAAGCGGACCGCTCGCCCGGCACGGATTCGGAATCTGCATGGACATAGGGCACATTTACATGAAGGGCCATGACATGAACGGTTTCCTGGCCATTTTCGGCGACAGGATCAGGGTTGTCCACCTTCACGGTTTTGACGGAGCCAGGGACCATATTTCGCTCCGAGCCGTAAATCCGGCCATCATTAAAAAAATCGTAACCTTTCTCGGCGGCTACACGGGTATAATGATCATCGAGGTGTATTCATACCAAGATCTGGAAGAATCGGTAAAAATCCTTAAAAACTCATTCGGTAGCTGAAATGAATATAAATGATATCACGAACGTCATTAAAGACACGGGCAGATCGATGGAAAAGGCCGCGATGGATAAAATAGACGGCAAGACCAAGCCGGCGGGGTCCCTCGGAACTCTCGAATTGATCGCCGTCAAAATGTGCATGATAAGGAACAGCTTAACGCCGAATGCGGAAAACAAGGCTTTATTTGTATTCGCGGGCGACCATGGAATTACCAGGGAAGGCGTTTCAGCCTATCCCCAGGAGGTAACCTCCCAGATGGTGATGAATTTCATGAGGGGCGGGGCCGCGATAAACGTTTTATGCCGACAGGGCCTCATCGGCCTTCATGTAATAGACATGGGAGTGAACCACGTTTTCGGTAAGGACGCGGGGATTACCGTAAGAAAAATCGCCATGGGCACGAAAAACTTCCTCATGGAGGCGGCGATGGAACGGCCGGAGGCGGAGGAGTCCGTTCTTGCCGGGTATGAAATTGTCGATGAACGGATCAGGAAAGACGGCCTTGAAATCATCGGCGTCGGGGACATGGGAATCGGCAACACGGCCTCTTCCTCGGCCATAATATCCGCCGCCCTGGGAATCGGAGCGGAGGAGACCACCTGGCGCGGCACCGGCATAGACGACGAATCCCTCAAAAAAAAGATCCGCGTCATCGATGAATCCATAAAACTGCACGGGCCTGACCCGGCTGACGCGATTGACATACTGTCAAAGGTGGGCGGGTTCGAGATCGGCGGCATGGCGGGCGGGGTGCTCGCGGCCGCGGCAAACGGCATACCGGTGGTCCTTGACGGCATCATTTCATGCGCGGCAGGCCTTCTGGCGAACATCCTGGATCCCCGCTCATCGGGCTACATGTTCGCCGCGCACAGGTCAGTTGAAAAGGGACAGGCGCACGCGCTCGGCGCGCTGGGGCTTGTGCCGATACTCGATCTGGGCATGAGACTCGGCGAGGGAACCGGCGCCGCCCTCGCGATGGGGATAATTGACGCCTCATGCAGGATCATGACCGAAATGGCATCATTCTCCGAAGCCGGCGTCAGCGGAAAAAAATAAAATTCCGCTGCAGTGTGTACCCGGAAAAATTTTATGCATAAAAAAAGGCGGCCATTCGGCCGCCTTTTCATTCGCGTCCAGTGAAATATTATTCTGCAAGCGCGCCGGTAAATACCGGGTCAGATGACTTTACCACCGCGCCCTCGCCGGAGATGATGTAATCCACCATGCCGGGAAGCTTACAGAGCTCCGCGCCGATGTAGAACTGTCCGGAAAGTACCCTGCCGGTGTAATAGGCGGCCTCGAGGTTGTCCTTGAGAAAGGCCTCCCTTTCCTCGCCCTTTTTGTCGCCGACGAGCGCCTTCATCTTCGGAACCGCATGCGTCAGGCCCCAGAGGTGCATCCACCCGTAGGTCATCATCGTGAAGGCCTGCTGGAGCGGCGTGGCGTTAGCGAAAATGTTAAGGAATTTTCCGCCGGCCATTTCCTCCTTCATCCTGTTGACGGCTTCGTCAATCTTTGCAAGGCATTTCCCGATCATGTCTATGTACCTGTCCTCAACGATTCCCTTGGCCTTGGCCATGGCCTCGTTTATCTTCTTCTTGTAGACCCCGTAATTGTAAAGCTCGGGGTTCATGAGGAGCTTCCTCATGGCGAGGTCCATGGACTGGATCCCGTTGGTACCTTCATATATCGCCAGGATCTTGGCGTCCCTGGCGAACTGCTCGACCGGGTAATCGGAGCAGAACCCGTAACCGCCGTAGGTCTGGATGGCGTCGGAAGTGACCTGCCATGCGGTATCGGTGTTCCCGGCCTTGTTTATAGGTATCATGAATTCAACCAGCGCCTGCGCTTCTTTCGCCTTGTCGCCGCTTTCGACGTGGGCGATGTCCAGCAGGTATCCGAGGAAATACGTGAGGCTTCTCATCGCCTCCACCCTGGCCTTCATGGACAAAAGCATCCTCTTGACGTCGGGGTGGTTGATGATGGTCACTCCCTTCGCCTCGGGATTCAGCATCTGGGTCACGTGGACCCCCTGCACCCTGTTCCTGGCGTAGGTGACGGCGTGCATGTAGGCCGAGCTTGAGACGGACATCCCCTGCGAGCCGACATACAGCCTGGCCTCGTTCATCATCTGGAACATTATCTTCATTCCCTTTCTCTCTTCGCCCAGAAGTATGCCCTTGCATTTGCCTTCGTCACCGAAGTTAAGCGTACAGGTGGCGGAAGCGGTGATTCCCATCTTGTGTTCGATCCCGGAGCATATTACGTCGTTGTGTTCTCCAACTGCTCCGCCCGCCTTCACCCAGTACTTGGGAACCATGAATATGGATATGCCCTTCGTTCCGCCCGGGTCTCCCTCTATCCTGGCCAGCACCGGATGTATGTTGTTTTTAAAGTAGTTGTTGTCGCCGGATGATATGAATATTTTCTGGCCTGTTACTTTATATGTGCCGTCGCTGTTTTTCACGGCCTTTGTCTTGAGGGCGCCGACGTCGGACCCGGCATCGGGCTCGGTGAGGCACATGGTGCCGCCCCATTCTCCAGTCATGAGTTTTTCAATGATCTTTTCCTTGTCCGGGCCTTCGTAGAAATTCTTGACCAGGTTCATCGCGCCGACGCTGAGGGCCGGGTACATGCTGAACGCGGTGCTCGCGGACGAGAAGAAGTCCATGCAGCTCTGGAATATTACTTCGGGCATTCCCATTCCGCCCCATTCAGGCTCGGTCGCAAGACCGATGAAACCGGCCTCGTAGTATGCCTTGAGCCCGGGAAAATACTCCTCCGGTATGATGACTTCTTTAGTCTTTGGATTGTACTGCGCGTGTTTCTTGTCAGCCGGCGCGTTTGCGGGATATACCTGCTCGACCGCGATTTTTTCAGCGAGGCTGATTACATCCTCGAACATGTCCTTGTCGAAAGCCGAGTATTTCTCGTATTTCGTCAGCTTGTCGACCTCGAGAAGCTCGAAAAGTATGAATCTTACGTCCCTTGAATCAACTATAGGATTTAAAGCCATGATAACCTCCGATATGAATTTTACCTGTTTTCTGAGCCGGGGATAGCTCTGTTAAGTTGTTCCAAAATTATAAAAAGCAAAAAATTTGTCAAATCTTATTGAAAGTGCCGGAAATTAATACTTTCAAAAAAAATGGCCCGTTCAAGTGATCGGACCATGTCTATAATAAATGCAACTATTCAGGAACATTTAAAAAAACTGTATTGTTGATCGGCATCAACCCTTGTCTTTATTTTCAGTTTTCTCCTGTCCTCCTTCCCCCATCCTGTATAAAAAACCCATATTTAAGAAAGTTTCATATCCATGAAGCAATTTGTTCGGATGACTTCCTATCCTGTCATTATATCTGACATGACTCAGGTTGAAATTAACATTGTATTTAACCCCGCCGTCGATCGTGAAATATACAGGTTCGCTTATCCTTATATTGGCGCCCACCGCAAGCCCCAGGTCAACGGCGCCATTATAGCCGGTATCTATTGAAAACATCGCGACTCTTTTAATTGAAAAAGGCCAGGGCCTGTTTTTTACAAGGTCAAGATGCAGGCCGAGCTGGGGCCCGATCCAGAACCTCAGGCTTTCATTTTGAACCAGCCTGAATGAAAGGATGTTGTTCGCGTCAAATCTCAAATATCTTTTATCATTAAAGGAAGAGCAACCCGCACCGATCCCAGCCCTGTAGCCGACCAGGTCGTTTTTGCTTACATTGGAATCTATCATGACGCCCCCGTATAGATCACGCGTTGAATAATATCCGTCCGTAATCCAGTTTTTATCCCTGTTATAAATGCTTTCATGCGTCTTTCTGCTTGCCCCGGCGGAAGAACCGATGTACGGCCCGATGCCCCATGCGGACAGATCAGATTTCTCACAGACAACCATTGCCATCATAAATAATGAAATGATAAATACTTTCTTCATTTAGCCCTCCGTAGATTATTTCATAAACATGATGTTTATGTTTTTTTATTTTTATGCCGGAAAATCCTTATATCGGTACAGTTATTAAGAGCTTTTTTTAAAAAATTGTTACAATTTTGCGCTTTCTTATCACGCATCATGGATCGATTTTTATTGCTTGATTTTTTTTATTTTTTTCTTAAACTTACCCTTCTGGAAACAATCATGGATCTTTCACCATCAATATGGCTGGCGGCCGGCATAATACTCATGGCGCTTGAAATAATCGTGCCCGGGTTCGTTATTTTCTGGTTTGGTCTCGGCGGAACTTTAACTTCCTTGCTTGTGTTTTTCGGCATATTGAAATCCGCGGAATCCCAGTGGCTCTTCTTCATACTCTCGTCCATGTCATTTCTTGCCCTGTGGTTCGGATATCTTAAAAAAAAGCTGTCAAAGGGCGGCAGGGACGAAGCAAGGGACCCGACTCTTGTCAATCTCCAGGGCACCTGCATAAAAGATATATCCCCGTCCAGGCCCGGTGAAATCGAGCTGTTCGACACCTTCCACGGTCTCCGCAGATGGCCCGCTGAATCCGTCAACGTCATACATGAAGGGGACATGGTCTCGGTCATCGAGGCCAGCGGGATCAAGCTCGTTGTAAAAAAAATCAATCCGTCAAGGGAGGAATGAAATGGAATATATAGTCATTGCCTTAACGATACTCGCCATATTTCTTATTCTGAAGGGCGTGAGGATCGTGCCACAGGCCCAGAACTGGGTCGTGGAAAGGTTCGGAAAGTATTCATCAACGCTCAAGCCCGGACTCAACCTCATCAATCCCGTTTTCTCGAAGATAGCGATTAAATTCGACGTACGTGAACAGGTCCTCGACCTTCCCTCACAGGGAATAATAACCGAGGACAACGCGGCCGTGGAGGTTGACGGCGTCGTCTTCTATAAAATACTCGACCCGTACAAGGCGTTTTACGGCATTGAAAACCTCACGCTCGCCATCTCCAAACTGGCGCTCACGTCCCTCAGGTCCATCATGGGCAAAATGACCCTGGACAATTCGCTTTCATCAAGGGATAAGATCAACGCCGATCTGCTAAAGATACTGGACGAGGCGACGGACTCGTGGGGGACGAAAATCACCCGCGTGGAAATAAAGGATATCCAGCCGCCCCAGGACCTCCAGCAGGCCATGGCGCTCCAGATGAAGGCCGAGAGGGAAAGAAGGGCGACCGTGCTCGAGGCCGAGGCGCAGAAAGAGGCGCAGGAAAAAAAGGCCGAGGGGTTCAAACGCGCGCAGATACTCGAGGCCGAGGCCAGGAAGGAATCCGCGATGATGGACGCCGAGGCCAGGGAAAGGCTGGCGCAGGCCGAGGCCGTTGCTATAAGACTGGTGACCGATACGCTGAAGGACAGCGGCGGAGACCCGCTTACATATCTCATAGGACAGCAATACGTGAAGGGCCTCATGAAGCTCGGGGAATCGGCGAACAGCAAGATAGTACTGCTTCCGGCCGACTTCCTCAATACCATAAAAAGCATATTGAAGAAAGACTGACCGGGAAGGGGGTTCAAACATGCTGAGACGCGGGCAGATGAAGGCCTCCGATTTCACCTGCATGATGTGCGGGTCGAAGCTGGGGATTAAATTCACTGATATCACGGTTGGCGACAACCCGGGCTCCTGCCCGATGTGCAGCGAGCCGTTCAGGATCAACCTCACGAAGGATGAAATGGAGCAATTGATGGAGGCCGAGGAACAGGTCAACCTGTCGTAACGTCTTCAGCTTCCGCTTCTTCAAACCTTTTTTTCAGCCTGTCCATTACCGCCGCCGGGTCGTTTACGTAAACCCGCGACCCGGATATGATGTCAATGAATCCGAGCTCGTTCGGATAACGGGGAACGATCTGCATGTGGATATGGGCGATGCTCGCCCCGCTGTTTTCGCCGAGATTATAGCCCACATTGAAGCCCGACGCATCGAATTCCTCTTTAAGTATCTTCAGCGCCTTGACGAGAAGTTCATGCAGCCCGGCGGCCTCCCCTTTATCAAGCAGGGAAATATCATCGATATGCCTGGCCGGGAATATCATTAAATGTCCGGGATTGAAGGGATAAAGATTCAGGGTCACTATCAGGCCCCCGCTTCTGAATACCTCGAGGCTCTTCACATCCGGATCGCGGTCCCTTATGGCGCACAGTATGCAGCCGGAGCCCGTCTTTCTGCTCTTCACGTACTTTATCTTTTCAGTGTTGAAGAGATGGTCGCGGATCATGTCACTTTCTCTGCATGTAGGTCAGGAACGTATATATTGAAATGCCCGCTATGACGATCAGGCCGAACGAAACTATGATAATATAAAATATATCGAGCCTTTTTGTCAGCGAATAAAGGCCGCTTGTCTCCCTTGAAAGGTTTTCGATCTGAAGCTCTATTATCTTTCTCGTCGATTTAATGTCCTCCTTGGACATGGAATGCACGAACTGGTTCAAGAATACCTTCGATTGCACGTATCTTTTCTGGTACGGAACGACATCGATGCTTTTTGATTTCAGGTAATCAATGTTTTCGCTCACCTTCTCCATGCCTTTTTCCATGTTGCCGAGAATCATGGTGAAATTGCCGAAATCCTCCCTGGAATGGCATTTTATGCAGGCTGTTTCCTTTATTATAACCGATGAAGGCATTTCAATCCTGTGAAAACCGTGACAGCTCAAGCAGTCCGGTTTGCCGTCCCTGAGCATGATCTTGTAATGCGGTCCGATTTTAAAGTTGTTTATATGTTCCGAATGGCAGCCTCCCCTCCCGCAAAAATCTATGTTCATGCGCCTGTCGGGCCTTCCTATATAACCGGAAGCGGGGGCCTTTGCCTGCCTTTTATCATTTATCCCGGAGTTGCCCTGGTGGCATATGTTGCAGGTGCCTATCTTCGAGTGCCGGCTCTTCTTCCAGTCATCGACTGCCGTCTTGAGCGAACCGGAAAGCCCCTTGTGGCATTCCACGCAGTAGTCCGTTTCCGAAGGTTTTTTCTCCGCCAGCAGTTCGGGTTGCAGGTATCCGCAATAAGAAAAAAGAATCAACAGCGCCGAAAGAATGCCGATTTTGCCCATCATAAAGCACCTCTGAAATAAATGAAATGACCGGTGACCCATGCCGTGTCGCCTAGATTAACCCGACGCCGATATATTCCATAAAAAAAACCAGGCACCAGAGAATGAGATTTGTATAGATTCCGGCGATATAATCGTCCATGACCACGCCCAGGCCGCCATTCAGGCGCTGGGCCCTGTTTATCGGGAAAGGTTTGAATATATCCAGGATTCTGAAAATAACGAAACCGGCCGCGACAAGGGTCCATGAAAAACCGTGGAAAAGAAGGCCTATCCAGTAACCGACAACCTCGTCGAGGACGAATTGAGGCGGGTCCTTTCGCCCGAAATATTTTTCCCCTGAATCCGCTATTTTCACCGCGGGTACGGCCAATACCGCCACCAGCACCAGGTTGGAAATCCGGCAGTAATCGCCGAAAAAAAGATACTCCACGATATATATTATCACGGCGATTAATGTGCCGGCGGTTCCGGGCGCTACGGGGCACATGCCGCTGAAAAACGCGGTATAGACGAGCTTCTTAATCGTCTCCATCCGCTCTCTTCTTCTCGAGAAATTTATCCGGCAGGAACAGCCTCCAGTTCGTGAAAAAATACCTGATCCCGGATATGGCGGTGAGCAGAGTAACCACGAACATTATCCAGTAAGGCGCCACTATGAGCCATTTCTCCGGGTATGAAGAATCCAGGACCATGACATCGATGATGTCCTTGTCCCCGAGCTTTACGACCTCGCTCCTGAAAATCAGTATCGTTATGATTATTACTATGGATATCATCTGGAACGCCGTCTTTATTTTTCCGAACCTGCTGGTCCTGAGAGAAGCACCCCTTTTTATGGCAAAATACCTCATGAGGGTTATGAGCATGTCCCTCCCCACTATCACCATCGCCATCCAGAGCGGCACAAGCGGATCAAGAATTACCAGGGCCAGCAAAGTCGCAAGGACGAGTATCTTGTCCGCAAGGGGGTCGAGGAACTTTCCGAATTCGGAAACCTGGTTGAGCTTTCTGGCGCTCCATCCATCGAGAAGATCGGTCAGGGAGGCCAGGAGAAAAACGGCAAGCGCCCCTATCCTCGCCCAGATGGCGGGTATGAATAGAAGATAAAGGAATACCGGGATCAGGATGATCCTCGATAAAGACAGCAGATTCGGGATGTTCAATACATTTCTCCGTACAGATCGTATTCACTCGAGCCCGTGACCCTCGCCCTTACAATAGAATTAAGGCCGGCTCCGGACGCGGTCAAGTAAAAAATGCCGTCCACTTCGGGCGCGTCGTACTCGCTCCTTCCGGCAAAGGTGGAACCGTCCAGCCTTTCCTCGAGAATGACCCTTACATCGGCGCCTATCATCTTTTCGAGTTTTTGGGATGAGATGGCCTTCTGAAGTTTCATAAGCTCATTGTACCTTTTCCTCTTCTCCCTCGCCGGAACCCGGTCCGCGAGGCCGAAAGAGCGCGTTCCCTCCTCCGGCGAATAGATGAAGGCCCCGACCCTGTCGAGGCGCGCCTCCCGGAGGAATTCCATCAGGGCTTGAAAATCCCCCTCATCCTCCCCCGGATAACCCACCATGAAGCTTGACCTGATCCTTATCCCCGGGACCCTTTCCCTCAATTTTTCGATCAGGCCGATGTATTTCGCTCCGTCCCCCGCCCTACCCATTGATTTGAGCACTTTTCCGCTGGCGTGCTGGAAGGGAATGTCTATATACTTCAGCACTTTTTCGTTGTTTGCCAGGCAGTCGATAAGGGTTTCCTCGATATGGTTTGGATGACAGTACATCAGGCGTATCCATTCGGGACCTTTAATTTCCGTTATTTTTCCTACAATCTCAGCCAGACCGACATCCCCCCATCTGTATGACGCTATATCCTGGGCTATGATTATCAGCTCCTTCACGCCGTAAGCCGCGGCGTCTGACGCGTCCGCGAGAACAAGTTCCGGCGAAAAGCTTCTTGCCGGGCCGCGGATCAGGGGTATCGCGCAAAAACTGCAATTGTTGGAGCACCCATCAGAGATTTTAATGTAGGAGTAAGCCTGGCTGATTATCGGGACCCTTGAGGCCCCGTGGCCGGGTTCCATGGTGATCCCGAACCTGGAACAGACCTGCCCTGCGAAGGTTTCGTCCGTTATGCCGCAGATGAAATCCAGTTCAGGGATCTCCTCTTTCATCTTTTCCATATATCTCTGCGTGAGGCATCCGACGGCTACGACCTTAACGGGGAAGCTTTTCTTTACAATCCTGCCGTTTTCCATGAAATTTTTGAGTTTTCTCTTTTTTACGCCGCCGCCCAATGCGTCGAAAATCACATCAATCGACTCCTCTTTGGCCGTGTTGATGAACCCGCACGTGTTGATTATGGTGATGTCAGCTTCATTGGAGTCCCCGGCCCTTGCGAATCCCGCGGACATGAGGGCCCCGTTGATTCTTTCCGAATCGACGAGGTTCTTCGCGCAGCCGAGCGATATTATGTGGAAGGATATGTCACTGGATAGGAACACTTCAATTCAGGCCGGTTTTACCAGTCCTTCACGACCACGTGGTAGAGGTTGGGATTGTTAACGTCCTTCTTCCAGGTAATGACCTTGTTGGCGACCTGCCCCGATCCTCCGAACGTATAGTCCTTGCCGTTAATCCTGGCCTTGAGGCCGCCGGCGTTTCCTATTTTGATCTGCATGTATTCGGTTGCTTCCCACCTTTCCTTCGTGCCCTGCGGGACGAAACTCCTCAATTTCCTGTTTCCGTCCAGGTAAAGCTCAACGAACGATTTCTGGGTAAATTCCGCTTCAAAAACGATTTTCAGGTTGTTCTTGTTCTGGGCAACTACCATGGTATTGTCGCCCTCCCTCTTCTGGATCGCCTCTTCCTGCTTTTCATCGGCCTCTGATGCTATCTTGCTGCCCAGGTTCACCATGATCTTGGCCCTGTTTTCAGTCAATCCGGTAAGGGTGAAGGTTATCTCCCGGGGACAACCGCTGACTTTGACTGTCTTCGGGACCTCGATATCTATTTTTTCATTCTGCTTTCCGGGCAGGATTTCCATGATCACGCTTTTGCCCTTGATTTCCTTTAAAAGGAAAACAACCTCCTTGTTGTCTACAAGAAATTGAACGGCCTCGTTTTTATATACAAGTATTATACCGCTGTCGTTGGTGAGCTGCAGCGGCCTTATGTTTTCTATGTCGCTGGCCTTGTTTTTGGCGCTGTATTCGTCCTTTATGTCCTTTCCGCCGGAAACATCCACGTTCGATTTGAATATTGCGCTGATCATCCATCCGATAAGTACGATTCCCAGAACAACGCCGCCGATCATTAAAAAATTCCTGTATTTTGCGACAAATGAAGACATCGCTATCATGAATGATGATTTTGTCGGCCTTGTGAGCTCTTCAAGCGGGGTGGCGCTTTCGCCGATCTTGTATCCTTTATAGGACTGTATGATGGATTCGACATCCAGTCTTAAAAATTCCGCGTATGACCTGAGAAACCCTATAAGGTAGGTTTCACTAGGGAATTTATCGAATTTTTCATCCTCGAGGGCCTCAAGGTAAAGCGGGCTGATGTTGGTCTCCTTAACCACATCCCTGATGGACATTTTTTTCGCTTCCCTGGCCGTCCTGAGCTTTTCACCTATGCTTTCCACTTGTCACTCCTCTGAAATCATCGGGTTCTTTATAACATTGGCCCTGGAGGGCATTTCCATTCTGAATATGCCGTTTGGATGCTTTACATCGGTCCTTATATTTGTAAAGGATATGTCCACCCTTTTACCCGTAGACGTTTCTCCAGCGGCCCTGACGATGAAATATTCCGGGGACACCCAGAGTTTGAGGGTCCTGAAACCGCTCCTGGTCTCTTTCTGCTTCAAAATGAGAGTATAGCATTTTGAACCGTCGTCCTGTACCTCGGGCTGTTCTTTTGAAGCGAACCTGTAGTGATATTTTGAAAAAAGCCTTTTAAGGCCGCTCTTGGTGCCGGTGCTGAAAAAACCGGTGTCGGATTTCAAATCCTGTTCGGCCACCACGTTCATTGAAGGGATGTAGATCCACATTGTCTTGTCGTTGGCAACGATCTTCTGACCGGAAGGCTGGCTGAATTCCACAAGGAGCCTGTCCGACGACTTGTACCTGATAATGCCGGTCTGGGTTTTCTTTTTACCCATCTTGTCGGAATTTATCACGAAATTCGCCTGATAGCAGTCGATTTCTCCGAAGCGTTTTTTAACGCCCTTGACTATGTCGCCAACCGTGGTAAAATCGAATTTGTACGCCGAAAGATGGATGCCGGACGCGAATATAAATAAAAAAACTGTGAAAATTGAAATAAAAACATATCTGGATTTCATTTGTTCAACCAAAACAGAGATGGATTTTCGGAGTCAATTAAAATTAAGAGCGGTTAAAAGTCAATACTAAAAACAGGATCCATTTTCAATTATAAAAAATGAAAGCTTATCATCAGGAAATTTATTCCGTGAACACCCGGTGGCCGGCCGAACGGTCCGCAGAATGACTGAGATACTTTTGTTAGAAAAAATTCTATTAAAATGCTGGACAAAATTATTAATAATTGTATACTTGCTTTATTGAATGTGTCGTACCGGTTTCTTCCTTGTAAAATAAATATTCCTTAAGGGCGCTATAATGAAAACAATCTATATCGGTGTAGATAACAATAGATTCAGGGAAATCGACCTCTTTGAAACCGGAAGGGACGAGGAATTCCGGAGCCTGATGAACGAGTACAAACTGATGGAATCTCACGTTATTTATTTCTCAGCAGGCGATTCGAAAATAAAAGAAATCCTGATTAAAAAAGATCCTTCCTTTTCTCTCTGAAATTCAGCATGATCAAAACCGGCCAGCATGGCCGGTTTTTTTATTTCCTCCGCTCAAAGATAAAAATGCTTCAGAACAAGTGATCCGTTCAGCTCCGCGATCCCGTAACTTCCCCCGGAAAGAGCGCCGGGATTGAAAAGAACGGGTCTGGATCCCCCAAAATACCTGTTATGGGTATGCCCGAAAAAAACAACATCGCAGTCCGCCCTTATACCTTCGGATTCAAGAAGTTCAAGACCGTTATGCGCCCGGAAAAGATCGCCGTGTGTTATCATGATTTTTTTTCCGGATATCGTATGGAAAAGCAGCCTTTCCATGCCCCCGGCATAACCCATGTCCATGTTCCCTGGCACCTTGATCACGACGACGCCCCGGGGTATGCCGGCGTGAAGGATGTCCCTTATCCCGTCTCCGCAATGGACCAGGAAATCGAAGGGAAACTGCCTTTCAACGGCCGCCCTCAGCTTGTCCCAGCTTCCGTGCGTGTCGGAGACAATCATGATCCTGATCAGGTTCATTTCAGCTTGATCATCATCAGGGTGCAATCGTCATGGATGTTTATGTTTTCTGATAAAAGCCTGTTTTTGAGAAGTTCGAACCTTTCATCGCAGGTCGATGCAGGGATATTGAGGCATTCCTGTAAAAGCCTGTTCCCAACCTTCATGGATTCGCTGAAGACATCCAGCACTCCGTCGGTAAAGACTATAAGGCAGTCATGCGGATCGAGGTTCTTTGAAAATGTCTCGTATGTCGCATCTTTAATAGGCCCCAGGAAAGAACCGTTGCCCTGGAGAACATCAGACCCGTTCGCGGAAAGGACATAAGGCTCCGGATGGCCGGCATTGGCATAATTCAGAACGCCGCTTTCCGGATCAAGCACGCCGCAGAACATTGTAACGAATGATTCGACCGGTATATTTCCGAAAAGGTCCTTGTTGACAAGGGTAAGCAGCCCCCCGGGATCGGATGTCCTGTGTATGGAATTTCTGAAAATCATCTTGACTATCGCAGTATAAAGCGCGGCGGAAATGCTGTGACCTGAAACGTCGGCCACGAAAAAAGCCAGCCTTCCGCCTTCTAGAACAAGGTAGTCATAGAGATCTCCGCCTATGTCCGAAAGGAGCTTCGACCATATCCTTATTCCCAGCCTGTCCGTAGAAAATTCCGGGTCGGGGTAAAGGTATTTCTGGAACTTCCTGGCCATGTTGAGCTCGATCTTGATGAATTCGTTGAAGTGAATCATCTCGCCGATCTTAAGGCCGTTTTCAACCCTCTTCAGCATGACTTCGACCTGTTCGGGCTTCTTTATGAAATCATAAACGCCGAGCTTATAGCATTCAACCATCACGTCCAGGTCCGTTTCCCCGGAAACCATGAGAACGGGAATTTTTTTCACGTTCATGGTGCCGAGCTTTCTGAGGAACTCGATCCCGTTCATCTTGGGCATGTTCATGTCGAGCATTATGAGATCGACGGTATCATAATCGACGATCTCCAGTGCCTCCCTTCCGTCCGAGGCGGTGACGACTTCATAACCCGATTTGTCGAGTATCCTGGTAAGGAATTTCCTTATGGACTCTTCATCGTCGATGACAAAAATTTTCTTTTTCATGGAAATACGTATCCCGGTGCTATGAAATAGCCGGTCGGAAAAACAATAAATGCTTATTATGAATTGCTTTTTCTTTCGTAAAAGAACATGGCCCATCCCAGGCCGGAAACAAGGAGCAGGAAAGCCGCAGTATTAATCCCCAGCCTTGAGCCTTTTTTTCTCCTGTCCAGGATGATTTCAAGATATGACCTGTCGGCGGGTTCCAGCTCCGAACCCGAAGCGATCTTTTTATCGAAATATATTATGGAATTCTTTACTGACATGCCGGACGCATCGAAGTTGTCAAGACCGGCGAAAACCTGCGGGTCCCTGATCATCAAATAGGCCTTTTTATATTGCTCATTCACCTTATCGCCGGCCGAAAGAAGCCTTTCGGTTTCCCTTTCGACAGAAAAAACGGAATATGCGGAAACCGCGGCGGTTATTATCGAAATGGCCAGGGTCGCCGCTCCGAAATAAAAGTACAGCTTCGAATCATTTATCTTCTTCATTTGCCTTTTCCTTTCAATAATTGACCGATATTTTTCTTATCGCAGGATGTAATCTCGAAACGTATGAATTTATCGTCTATGAAAATGCTGTCGATCTCCCTTCCCTGCAGAAGCCTGCCCCTGTCTATTTTCAGCAGATCAAGAACCTTTATGGCATCCTTTTCATCGGTCTTTTTATCGATATCGAGAAGAGCCGTATCAAAAGGCATTATCTCGGGAACCTCGAATGGAAATTCAAGGAAAACCCTTCCCCCGTCGGACGGGTTCTTGATTAAAACCCTGCCCTTCATGTTTACGAGGACCACGGAGCTGTTTTCATTGATTATGCCTGATAAAAGCTTGAATACATAAACCTCCCTGCCATCCGAAATCTCGATGGTGACCCTCAGGGTCGGGGATTGAAGTTTATCAGGGATTTTAGAGCAGGCCGGGAAAAAAACAGCCGTTAAAACGATTATGATTATAATTCTTAAAGATTTCATATCATGATTCCATGTATCAGTTTTGGGCACCTCTATAAATTTGATTTTTTTATTATAAAACCACTGAAAAACCTTATTTATACACTGCAAGAGCCCGCAAGGGAACACCCTGATTTGATTATTAGAGGATCCCTTATTTATCTATCTTCATATATACTCCATGAATTAAGTCAAGAAAAAATAAAATACCTTGCGCAGCATGCCTCCAAAAAATGTTTTTTCATGATCTTATGTCTTGACAGGAAAAAACCGTTTCTTATCCTTCGATACTCAACCAGTAATTCCGGAGACCAATATGAAACCCAGGATAAACATAGCGGCGGCCATCGTAATGGCGGTCATATCGCTCACGGGCTGCCCCGAGAAGGAAAAAGGGTTCGCGGTGGACGCAAAGGCAACGCGGCTTAATGAAACGGCATGCCTACTCGCAGGCAGGGGCGTTTCACAGGATTCGCCGCTCAGCCAGTACACGAAAAACAGGTATTACGAGTCATATAAAAGTGAAATCGTCCCGGCGTGGAACAGGTTCCAGAAACCGAATCTCGATAAAATCAAAAAATGGTGGCCCGGCTTCGCGCCGAAATCATACAACGATACGGTGCTGTATCCCTTCAGCGGTCCTGACATAATCAACGCCCTCGTCTTCTTCCCGGAGGCCGACCTGTATGTCCTCTTCGGACTCGAGCCTCCAGGCATAATACCAGATCCGTACGGCATGTCACAGGAACAGATCAATTCCGGCCTCAACGGCCTTAAAAAATCCCTTGGAACCATATTCAGGGTGAACTTCTTCAAGACCGAATCCATGGCTGTCGAAATAACGGACAAATCCTTCAACGGGATCACGGGGATCATGATGTTTTTCCTTTCCACGAACGGTTATACCGTTCTCGGGGCGGAAAAAATCGTAGTCGACGGCGATTCAAAGATCAGGCCTGCCGTAGCGGCTGATGATAAAATCAGGTGGCAGAGCCCGCCCAGGTCGAGGGTGCCCGGTGTTGAGATCGCGTTTAAAAAACCCGGCGGCAGGATACAGAGAATCAGGTATTACATGCTTAACGTAATCGACGAGGCGCTGGCATCAAGCTCCCCGAACTTCCTCCCGTACCTGGCAGGGGAAGGCAGGTTCACCACGCTTTTAAAATCAGCTTCGTACCTGATGCATAACGACAATGTTAAATTCACGAAGATAAGGTCTTTCATCCTGAAAAACAGCGATTACGTGCTCCAGGACGATTCTGGAATACCCATGAGGTATTTCCCAGCTTCAGAATGGAAGCTGCGTTTCCACGGGATTTACGATCAGCCCATATCCCTTTTCAGGAACAGGGCGCAGAAGGACCTGCGCGAGGCGTTCAAGAAGCAGTCAACCGGCATGCTGCCGTTCAGCTACGGCTACGACTACAAGATCAATGAATCAAACCTGATGAGCGCTGAAAGGAAAAAGTAGCGGAACTGTCACAGACTACGCTTCGAGTCGAGAAAAAATACGGCGAGATATTTCGAGCCGTCAAGCTCGTTGAGCCTGATTATTCTTCCCCTGACGGTGAAGGGGTCGCCCGAATTATTTTTGAGAATCACTTCCCCGCCGAGACAGTTCTTCTCTATATCCGCCAATTGCCCGGCATCTATCCTCAATAGCGCTCCGCCGGCAGATATATTCTGAATCATGCAATCATAGTCCCTGCCGTCGAATTGAATACTTGAACCATAGGACACTGATTCACGTAAATGTTTTCTTCTGTCGTCTTCCAAACCGGTATTTTCCTTTTGTTCCGTATTATATATAATAAACTTCCGCTAAAAATGTCTATCTAAATATTTATTAAGCCATCAAGGAATTTCGATTTACAGTGATCCAATCAGATCCGGAAGCCTGGATTGTCATATGGCCTGTTGCCTGTTAATGGAGCTTTAATAATCTTTTACGGGCCTGGTAGCCTCTTCAAGGGCGGCGAGCAAGCCCATCGCTTCCTCCCTCGTGCCGCCGCAAATTTCAGCCGATGGTGTAAAGTCGCTGCATACGCCGGGATAATCCGGTCCGCCCCAGATCCTGCATTCGCGTGACTCCGGATCCAGGTTGACGCAGGCCAGTCCGGCAGGCTTTCCGCCGTCCCCGGGCATTCCCGGGATGGGCCCTGTAATGGAAGGCGCAATACAGCATGCGCCGCAACCAGCCCTGCATTTCATTACCCGTTTCATCAATCCATAATCCCTTTTCGCATTTTCATATCAAATAAATAATCCGCTGCCGGATCCACGGGCAGGCGGCCTGTTTGAAATTGAAAACCCAGCATTCATCCCCAATATTTTATTTCATTGACAAATTTATCAAACAATAATCTCCTTATTTGGGGAAGAAAATGAGGATAATAGCAATTTCCAACAACAAGGGCGGGGTCGGCAAGACCACCAGCACCGTCAACATAGCGGCCGCGCTGAATATACTTGAAAAAAAAGTACTTGTCATAGACCTCGACCACCAGGCGCAGACGACCTATCACTTCGGCTTCAATCCAACCGATATTAAAAAATCAATTTACAACGTCCTCATGGATGAAGCGGGTTACGAAGACATAATAATAGACAGAAACGGACTGCACATTCTCCCGGCGCACACGGACCTCAAAAACATAGAATTCATGCCGATACCGGCCAAGGAATTCCTGCTCAGCGAGGCCCTGGAAAAGGTGAGCGGGTATGATTTTATACTGATAGACTGCCCTCCTTCCCTCGGGGTACTCACTCTTAACGCCATGGCATTCTCGAAGGAAATCATTGTACCGCTGCAGGCGCAGTTCCTCCCCTTCCACGGGATGTACAACCTCTTCGAAGCCGTCCAGATGGTCAGGAAAAGACTGAACAAGGGGATCGACGTTACCGGCATAATCGGGACCATGTACAATGCCAGTAAATCGATAAACAGGGAGGTCATCGAGGAGACGAAAAAAAGGCTGCCTGAAAAACTGTTCGAAACCATGATAAGGGAGAACGTGGCCCTCCAGGAGGCCCCCAGCTGGGGCAAAACCATATTCGAATACAGCCCCAACAGCAACGGCGCCGTAGACTATATGAACCTGACGCATGAAATTGTTTTAAAAAAATGACGGCGGGAACGTTCGCGTCAATCAGTCGGTGAAGTTCTTCTTTAAAATATCCGAAAGCCTGTAGCCGTATCCCTGTATCCTGCCCCGGAACGAATCCATGAACTTGTTATAGGCGTGGTATGAATCAAGGGTGAGGCCCCTGTATTCAGTCTTCAGCCTGGACTGCCCGGCCTTTTTCTCGGGCTTTGCGGCTTTTTCCTGCGCGTCTTTGGGCGCGGCCTTCCCGTCCTTCGACTTATCATCGTTCCCCTTTTTGACTGCGAGGAGGCCGCTCCGCGCTTCAATGATGGGCATCACGGTCTTACCGGTCGATTCCCTGTCGTTGACCTTCAAATCAGGAAGTGCCGGCCTGTCCAGCAGGACATGCTTCCTGACCGAATCCTGTCCCTTTGCGCGCTTTTCTTTCATTTTCGGGAGGTTCTCCGGCCGGGCTTTTTCAGCCTGTTTTTTTTCATAATGAGCGGATGCGAGCTTTTTGTCCGGATCGCCGGTTACCGCGGCTGTCGCAAGATCGTGCTTCTTGTATTTGTAGAGGATGTTGCTGGTGATCCTCTTGAAACTTCCCTTCCAGTTGTTCCTTGTGATCATGTACCTCGGGAGCTCGAGGGAATTGTAGTTCCTGCTGATCGGCAGTACCATCCCGCCGTTTACGATGGTGAATGCGTATTTAATCCCGGCCTCTTTCAGCGCGTCAATGGTCTCCTCGCTCCTGACGCCGAACGGGTAAACATACAGGTTTATCTGCCTTCCGAGTTTTTCCTCCAGCACCTTTTTCGCATGAAATATCTCGCGGTTGAATGCCTTCCGGTCCTTGTTGTAGAGCTTTTTGTTGAGGATAAGATGGTTGTACCCGTGGGCGGCCACATCGCACCCGTTGTCTGCCAGGTATTTCAGCTGCTTCCAGGTAAGGGCATAATCCTTCCTGTCTATGATCGCCGGGTAGATCCCGATGACGGGCCTGATACCGTTAGGCTTGAAGACCTCGGTGTAGGCCTCAAAGACGCTTTTATTGCCGTCGTCGACGGTAATAAGAATATTCTTGTTCCCGATTATCCTGCCGCTGACGACATCCGACATGCTTACGAACCTGAAACCGTTGTCCTTGTAGAACTTTATATGGGACTTGAGCTCGTCGATTGAAAAACAGAACTCGTTTTTCGTAGGCTTGAATGCATGGTAGCACAGGACATGGACGCACGGCGGTTCCGGGGCCGCGGTGAACATTATGGCAGCTGAAATCATGAGGTTGTAAAAAATCATGGCGTTCTCTCAGGCGTCGTAATCATTTTCGAGAAGCTGGTTTCTCTTGTTTTCCTCGATCTCCGCTTCAGCCTGCTTCTCAATTTCTTTTTTTCTCTGCTCGATTCCGGCCGCATAGGCCTTATCGGCTTGAATGACGTTCTTTTCCAATAGATCGGTAAAAGTTACCACGGAGGGGAGTATATATTTTTCAAGATAGGTATAATTTTTCCAGTCCTTCTTTTCCTTATAGTAGTTCATCCAGTGGGTGTTGATGCACCTGAGCTTGTAGATTTTTTCATAGAATGCTTTTACGCTGTCCCTGCTGTATCCCTTGAGGGCGTTATTGAGGTTTTTATCCTTCGCCACCGTTTCCTTCTTCAGCTTTTCGTTCTCCGGGATCTCCTTTTCGAGATAAGTATAGGAAAAGACGTAATCGACCTTCAGATCGACGTCGAATCCGTAATCATAGTCCAGGGATTGGGATATCCTTCCGAGCAGGGCCTTCTCCTCGTCCGTGAAATAAGTGCTTTTCTCGCCGAACATCCTGTAATACGTGGAGCAATTCGCGAGCAGGCAGGCAAGAAGGATTAAAATTGCTGTTCTGATAAGCTTCATTCCGTTCATTCCAGGTATTCTAATTTGATGATGCGTTCCTTTTTTATATCCAGGGCCGCCCTTTTCCCGAGCACATCCCCCATTCGGATGACCGGTATGCCGGTTCCCGGCCTGAGGGCGATCAGGTCGTCCCGCCCGATCACATTCCCTGCAGGAATATTCCTGGCGGCGAAAAGGCTCCTCCTGGCCGCCCTTGCGGTGCCATTCTCGGGACTGCCCGATGATATGGATCCATCCCCCATCATCGAAACGGCCTTTTCCACCTGATCGATCATTGAAGAGAATTCTTCCGGGCCGAGGGATACATCTTTATCCGGACAGTCATGAAATCTGTCAACAGTAAAATGTTTTTCGAACAGCCTGGCCCCCGTTGCCGCGGCCAGGGAACAGGCGAACGTGCCCGCCGTATGGTCTGAAAAACCGACTTCCAGCCCGAACCTGTCAGCCAGTGTCCTTATCCTGGAAAGATTGGCGAATTCAGGCGACGTGGGATAAAGGGAAACGCAGTGCATGAGCACGGGCCCGGCGCCACCGCGATCCCTTATTATTTCGACGGCCGATGAAATTTCACCTTCCGTGCAAATGCCGGTGGACATGATGACCGGCTTCCCCGTGGCCGCGACCCTTTCTATAAGGGGATGATTGGTCACCTCGGACGAAGCGATCTTGTAAAGAGGAGCTCCCAGGGATTCCATTAATTGGAAAGATTCTTCGTCGAAGACCGACGAGAAGAACACGACGCCGCATTCATCCGCCCGGGCTTTGAGGCCCGCGTATTCCGCACCCTTCAGCACGAACCTGCCGAGAAAATCCAGCTGGCTTCGGTCGGGCGTATCGTCGGTCCCGCGTTCAAGCAGGCTGGTGGTATAGACCGAGTTCATCTTTTCAGGCACGAATACCTGGAATTTTACCGCGTCCGCCCCGGCCCCTGCGGCGGAACCTATCATTTTGCTGGCAAGTTCGTAGCTGCCGTTGTGGTTGAGACCTATCTCCGCGATATACACGGAGCTTCTTCTTTTTTTAAATATTTTATCAAGCATGAATTTGGAGCCTACCTTTTGATTTTCGTGTGTCTTCCCCTTAAAAATAATATAAATTTTAAGAAGGTTAACCACCCGGCAATATTTTTATTGACATTATCAAATCCAGGGCCTCAACTTTAAAATCAATTTCAGCTCAGGGCGGGCTTTATGGGAAAAAAATACATCATTTCAATCGACCTGGGTACTACAGGGAACAGGGTTTTCTGCTTCGACGAAACCGGCCACCCCGTATCCAGCGCCTACAGGGAATTCACCCAGCACTTTCCAAAACCGGGATGGGTTGAACACGACGCCAACGAAATATGGGAGTCTATTTGCGGCCTTATCCCGGAGGCCATAAAAAAAGGCGGCCTTTCACCGGATGACGCGGTATCGATAGGGATAACGAACCAGAGGGAAACCACCGTCATATGGGACAAAAAGACCGGCAAACCGGTTTACAATGCCATAGTATGGCAGTGCAGGCGCACCACCGATATATGCAACAAGCTCAAGGAATCGGCATACGAAACCCTGTTCAGGAACAAGACCGGCCTTGTCATAGACGCGTACTTCTCCGGCACGAAGATCAAGTGGATCCTCGACAATGTCAAGGGAGCGAGGGAGTCGGCGAAAAAAGGCGCCCTTCTTTTCGGCACGATCGACACATGGGTCCTGTGGAAACTAACCGGCGGGAAATCCCACGCGACGGACTACTCGAACGCGTCCCGGACCATGATATTCGACATAAAGGAAAAAAAATGGTCCCCCGAACTCCTCGAAATACTCGACATTCCGGATGTCATCCTGCCCTCCGCGGCTGAATCGGCTTCAAACTTCGGTAAGACCCTCAACGCGCCCGGGCTCCCGGACGGAATAGTGATAGGCGGGATCGCCGGCGACCAGCAGGCCGCCATGGTCGGCCAGAACTGCGTGTTCGAGGGCACGTCCAAGAACACCTACGGCACCGGGTGCTTCATGCTGATGAACAACGGTTCATCGCTCACCATTTCCCAGAACGGGCTCCTGACCACCCTCGCATGCGACAACAGGGGCGGTCCGGCCTACGCCCTGGAGGGATCCGTCTTCATAGGCGGCGCGGTGGTACAGTGGCTCAGGGACTGCATGAAATTCTTCCGCAAGAGTTCCGAATCGGAAACGATGATATCAAACCTCAATAAAAAAGACGAGGTCGTATTCGTTCCCGCATTCGTAGGTCTCGGCGCCCCTTACTGGAAAATGGACTCACGGGGCGCGATCTTCGGACTCACGCGGGACACCTCGATAGAACAGATCGTCAGGGCCGCTGTAAAATCCATCGCCCTCCAGTCCATGGACGTCTTTACCGCCATGCAGCAGGACACGGGAAAAGCGCTCAAGGAATTGAGGGTGGACGGCGGCGCGACCCAGAACAGCTTCCTCATGCAGTACCAGGCGGACATACTCGGGATACCGGTCCTCCTGCCTGAAATAACGGAATCGACGGCCCTCGGGGCCGCTTATCTCGCGGGAATAACCGCGGGGATTTATAAAACAATCGACGAGGTGGCGAGAAAAAATAAAATCACCTCGAGGTTCGATCCGGTCATGAACGCGGACGAAAGGAAATCCGAAATCAGGCTCTGGAAGGACGCGATCAACAGGCTGCTCGTTAAAGATACCGACTGAACGCATTGATAAAAGGCGGGATCGGCAATTAACACCAAATAAAGCTGGAGGAAATGATCATGGATAAACCGTTACTGGGGAAAATACTCCTCGATCACAAGGAAATAACCGAGGATCAGCTCAACAAGGCCGTAGAGTATCAGCAAAAGGAGGGCGGACTGATAGGCATCATCCTCGTGTCCCAGGGCGCCATTTCTGAACAGACCCTGGTGAAGTACCTCGCCATTCAGGCGGAAAAAGTCACTTCCACCTGATAATCAGACCGCGATTTCATGCAGCCAGCCGAACTTGTCTGCATCGTCGCCGGTCTGTATGCCCGTCAGCCTTTTGTAGAGCTTAGTTATCACTTCTCCGGCGGCGTCGCCTTTGCCGAAGGTATATTCCCTGTCCCTGAACTTGATCTGGTTAACGGGAGTTATCACCGCGGCCGTCCCGACCGCACCAACCTCGTCGAAATCCGCCAGCTCGCTTATCTCCACCTGTCTTTTTTCCACCTTCATTCCCATGTCGGCGGCGATCACCGCCAGGCTGTCGTTGGTTATGCTCGGAAGTATCGATTCCGATCTGGGCGTGATATAGGTATTGCCCTTTACCGCGATGAAATTCGAAGTACTGAACTCGTCTATGTATTTCTTCTCCCTGGGGTCAAGGTAAAGCACTACGGGAAAACCAAGATTTTTTCCGTACTGCCCGCCGCCCAGTCCGGCCGCGTAATTTCCCCCTACCTTGCAGTCGCCGACCCCCTGGGGCGCGGCCCTGTCGTAATCCTCGACCACGAGGGCCTTCACGGGAGTGAAGCCGCCCTTGTAATAAGGTCCGACCGGCGTCCCGAAAATTATAAGAAGGTATTCCGATGCGGGTCCCAGCCCGACCCTCGGACCGGTGCCGAAAACGACCGGCCTTAGATACATGCTGGCGCCTGTGCCGTAGGGCGGTACATATTTCGCGTTGGCCTTTATGACCGTTCTGACCGCATCGGTGAATGTCTCGACCGGAAACACCGGTATGTATATCCTTTCGGAGCTCCTCTGGAGCCTCTTGCCGTTTTCATCCGGCCTGAAACAGACTATCCTGCCGTCCTGGGTCTCGAACGCCTTCAGCCCCTCGAACGCCTGCTGCCCGTAATGGATCGCGGGGGCCGCCATATGGAGGTTGATGTGCTCGCTTTCGACCAGTTCACCCCCGGACCACCTGCCGTCCTTATGGTGGAAACGTATATTGTAATCCGTCTTGTGATAATCGAATGGAAGGTTCTTCCAGTCAAGGTCCGCCTTTTTTATTTTTGAAGACATATTAAACCCTCAATTAATAACGATATCCTGCATGATGATCGGCGACAGGGCCGGAAATTGTCAAGAATAAAGTTTGATTATTTCCCTCAGCCTCGCGGCCTGCCCCTTTACCGAAGATCCGGATGTTCCGCCCGCTGAAACCTTTCTTTCAACCGAGCTTTCCGGGTTGAAATAACCGACCGCATCGTCCCCGAATGCCCCGGAGAAGCCCCTGAGGGTCTTCGCGTCAAGGTTGAAAAAATCCAGCCCCTTTTCTTCGCAGTGCGCCACTATCCTGCCCACGATCTCGTGGGATTCCCTGAACGGGACGCCCTTCCCCACGAGGTAATCCGCCACGTCCGTGGCCGTGGAATAGTTCCTGTATACAGACTCCTTCATCCTCCGGGCGTTGACCTCCATGCCTGAAAGCATTTCAGCCATTCCCTCAAGGCATATCTTCACCGTGTCCACGGAATCGAAGAGCGGCTCCTTGTCCTCCTGCATGTCGCGGTTGTACGCCAGGGGGAGCCCCTTCATTATCGTCAGAAGCGAGAACAGGTTCCCGTAAAGCCTCCCGGACTTCCCGCGTATGAGTTCCGCCACGTCCGGGTTCCTTTTCTGGGGCATGATCGAGGAGCCCGTGGTAACGCCGTCGGCCAGCCTGATATACCCGAACTCCGAAGACGACCAGAGCACAAGTTCCTCGCAGAACCTGGACAGGTGCGATCCGAGCACGGAAGCGAAGTATAGAAAATCGAGCGCGAAGTCCCTGTCGCTGACCGCGTCCATGGAATTTTCTGCTACGCGGTCGAAGCCGAGCTCCTTCATTAAAAATTCCCTGTCGTTTCCGTAGTTGACGCCCGCGAGCGCGCCGGAGCCGAGAGGCATGGACCCGCAGGCCCTTTCGGCGGCGGAAAGTCTTTCAAGGTCCCTGGCGAGCTGCCAGGCGTAAACCAGGACGTGGTGCGAAAACCTGACAGGCTGCGCGACCTGGAGGTGCGTGTAACCCGGCATCACCGCATCCATGTTCTTCTCCGAAAGGCCGACAATAATGCTCATCAGTCCCGTAATGAGAGTCCTGACGGCGGATATCTCCTTTCTGAGGTAAAGCCTCATGTCGAGGGCCACCTGGTCGTTTCTCGATCTGGCGGTATGAAGCCTCTTCCCCGCGTCGCCGATCCTCCTGGTCAGCTCGGACTCGATGTTCATGTGCACGTCCTCGAGTTCCTCGGAGAAGACGAATTTGCCCGATCCGATATCGTTGAGGATCCCGTCCAGTCCCCTGACGACGGCGTCCACTTCATCCTCCTTCAGGACCCCCATTTTCCCCAGCATCCTGGCGTGCGCCTTCGACCCCTCGATGTCCTGTTCGTACATCCTCCCGTCGAAATGCACGGAAGACGAGATTCTCTTCGTCACGTCTGCGGACCCGCCGCTGAAGCGGCCGCCCCAGAGCATTTTTCCTTTTGAATCGGACATTTGGATCTCCAATAATGATTTTGACTGGCCCATATTACATGAATAAACATAATTATCAATAAAAAAATACCGGCCGGGGGAGAGATGATGCCCCGGCATTAATTGGGACCGTCGGCCAGGGGATTGATCCTTGATGAATTTCAGTGGAGCTTCGTATTGCGCTGGACGGAGGCGATGAATGGATGCCGGGAAGCGGCCCTGGACATCTCATCCGGCCCGGGATCGTTTTTGATCCTGACGAGAAACACGTTCCCGGATGCCGAGGCCTTTATTTCAACAACGGTGAATTTCCCGAATGCTTCCCTTATAACCGAGCTGTCACGGCCATGAAGCGCCACGATGTACTCGCCGGCCATTTCAGGCCGGCCGGAAGAGCCGGCCGCGGATCTGTCCCTTTCATGAAGGCTTTTCGTCGCGGCCCCCGCAGAACAGGAGAGCGCGACGGCGCACAGAAGGACCGCCCCAACACCGCGGTTCACGAGGAGCTTTTTTCGATCAGGACGTCCAGGAAAGCGCCCAGGTCTTCAACCGCGGGCTTGATCTCGTATTCAAGAACGTCCGAAAGGCTTATGATGTCGCCGTTTTCCATGGACTCCATGGCCTGGACCAGCAGACCCCTGAGGGACTCGTTGCATGCCTCCAGGGTTTCCCCTTTAACATCTATCGATTTGGGATCGAGGCCGAATACCTGGACCGACTGGTGCGCGGCCCTGATGTACCTGAATATGAAATCTATGAACGAGTTCAGCCTTTCGGCCCCGTCCCTGTCCTTCCCTGTCTGGAAGGCTATCGCGGTCAGCTCGAGGTTGTCCGCCTGGGCCGGAAGGTCTTTCTTCAATTTATGCAGGGACGCGGCGATCTCGTCCGGCGCGTCAACGCTTTTCAACTGGAAGGACTTCATCTCGTCGCTCAGGAAAAGCATCATGATGATGTTCCTGGCGCTTTCAACCGTCACCGCTACGGCCCTGATCCCGGCCCTGTCCCGGTGGTCCTTCAGGCCGGAAGTCACGTTTTTCAGCTCGTCAAGGTGCGCTGAAAGGGGCCTGTCGGCGTATTTCATGACGGCCGCGTCGATCCCGAGGATGCCGGCGATCTTTAATATGACCTCGCACAGCCATTCAAGGCCGCTCAAAAGCTCCGCGTAGTTGGCAGGGGTGAATCCCCCGTTGCCGTTGGCCTTTTCAATGTGCCGGATGATCCTGCCGCAGTATTCGAACGCCTCGTGTCCGGTGGAGAGGACCATGTCGGCCCTGGACTTGAAGACGCAGTTGACGGTTTTGACCGCATCTACGCCCATCTCCGGCAGGCTGTCGATGGCGTACCTGACGCCGTTTATGTCGGCCTCGAAAAAGACGAGGTCCCGCTCCCTTGCCCAGCCGGCCAGCGAATCGATTATCTCGCCTATTTTTTTCTCGCCCTGCAGCTCGAAATCCACAGGGTGGTCGTTTATCCTGATTTCCACCTTATACCTCTGCAATGATCATTTTTTCATGTTCGCGCCCTGGCCATCCGTGCCGCCGGCCGATTTGAACTGGTTGTTCATCCAGGACTTCTGCGAATTGGATTCCGAAATCGCCCTTTCCATGTTCCTGAATTTCTTTTTCAGCTTTTCCTCGTACTGCTTGAGGTGCTGCTCCTGCCTGTCTATCCTTTCATCGGCGCTCTTGATTGATCCTTCCTCGAGGTCCATCTTCGTCACAAGAATGTTCTTGCCCGACGTAAGGTAGGGCCTCAGCGCCTGGCCGAGCGAATAAGCCATGCCGGTGTCCACCTTGCTGTCCCCGTCCGAATCGGAACCGAAAAACATGGAGACGCCCTCCGGATTTTCCGTGATGGTCTTCCTGAGCAGGGCGTCGTCGATCACGAGCTTGCCGGCCTTTATGGCCTCCCAGTCCGCATTTACCGCCCCGGTCGAAACTCCCAGCTGGGAGATGATCCTTATCTGGTGTTCGGCCCTGTTGGGATACGCGTTGCTGATTGTCTTCTTGAGATTTCCCTCGAGGTTGACGAGGGTCATGTCGCCCACGAAGAGCCCCTTCCCGTTGTTTCTATTATTGAATTCGCCGGGCTTGCTGATCTTCGCGGTCTTCACCAGTTCCCTGTGCAAATCGATATACTTGTTGTAAACGTCGACGAATTTCTTTATCTTCTCGACCGCCTTGTCCAGGTTCTGGTCGATATTTACGCTTATTTCGCCATCGTGCGTCTTCTTGAGGGTAAGGGTGAGGCCCTTGATCACGTCGTTCAGGTCGTTGTTCCTGTCCCTCTCCATCTCGACTCCGTCGACCCTGACCCTGGCATTGTCCGCTTTCGCAAGCTCGTTCTTCAGGGTTATCCTGTTATCATCATTTAACGGGGTGGAAAAGGAGGCGTTTGAGAATACGGCCTCTCCCGCGTTGCAGTAAAAAATTATCCTGCCGATTTTTTTGCCGGCGAAGTCCCGGCCGACCGGGATCTCCACCCTTCCCTTAGAGTCCTTTTCCATGCCGTAAATCTTTTCAGTCCTCTTCCCGTTCTCCTCTGAAACGACGCCGATCCCGGCAAGGCTGTCGAATTCCGAGGCCTTTTTCCTGTCGGATTTCTGCCTTATCCTGGAGACGTTGTATCCGTTGAGCTCAATCCCCTTAATATTCACCCTGTCGTCCGGGCCGGTCTCGATCCTGCCCGGAACGGCCCTGTCGTCCATTTCGCTTTTCTGCGCCGTATATGAAAAATCAAGCGCGAGCGTCGAATCCTTCTTCAGCTGCGACTCGACCGGGAGCGCGTATTCCTGCCATACCAGCCCCTTCATGCCCAGCGACCTGCCGTCCCCGCCCACGGAAACGCTCCCGCTCTGCGTGCCGGGTTTTTTATCCCCGGAATAGGCGGAGAGGTATCTCCTGTCGAAGGTAAGCCCCGCTTCGTTTTTCTTTCCAGTGGATGGAACTCCGACAAGGCCGATTTTATTCAGCAGGGCCTGGTCGCCTGAAACCTTTATCTCGCCCTTTCTTCCCTGGGTCCTTGACTCGAGGGTGACGATGCAGTTGTCGCCGCTCGTCCTGACGTACGCGGACGTCACCACTTCCTGGGCCGATTCGCTGATTTTCTCCTCGAGGTTCTTCATTGTGCCGCCGTTGAAGCTGATATTTGCGGCCTCGCCGTTGACTTCAATCTTGATTTTTCCGGCGGGCAGCGTCTCCTTCTCATCGACGGCGTCGGTGGAGATCTTGTGGTTTGTCGCCAGCTGCATGACCTGGACCTTCTTCGTCCCGCCCTCGGCGCCTTTCCCGGACTTGATTTCCATGACGGACGGATCGGACACTGTCGCGTTCTTTTCACTGAACGGCGACCTGAATCCGTAAAGGTCTTTTGCTGCGTTGTTGAGATCTTCGAGTTGGTTGCGCAGGGCTTTGAGGGCTTCTTTTCTCTGACCGTGGTTCTTTTTAATGTCTTCGAGCTGCCTTATCGGCCTTGCTTCGACATTGACGAGTTTCTCAACTATGGCATCCGTATTCATCCCTGATGAGAGGCCACTTAGTGATACCGGCATATTTACACTCCTTTGTCAGCCTATAAATATTTATCCTATTACTCCTGTATAATTTATCGGCATTTCTTTAATATAAATAACCAAACTTTCTTTAAAAATCAAAAAAATTATGTCTCAATCCGGCGCAAAGTCCAGGCAATTTTGCTCTATTAAAGAGATAAATCTTATTTTTTTAATTCCCGTTGATTAACCGGATAATGATTAAAATCTTAGGCTTGACAGATACGGTTATACCGGAACAATACCCAAAAGTTTAAAAAACCTGTCAAAAATACTTGATTTTTATGTCGCTTTTTTATCTTTCATCCAATAATTATTGACGCAATAAGGAACGGTCTTTGATGAACAGAAAAATGATCCTCGCTTTTGCCTCATTTATCATGATTTTCTCGGCCACCGGGTCTTTCTCCGGTCCGGCGGAGCCTGAAAACGGCATCGCCATATCCACGATAAAAGAGAACAACATGTATCTCGGCGCGAGGGCGACCGGCATCATAGACGCTACCCCCTCCATGGTCTGGGGGATGATAACCGACTACCCGGCCACGCCGCAGTTCATGCCCCACGTGAAGAAAAGCGAGATAGTGCGCAAGGACGGCAACAGGATCTGGGTCAAAAACATCATGTCATTCCTGGTCTTCAACGTAAAGTTCACCTGCGAGATGATCGAGGAGAGAAACACGCTGAGGGTGTCATGGAACCAGTCCGAGGGCCCGTTCAAATTCAACAGGGGGAGCTGGGAAATAAAGCCTTACGGTGACAAGGTCATGCTGACTTATTTCGTCGAGTTCGAGCACCCGCTCCTGCCGAACTGGGCGAGGGAAAGTCTTATCACGAAAAGCATCCCCACCCTCTTCAAGGCGATACGCGACAGGGCCGAATTCCTGAAGAAAAACAACAGGGTAATCGGAACCAACAGGGACGGTTCAGAGGTCCAGGCCGCCAACTGACGCTTTCATCGTTACCGCTTTATAAACCGTCAATCCGGCATCCGGGCCGGGATGTGCGATCCGCAACGACCCCGGACCGCAAAATGAAAAACCCGTCCGGTTCTTATCCAGTTATTCATTCCACGTAAAAATAAACAAAAAAAAGCAGAAACACTTGACAGTTTCCCGCATAGGTCCCAATTTCTAAAAACCGATCCATTGCCAGCATACCTCAGTTGGTAGAGGAGTCGATTCGTAATCGACCTGTCGCCGGTTCGATTCCGGCTGCTGGCTATAAAAAAAGGCCCGCCGATCCCCCGGCGGGCCATTATATCTGGAGAGACAAGCTCGGATCAGTCGTTCATCTTGTACTTGTCGGTCAGCGAGTATACGTTCTCTTTCAGTATCTTTTCGTATCTTTCCCTGTTCACCACCGGTCTCTTGAGCATCTTCAGACACGACGCCTGCTGTTTTTCAGTCGTTATCGGCTTCGTGTAGATGATTAGCGCGAATTTCGACATGTCCCTCACCATGAAATCGAATATCTGGTCGATGAGCTCGTCCGAAACCCCGTAGATTTTCTTGTTTTCCAGGATGAGCTGGCCGTACGCCACGAGCGTAAAGAGCTCCCCGACGTTTAGCAGGAAGTCGATGTCGTTCGACTGCTCCTTCAGCGATTCCATGGACACCACCATGAATTCCTTGAAAGAAGCGATCTGCTCCTTGAAAACGTTCACGTTTGGAATGTCGACGGAATTGTAGGCGATGTTGTAGTCATGGAACTGGAGCTTGCCCAGCCCCTTCGTGGGGCCCTGGTTGAACAGGAAGTCGTCGTTTGCGGCGTCGCGGCGCTGCGGCACCTCCGGGTACTTCGCCGGGTTGAAGAAGTAGTTCGGCATGAATTTTATTATCAGGGCCATGTTCACGTGGACGGTGCCCTCGAGCTTCGGCAGGGCCCTTATGTCGGTCGCCGCGTTCTCGAAGTAGGTGTCCTTCTCGAAGCCCTTGGCCGCTATCACGTCCCACAGGAGGTTGATGACTTCCTCTCCCTGCGTGGAGACCTTCATCTTCACCATGGGATTGTACAGCAGGTAGCGCTTGTCGTTCTCGTTCGCGGACCTCATGTAGTCAGTCGCCCTGAGCGCGAAGAGCTTCATCGCCACGAGCCTGCAGTAGGCGTCCATGAAAAGCTGCCGGATATGGGTGAAGTCGGTCACGAAGCTGCCGAAAAGATTGCGGTGCGCCGCGTGGTTTATCGACTCGTAGAAGGCGTGCTCGCAGATGCCGATCGAACCCCAGCCCAGGTTGAACTTGCATATGTTGATGGTATTCAGCATATCGTCCCAGGCCTTCTGGCCGCGCTCCAGGATGTCCGCTTCCGTTATGGGATAATCATGCAGTGCGTATTCGGCCACGTAGTCCTGGTTGTTTATGACGTTTTTCACGCACTCGTATTTCGGGTGCTTTGAGTCTACGGCGAAGAAGACGTAATCATTGCTGTCCGCCACCTTGCCGAAGGTGGACACCATCGCGGCCTCGTTGCCGTTGCCTATATAGTACTTGTCGCCGTTGGCCCTGTATGTGCCGTCGTTGTTCGGATAGAGCATCATGTCGCTTGAGTATATGTCCGCCCCGTGCTCCTTCTCGGAGAGACCGAATGCGAAGATGGCGCCCTCCTTCAGCAGTTTCGCCGCCTTCTGCTTGGCCTCGGCGTTGGACCCCAGAAAGATCGGTCCCAGTCCCAGGGCGCTCACCTGGAAGGTGTACCAGTAGGTGAGACCGTAGAAGCCGAGGATTTCGGCGAAATCGGTGATGCGCGATGTGTCCCAGCGCGCAGAGGCGCTTCCCACGCCTGCCGGGGTGAGGAGCTTCGACATTATCTGGTTTTCCTTCATGAAATCCAGGAACTCGGTGTACCACCTGCACTCGTGAAAATCATCCTTCATCTTCTTCAGACCGCGGCCCTCGAAGAAATCGATGGTCTTCAGCATGATCTGCCTGGTCTCCTCGTCGGCATGCTTCGCGACCAGTTCTTTTGGATTCAGCAGTATCTTTTCCATTTCATTCAGCCTCCTTTTTTAAGCGGAAGGCGGGGCCTTTACCCCGCCCGAAATTCATTAGATATTCTGGTCCCTCATCTTGTAGGCGCCCTTCAGTGCGTATACCTGTTCCCTGTATATTTTTTCGAAGCGCTGCGGGTTCGGGATCGGCGTCTTTATTATCTTCAGTGCCAGCTCCTTCTGCCTGTCGGAGTTGGACGGCTTCATGTGGATGTTGAGGGCGTATTTTGACATATCCCTTACCATGAAATCGAATATCTCCTCGAGAAGGTCGTCCTCGACCTTGAAATACTTCCTGCTCTCGATGATCAGCTGGCCGTAGGCCACCAGGGTGAGTATCTCGCCCAGGGCCAGGAGGTAATCTATGTCCTCCGACTGCCCCTTGTCCGGCGAGGCCTTCGCCAGGAAATCCTTGAAGAGCTTGATCTGCTCCTTGAAGATATTGACGTTCGGAAGGTCAACGCTGTTGTAGGCTATGTTGTAATCGTGGAACTGGATCTTGCCCAGCCCCTTGGTCGGCCCCTGCCTGAAAAGGTAGGCGTCGTTGGCCGGATCGTCCCTCCTGGGGACCTCGTCGTACGCCTTCGGGTTGAAGAAGTAGTTCGGCATGAACTTGACTATGAGCGCCATGTTGACGTGAACCGTTCCCTCGAGCTTCGGCAGCATGGGCAGTTCGTGCTTGGCTATTTCGAAGAAGGGCTCGTTCTCGAAGCCCTTGGCCGCGATGATATCGTGAAGAAGGTTCATGACCTCCTCGCCCTCCCTGGTGACCTTCATCTTTACCATGGGATTGAACAGGAGATAACGCCTGTCCTCCTCGCTTGCGGACCTCATGTAGTCCGAGGCCCTCTCTGCGAAGAGCTTCATGGCCACCAGCTTGCAGTAGGAATCCATGAAGAGCCTCTTTACGTGCGGGAAGTCAGTCACGAATTTCCCGTATACGTTCCTGTTCGCTGCGTGGTCGATCGATTCGTACAGGGAGTGGGTGCAGAGCCCGATCGCGCCCCATCCGAGGTTGAACTTGCAGACGTTAATGGTGTTCAGCATGTCGTCCCAGGCCTTCTGGCCCTTCTCGGTGATATCGGCGTCGGTTATGGGATAGTCATGGAGCGCGTATTCAGCGACGTAGTTCTGCTCGTTGACCACGTTCCTGATGCACTCGTACTTGGGGTGCTTGGAGTTGACGACGAAGAACACGTAATCACCCGTGTCCGCCATCTTGGCGAATGTGGAGGCGAGCGCCGCCTCGTTCCCGTTTCCTATATAGTACTTGTCGCCGTTCGCCCTGTAGGTGCCGTCGGGATTGGGATACAGCATCATGTCGCTCGAGTATATGTCCGCGCCGTGCTCCTTCTCCGAAAGGCCGAAGGCGAAAACCCCGCCTTCCTGTAAAAGCTTGGCGGTCCTGTGCTTGACCTCCTCGTTGCTTCCGTTCCATATGGGGCAGAGGCCGAGCATCGATACCTGCCATGTGTACCAGTAGGTGACGCCGTAAAATCCGGTTATCTCGGAAAATTCGTTGTTCCTGTAGGTGTCCCACCTTGAATCCGGGGCGCCGTAGCCCGACGGCGTCATCAGGGTGGCGAAAACCTGGTTTTCCTTCAGGAATTCGACGAAATCATAATTCCATTTCTTTTCGTGCCAGTCCTTCTTTATCTGCTTCAGTCCCTTTTTCTCGAAAAACTCTATCGTCTTCAGCATTATCTGCCTGGACTTTTCGTCCGGGTATTTTCTCAAATGCTTGTGTGGATTAAGTAGGATCATGATCAACCTCGCAGGTAAAAAATATTGAACTAAAATCAATTGACTGAACACTGTTCGATATGTCAAACAGATTTCAAAAAATCTGCTTGTAATTACCGCCAAATTTTCTAACCTGTCTGGCATACGAAAAAGGAGAAACCCCTTATAAAATGAGCGTACTCACCGAGATGAAAATCAAGGAAAGGAGGGACAGGAAAGACCTCATAATCGACGCGGCGGAGCGGGTTTTTTCAACCAGGCCGTTCAACAGGGTAAGCATGAGGGAGATAGCCGGCGAGGCGGGGATAGCCCCCTCCTCCATATACACCTACTTTCCCAACCAGGAGGCCCTCTTCGTGGAGGCGACGATAAGGGACAGCAACCTCCTGATCGAGGAGATCGGCGGAATAGTCGAAGGGACCAGGTCCGGCAGGCCCGTCCTGGACAGGGTCATAGATTCATTCATAGAATTCATATCCAGGCATGATTCATATTTCAGGATGATGGTCGTCTTCATGACCATAGGGAGCCTCAGCCCCGAATCCCTGAAAAAGCTGAACGACGTGGTCAGGCGGGGTTTCCGCGTATTCGAGGCGGCCTTTAAAAAAATGGGATACAGGGGCAATTCCAGGATCCTGGCCTACCACATCTTCGCGATGCTGAACGGGATACTGGTCACTTACAGGAAGCTCCCCGGAAGGGACGACGAGAAGATAATCGCGCACATGAAGAGGGTCGCGAAGGTGTTCAGGGATCTGCTGCAGAGCAAAATCAGGAAGGACAGACAATGAGAAAAAAACCGGTAACCGTGTCCGCCTCCGAGCTGGAGGAGATACTTGAAAAATACTTCGACGCCGGATCCAGGCTCAACTACGCGCTGAAGATCGTTGGGCACCCGGGGATCGGCAAATCAGCGATAGTCCGGCAGGTCGCCGAGAGGAAAAACCTCCTGTTCATAGACACCCGGCTCGCGTTCAAGGAAAACGTCGACCTGGGCGGCTACCCCGTGCCAGACCATGAATCGATGAGGATGATATACTACCGCCCCAAATTCATCCCGCCCGAAAGGGTCCCCGGGGGGAAAGACGGGGTCGCCTGGTTCCTGGACGAATCCAACAGGGCCCACCCGACCGTAATCCAGACGCTCTTCCAGATCATAACCGAGGGGACCTGCGGCGAACACCCGCTTCCCGCGGGCACGTCGATAGTCCTCGCGGGCAACCTCGGCGAGGACGACCAGACCACCATAACCGAATTCGACGACGCGGCCCTCGACGGGAGGCTGGCGGTATTCCAGCTCAGGCCGACGACCGGGGACTGGCTCGCGTGGGCCTCCGGTTCCGGCATACACCCCTCAATAACGAGATACATCTCGCTGTTCCCGGAAAGGCTTTGGGACGAGGCCGCGATCAATCCCAATCCCAGGGGATGGCACCAGGTCTCCATGGCGATCACGCAATCCTACGGCCTCGGCACCGAGGAGGCCCTGACCGGGCACCTTGCGGGCAGCCCGGGCGGATCGCTGCCGAAAATCATAGACTCCCTGGTGGGAGCTGTGGCCGGCACCGACTTCGTCGGCCAGATGACAGCGCCCAGGACCATAAGCACGCGCCACATTCTCGACGGCGACGAGGGAAAGCTCTCGGAAATGACCGCCGGGACACTGCCGTCCGAGGACGTGATGTGGGCCCTTTCCGGGGCGGCCTCGCACCTCTGCGGGCTCGCGGCCGCAGGAGGCGGCGCCCTCGGTGAAGACGGGATGAGGGTCCTGTCCAACACCCTTCTCTTCATCGGCTACTCCCGCTCTGACATGCGGATATCCTTCTTCTACAGGCTCCTCAGGGACTGCGGCATCTTCGCTCAGATACCGGACGCGGTCAGGATGATCCCGGACGGGAAAAGGGCGGCCGAGCTCATGAAAAAATTCACGGCGGCGGTAGAGATGAAAGATGAATGACAGGATCGATTCGGCCCTGGAATCGCTCTGGGGGAAAAGCAGGTTCGTGTCCTTCTTCTACCAGAACGTGAGCTTCATCCCGGACGCGAACATCCCCACCCTTGCCCTCGCAATACATTCCGCCAGGCTCGTCCTGTATTACAACGAAAAGTTCATTTCAGGCCTCGGAGAAGACGGGCTGATCTGCCTGCTGGTGCACGAAATGATGCACGGCGTCCTCAACCACTCGCACAGGGCGTACGTGGGCAGCGACCCCTATCTGCAGAACCTGGCCCAGGACATGGTGATAAACAGCTTCATGGCAGAGCGCAGCAGGACTTTTTTTTCTAAGTCCGGCGAAAGGGACGGCGCAGGGCTCGTCGTGCACCGCGGGCTCCCGGTCGTGCCGGAGGACTTCCGCAGGGAGACCGGCGTGGACGACCCCTCCTGGGAAGACGTATATGAATGGCTGAAAAGCAAACCGCCTAAAACCGTCAGGCGCCTGTCCGGAAGGAGCGGGAGGTCCGGCTTCGACATTCCACTGGACGCCGCCGCTCCGGGCGGCCTGGACGATCTTGCGGCGGCGGGCCCGCTTACCGGGAAAAACGAGGACCTGATGGACACGATAGACTTCGCCGGCATGAAGGGTCTTGTTTTCATCGACGAGACGGACTCGCCCGTCGGCACCGGCGTGCACGTGATGAACGACCGCGAAACGCTCGATAAAATGGAGGCCAAGAGGACGCAGATCATGAACATGGCGGAGACCGACCGCGAGATGAGGGAGGAGCGCGCCTACCAGGAAATAAAGGGAATAATCGAAAAAATACGCAGGTCCGACATCTCGACATGGCGTCATCTGCTGAAGAGCCTGGTGGACTTCTCGTCGCAGTCGAACGAATGGGTATACACATACGGCAGGTTCGACAGGAGGTACTTCGCCGGCGGTATCTACGCTCCGGGCAGGATATTCAAGGAGCAGGAGATACTTACCGTGGCCGTGGACGTGTCCGGTTCGATGGTGATGAACCCTGCCGACATCGAATCCGCGTTCGGGGTGCTGGAGGAGCTCCTGGTAAAGTACAGGATAAACCTGGTCTGCCTGGACGAGGACCTGTTCGTCCCCAGGGTCGAGGGTGAATTTTTCGGCGCAGGCAGGAACCTCGACAAACCCTACTACTACAAAAAGGGGGACTGGAAGCGCATCCGAACCGGAAGCGGGGGCACCACCTTCTTCGAGCCGCTCTTCAACTCTTACATGAAGGGAAGGGCCGAGATGCTTCTCGTGATAACCGACGGCTACATATACGACCTTGAAAAACTGAGGAAATACCACCCGACCGTGTGGGTGATACCATCCGGAAGGAGGGACCCGTTCCGCCCGCCCTTCGGAAGGGTCATAAGGATCGAGACCGGGGAGACCGGCGTTCGCTGAGAACGCATCTATTATGGAAGATAAAGGAAACATTGAAGAGCTGTTGAATTCAGGCGACGCGAGGGGGCTGTGGCGCGCAGGCTGTGAAATGGACGGGTTCGATTTCGAGGCAGGCACCGCGGGCATCCTCTCGCTCGGGGACCCGGAATGCATCTTCCTCGCGGGAAGGGACTGGAAGGCGTTTGATCGCGAAACCGGACTCTCAAGGCTGGCCTCGCTGGCCAGCGCGGAGTTCATACACAAGGCGGGGATTTTCTGGCCCGCGTTCGATTTCGAGGCGGGCATGCGCCATCTCTTCTCGCTCGGCGACGTGGAGTACATCTACAGGGCCGGGAGGTTCTGGAAGGGATTCGACCACGAAAGGGGCCTGGACGCCCTCATAGGGATTGGACTGCCAAGGTACATCTACTACGCCGGACAGGAATGGAAGTCGTACAACTACGCGAAGGGCTTCGAGGCGCTGATGGAGTCCGGGAACGCGGAGTTCATCTTCTACGCCGGCGCCCACTGGAGAGAATTCGACTATAAAAGGGGGTTCGCCAGGCTGATCGGGACCGGCAACACGGAATTCATATTCAAGGCCGGCACGCTATGGAAGACGTTCGATTACGAAACGGCGTGGAAGTCCCTGTCGGCGGACGTCACGGGCGGATCGGCATGGAGAGGCAGGGCCTTCACGCACCCGGCGTGGCGGGCCGCACTGCGCGACATATGGAACAAAAGCGCCGGCCTTTAAAAAAACGGCGGATGACCGCCCTTTTATACGCTTTCAGACATCAAAAATACCCGGATTCCGCCCCGTGAAAATATATTGACATTGACCATCCGTGTTTATATTTTGTCACCCTGAACGGGGTGTAGCGCAGTCCGGTAGCGCACCTGCTTTGGGAGCAGGGTGTCGGAGGTTCAAATCCTCTCACCCCGAATACGCGCCCGTAGCTCAGTTGGATAGAGCAACGGCCTTCTAAGCCGTGGGTCACAGGTTCGACTCCTGTCGGGCGTGCCATGGTGGATGTAGTTCAATGGTAGAGCCCTGGATTGTGGTTCCAGTTGTTGCGGGTTCGAGTCCCGTCATCCACCCATAACAGTAATACAGTATCCCGGGATTCTTTTCCGGTTTTGGGATGCTGTATTATTTTCGGGTCCGCGTTTAATAATATATCAAACGGCTTTTCCACTCTATAATGGCCTTTACTCCGTCAAAACGGATCAAGTTAACCATATTGTCCTCTACCTTAAAATATGGTCCACCTTATAAGTTAGTACATCATTAAACAAGAAGACGGATATTTGTCTTATTTTCTCTTAGCCAGCTCATCAATTATCGATTTCCTCACCTGTATGAAAGTCTTAAGTTCTGCATTCAGGAATTCCAGATACAATGGACCGAGTCCTTTCCCGTTTTCATTAATTGCAGAATCAATCTCGATGATTTTCGCAGAAGTCACGTTCCGCAGTGCCTTCAAAATCTGAACCGTGCATATCTCGTTGTTTTTCTCTTTCTGCGCGAGCATTTTCATCAAATATCGCTCTGCTGGGATGCCTGCTTCCGCATACGCCTTGAAGTGTTTATCCTGGAGAATTTCAACCCTTTCTTTTCGTTTGTCCGGTTTGTCAAGGCCGTCAGCCTTAATGCCGTTTTTGTATGAATCAAGAGCAGCTTTCTCTTCTTTGCCAATAATGTATTTCGGATCAGTTTCCTTTTCCGGGACCAGGCAGGGACAGCCTTCTTCGACTTTTTCATAGAACTCGGTCATTTCTTTCGATACTACCGTTTTCTGCACAGAAGTCAATTTTCCCGCTCTATCGATTCCAGTGCCGATCAGAATTGCCAATTTATCTTTTTTATTGTCAGACATGTTTGAGCAGGAAAGGAGAATTGGAACAGTTGTTAAAATGAAGAATAGTATCGTCGTTTTTATCATGGCCGACCTCTGAAATTTTATATCGGAGTGCATGTGTAAAAAAGAAGGTAGCTGTAAAAGCCCCACACCGCCCGCCACATGCCGGTAATCGCCATCCAGTACTTGATTTTATATCCCGAAGGATTGCCGCATGTGTCCCTCGCAACTATGTCAAGTTCCATCACCTTTCCGGCCGGCATGTTGTTGTTCAGATATATCCTGTAGGCATTTCCTATGAGCTGTTCCGCGTTTTCCACATCCATCACCCTGCCGTTGTCTGAAATGATGAAATCTAATGGGACCGGTGAATTAAGTATGCCGAACATTCCGATACCGGGAATGCATCCGGAAGTCGGCAGGTGGAAAGTCGGGGGCGTTGAGTCGGAATTGCATATCGAGTCGGCCCTGTTGAACCACCCGAGCGCCCCGATTTTTTTCGCTACCATTCTTCCCCATGTAATGTTGCCGAAGATTGTAAAATGAACGCCGTCGACAAGGCTGTAATATATAAACGGCCAGTAATGCTGGATGTCCCACAACTGTATTGCCGTCATGAAAAATGTAAAGGTTTTCAGGTGCTGGACCCTGTCACCATAAGTTGCTTTCAACAATGGCATTAATTCGTCCCTGTACTTAATATTCAGTACATTTACCATGTGATTCATTATACAGGTGAATTCAGGATCGAGTTTCCTCGGTATGTTTGAGTCCATATCTACAACTACAGGATCCATCATTAAAACTGGTGCGATATCATTTAAAATTACTTTGTTGTTCGGATCACAGTCTAAAATGAATTTCATCAAATAGCCGGTATTGTTTACAGCTATATCCGCAGTTGTTTCAGCATACCATGAACCCACGCATAGTACCATATAACCGGCGAGACCTTCTTCGTATGCAAGGTGATTGAGTATTTCGTTTGAAATCATTTTTATCAATCGCCTTGTAACACCCAACATTGCCGGTATAAGATAATCGTTGCCGCCAAGGGAAATCAGACTTACATCGGAGCGATAAGGCAGACCGCCTTTGCTTATGTTTGCTTTGTAATCATTTGTCCATAGGACCCAGAATGCAGATATTGATCCGGAAGCCGCTAAATTTTTAAAATTGACATCATCGCCTTTTAAAATCCTCTCGGTGCTTCCGTCAACCCATGTGGCATCTCTAATATATAATAAAGGCAGATCATTATTCTGTATAGGTATTGGGTATGTTTTCCCGCCTAATTGATCAGCTCTGCTGTCACCTAAAAAAGTGAAATCCTTTGTAAAACCCTTTATTGGAATAAGTGATAAAATTAGGACTATCATTAATATTGTTTTCATACTTTACTGCTAATTATAATGAATTAATATCATCTTAAATCTCAGTTTTATAAATTCATTTCAAAAACCAATTCGTATCTTTCAATCTCCAAACCTGTATATAAAACTCAAAGAAATATTTCCGATTATCGAACCATCAATCATGGATTTATTGACCCTGTGTTGTAAAATAAAGTAAGTAAACAAACCATATTGCATTTCTAAAAAATATTGAAGATCAGTTGCTAAATAAATATCCGGATCAACTGAAGTGCTTTTATTGTATATCTTACTTTCTAAAATGCAATTTACTATACCTTCAATGCTTAACATGACATTATCGCTTAAACTATAATTTAGTCCTATCACCGGTCCGATCGAACCGGTGAAAAGCCTGAACCTCTTGCTGAAGCCGAAACCGAAACCTATCTGAGGACCGAGCCATAACCTGTAATCTTTTTCTTTTATCATTCCAAAACCGAATGAATTGTTGATGTGAAGTCTCGGATAATTGATAGATTTAGTGTTTACGGGCTTTTCAAACAACTTGTATTCGCTTATCATGAACTCTTCAATCCAGCGGTCCACGCCGATGTTCAGCCTGTAATTGAACAGCCTGTCGCCTGAAACGTTCGTGTCGAAGAGCAGTCCTCCTCCGAGATTATGAATTCCGTATTTCTGGAAATTCATGCCTCCGCCGCCGTTGACGTATGCACCTAATCCGGCCGCCGCCATGCAGTCGATTGCAGTGAATAACACAAAACCTGTAACCAGAATGACTGTTATCTTTCTCATTTGATCTCCTTAATCTATAAGCGTTGATTTTTTGATAATAATGACAAAAAATTTATGACATTATAGCATATTTGTTGCTTTTGTCTATCAGCAGAAATGCTGATGCCAATATAATTTTTAATTAAAATCCCCTAGGTGATTTTGCTGATGGAATTAATAGTAGATACTATAAGAATTTAAAAGAATTTGAATAATTGGCATAAAAATAAATTATTGTTAAAAAAAGTGAGGAAATAAACCATGGCAAACAAAAAAAATGTATCAAAATTGCCTATGATTTTCCATTCGCGGTAAAAATACCGGCATGTGGCTCACGCTCCGATAAACATTAAATCATTTAAAAACCGGCATGCCCGCAGTGATTTTTCCCTGGTAAGCCGCGCTCTGGCCTGACAGCGAGCATTTTGCTATCGTCTGCATGGGGAACCTGACATCAATCACAACCCTTTTCCCGTCTATTATAACGAAGACTTTGTCCCCCATCTTCATGGTCTCGGCCGCCCTGCTGGACGAAACGATTATCTCCGCGCCCTTTACTTCACGCACCTTGCCGATTAGCTGTCCCGCAAGGTCGATCCTGGACGCCTCCGTTGTCTTCTCTCTGCGAAGACCGAATAGATGGGACAGGAGTTTTTTGTTCCTGAAACTCTTATCGAATTTGTTGACAGGTATGGTTTCCTTTTCATAAATCCAATAGAAAGAGTCGAACATATCCTCCGTGCCGTCGTATTCTCCCGTCGATGAGACCGCAAACCATTTATCTTTGCCGCACAGCATGAGGCTGCCCAGGTATTTCCCGGTCTTGAATTCATAAAACATGATCAGGCGTCCGTTGTGCACCACCAGGGTTTCGAAGGATGAATCGGATGAAAAAGAGAAATAATAATCATTCCATTCATGATAACCAAGTGTATAGTAGCTGGAATAGCTTTTGATTTTCTTGAACCCGGGAAGGGACATGAAGGATAACGACATTTTGAAATTCGTATCCTCGGTCCCGATAAACATCATTGAATTCCCGATAAACCAGTGCAGCCCCAACCCCAATGATATTATAGGGTTATAAATGATATTGCTTTTACCGGTCAAGGTATCATTGACTTCCATGCGCAGGATAAGGCCGTTGGGATATGTTTGAGTTATTGTTGCGTTGTATCTTCTGTCGGGGCTGTTCCACTGTTCATCGTTATAATAATTCGGTCCGGTCATTTTGAAATGCGGGGTTTTCAGCGCGTTCAGCGCTTCGCTCCTGGCCCGGTCTTCAATTATCGCTTCTTTTGCCGCATCTAAAAGAATATAGTCGTATTGTATCTGTTCGATATTGTCATTATAAATTGCCGCGGACCCCATGTACATATTAATTACCAGAAGATGCCTTTTATCGGGACTGAGTACCGCCTTTTTGATGGTCAGAAATTCCTTCAGGCTCCTCTTGCTTTCATTCAGCCTGAGATCTACGGTTTTTCCATTGGAACTGATCGTAGCCAGCGGTGGTACTGAAGCGCATGAGATGAAAATAAGGACTAATGGACAGATAATAGCTGAAAAAACGTTTTTCCCTGTCATGACCGGCCTCCATAAAAGCTGAATCAAGCATCTCATTTTTTATGAAATTATTCAAACTCTTTTTTTAAAATGAAAAAGCGAAATAAAATAATTTAATATGAAATTTCTTCAAAATTTTATTATTGACTCCGGTCCGCCATGTCTTTTCTATAAAGTCACATAACACCAGGAAGACATATGCCGGATACAAGCGAAAGGATCAAAAATTTTACCGAATCCGTGATAAGAAGGATGACCCGCGTGGCCAACGCGCATGGCGCGATAAACCTTTCACAGGGATTCCCTGATTTTGATCCTCCCCCTGAAATCACGCGGGCACTCGCGGACATATCCGTGAAAGGGCCCCACCAGTACGCGGTAACATGGGGCGCGCCCAATTTCCGCCGGGCCCTGGCCAGGAAGCAATCCAGGTTCATGGGCATGGAAATAGACCCTGAAACCCAGATCGTGGTGACGTGCGGAAGCACCGAAGCGATGATGGCCGCGATGATGACGGCCTGCAACCCCGGTGACAGGGTGATAGTTTTTTCCCCTTTTTACGAAAATTATACCGCCGATGCCATATTATCCGGGGCCGAACCGATATACGTCGCGCTGGACCCTCCAGACTTCAATTTCGACAGGGAAGAGCTGATCAGGGCCTTCAAACAGAAACCGAAGGCATTGATCCTGTGCAACCCTTCCAATCCATCCGGAAAGGTCTTCACTCGCGATGAACTGGAGCTGATTGCCGAACTCGCGATAAAATACGATACCTTCGTCATTACGGACGAGGTTTACGAACACATCATATATGAACCTTACAAACACGTTTACATCGCGTCCCTGCCCGGCATGTCGGACCGGACCATTTCGTGCAGTTCTCTTTCCAAGACTTATTCAATCACGGGCTGGCGCCTCGGTTACATAATAGCCCATCCGTCCATAATAAACGGAGCGAGGAAGGTGCATGATTTTCTGACGGTCGGAGCGGCCGCGCCCCTCCAGGAGGCGGCCGTCACGGGTTTGAATTTCCCCGATGAATACTATGAAGATTTAAAAAGGAAATACACCGGGATGCGCGATATATTTTTAAAGGGACTTGACGAGGCCGGCCTGAAATACACGCTCCCCCAGGGCGCATATTACGTAATGGCGGACATATCCGATTTTAACCGTAAGAGCGATGTCGAGTTCTGCGAATGGATGATAAGGGAAATCGGCGTGGCGGCCGTACCGGGTTCCAGCTTTTTCAGGGAAAACACCAATCACCTTATCAGATTCCATTTCGCCAAAAAACCCGAGACGTTAAAAAAAGCCGTTGAAAGACTGGCCTTGCTTCGCGATAAGAAGTGAATCAAAAGCAGGAGCGATCGGGAATGCAGAATTCCCGTCAATCTCAGCACTGGAGGACGCCATGACCTGTTTCCGCGACTTCACGGCCCCGCTCTGGGAGATTTTCGCAGGTAATCTGCTGCTTTTGTTCTGCTGCCTGTTTTACCTTGCCTGGTGGGTTGTCTCCTGTCGGCCGAATTCATCCGGCGGGTCGGCCGGCGGGTTCTACATCGCGGCGGCTTTTATCACTGGAATTGCCGCGATAGCCCTGATGTCCGCGGGAATCGACTCGCTTTCCCGGGACTCAAAGGGCCTGCCGGTGATGTTCATCCTCCTGGGCGGAGCCGCCCTGTTTTTCGTCATGCTTCCTGTAACGGTAATCGCGTTTCATCGGGCGGTGAC
>JALOTL010000048.1 GCA_025457915.1 Spirochaetota bacterium | reverse complement strand
GATCAGGACTCGATATTATTTATTCCACGGGGAGGAAAAACTTCATACTTAATTGGTACTAATAAATCAGGTTATCCCGGTTATGAATGCAAAATAGAATTACCCGTATTGAACACCCCTGAAAACGATCGTCTATTATTAACCGGCCTGAACGGCTGTCCGTTTCGCTTCAATGAAGGCCTTGAAATCATGCATGAAACATATTGCGGCAACAATGCCGGTCGTTTCCTGGCCGACCTGGAGGCGAGGAAAGACTGGAGGGAGCTGGAATGAAAAAAATTAAATCGGAATTCATGAATGTCTTCATTCAGGATATAAGCTCCGGCATGAAACAAATTGCCGGAGTTTTGAAAGCCAACAGGATTAAATTCTGTTTCATCGGGGGCTGTATTCTTTTTAAGTATAATTACCGGGTTACCACTGACGGTATTGATATACTCATAGCGAAAAAAGACAGGGGCAAATTTGAAAAGCTGATGCATGTGCTTTATGAACCTTTTCCGACCCGTTCAAAATCGGTTAACTGGACCGATCCGGCCATCGAGGGCCGGGTGTTGTTTGAAGGGGACGGTGCCGGTAATGATACTGAAGGGATCAAATATATCAATCCTGATTCAGTCATGATTGAAGACGCCGGCATTCCTGTTTTAAAATTGGAAAAGCTTATAGAGTATAAAATCTCTTCAGGTATTTATGGGGAAAGATTTAAAGATTTTGCCGATGTAATAGAATTAATAAAAAGAAATAATCTTTCTAAAAAATACGCAAATAGTTTTAGAGAAGATTTAAAAAATAAATATATTGAATTATGGCATAACGCCGGAGAGCAGATAGATTCATGAAGCCCTCCGAATGTCATTTCAATGGAATGGCCATTGAACCGAATAAATTAAAATCAAAAATTGATGATATTTTCGAAAAGATTTTCAAGCATTTTATAAAATTAAAATTAATAGACCCCTCCTGGGGCGATGCCATGCATAAGGGCATTTCCAACTTTGCGAAACAATTTCAAAATAGATGGGAAAAGGATATCATAATACAAACCTGCTTTCTGTTTGAGAAATTGAATAATTATTCAATCAAGAAAGGATACAGGGAAAAGAAAGAAGATATTTATATCGAATCATTGATGGATGCCGGCATAGACATTCACGAGGTAATAGTAAAAGAAGCCATAAATCAACATCCACAAATTGACGAAATAGATTGTAAAGTTTTACAATATGTAAAAAACCATGGCTATACCGGGAAAAATTATAAGTGGTATAATTCAATTACCGGCTTTTATTTATCCGAGGGAATAAAACCCGATAAAAATACGGTAGTCCCTCCCGACGATGCAATAAAACGACTTCAAGAATTCATAATAGTGTTTATGAATCTCTAGCAAATAAAAAAGTTTATTATTATGAAATGTTTTCAAGATATCATCAAAGAAAAAAAAGATAATTTCTTACTGGAAATATCAAAACACCGTCAATCCGCTTTAATTGATATTAAGGGATCGATGACCCCATTATTAGGTCATTTAATAATAATAAATGAATCAGGAAAACAGGGGCCTGATTATAAAAAGCATATAAAGGAAATTGAAAATATACGAAACAATATTAAAAAATACAACAAAAAAGGTAACGGTAAAATCCGGTTTGATGAAAAATTTCTTATTAATCTTTCAATGGACCATATCGACAGGGGTATTGATTTCTTCAAAGAAAAATACCCGGAAAAAAATATAACCGGAGATTACATTTCTTTAAAAGATTTTAGATGGTTTTCAATTTATAATAAAAGTGAATTTGATGATATAATAGAGAATTTCTAAGGAAGACATATAAAGCAAGAAGGAATAAAATGAAAATTTATAAAAAACTCTTTACGGAGGCGGCTTATAAGCAGGATGTTTATGAACAAAAAATTATATCTCCACGAATGTTAAATTTCATCTGTCACATGATAAAATTAAAATTATGTGACCCTAATTATGGAAACATAATTCATCCAAAGCTGACATCTTTCTGTAAACAATATAAAACTGACTGGATAAAAGAATCAGAACAATTATGCGGGATCATTTTCAGGAAAATGAAGGAAACAAAAATAAATTCACCCGGTACTAAAGAAAAAGCTTATTTATCCGTGCTTGAAAACATGACTGCTGAAATAGATAATCCTGATGCAGCAAAACAGGCAATAAAAGATTCCGTGTTTTCATTCAAATATCATGAAGAGGCAATCAGAAATTTCGACGCGCACCAGATATTCAACCAGGCGGCAGATGAAGAATGGTTTAAAAAAATAATACGGTTTTTATATACATTAAAACCAGTGCAAAATGAATGTATGAATGAAAATGAGGGTAGAGAAAAAGCAAAAGAATTTATTCATTCATTTGTTGAATCGTTTGAAAGGTAAATATTATGAAACCTTATAAAAAACAATTTAAAGAAAACTCGTTTGTAAAATCTGAAGCTTATTGGATAAATCCATATGGCGATATTCTGGCTGTTGATACAAACCATAAAAAATTACTACGCCCGACCGGCAACAACCTGGAAAAATATTCAATCAGTCAAGTTTATAAAAACAATATCATTTGAATCTTCAATTCCCCCATGCCTGACAGACAATTCCAATCACCTTGTCCCCAGGGCGCTGTCGAATGCGTTCTTAATGGCGGAATCGATGCGGGCCGCGCCCGGGCTGTTCCCCATCGTATGCCATATGCTGAAATCCAGCAGGCACGGATTTGAATAATCCCCGTCTTTATACGAACATTTTTTCGCGGATATCCTCACCAGGATATAATCCTTCCCGCCGGATTTGGGTTCCCCGCCTATCTTTATTAATCCTTCTTCCCTGAAGACATCTCTATTTTTGATCCTGACATTGTTCTTCTCCATGGTCGATTCCAGTGAACGCGCTATGGAATCATAATCCAATTTTTTTAATGAATCCGGGTTCGAGATTCTTGAAGAATATGTGAGCTGCATCCCTGCGCAGGAAAAATTGATGCCGGCAATGATCAGGCAGAGAAAAACGGCGGCGACCCCTGCTGTTTTCATCTTATTTATCCTTGATGTAGTTTTCTTTTATTACAGGCGCGAAAAGCTTCAAATCGTTATTGAGGATCTTCAGGTTTTCCGAAAGCCTGGTCGCTTCGTTCGTGCATTTATCCGGCGTGGTCTTTACGCACGCTTCAAGATCGACGATCATCTGCCTGGTGTCGTCTATCTTTGAATAAACGCTTATCGCCCTTTCAGTATTCATACGCACGTAAAGCCTGTCGGCCGCAATATACATGCCGCCTGCCAGCACAAGGCTCGCCGCGGCCGATCCGGCTATGCTGATCTTGTATCCGACGCCTTTGATATCGAGCCTCGAGGAAGTAGTTTTATGGAGGACAAGGCCGAGAATACAGGCCAGCGGCATCCCGATGATTACGACTATGAACGGGGCGTAATAATAAAGTAAGTTCATGGCGATCCACCTTTAATAAAATATTTACGGAACGGTTTTCCCTGTTAATGCGACAAGAATAATGCGCCTTCTCCCGGGGCGCGGCAACCATGCATCGGTATCTAAAAAAGATGTTTTCCTGTATTGTTTGCGCTATTATTAGCATACCACCAAGTTCCGGTCAAGGATTAATAAATTCATTGTTTTCACCCTCCCCCGGCCCGCAGTGGGTTTTGCAGGCATCCAACCCATGCGCTGCACAGTGACAACCCCGTCGAAGGAAAACACTGGAAAAGAGCATAAAATTTTATATACAAATATTGTTTTTGACAAATTTCAGCCATTCCTGTACAACAACAAAATCCATGAATTCTCGGAGGTTGCAAATGCTCAGACTTAGGGGACTTATATATATATTTGGATTATTGCTTGCATTCAACGCCTGCATGGTCGCGGGCGGAGCGAATATCGCGATAGGCGCGAGGGCGCGTTTATTGGCTAATAAAACTTTAACTACAAATACCGTATATGAAGTTGAATTCGACGCCAATGATTTCGATACCAATAATATACACGACTATACCATTAATAAAAGTTCATTCGTCATTAATACGACCGGGCTGTACATGATGACCGGCACCGCAGGCTTTGAGCCGAATATGAACGGCCATGCAAGATCTTGCGAAATAATATTAAACGGTGCGGTCTACCTGGGCGGAGCATATTCAGAAGCGGCATGTTCAGGTGTTGATATAAATATTATGAATTGTACTGCAATTTTTAAATTACAGAAAAATGATGTAATTAAATTCAGGGTCATGCAAAAATGCGGTTCTGATCTTGACTTACGCGCCGCGGAAACGTCTTTTTCAATCGTTAAAATCGGCGACATGTAGGATCATATCCGGCATGGCTTGACATTATCATCTCCATTCCATAAAAAATTATGGGCTGATTAAACTGATTACTCTGGAATGATCATACACCTTCAGCCTTTCACCCCCACCCGGCCCGCTGCACGCTTATCTGACATACTGTCAGCGTGCAGCACTAGGTGTCGACGTTTTTTTTCACATCCTGTGCAACGTCGACAGAGCGAACAGGAGGTTCGCCTGCAGACATACGGCAGGATGCCGTAATAAAGTCTGCGTAGAACATCCTGTTCTGAACCTCCATGTCTGCGTGCTGCACTAGGGCATCTGACGACCATGAATGGTCTAATGTCGAGCGAGGCAGGATGCCGAAAGCGAGACCATGCCCGTCACACCCGTGAGCGTCGCCTCCTTTCTTATTGTTTAGCAATACTGAAAATCCTCAAACCTCCCTCCGCCCGACATGGACATCCATGGGCTATGTTTATCCGCCGGGTTCCGGTATATTATGGATAATCTCGTCTCGCGGATGGAGAAATGAACATGAAGA
>JALOTL010000047.1 GCA_025457915.1 Spirochaetota bacterium | reverse complement strand
ATCTGCTGGTAATAATAATATCCACGAGTCTGGTTATTGTTTTTTCTCCCTCGCTGGTGCTGGTATTCGAGGTGATAAAGGAGGCGCTGATCAAATATCCCGCCATAACCTTCAGCCGCATAAGGATAAAGAAACGCAGCGAGCTGGATGACCCATCAAAAATGCTGTTAGAATGAAGGATAATGCCGTTGGGGGTCAGAGCCCAATATTTCCAGAATAGCTCCCTCAATCGTATACATTGTAACAACCGGTAATGATTTGGAGGATAAATGGCCCGTCCGCCCCGTATTACAATTAGAGGCTTAACCCATCATGTATTTTCCCGCTGCATTGAAAAAAGAACGATACTTTTGGATGAATTCGCATCGGAGCTCCTGCTCGATGTCATTCGCAGGGCTCAGGAAAAATATGATTTCGCGTTATGGAATGAGCGATTCAAGGACATTGTGGTGGAAAAAACCGAAAATCCGCAGCGTTATCTCCTGTGGCTGCTATGGTATCTGGCATTCAATCCTGTAAGAAAATCCATGCAGTGCGATCCCAGGTCTTACCGCTACAGCAGTATAAAATGTTACCTGGATGAAACCCACAAAAGCCCGGTCAGGATTACTCTTCATTCTTATTTCATCCTTCTCGGAAAATCATTTAAAGAAAGGGTTGATTCTTTTCTCTGGTATGAAAAGGCCTATCGCAGCCGATGGTCTATTTCTTTCTAACTTGGGGTCAGAGCCATCGAAGCGGACATTAAAAAAAATCGTTTCAATCTTAATTATTTTCCAAATCATTTTGGTCCATTATGGCTGAGAGCAATAACAGGAATTTTATCAACTAATCAAAGGTATCTTCATTAACACCGTGAATCATAATTAAAATTTACGAAAAAAAAATTATTTTTTTGCAATTAATCTTGACGAAAACGCATACCATAAATACATTTATACCGACTGGTAGGTATAAATGTATGAGTAAAAAGAAACCCCAGGAACAACGGATGCAAGAAATTATGGAAGCCGCGGTCCGCTGTTTCGCAAAAAAGGGATATGATAAAACCAAGATGGAAGACATCGTGAAGGAGTCCGGGCTCACCAAGGGCGGCATATACTGGTACTTTAAAAGCAAAAGAGAGATATTCATGGCCCTGCTGGACAGGCACGTATCTGAAGATAAAATGAGATGGTCGGGAATGATAAAAAAGAGAGACGCATACCCGGACATAGAAAGAAAAAACGGGGGGGAGTCACTTCGGGACATTGTTGACAGCATATGGCCCCTGCCCCTAGTGCAGGAAATGAAGGAACACCTGGAAAGCGACTGGGTCATTCCCCTGTTCATCGAGCTTACGGCAGAGGCCTTCAGGGACCGGCTGATTAAGAAAAAAATGAAAAATATGATAGAGGATTCCGTATCCTCCCTTAAATCGCTCCTGGCCGGCGCAGCTCCGAAAAATGAACGGAGCCAGAAAGAGACCGAACACCTGGCCATGGCCATCCTTTCACTCGGGTACGGGCTCGGGAGCATCTATAAACTCTGCGGCAAGGACATGCCGTTCGAAGAAATATTCACTGAGTCCGTGGACATGCTGCTTCACGGTTTCGATATAAGCCATATTGACAGACAATAAATCCCTGGAGGATGCTTATGAAAAAAATTTCATTGATAATCTCAACCGCCCTGCTGGCCCTGATATTTTCACCGGACAGGGCCTTTTGCATGTCAGGAAAGGAAATCGTTGAAAAATCCGAAAAGGCGATCCGCGGGAACACCGCCTATTCCGAAATATCCATAACAATTAAAACCTCGAGGTGGGAAAGGACAATCGAGCTGAAGAGCTGGGACGACAGGATCAGAAAAAGGTCCTTCTCCGAAATAACCGCTCCGGCAAAGGACAAGGGCAACTGGTTCCTCCTGGTCAAAAAGGACATGCACCAGTACAATCCAAAAACGGCGAGAACAATCAAGATATCCCCGTCCATGATGCTGCAGGACTGGATGGGCTCCGACTTCACGAACGACGATATTGTAAAAGAATCGAGCATGGTGGAAGACTACAACCATGTCCTGGAAGGGAAGGAAAAAGTCGAAGGGCAGGATTGCTACAGGGTCAGGATGGACCCGAAAAAGGGCGCGGCAGTTGTATGGGGAAAAATCCTTTACTTCGCCAGGGTGGGCGACTGTCTCCCGGTCAAGCAGGAATACTACAGCGAAAGGGGCGACCTTAAAAAAGTTATGGTTTGCAGCGTTTTCAAGAAAATGGGGGACAGGATCATACCGACCAGGTATAAAATGCAGTCCATCAAGACCCCGGACAAGTTTACCATGATGGAAATCAGGCATGCGGATTTCAATCTGCATATCGATCCTTCCAAATTTTCTCTCAAAAGCCTGGAAAAGGGATTCTGAAATGAAATTCAAGCCTTCTTACATTGAACCGGTACTGGCGTGGAGAAACGTCTGGAAAAACAAAAGGAGGACGGTCCTGACACTCCTGACCGTAACGGTCGGATGCGCCATGCTAATAACATTCCATGCCCTGAACAAGGGCGGACACGACCAGATGATTGAGGATGCAATTGAAGCCAATACAGGCCACATCCAGATTCATGCCAGGGGATACTGGGACGCGAGAAGCATCGATTATTCATTCAAGCCTGATGAACGAATCACGAGCGCATTAAAAAAAATTCCAGGGGTATACGCCTTCAGTGAAAGGGTGATTGCCGGCGCGCTGTTATCAAATAAAAACGCGACTGCAGGTGCGATGATCCAGGCCGTGGATCCGCTAATTGAAAAAAAAGTCAGCACTCTTCACGGCAAGGTCCTTAAGGGAGGCAGGTATCTTAACGCCGACGATTCGACTTCCATAGTCCTGGGCGAGACACTGGCAAAAAATCTCGACGTGAAAACCGGCGATACCGTAACCATGCTCTCCCAGGGGTTCGACGGTTCGATAGCGGCTGAAAATCTCCAGGTCGTGGGCATTTTCAGGTCCGGAAATCCCGAGTACGACCAGGGCCTTGCGCTCACGCCGATTTCACTTGCAAAGGAATCTTTCACCATGATGGACCATATCAGCTCAATAGTGATAAGGCTCGAGGATTCAGACTATACGGACAGGGTAAGGGAACACCTGTTGAAGACCGTCGGAAAAAACGAACTTGAGATTATGGGCTGGAGGGAACTCATGCCGGAGCTCGTTCAGTTCATAGACATGGACGATATGGGCGGATATATATTCGACATCATCCTTTTTATGGTTATTGCCTTCGGCATTCTCAACAACATACAAATGTCCGTATTTGAAAGAATCCGGGAGTTCGGCGTAATGCTGGCAATAGGGACCAGACCAGGCCAGGTGACCACAATGGTTATACTCGAGGCCATGATGATAGCTTTCCTTGGCACGGTCCTGGGAATAATCCTGGGTTCCGCTTCGAGTTATTATTTCATCCTGAATCCGCTGAATTATTCGGAATACGCGAAGGAATTCGAAATCTGGGGAATATCGACTGTGATATGGCCTGCGAAACTTACCTATATGAATATAATACTCACATCAGTGCTGACCTTTGTCCTCTCCGTGGGATTTTCAGTTTTCCCTGCCAGGCACGCGGCAAAGCTAAAGCCCATAGAGGCTATCAGGCACCTGTAATGGAGGCATCAGAGTGAAGACAATAATGCTGCTCGGCTGGAGAAACATATGGAGGCACAAGAGAAGATCCCTCGTGGTCATATCCTCGATAGCGATCGGGATATTCGCGATAGTCGCGTCAAAGGGCTTCATGAACGGAATGAACGAGCAGATGGTGGACAACACCATCAATTCGTCCCTTGGACATATCGCGATTCATGCAAAGGGCTTCCAGAACAATATGAAACTCGAGCTTAATTTTACTCCTGTGGACAGAATTGAGGCTGCCGTACGGGACAGTAAAAATTTCATATCCATGACCAGAAGGGTGAAAATCCAGGGCATGGTGCGCTCCAGCGAATCATCGCAGGGGGTTCTTGTTGTGGGTATTGATCCGGTTACTGAAAAAAAAGTATCAAGGATATATGAATATACCTCGAAGGAAGGTGGAGGCTCGTTTCTTGAAGATCCGGCAGACGATTCCATACTCCTTTCAAGGCTCCTTGCGAAAAAACTGGACCTGCAGATCGGAGACAAGATGGTACTGATGATCCAGGACAAAAATAACGAGATCGTGGGCGTGGGACTCAAAGTCAGGGGTTTTTTCTCATCTCCGATCGACAGTTTCGACAAGTTCGTTGTCTTCATGGGAATCAAAAGGCTCCAGGAGATCACGGGGCTCGGCGGCAACATATCCGAAATCAATATAATCACCAGCAACAAGGATACCGTGTATTCTTATAAAAAACACCTTGCCGAAAAGATAAACGATCCCAATCTTGAAATCCTTACCTGGATGGACATGGTTCCGAACCTGGTCAGCGCCATAAAGCTCTACGATTCCATGATGCTCATATTCTTTATGATCACGTTCATAGTTGTAATATTTTCGATCGCGAATACGATGATAATGGCCATCATGGAACGGTTTCACGAGATCGGGGTGATGAAATCGATAGGGACGAAACCCTCCATGGTCTTCCTGATGATCGTTTTCGAAGCCCTCAACCTCGGAATAGTCGGCCTGGGCGCGGGGGTCCTGCTGGGAATACTGTTCATCGCGATAACCTCTTTTACCGGGATCGATTTCTCCATTTACATGGAATCCCTGAAGACATGGGGAACGGGAAGCATCATATATCCCAGGCTTGCATTCATAGACATCGCCGCATCGATTTTCATCGTGTTCCTGACGACGGTCATCGCAGCAATCTATCCGGCCGTCAAAGCGGCCAGGATAAAACCGTTAGAGGCTTTAAACTTCATTTAAGGGTAATAACATGGAAATAATTAAAATCAACAACCTTGAAAAAAGCTACAACACCAACGGCCTCGCGGTCAGGGCGATCAGGAACATGGACCTCACGATAAAAAAGGGCGAATTCACCGCGATAGCAGGACCGTCCGGTTCAGGCAAAACAACCCTGCTCAACATAATTGGCGGTCTCGACAACCCGTCCGGGGGTACCATAATGGTCGGGAACGACGACCTCTCGAAGATGACCGCCAGGGAGCTTTCGGACATGAGGCTGAGAAACATCGGGTTCATTTTCCAGGCTTACAACCTCATCCCCGTGCTCACCGCCATCGAGAACGTGGAATACATACTGCTCCTGCAGGGTATATCCAGGGATGAGAGACGCAGAAGGGCCGCGGAGATGCTTAGGGAGGTCGGCCTGGAAAAGGAAATCAACAGGAGGCCCAAGGAGCTTTCCGGCGGGCAGCAGCAGAGGGTCGCGGTGGCCAGGGCGATCGTTTCAAGACCGGAAATAAGCCGACGGCGAACCTGGACCAGGCGACAGGCGCCAACCTCCTTGACCTCATGCACGAGCTTAACAAAAAAAACGGCATCACCTTCCTCTTCTCGACGCACGACCCCATGGTGATGGACAGGGCGGAAAGGCTGATACACCTCACGGATGGAGAGGTTTCGTCCGACATGATAAAGAAATCAAAAAGGACGCAGCATCACGCGGATAAAAAAAGAATTAAAAAAAGGTAGCGTCATGAAATTCCTGATCACGGCGGCAATCATAATCGCTTTAACGGCATGGCATGACAGCGCCTCGGCAGCTTTGCCTGGGAAAAAACCCGGGGAACAGCTGATATCCGAAGGCGGAAACGATGAAAAAAACGGCGAGCGTGAAATCCCTGCTGAAGAAAGCGACTTCTCCTTTAAAATCGGGGGAATGTACAAAAACC
>JALOTL010000022.1 GCA_025457915.1 Spirochaetota bacterium | reverse complement strand
TCTGGCCTAGAACTGACGCTGAAGCGCGAAAGCGTGGGGAGCGAACGGGATTAGATACCCCGGTAGTCCACGCTGTAAACGTTGTGTACTAGGTGTTAGCGGCTTGTCCGCTAGTGCCGAAGCAAATGCATTAAGTACACCGCCTGGGGAGTACGCCCGCAAGGGTGAAACTCAAAGAAATTGACGGGGGCCCGCACAAGCGGTGGAGCATGTGGTTTAATTCGATGATACGCGAAAAACCTTACCTGGGCTTGAACTGTGCCTGACAGGTGTAGAGATACACCCTCCTTCGGGCAGGTATAGAGGTGCTGCATGGCTGTCGTCAGCTCGTGTCGTGAGATGTTGGGTTAAGTCCCGCAACGAGCGCAACCCTTACTCCTTGTTGCTATCAGGTAATGCTGGGCACTCTAGGAGAACTGCCGGTGATAAACCGGAGGAAGGTGAGGATGACGTCAAGTCAGCACGGCCCTTATGTCCAGGGCTACACACGTGCTACAATGGCCGGTACAAAGCGTTGCTAACCCGCGAGGGGGAGCCAATCGCAAAAAACCGGTCTCAGTTCGGATCGAAGTCTGCAACTCGACTTCGTGAAGCTGGAATCGCTAGTAATCGCGGATCAGCACGCCGCGGTGAATACGTTCCCGGGCCTTGTACACACCGCCCGTCACACCACCCGAGTTGGCAGCGCCCGAAGTGGCTGATCTAACCCGCAAGGGAGGAAGGTTACTAAGGTGAAGCCGGTGAGGGGGGTGAAGTCGTAACAAGGTAGCCGTATCGGAAGGTGCGGCTGGATCACCTCCTTTAAAAGGAAATGTTATATACTCGTCCGTCACTGCTCGGTTTTCAAAGGACTGCTGTTTAGAAAATACCCGTTGTTATTCTATAGGCCTGCAAAGACCTTGATTTTATCAATCGGGCCTGTAGCTCAGATGGTTAGAGCGTACGACTGATAATCGTAAGGTCGGTGGTTCGATTCCACTCAGGCCCAAGGAATAATGAGGGGGGGTGTAGCTCAGTTGGGAGAGCAACTGCCTTGCACGCAGTAGGTCGTCGGTTCGAACCCGTCCACCTCCAGATGCTGCGGGAAAACGATGGAAACATCGTTTGAAAGCAGCTGAATAGTCCGATCTTTTAAAACGGTTAAGCCAGTACTAACAGTAATAGGTTTAACAATTTCGTCGAAAGGTAAATAATCGAGCGTCACGTTTGCTGACCAGCAAACGAAAATAATATGGTCAAGCGAATAAGGGCGTACGGTGGATGCCTTGGCACTGGTAGGCGATGAAGGTCGTGGCAAGCTGCGATAAGCCTCGGGGAGGAGCAAGCATCCTTTGATCCGGGGATAACCGAATCGGAAAACCGCCTGTGGGTGAACCCACAGGGTCAATAACTGAATTCATAGGTTATTGAAGCGACACCAGGGGAACTGAAACATCTAAGTACCCTGAGGAAGAGAAAGCAATAGCGATTCCCCCAGTAGTGGCGAGCGAACAGGGAACAGCCTAAACCGGTCTTTACGTTACAGCCCAGGAGCGCTGTAGGATCGGGGTAATAGGATATGAGTAGAGGGCGTCCTGGAGCCTTCGGGAAGTTACAAAATTTTTGTTTAACCGAACCCGCTGGAAAGAGGGCCAAAGAGGGTGATAGCCCCGTAAGTGAAAAGCAAAGATCTTCCTGATTCATATTCCTGAGTACCGCGGGACACGAGAAATCCTGTGGGAATTTGCGAGGACCATCTCGTAAGGCTAAAAACTCACCAGTGACCGATAGTGAACTAGTACCGTGAGGGAAAGGTGAAAAGCGCCCCGAGAGGGGGGTGAAATAGTACCTGAAACCGTATGCTTACAAGGAGTGGGAGGGCTATGCAGCAATGTATGCCTGACCGCGTGCCTTTTGTAGAATGAGCCGGCGAGTTACTTTATACAGCAAGATTAAGCGATTGTAATCGTGGAGTCATAGCGAAAGCGAGTCTGAACAGGGCGTTTAGTTGTATGGAGTAGACCCGAAACCGAGTGATCTACCCATGGCCAGGTTGAAGCAGGGATAAAACCCTGTGGAGGACCGAACCGTTTAGTGTTGAAAAACTATCGGATGAGCTGTGGATAGGGGTGAAAGGCCAAACAAACTCGGCAATAGCTGGTTCTCCTCGAAATAGCTTTAGGGCTAGCCTCGTATGTTTTGTTGCGGAGGTAGAGCTCTGATTGGGCTAGGGGGTCAACAAACTTACCAAACCCATTCAAACTGCAAATGCCGCAACTTTAGAATACGGGAGTCAGACTGCGGGGGATAAGCTCCGTGGTCGAAAGGGAAACAGCCCAGACCAACAGCTAAGGTCCCTAAGTATGTGCTAAGTGAGAAAGGAGGTGGAGTTGCTTAAACAGCCAGGAGGTTGGCTTAGAAGCAGCAATCCTTTAAAGAGTGCGTAACAGCTCACTGGTCGAGTGGCTCTGCGCCGAAAATAATTGGGGCTAAGCACATCACCGAAGCTTTGGACTTCAGCAATGGAGTGGTAGAGGAGCGTTCTATGTGGATTGAAGGTCGACCGCGAGGACGGCTGGACTTCATAGAAGTGAGAATGCCGGCATGAGTAGCGATAAAAGCAGTAAAAAACTGCTTCGCCGAAAGCCTAAGGTTTTCTGGGCAATGCTAATCAACTCAGAGTTAGTCGGCCCCTAAGGCGAGGCCGAAAGGCGTAGTCGATGGGAAGCAGGTTCATATTCCTGCACCACCTGGTGGAGGCTATCGTGACGGGGTGACGTAGTAAGATATAGGCGCAGGGAGTTGGTTTTCCCTGTCCTTATGCGTAGGCTGGGGATCCTGGAAAATCCGGATCTCCTCAAGGCCGAGGCTGTAGGGGAGTGAGCCCACGGGCAAGCGAAGGTCTAGACTCTAAACTACCAAGAAAAACCTCTAAACGCGAAACTAGGTGACCGTACCGCAAACCGACACAGGTAGGCGGGGAGAGAATCCTAAGGCGCTCGAGATAACTCTCGTTAAGGAACTCGGCAAAATGGTCCCGTAACTTCGGAAGAAGGGACGCCCCTGTAATGTGAAATCCCTGCGGATGGAGCATGAAAGGGCCGCAGTGAATCGGGTCAAGCGACTGTTTACCAAAAACACAGGGCTCTGCAAAATCGTAAGATGAAGTATAGGGCCTGACACCTGCCCGGTGCCGGAAGGTTAATGAAGCCCCGGTAAACGGCGGCCGTAACTATGACGGTCCTAAGGTAGCGAAATTCCTTGTCGGGTAAGTTCCGACCTGCACGAATGGTGTAACGACTTGACTTCTGTCTCAACGAGAGACTCGGCGAAATTGTAATGTTCGTGAAGATGCGGACTACCTGCAGAAGGACGGAAAGACCCCGTGCACCTTTACTGTAGCCTGACACTGTAGTTTGGTTCAGTATGTGTAGGATAGGTGGGAGACTTTGAAGCCGGGACGCCAGTCTTGGTGGAGTCAACCTTGAAATACCACCCTTAGTGTATTGAACTACTAACCGATACCCTTTGATCAGGGATCGGGACACTGTCTGGTGGGCAGTTTGACTGGGGCGGTCGCCTCCTAAAAAGTAACGGAGGCGCCCAAAGGTTCCCTCAGCACGGACGGAAATCGTGCATAGAGTGTAAACGCAAAAGGGAGCTTAACTGCGAGACCAACAAGTCGAGCAGGTACGAAAGTAGGGGTTAGTGATCCGGTGGTCCCGTGTGGAAGGGCCATCGCTCAACGGATAAAAGGTACGCCGGGGATAACAGGCTTATAGTGCCCAAGAGTTCATATCGACGGCACTGTTTGGCACCTCGATGTCGACTCTTCGCATCCTGGGGCTGGAGAAGGTCCCAAGGGTTCGGCTGTTCGCCGATTAAAGCGGAACGCGAGTTGGGTTCAAAACGTCGTGAGACAGTTTGGTCCCTATCCTCTGCAGGCGCTGGAAATTTGAGGAGATCTGTCCCTAGTACGAGAGGACCGGGATGGACGAACCTCTGGTGCATCAGTTGTCGCGCCAGCGGCATTGCTGAGTAGCTATGTTCGGAACGGATAACCGCTGAAAGCATCTAAGCGGGAAGCCGACTCCAAGATTAGATTTCCCTTGGCCCTGAGGCCACTGAAGACACCTCGGAGAATACGAGGTTGATAGGCTGGAAGTGTAAGCGCAGTAATGTGTTCAGCTGACCAGTACTAATCAGTCGTGAGGCTTGACCATATTATAAAAAGGGGCTGTTCCCAAAGGACAGCCCCTTTTTTATTATACACCCGTTTAATCACCGGTAGAACAAGTAAAAGGGCGATCGGGAATTTTCAGGGGTATTATAATCGGATTTTCTTGTGTGAAAAATGAAACGGTCCAGAGAAAAGCAGGTATTGATTTTTAAATTAATGAAATCTATTGATATTTACTGAACATGTTGACTGACGGAATTATTTAATAGACTGGATGTATCAGAAAAAGTAATGAAGAGGGTATACCGGTATGAACATTTGCAGAGAACATGATTTCGGTCTGGTAAAGGCCTGGGAATTCGGATTCGGTCCCGTATGGAAGCCGTTGATGACCGTTTACATGTACCTGCTTGATGATATCCTTATAGATACTGCTCAGGCGAACATGAGAAGGCATGTTATGAAGGTCCTTGATGGAAGACGCCCGGGCAGGATTTTACTGACCCATCATCATGAGGATCACAGCGGAAATGCCGGAGCGATAAGCAGGGTCAGGGGAATTAATGTTTTCGGGCATTCTGTGACAGTCGAAAAAATGAAAGGGGACCTCAGGATCCTTCCATACCAGCGTATACTGTGGGGCCGTGCGGAAAGGACCGATGTCGTCCCGATAGAAGGCAGGATTGACGGGGAAAGGCATTCCCTGGTACCTATACATACTCCCGGTCACAGCAGGGACCATCTGGCGTTCCATGAAAAGAACAAGGGCTGGCTTTTTTCCGGGGACCTTTATTTATCCGGAAAAATTAAATACTTCAGGGCGGATGAAAACCTCTCTGATACGATAAACTCTCTGGAAAAAGTCCTCGGGCTGGATTTTGATATTCTATACTGCGCTCACAATCCCCGGTTAGGTAAAGGAAAAGACGGCATCCGGGAAAAGCTGGAATTTCTGAGACAGGTTGAAGGCCGAGTCAGGGATCTGATGTTAAAAGGGATGGAGGACAGGGAGATAATAAATCTTGCTCTCGAAAAGGAAGTTAGCATGATAAAGGCCTTTACATGCGGCAACGTGAGCTTTGAAAACATGCTGAAATCAGCCATCAGGGGTTAGAAAAAACAAATAGAACACCGGTGAATGGACGGTATTCCGCGCGGAGCGGATCAATTCCGCGCGAAGCGGTCAAGGCCAAGGGCCTTGTATAGTTTTATAACGTCAGGCCCGGAAAGTTTTTTCATTCTTCCGAGAGGCAGATTGCCGAGTTCGAAATTAAGAATCCTGACGCGCTTCAATTTTTTTACGGGGTATCCGAGCCCGGTGCAGAGCCTGCGTATCTGCCTGTTTTTTCCCTCCGTGAGCACCATCCTTATTCTGTATGATCCCAGGCGTTTAATTTTAATAGGCCTGGTTTTTTTTCCAAAGAGGTGCAGGCCGGAAGAAAGTTTTTTCAGCGCTTCGTCGGGTATTTCAGTGAAAAAACTGACCTCGTATTCCTTTTCGTGGTCGAACCCGGGCTCCATTATTCGCCGGGCTGCGACACCGTCATTCGTGAGAAAAATCAGTCCCGAGGAATCCTTGTCCAGCCGTCCGACGGTAAAAACGCCTTTAGGCAGATGAACGATGTTTTTTATCTCCAGCTCGCCTTCCTGCGCGTTTACTGTTACAATGCCCCTGGGCTTGTTGAAAAGATAATAAATTAGATTCTCGTTTTCCGTGGCCCTGGGATCGATTTCCAGTATGTCGCTGACCGGGTCGAATTTTGTTCCGGGAACTTCGACCGTGCTGCCGTTGATTTTGATGAAGCCGGACTTGATCCATTCCTCGGCTTTTCTCCTTGAGCAGACCCCGCGATCGGAAAGATATTTTTGAATTCTTATTCCGCCGTCTTTTTCCATGTTTTACTCTTCAAAAAATCAATTCCCGCCCTGATCCCGAATTCAAAACCGTCAAGAATTCTTTTTTCGTCCTTTGTAAGCCTGTCAACCTTGAACTCATGCGGCGGGTAAATAACATCTATTCCCGTGTGTTTCTCTTCCAGATCGTCAAGGATGCTGTTGTACTTCAGGTATCTGTTTTCAAGGGCCGCGACAAGCGGATGGTATTCCCTGTCCCTGTAATAATTTTCGTACAGCGCCTTTATCCAGAAGGATTCCTTTTTTTTCCTGTATCCCTTTTCCCTTGTAAGGACCACGAGAATGTCCTTTTCCTTGAATCCCATTGACAGCGCCTTGCGGTACGGAACGGGATCGAGAACCCCTCCATCTAGAAGGTTCAGGTTTTTGTAATTGACGAACCCCCTGTAGAGATACGGTATTGCCGCAGTCGCTTTCAGCGAGATCCTGACGTCGTCATATTTCGAATTCAGATAAACTGTTTCCGGCGGCCTGTATTCCCGGCAGTCCGTCACAGTGATCAGTACCGGGCATTTTTTTCTTAATTTTTTTACGTCGATCGCTTCGTCCCCTTCCATGACGGAATCGACGAACCAGTCAATATTGATTATATGTCTTTTCTGTTTCAAAATATTGCGGAGCTGGATGAAGTTGCCCTTCAGGAGCTTGTCGAAATACGCGTCACGCGCTATGTGGATCTGATTGGATGCGTATGAAACGCCTATCATGGCGCCCGAGGAGGATCCTATTACCATTTTCCACGGAAAATAGCCCCTGTCGGAAAAAGACTGGAGAACGCCCGTGAGAAAAACCCCCCTCATGCCGCCACCCTCGAGTACAAGGACCTTTTTTTTGGGGAATGACGGTCCGAAAAATTTTTCCTTGATTGCTTTCAGATAATCTGTTGCCACTGAATCTCCGCCATCGGTATAAAAAAAATTTATCCGGGAAAGGTCATGTCTTTTTTTCTTCGTGTTCCTGGAAGAATATCGCAAAAACCGTGCCTTCCGGTCCCGAGGTCACTTTTGCAGTTGCGTTGTGCTCCTTTATGATTTTATTGCTGATGGACAGGCCGATCCCGGTACCGTGCGAACCCTTCTTTGTCGTGAAGAAGGGGGACCAGATTTTTTTTATGTTTTCGCCGGATATTCCGATGCCGCTGTCTTCAATTTCCATCCTGACGCCGCCTTCAAAACTGGACGTCGTTATATTTATGACGCCGCCCGCCTGCTCGGAATTCTTGTTTTTTTCCAGTATCGCGTCCTTTGAGTTCAGGACTATGTTCAATATCAGCTGTTCGAGTGACACGCGGTCGCCGAAAATTTTAGGTATTCCTTCCTCCAGGGCGAACATCAGATCTATGTCGTTTTTTTTCAGCTGGATGTTGATGAGCTCCACCGCGTTCAGGATTATTTCATTGAGGTCCACGTTCTTTTTTTCAAGAATGTTTTTTCTGGAAAAATTCCTTATATGGTTTATAATCGAGGTTGATTTGTCCACGAGTGAGCAGATTTTAATGAGTTCAGAGACGGCTATCAGATTTTCGAACTCGTCATAATTGATGTCGTCGATCATGTTCTGGGCTATCCCCTTTATCCCGGTAAGGGGCTGCGCGAGCTCGTGCGCGATGCCGGTTGTAAGTTCGGCGAGGCTTGCGTGCCTTGACATCTGGAATAGCTCCATGTCCTTGTCGATAATTATTCTCCTGCATTGCTCCGTGCTCTGTTTCAGCCTTCCGATATTGTGGTTCAGCCGCCTGTTTTCTTCGGTTATGCTGTTGAAGTTGTTGATGAGCAACGAGATTTTTTTCCTGAAATCCAGCGCGATCAGCATGAACCCGGATGTGTTCATTATCCCGGCGGAAACCGTGAAGCTGAAGAACCTTCCCGAATAAATCGCCTCGGAGACAAGGATTATATTGAGGATTAAAACCGCCTGGAACCACCTGGACTGGAAAATGTTTTTTGACAGCTGTACCGCGATAACTTCGTAAACGTTCAGGGAAAGATAAGCGGCGAAAAGAACGGGAAGCCTGTATTTTGCCAGGAAATAATACAGCAAAAAAAGAACCAGCATAATCAGGTGAAATATTATCCTCATTACGCTTTTTTTGAGGTTGAAGTGGTGCCTGATCATGATGGTGAAAGCCGACGGGAAAATGAAAAGACCGATAGCCGTCATCATGGAAGGTTCGCCGACTATATGACCGGGGTTTTTCATAGCGCTCGCAAAAATAAGGATTACCGCGAGGCAGTTGAGTAAAATGACCCTTGATGATCTGCCGAAAAGAAATAGCAGGGATATTATGAGCTCTATCAAAGTAGAATAGAAAAAGAAATCTGCTATATGGGTATAATATCTTTCCATTTTTTCTTTTAAGCGTACAACATTGTTTGACAAGTACCCTTTTTCCGCGATCATGTCAATGTATTTTGATAAACCGGGAGGCGGCCATGGGTTTTAACTGCGGGATCATAGGATTGCCGAACGTCGGCAAATCGACGATTTTCAACGCTCTTTCAGGAGCGGGCGCCCAGATGGCCAATTATCCATTCTGCACAATCGACCCGAACAAGGGGATAGTTCCCGTACCGGATTCCCGGCTTGTTAAAATAGCGGAAATCCTGAAAAAGAACGGCCCGATCCCCACCAGGATAGAATTCATCGATGTGGCCGGGCTGGTAAAGGGTGCCTCCAGGGGCGAGGGACTGGGAAACAAGTTTCTCGGGCACATCAGGAATGTTGACGCCATAGTCCATATCGTCAGGTGCTTCGAAGATCCGGACGTTGTCCACGTCACGGGGGGGATTGATCCGACAGGTGACATCGAAATCATTAATACCGAGCTCATCCTGGCCGACATGGATGTGCTCGAAAGGGCGAAGGAAAAAATTGAAAAGCTTTCAAGAAGCGGCGACAAGGACGCGGCCCGAAGGGTTGAAATAATTTCTAAAATGCTTGAGCATCTTAACGGCGGGGGGCTTTTAAAGAATTTAATGGGCAGGGACGGGTATGCGGACATCGCCGGGGAGTTCGGCCTGATAACGACCAAGCCGGTGCTTTACCTCGCGAATATAGGAGAGGGTGCGGTCCCGGAAGCACTGTTGAAAAAAATTTCAGGGTACGCGGCCGCGGACGGGTCGGAGTTCATGTTCATCGCGGGCAAGCTCGAGGAGGAGATATCCGAACTTGATCATGATGAAAAGAAAGAATACCTTGACGCCATGGGTCTCAAGGAATCCGGGCTTGAAAGGCTTATAAATTCCGCGTATAGGCTTCTTGATCTTGTCACGTACTATACGGCCGCCACGGAGCTTCAGGCATGGACCGTCAAATCCGGTACGACCGCGGCCAGGGCCGCGGGAAAGATACATACGGACTTTGAAAAGGGGTTCATCAGGGCGGAGGTTTTTGAGTATGATGTTCTGGTAAAATGCGGATCCGAGCACGCTGTAAGGGAAAAGGGATTCATGAAGTCGGAGGGCAGGGACTATTTAATAAAGGACGGGGACATTGTGCGGTATCTTTTCAATGTCTGATCCAGTCGCCGCGCCGCCGGTGTATTATAATTTTTTTAAGACAAGGTTTTCGAGCGGGATCCTTTCGCTGACGGGCGATTCATCCGGCCAGCCCATCGCTATGACGGCCATAAGTTCGCAATCTTCCCCGGCATCCAGCAAATGTCCGGCCTCGTTCTTCCTGTTAAGTATCTCGCCCAGCCATACGGCTCCCATGCCATTGGAAGCGGCGGCAAGAAGCATGTTCTGTATGCATGCGCCGATGCTCATGATATCCTTGTCCCTGTTGTATCCCGACGGTTTGTGATAAAGCACCGCTATGCAGGCGCTGCAGGACAGGATGATGCCGCCGTACTCGGTCAATGCCGCCAGGGACTCTCGCATCTTTCTGTCCCTGATGACGCAAAACCTCCATGGCTGGTTGTTGAGACCGGAGGGAGCCCATCTCCCCGCTTCCAGTATGGAATAAATAAGCGCGTCCTGGATCTCCCCGGGGCTGAATTTTCTTACCGACCTTCTGGATTTGATGGTTGAAATCGTATCGTTCATCTGTTTTGCGGAATGGCGGATTATTGAATGTTCCAGTGCGATTAAACGCCCCTGGATGCCGTCATTTCAGAAAGCTTCTTTTTCTTTTCTTTGACCTTTCTGAGATAGTTGTCGATTATCTTCGCGAAATCATATTCGTTATGTATGATGGAATACCTTTCAGATTCAATGAAGCCGAGGGCCGTTGTGATTTTTATCGCGCTGGCTTCTTCGGCGTATTTTTTCGCTTTCTCCCAGTATGGAACGGCTTCCGAATAATATTTTTCAGCAATGTCGAGGCTTTCATTTATTTCTTTGGCGAACTCCGCGTTGTAGAAATAGATTTTCTGTTTGTCGTAACGGCTCGCGATCGAAAGGTGATTCCGCATTATGAGCATGTTGATGTGCATGAACATCAGCTTCCTGTATTTCAGGTATTCCTCCTCAGTATCGATCCTGACAATCGCTTCCGACGGGTGCCTGAATTTGCATTCCAGCGCGGTTTTAAGCCTCTCAATGTTTTTCCTTAGAGAATTCTCGTTGTAATATTGCTTCATCCCGTAGAGCTCATAGTAGTCTTCAAGATAGTGGGGCACGGTTTTATAATGCAGCCTGACCTTCGGAATATAATCTGAAAACGGGGTATATTTTTTTCCCTTATTCTTGAAATACTGGTACTCGTAATCCTCTCCGAAAGCGGATGCCGCCGCAGATATTGCCAGGATTAAATATAAAAATTTTTTTACATTCATATGTTTATATGGATTATTGTAATTATCGGGAAAAAATGTTTATTTTTTGACTTTAATTGTTCATTTGCATATAATGGTGCATGAAAAAGGACCCGTTCATCATATTTGGAACCCTGATTTTACATTTTTTTCAAGATTCATCGTAATTGTTCTTAAAATAGTGACGCGGATCAAAACCTATCTTGTTATAATAATAAAGATTTTATTTCAATATTAAATTCGGAGGATAAGATGAAGTCTTATAAAGCCATCGTCTGCGCGGTATATCTGGTTATCGGTACCGCGGCCATTGCGGTTGCGCAGGACAAAACTGATGCAGCGGAAGCTAAAAAGGATGCCGTTGTAAAAGAAGCAGGTAAAACCGAAGAAGTCAGCTCGCTGTTCGGTTTTATATCGCTCGATAAAATCGGGAAAAAAGGGTATGGGGCCATCGATACGAAAACGGCCAGGTTCAGGGGCGGATGGGGAGTATTTACCGGGATGCGGGGCGCGCTGAGCATCACGGATAATTTCATGCTGGGCATGACGGGTTACGGTCTTGTTTCCGGAACCAAGGTAAGAACCCTTACGGATAAAAGACTTGTTATAAACGAGACGGCACATGTCGGTTATGGAGGATTGTTGATAGCTTATCATTTTTTCCCAAAAAAAGTCGTGAGTTTTTCAGTGGGGTCCATCGTCGGCGCCGGCGGATTGAATGTTGGGTCTCCCTGGGACAGGTGGAAGAAAGAAAGATATCACGGAGGAAACCAGGCGTTTTTTATCGCGGAACCTGAACTCAATGTATATGTCAATATTTTTGAACTGTGCAGGCTTGGCGTCGGCGGATCCTACAGGCTGACGAGGGGCATAAACAAGAGGGGCGTAACCAACGGCGACGTTCAGGGCTTTTCAATTTACGGATCAGTGCAGGCCGGCGTTTTTTAGGAACATTAGTTGTCTTTAGTTTCAATTCGATTGATTGATTTATGGAGAGGTTAATGAGGATTTCTTCGAATGGGCGTTAACGTCGAAGAGTATTACAGGAAATACGGGCCGATGGTCCTCAGGAGATGCAGGTTCCTGCTCAAGAATGAGGACATGGCCCTTGATGCGATGCAGGATGTCTTCGTGAGACTCCTCATGAGCCAGGAGAGATTGAGGGACGAATACCCGTCGAGCCTGCTGTACAGGATGGCGACGAATGTCTGCATCAACGTGATAAGGTCCGAGGGAAGAAAATCCGCAATCGGCGATGACGCAGTTCTCAACGGCATTGCGTTTTATGATCATCTTGAAGAGAGAACGGCGGCGAGGAGCATCCTGGACAGGATCTTCAGGAATGAGAAGGAATCCACGAGGGAGATGGCGGTAATGCATTATGTGGACGGCATGAAACTGGAGGACATCTCGGCTGAGGTCGGACTTTCGGTGTCCGGCATCAGGAAAAGGCTCAGGAATCTCAAGTCAAGGGTGAAGAAGATCGAGGGGATTGAATTATGAATGAAAGGATTTCCGTTTTGACTCTTGAAAAATACATGCTTGGGGAACTCTCCCCGGAAAGTTCCTACCGTATCGAAAAACTGATCGGCGCAAATCCTGAAGTCGGTGAAATGATTTCCGCTCTGGAAAAATCAAACAGGGAAATCCTGAAAAAATATCCGCCTGTTAATATCTCGAAAACGATAACCGAAAGATACAGGGAAAAAATGAACTCCGGCCCCATGGAGGGGACGGTAAAAAACATTTCCCCCCGGAAGGTCATCATTCCCGCCGCGCTGGCCGCGGCGGCGGCGGCCGCATTTTTCTTCATTTCCCCCCTGCTGATGGACCCGTATGTTTCCAGGGATGCAGTTGTCGGGGATGATGCCGGCACAACGAGAATAAAGGGTCTTGTGACAGGAATTGAAATTTTCAGAAAAAACGGCAGCGCGGCCGAGGTCCTCGGGGACGGCTCTCCGGTAAGGAAAGGCGATCTCCTGCAGATATCATATTTTTCCCATGACAAAAAATTCGGATCTGTAATATCGATAGACGGGCGGGGGACGGCGGTCCTCCATTATCCCATGGAAGGCGGCCGGACGACGATTTTTTCCGGCAGGAAGATTCTGCTTCCTAATTCATACGAACTCGATGACGCCCCGCGTTTCGAAAGATTTTTTCTTGTACTCTCGGGAAAAGAATTCAACGCCGCTGACGTCCTGTCCGCGGCAAAAAAACTGGCTTCAGACGGAAAAAGGGCTGAAACCGGAAAACTCGGCATTGATTCTTCATTTGAACAGCATTCAATCAGACTGCAAAAGGTCAGATGAAAATGGTACGCGCAGCGCTTGCCTTCATGTCGGTTATCATTCTTGCGGGCGCTGATCCGCTTGGCGCCAAGGACGCAGGCAGGCAGATTAACGTGAGGAGATTCGCCATTGCCGTCGGAGCGAATGACGGGGGACACGGCAGGGTAAAGCTCAAGTATGCCCTTTCCGATGCCTCCATGATCATGGATGTGCTGAAAAAGATCGGCGGTGTTTCCGACAGGGACGGCCTGGTACTCTACGATCCAGACAGGAACAATTTCATATCGGCCATGAGGGATATAAACGCCAGGATTTCGGGCGCCGCGAAAGACAGGGTACGGGTCGAATTTATTTTTTATTATTCCGGACATTCTGACGAGAGGGGCCTTCTCCTCGGCGGCGAGAGGATATATTACAGGGAAGTCAGGGACGCGATAAAAAAAATTCCCGCTGATGTAAAAATTGCGATCCTTGATTCCTGTTCGTCGGGTGAATTTGTAAGGATGAAAGGCGGAAAAATGAAATCCCCGTTCATCCTTGACGCGACTTACGACATGAAGGGATACGCCTTCATGACATCCAGCTCTTCAAACGAGGCCTCCCAGGAATCCGACAGGATAAAAGGATCCTTCTTCACCCACTATCTCGTGACCGGCCTCCGGGGAGCGGCAGACATGATCCAGGACGGGAGGATCACGCTGAACGAGTCATACCAGTTCGCCTACAGTGAGACCCTGTCCAGGACTTCAAAAACCATGGGCGGGCCGCAGCACCCGAATTACAACATCCAGATGACAGGGACCGGCGACGTGGTGCTCACGGACATAAGGAAAAGTGACGGGGAGGCCGTGTTGGACAAGTCCATAAGCGGCAAGCTGTATGTTTACAACAGTAGCAACAGGCTGATGGCCGAAACGCAAAAGCCATACGGGAGAAAGATAGAACTGGGGCTCGATGAAGGAAAATACACGGTCGTAGTCGACAGGGACGGCAGGATTTACGAAACAGAAATTAAAATTCAAAAGGGCAAAAAGGTCAACGTGTCATCCGAGGGATTCAGGATCGCGGACAGGGAAAGAACCGTTGCAAGGGGCGAAGATGGGAATATTTCCGGGGACAGGAAGAGCCTTATCTCCGACGAGAAAACGCTGAACGAAATTTCCGAAAAAAGTCTGGTATATGTCGCCGTCGATTCAAAGGCCGCCAGATTTAAAAACGGATGGAAACCTCTTGTCGGCCTGCACGGGGGAATCGAAGTCTTCAGGGTGTTCACTGTCGGACTTGCCGGGTACGGCCTGGCCGGCCGCTTAAACGGAAAGGACTTCAACAGGATTAATTACCTTTACAGGATCCTGGACGACAGGTGCTCCCTGGGATACGGCGGCGGATTTTTCGAGTACAGGTTTTTCCCGGAAAAGCTTTTTAATTTTTCCATCGGCACGCTTGTCGGCGCCGGGATGATAGGAGTTGAATCGAAACTGCTGAGCGGAAATTCCATGTTTAAAAAAAAAGGCAGCAGGGGATTTACTTCCGGAAGGTTCTTCATAGTTGAGCCGGAGCTTTACTTTTTTGTTAATATTTTCAGCGGGATCAGGCTGGGCGCCGGCGCTTCATACAGGGTTTTAAACGGGCTGAAGGTCCACGGAATAACCAACAAAGACTTGAGAGGGTATTCATTCGGCGGATCCCTCCAGTTTGAATTCTAATAAGATAACCGGCTTCATTGTTTTCCCGGGAGCCTTTTTGCGTCCCACAGGTATCTTCCGCCATCTTTAATGTAAAAACCTTTTATCGCTGACCCGTTATTCTGAAAGTTGCCCTGGTAGTCCTGCCTGAAATATCCCGGTGACCCTACCTTTTTCAGCTCTTCCCTGGTGTAGACAGAACGCGTGAAACTGATTTTATCGCCTGAAATATATAGCTTTTTCAGCGGTTCATATGAACCTTTTGCCCAGCCCGGGAACCTGACATATCCGAACAGGGACCCGTCTTTCCGGTTCAGGTACAAATAGCCCTTATGGCCCGTGGCGTTTATCTGATAAACTCCGAGAACATTCCCAGGTAATCCTGAATCTTTCGCGTCTGAAACCTGGATGATTTCAATTTCGGCAACATTGTCCAGGAAGGCGGCACGGGGCGTGAAGTTTCCGCCAGCTGATTCGACAGCCTCCTTTTTCGTATTGTAGACCGCGGGATCCATCAATCCTATCGCTATCCCGCCGAATATCATCAATGATCCGGCGCTTCGATATGATCCGGATTTGTTTTTTAATATGAATCCCGGTTTTGCAGACAGGGACAATATGGTTAAAATACACAGGGTGAAAAAAACAGAAACTAAAAAAACCGCAGCGATGAGTTTTAATTTTTTTTTAGCTTGATCTTCCATGGCTTCCTCTTGTTATTCATTGAAAAAAAGTTCAAAATATTTATTCAGGGATTTCGCAAATTCATACTTGATCTGAGTTTCAACCGCCCAGGAGGATTCGGGATAAAGCTGCAGGGTCCTTTCAAATAACCGCGCTGAATTGAGAATGTTTGCATGCGCCACTGTTTTTTTTATGAAACCCCTGTTATGCCTGTCGTAAAAGATCTCTTTCTGCGCATCGTTAAGCATTTCATCGCCTTTTTTGTATATTCTGTAGGCGTCAACATCGTACTGGTTTGAGTATGAATCTAAAATGTTGAGGCATTCCGAGGCCCTGTAAAAATCGAATATCATTTTATTGAATACTGTAAGATGATCCTTCGTTTCCGGGTCCATGGAGAGGCCGGACAGGAGTTCTATGGAGTGGTATGATCTTTTCAACTGCTTGACGATATTTTCGAAGATTCTTTTATTGCCGGTTTCCATCCTCCTGTGGAGATTGTAGAGATTATACTGAAAATACCTGTAAAGCGAGTCCTTCGCATCTTCCCTGTTCTTCACGAACCTGTCTATGATTTCCTGATTTTTTTCTTCACTTTTTCCGGCTGCGTCATTTTTCGTTTTTCCCGGCCCGGGTTTTATTGATTCATTTTCGGCCGTGGTTTTTTTAAACCTGTAACTCATAATTTCCGAATAGGCGGTATTTATCCTGGACATGGCTTCATTTGCCCATTCGCTTCTGCCGGGGTTTTTATCTGGATGGTATTTCAAGGCAAGCCGTTTATAAGCGCTCGTTATTTCATCGTTCGTAGAGCGTTCACTTACATCCAGCAACCTGTAGCAGTTATTAATTTCCATATAATTTGTTGATGAAGATGTTTTATATACAAGGGGATAACAATTCTATTTTTAAAATAGCAAGTAAAATTTTATTGACATATAAACTGTTGTATGCTTATTATATGTATAGATAAGATGCGAGGTTGAAAATTAATGCCAAAAAAGACGACTGAAAAAAAATTAACCGCGAAGCAGGACGAGATTTTTGATTATATTAAGGAGAGAATCATCAGTTACGGATTCCCGCCTACAGTCAGGGAAATCGGCGAAAGTTTCGGCATTACCGTAAAAGGGGCTTATGATCACCTGAAGGCCATTGAAAAAAAAGGTTTTATCCGCACCGAGCAGAATAAGTCAAGGGCTATAGTCATATTGAACCAGGATAACGACAGGAGCCATACGGATGCTATTAATATTCCCCTTGTCGGAACCATTGCCGCAGGCTCTCCCATTCTCGCAGATGAGAACATCCAGGGATATCTCAGCTTCCCGAAATCCGTGTTTTCAGGAAATGATTATTTCGCGTTAAAGATAAAAGGCGATTCAATGATCGAAGCAGGTATAAACGACGGTGATATAGCGATTATCCGAAAACAGCAGAACGCAAATAACGGTGATATCGTCGCTGCATTGATTGAAGGTGAAGCAACATTGAAAAGATTCAAGTCATCCGGCGGGAAAATAAATTTAATGCCGGAAAATCCCTCTTTCAAGCCTATTGTAGTTGACGAGGTCGATATTTTAGGAAAGCTTGCTGCAGTGTTCAGGAAATATTGATAAAAGCAAAAAGAAGCTTTCTTCAAAGAATCCGGGATTGTCTGTGACTCCGGCGCAATGTTCCCGGGCACCAATCTTTTTTAATCAATAAAATAATTCTGAAATAAAACAAATTTCCACGCCTGGGTATTATTATGGATTTTTATTTGATAAGAAAAACAGCAATAATCAGTCTGTTTTTAATTTTTCCGCTTGTTGTTTTTGGTGATGAATGGCATGAGAGGGCCGATCAGTATTGGAACGAGGCCCAGAAGTTCAAACAGGCTAAAAATTATGAGAAGGCCCTTTCCATGCTCAAGAAGGCATTTTCACAGGAGAAGAAAAGCAGGAATCCCAGGACTGTCGAGCTTTCCGCCCAGCTTTTCCAGATCGGGGAAATTTATGATCTTGCCGGAGACTATTCAAAATCACTGCATTACTACAAACTGCTGGTTAAAGCCGGCCGCAAATACTCATCCAAAGAAACCGAGTCCCGGGGACTCAACTGCATGGGAGAATCATACCTTGCTCTTGGAAGAAACGATGAAGCGCTTCAGACCTTTAACGAAGCGCTTGAGCTTGAAAAAGGGTTCAACAGGAAGGACAGGCTCCTGCTTATAGTAAATAATATCGCCAGGTGTAAAAGGATCAAAGGAGATTTCGACGGGGCGATTGAAATGTACCAAAGGGCCCTTGACGTGGCAAAAAATCTGGGCGCAAAAAACAATATATCAGCCGTTTTGAGCAATATAGGGACGATGTTTTTTTTTAAAAGGGACTACAGGGAGACCCTCAAGTATTACGGGCAGGCGCTTGAAATCGATAAAGAAACTTTAAGCGATCAAAATCTATCCATGGATTTCAGCAATCTCGGGGGATTGTATAATACCCTGGGTAGGTTTGGCGAGTCTATTAATTACTACGAACAGGCTCTTGCGATAGATAAAAAAAGAAGCGATAACGCAGGCATGGCTGCACGCCTGAACAGCCTCGGGGCTATTTATTTCAACCTGGGCGACGTCAGGAAGGCCGAAGGCTATTACAAGGAATCTCTGGATTTAAACAACAGGCTGGGTAATAAAAGAAATACTGCTTCGATCCTGGGTAACCTTGGCGAGATATACGAATCCCTTGGCAATTATGATGAAGCGCTCGACAGCTATATGAAGGCGCTTTCACTGGATAAGGACCTTGAATCTAAGGAGACCATTTCCTCAAGACTTTCGGATATTGGAATGATATATGAGTCAAGGGGCAGATACGGCGAGGCTTATGATTTTTTTAAGCTGTCATATGCCAGGGACGCTTCGACCGGGAAGAAGAACAAGCTCGCCATGGACATGAACAACATAGGAAGAATGCTTGTGCTGCTCGGGAAGCCCGCCGAGGGACTGGAATATTTTAACCGATCCTCCCCGATATTCGATGAAATCGGCAATGCCATGATGGCGGTTCTAAACCATGAGGATGCCGGGATTGCCTATTACGGAATGAAGAATTATCAAAGCGCGATTTCATGTTTCATCAGGGCTGACGATCTGGTCGGAAAAATGTCAGGGGTAAGCGAAAGGGAAAGATCCAGGATTCTTGAGGACATTTATTCGTGGCTGCTTTCGGCATATGCCAGGGACGGGAAAAATTACGATGCATTCAGGATAGCTGAATTGTCCTCCCTTAAAAAGCTGTTCGTATTTCAAAAAAAACCACAGATTGATGAATCAGTAAAAGAGCTGGAAACCGGCAAGCCCCCGGTTAAAATCAAAACGGGCTCCGCAACAATCGTATTTTCAAATACCTCGTGGGACACGCCTGTTCGAATAATATATGACGGCCATGATTTTTATTCACAGGAAATAAATAAAATCAATTCAGTTAAAGGCATATACAACAGGTTCGGCAGGGACATTGAGAATTTTGTGAAAAAAGAGGATCTTGTAGTGTCATTTCAGATGAAGCAGAGGTCCAGAAATGATCAATACACGCTTGAATTTAATAAAATCGTAAACGTTTATAAATCCCTCCTGTCAAAACAATATATCACGAAAGAAGATTCGGCTCTTGTTGAATACTACGGCAGGGAGCTTTATAACCTGCTTTTCGAGAATGCGGGAAAGAATATTTCCGGGAAAAAGGAGCTGATAATCAAAGCGGACGGAATCTTGTCAACGATTCCGTTCGAAGCCCTTATAACGCCCGAGGGGAAGTTTCTCGTGGAAAAATACGATATAAGGTATGAATATTCGCATTTTGCAGCGGAAAAATTTTCATCGAGAAGCTATCCCGATAAAAGAAGATCAATGTTTTTCCTGATGGAGCAGGATGGAAACGGCTATCCGTCAAAGAAGACCAGGATTGAATCATCCAGGCAGCTTGACATTTTTGCCGAGGAAGCGATTTCAGGAATAAGAAACGGCAAAGCGATGCAGGATTACTACGGCAACTGGTGCGATGGATTCAAGCAGATAGATAATTCACCCAGTGAATTGAATTCAATCGTTTCCATGTTTCCCGACTGTGATAAATTATCAGGTGCCGCAGCGACAGAAAAAAATTTACAGGAAAAATCAGCCAGGGGTGAATTTGAGGGTTTCAGAATATTTCATGCCTGCGTTCACGGAATCATCGTTCCGGAGATTCCGGAAATTTCATTCCTGGCGTTATCAAAACAGTCAGGGCAGAAGGGGGCGGAGGACGGTCTTGTCAATATTGATGAGATTTCCAGGCTCAAAATAAAAACTGATATCGCACTGGTGTCCTTTTCCGGGATATCCAAGGTGATATTCAGCCGCGGCGAAGGCGTCTGGAATATTTCATGCGCTTTTAACCTGGCAGGATCCAGATCCGCAGCGGTCAGTCTCTGGGCCGTTGGCGACCAGGCAAGGATTGATTTTCTAAAGGAATTATACTCGGCAGCAAAAAATAAAAACTGGGATTTCGGATCCTCGATATGCGATGTTAAAAGGTCATTCATAAGCGGAAAAGCTGGATTCCTGGGTAAAAAAAGCGATGAGATATTACAGCAGGGAAAGAGTAAGTATTCCAACCCGTTCTACTGGGCGAATTTCGTGATTTACGGTTATTGAATAATTATGCAACGGGGCGTATAATCTCGCTTGTTATGTCTTTAATTTTACTGCAGCCGGTCAATATCATGGCGATTTTGAGCTCCCGCTTGATATGACTGAGGTAAAAAGCAATACCATCAGCTCCTTTTCCAACGGCTGCAATCGCCATGGGTCTTCCGATCAGGACCCCTTCGGCTCCGATGGCGAGGGCCTTCAAAATGTCTACCCCGGTCCTGAATCCGCCGTCCACAAGAATATTAATTTTCCCTTTTACCTCATTTACGATTTCCTCGAGCACGTCCATTGTGCCGGCCATCTCATCAAGCACCCTGCCCCCGTGATTTGAAATAATAATCGATGAGGCCCCGGATTCAGCCGCAAAAACAGCGTCCCGTACGTCCATAATGCCTTTTAAAATGAAGGGCAACTTGGTGGAAGATATGAGCGCCTTCAGGTCCTTCATGCTCTTGGGACCAACGGACTGGTTCTTCATTGCCATCGTTTTAAAAACCACCGCATCGATATCCATGCCGACGGCTATGGCGCCGGCTTCTTCGGCCGCTTTTATGCGCTTTATTATTTCGTTGTTGTCGCTCCTGGGTTTGAATATGGGTATGCCTTTGCCTTTGAATTCCTCGATCGCCTGGAGGCCGATCTTGTATTTTTCCGGGGTTGCGCCGTCTCCAACAAATGCAAGTGTGCCTGCATCAATGCAGCCTTTTATTACGGCGCGGTTGTAGTCGAGCTCGTCAATGGCGCCTCCCATGTTTGTTACCGATCCCGTTATCGGGGCCGCCATGATGGGTATTTCAATCTGGTTGCCGAGATATTCGGTCGAAGTATCAGGTTCAATGACGTCATGTATCACGCGAGTCATTATCTTGTATTTTTTCAGCGCCTGGATGTTTCTTCTGAATGTTTCTCCCGTGCCTGTTCCTCCCATTCCCGGAACGCCGGTCGGACAGGAAATCCCGTCGCAGTTTTTGCAGACATAACAGATTTTTTTAAATTTTTCGCGGGCGGAAAGGTTGATCGATTCGATAGATATGTCGGACTCTTCGCTCAGATCTATCCTTAGAAGTTTCTTGCAGGCCGATACGCTTTGCTCGGCCTCTTCAAGGGTGTTTCCCACGGCGATAATATTGCCGGCCTTTTCAACATTGGACCTGGGGATGATGACCTTCTCGCCGGGCTTAACATTAAGGAATATTTCCTTAATCCCCGGAACCTTGAGAGCTTCCTCAAGGCCGGATATGGATTTGACTATTCCGGGATTTGAAATTATCGCCCTTTCAATCGATACCCTGTTAAGTACCGGTTCAAGGTTTCCCGGCTCCTGGCCGAGGGCAATTTCAATGACGGCCCGCATAAGGTTAACCCCCGTGGAGAGCGGGTACGTGTAAGCGGACATGAATCCTCCGGAAAGCCTTGCGGCAAGTTCTCCGATCATCGGACCCTTTGGTGTTATCTTGATATCGCCTTTTGCCGCACCGATCGTAATCCCGAGAGCCTGTATCCCTTTTTTCATCACGTTGCGGGCCTGCTTTAGGACATCATCCGAAAGGGCAGAAGGCATATTGTGGCCGGTTTCTATGAAATAGGGAGGGTGTTCGATGATTCTGTCCGCTATTCCGGTGAAAGTTATTTCATTGTTGTAGATAACGGCGTCTATGGAAAGTTCCGGACCTTCCATATATTCCTCCATGATGATTTCTCCGCTGGGAGAAGCGTTTTTAGCGAATTTAAACGCGTCCGAGATCTGGTTCAGGTTGTCTACCAGCATAACTCCCCTTGCGCCCATATTGTCGGAAGGCTTAATTACGCACGGGAAGCCGAGTACCTTTCCGGCTTTCTTTGCGTCGGAAAGAGACCATACAGGCAGGAATTTTGGCGAGGGGACCTCATGCTCCTTGAATCTCATCCTCATTTTTATCTTGTTCGTGGCGGCTTCCGCGTCTTCAAATTTTATACCGGGCAGGTTCAGGGTATTCGCGACTGCGGCGACTGTCATCGAGGCGTCTGTTCCCACGGTCAAAACCGCGCTGATGGGAGTAATTTCGTTTTGCGCTCTTGATATCCTTACTGACCCTTCGATGTCCCTGGTGCTCATTACTATGGGGATATCCGCGGCTTTCATTCCCGGTGCTTCGGGATTGTAGTCGGTAACGATTACCCGCAGACCCATTTTTTTTGCCGCGATTATTGCCGGCACCTGCAGAAGCCCGCCGCCAATAAACATGATTGTCTTGTCCAAATCCACACCCCCATCACGAGCTGTTGAATCGAATAATTTGAATTATGTCTCATAATTATATAACGAAAAGCGGTTAGTCAATGATTTTTTCAGAATGGGAACATTGAAATATTTCTGATTTTCTACCGGACAGGATGATTCGGTTTGAATTAGCCCTCCAATTAGAAAATGTCTTGAAAATATGCGTTGAAGGCATATAATGTCAGACAATATTAAAAAGATGATTATTAATATTTAATCTGACAGCTGCAGATAAATTGTTGCTTTGAATTCGGTTTGTTTTTTCACATTGGGAGGCGTAATGGATAGAATTCTCACTCTTGAAGCGGTTAGACTGACTGAATCGGCCGCACTCTATGCAAGCAGGTTCATGGGAAAGGGTGATGAAAACATATCTTATAAATCAGCAGCTGAAGCGATGGCGAAGGTCCTGACAGGGATGAATATTGACGGGGTGATCGTAAACGCTGGAGGCGAGGATGCCGGGAACCTTGTTGACGGCGCCTGCGTCGGGAACAAGAACGGTCCCGAGGTGGACATGATCGTAAAACCCCTTGATGGGAAAAGGACCTGCGCGAGGGGCGGCTACAATTCAATATCGGCAGTCGCCATAAGCGACAAGGGGGCGTTCATGAAGGTTCCCCTGGTTTACATGGAAAAGATCGCTGTCGGAAACGAGGCCAAGGGCGTGATAGATATAACACAGCCGGTAGAGATCAATATAAAGAGGGTGGCAAGGGCAAAAGGCAAATACATCGAGGATCTTACCGTTTGCATTCTTGACAGGGACAGAAATAAAAAATTCATCGATGACATCAGAAAAACCGGTGCAAAGATAAGCTTCATAACCGACGGGGATATTTCCGGGGCGGTTTCTACGGCTTTTTCTAACAATTCGATCGACATACTTATGGGCAGCGGTGGATCAAAGGAGGGGATACTTGCAGCCGCTGCTTTGAAATGCCTTGACGGAGATATGCAGGCCAGGTTCGTATATACGGGAGAAAAAGAAAAGGAATACATTGCCGGGTTTATCGGTGATCCCGACATGATCCTGACTATCAGCGATATGGTAAACGGGGATGATTTGATGGTCTCCTTTACCGGGGTAACGGATGGCGTTCTTTTGCCGGGGGTCAGATATTTTTCCGGCGGAGCGGAGACTAGCTCGATTTTGCTCAGACAGAAGACACATACGCTTAGATATATCAACGCGATACATCATTTTGACTATAAGCCGATATTTTAAAAAAAATTACTGGGAAGAAAATGGAAAACAAGGTCCAAAAAATTGAGCTGTCCGTTGTCAGTTCGATAAACAGGAAAATTAATTCAAGGATGAGCCTCGGCGAACTGCTTTCTTCAATAATGGACGTTGCAAAGGAGATCACGAATTCCGAGGGGTCCTCCCTGCTTTTAGCAGACCCCAAAACCGGAGATCTCATCTTCAATATCGTAATAGGCGACAAGGGCGATATCATACTCGGCGAGAAGGTGCCGAAGGGAAAGGGAATTGCCGGAACCGTAGCGGAAACCAAAAAACCCACCATTGTTGACGATGTTCAGAATGACCCGAGATTTTTTGATGAAATAGACAAGAAGTCTTCATTTAAAACCAGGAACATACTCGGCGTGCCCATGATCGTCATGGGCGAATTCGTCGGGGTCCTTGAAATAGTGAACGCTATCGGGCGCGACTGCTATAATGAGTGGGATCTTGAAAAGGCCAAATACATAGCAGACCAGGCCGCCGTTGCGATCAATAACAGGAGACTGTATGATGATCTCAACAAGCGGATAGAGGAGCTGGCTTCGCTCTACGAGGTGTCCCAGTCTATCTCCTACGCGAACAAGGACGACGATATAATGAACAGCATCATTAAATCCCTTGCCAAGGCGATGAAGGTGAGAAGGGCCTCCATCATGCTTTCGGATAAAGAGACCGGAAAGCTGAAGATAGAATCATCTTTCGGACTTCCTCATGATGTAATCATAGACAAGGAAAAAAATAATTTCAAGAAGACTATATCCGGACACGTCTTCAGCAGCGGGGACCCGCTGCTTGTATCGGACATTGCCAGCGACCTTCCGGATCCGCTCCTTTTTTCCGGCGGGAAATACGTTACGGAATCATTCATTTCCATCCCGATCATGTTTAAAAACGATTCCATCGGGGTGCTGAATCTCGCTGATAAAATCAATGGAAAGAATTTCGACGCGTTTGATCTCAGGGTAATATCCACGGTAAGCATACAGATTGCCGATGCCTACCAGAACATAATCAACCAGAAAAACGCGGAAAAACAGAAAAGGCTTTCACAGGAAATAGATATCGCCGCTGAAATCCAGAGGAAAATTCTTCCAAAGGTCCCGGAAAAATTCAAAAGGCATGTCCTCCGGGCCTACAATAAACCCGCGAAGGTTGTCGGGGGGGATTTTTACGATTTCTTTGTTTTCGACGACAATAAATATGCGATCCTGGTAGCGGACATTTCGGGAAAGGGCATACCGGCCGCGCTTTTCATGGGCATAGCGAGGAACGTGGTTAGAGCGGAGAGGAGGATAGACCCTACGCCGGCGCACCTTCTGAAAAATGTAAATAATTTCATATACCATGATTCCGAATCCGGCATGTTCGTGACGATGTTTTACGCCGTCATAGATACGCATAACAACCTGATTACATATGGAAGCGCCGGCCACAACAATCAGCTTCTCATCAAGGGACCGAACAAAGTGGCCTACAGGCTTAAGGCCGACGGCAAGGCCCTTGGTCTTGCTGAAAACCAGGTTTACGAGGAAAAGGTCATGCTCTTCGAACCCGGCGACATGCTTATCCTTTTCACGGACGGAGTTACTGAATGCCTGGGAGGAGTGAGTCTTGACATAGACAAGGGCGAGAGGAGGCTCTGTGAAATCGCGTTCAAGCACATCGATTCCGGTCCGGATGCGCTCATCGAGAGCATAATGCAGAACCTGGGGAACGAGAACATGGACAGCGATTTCAAGGATGATTTAACCATTTTCGCCATCAAGTTTTAATCAGATTGCATTCATGATTGAGAAATGATAACCGATATCGAAGAGCTTCTGGTCAGCATATATAATGAGATAAGGGAGAGAAACTCAGCTGCCAGTTACCAGCCCGTCCCCCTTTCCGACGAATTTACGAAATATCTCGCCGATAAGTACGATCTGATACCTTTTACCATTCCCAGGCTTTTTAAAATCCTCGTAAATTCCCACAGGATTTTTTCTTTTAACGTTGTAGAAGAGGATCTTCCCAAAAAAATTCTTAAAATCGAAGGGTATGCAGTTGCCGAAGGGGTGATCATAAAAAAATTGAAGGAGTACTATGAGGATGAACTGATCAGGCTTTATTCAATCGAGTACAATAAAAAGCTAAGCGCGGAAAGCGCTGTAAGGGACTTCATCCCCCTGATGGGGAAGCACAACAATACACAGATAGGACGTACCGGCAACATGGCGGTAATGCTCGGGCAGATTGAAATAAGGTACGAAAGAAACATTCTCGAATACAGCAGCAAGTGGCAGGATAAACAGATGCAGCTTGAATTGGCTGCCTGCGAACCGGTTTCATACTTTATAATAGATAAGGAAGACAACAAGGAAAAGGATAAAAAAGAAAAAAGGTCCCGGCCGGTCCAGAAGAAGAATGCCGAACCGCAGAATATTTCTGATTTTGAGAAATACTCAAAGGGGAACTCGATTGAAAAAACACTGGCTGTATACGGCGCCGAATTCTATGCGAGGGTATGCTTCAGGGATTATAAGTTTTCCATGATCCAGGGCCTCATAGAGAAGGGCATGATAAAAGACAGGGAGGATCTTTCAAACATAAAAAAGCTTCTGCTGAAGGAAAGATCAAATGCCGACCAGGATATCAAGCTTCAGAATTTTGCCAGAGACATCAATAATCTTGAAAAGTGCATAAACAACATTCTGTTAAAATAGGATAATTCATTGAAAAAGGTGGCAGTCATAGGGGGCGGCGCATCGGGTCTTATCGCGGCGTGCTTCGCTGCGGAGAAGGGCAACAGGGTTATTCTTTTTGAAAAGCAGAAAAAACTGGGCAGGAAGGTTCTTGTCACCGGGAACGGCAGGTGCAATATTTCCAACAGGAACCTTGACCCGCTGAATTATCACGGCAGAAACACCGGGTTTGTTGCGGAGGTGCTTGGAAGGTTCGGGCTTGATGAGACCGTTGATTTTTTCAATTCAATCGGACTGCCGTTTGTCGAGGAAGAAGGCGGGAGGCTTTACCCCGCGTCCCTGCAGTCTTCAAGCGTCGTGAGCATTTTTGAATATGAACTTTTGAAAAGGAAAGTAGATGTCAGGCTCCACAGGAGGATTGACGGGATAAGCAGGAGCGGCGGACGATTCGTGCTTGAGACGGCCGGTAACGAGAAACATGATTTCGATTCAGTCATACTGTCGCCCGGGAGCTGCGCGTTTCCCCGGGCCGGGGCTTCAAGAATAGGCTATGAGCTTGCGCGCTCAATCAAGCACAGGGTATATGAACCCTTTCCGTCCATCCTGCCGCTGAATGTTCCGCTTAAAATGCTTCACAGGCTCCAGGGGATAAAGATTGATTGCGGGGTTTCAGTGATTGATGCCGGAAGGGAGTTATGCAGATCGAGGGGAGAGGTCCTTTTTACCGCTTACGGTATATCCGGTCCTGCCGCGCTTGACGTTTCGAGGTGCGTGAACGAACACGCGATGAGGGGTGATCTTCCTGAAATTGAAATCGATCTTTACCCGGGTTATACCGAAGACCAGATGAGGTCGATTCTCATGTCCATGTGGAATGATCCTGAAAAACGGCTCGCTTTCAGTCTTTTCGGGCTGATGAGAAAGAATATGCCGGAGGTCATCCTCGGCATCGCCGGCCTGGATCCTGAAGCGAGAGTTGGCGATCTCGATGAATCGTCCATTGAAAGGTTAATCGCAGGAATGAAGCGTTTGAGAATCACACCTGGAGATCCGAGGGGATTTGATGAAGCCGTTGTAGCGGCAGGCGGGGTGGATGTGGAAGAAGTCAACCCGCACACCATGGAATCAAAAATAATGAGGGGCCTTTACATTACCGGCGAGCTTCTTGATATCGATGGAGACAGCGGCGGTTACAACCTGCAGTTTGCCTGGAGCACCGGCGCTCTTGCAGGGATGGCGCAACAGCCATGACTGAAAATGACTACATCGCATGCTGGTCTTCCGCCGGAAGATAATTTCAGGCGGGAGGAATACGTATGCAATTTGAGGGAAGCAATATGGAATATTCGGATGCCGGTTATAAAAACATTGAAATGATTGAAATATTGGACGGGGTGAAGAGCGTAAAATTTATACCCGTCAGCAGGGAGCATCACTTTGATATATTTCTAAACGGCGAATATTTTTCAACTATGTCCTGTTCCGGTTCCAATTTGAAGGAAATGGTGCTTGGACATTTAGTGTCCGAAGCCGTTTTCATCAGGGATATTACGAATGAAATAAAAATAAGCCCTGAATCGTCAAGGATCGACGTGACTGCCGAAGGAATCGCGGATCGTACGGAAGGCAGCAGGATGATACACAGCGCCGGGGGATACGGAAGGAAATCGATGCCTGATGAAAGCTGCATCAGAAAATCTTTGCCTGAAATATCAGCTGAAATTATCGATCCCATGATGACTGAGTTTTTAAAGATTTCCATCGAGCATGAATTGACCGGAGGCGTGCACAGTTCGGCTGTTTATGATCTGAAGGGGCGGAGGGTCGCGTTTTTTGACGATATCGGGAGGCACAATGCCTTTGATAAATCGATAGGATTTTTGATTGAAAATAAAATTGAAATCCTGGATAAAATAATTCTAACTACCGGGCGGGTGAGCGCTGAAATCGCTTTGAAGTCAATACGTTCCGGGGCGCCGGTCCTCGTGTCCCGCGCTTCCCCGACTACCATGGGGGTTGAGCTGCTTAGAAGCTATAATATGACGGCATTATGCAGGGCGAGGGGCCGCGGCTTTCTCGTAATAAACGGCGCTGAAAGAATCAAATGCTAGAAGAGCATCATGAATCCATCGATTTTTGAAAGGCTGTCGCATATGCCGGTCAGTATTTTTTCGGCTGGGAATTTAGCCGTAATGGTGTAGGAAATGAATTTTCCGTTCGAGCTTTCCCTCGCTCCGATAAGAAATGAAATCCCGAATTCTTCGAAAGCCGCCGCAATTTTATCCGGCACAGAGGGATCGCTTTTAAAAATAGATTTAAATGTCAGCTCCGCAGGGTACTCCCCGTTTATTTTGCTTGTGCCGTTCATTTCGGTATTTTTTTGTAGTCCTCGATGAATTTTGCGAGTCCGACATCGGTCAGTGGATGCTTGATAATCTGCCTGAAAACTGAAAAAGGAATCGTAGCTATATCGGCCCCTGTCAGTGCGGCAATTTTTATATGAAGGGGGTTCCTGATCGAGGCCACGATGATTTCCGTGTCAAAGCAGTAGTTATCGTATATCGCCCTTATTTCCTCAACAACATCCATCCCCTCCTCGCTTACGTCGTCCAGCCTTCCGACAAAAGGCGATATGAAGCTCGCTCCGGCCTTTGCGGCCATCAAAGCCTGTACGGAATTGAAGCAGAGGGTCACGTTTGTTTTTATGCCGTCGGATTTCAGAGTTTTTACCGCCCTGAGCCCGTCTTCGATCAGGGGAATTTTTATGTTTATGTTGTCACGAATTTTTGCGAGCTCCCTTCCTTCTTTGATCATGCCTTCATAATCGACGCTGATCACTTCGGCTGAAACAGGGCCATCCACCTCTCCGGATACTTCAGTCAGGACCTCCCTGTATGGCCTCCCGATTTTGCTTACAAGAGTCGGATTAGTTGTTATCCCGTCAAGAATGCCGAGTTCCTTGGCTTTTTTTATTTCATTGATATCCGCGGTATCGATAAAAAATTTCATATTATCTCCTTATGAAAATATTTGATTCTGCAGGGTTAAATTGAACAGGAATGTGATAAAAAAAGATAAGGCAGCCGTGCTGCGATGAGTATTAATTAAATACCGGCTTTCGAATGTCAAATAATTTATTCAGAACTGAATCAAGGCGTTAGGCCTGTTTCATTCCCTGATGTCTTTCATTTTCCTGAGGTTTTCGAACTCTTCGACCTTTACTTCAATGAACCAGACTGGCGGGCGGGTCAATCCGTTTGAAATGTAATAATCAGGTCTTTTTATCATGTCGTCAAGGTTTGATTTCATATTTGCCGGTATATAATCTGACGGTATTTCCCTGACAGCCGGGTTTATTGAAATACCGTATGTCCTGTCGGGGTCCCTGGTCAATGATACGCCCATGGTGAAAACAAACCTTGATTTGGATTTTTCCATCAGGAATTTTGAAAAGTCCATGTCCTTGATGAAACACCAGACTGAAATCCTGCCGTCCGTTAACAGGGCCTTTGCAACAGGTTCGGATTTTGATGCTTTATTCTTTTTGCCTGGAGGCCCGAGTTTTTTCATCAGGGATGCAAAGTTGCTTTCGATTTCCTTTTTGTTCAGGATCCTCGTCATTGAAGACCTGTCGATATGTTCCGCCATGTTCGACGGTTCGATCGATCCGGTTACGAATACTTCATCAAGGAATTCGGCGTGCCTGCCGGTTCCTCCGGCTGATGATTTTTCAAACAGGCCCTTCGTCCAGTCGGGAGAGTGATATCTTGATTTAAACAGCCTTCCGTTTTCAAGGTATACATCAAGCGCCTTGCCGTCAGTATCGAAAAGTCTCTGGTGGTAAGCCGCATTCAGGCATTTCCCGCTGCCCATCTCGGAGATCTTGAGGTAGGATTCCCTTGATTCTCCAGTAAGCCTGCCAAGGCATATCGAGCTGATCCTGATCCCCTTTCTGCGCGCGAGCGCCGCATTTTTTTCAATATCCGGAGCTTTGGAAATCGGGGTATTGCTGATAATTATAAGTTTTTTGTCCGAATCGTGCCTCCATCTGGAGTTTTGTATCGCGTGATTAAGAGACCTGGAAAAGGAGTTCCTGTCAGCTCCCCCTGCCGGTTTTAAATTTTCGAGGTTCTTTTTCAGGTTGATCAGGGAATTCGACGAGATAGTTGTCCTGTCGGTCTGGGATGAGTCTGAAAAGGGGATAATTAAGATATTTGCGTCCATGCCCTTCCTGTCGATTTTTTCTGCGGCGTATTCCAGTATCGCTTCTTTTACCGCGGGCCAATCGCTGTTTATCCTGTAGGAGATGTCTATCAGGAAAGCCGTGTCAAGCGGGGTCGGCTGCAGCGCGTCCCTGGATAGATTATCAAATGTAGTAAAAGCCTCTTCAGTTTCCTTTGCCGCAAGCTTGAAGATATCTGATGATCTTGACTTGTTTCTCGATATGACCCTGTCGTTTTTAACTGAATAGAGAACGCTTTCGGTAGCATACCTGCCTTTTGCCCTGGATAGCGAACCGACCAGGATATAATCTATGTTTCTTTCCTTTCCGAATATTCGCAGCTGTCTCGCCGTTATCGTTTCCTGCGGCGATATCCCGAAGATTTTCATTCCTGATTCAATGTCAACAGGCTGTGTTATTTTTATTCCGGACTTGGTAAGCATGGCGGCAATACCGATCATCCTTGCATAATCAGCCCCGGCCGCCAGCGTAAGCGTATCAGACGGATTTTTAATCCTGTAAGGCAATACGGCTATTTCGGATGACATTGCCGGTAAAGCCATCAGCAATGAAATTATGATAAAATATATCTTTTTCATTTTTAAGAGTTAAAATAATTAAAAAGATATGCCTTGAATAACAATGCGGTCATATCATATCGAAAATTAATTTCATCTTATAAGATTTACAAGAAGTTTTTTATTCAAACCGATAAAACAGGCATCTATTGATGTTTATTATTCATAGGCGTTGTATTTTACGAAATCGTCCAGCTTTCTCCTGAATGCCCTCGGAAGAAGCTTCAGTCCTGGTATTGGATATCCTATCGTAATAAGGAGCGGTATTATCCTGTCGTCCGGTATGCCGAATGCTTTTTTAATTTTTTCTTCGTCGAAACCGTCCATGGGGTGCGTTTCCAGGCCGAGACCCCTTGCGGCAATCATGATAGACATTGCGAAAAATGATGTGTTTTTAACCGCGAATATCTTTCGCTTCAGGGAATCCTTTTCCCCGTATAATTTAAATGGGCCGCTTCTATATTTTCCGACATCCTCTTTCATTATGTAGCCCAGTTCGACCGATTTTTCTAGGACCCTGTCTATGTTTTCCTCTATGGCGTTCGGGTTGGCGATAACAATAAATACCGCGGACGCTTCCTCGACTTTTTTCTGATTGAAGGAGCATTCCCTGAGGGCCTTTTTTTTATGCGGGTCCGAAACAACAATGATTTCCCATGGCTGCAGATTTGATGAGGATGGAGAGATGTTCGCGATTTCAAGCAGGTCCCTGATGATGTTCCCGTCAATCTGCCTGCCCGGGTCAAAAAAATTTATCGATCTCCTGCCTTTTAATGCTTCAATGACGTCCATGATTTTTCCTCCATGGTGGTATATGGCGCATGAAAATTGATTAATTCAAGATAAAATAAAATCCGTCAAAAAGCAAAAAATTTTTTTCCGGTATTGACTTTTTCTAAATATTTGTTTATATATAAATAGTTAGAAATCCTAACTATTTAGAGGTTGAATTTGAAACGCGAAATCATAAGAATCGACGCGGATCTGTGCGACGGTTGCGGGAACTGCATACCGGGATGCCCTGAGGGCGCGCTACGGGTAATTGACGGGAAGGCCAGGCTTGTGAGCGACCTGTTCTGCGACGGTCTCGGTGCCTGTCTCGGGGAATGCCCTAAGGGAGCGATATCAATAATAGAAAGAGAGGCGGAACCATACGACGAGGAAAGCGTGATGGAAAATATCGTGAAGCAGGGCGATGCAACTGTGAAAGCACATCTTGAGCATTTAAGGGATCACGGCGAGGATGGGTACCTTGAAGAGGGGCTTGAATTTTTACACAGGAATAAAATTGCCGTTCCGGATGGTTTTATCGAAAACAGAAATGACTGCAGTGTTTTGATCGGGTGTCCCGGTTCAAAGACAATGGATATAAAGAGGGCGGCAACTGAGTTTCCGGGGAACTTGAAATTTGAATCGGCACTCACTAATTGGCCGGTCCAGCTCAAACTGGTGAATCCATCCGCGCCGTTTTTCAATAATGCCGATCTCGTCATATCAGCCGACTGCGTTCCGTTCAGCTATCAGGGATTTCACCAGAAGTTCCTTGAGGGGAAAAAGCTGATCATATTCTGCCCGAAGCTTGACGGTGATATTGACGAATACATAAAAAAGCTTGAAGTAATTTTTTCCTCCCGCAATATAAAATCAGTCTCCATCGTGCACATGGAGGTTCCATGCTGCTCCGGGGTTGAGAGGATAGTAGTGGAGGCGATGAAGAGGGCCGGTGCGGTCATTCCCATCAGGGAGTATACTGTGTCAATCGGCGGTGATTTGATATAAGGGGGCAAATAGTGAATTACACGCATGAATCATTGGACATGAAGATAGTAAGCGCCCTTGATAAACTTTGCCAGATACAGCGGACACTTCTCTGGGAAACCGGCAAAAAGGAGAACCTCAGCCCAATCCAGATGCAGTTTCTCGCTTACCTTTCAAAATATCCTTCCGCGATGAGAAGGGTCAGCGTCATGGCGGATGAATTCGGCCTCACGAAGGCGACAGTAAGCGAGGCCCTTGATTCGCTCGATTCGAAGGGTCTTGTGAAAAAAATCAGGGCCGAAGAAGATAAAAGGTCGTACGTGATCGAGCTTACGAGGTCCGGCATCGCGATGATAAGAAAAACCGACGGGTGGAGGGGGGTGCTGGCCGCGCACGCGGGCAGGATGGCGGCTGACGAGAAAAGAAACGCTTATAACTTCATGGTCCGGCTCATCAAATCGCTGCACGACGACGGCATAATCCGCATGGCAAGGCTGTGCGTATCATGCGGTAATTATTCCGGGAAGGGGGACGGCACTTTCAGCTGCCGGCTCCTGGACGAGGTTTTTCCAGAGGATGAGATGAATATTGGCTGTGAATATTTCAACGACAGGCGGGCGGTATAGGAGGCGCGGGCATGGAAGGGTTGATTAATGAAAAAAAGTTGCTAAACGGGCTGGTGGATTACCAGGAGGGATCGGTAGTGAGCAGGATTATAATCCAGAACGATGCCGGGAGCATCACGCTTTTCGCGTTTGATTCCGGCCAGGGCCTCAGCGAACACACGGCGCCTTTCGACGCCTATGTGCAGGTAACGGAAGGAACGGCGGATATAACCTCTGGCGGGAAAACCAGCCTTGTGTCGGCCGGAGAGGCCATGATAATGCCGGGCGGAATTCCCCATTCACTGAAGGCGACGCGGAAATTCAAAATGCTTCTTGTAATGATAAAAAATAAAAGCTGATAATTAATTATATGTCAGCGAAGGAGGATATATGGGGTTCAACGTTAAAAACAACATTTACTGGGTCGGAAAGATTGACTGGGAACTGAGAAAATTCCACGGCAGTGAATATTCCACCCACAGGGGATCGACTTACAATTCCTACCTGATCAGGGAGGAAAAAACAGCTCTAGTGGACACGGTATGGAAGCCATTTTCGAAGGAATACCTGGAAGGCCTTTCAAGGGAAATCGATCTGCGGAAAATAGATTACATCATCGCAAACCACGCTGAAATTGACCACAGCGGCGCCCTGCCCGAACTGATGGATCTGGTTCCGGATAAACCGGTTTACTGCACATCGAACGGGATCAAGTCACTGAAGGGCCATTATCACAGGGATTGGAATTTTGTGCCGGTCAAGACGGGCGACAGGCTTTCCCTCGGGTCCAAGGAGCTTGTATTCATCGAGGCGCCCATGCTTCACTGGCCCGACAGTATGTTCTGCTATCTCAGCGGGGACAACGTCCTTTTCAGCAATGACGCGTTCGGCCAGCATTACGCCTCCGAATACATGTACAATGATCTTGTAGACCGCGATGAGCTTTTTACGGAATGCATAAAGTATTACGCGAACATACTCACTCCGTTCAGCGCGCTTGTAGGAAGAAAAATCAAGGAATTTGCATCGCTGAACCTTCCGCTCGATATTATCTGCACAAGCCATGGAGTCATCTGGCGCGACAATCCCATGCAGATAGTCGAAAAGTATCTGGAATGGTCTTCGGGATACAAAGAAAACCAGATAACCATCATCTACGACACGATGTGGAATGGGACCAGGATCATGGCGGAAGGAATTGCCGAGGGAATAAAACGGGTTGACAGGAGCGTGAATATCAAGTTATATAATGTTTCCGGAACAGATAAAAACGATATCATCACCGAGGTCTTCAAGTCAAAGGGGATACTCGTCGGCTCGCCCACGATCAATAAAGGCGTGCTGTCCTCGGTGGCGGGTATTTTAGACCAGATCCGGGGGCTGGGATTCAAGGGTAAAAAGGCCGCGGCCTTCGGATGCTACGGCTGGAGCGGTGAATCGGTCAGGATAATCACGGAACATCTGAAGAGTTCCGGGTTCGAGGTCGCCGATGAAGGTCTATCGGCCCTTTGGAACCCTGATGAAAAATCGATAAATGAGTGCGTGAGTTATGGCCAAAAAATTGCCGGAGTTATGGCATAAATCGGGCAGACGAAAAAAAATCATCATCTTGATCGCGGCGGCGGCATTTATGACCGCCGCCGCGATCTCGTTGCAGGCATATATGAAATATACATCCAGCCCGGAGTACTGCGCAACTTGTCATGTCATGTCCGAGCAGTACGAGGATTGGTTCTATTCAGGAGCGCATAAAAGCATAAAATGCATCGACTGCCATCTTCCAAATGACGGTTTTATCCGGCATTATTTCTGGAAGGGCGCAGACGGGATGAAGGACGTTTTTTATTTCTACACCGGCCTGGTCCCGGAAATAATCCATTCATCCGCCCACGCAAAAAAAACCATCCAGTCCAACTGCATCAGGTGTCATGGTGAAACAGTGTCCAGGATCAGCACAGGAAACATGAGGTGCTGGGAATGTCACAGGGCAAATTATCATAATATCATAAACTGATTTTCCGGAGGAAAATATGGGTAAGAGCATCGCGGCCTGTTTATGTTTTTTTTCAGCGGCATGTCTTATGGCGGTTTTTTCATGCGCTCCCGACAAGGCCGACCTGGTTAAAACCGGAAAAATAAATACAGGGGAATATGACCCGGAGGCATGGGGGAAGGTCTATCCAAATGAATATGAATCATGGCACAAGACCAGGGATCCGAGGCCTGCGGGTAAGAGCGCATACAAAAAAGGGTGGGACACTGATAAAATCATATACGACAAGCTGAGCGAGTATCCATTCATGGCGCTGATATTCAAGGGCATGGGCTTCGGGATAGAATACAACGAGCCGCGGGGACATTATTACATGAGGGAAGACCAGGACATCATAGACCAGTCGAGAACTAAATCCGGGGGAGTCTGTCTTAATTGCAAGACGCCCTATATGGATTCTCTTGTAAAAAAACACGGTAAGGAATTCCTTAAAATGCCGTGGAAGGAAGCCGTGGCAAAAATTCCGGCGAAGCATAAAAATCTCGGCGCCACGTGCATAGACTGTCACAGGGAATCCGACATGGATCTCAGGACGAACAGGTCAGTGTTCAGCGAGGGGATATCCCATCTTGATAAAAAGGAATTTACCAGGCAGGAGAAAAGGATCCTTGTCTGCGCGCAGTGTCATGTAACATACAACATACCGAAGGGTAAAAAGGGCGAAACCATGGGCCTTGTCCATCCATGGAAGGGCAGCAAATGGGGGGATATATCTATTGAAAATATTATTAAATTCATAAAGAACGATCCGAAATATCTCGAATGGAAACAGACCGTAACCGGCTTAAAACTTGGATTCCTACGTCATCCAGAGTTTGAATTTTTTACCAGGCAGAGCGTCCATTTCAAGGGCGGGCTAGCATGCGCGGACTGCCACATGCCTTACAGGAGGGCAGGGTCTGTTAAAATTTCAGATCACAACCTGATGAGCCCGCTTAAAGACGATTTGCGAGCGTGCATCAAGTGCCACCCTGAAAAAACCGAAGAGCTCAGGTCTCAGGTTCTTGCCATACAGGACAGGACCGTATCGCTCCTGCTCAGGGCGGGGTATTCCGCCGCGACTGCCGCAAAGCTTTTTGAAACTGCCAATAAAAACAGGGACAGGGATTTCGACAGGGGTCTGTATGAAAAGGCCAAAGACTTTTACCTTGAGGCGATGTACAGGCTGATTTTTATGGGGGCTGAAAACTCCCTGGGTTTCCATAATCCTTCGGAGGCGGGAAGGATACTGGGAGATTCGATAGCGTTTTCATCCAAATCGGAAGCCCTTCTCAGACAGTGTCTTGCCGGTGCCGGGATAAAGGTTCCGGAGGTCGTTCCGCTGGAAGTTGGAAAATATCTGAAAGACAGGGGTGAAAAGAAGCTGAATTTCATAAAGAACCAGGAATTCAGGGATCCATTCGCTGTCCAGGAAAAATTGATTCCAAGAAAGCAGGCCGGCTTTTAGCGGGTCAGCTTGCCCTATCTTGCCGGAGAGCCAGCATCCTTTTCCTGAGCTCGTTCATCATGTCTTCAATCCTGTCTTCGGTATAGCCGGAGGTTTTCATTTCTTTGCCGATCCTGATTTTCACCGTGCCGGGCTTTATCCTGAGTGAATGTGACCTGAGTACTCTTCCCGTTCCATCGATGTATATCGGCACTATAGGCACCCCGGTTTTCAGGCACAGGTAAAAGAGGCCCTTTTTAAAGGGCTGCAGGTTCCCGTCTTTCGATCTGGTTCCTTCAGGGAATATGGTTATCCTGTTTCCTTCCCTTATTTTATCCGCGGCTTCATCCATGCTTTTTCTCGCCAGTTCCTTGTTGCTACGGTCTATGGCGATATATCTCTGGAGCTTCATATGCCAGCCCATGAACGGGATTTTGAACAGTTCCTTCTTCGCTACCCAGCCGAATCTTACAGGGATCACGGCGCTCAGCACGAAAATGTCGAAATGGCTGTTGTGGTTTGACGCGAAGATCTGTACCTTCCTATCGTCGATGTTTTCCAGGCCTTCCGTGAGAAGATTGACGCCGCTGACCCATAAAGAAGTTCTCGACCAGAGCTGCATGCAAAGATGGGCCATTGTACCGCCTGGGCTGTAAAATACTGATGAAATTGACAATATCCCCCAGAAGGACGTATTGACGATAATGAAGGCGGAGCTGATCAGAGAATGCACGGTTTCAAGGGCGAAAACCGCCGCTTTTTTTGAATTGATGACCAGGGGTTTTGTGCCGATTTTTTCATACAATTGATTGTTAATCAATAATGCTTTTCTGAAATTCTCCGGCATCGTGTTAACATCCTGTAATAATTCAAAAATTTTTTTTAACATATCTGAATTCCTTTGCAAATCGTGATATCAGCCAATCTATTGCTATATTTTAACAATTTATTCATTTATTTGAATCGTGTCAATTTATTTGTTTTGTTAAAATAAGACCTTAATCGAAAATTTTAATTTTGAAGAAAAATTTTAATATTAGATAATAATTATTAGCCCGCATTATTTTACAACAGTTTTGAATTCCCGGATTCATTAATATGATTATTATATTGCAAAAAAACAGGTGATTAATTATATTAGGTTAATCTAATATTATTTTTTTTAATAAATTATGTTATATGAGGCTGTTTGGTGGGTAAAAAAGATACTCTTAAAATGCTGAATGACGAGTTGTTTGAAAATACCGACCTGTCTTCGCATATGGAGGATTATTTAGAAAGAATTGCAATTCTCTCCAGGGAAAAAAAGGTGGTCAGGGTAAAGGATATCGCGAAAAGCCTCGGTATCAAAATGCCGAGCGTTACCTCGGCCCTTATCAAGCTTTGCGAGAAGGGGCTTATCGTATATGAAAAGTACGGATATGTGGAGCTTACACCGGAAGGCGGCATGCAGGCGGAAAAAGTTTACAGGAGGCATTCGTTCCTTACTGATTTTTTTCACAACGTCCTTGGTATGAACGAGACGGAATCGTCGGAGGTGGCGTGCAAAATAGAACACCATCTTTCGCCGGAATCCTGCAGAAGGATAAACAGGCTCGTCAGATTTTATAAATCCGAAAAAGATTCAAAGGAAAAATGGACCGAGGAGCTCGGGTCCGTGCTCGAGGAAAGGCCCCTGAGCGATTTCATTGAAGGCGATGACCTGTTCATAGTAAGGCTCGAGGATGACGGACGGCTTAAAAAAAGGCTTCTCGATATGGGATTCAGAAAGGGAGAGAGGATCCATCTCGTAAAGTACGCTCCTCTACGGGACCCCCTGGAAATTGAAATCAAGGGCTACCATATCTCGATAAGGGTGGAGGAGGCCAGAAGTATAATTGTCAGAAGATTCCCGGTAATTAATTGATGGTTAAAATACAAGAAGGGAAAAGAAGAGATATTGTTGTCGGGCTTGTCGGAAATCCCAACAGCGGCAAGACCACCATATTCAATGCCCTGACCGGCTCCAGGCGCAGGGTGGCCAACTGGAGCGGGGTAACCGTTGAAAAGAAGGAAGGCCTTTTGAAAAGGAACGGGATCAGGTTCAGGATCATTGATCTTCCCGGCATATACAGCCTTACATCATACAGCATCGAGGAGCTCATCACCCGTAAATTCATTCTCGAGGAGGAACCTGACGTTGTCGTGAATGTTGTGGACGCAGGCAACCTTTCGCGGAACCTTTATCTGACCACGCAGCTCGTTGATCTCGGGGCGCGGGTTGTGCTGGTCCTCAACATGTCGGATGAGGCTGAAGCAAAGGGACTTTATATTGATTCCGGCGGGCTCGGAACACTGCTCGGTATGCCTGTTGTAAGGACCGTCGGAAAAAAATCCGAAGGCGTGGAGGACCTGGTCGATGTCCTGCTGTCCCTGACATCAGCCCCTTCCGGAGAGGCAAGAAGGATAAAGCTCCCCTATGGAAGGGACATTGAAGACGCAATCGGGGTCCTGGAATCCGCACTTTCGAGGAACGGCGGGATTTCCGGCGTCCCTGCAAGATGGATGTCGATCATGCTTCTTGAAAACGACGCTGATGCGGCAAACAGACTGTCGCTGCGTCCGGACAAGTCAGAGATCCTCCGGCTCTCGCATTCATTCAGGATTTCTCTCCAGAAGAGATTCAAAGACGACATACAGACCCTGTTCGGCGACATGAGGCACGGCTTCATCTCGGGCGCCGTAAGGGAGTGCACCGAGCAGAGGAACATAAGAAGGAGCGATATTTCAGAGAGGATCGATGTTCTTATAACCCACAGGTACCTGGGGTTCCCGATACTTTTTTTGTTTCTCTGGGCGCTGTTCCAGGCCGCATTTTCCATCGGAAGGTACCCGATGGAATTGATACAGCAGCTGATGAATTACCTTGGCGGATGGATAGGCGGCGGAATGTCGGACGGGCCGCTGAAGAGGCTCATCACGGAGGGCATAATAGGCGGTGTGGGAGGAGTGGCTGTTTTTCTTCCGAACATCCTCATACTTTTTCTCGGGATAAGCTTCATGGAGGACACGGGATACATGGCCAGGGCCGCCTTCATCATGGATAAAATAATGCACAGGATAGGGCTCCATGGGAAATCGTTCATCCCCCTTGTAATGGGGTTCGGGTGCAACGTCCCGGCGATCATGGCGGCCAGGACCCTTGAAAACAGGCAGGACAGGATACTGACAATCCTCATCAATCCATTCATGAGCTGTTCTGCAAGGCTGCCCGTTTATATCCTGTTCTGCGGGATTTTTTTTCATAAATACGAGGGCGCGGTAATATTATCCCTTTATTCCCTCGGGATTTTTCTGGCCCTCGCTTCGGGCAGGCTGTTTAAATTTTTCTTTTTCAGAAAGGAATCGGCCCCATTCGTCATGGAGCTGCCTCCGTACCGGATGCCTACAATCAAAACCACGCTTCTGCACATGTGGGACAGGGCGTCGCAGTACATGAAAAAGATGGCGGGAGTGATCCTGGTCTTTTCCGTGGTTATCTGGATACTCGGTGAATATCCGAAGTCGCCCGAAGTTGCCGCGAAATATGACAGGAAATACGCCGAGCTCAAGGCCGGTTATGACGCAGGGGCCGGGGATTTCGGCAGGGATCCGGAGAAAAAATACGCCGGAGAAATCAAGAGGCTGAGACTTGAAAGACGTGTGGAGGAAAAGAGGCAAACCGCGATAGGAATGCTGGGGAATGCCGTTCATCCCCTGATTGAACCGCTGGGGTTCAACTGGCAGATGGGGATTTCGCTGTTGACCGGCTTTGTGGCGAAAGAGATTGTCGTCAGTACCATGGGGGTGCTATACCATGCGGAATCGGACGACAGGACGGCAGTGGCGTCGTCCATTTCCGATGAACTGAAGGAAACGGAACACGCGATTTCGCCGCTGAGCGCTTATGCCTTCATGGTTTTTGTCCTTTTGTACGTTCCCTGCATTGCCACAATTGTCGCTATCGGAAGAGAGGCCGGTCCGTCATGGGCCGTGTTTTCAATTTTTTACCAGCTCACCGTTGCGTGGCTTGTTTCTTTCCTGGTTTTTAAAATTGGAGGATTGATAATATAAAAAAACACGGCTAAATTTAATGAAATGATATATTGACGGTTGTTTTCTGAAATGCGCTTCAATTAATTCGCCGCAGGATTTATTGATGTCAATTTTTTAATGCTGATGGTTGACGTGGTTATCAAGGAAAATTCAATATTTTAAAATGTGTTTGATTTTTTTAAAGAGGATAAGTTAGATTTGTTAGGCATTCAAGCAAAAAGGGAACATACATGAAAATATCAATAGGGTCGGACCACGCGGGACTCAGACTGAAGAGGTTTTTGATCGATAAATTCAAGGACAGGGGCCTGGAGTTCATTGATGTCGGGACCCATACCGAAGAATCATGCGATTACCCGGATTTTGCCTCAGCGGCAGCGGGCAAGGTCAGGGACGGAGCGGCTGACAAGGGTATAGTCATCTGCGGCAGCGGGATAGGGGTATCCATAGCCGCGAATAAGATAAAGGGGATCAGGGCCGCGCTGTGCTTCAACGAGTACATGGCCGAAATGTCCAGGCGGCACAACGACGCCAATGTCCTGGCCCTCGGGGCGAGGGTTATTGGAGACGATCTTGCGGCCGCGATTGTGGACAGGTGGATTTCAACCGGGTTCGAGGGCGGAAGGCACCAGAAGAGGCTTGATAAAATTTCGGCCCTTGAGTGACGTAGCCCGGCCAGTAATCGGATAACCTTCTGGATGGATAAAAGATGAATATTAAATCATGCATCAAAGCGGCGGCGGTTTCGGCAGCCGCGTGCCTGTTGATTTCCCCTTCCGTCGACAACCAGGGACGCCTTGTTTTCGAAACGGTTCCGTCCAGGAACCTTCATAATTCAAGAATAGAGGAAAATAAAAGCGGCAACAGGGTATACTCAATCGCCGATCTGACATACCAGGACCTCAAGCTAGAATATATAACTGACATAGCCCTGTCATTCAACTATCCATCCTCGGCTCTTCTGAGGGATGATACGAAAAAATACACGATCAAGCATTCCGAATACAGCTTCATTAAATCGGGCGGTTCGCTCGGTCAGGGCTGCGCCCAGTTCTTTAAAAAGGAACACGGGGTCAATATCGGGACGGTAAGAAACCTGTGGCTGGGTTCATGCGGCGATCTCGGATCCTTCACCATCGAGTTCAGGTTTAAGCCGACTGTTATCAGGGACGGGAGCGTTCTGTTTTCCAGGACCGGGTACTTTTCCGGGCGGAAGAGGGGGATAGAAATAACAATCAGGAACGGCAGGGCGGTCGCTTCATTTTTAGGCGTTTTCATAAAGCCCGGATACAAGGCCAACGACGTAATTCTTTCAAAGGGACGGCAGCTCAAAACCGGGAAATGGCATCATTTTGCAGTAAGCTTCGACAGGATCTCCGGGAAGCTGGTCAAGAGCCTTGATAACATGGAGGAGGATGTTTTATTCCTCACCAGCAGCGGTGAGCCGTTCAACGGCGTAATGGAACCCACATTCGGCTATATGAATAAAAAAGGCGATCTTGCCTGCAAGGACTCGCCAGATGCGGTAATAGGTAAAAACTACTCGGGATACATCGACGAGTTCAGGATCGCTTACAGGAGTTACGACAACCTGGACGCGGCGACTGATATCGCTTACAGGGATTATTCGAACACGGGCTCGGCCGGAAGGATCCCGTACAACGTGGAAGGTATCATAACCAGCCCGGTATATTCATTCGAGGATACCGGGACCAGGGTCACGGAATTCAGCTGGGACGAGGAGCTTCGCAGGAATACCTTCATCTGGATGCAGTTCAGGATTTCAGACCAGAAATTCAAAGAGGACGACGTCCATATCAAATGGTACAGGATAACCAACGGTCAGAGAAACATTTATCTGAAAAAAACCCCTTCCGGGGAATTTCTCAGGGGAAAATTCTACCAGTGGAGGGCGCATCTTGTCGCTTCGCCGGACGGAAAAAGTTCGCCGCTTCTCTGGAATATAAGGATGGACTACCAGCCCGACAGGGCGCCGAACCCGCCCCAGTTCGTCCAGATCGCCGCCGTCGGCGATTGCTCAGTTACGCTCAGATGGAAAAAGAGCCTGGAATCGGACATATACGGCTACAGGATATATTACGGGGCAGACCCGTCGAAATATGACGGCATAATTTCCCAGGTCGAAGGGAAGAAAATTACAAACGCAACGGCCAGGGGTGAATATATCGAGGTTACCATCAATAAAAAGGTCATTGAGGAAAACAGGGCCCTTGATAAAAAAGCGCTTCTCAGCTTTCCACATTTGAAAAACACGGTCTTATATTTCTTCACGGTCACGGCCTTCGATTCATACAAGCCGGACACGACTTGCAACCATGAATCAAAACCGTCAAAGCAGGTTGCCGGCCGGCCATACGCGGGCTCGGAAATTAATTGAAAAACCAGCGGAATTTTGCTGTTTAAAAAATCGGATCGGTCCGTATTTAAGAATAATAGAAAGAGACCATCATGAAGCTTGCCATACCTGAAGAAATCAGAAACACACTGCTCGGCATAATAAATAAGCTGAACGGCAACAACAGCGAATGCTTCATTGTAGGCGGGTCGGTCAGGGACCTTATACTCGGAAGGGATGTTTACGATTACGACCTCGCGACCGATGCAACGCCGGATGTCGTAATGAAGCTTTTCAGCAAGGCGCTCCCTACAGGGATCAAGCACGGAACTGTAACCGTCATCCATAACCAGAGGGCCTTCGAGGTCACGACCTACAGGGCGGACGGGAAGTACATTGATGGAAGGCACCCGGACAATGTGACCTTTTCCAGGACCCTGAAGGACGACGTGAAGAGGAGGGATTTTACAATTAACGGTCTCGCGTACGACCTTGTTAATGATAAGGTGATAGACTATGTTGAAGGCATCGAGGACATCAGAAAGGGTCTGATAAAGACAATCGGCGATCCGATGGACAGGTTCGGTGAGGACGGTCTCCGGCCCTTCCGCGCCTGCAGGTTTGCCGCCAAGCTGAATTTTCTCATAGACGACGGCACATTCAATGCCATATCGCAAACGCTCGGTGTGTCGAAAAGGGTTTCGGTGGAGAGGATAAGGGATGAGCTTGTAAAAATGCTCGAGGCCGAAATGCCCTCCGTGGGTCTGGAATACATGAGAAAATCCGGTCTGCTTGGAATCGTCCTCCCGGAGCTACAGGAATGCTACGGAGTCATGCAGAACAAGTACCACATGTTCGACGTCTACCACCACAGTGTCTATTCATGCGACTCGGCGCCCAGGGACGACCTCATATTGAGGATCTCGGCCCTCCTGCACGACATAGGTAAGGTCCCGGTGAGGAGGGAGGGGTCTGACGGTGAATATACCTTCTATAATCATGAGGTCGTCGGCGCGAAGATGACCAGAAAGCTTATGAAAAGGCTCAAATTTTCCAATGAGCAGATCGACAGGGTGAACAACCTGATACTGAACCATATGTTCCACTACACCGATGACTGGACGGACGGAGCCGTAAGGCGGTTCATGAGAAAGGTCGGTCTGGAAAACCTCCAGGATCTTTTCGGGCTCAGGCTTGCCGACAGGAAAGGAAACGGCGCCAGGAACGGATTGCCAGCCCCCATAGAAAAACTGAAAAAAAGGATCAATAAGGTAATCGAGGAAGAAAACGCCATTACCGTCAAGGACCTGGATATTAACGGCAGGATAATAATGGATGAATTCGGACTGAAGCCCGGGCCTGTGATTGGCAGAATTTTAAACCATCTGCTTGAGATGGTTTTAGATAATCCTGACATCAATAAAAGGGATTTTTTAATCATAAAGGCCGGTGAATACCTGAACCAGGATTCTGCCGGCGGCAGGTCGGCCTCGAATGATGCTTGAAATGGATTAATTTACTTGACTCTTGAAAACATGGATGATAATAATATTTAATATATAAAAAATCCCCTCTTGTACATCTATTATGGAATCGATAATTAGCAGAAAAGACCTGTCAAAAAAGCTCACAAAAAAGGAACCCATTACCATTACCTTCAGGTTCCTGAACGAAGAGCTGCTGATTACATTCAACACCATCCTTGCCCGTTTTCTTTCCATGACCGATCATATTTTTCTCCTGAATTCGCTGATAACCGTACTCAGGGAGGTAATCGTAAACGCCCTGAAGGCGAATGCCAAGAGGGTGTATTTTCTCAAAATGGGCTATGACATCAACACCCAGTCTGATTACAACCAGGGGATACTCAAGTTCAAAAATAACGTTATCGGCGATTTCGACCAGATTAAAAACGACCTTGTGAAAAGCGATTTTTTTGTCAGCACGACATTCGAGCTGAAAGACGACAAGTTGATGATCGAAGTGAAAAACAACGCGGCGATTCTGCCGGAGGAGATGAAAAGGATCACTTTCAGAATAGACAGGGCGAAGCTTTACAATGATTTCACGGAGGCATACGAAGAGATCGAGGACAACACCGAGGGCGCCGGTCTCGGGATAGTCCTTACGGTATTGTTTCTGAAAAACATGGGCGTGAACCCGGATCTTTTCAAAATCCAGACCGACGGCAAGGATACGAAGGCCGTCATAATAATACCGTCGCAGTTGAAGCCGGTCGATATCGTAACAAAGATAAAACAGAAAATCATATCCGACATAGAGGGCATCCCCACGTTCCCGGAGAACATAATCGAGCTCCAGCGGCTGTGCAACAACCCTGAATCAACGATAGACATGATATCCAAGAAGGTCATGCTGGACCCGGCACTTACCAGCGACGTCATAAAGCTTTCGAATTCCGCCGGATTTTTTCCTAGCAGGAGGATTGAGAATCTCAATACCGCCATAATGACGATCGGCCTGAAAAACCTGAACGCCATACTGGTCACCAGTAATGCCAGGAGGATATTGAATGACAGGTACAGGAGCTACGAGCAGATATGGGAGCACTGCAACAAGGTTGCTTTTTATTCGAGGATGATCGCGATAAGCCAGGGGAACACGAAGATTGTCGAGAACGCGTTCATGGCCGGTCTTCTTCACGACCTCGGCAAGATAATACTTCTTTCCACCGATTTGAGTCTCACGAAAAAGATCGCCGAAATAGTCAAGGACAGGAAGATCTCAACCACGACGGTAATGGAGGAAATATCAATCGGCATCAGCCACTCCACGATAGGTGCGCTTATCGCGCAGAACTGGAACTTTCCTGAATTCCTGGTAGAGGCCATCAGGTGCCATCATGCGCCACTGAACGCAAAAAAGGAATTCTCCGAAGTTGTCAATGTTGTTTATCTGGCCAACATCCTGTGCGGCATCGAGGAGAGAAAATATAATTATTATTACATAGACGAGGAAATCCTGGACAGCGCGGGACTTTTAGAGACAAGCAAGTTTGAGGATTTTCACCAGAAACTCATCAATAAGTACAATAACACAAAAAATCTTTAAGGCGTCAGATTTTTGCGCTTTTATCCTTCATGCGTCTTTTCTTTCTCTTAAGCCTTCTCCTGGCCCTTTTTCTTTTTTCTCTCGGATTGTATTTCTTGGTCACCTGACACTCCTTAATAGTAAAAAATCATCAAGCAGGGAGAACAAATACAAAAAGCGACGGCGACTGTCAAGAAATTAATTCATAAGACGGTTTCCGCATCGGTCCGATCGGCTTTTTTTTATCTTGGCGTTGATTTTCTGGGAACAATATCTTAATACGCCTGTTTAAAAAAAGGGGCGGTTTTCCCCGTTTGATAAAAATTCGTGCGGAATAAAGCTGTAAAATTTTTTTATTTACATTTTCAGGGATGCATGTACTGTAATTTTCAGGCAATCCCGAGAGCCGGCAGTTGCAGTATCATGAAAAACTCCCGGTTTTCCAATAATTACGCCCGCAGGGTAACTTCACGGCAGAGGGTTCCCTGTAATAAATGTACCCCGGGTTAAACCAATGAAGCTTAACAGCGAAGCAAAGGTCGGTTTGATGATCACCGTGAGCTTCACGATATTTATCGTGCTTGTCGCAGTTTTTGCGAAAATAAACGTTTCGCATTCCGGATACAAGCTCAGGATATTTTTCGGCTTCCTGAACGATCTCAGGATAGGCGCCCCGGTAAAAATTGCCGGCGGTATTAAAATAGGGTACGTTGAATCGATAAAGCAGTCCGGTGAAAAGACGGAAGTCACGGTCTGGATAGAAAAGAAATACACGCTCATCAGGGACACGAAGTTCGCCATCTTCACCTCGGGACTGATCGGAGAGAAATACATCAACGTCTTCGTCCCGCCGTCGGTCAACGTGGAGGAATACCTCGCCGATGGGGATAAAATCAACGGGATCGACCCCGCAAGCTTCGACCAGATGATGATGACGTTTCAGAGCTTCATGCAGGACGAAAGCGGGGGCCAGGTGCTTGCCGATATTGTCCAGAATTCCAAGAAGTTCGTTCAAAACCTCAATAAGATAAGCGAGGACAACAAGGACGACGTAAGGAAAACCATCATGATGACGAAGTCCATGATCGCCAATCTATCCGACCAGTCGCGCATCCTGATGTTCCAGCTCAACAGGCTTTCCACCAACATGGCCGACCTTTCCGAAAAAAACAAGGAAGACATATCCATAACACTCAGGAACCTTTCGGAAACGTCGAACAACCTCAACAAGATCGTTTTCAGGCTTGAAAAGGGAAGAGGGACGCTCGGGAAAATGCTCACTGACGAAGACATCTACAATAATATCAGGGACGCCTCCATCTCGGCTAAAGAGCTTTTCAGGACGCTCAAGAAGGACCCTACCAAGCTCATATTCAAATCCAAGAATTGAAAATGCCCAGGCAAAAGACCGAATACATCTGCGCATCCTGCGGAGCTGTTTTTTCCAAGTGGCACGGCCGGTGCCCCGAATGCTCGCAATGGAATACTGTTGAACTGCATGCCCCGGATGCCGAAAAGGATAAGAAATCAGCGGGATCGATGATTTCCCTGGCTGACGTAAGCCCCGAGGGGGCGGAAAGGCTCATGACGGGCATGTCGGAATTCAACATAGTCTGCGGGGGCGGCATAGTCCCGGGCTCGGTCATCCTGATCGGGGGAGAGCCGGGCATCGGCAAATCCACCCTTGCTCTCCAGATTTCAGAATATTTCGACGCGGTCTACGTATCCGGCGAGGAATCCCCGTTTCAGATAAAACAGAGGGCCGAAAGGATAGGGATAAAAACCGGCGGCATAAGGATTTTTACCGGCACCGACGTCGAGGACGTCATAAGTATAATCGACAGGGACAGGCCCCGCCTTATCGTGATCGATTCCATTCAAACCATCTCATCAAAGGAAATTTCCGCTCCGCCGGGGTCTGTCACCCAGATCAGGGAATCCGCGCACAGGATTTCCGTATCCGCAAAAAAAAGCGGCGTCCCGGTAATGCTCATCGGCCACATAACCAAGGACGGGACGATCGCCGGCCCCAAGCTTCTCGAGCACATCGTGGATACCGTGCTGTATTTCGAAGGAAATTTTTCAAAGGAATACAGGATATTGCGGGCCTTCAAAAACAGGTACGGCTCCGTAAACGAGATAGGGCTGTTTGCCATGACGGAAAAGGGCCTCGCCGAAGTGAAGGATAAAAACAGGATTTTTTTAAATCCCTTTGTTTCATCCTCGCCGGGGAACGCGATATCCTCCGCCGTCGAAGGAACGAGGACGATCCTGTTCGAGGTCCAGTCGCTGGTCAGCTACACGTCTTTCCCCAACCCGAGAAGGATGGCGGACGGATTCGATCTAAACAGGCTGATACTCATCGCCGCCGTTCTGGAAAAACACGCCGCGTTAAAATTGAACACGTTCGATGTTTTCATAAACGTGTCGGGGGGGTTCCAGATCAACGAGACATCGGCTGACCTGGCGGTCGCCATGTCCATATTTTCCAGCCTGAAGAACGTGCCTGTTCCCGACGGTCTCGGTCTTCTGGGGGAAATCTCCCTTTCGGGCGAGATAAGGCCCGTATCCATGTGCGGGAGAAGGGTCAAGGAGTTCATCCATTCCGGCTTCGGGAAAATCATAATCCCGTCGGGTGACGTCGATGAGGCCGCGGCAGCCGGGTTCGGCGGGGAGATCATCGGCGTAAAGAATATAAATGAAGCCATAAATAAACTGGTATAGGATAATTGCATGAAAAGAATGATTATGGGCGCAATCATATTGATGACAATCGCGGTTTACGCGGAGGACAGGGCTGTGACTACGGGGGATCCGGCGTCCGGCGCGGAAGAGAAAACCTTCGAGCTTTCCTTCGGACTTGATTATTACAGCAAGTATCTATGGAGGGGGACATATTATTTCGGCGGTGACGGAGCGTTTCTCCCGTTCATTACCTTCGATTTTCCGAAGGCCGGCATCAAATTCAATTATTTCACTGAATTGACTGAAGGTTATGTCATTGACGGCAGGAAATCGCAGCAGAAAAAAGACATATTGCATAATACCTATCTCATTTACTCATACGAGATAGTGAATGGCCGCAGGAGGATGAATCACCTTGGATACGCCCTCCAGGCCGCAGATTTCAACCTTGAGTATTCCTACAAGATCAAGGACACGGTTACAATCACTCCGTCTGTTCTTTATGTCTGGTGCTTCAACTCAGCAAGGGCGAGAGAGACTAAAAAGATAGACTGCAGCTCAATATCCCCAACGCTGTCGGTTCTGCTTGATTTCGTTCCATTCGTCACTCCCGGGGCATCGTGTACTTATGATTATTATCCCGCGTGGGACAGGGGAAAGGATTTCTATTTCCAGCTTTTTTTGAAAAAAGAGATCGAGCTGACAAGGGAAAACAAGCTGACTGCCGGATTCACGTCCGGCTATTATTATCAGCACAGCGCCAGGACGAAAGAATACTCTTATTCACCCGATTTCAACATCTGGCTCGTGAAAAAGTGGCCGGTAAAAAAAGGTGTGAGCGATATGGGCCCCTATGTTTCATGGAGATTCGAGAAGGGGCCGGCCTTTCTTGAATCGGGATTATACTGGGTGATCGTTCCCTCGAGGACCTGGCATAAATTCCAGGACGTTCACAGGTTCTACGCGAAGATAAGCGCCGGTCTTATATTTTAATCATTCCCGCATCATGGCATAACAGATGTTGTGCTGTAATAATTTAACACGGGCGTAATATTTTTATTTTACACCGCCGTAATACCGCGCGCTGAAAATAATTTTGCATGAATGACGTATTTAATTACTTTGTTCCCATGTTTAACGCATGGAGGTCAAAATAATGAAAGGGCGTTATATGTTTCTTTTTCTTTTTATTTTTTCAGGTGGCGCGGCTTTTGCGGAGGAACAGGCGGGAGGGGAAGGTGGTCGAGATAAAAGCCTGGGGATTTCCACGGGGGCCGACTATTACAGCACCTATCTCTGGAGGGGAACATATTTCTTCAGCAGGGACGGGGCTTTCTGCCCGTACGTATCGTACGAGGTGCCGGATACCGGGCTCAAATTCTCGGTTGTCGGTGAAATTGCCGCAAGTTATATCATTGACGGAAGGAAATCTCAGACAAAGACCGATTGGCTGGTGGAGACTTACATGATGTCCACCCTGAGCTGGGCCAGGGACCAGAGGCGCATGAACAAAGCAGCATACGCGCAGCAGGGTATGGATTACGGCGTCGAATATTCAAAAACTATCGGAGAGGCCGTTACCCTTGGTGCGAGCTACTGGTACTGGCAATACTTCAACTCCGGGAAGGCCAGGGAAACTAAAAAGACGAACAACAGCTTCATGACCGCTACCGTATTCGCCAGCATAGACGCGTTGAAGATCGTCACGCCGTCAGTTGCGGTGTCGTACGACTATTAC
>JALOTL010000021.1 GCA_025457915.1 Spirochaetota bacterium | reverse complement strand
GCCGATTCGATGTCCGGCGACGGCAGGCTCGGATACTGCACGGGGGAGGAAACCTCGTGGACGCTGAGGCCGCAGGCTTATTATTCCCGCAGGTTTTTTGGCGGCGCCTGGTACACGAACAGCATCAATTCGGTCACCGCGGCCTTCGACGCTTTTCACCGTTCCGGCATCGGGCTGTATTCCGAGTTCACCTACCTCTGGTATAAATATACATACAAGAGCCTGTACAGCGTTTCGCTTCCTCCCCCGCCCGGGCCGCCCCGTCCGCCCCTCGAACTGCCGGTAGTCAGAACCACCACGAAAAACTACAGGCAGCTGATTCCCGGTCTTGGTATTTATTACTGGACCGAAAGGTATTCCATTCTGACAAGGTGGACCCTCATAAACGAAAAAAATTCCGGTACAACCAATTCCCACGTGCTTTCGATTTACGGATACAGGAAATTCGGCAGCCTGACGCTGGGCGCGAGCTGGGACGAGGGATTCTACAAAAATTTCGGCACCCTGCAGGCGGAACCCGAGATAGGGCTTTCCTTTCTCGACCGGTTCACGGTGAAGGTCCTGCCGATGATACAGTACTGCACCGCGGACAGGCCGCTGACGGGAATAAAAAACAGGGGCAGGTATTCAGCCGGGATCAGGCTGGAAGCGGAACTGACGAACATAAACCTCTCCGCATCGGGTTATTACGGGCCCAGGTGGTACGCGGTTGAGGAGCACGGCTCGATAATAAACAACATCGACATCGAATACATCTGGGGAGCTAAGGTTACAGCCGATATTTTCCCGAAAAAAACCTTTTCACCGTTCGTTTCAATAAGGCTCGACAGGGCCGCGAAACAGTACGGCGAACGCCACAATTTTTTCAACACCGGCCTTACAGCCGGATTGAAAATGAATTTTTAATAAAAAGGAGACTGTCATGAACCTGAAAAAAATCGCGTTTTGCATTACTCTAATCGCCTCAACGGCGGTCGGACAGGCATTCGCAGAGGAAACCGCGGAAAATCTTTTCGAAGCGTCCTTCATACTGGAAGCGAGGAAGGATTACGCCGGTTCGTTGAACAGCATTCTTAAAATAATAAGGATGGACCCGAAAAACTACATGGCGAACCTGAGGGCGGCCTGGCTGTTCCATTGCAGGGGAGATTATTCCGCTTCCTGCGAATACTACCAGAAGGCCTCATCTATCGCTCCAGACGCAGTGGAGCCGCTGCTTGGAGGAATTCTTCCCCTGATGACCTCGCGCCAGTGGGACAGGGCAGAAAAAGCGGCGATCGCGGCTCTAAAAACGGACAGGAACAGCTATCTTGCCGGAAGCAGGCTCGCCTATATTCTTTACGCTCAGGGCAGGTTCAGCGATGCGGCCAGGGCTTACGAAAAGGTGCTCGTCCTGTATCCGTCCGATGTCGATATGAAGCAGGGATTGGGTTGGAGCTATCTTAAAATGGGCCAGAAATCCAAGGCCGCGGCCGTGTTCGGCGAAATACTGGCGGTCTACAAGAATAATTCGAGCGCAAAGACCGGCATCGGCCTGTGCAAATAACTTTATTTTCCGGGGGTTGCGTCCGGTAGGGGGGCCGTTCTCACTCTCCCCGGGCGTCAACGCTTTTACCCCGGCAGAACCGGCAGCATGTTTCAAACGATTGCCGGGCCTTACATGCTTTCGAGAGTATCGCTCAAAACCCTAAAGAAGAACCGGGTTCGCTAATAATATTATTGACTTTGCGCCGCCCTGTAATAATCAGGCAAAAAGAGGTTTTGCCCGGAATGAACAACAAGGTAATGCTCATAAACCCGCCATATCCCTTCGAGGAATCCCCTTCCCCGCCGTTCGGGCTCATGTCCCTCGCGGCATATCTCGAGGAAAAAGGTTTCGAGGTGATAATTGAGGATTACGTCGTCAATCCCTACTCGGATGAACGAGTCAGGAAGACCATCGAAAGGTTCAGGCCCTCTTTCGTCGGTGCCACTGCCGTCACGATGAACGTCAACCGCGCCCTCTCGATTCTCGGAGAATGCAGGAACGCGGACCCCGGGCTGGTCATACTGTTGGGCGGCCCGCATGCAACGTTCGACCCGGGAAGCATACTCGAATCAAACCCGCATATTGATTATATCGTGAGGAGGGAGGGCGAGATTACTACTGCGGAGCTCCTGGCGTCTCTTATCAAAGGAAATGATATTGAATCCATAAAAGGCATTTCCTTCAGGAAAAACGGGACAGCCATCCACGCCCCGGACAGGCCCTTCATTGAAGATATAAACATACTCCCGTATCCTGCAAGGCACCTTGTGGAGCTCGGCAAGTACAGGGCCATAGGACTTCCAGTAAACATGGTGACGTCAAGGGGCTGCCCGTTCGAATGCGTGTTCTGCGTCGGGAGCAAAATGGTCGGCAGGAGAGTGCGTTATTTCGCCGTGGACAGGGTCGTGGATGAGTTCGAGATGCTTTCAAAAAAGGGATTCAGGCAGATCAACATAGTAGACGATCTTTTCACATCGAACAGGGAAAGATGCATCTCCGTCTGCATTGAAATCATCGAGAGGGGGATAGACCATCCATGGACGGCCTTCGCCAGGGTCGACACGGTTTCCCCGGATCTCCTTTCCTGGATGAAGAGGGCAGGATGCACAACCCTCTGTTTCGGGATAGAGAGCGGGAACCAGGGCATCCTGAACAGGGTGAAGAAAAAAATAAACCTGGACGGCATAAAAAAGGCCGTCGACATGTGCAACGGGGCCGGTATAGTTCCCATGACCTCCTATATACTCGGCCTTCCCGGGGAAACCCCTGAAACCGTAAGGGAGACCCTGGAGCTGGCACGCAGGCTCAGTCCGAGCTACGGGTACCACATCCTGGCACCCTTCCCCGGAACCGAGGTGCGCGAGAAAAAGGAGGAATTCGGCATCAGGATTCTTTCCGACGACTGGGACAGGTACGACGCGAACCAGTCGGTTTCCGAATCCGTAACCATGCCCGGAAGCGAGGTGGACAGGATAGTCGGGGAATTCAACGGTTCTATCCAGAATTACGTGAGGAGTGCAGTGGAAAAATTCGACAGGAACGAACCGCTTTCCGGAGCGGACCTGGAAATGGTCCGGTCCCTCAAATCGGCGCTTTTCGCCACCGACATCATTTCAAGGGAGCTTGTTGAGAATTATCCCGGCATGGAAGAGGGCCGCGCCGGTTCGATCAGGGAGGACTTCACGGGCTTCGTGAGGGAATCCGCGGGATACGAAGCCGGATACGCATCGAGCCAGGTAGACAGGCTCTTCGATCTTGAATGCATAAGGACCGTGTGCGGCGGCGGCAACTGCACGCTGTCCTGGTCCTAACGCCCTCCCGCGGACCCTGTCCCGGCGTCCTTATCAACCAGGTCCTTCATTGCGGAAAGAACCACCCTGTAATCGTTCGATGCGCTCCAGAAGAGATATCCCTTCGCCCCGGAGTCATCGGAGGCCCTGACCTGGTCGGCAATGTATTTCTCGTTATACCTGGAGACCCTCCACCTGAAGGCCTGCAGCCACGGTCGTATGGCGGTTTTTTTATCCGAAAGGGCCAGGACCTTCTGGCAGCCCTTGTTTATGAAATAATAGGGGTTATCCCCCGGGTTTCTGTATCCGTCGAAATCGTCGTTGAAATGGGACGGGTAAAGCATGGGCGAAATCACATCGCAGTATTTCGACAGGTGCTCTATCCTCTGCCCGGTGTTACGGATATCGACCTCTTTTCCCCAGGCCACAACGCCGAATATGTCTATCGAAAGCAGCGCATTTCTCGATGAGACCTCCCTGTAGGCCCTTTTCAGAAAGGATGTTATCACATCCACGTTCGACATCCTTCCGAAATCATAATCGAAAAGGGCGTCTGAAAGGTTCCCCTCGGTTGGAAACCTGATGTAGTCGAACTGTATCTCGTCGACGCCCATATCGGCGAGCTCAGAGGCGATCTTTATATTGTAATCCTGGACCCTCCTGTCAGTTGGATCGCACCACAGGTCCCCGCCCGAGGCGCGCCATATGCCCCCCCTGCTCTTTGAACCTATCGCAAGCCTGCCGTCATTCTTCGCGAGCAGCCTGTCCTGGAATACGGCCATCCTGGCTATTGACTGGATCCCGTTTTTCCTGAGTTCCCGTATGAGTTTCCGTATGTTGTCTATGGTCCTCTGCCTGTGGGTATTGTACTCCACCACCTCCTTAACGCCGCTCCGGTAATTCACTATTCCCGTGACGTCCTTCACGTCGAAAACGATCGCGTTTATGCCCAGGGCCCTGTACCCGGGGAGGTTTTCCAGGAGCCTTGATGAACCCGCGGTCTGTCCGGAAAAATAAAGACCCCTGACCTTGATAACCGGGGGCTTTTTCGTTCTTCTCATGTCCTCCATAACGGGGGGAAGGCTCCCGGGTATGATGACCGGCGTATTGGCGGAAATTTCGCCGCCGCTGACCGGGTTTATTTTCTTGAGATCATTTTTTAAAGCCGACAGCCTGTAGTAATCCGTGTACCCGATCATGTTTTCCGCAAGATCGTCGAGGTCAACGTCCTTTTCCGGCCTGCAGACAAGAAGCCCTCCCGAATGAGAGAAACTCCCGGGGAAATTCTCATAGGTGAAGATGAAGCGCCTGAACCTGTCGGGATCTATCGTCGTGAAGGTATCCATCCTGGGGAGTAACCTTTCAACGATTTCAATACAATAGCTCCTGACCCAGTCCGCCATGTACAGTATGCGGTAGTAATTGGCCCCCACCGCGAATATCAACGCGGCAAGGGTAAAGGCCGTTATGACTAGTTTTTTTATCTGATCGTTCATTTTATATACCATATAAATTAATTAAGCCGCGGCGGATTCATTCAAAGGTCCCGGAGATATCGGCCAACCGTCCGGTCCTTACCGCATCGAAAAATTCATCGGCCAGCCTGGCACTTTCCCCGAGGACCGTCCTCCAGTACGATATTCTATCATCGTCCCTGCCGGCGAACATCCTGAAGTCCTTTCTGTCCGGGACCTTTCCATACGGCAGGTTCGACACGAAAAAGGCTGATGGCGATACCATGACCACGCTGTCGTAATTAACGGGCGACGGCCTTCTCCAGCCGAGGTTCTTGTCGAACCATCCCGGGACCACCCTTTCTGAATAATGCGGGTAGAAAACCAGCCTTCCATTCCCCGTGGAGAAAGGCACGTCCAGGTTATAGTCTATTATCCCGCCGTCCCTGTAGGTGCCGGGAGCCGCGCCTTTTATTCCCGAGATCCCGGACATGACGAGCGGGATCGATCCAGATGAAAGGACCGCGTCCCTGATGTTTCCCGGATCCAGGGGTATCCTTGAAATCGGGAAATCAGTCATATTGAAAAACGGCGGAATGTCCCTCGGGTCGTAAAAAAGCGCCCTCTCGAAAAAGAACCCCAGGCTTTTCCTGCTTGCTGCGTTGAGCGCGGCGGCCGCCGCGACGCCCGCTCCCATCAATAATTTATTTTCAGACGCCGCAATCCCCCTGCATCTTACAGAAAGAATGTTCAGCCTGAGGTACGGGTGAACCAGGCAGCCTGATGCCTTATCGCCGAAAAAGGCGTCCATAATTTTGACTGCCTCGTCCGTCACATCCCCGGGCGATGGTTTTGCCGAATAGCTCTGCATCAGGTAGGAGTCCTCGAAGGCCCCGTATGCCTTTTCAAAATCCGGGCACGAGGACGCCGCAAACCTCCATGAACCGATGGAGGACCCGAGAAGAAAAAGCGGCCTCTTCCTTTTTCTGAACCGTGGGAATATCAGCCTGTCGAGCCCGGAAAGTACGAGCCACTTGGGCCCTCCGGAAGCGCCGGCCATCACATCCACCATGTCCCAGTTGAACCCGCTCTCTTTTATGAGCTTCCGGGCGGCCCTGCCGGCCCTGACCGTTATGTTTCTGTATTTAATGTCCAAAAAGAACCCCGCAAACCATAATTATTGGTTGACTCTTACCGCTGATATGATCATGTCAAACCATTTACCGGACCGGCAGTCCATTAAAATTTTAAAAAACGGTAACCGTTCATTCGAAAAATTATGTTTTAAAGTTATGGCCGGATGATGAAATCCATAAAAACAATACTCACGATATTCTTGGCGCTCTCTCTGCCTGCGGCCCCGTTCCGACTCGGCGCCGAAAACGAAACGGATACGGCCGAAAAAATAAAAGAATCCGACGGGGAAAAAATAAAAACGTTCTCTTTTGAAACGGGATTCAAAGGGCAATATTCATCAGGCATAGCCCCGTCCAATTTCCAATCCCAGCCCTTCGCCGAGTTCAGATACACCCGCAAGTATTTCAGGATAAAAACAAACGCATCCGGGATACTCGACTACCAGATACCGGACGGACTTGGAAAATTCAAAAAAATCAAGCTGGTGCAGCCCAGGGCATCCTTATCGCTTTATCCGCACGAAATCATCGAGCTTTCTGGCGACTATCTTTATTCGAGCAGCAGGGACCTGGATTTCAAAAACCACGATTTTACTGGCGGTCTTTTCCTCAACTTTGAAAAATTCTCCGTCGGCGGAACGTTCAACATGCGGAACACGGTTTATGATTTCTCTCCCAACCTCCATGAAACCATCAGTGAAATCGTGCTGAAAGACTATTTTAATCTCGGCCAGCCATGGTTCCCGTTCTGGATAAAAACGAAGCACAGCTCCGATTACAACTTCGGAGGAGAACTGAACATATACATAACAGAAAAATTAGGGATAGACCTGGGCTACGAACGCAGGCTGAACAGGTTCTGGCACGGGTACGGCAGGATCAAGACGCTTCCCGCCATATTCAGGTACGCGCAGGACACGGGAAGGCTCGGCATGAACTTCGAGCCAGTCAGGCAGCTCACCATTTCGCTGGGAATGACCGCGGGAAGGGATTCGGTCGATTACGATATAATCGGGGGGGACATCGGGTTCACCCTGAAGCTGTTCGAGAGGGTTAAGATATCCGCCGGATACAATGTAACCGATTACATGGCCCCTTCCATGCAGATGTTCGACAGGATCTTCGATCTTTTGAATAAATTATACCAGATCAGGAATTTTTCAACGGTCATAAAAAAAAGCGGGAACCCCAACCTCCTGAATTCCGAGGAGAACAACTCATACCTCCACCACAATCTCAACCTGAGCGCGTCATTGATTCTTTAACCGGTAACTACCTGGTCATCCTGAACCTTCTCGAATCGCTCTTTATCTCGCCTATCTTTTCCCTTTTTTCCCGTTTCTTTATCGCTTCTTTTTCCTTTTCCCGCTCTTCCCTTGCCTTTACATCTGCCGCGGTATTTTCCTCCGCCGCTTCAGGCTTAACCGTTTCCATGGCAGGTCTGGTTTTTTCCTGAAGAATGGCCCCTGTTTTTTCCGGCCCTTTTTTCCGGTCTGTCGCTCCTTTTTTTGGCTCCATGTCCTTCAGCGATTCATACAGATCGCCGTCCTTCCCGTCGGCATGGCGGGACCGTATCTTCCCGTCATCGACACGGATTACGCCCGGTCCCCCGGGTATCTCCGTCTCCCCTCCTGAATGGGTGAGCCTCACGCGGCCTTCAAGCACGCGGACCTCGGTCCTCTTTCCCAGAGCGGCCAGGACGAACTCCGTACCCACCGGCTCCAGGACCGCCCCGGGGGTCCTGTACCTGTATGCCATGCCGGTCAGGCGGTTCGACCTGGAAAGGACAGCGCCCTGCTTAAGGACGAACGTGAGAATGCGGGCCGCTTGATTTCCATCGCTTTCAACCGCCAGCGTCGTGTCCCCCGCGCAAGTTATTTCCATGGCGGCGCCAAGCCTTATCCTGACGAAGGATCCGGCGCCCGTCCTTATTACTGATCCGGCGCCGATCTGACCGCCGGCTTCCGTTTTTGATCCGTCCAGGGTCGATTGGCCCCTGACTGAATCGACGGTCATAGCGATATGCCCGGTATACGGGGTTTTCCAGGGCCTTATGAACACCAGGATGGACAGGATCAGCGCGGCCGCGGCCATTGCGGGAAGAAGGATTTTAAGCCCGGTTGACATGCCCGTACGAACCGGTCTGATTTCCGCAGACGGCGAAACAGAGGCAATCCTGTCGTATGAATCCATGACCCGCGACTTGAGCGCTGGGGCGGGATCGGCCTCACGGAATGAATATGCGGCCATGATCCTGCACAGGCGATTGTATTCATCCCTGCAGTCGCGGCATTTTTCCATGTGCGATGACAGTATTTCCCCTTTCCTGCCTTCCAGTATGCCGGAAGCCAGTTCAATCATCTGTTTCTTTTTAGCGTGTTTGTACAAAAATGCCCTTCCTGATTATTAAACGAAAATCCAGGCCAAAAATGCCATCAAAAACGCCAGGAGAAGCAAAAACCCGGCTTTTACCAGTGATTTCGAAAGATACGCCAGCGTATCGCTCATTTTTCTTTTTGCCGTTCTTTCTGATATGCCCAGCGATTCGGAAATGTCCCTGAATGGTATTTTGAGCCTTGTCCTCATTATGAATACGGACCTTGAGACTTCGTCCATCTTTTCCAGCAGGGATTCGATTTTCCCTTTCAGCTCCTCGTATTCCATGTCGCCGTGCGTGGAAAAATCCCTGCCGGGCGTTTCATCAGGGATGGTGTCCGCGCCGGTCTTTTTTTCCTTCCTTGCATGATCTATGCAGAGATTCCTTGCGATTTTATACATAAAGGCCCTTATGTTCGACAGGTCGAGATCGTGGCTGAGCGTGTAGTTTATGAGCCTGACGAATGTATCATGAAGAAGGTCTTCGGCCGTTTCCCTTATGCAGACATAGCCGGCTATATAGGCGTATATTTCACGCGAATACAGATCGTAGATTTCGCTGAGTTTATTTTTCTCAATCATGATTATCGGTGAGAAGAATAATCCATATCATTCCGTTTGTCAATTAAAACTGGTTCCGGCTGAGCTTTTCCTCAAGGCGGTGATGTTTTGCCTTGGACTGCATGAAAAATCAAAATTGTTATTGATAAAAAAATCGCGGTATGGCCCCCTATTGACATGTTCCCGTTATTGAAAGAAACGATCATTTCGACCGCCCCGGCCGCGTACCTGATAAAAAAATCAAAAGGGGCGCTTGCGGGGTTCAACGAGTTCAGATCGTACATTCAGGACATCATTCTTTCCTTCAGGTCGTTCAGGAAACTGAGGTTCAGGGCCGTCTATTCAATCATCCTTAACCAGACCAGGTTCACGGGGATACATGCCATACCGGTAGTCGCTTCAATCGCGATACTGGTCGGCGGCACTGTAATCATCCAGTCGATGTCCAACCTTCCCCAGTACGGGCTCCAGGACTTTTTCGGCAACCTCATGGTCATAATAATCGCGAGGGAGCTGGGCCCGCTTTCAACTGCGCTGATAGTCATAACCAGGTCCGGGTCGGCGATAACAACCGAGATAGCCACGCAGAAATGGTCCAGCGAACTTCTGTCGCTCGAGGCGATGGGAATCGACACAAAACTGTACATAGTATTCCCGAGGATAATGGCGTCGATACTCTCGATATTTTCCCTGATAATTTTCTTCGACCTTATAGCCTTTCTCGGCGGATACATCATTTCAAGGACCGTGGCATATATTCCCCTCGAGATTTTTTTCATAAAGCTCCTCAAGGCGTTCAGCTTCAACGACCTGGTCTCCACCGTCCTGAAAAGCCTTCTCTACGGTGTTTTGATACCGCTGGTCTGCTGTTACTACGGTTTCAAACCGGCCTCGAAATTCGAGGTCCCGATATATGTTTCAAGGGCCGTGATAAGGACGACGCTCGTCGTTTTCGGCGTCAACGCGGCAGTGTCTCTGATATTCTATTTCATATGAGCAAGGCATGCAGACTGAAGATCCGATACTAAAAATCGAAACGACCGGTGCGGAGACATGCATTCTTAAGGACATCCGTCTCGAGATCTTCCGCGGCGAAAAAATTGCCGTATTCGGTCCGGAAAATTCCGGGATCGACCAGCTGGTCAGGGCGGTTCTTTATCTCGACAGGGGGTTCCCCGGCCGGGTATACTTCATGGGGGTGAGTGTAAACGATTTCGATTACATGTCCCTCATGAACTACAGAAGCAGGCTGGGCTACGTCCAAAGGGAATTCGGTCTAATCAGCAACATGTCGGTGACTGAAAATATAGCCCTTCCCGTGCAATATCATACCGGGATGGAACCGGACGACGTTTCGAAGCTGGTGGACCGCATCATAAGGGAGGAGGGGCTCGATCATTGCAGGGATTCGCGGCCGATCGACCTTGCCCCGTCAGAGGTGCTGAAAACCGCTTACGCCAGGGCCATCGCGCTTGACCCGGAGATCCTCATAATGGAATGGACTTTCGGCGACATATCGCCCGTCGACATGGTAGGCCTTGCGGAAAGAGTGGCCGGATGGCTGTCGAATGCGGATAAAACGGCCATTTTTATCACCCACAGGCCGGAAAAATTTATTGATTTCATGCAAAGGTTTATTATGCTTAACAGGGGAAGGATCGTATTCGACGGCGGCAGGGAAGACTTCATTAATAGCGGAGACCCCCTGATAGCCGGATACCGGAACATCGGCGTAAGCGGTCCGATGAAAATGATATAAGGCGCAATGACATGATAAAGCTGAATAAAATATTAAAGCTGGATAAAAACGAAATTAGGGTGGCACTTTTCATTGCCGTTCCAGTCGCCATAGTCCTCCTGCTTGTGGTCCTCAAGCTCGGGTACTCGCTTACCGGCCCCACGTACGACGTTTACCTTAAAATCGACAGCATCAGCTCGGTTGCCAAGGGAACCCCGGTCAGGGTCAAGGGTTACGAGATAGGCAAGATCGTTTCGATAGAGCCGCAGTACAAGCCCGCCCTGCACTTCCTGGCCGTGATGAGGATCACGAAAAGCGTCGACCTGTACGAGGACTGCTCCGCCGTGATACAGAACCAGAACATCCTCGGCGACCCGGTCATAGAGCTCAGGAACCCTGAAAAAAGGGGCGCACCTCTTCAGCCGTACGACGTGATAGAAGGGGTGGAATACGTCAACCTGGAGGCTTTCATGCAGGACCTCCACGTTCTCCTGACCTCGATCTCGAGCACCACGGACGTGATCAAGCAGCTGACCGTGGATTCCAGGCAGAATATAAAAAGCATGATCGGGAACCTTTCCGGCGCTATAGCCAACATAAACGGCATACTGAACAATTCACAAAAGGACATACTCGAGATAATAAGCCTCTTCAGAAAAACAGCGGTCACCCTGAACGATGTGTCCGACGAACTCAAGAAGCACCCGATGAAATTCCTGCTTACCGGAAGCGATAAAAAGTAGCGGGTCAGTAAACGGCCGCGTGGATCATGAACGAATCAAGGCTATCCGGCATCATCGAACCGCTGACCGAGATCCTCTCCCAGAAAAGGATGGTCCTCGAAGGCCTCAGGGAAAGGACCGGCATGATTATTGCCGGATTGACCTGCGATTCGGTCCCGATCGAGGTCCTGCACGCGATCGGCATTATTCCATCCAGGATCGACTGCGGGACGGGCGCGTGTCCCTGCGCCGTTCCGGACAGGTCCGAGGTCTCCTGGTACGACATTTTAATCGTACCATCGTCCTGCCCTTTCAGGAAACGGCTTTCAATGGAATGCGCAAACGTTGTGGAATTCCATGTAACCGCAGGCTACGGGGAGGAACATGCAGCGGCACTTCATGAAAGCCTGTCCGGGCTGGCCGGGTCCGCCGGCATCAAATTCGACGTCGACCCCGGCAGGCTCAGGTCATCGGCCGGGGAATACAACCTCATGAGGAGAATGGTCAGGAGGATATCGTCGACAAGGAGATCAAAGCCCGACCTGCTCGGCAACGCCGATCTCTTCAGGCTTTTCACGGCCGCGCAGTCCCTGCCGCCTTCCGTCACCGCCGGGCTTCTTGAAGACATATCAGGGATAATGCAGCGGTCTGAAAGCGCATTTACCGGCAGACTGGTTCCATCGATGGTTTACGCCGGCTGTCTCGCGGACCCTTCCGTGCTGGATGAAATCGAGGAAGCGGGGTGTCTCGTCGCTGAAGACGACATGTGCTGCGGCAGGAGGCAATTCGATCTTTCGTTCAATGAATCCTCGGAAAACCTGTACGCGGAAATACTGGACGCCTATTTATACAAGCCCCTCTGTCCATCCGTGCGCCCCGCGCAGGAAAGGTTCGATCTTCTCTACAGGATGCTCGGAGACCACGGAATTGAAACGGTGATATTTTACACGGATTCGTGCTGCCCGTCGAGAAACACGCAGATGGAATTCCTCAGGATACGACTCATGAGATCCGGGATCGACCCCCTGGTCGTTTCTGGATATGATGCCGCGGAAAAGGTGCGCGAATATTCAGCCAGGTCTTTACCTGCCTAACAGCTTGAGGTAGTCCTTTGTTATATTAAACGACTCCTTCAGGAAGAGGTCGTTCTGGAGGTCTATGAGCTTTTCCCCCCTTTCCCTCTTCATGCTTTTTTCTATCTCCTTTTCCTTCTGTTTCTCTATGATCGACTCTTCCTTGAGGCTGATGATCTTGTTGGACAGCTGCTTCTTGAACTTCTCGATTTTTTCATTCAGCTTCCTGAATTCAGCGCTCTCCCCCACCCTGGCAGAGGATTTGCCCGCAAGCGCGGAGACTATCTGCTGGTTCACCCTGTTGTAGGGCTGGTATTCAGCGCTCTTGATCTTTTTCCATTTCAAAGGATGCTTCGCCTTGTCTTCGCCTATGTCCCATATCGAGGTCATATCCGGGATCTTGATGTCGGGCGATATACCGTAAAGCTGGTTTGAATTGCCCTCGGGCTGATAGAAGATGTGAGTGGTTATTTTTATCGCGCCCTTCTCCTGCGGCAGAGCGTGATAGGACTGGACCGTGCCCTTCCCGAAAGTATTCGTCGGGCCGAGCACTATCCCCCTTTTATAGTCCTTGAATGCGCCGGCCAGGATCTCTGACGCGCTTGCGCTGAACTTGTCTATCAGTACGACAAGCGGCCCCTCGTACATGGTCCTGGAATCGCTGTTGTAAAGCACGTTGGGCGGATTCATCCCGTCCTTGATCTCCACGATCGGGCCGCTGTGTATGAAAAGCCCGGCTATGTCCACGGCCTCGTTGAGGAGACCGCCCGGATTTCCCCTGAGGTCCAGTATGACGACCTCGACATTGGCGTTGATCATCCTCTGAAGGTTTTTCATCATGTCCAGCGCGGAGGACTTCCCTGTTTCCTGGTCAGAATAAAACGATGGGAGCTTGATGTATCCGATCTTCATGCCCTTGCCGCCGTCCACTGTGAAGACCTCCGATTTGACCTCGCTGTCCTGCAGTTTAATCTCTTCCCTTGTTATCGGGATCACAAGCCGGGAAGTCTTGTCCCTCTCGCTGTCTCCCGCTTTTCTGAGCACGGTCAGCCTCACCTCGGTTCCCTTTTTGCCCCTTATTTTTTTTACCACGTCCCTGAGGTCCATGTCTATAACATCGACAGCTTCGTCTCCGCCCTGCGCGACGGATATAATCTTGTCCCTCGGCTTCAGCTGTGAGTCCCTGGGGAGCTTGTCCGCCGCTCCTCCCGGGATTATTGACTCCACCGTCACGAACCCGTCCTCTGTTGAAAGCCTCACCCCTATGCCTTCCAGCTTCAGCTCCATGGAGATCTTGAAATCCTGGTGCTCGTCCCAGGTGAGAAAATTCGAATGGGGGTCGAGAGACATTGAAAACGCGTTTACGAATGATGCGAGTATCTTGTCTTCGTTGATTTCCTCTACCCTCTTCTGTATTAACGAATATTTCTTTCTTAATTTCTCCTTGGCCTTTTCGATATCCTTGGTTACAGACATGTAGTTGAGAAGCTGGAGTTTTATGTTTTTCCTCCATTTTTCCTTCATTTCGTCCCTGTTCCTCGCGTAATCGGTCTTTTCCGCGTCCACGAGTATGGATTCGTCCCTGTTGAAATCATATTTCTGATTCAGGAGCTCGTTGAAAATGATCATGTTTTCCTTGAAGCGCTTTTTATATACAGAGAAAATCTCGTAAATGAAACCGTACTGACCGCTGTTGATATTGTCGTCAATCTTGTGCCTGTATACCTGGAACTTCTCTACGTCTTCCTTGTAGAAATAATATTTCCCGTAATCAAGTATGTTTATATAGGTATTGAGTATCCTTTCCGAGAGCTCATCATCCAGGGAATGGTACTGCACGTGCATCATCAGGAACTGGTTTATGAGCATGGGGAGGTCAGCCTCCTTGAGCCCTTCCGACTTCTTGAAGCAGGAAAAAACCAGGATTATTGTCAATAAAGGTACAACGAACCATCTTTTCATATGAGGTCGGCTCCGTTTTTGATATTATATGCCCGGCATGCGGATATTAAAAATACCGTAAAAAACCGGAAAGTTTACAAGCTGTTAATCTATAACTGAATACGCATCATAAAGCATTTAGTCAATTATTATTTTAAATGGTTACAAATCAAACCGCCGTCTCTATCTGAAACACCGGAGAATTTTAATTGACACACTCCCGCGGGCCTGTTTCATGAAAAAACAGTAAAACAATGGACATCCCGCACGGATTTTACCATATTGGGATCACGACCTTGACACCGGGGGAACAAATGATTACGGACAAAACGATTTCCAGTCTCTCAGAGATGCTTGAAAAAAAGGAGATATCATCCAGGGAAATATGCCAGGCCTACCTTAAAAGGATAAGCGATCTGAACGGAAGGCTCAACGCATACATCACGGTCGACCCTGGAATGCTCATGGTGGAGGCGGGAATATCGGATGAAAGGAGATCTTCCGGGAAACAGCTTTCCAGATACGACGGCATACCCATAGCGGTAAAAGACAACATTTCGACAAAAGGGGTGAAGACCACCTGCGCATCAAGGATCCTGTCGAACTTCGTCCCACCGTATGACGCGCATTCATACGAACAGATGAAATCCAGGGGCTTCCTCCTGCTGGGCAAGACCAACATGGACGAATTCGCGATGGGATCCACCACCGAGACCTCATACTTCGGACCTTCGAAAAACCCGTTCAACACTGACAGGGTGCCGGGAGGAAGCTCGGGCGGATCGGCCGTGGCCGTATCATCGGGGATGGCGCCAGGCGCACTCGGTTCGGACACCGGCGGTTCAATAAGGCAGCCGGCGGCCTTCTGCGGCGTCGTCGGCATCAAGCCAACATACGGAAGGGTTTCCAGGTACGGGCTGGTGGCATACGCGTCTTCCCTGGACCAGATAGGCGCCTTCGCCACCACGGTCGGGGACGCAGCCGTCCTCCTCTCGACCATATCCGGTCACGACGTCAGGGACACCACCTCGATCGACCGTGAAGTGGATTTCCGGCCCGGGGACCTGTCCGGCGACGTCAGTGGCGTAAGGATCGGGGTGCCGGAGGAATACTTCGAGGGCGTGTCAGAAGAAATCGCAGCGGTCATAAAAAATAAAATATCCTTGCTCGAAAAATCAGGAGCGGTCGTGGAAAAAATCTCCCTGAAATACACGGAATACGCCATACCCGTCTACTACCTCATCGCGACCGCGGAGGCGTCATCCAACCTCGCGCGCTATGACGGCGTAAGGTACGGACTGCGGCCTGAAGGAATAAACAACCTGTCGGATCTCTACCTCAAATCAAGGAGCGAAGGATTCGGCAGGGAGGTGAAGAGAAGGATAATACTCGGTACATTCTCCCTCAGCTCGGGATATTACGACGCCTATTACATGAAGGCCCTCAAGGGAAGGACGCTGATAATACGGGACTTCCAGGACGCCTTTTCGAAGGTCGACGCGATAATATCCCCGGTCACCACGACGACCGCCTTTAAAATCGGGGAGATGATAAGCGACCCCCTTCAGATGTACATGTCCGACATTCTCACCATTTCGACGAACCTTGCCGGGATACCCGGAATCAGCGTTCCCGTGGGAGTGGATGGAAAAGGAATGCCGATCGGCCTTCAGATAATGGGCGACCATTTCAGGGAGAAAACCATTCTTTCCCTTGCCGCGAACGTGGAAAAAACCTGTGAAAAGATCAAGCCTGAAATTTAGCCTTTTCCCCGTCCTGCTCTGTCTGTCATGCTACAGCTACACCTCGGTAAACGTGCCGAAGGGACACCGGCAGGAGCCCGGATCCATGAATACCCGGGAGCAGACGGATGAAATTTACAGCGCGGAAGAATCCCCTCCCGTAAAAAAAGAAAAAGCGTATGAAAAAAAATACCTGGCGAGGATGAAATCATCCTCGCCCGTAGCGGTCATCAACAACCGCGCGGTATCATTGCTCGGGTCAGGCAGGCCCGCAGAAGCGGAGGTTCTCCTGACGGAGGCCCTTTCAGAGGAAAAAAACGAAGCGGCCGTATACAACAACCTCGGGGTGGCCATGGAGATGTCCGGCCGAAGGGACACGGCCCGTAAAATGTATCAAAAGGCCTGCAACATCGACCCGGACGAATATTTCATTAGAAATCTTGACACGCTGGACAGGCTGGAAGCCGGGCCGGACCGGTCGGGGGATAAATAGATGCTGACCGATTCATTCTTCAGAAATCACAATTACCTGAGAATATCCATCACGGACAAGTGCAACCTCAGGTGCGTCTACTGCATTCCGCCGGAAGGCGTCGCCCTCCTGTCACATGACGAGGTCCTCAGGAACGAGGAATTCATCCGCCTCTCCGGAATATTCGTTTCCATGGGTGTCACAAAAATCCGGTATACCGGCGGCGAACCCCTTCTGCGAAAAGGATTCATGAACATCGTCGAAACGACAAGAGATTCATTCCCGGACCTCGACCTGTGCCTCACGACCAACGCCACCCTCCTGCCGGAGTTCATCGACGACCTCTACAGGCTGAGAGTCAGAAAACTGAACATAAGCCTCGATTCGCTGGACCGCCGGAAGTACGCGGAGATCACCGGCAGCGACAGGCTCGAAGATGTTCTATCAAGCACGGAAAGCGCCATTAAAAAAAATTTTTTCGATATAAAGATAAACGCCGTCCTGTTCGAAAGTACGCTTACGGAAATCCGGGATTTCCTCGGCCACTTCCGCGGCAGCGGGGTCACGCTACGCTTCATTGAAAGGATGCCCTTCACAGAGGAAGATGAGCGGCAGCGTTTCATACCCGCTGAAAAACTCGTGGCAACCCTTGGAGCGCTGGGTTCTCTCGAAAGGCTGAAATCGGCGGATACCGGCGTCGCCGCCATGTACAAGCTGTCATACGGGGGCTCTGAATACAGGATCGGCATCATCCCGCCCGTGACCCACAAGTTCTGCGACAGGTGCAACAGGCTTCGTCTCACATCCGACGGCATGCTCAAGACCTGCCTGTATTCCGAAGGCGAAATCGACTTAAAAAGGCTCTTAAGGGAAGGCGCCGTCGATGAAGACATAAAAAAAGCAGTCACCGAAGCGCTGAAAACAAAAAAAGTAAGCCATGATCTGGACAAAAAATCCTACGGGGCCGCATGCAGGGCCCTTCCGAGAAAAAACATGTCCAAGATAGGAGGGTGACCCGGGACGTGAAAAAGAATTGACATCCCTCATTTTCCGGTGCAGAAAATAAAACATGATTGCCCGGGACGTATTGAATAATACCGGACACAGGGCCGTTTTCCCCGTAAAACCTTTTAGGCCCTGCACGGCAACGGCAATCAAATCAGACACTATCATAATGATTAAAGTTCCCACACATGGCCCTTCATGAAGATAAAGTAGAACTCCTGAGAAAAAGCGAGATATTTTCCCAGCTGAGGGAATATGAGCTCGATATCATATCGAAATACAGCGAATTTATAAACTGCAAAAAAGGCCAGGCGATATTCGGGCAGGGTAAGCGCGCGCGAAGCCTTTATGTAGTGGAAAAAGGCCGCGTGGGCATAATAGGGGTGGACAGCGGAAATGTCACCATTGCGCAGATAGTGGCCGGTGAATCATTCGGCGAGATGGACTTCCTCGGCATGTCTGAAAGGTCCGCCGGAGCGTTCGCCGAGGAGGACACCGTAGTTCTCAGGTTTCCCTCAAGGGGCTACGATTCGGAAACCATTTTCAGGGACCACGCGTATGTTTCAGCCAGGATGCTCCAGAGGCTCCTGGGAATCATTTCCGAAAGGATCTGGAACGTAAACAAGCTCCTTTTCGACAAAACCGGTTGGCTACAGGACCTTCACAGGCAGCTCCTGTGCGACAAAATGACTGGGTTATACAACCAGAACTTCCTGAAGGAGGATTTTATAAACATCCTCCCCGATCTTGGAAAAAGCGCGGCGCTTCTTATGATTAAGCCGGACAACTTCAAGGACATCAATGACGGTTTCGGCCACGAGGCCGGGGACCAGGTTCTGAATCTCATCGCCATTTTCCTGCAGTCCGAGCTCGGGGAAAACGATATAGGCATCAGGTACGGCGGAGACGAATTCGCCGCAATACTTACCGATACGGGCATGGACAATGCGGTAAAGAGGGCCGAGGAAATACAGGCCGCAATTGGGTCGATAAATATATCAGGCATAACAGGACCGGACGGACCCGGGATCCCGACCAGCATCGGCATAGCCGTCTATCCGGATCATGGCGAAGACAGCGAAATTCTCCTGAAAAAGGCCTATGGGAATCTTTTTAAGGCCAGAGATAAGGGCGGAAGCATAGTCATCTGAACTGGAATACAAATGAAGGAACCGCTTAAAAACCGCGATATATTCGAGGGACTCGGCAAAGGGGACGCCGCAGTGCTAGAAAAACTTTTCATCAGAAAGGAATTCGACGAGGGCGAAATCATCATCAAGGCCGGGGAAATCAACAGGGAACTCTTCATCGTTCATGAAGGCAGGATAACAAGCGAGATGAAGCTCCCGGGGAACATCGACCGGAAGCACGGGGTTTTCCTTCCCGGGGATTTCTTCGGCGAGATTTCATTTTTTGCAGGCAGACCGCAGTTCACCACCTACAGGGCGGTTGAAAAAAGCGTCCTCCTCTCGATAAATAAAAAAAATTTTTCCGATCTCATTGAAAACAACCCCGGATCGTCCATCAAGCTCATATCGCGCCTACTGGGTCTCACCATACAGAAGCTCAGAAACACGAGCCGTTTCCTTTCCGATGTCGTTGAATGGGGCGAAAACGCAAGCAGGAGGACCGTGACGGACGAGCTTACCGGCGTCTACAACCGCGCTTTTCTCGAGGACGCCTTTGAAAACTTCTTCAACATATCGAAAAGCAACAATAAACCCCTGTCACTTTTCATGATCGATCTCGACGACTTCAGGGAAATCAACGAAAAATGGGGCCTCGAAGCAGGGAACAGGATCCTCCTCGAGCTGGTCGGATTGATAAAAAACCTGATCAGCAGGCACGGGATAATCGCAAGGTACGGCGGAGACGAGTTCTCGATACTCCTGCCCGAGGCCGATCTGAAAAAATCCCTGGAAATCGCGGAGCAGATCAGGAAAAACGTGGAAATGCTCGATTTTTCCGGCCATACCAGCGGGATAAAAATCAGGGTAACTACGAGCATCGGCATAAGCTCTTTTCCAGAAACCGCGACGGAGCTCGAATCCTTCAAGGCCGGTGCGGATGAATCCCTTTATAAGGCCAAGGAAATGGGGAAAAACAGGGTTGTTCACGCGTAATCATTTCCGTTCCACCCTGTTCCTGAGCCTGTCCGTAAGCTTCCTGAGTCCGGGAGAGAAATCGTCTCTCGAAAGCTTTACGTCAATTATTGATGGCGTACCGCGGTTCTTCCTCGCAGATTCAAGCGCAGAAACGAGCTCTCCCTCCGTTGACGCATCATACCCGCAACCCCCTCCGATAACCTCTGGTATCGATGAATAGTTCCACGGCTGAACGTCGTTGAACGCACCGTCGATCATCGGCCGTTCAGTTCCATACCCGCCGTTGTTCAATACCACAACGATCGGGTCCAGACCGCAGCGAAGCGACGTGGAAAGCTCGGTCCCGGTCATCTGGAATGCGCCGTCTCCGACAAGCACCAGCGGTCTTTTCGCCGGCGTTCCAAGCCCCACACCCAGGCTCGCCGGAACGGCGAAACCAAGCGATGCGTAATACGCGGGAGACATGAATTCAGTCGCCCCGCGGATGAGAAGGTCAACGGCGCCGAAAAGGGCGTCGCCCGGGTCGGCGATGACCGCGGTCTCGTCGTCAAGAAAATTGTTTATGCAGGAAAAAAGCCTGTCAACCGTTACCGGCCTTGAATTTTCAGGGACAAAGGGCGGGATTTCGTGCATGCGGGTTATCCCTGTAACCGCATCGCCCGGCCGCACTGCGGCAGTCATGGCATCCAGGAACGAACCAAGGTCGATGTCCTGGAAAACATGCCGGCGGACCCTGATCCCGGTTGAGTCCGCGGAAACCGTGCAGTTTGGATTGAAGTGGTGCGTAAAAATCCCGGTGTCTATGTCCGTCAGCATTGTGCCGGCAAGAAGAATGAAATCCGAGCCCTCGACCGCCTCCCTGACGTCGTCCCTGCACATGGCCCCCTCGTATACCCCGATGAACTGCGGATGCGTCTCGTTGACCACGGACTTCCCGAGGATGGTTGTCGCGAAAGGAAACCCGGATTTATCCAGAAATCCCAGCAGGACCTGCTGGAGTCGGAAACGGTGGACCTCGACGCCGGCAATCACCACCGGCCGGACCGCCGATGCGATCATACTCATGATCTCCGATACGGCCTCCCCGAGCGCTTCGCCGTCAAATTCACTTTTCAGTGCCAGCCCGGGGGCCGGCATCCCGGCCTCCGCCTGCACCATGTCCCTCGGAAGCTCTATGTAACCCGGCCTCTTGCTGGCAAGGATCGTATCTATCACCCTGTTTATCTCGGCAGCCGCGATAGATGGATCGCCGAGCACGGTCTGCGCGGCCGTCACCTCCCGGAATATCCCGAGTTGTGAATCGAATGAGCGTACCTTGTGGTGCAGAAGCGGATCGCCCTTCCGCTCGGCCATGCCGGGCGCGCCGCTTATCACAAGGACCGGCGATCTTTCAGCGTAGGCCTGCGCCGTGCTGTTGACCACCTTGAGTCCGCCCACGCCGTACGTGATGCAGACCGCCCCGAAACCGGTCACCCTTGCATACGCGTCGGCGGCGAAACCCGATCCCTGTTCGTCGCAGGTGTTGATCACCGACAGTCCGCTCCTGCACAGCCTGTCGTAGAAATTAAGCACATAATCCCCCGGGATACCGAAAACATGCCTGATTCCGGTCTTCCGGAGCGCGCTGATTAAGTATTCACCGATCTGCATAAATGTCTCCTGTGCCGGTTAATCCCGGGTTTTATCCCGGGTCCGGCGGCAATTCAAACGCATCATCCTTCAATCAATATGGACCCGCCTCGATATTACATCACCCGTAATTGAAAAATATTTATGAATGCGGTTCATAGCTTCATGAAAAAATCCCTGTAGGTTTTGAAATGCCCGGTATCGCAATACTGCACCCTCGTGACGGACGGGCAATCGAAACTGTAAACGGCGGCGTTCGGCATTGAAAGAAGTATCGGGGAATGCGATGCTATTATGAACTGGGCCTCCCCCCCTTCGCCCAGAGCTTTCAAAAGCCCGGCCAGCTCGATCTGCTTTCCGGGGGAAAGGGCGTTTTCCGGCTCATCCAGCAGATACAGGCCCTTTATCCTGAACCTGCTCCTGAAATAGGACATGTGGCACTGCCCGTGCGACTGCGTAACGAGCGATTTACCGCCGTAGTATTCCAGAAATCCCGGAGATGCCGCCGCCCACTCGTCAAGGGCTTCCGCGAAATGACGGAATATCTCGGAGGCGAAGAAGGACCCCGGCACACTGGAAGAATTCCATTCCAGGTCAATGAACCTGTAAAGCTCATCCTCGTGCTCGTTGTACCTGTATCTTCTCCTTCCCTCCTCTGACCATATGTGAATGCCGCACTTCCTCGCGATCGCCTTGAGGAGGGTGGATTTTCCGGATCCGTTTTCACCGGCGAAAAAAGTAACCGGACTTTCAAATGATACTTCGAGGGTCGACCTGAATATGCCCAGATTGAAGGGATAATATTCGTCCGATGGATAACTCCCGGGGCGCAGTATGATTTTTTTCAGGTGCATAATAAACCGACGGTATTGAAAAGTAGTTCTGAAGGATAAAGTTTTAACCGCGGCAGGACAGTTGTCAAATGATTTCCCGCATGGCAGAAGGATACGCGCGAAACATTATTCGATCACGGGCATGAGGGCCCATTTTATAACCCAGGCCCCGGATCCGGGATCAATATCCAGGCAGACTATACCGCCGTTTTGAAACTTGAATACCGGCCCCGCGTGCGATCCGGTTACCAGGTATGAAGCGAGCCTCTCCATAAAAGGAAGATGTCCGACATACATCGTTCCATCGTTTGAAATCCTGTCCGCGAAGGCCGCGACATCATCGCCCGGGTTTATTCCATCGACCGGTTCCATGACGCTGACATGCAGACCGCGCGCAAAAATCTCGGCGGTTTCCATGGCCCTGCGTTTTCCGCTGTGCCGGATTGATGACGGCTTGATCCCGTAACCACCCGCGACCCCGGAGATCCTTTCCACCTCAGCCATTCCCTCGTCGGTAAGCCTTCTTTCAGAATCGGCTCCTTCACCGATTGCCCTGCCGTGTTGCACGAGATAAATCGACATCACACCTCCGGATTCGGAATCGCGTCCTGTCAATAAAAAACTGCGGACCCCGCCTTCACGGGGCCCGTTAACAAACTAAACTTCTACCTTATTTCCCTCATGTCGTAGACCCTGTTGCTGCCGTCGGGCATAACAACTCTGACATGATCTTCATCGCTTTCGGAAAGCTTCATTACTTTCGCCTTTACGCCCTCCGACTCGACGCTCCATGACTCTTCATTGGTATTGTAAATCATCGCTATTGTCCTGCCGGAATCGATTCCGCTGAGCTGTTTTATATCGAACCTGTTCCTTGTGGCCGTTATCTCAAAATCCTCGCCGTTGTATTTCACTATCCGGGTTTCCCTTTCACCGGGCGCCATTGCCATGGGATTTGACCCGCTCCAGAACTCCACCGTGTTCAATATGAGAAAGTCGACGAACATGCACAATCCGTATACAGGGATGAACCAGAGGACGAAATGAACCACGGACCTCGGCCATTTTTCACTTATCGTACCGTTCCACTTGTGGAGCTTGTGCCACAGGGCGAACTGGCCGTAACAGCCTGAAAAGGACCATAATGAAATGGTCGATATGAGCATCAATGCAATAATTTTTTTTGTTGCTTTCATAGCAATTGTCCTCCCGAAAATTAATAATTAAGCATATTTAATTATTCTCAATTAGTCAATAACCTTTTGCGACAAAAACAACCGCTTTCGCCACGGTAAAAATCATTATGAATTATATTCCCGTAATTTGCGGAAATACCCGAAAAAACAATTGAAATTTATAAGGACATGTATATTTTAAAAACTCTATAATATAATCTCGGGGGGTATAATATGGGTTTGCTTGATAAAATTGTTGAAGCCGCGCATTCCATTGCAGGGGAGATGCTCAACCAGAACACGATAGACGGATTCAAACAGCTCATCACGGGCGACGGCATCGAAGGACTGATGAAAAAATTCAAATCGCTGGGCATGGATGAAATCCTGACGTCCTGGATCGGCACGGGAAAAAATCTTCCTATCAGCAAAGACCAGATACTGAAAGTTTTCGGCGAAGACAGGATCAAGGAATTTTCGGAAAAAACCGGCGTCCCGATGGAGAAATCACAGGATATAATAAAGGACATGCTGCCGGGCATCATCGACAAAATATCGCCGAACGGCAAGATCGAGGAATAACCGATCTCATGTTCCCGGAAGTAAGGCATTGTTCATGAATGCCCTAAGGATTATTGTTTTAAACAGGGAACAGCACAAGGATTTCCCGGCAGGATTTTCGGCATGAACTGCCTGAATCCAAATTTACCATACTCGAGGGTAAGCGTGACGCGCTCCGGAGAGCAGGAAAAAACCGTTCGCGTATCTTTGGAAAATACGGGAAGAAAAACAATTTCCTGGCCTCGGAATACGGCCTTTCAAAAACCTGTATGGAAAAATAACATAAATGACCGGCAGCAAAAACAATCCGGTACAACTCCAGGGTGATGACATTTCCCTGATAACTCCAGTCCCCCTGCCGCAGTTATATTAATGACTGGGAAAAAAACCAGAACCGGGCGCCGGCCCGCTATGGATTTTGAAAGCAGGGTGCTATACGTGGTCAGAAACTTCATTGAATACGGCAATTACGGCAAAAACCCGTTAAAAGCGGTTAAAGTCATACGCTCTCATTTCCCAGGATCCGATCTGGAAACATGCAGGAAGGCTTTCGACAGATACATTGAAACCTACAATGACGTCATAACCTTCGTCGGAAAAAATATCAAACATTACATTTCTCATTTTAACAATACCGGGAAATTCCGCACCAGAGAGACCACGGTAAATGAAAGGGTCTTGATATCGGAGCATCCGGACATTCCCGAGGGTATCCTTATATGGATGATACAATTCATATTTTTCTGGCATCACTTGAAATAAAAAAAGCCCGTCCCTGAGGACGGGCTTCCGGCATCAAATCATTCTTCATCGCCAGCGTACATCGCCTCTATCTCTTTTGCATATTTCTGTTCTATGACCCTTCTCTTTACCTTCTGGCTTGGCGTAAGCTCGCCCGTTCCCTGGGTCCACTCCGCATTGAGCAGGGTAAACTTCCTGAGCTGCTCAACCCTGGCAAAGTGCCTGGTGAACTTGTCGAGCTCGCCCCTGAAAAGCCTGATGACCTTGTCGTTTATAAGAAGCTCGTTTACATTGGCGTAGACGATCCCCTGTCTCCTGGCCCAGCCCTCCAATTCCGGAAAAGACGGTACCACGAGTGCCGAAAGGAACTTCCTCCTGTCTCCTATGACCGCTATTTGTTCCACGTACTGTGAGGCCTTGACGCTGTTTTCTATGTTCTGCGGGGAAATATTCTTGCCGCCCGCGGTCACTATTATGTCCTTGATCCTTCCGGTGATGGCAAGGAATCCGTCGGCGTCCACCCTTCCTATATCGCCGGTCCTGAAAAAACCGTCTTTCGTCATAACTTCCCTTGTGGCCTTCGGGTTCTTGTAGTATCCAGCCATTACCTGCGGCCCCTTTATGAGGACCTCGCCTTCGTCGCTGATTTTGACGATAGTATCTTTTATGACGGGCCCGACCGTTCCGGGCTTTATGTGCCATGGACGGTTATAGTTCATTATGGGCGTGGTTTCCGTAAGGCCGAAACCCTCGAGGATTTTAAACCCCATGCCGATAAAGAATTCCGCATCCGATACCGACAGTGGAGCCCCGCCGGATATAGCGTATCTGAGCCTGTCCATTCCCAGTGCATGCTTCAGCTTGGAAAGTACGAGCTTGTCAGCAAGGTTGAACTGAAACGCGAACAGGCCGGATCTCGGTTTGTCCGTGCAGTTGTACGGAAGGTTCTTCTGTGCCTGCTTCGCGGCAAAGTGGAATATCTTCTGCTTCAGGCCGGGCGCGTCCGCCACCTTGGAAAGAATCCCCGCGTGGATCTTTTCATAAATCCTGGGGACGCAGATTATTATCGTCGGCCTCACCAGCTGGAAGTCCTCCATCAGTGTCTTTATGTCTTCGGCGAATGCGGTCCTCGAGCCCGAAAAAAGCGCGCCGTAAAATCCAGAGGTCCTTTCAAGCGAGTGGGAAAGCGGCAAAAATGAAAGAAATGTATCGTTTTCGTCGATAAGGTCCCTGCCGGTCACCGGGTCCTTCATGTCAATAAGGCAATTTCTCACGTCCGCGACGAAATTGTTGAAGGTCAGCATGACGCCTTTCGGATTTCCGGTCGTGCCGGATGTATAAATGATGGTGGAAAGATCCGCGGGCTTTATATTCTTCAATCTGTCCTCGAAAGTCTTCTTGTTCGGCTTCTTTTCTCCGATTCCGAGGGCATCCTTGAGGGTGATGATATTTTTTTTCTTTTCCTTTATTTCATCGAAGACGATGATCTGCTTGACCTTCGGGACCTTCTTCCATATTTTAACGACTTTATCAAGATGGTCCGCAGTCCCCACAAAGCAGAGTTTCGAATCCGAATTATGCAGTATGTACTCGGATTCCTCGGATGAGTTTGTCGCATATATGGGCACATCGACCGCTCCCAGGGAATTCACGGCAAGTGCAGCAAGGTGCCATTCCCACCTGTTCTGCGAAAAAAGGCCTATCTTGTCGCCTTTTTTCACGCCAAGCGTTAGAAGGTAATACGCTAGATTGTGCACCATTTTGTTCATCTCCATCCAGGAGATATCATGATATTTGCCGTCCTTTTTATAAGCCGCATAAGGTTTATCCCTCAGCTTATCAACCTTGTTTTGAAAAATCGCCGCCATTGAAGTTTCTTTAAACATATATATAACTCCTTTTATATTTTGAGTCCTAGTATCCGGGGTACAGGGATAGCGGAGCGGGTAATCAGCGGAAGCCATCCATTCCGTTATCAATACACACCCGAAACTTTCCTAATTAAAAGCCGGGGCTTTTTAATTTCAACAATTATTTAATTTATAATAATGCATGAAATACGGCGGGAAAAAAAAATAAAAGAAGAAAATCAGGCGATAAGCTTCCGGAGGGCCTGCTCGCACTTGGTTATATAATTAAATATTCTATTCCGACTCGGTCTTTCACAGTCCCTTTTCTCAATAATGGCGACAGCCATGTTGTATTTTCTTCTATAATGCTGGATGGCGGGTATGGTTGATCCGAAATGCCTGGCCAGTTCGTAATCCTTATGGATATATCTTCCATCCTTATTCTTGCCGTTCATCATTATGAATTCTTTTATGGTGTCGTCGGTCCAGTCAAGACGTCTATGACTGGAATAATCGTGATTTTTTCTTCTCTTCAGGTTGCGTTCAACGCTTCCGGCCATTTTCCTGGATTTCCAGTAGGGATGAATGTTCCTCGCGTGTTGAATTTCTACGATCCCGTAACCCTTCATCCTGAGCCACATCTTCGTTATATAAGCCTTTCTCCCCGGCTGCAGCCTGGACTTCAACGAATTTGAAATATATTCAGCCGGATTCCTGGAAGAGAAGAGTTTTTGCTCTTCCCGGTTCAGATTTGTTTTTGTAATGTTTTTATTTTTCAAAATCTTCCCTTCAGTGCGGTTATCTATGAATCCTTAACAGTATCTGTTTAAATGGCCATCCTGACGATACCCCGGCGGCCGTAACAAATTTTGATATTATCACGGATAGTTTTATGAAAAAATTAGCACTGCACTAATCCGGCATGTCAATGATAAATGAGGGGCGAATGATTTCAAAAATGTAAATTAATCCCGGCATGCAGTCCGATTGATATAAAATAATAATGGACATGCAGTAACTATTATGTTAAATAGGGTATCCTGAAAATGGAAGTATCATTTCGATGTCCAGCATCAGATTATCGACGTTTTTTACCATTCTTGCTATTATTCTCTCATTTTCTAAAGATAGCTTTGCGGAAAATACGAAAGCCAAACGACCGAAAATCGGTCTTGTTTTAAGCGGCGGCGGCGCCAAGGGTCTTGCGCACATCGGCGTCCTCAAAGTTATAGAAGAATGCGGGCTTAAAATTGATTATATTTCCGGGACAAGCATGGGCAGCATCGTGGGCGGTCTGTACGCTATCGGTTATGACGCAGGATCTCTTGAAAAACTGGCGCGCGTGATCGACTGGGAGGATCTCATCGGAGACCAGGTTTCCAGGGACTCCCTGTCGATCGATGAAAAGGACGATCACGACAAATACATCGGATCTTTCCCGTTGAAAAAATGGTCCATAGAATTACCGAAAGGACTCATCAGGGGTCAGAAATTGACAACCATGCTTTCACGACTGACCATACAGGCCCAGAGCATAAAGGAGTTCGCCGATTATCCGATCCCTTTCCTGTGCATCGCCACGGACATAGAAACCGGCAAGGCAGTCGTTTTAAAAAACGGATATCTGCCTGACGCGCTAAGGGCCAGCATGTCGATCCCATCGGTATTCACACCGATAGAAATAGACGGAAAGCTTCTGGTCGACGGCGGCGTAGTCAGGAACCTTCCCGTTTCAGACGCAAGAAAGATGGGAGCCGACATCATCATAGCGGTCGACGTCGGCTCGCCCCTGTACAAAAAAAATGAAATCACATCCATAGCGGAAGTCATGGACCAGTCGGTGAGTTTTCTCGGAGCAAAATCGACAAGGGAAGAGCGCAAGTTGACTGATATCCTGATACTGCCTGATATAAACGGGTATAACGCTACCAACTTCCAGGATGCCGAAAAACTGATTCAAAACGGCGAAAAGGCTGCAAGAGAGTTTATTCCGAAACTTATAGCCATGGCAGAGGAACAGAAAAAATTTGCAATCGAGAAAAAGAAAGAGCTGTCGATTTCATGTAAAATATACATTAAAGAGGTCAGGATCGAGGGGCTCAACAAGGTATCCGAAAACCTCGTCCTTGGAAAATTCCTGGTCCCCATACCCGCGCTCGTATCTCCCGAAGAACTCGAAGAGGGAATCAACAGGATATATGCAAGTCAATTTTTCGACAGGGTGACCTACGAGCTGAATTGGGACGAGAATGGGTATGTGCTGAAAATAAGGGTGATAGAGAACACTGCAACATTTCTCAAACTGGGATTCAGTTACGATTCGGACATGAGGGCGGGAATAATGGTGAACACTACATTCCGCAATCTGCTCGGACAGGGATCAAAGCTCGCCGTTGACGCGAGGCTGAGCGAGTACCCGGGCCTGAAGTTATCCTATTTCATCCACTCCGGATGGAGAAAACCCGGGATCGGGCTGGGCACATCCCTGGAATATAACAGGTTCAATTTCTATTCCTACAAAAATAAAGACGTCAAGGGAAGTTACAATTTCAATGAAATTTCAGGCGACATGATCGTGCAGGCCGTAATCTACAACTCGATCGCCCTTGGCGCCGGGCTGCAGAAGAATTATAACGATATCAATTCAATAGTATCCGTGGATGAACCGAACCGCCGTGACATAGAATCCCTCAATTACTACTGCTTCATTAATGTTGACACGCTCGACAGTACTTTTTATCCGAAGAGTGGATTCAGGCTTTACGGCGAAGCCAGGTATTATACCGACGATTTCCCCGTGGGAAAAAGCTTCGGGATAACCTCTATCGGTAGATCCACAAGGTTCGAGTCCTTTCAGAAATATACCGCAAAATCCACCATGGCGGTGCCGGTGCATAAAAAAGTCTCGGTATTTCTGAATCTTGCCGGGAGCGCGGTAGTTTCAACAGACAGGTATTCAGTTAACGTGGATAAAACCTATGGTCTCCAGGTATATAAAAAGGAAATCCCATTCGTATATAAAAACTACCTTGGCGGATTGTACACATATAAAAACGAATATTTCCCTTTCGCCGGGCTCAGCTACATGCAGGTCAACGGAAAAAATGCCGCCATGGCCCAGATTGGCGTCCAGATCGAACCCTGGAAGGACAAATTCCTGATATTCAGGGGCAACGCGGGAAAGGCCGGGTATTATTTATCCACCGTATTCAACATGAAATCGCTGATTTACGGGTGCGGGGTAACATTCGGAATGAACAGCATCATAGGACCGATTGAGCTTTCAATCCTGTACGGGAGCGTGAAAAAGAACGTTCTTTTCAACGTAAATATCGGATACAGGCTTTGATCGATATCATCTAAATCTGGCAACGGACGGCCGCCAGGATCATAAACCTGCCGCTCATGGTCCCCTCTGAAAGCCTGGTCCAGTACGCCGCGTTTATATAAAGTATAGAATCGTAGAATATTTTAGGAAAAGCCAGGACCGGACCCACATTCATGTTCCACCTGTTATTCAGCGGAGGGGAATACCTGTAATCGCCAGCCGAAAGTTCGACATTCGATTGAATCCTGAATCCCCATAAAAAATACCTCGAATACGGTATGAAAACCTCGATCGAAGGCGACCATACAGGCCCTTTTCTCACCAGAAGATTGGATTCGTATTCATAGTATCGTTTCTGAAAATCGTAGAATGTAATTTTATTCTCGAACGTTAGAATACCTCCGAACTTCAAAACCGGGTTAATGCTAATACCGGGAGTGCCGTAAACATTCTTAAGGCCGTTGATTTTCCTGAGAATCCTCAGGGAACCATCATCGACTCCGCTCCTGTTGATCCCGGGATAGATCTGGCAATAAAAAGACGATGCCTCAATGGATACCAGCGGAAAGGGATTTATTGAAACCTTCACGCCAGAACGAAGGAATGATACCGAAGCATTGATGAACATCCCGAAATCAATGTTGCTGCCGTATATTTTCTCAGATCCGCCGATCCCTTTTTTGTACCCTGTATCGATAACGGCCCCGGGATTTATTATCTGGCCGCTGTAAAAAAAACCGAGACCCGCCCTGAAGTAAAAAGAATCCAGGTCGACCGGGTTGAACCCGCTTGTTGAAATGTAATCAAGCACGTTCGCTTCCCTGTTTTCATATTCGACTTCCCTGTATCCGTCGATGTCCGCTTTTGCCGCATAGGTTTTTTCATTACCGCCGGCCTTTACCCTGAGCTTTCCGGATTCTGGCCTGCAGATGCTCGAGTGAATCGTGCCGAACAGCATGCCGTAGTTTTTCCAGAACACCCCTTCCGGACCGTCTTTTCGAAGGAGCCCGTCAGCGTCAGATTCCAGGATCTTTCCGTTCCCGCCGAGACGCTTCCTGATAATCCTCAGCCGCTCGTAGGAATTCGGCAGTACGCTGCTGTTGCATCCTTTTAATTCAGCGCTCTGGAAGTGATTGGTGGCTATGAGGATCCCATCAGGCGAGTCGGACAGCCTTCTGACGGAAATATCCCTGCCGGGAGCGGCCTCGACAACCGCGGCATTGCCGCTGGAATCCGCTATCAGGTAGTTCCTTCCGTCGGAAGACGGTATCTGCCTGATTATGCCAACCGCTTCATTTACATCGGAGGCCCTGTCGAGAACCGCCCTGACCGGAAGGGCGAAAAAAAATCCGTGTCCGTCTTTTTTCCATGCCGGGCTTCCGGCCATGCATATATATAAACCTTTTTCATTAATTCCCTCGAGCCGTCCAAGGTTTAATTCCGTCAGTCCGACCGAGGCGAACCCGCCGTTCGGCGCTATGCTCACAACCGAGAGATCGCTCAGGGCCGGCGACCAGTCGTAATTCCTTCCAACGATGATTCCGCCGTCCCCGCTTCTTTCCCGGGAAACGGCAAACATGCTGCACCCGGGAAGCAGGCTCCCGAAATTCATTCCGTAGATTACCATGGCAAGGTCCCCATCGATTTTCATTACCTCCGCGAACCCTTCCACTTCTTCAAGGTATGCAGGAAAAAACGCAGATATCCTCTTTCTGATATCGCCTGCGTTAATTTTTAATACTTGCGGGTTATGAAGTGATAACAACTTCAACATCCTGATTTTTTTCTCCATGTATACGGGATCCCTCTTGAGAATGGATCTGGCCTGCGATCGTCCGATATCCCTGTAGGATCCCCGGTGCGTGGATTCAGAAAAATGAAATTTTAATACCGGAGCGTTCATAATAGGCTCGACGTATTCCCTGTAAAACTCTTCAGGCAGTCCCATCATTCTGGATTCCGAGATGATCCCGGCTTTCAATCCGACAGGTAGAATCAGCAGGGAAAAAGCGAAAAAAATCTTAAAAATATTCAAATACATGGTTTCACCTTCTTATTCATTATTCAGTCTTCTTTTTTTCATAATAGCTGAAATAGGCATCGACCAGTACGTCAATGGCACTCTCTATCCTTGACCACCCTGATTCAGATTCAAGGTCAACGCCCTGAAATTCACGGATCTTGCCGGATCTCAGCACGAGATGCGTGATTCCAGCTACAATCAATGCGGCTGCCGGGGAAATATCCATGCCTTCTGGAAACTCAAGATTCTTCGGTAAAAGCTCCAGAAGCATCCTTCCCTGCTTCTCCCTTTCCCTTGCAAGTTCGTCTGTCAGTTCATTTTTCTGAATCATCTCCCATCTCATGATTTCCATTGTAACAGGTCTCTTCCTCAACTCCCTGAGACGTCCCTTCAGGATGACCTTGCTGATCTCCCTGGCACTCATTTCCTGCAGAAATGGTTTATTATCACCAAGAAGGTCATCAAGGTCCGGCCAGAAGTCGCTTTGCCTGAAAAGCTCGTTCATGAGTTCGTTCAATCCACCGAAATACCTGTAGATCAGGACCTTGTCAACTCCTGCCGTCCTTGCTATGGAATTGATGCCGAAGGAGATGAATCCATCTTCAGCCAGGAGCTTCTTTGTGGCATTCAGGATCTTCTCCCTGGTCTTTTTACTGTCTTTTTCCATCGCATCACTTTATAGGGGCATAATGTCACCAATCGGTGACATGTCAATATTTTTTTATCAAAATATTAAAAAATTTTTCCAGAAGGAAATCATTCGAATATCTGTTTTATATAGAATGAACTTTGAAATAATTGACTTCAGGAAACCAGGTCCGCAAGCGCTTCCCCCAGTTCAGGAAAACGGAAACGGTATCCGGACGCGGCCATTTCTCCCGGCAGGACCCTCTGCCCCTCGATAAGAAAGCCCCCGAATTCACCCATAATCAGCTTGAGCGCAAATCCCGGAACCGGGGGAAGAAGCACCCTTTTTTTCATTACACGGGCAAGCGTGTATGTAAAATCCCTGTTTGTTACAGGGCCTTCCGTGGTAAAATTCACCGGGCCATGGATGGTGCGATTTTTAATTAAATGAAGAAATATCCCCGCCACGTCTTCCATATGAATCCATGAAAACCACTGCTTCCCGCTCCCGATGACCGATGCCAGATGCATCCCGGTAATGGAAACAAGCCTGTCCAGGGCGCCGCCGTTTTTACCGAGTATCACTCCGAACCTGGTCAGGACGACCCTGGATCCGAATTCCTTCGCGCGCAGGGCCTCCCTTTCCCAGTCAACGCAGATCCCGGCGAGATAATCATTCCCGGGTCCGGCACCCTCGTCGAGAAATTCGTCCCCATGGTACCCGTAATATCCGACTGCGGACGCCGAAAAGAAATCCATCCCTCCGCCCTTCCGGGAAGCGATCGCGTCAACGACGTTTCTTGTCGTCATTATCCTGCTGTCGTATATCTCTTTCCTGGTTTTTTCCGTCCAGCGCTTGAAAATCGAAGCGCCGGCCAGGTTTATTACTGCGTCATGCCCGGCCAGCTCTTCCTGCCATTTCCCCGGGACGGTCGAATCGGCAATTATAATCTTGACGCCGGATATGCCGGTCCCCCTGTCAGTCCTGTTCAACACCGTAACGGAATGGCCCAGCGATACAAGCCTTTCGGCCAGTACCGATCCGACGAATCCAAGCCCTCCCGTTATAAATACCTTCATGATTCTTCCCCCATAATAAGTGCTTAATTGAAAATAGCATAAAATCCCCGGCCTTTCAAGCCCGAAAGTTTTTCCCGCGGCATAGAGAGTTTGTTTTGTATTATTTTTTCAGCTATGGACAATCAGAGGGATACGCCGGGTCCGTATTTCGGGGACTTTTCGTATACAGCCCCGGTACTGGCCATAAATGATTTCAATTTTCCCGACCTTTTTTCGCTCACCGGATGCGTCGAAAAAACCCAGTCGATTTTGACCCTGTGACCGGAATTGTCGTGCATGAGAAAAATAAAGCGCCTGTTATGGCGGCAAAGCAAAAAAAAAATTCTTATATTACCCCCGAAAGGATAAAGGCTATTCGGAATAAATATAAACCGAGTCTTCCATATTATCAATTTCCGCGAGTTTGACCTTGACCTTGTCCCTGATTTTCGTTTTAACACTGTGACCGCAGTAATCGGGCTGGATCGGGAGCTCCCTGTTGCCCCTGTCTATCAGCACCATGAACTTGATCGAACTGGGCCTGCCGAAGGTTGTCAGGCTTTCAAGTGCCGCCTTTGTGGTCCTGCCCGTGAAGATTACGTCGTCGACGAGGAGTATCGTCAACTTGTCTATATCGAACTCTATCCTGGTTTCCTTTATAATGGGCAGGACACCCCTTGTGGCGAGATCGTCCCTGTGAAAGGTTATATCAAGGATGCCGCTTTTTATCGATTTTCCCGAAAGCCTTTCAATGTTTCTCCTGACCCTGTTGCCTATTTCAACGCCCCTTGTCTGCACGCCGACAATGGCGAAATTGTCGATATCCGGGATGTCGCTGAATATCTGTTCTGATATCCCGTCGATGATTTTCCTGATCTCAGCAGCGTCTAGAATGAGCTTTTCATTCATTACCGGACCTCTTTATGATATTCCTGGATTGGCTTTAAGGAAAAACCGACCTTCTTTTTTATATGAAGCATCCCGAGAATGGACGCCTTCGACGCCTGCACGGTTGTCATGAGAGGTATCCTGTACCTTATGGCCGTCTGCCTTATGACGTATGCGTCGTCCTTCGACATCCTCCCCGTTGGCGTGTTTATGATGAGGTTCACCTCGTTGTTCTTGACGAGGTCCACTATGTTCGGCCTGCCCTCGCTTACCTTGTTTATTTTTTCGCAGGGGATGCCCCTTTCGGAATAATAAATCGCGGTGCCCTCCGTAGCCACGAGCCTGAAACCGTTTTCATGCAGGCTGCGGACCTCCCCGAGCAGTTCATCTTTGGAACGCCTGTTAATGCTGAGAAAAACCGTGCCCTTCACGGGAAGCCTGTCGCCCGCGGCCAGCTCGGCCTTGTAAAAGGATTCGCCGAAATCGTTCGAGATGCCCATGACCTCGCCGGTAGACCGCATTTCCGGGGAAAGGAGCGTATCGACGCCCGGGAACTTATTGAACGGGAGAACCGCCTCCTTCACGCTGATAAAGCCTAGCTTCTTCATTTCGAGAAGGCCCATATCCTTCAGCTTCCTCCCGAGCATGACCTTTACGGCAACCTTGGCAAGCGGCACGCCGATCGTCTTCGAAACGAATGGAACGGTACGGGAGGCCCTCGGGTTCACCTCTATCACGTACAGGTCGTCTTCCTTTATGGCGAACTGGATATTGAGCAGCCCGAGCACCTCCAGCTCCTTTGCGAGCGATATCGTGGAGGATTTTATCTTTCCTATCATTTCATCAGTAATTGATATCGGGGGTATTATGCAGGCGGAATCCCCTGAATGGACCCCCGCCTCCTCAACGTGCTCCATGACGGCCCCGATGAAAACATCGGCCCCGTCGCTCACGGCGTCAACGTCTATTTCAATGGCATCTTCGAGAAAATCATCGACAAGGATGGGATGTTCGGGCGAAAGCTCGGCGGCCGTCTTTATGTATTCCAGGAGGCTCCCCTCGTCGTATATTATCGCCATGGCCCTTCCGCCGAGGACATATGACGGCCTTACGAGCACCGGGTATCCGATGCCTGTCGCTATCCGGACCGCCTCCTCCTGGGTAAAGGCCGTCCCGTTATCTGGCTGCAGAAGACCGGCCTTCCTTACGACATCGGCGAAGCGCTTCCTGTCCTCCGCCCTGTCTATCGAATCCGGCGATGTGCCAAGGATTTTCACGCCGTTTTCCTCGAGCAGGTTGGCGAGCCTGAGCGGAGTCTGCCCTCCGAACTGGACTATTACCCCTTCCGGTTTCTCCTTTTCATAAATATGCAGTATGTCCTCGAGGGTGAGCGGCTCGAAGTACAGCCTGTCCGAGGTGTCATAGTCTGTGGAAACGGTCTCCGGATTGGAATTCACCATGATGGACTCAATGCCTTCATCCCTCAGAGCAAACGACGCGTGACAGCAGCAGTAATCGAACTCTATCCCCTGACCGATCCTGTTCGGGCCTCCCCCGAGAATCATCACTTTTTTCTTCCCGGACGGCCTTGTTTCGTCGCCGCCGTCGTAGGACGAATAATAGTACGGCGTAAAAGCCTCGAACTCGCCGCCGCAGGTGTCGACGACCCTGAATCCCGGGACAATGCCGTTCTTTTTCCTGAATTCCCTTACCGACTTCTCCCTTGACTTGATGGTGATGGCGCATTCCTTCTGGAAGGCCGGGCCCAGCCCGTGCAGCCTGTCGATATCTTCCCTGTTGCCCATGTATGCCAGCTGCCTGTCGGAATAACCCAGTCCCTTCATGCGCCTTACGCTCTCACACTCCAATCCCCCGGACGCGTATTCATCGTAATATGATTTCTCTTCCCTGACAAGGTCGTTTATCTGCCCGAGAAACCAGGGATCGATCCCGGTGAGCCCGCGGATCCTTTCCGCGTCCCATCCGAATCTCATGGCCTCCTTGATGTAGAAGATCCTGTTTTCCCTCGGTGTCAGCAGCTCCCGCTGTATTATTTCATCCCTCTCCCTTTCAGGGCAGCCGAGGACCCTGTCAAGCTTGAAGCTGCCGTCAGAACCCAGCCCGAACCTTTCAGTCTCAAGGGAACGGAGCGCCTTCTGCAGGGACTCCTTGAAGGTCCTGCCGATCGACATGGCCTCTCCCACGGATTTCATCTGTGTGCCGAGCCTGGTATCGGCGCCCTGGAATTTCTCGAAGGCCCATCTCGGGACCTTGACCACCACGTAATCGATCGTCGGCTCGAATGAGGCGGGGGTTTCCCTGGTAATATCGTTCGGGATTTCATCAAGGGTGAGGCCTATCGCTAGCTTGGCGGCTATCTTGGCTATCGGAAAACCCGTCGCCTTCGACGCGAGCGCGGAGCTCCTCGATACGCGCGGATTCATCTCGATCACCATGACCCGGCCGTTTTCGGGATCCACTGCGAACTGGATGTTCGAGCCGCCTGTATCGACGCCTATCTTCCTGATTATCTTTATCGACATGTCCCTCAGGTTCTGGTATTCCTTGTCGGTCAGGGTCTGCTGCGGGGCGACCGTTATGGAATCGCCGGTGTGTACGCCCATCGGGTCGAAATTCTCGATCGAGCAGATGATGACGACGTTGTCGTTTTTGTCCCTCATGACCTCGAGCTCAAACTCCTTCCAGCCGATCAGCGACTCCTCGAGGAGCACCTGGCCTATCGGCGATTCGTCAAGGCCCTTCACCACGAGATCGATGAATTCCTCCCTGTTGTAGACGATGTTTCCGCCGCTTCCGCCGAGGGTGAATGCCGGTCTTATGACGATGGGCAATTTGATCCTTTCAAGGACCGCGAGGGCCTCGTCCTCCGAAGACGCCAGGCCGGAATCTGGAACCGAAAGGCCGATTTCTATCATGGCCTTTTTGAAAAGCTCCCTGTCCTCGGCCCTTTTTATCGATTCAATCCCGGCGCCTATGAGCTCCACGCCCAGCCTGTCGAAAACGCCCTTCCCGTGCAGGTCTAGCGCTATGTTGAGTGCGGTCTGCCCTCCCACGGTGGGAAGGACTGCGTCCGGTTTTTCAATTTCCAGAATTTTCTCAACTATGTCGGGGGTAACGGGTTCTATGTAGGTCCTGTCCGCAAGATCAGGGTCGGTCATAATGGTTGCGGGATTGGAATTTATGAGCACGACCTCGTAGCCCTCCTCCCTGAGCGCCTTGCATGCCTGCGAACCTGAATAATCGAACTCACAGGCCTGCCCGATGACGATGGGTCCTGATCCAATTATCATTATTTTTTTCAGATCGGTTCTTTTAGGCATCCGTATACCCGGGACTGAAGACCGAAACGCCGGTCATGGTGGAAAGTCAATCCTATGGATTAGATTTTACCGGTCTTCTATTTGTCAATAAAATAATAACGCAATAAAAACACGGGAATGTAAAATAATCCTACTTTCTGATTCCCTCGATAAAACCATGCAGCTTCAGCCTGTCCTGCGGAGATATGACGTCAATAGAGAGGCCGCCCTTGAATAGGATCCTTCCGCCATCCTCCCTGACAACAAACCAGGCCTTTTTAACTCCCGCGGATATCGCGTCGTCCCCGAGATGCAGATTGATGAACAGCTCCCCGGGCCCCCTGAGCCTCTCCGCCTGCTGCGGAGTGAGATCCGGGATTTCGACACCGATCCCCTTCAGGCTTATATCCACCGGCCTGCCCCTGATCTCGTCTATATCGAAAAAAACCCCCTCATCTTTGAGCATCAACCTGCTTTCAGGTATGCTGACCCTTGCCGCCCCGCGCTTTTCCATATCATCCTCCGCTTTCAGGATAAAACCCGTACCGGGATTAGTCATTATCCTGTTGAAGATTTTTATCCGCCTGTAAAGAATTTATTGACATGAATGAGGTTTTTTTATAAATTCATGACGATATTCGATCAAACGGGGGATGCATGATGAAACGATTACTTCTGGTTATGTTGATTTCTGCTGCCGTTGCGGTTCCATCCTTCACGCAGGAAAAAAAGACGGATACCGAACCTAAAGAAAAATCCGAAAAACTGGAAAAAGAAAAGGACCGGGATAAAAAAGAGGTAAAGGACGCCAAAAAAATTTACGCTGTTTACAAGGAGGCGATGCTCGAGGACTTTGAAACCAACCAGTACACGTCGAAGAACATGAAGGCCAATGCCGTAGAGCCTGATAAAATGGAAGTAAAAATACTGGACCAGCACCCCGCGCCCGCGAATGAATCTAAAAAATATCTCGGGGTAAAGCTCTTCGGCAGGAAGGGCGACTCCTATCTAATTTATCCCGCCAAGGACATTGTAATTGACAAGCACTGCAAGGAAATAACCGTCTGGGCGCTGGGGAAAAAGTTTTCCGGCGAACTGTCCATATTCATACAGGACGTTAAGGAAAAAAACCACAGGCTGGTATTCGGCAAGCTGAACTTTAAAGGATGGCAAAAGCTGACCATCCAGGTCCCGAAGGAAGTGAACCAGCAGGACGAATACCTGAACCAGAAAAAGTTCGTCAAGGTCCTGCATATACAGTACAGGCCCGGCAACGAGTCAAGGCTCCCCGTCTGGCAGTACTTCTACCTGGACAATCTTGCAGCGAAGGTCAGGGAAAAATATACCGACATCCAGCAGGATGAGTGGTGATCATTTCGCGAACGACTTCCTGACGTGCCCGGGTACGGGATAAACGAAGGGCTTTCCGGAAATCGGGTTCGTATTGACCGTGCAGACCGTTCCGAAAAGCTCTTCGACGAGATCGTATCTCAATACGTCCGCGGGCGCCCCGGAAAGGAACACCTCCCCTTCCTTGATCCCGATAATGCTGCTGCAGTATTCGGAAGACAGATTGATGTCGTGAAGCACGCTTATTATCGTCGATCCGACCGCGTTCAAATCATGCAGAATGTCCATGATCCCGACCGAGTGCATAATGTCGAGGTGCGATACCGGTTCGTCCAGCAGGATTACATCCCGGTTCTGCGCCAGTGAATGCGCTATCCTTACCAGCTGGAGCTCACCGCCGGACAGATCCGTTATTCTTCTGCCGGACAGCCCGGAAACGCCGGTAATCTCCATCGCGTCCTCTATCTCGCGGCAGTCATCAGCGCTTTCTATTCCAAGGAAGCCCTGATGGGGAAATCTCCCCATTCCGACGAACTCCCTCACAGTAAAGGCCTGGACGTTATCAAGAAACTGGTGCACGACCGAAAAGCCCCTTGAAATCTCCCGGGCGCCGTATTCACAGACGCACCTGCCGTTGAATAAAACCTCGCCGGAAGACGGCGCGAGGTCACCGGCCATGACCTTCAGGAGGGTGCTTTTACCTGCCCCGTTTGGCCCGATAACAGCGGCGAACTCCCCCTTTTCAATATGAAGGTTGATTCCCGACAGCACGTTCCTATCGCCATAACCGGCAAAAACGGATTTCATTTCAAAAACGCTCAATCGGGCGCCCTCCTTTTCATCATGTAAACAATGAAGAAAATCCCGCCGAAAAACGAAGTGATAACGCCCACGGGTATTTCATAAGGCGGAGCGATGCTTCTGCCTATTGCATCTGCCATAACCAGGAATGCGGCCCCGCCGAAAGCGGATGCGGGAAGCAGCTTGACGTGGTCCGGACCGAAAAGCGCCCTGGCCGCGTGCGGAACTATAAGGCCCACGAAACCGATGATCCCACCGGCCGTAACGGAAACCGCAGCGAGAAGAGAGGCCGTCCAGAAAAGCGTATTGAGCGAGGAACCCGGAACGCCGTGGCTTCTCGCAAAAGACCGGCCGAAGGACAGGATATTGAGCTGCCGGTGAAAAATCCACGCAACGGACATCAAAATCACCGAGGCCCCGGAAACAGCCGCGAGAAGATCCGGCCTGGACATCGAGAGATCGCCCATCATCCACATCAGCGACTTGTGAACCTTTTCAGAGCTGGTAAGCGAGTATATGAGAAACACGGAGGATGAAAAAATGAAGCTCACGGAAATGCCGGCCAGGATCAGGGTCGCGCTGCCCATCCTCAGCCTCCTGGATACAAGGTGGACGGCCGTTATCGCCGCGCCGCTGCCGATGAAAGACGAAAGGACGACAAGGGGATATGCGAGCGACAGCACGATTGCAACTGTGGCGCCGAGGGCCGCCCCGCTCGAAACCCCTATTATATAAGGGTCCGCAAGGGGGTTCCTGAGAAGCGACTGGAACACGGCCCCGCTTACGGCAAGCGATGCGCCGAGGACGGCGGCCATGATGAGCCTCGGCAGCCTTATGCCGAGGACTATCGACCTGTCGATTTCGCTGCCCGATCCGGTCAACGAGGAAAAAATATTCCCCGGCGTGATCAATTCGCTCCCCAGCGAGAGGAATGCTACAGCAACAATAAAACCTGACGCCACGAAGAGCGTTGTTCTGACCGCCTGTTTCATATTTTATTCAATATACCTGAAATTATCCGCACCGATTCAACGTAATCGGCCGGAGTATAGTGCGAAATGCTTTCCGGTCCGACCTGGAATATCCGCATTCCGGACAGGCCCGGCCCAGAAAAAACGCGATCGTATTCCGCTCTCTCGCCCGCGTCTCCCGCAACCACTATTATTATCCCTGGATTCATCCTCGCCAGGGATTCCAGGGTCACCGGGGAATAAGGTATCCCGAGCCGCTCATAGACGTTGACGCCTCCGGCGTCCCTGATTATGGATCCGATATATGACTTCCCAGATACGGCCACGAGCGGCCGGGGCGAAACGAAAAGGGCGAGGCTTCCCCTGGATCGCGCCGGCCTTGCCGCATCCAGGTCTGCTTCATACTTCCTTATTTTTATCGCTGCCGCATCGCTTCTCCCTGTCATTCCGGCGAGGGTCAGATAATTATCGCGGATGTCCCCGAACCCGCCGTTTTTTTTGAAACGGTGCGTATTCATGCCCGTCAGGCATTCAAACTCCTGGACGACGGAGTCCTCTTCGGAATAAAATATCACGTCAGGCTTCAGCCTCATAATCCTCTCCGGGGACGGACGCAGAAGCGTGCCTACCGTTTCGGCGCCACGCACAAGGGGCTGATAGGTCGTTATTCCGACAACAAGGTCCGCGCATCCCAGGTCGATCATCATCCTTGTTACGGACGGGGAAAGCGAAACCACCCTGGCGATTTTACCGGGAGCCGGTGTTCCGTTTTCCTTGACGCAGGAAAAATTGAGCGGCAATAAAAATGAAAACAACAGGATTCTTGCCATAGGTCTCCGGGAGAAAAAACTGACAATAGGGGAATCTGCAGAATAATTAATTCGAAGAAATAAAATCAAGCAAATATTTCACGGGTTCCTGAATTGATACCGCGCATACTTCAAACACACCGGCGTTACACGAGTGTGACCACGTGTTCCTCCCTTGCGCATTTGAAGCAATATCTCAATCCTTCCTTCTTGTTTTTCTGGGGAATATAATAATGATTGAGATTATTCAATATCATGCCGCATTTTGAACACTTCATATTAACCTCTGGAAAAGAGATATTTCAATATATATCGGCAGGAAGAGCGCGCAAGTTTATCAAAAGACTTCATTTTTTGGTCTTTAAATGCCGAACGATCAGCATTCCGGCGGGAAATAATAGATTTTTTAAGGTTTGAAAAAGATACTCGGCATCGAATAAAAAAACTGCAACCCTTGGGATTATCAGCAATTGACGATTTAAGAAGACTTTTTCATGGATTTACTTGTTCTTTTTTTTCCAAAATTGTGTTTACAGACACACAGTATATTCTAACATCGCCGATGATTCATAAAGTGGGGGAATTTTATGGCTGTTAAGTCCAAATCCAGGACAGCGAAAAAACCTGCAAGATCGGCGGTTGTTTCGACTCCTTCATCCGATCTTAAGAGCAAAAAAAGGAAAAAAAAGACGAACCTTCTCCGCCTGTATATGGAGATGAACAAGCTGTCTTCCGATGCCGTCGACAGGGAGGTCATCAAGCGCTTCAAGGTTATTATAGATACATGCGAGGAAGATATTACCAAGACGAACCTTATGAGCATCCTCAGGGAGCCCAAGGGCGTCGACGTATCATCCTTCGATGAAATTTTCCAGCCGTACATAAAGCACTACGTTTTTCTTTACAAAAGATACAAGCGGAGCAATTGAATTTTCTCATGAAAATCAGGGTGAAGATTTTCGCGGGTCTGAGGGATGCCCTGGGATTTGACGAAAAGGAACTCATAGTTTCAGACGGCATTACCGCAGAAAGCGTTTTCAGGATGATACTTAAATGCGCGGGACATGCATATGACATTACGGCCGTGCTTTTCGCGGTAAACGAAGAATACGGTTCCGGTGAAACCATTCTTTCCGACGGAGATATCCTGGCAATTTTTCCACCGGTAAGCGGCGGATGAATATGAAATCCATCTCCATACAGAAGGAGCCGATCGATACAGGTATGCACCTCGCGGAATGCGGAACCGATGAAGACGGCTCCATCGTGAGCTTCACAGGCAGGCCCAGAAAAAACTCCAATAACAGGACGGTCACATATCTTGAATATGAGTCCTACGACGGTATGGCCAGGAAGGAGCTTGAAAAAATTTCAGACGAGGCCGCTTTAAACTGGAAAATAAGCTCCTGCACGGTGGCACACAGGACAGGCAGGATAGAAATCGGCGAAGCCAGCATTTTCATATGCGTGGCTTCACCCCACAGGGCCGAATCCTTCCAGGCCTGCATGTATATAATCGACCAGATAAAAAAAAGGGTCCCCATATGGAAAAAGGAGTTCTATACTGACGGTTCAAGCTGGGTTCACGACAGGACCTGACCCTTTCCGGCCTTTGATCCGGGCCGTACTCAAAGCCCATAGACATCCGGTCTCCGGTCTTCAATCACCCTCATTTCTCCCCGTATTTCATCGACGATGTCCATATCTATAACCCCTGTAATCAGCGTCTCTCCGGTTTCATCCGCCTCGATGACGGTCCTGCCGCGCGGATCTATTATTGACGAATGGCCGAAATACGTCACCTTCCCGGCGGGACCGAGATCTTCGCTACCTACCTGGTTCGTCCCGATGATGAACATCTGGTTCTCTATTGCCCTGGCCCTCAACAGGATCTGCCAGTGGTCCAGCCTCGGATGGGGAAAGGCGGCCGAGAAAAAAACTATTTTCACGCCCCTGAGAGCGTAGGTCCGGAAAAGCTCGGGAAACCTTATATCATAGCATATCGCCAGGCCGGTCCTTCCCCATGGAGCGTCCACAACGCAGACAGAATTGCCCGGGACCATGTGTCTGTCTTCATGAATGAGGCTGAAAAGATGCACTTTGCTGTATGCGCCGGACCTGCCTCCTTCCGGATTGAAAAGGATCGACGTGTTGGAAACACCGCCGTCCCCGACGGCGGACAGCATCGATCCGTTGATCCATATCGAATTTTTCCTTGCCAGCTCGCCCACGGCATCCGCGATTTTTTCATGTTCCGCAGCAATCCGCCTGTTGTTCTCCCAGTTGAATCCCGTGGTCCACATCTCCGGGAAGCATATGACATCGCTGCCCCTCCGCGAAGCCTCACCCGCCAGCAGGGCGGCCTTCGAAAGGTTATCCTCCGGACTTGAATTACTGACGGAAATCTGGGCAATTGACACTGAAATTTTCATTATGGCATCAGCTCCATGGCCGGTTGTTTTTCCGGAAAATCTAAAATCATCCCGCGTTTTAATTCAAGCGGTTTTTAAACCGCCGGTTTCAATGTAAAATTTTCAGGTAAAATTATTGAGAAATTAAATATATTTAATCGGCAGTATTAATATCGTTTTCTCCGCTCATCACTTGATTACGCACCAGCAAGGTTTTCCATTCATAACGCAATGATATAATACCGTCAGATCCGGGAATCATTATTTAACCGCAGAGAAAAAAATATGACTGTAAAAATAGAAAAATTGACAATTATAATCGGTAAGATGATATTTGCATATTCCGAAAAAAATGAAAAATAAAGAAAAATACATAATCCTTATCGGAGACGGCATGGCCGATTATCCGGTGCCGTCCCTCGGTGGAATGACGCCGCTCGAGTACGCAAAAACCCCTAACATGGATTTCATCGCGAAAAACGGGATCGCGGGGCTTTCAAGGACCGTACCCGAGGGAATGCAGCCCGGCAGCGATACCGCGAACCTGTCCATATTCGGTTATGACCCGAGGAACTACTACACCGGCAGGGCCCCTCTCGAGGCCATCAATATGGGAATAGATCTCGCCGGAAGCGATGCGGCGTTCAGGGTAAACACCGTAACGATAAAAAACGGCATCATGGAGGATTTCAGCGCGGGCCATATCTCATCCGAATTCTCTAAAATATTGATCGATGAAATATCCAGAGCCGTCAGAATAGACGGTATTGAATTTTATCCAGGGGTATCATACAGGAACCTGATGATCTGGCGGGGATATCCCTATGATGAAATAACCGTCTCCACTCCCCCGCATGACATACAGGGCAGGAATGCCTCCGGTTACCTTCCCTCGGGCAAAGGGTCCGACCTGCTGATAAGCATCATGGATAAATCAAAAACAATAATATCCTCATCCGGTGCCGTCGCTTACGCGAGAAAAAAATACAGGGGCGATCCAGAATCCCTCTGGATCTGGGGAGGCGGAAAGAAGCCTGCAATGAAACCCATAATTGAAAAATTCGGATTGAAGGGATACACAATATCGGCAGTAGATCTGATACACGGAATAGGAAAAGCCGCCGGCATGAAATCTCTGCATGTTGACGGCGCCACAGGATACCTAGACACGAATTACGAGGGAAAGGCCGATGCGCTCGTGTCGGTCCTGGATGAAGCGGACCTGGTGATCCTTCATGTTGAATCCCCGGACGAATCAGGCCATGAGGGCGACCTCGAACACAAGATCAAGGCCATCGAGGACTTCGACAGCAGAGTCGTCGGCAGGGTCCTTCAACGCGTCGCGGACCGGTGGTCATGCACCATACTGGTCATGCCGGACCATCCCACCCCGTTAAGTTTAAGGACCCATTCAGGCGAACCAGTGCCGTTTGCAATTCATAAAACAGCCGGATGGAAAGGCGGCCTGAAAAAAAGGCCTGCAGCCGCCTTTTCAGAAAAAGCGGCGCGGGAAACCGGGGCATTCATTGAAGGCCACAAACTTCTTGAATTCATGGTAAAAGGAGACAGCTCTTTGATAAAGGAGGCTTTATAAATTGAAGAAAAGGACGGCTTTTTTCACTGACAACGCGAGAAAATTTTTCATATTTCTGACAATTGCGATTATCGCCACGGTCGGAGCAGTTACCGCAATCAATGTCTTTAAATCCGACGACCTGGAATCCGCTATAAATGAATACGAGGACCAGGACTATCTCGACGCAATCGTCGAGCTGAACAGACTGTCCCAGGTTTCCGACTATGAAAGGTCAGAAAAAATCTATTATTACAGGTGCAGATCCCTGAACGGACTGGCCCTGAAACTGGAAAAAAAATTCGAGGATGAGCTCACATCGGCGTCCCTTGAAAAAAAAGGCACGGCTGATTTCAACAACTCGTCAAAAAAAATAAGCGAAAAGCTGTCCGATATAAACAAGAAAACCGGGGGCGACCTTGCCCTTGTGTACTCAAGAAAAAAAAGCAGGATCGCGTCAAGGGGAAGGTTCTACGAGGAGTTCATCTCAAAATACAAGGGCAGCGGACTCATAGAAGACCTTGACTTCGAAGAGGTCCAGAAAACCGAAAGAACCGAACCGGAGAAGCTCCTCTCCTCGATTGTTAATTTTTACACGAGATACCCGAATACAAACTACATAGCCCAGCTCGCCAGGATGATTTTCGACGGCCTCCAGAAGGAAAACCTCAACGTAGTGGACAAGAAGGACCAGGTATGGAACATAATTATAAGCTATGTCGGCAGATACCCGACAAGCCCTGAAACCGGCAAGCTTTACATCTCCGACGCGAACAACGTCAATATGAGGAACTCCCCCGGGACAGATGGGAAACTGGTAGGTAAAATCGCCAGGGATGAAATCCTCATACAGCTGGAAAAATCCATGGATACCACGCAGATAGGCGACAGGAGGGATTACTGGTACAGGGTTTCCACGCTGGGGGGCCTGAAGGGGTGGATATTCGGCAAATTCCTAAAACCTCTTGACATCTCGAAATACAAAACCGAGGAAGCCGCGGATAAATGGACCATTGAAGAGACATTCGATGAGTGGGAGGATTCGAATACCCCGAAAAACTGGGCACACATCCAGGGATCAGACAGGTCGGCGATCGGGTTCGCCTCAAGATCAGGCAAAAAAACGGCCGTGATAAATTCTTCCAGGGCCGGATCGGCTGGCCTTTTTGTAAGGCACGGCACAACGAGGTCTTTTACGATATCATCCAGGGCGAGGCTTACCGGCGGGGGCTCCCTTGTCATCCTGGCATACGGCATGGGGAACGGGCTTTCTTTTTACGTAAAACTCATGCCACAGACCGTTGAATCCTCCGGCAGGACCGTTCCCGTGAAAACAGGCGAATGGCATACCTATACCTTAAAAAGCGAAGACGGAAGATTTGCCTCGCTTTACATAGACGGCGAGATGATAACAACCAGGATTGAAGCATCGGTCATTCAGGAATTGAAACAAAGAGGAGTTTATTGCCTCTATTCTCCGAAAAATGAAGAATCAACGGGCGAAATCGAATACATAAAGATTAAATAAATCCATTGAAATATATTTGACAAAAACTTGTGCCGGGTTTTCATGTCCGGGTAACTTGTTCTTTTTCATCAACTGGAGGAAGTCGGGTGAGATTCCCGCGCTGTCCCGCAACTGTGATACGGAGAGATTCCGATAAGCCAGATCTTCCAAACAACTGGGGTATCCTCGAGGATGGGATTCAGTAATCAAACGACTGATTGCCAATTACACGCCTCGCGCGTGTTTTTTGTTTTCAGGACTTCATCCGCAACGATATCCCCCGCATGCAGGTTATGACGGGAGCACCCGTCGATAAATCTTGGGGGTATTTTTTAATGCTTAGATATTTTTGTTCCTCTCTTACGGTTCTGTTCTTACTGTCCGCATCTGGCGTTCCCGCGCCCGCCCAAGAAGAAAAAAATGAAACCACTGAAGTCAAACCGGATGAAAAAAAGGCCGAGATAAAAAAACCGGAAGAAAAAGCCGCGGAATCTCCGGTGAGCAGGAAGCCGGATTACGCTAAAAACGGGGAAATCGTAATCACCGCCACAAAATCCGAAATCAACAGGAGGGAGACCGGCTCTTCCGTCACAGTAATCAGCTCGGAGGACATTGAAAGAAAAGGCAGGAGAGAAATAAGCGAACTCCTTGAAGATGTTCCAGGACTTTCGGTGACGAGAAACTCCTCATTCGGCGGAAGCACCTTTGCGTCTATAAGGGGATCCGACCATACCAGCGTCGTCGTCCTCATAGACGGCGTCAAGGTAAACGACCCTTCATCCGCAGACAAGGGATTCGATCTTGCGGGGCTCACAACGGACAACGTTGAGAGGGTGGAAATAATCAGGGGTTCCCAGAGCACCCTCTACGGATCGGACGCCATGGGCGGAGTGAT